>NZ_CP032084.1:1247310-2494620 GCF_003600685.1 Achromobacter sp. B7
CGCAACAACCCGGGCCCGGTCATGATCGAGAATCACAAGATCGCCCCGCCCAAGCGCACCGCCATGAAGACCAACATGGAAGAGCTGATTCACCACTTCAAGCTCTTCACCGAAGGTTTCCACGTGCCCCCGGGCGAGGCGTATGCCTCGGTGGAGCATCCCAAGGGCGAGTTCGGCATCTATCTGGTGTCGGACGGCGCCAACAAGCCTTACCGCCTGAAGATTCGGGCCCCCGGCTTTGTCCACCTGCAATCGTTGGATGAAATGTCGCGCGGTCACATGATCGCCGACGCCGTCACCATCATTGGTACGCAGGACATCGTTTTCGGCGAGATCGATCGCTGATCCGCCCAGACAGTCACGAGCACGCCCGCATAACCCGGATTCAAACTATGCTGCTTTCCGAACAGGCCTACCAGAAAATCGACCGAGAACTCGCGAAGTTCCCGGCCGACCAGCGGCAGTCCGCCATCATGGCCTCGCTTGCCATCGCGCAAGAAGAGAAGGGCTGGTTGGCTACCGAAACCATTGAAGATGTGGCCAATTACATTGGCGTCCCGCCCATTGCGGTGCAGGAAGTCGCCACGTTCTACAACATGTTCGACGTCAAGCCCGTCGGCAAGAACAAGATCGCCGTCTGCACGAACCTGCCCTGTGCCTTGCGCGATGGCGACCGTGCCGGCGAATACCTCAAGCGCAAGCTGGGTGTCGACTACCGTCAAACCACCGCCGACGGCCAGTTCACGCTGGTTGAAGGCGAATGCATGGGCGCTTGCGGCGATTCCCCCGTGCTGATCGTGAACAACAAGCATATGTGCGTGCGCATGACGGACGAGAAGCTGGACGCGCTGGTCGCGGCCCTCAAGGTCCAAGGAGAGTCGGCATGAACGCGCCCGACCTGTACAAGCAGTTCGCGCAAGGGCTTGATCCCAACCCGCTGAACGACCTGTCCAATTCGATGTGCCTGCATGGCCGGCACATCAAGCCGCAGATCATGGCCGACGTCGACGGCGCCAACTGGCGCCTCGAAGACTACGTCAAGCGCGGCGGCTACGAAGCCCTGAAGAAGATCCTGACCACCGGCATGAAGCCGGAGGACGTGATCGCCGAAGTCAAGGCATCGGGCTTGCGCGGCCGTGGCGGCGCGGGTTTCCCGACCGGCCTGAAGTGGAGCTTCATGCCGCGTGCGTTCCCCGGCCAGAAGTACCTCGTCTGCAACTCGGACGAAGGCGAGCCCGGCACGTTCAAGGACCGCGACATCCTGCGCTTCAATCCGCACATCGTGATTGAAGGCATGGCGATCGCGGCCTACGCCATGGGCATCAGCGTCGGCTACAACTACATCCACGGCGAAATCTTCGAAGTGTACGAACGCTTTGAAGAAGCGCTGGAAGAGGCGCGCGCCGCCGGGTTCCTGGGCGACAAGATCCTGGGTTCGGACTACAGCTTTCAGCTGCATGCGTTCCACGGTTACGGCGCCTACATCTGTGGCGAAGAAACCGCGCTGCTGGAATCGCTGGAAGGCAAGAAGGGCCAACCGCGCTTCAAGCCGCCGTTCCCGGCCAGCTTCGGCCTGTACGGCAAGCCCACCACGATCAACAACACGGAAACGTTCGCGGCTGTGCCGTGGATCATCCGTAACAGCGGCCAGGCCTACCTGGAAGTCGGCAAGCCGAACAACGGCGGCACCAAGCTGTTCTCGATCACCGGCGACGTCGAACGGCCCGGCAACTACGAGATCCCGCTGGGCACCCCGTTCTCGACGCTGCTTGAACTGGCGGGCGGCATGCGCGGTGGCAAGAAACTGAAGGCGGTGATCCCTGGCGGGTCCAGCGCCCCGGTGCTGCCGGCCGACATCATCATGGAATGCACGATGGACTATGACTCCATCGCCAAGGCCGGCTCGATGCTCGGTTCTGGCGCGGTGATCGTCATGGACGAAACGCGTTGCATGGTGAAGTCGCTGCTGCGTCTGTCGTACTTCTATTTCGAGGAAAGCTGCGGCCAGTGCACGCCGTGCCGCGAAGGCACCGGCTGGCTCTACCGCATGGTGCATCGCATCGAAAACGGTCACGGCCGTCCGGAAGATCTGGACTTGCTGGACAACGTGGCAGGCAACATCATGGGCCGCACCATCTGCGCCCTGGGTGACGCCGCCGCCATGCCCGTCCGTGGCTTCCTCAAGCATTTTCGCGACGAATTCGCGCACCACATCGAGCATAAGTCTTGTGTGGTCCCGCAATATCTGTAGGTCTCAGGAACAGCAATGGTTGAACTAACCGTCGACGGCAATCAGGTCGAAGTGCCCGAAGGCAGCATGGTCATGCATGCCGCTCAGAAAGTCGGGCTTTACGTGCCGCATTTCTGCTACCACAAGAAACTGTCCATCGCGGCCAACTGCCGGATGTGCCTGGTTGAAGTGGAAAAAGCGCCCAAGGCGCTGCCCGCCTGCGCCACGCCCGTGACCAACGGCATGGTCGTCCACACCTGCTCTGAAAAGGCTCGCGCCGCTCAGAAGTCGGTGATGGAATTCTTGCTCATCAATCACCCCCTCGACTGCCCGATCTGCGATCAGGGCGGCGAATGCCAGTTGCAGGATCTGGCCGTGGGCTACGGTGGCTCTTCCTCGCGGTACCAAGAGGAAAAGCGCGTCGTGTTCCACAAGGACCTGGGTCCGCTGGTTTCCGCCGAGGAAATGACCCGCTGCATCCACTGCACCCGCTGCGTGCGCTTCGGCCAGGAAATTGCCGGCGTCATGGAATTGGGCATGCTGGGCCGTGGCGAACACTCCGAGATCACGACGTTCGTCGGCCGCTCGATCGAGTCCGAGCTCTCGGGCAACATGATCGACATCTGTCCGGTGGGCGCGCTGACCTCCAAGCCTTTCCGCTACAGCGCCCGTACCTGGGAATTGGCCCGCCGCCGCTCGGTCAGCCCGCACGACAGCCTGGGCGCCAACCTGGTGGTTCAGGTCAAGGGCGACCGCGTCATGCGCGTGGTGCCTTTCGAAGACGACGCCGTCAACGAATGCTGGATCAGCGACCGCGACCGCTTCTCGTACGAAGGCCTGAACAGCGACGACCGCCTGACCGCCCCGATGATCAAGGGCACCGACGGCAAGTGGCAGGAAGCCTCGTGGGCCGACGCGCTGCAAGCCGTGGCGCAAGGCCTGTCGCGCGTTCGCGACAGCTTCGGCGCCGGCCAGATCGGTGCCTTGGCTTCCGAATACGCCACCACGGAAGAATATGCGTTGCTGGGCCGCCTGGTCCGCGCGCTGGGTTCCGAGAACATCGACTTCCGCCTGCGCCAGACCGACCCGGCCTTTGACGCCGCGTTGACCGGCGCACCGTGGCTGGGCATGCCCATCGCTGAACTCGACAACCTGGACCGCGTCCTGGTCGTCGGCTCGTTCCTGCGCAAGGACCACCCGCTGATGGCGCAACGCCTGCGCCAGGCCGCCAAGCGCGGCACGCAGATCCTGATGGTCGACAGCGCCGCTGACGATCCCCTGCTGCCCGTCGCCGCCCGCATCACCGTGGCGCCGTCCGAGCTGCCGCGCGCGCTGGCCGAAGTGGCCGTTGCCCTGGCGCAAGCCAAGGAACAAGGCGTGCCGGCCGAATTCGCCTCGGTCACCCCGGGCGAAAACGCCAAGCTCATCGCCGCCAGCCTGGCTTCCGGCGCCAACACCGCCGTGCTGCTGGGCAACATGGCCGTGGCCAGTGCGCAAGCGACGACGCTGGCCGCCAACGGCCGCGCCGTGGCGAACCTGGCCGGTGGCAAGTTCGGCTTCCTGACCTCTGGCGGCAACACCGTCGGTGGTTACCTGGCCGGCGCTGTTCCGGGCAAGGGCGGCAAGACCGCCGCTGCCATGCTGGCCGAGCCGCTCAAGGCCTACATCGTGTTGCACGCCGAACCGCTGCTGGACGCCGATAACGGCCAGCAAGCCATCGCCGCGCTGCGCGGCGCGCAGTTCGCCGTGGCCTTGACGCCGTACCGTTCGGCAGCCGCCGAATGGGCCGACGTCATGCTGCCGGTGTCGCCGTTCACCGAAACGTCGGGCACCTTCGTCAACGCGCAAGGCCTGGCCCAAAGCTTCAAGGGCACGGTTGCACCGATGGGTCAGACGCGTCCGGGCTGGAAGGTCCTGCGCGTGCTGGGCAACGTGCTGCATCTGGCCGGCTTTGACGATGAAACGTCGGAATCGGTGCGCGATGCCGCGCTGGCCGGCGGCATCGAAGGCCGCTTGTCCAACGACGTCAAGGCGCCGCTGGGCCTGGGCCAAGCGCTGACCGGCCTGGAACGCGTGGCCGATGTGCCGATCTACCGCACTGACGCCATGGTCCGTCGCTCGGAACCGCTGCAAGCGGCCCCGGCATCCCGCAAGCCCGCCGCCGCCATGAACGGCCGTACGCTCGCCAGCCTCGGCCTGAGGGCCGGAGTCAAGGTGCGTGTGGCCGGTGCCGAAGGCGCCGTCGAACTCGAAACCGTGCAGGACGATGCCGTGGCCGACCGCGCCGTGCGCATCTCCGCGGCCTTTGAAAACACCGCAGCCCTGGGTGGCGCATTCGGTCAACTCAGCGTGGAGCGTGCCTGATGGAATGGCTTAATGTTCTTGAGAGCCACGGGCAGCAATTGCTGGGCCCGACGGTTTGGATGGTCCTCTGGACCCTCATCAAGATTGTGATCATCGCCGTGCCGATCATTCTGTGCGTTGCGTACCTGACGTACTGGGAACGCAAGATGATTGGCGCCATGCATGTGCGCGTGGGTCCGAACCGTGTCGGGTTCAGGGGGCTGTTGCAGCCGTTTGCCGACGTGTTCAAGCTGCTGACCAAGGAAGTCATCGTCCCCAGCGAAGCCAACAAGGTGCTGTTCGTCGTGGCCCCCGTGGTCACGCTGATGCCCGCGCTGGCTGCCTGGGCCGTGATTCCTTTTGGTCCTGATGTCGTGCTGGCCAACGTCAACGCCGGCCTGCTGTACATCATGGCTATTACGTCGATCGGCGTGTATGGCGTGATCGTGGCGGGCTGGGCGTCGAACTCCAAGTACGCGTTCCTGGGCGCGCTGCGCGCTTCGGCACAGATGCTGTCCTACGAATTGGCCATCGGCTTCGTGCTTGTCACGGTGCTGCTGGTGTCGGGCAGCCTGAACATGTCCGAGATCGTCAACGTTCAGAACCGCGGCTGGTTTGCCGACAAGGGCCTGACGTTCATGTCCTGGAACTGGCTGCCGCTGTTGCCGCTGTTCGTGATCTACGTCGTGGCTATCGTGGCTGAAACCAACCGTCACCCGTTCGACGTCGTCGAAGGCGAATCGGAAATCGTGGCCGGCCACATGGTCGAGTACTCGGGTATGGCTTTCGCCCTGTTCTTCCTGGGTGAATACGCCAACATGATCCTGCTGTCCTGCATGGCGTCGATCATGTTCCTGGGCGGCTGGGCTTCCCCGATCGACATCGCGCCGCTGACCTGGATTCCGGGTTGGATCTGGCTGGGTCTGAAGACGTTCGTTGTGGTCTCGTTGTTTGTGTGGTTCCGCGCTTCGTTCCCGCGCTACCGCTATGACCAGATCATGCGTTTGGGTTGGAAAATCTTCATCCCGCTGACCGGCGTTTGGCTGGTCGTGGTGGCGATCTGGATGCAGACGCCCTGGAACATTTGGCGCTAAGCCGCCAGGCAGAGGCAGGATATGGAAGCGATCAAAGATTTCTTCGGCAGCCTGATGCTGACCGAGTTGCTCAAGGGCATGCGCCTGACGGGCAAGTACTTTTTCAAGCGCAAGGTCACCTTGCGTTACCCGCAGGAAAAAACGCCGACGTCGGCGCGATTCCGCGGCCTGCACGCGTTGCGCCGCTACCCCAACGGGGAAGAGCGCTGCATTGCGTGCAAGCTGTGTGAAGCCGTGTGCCCGGCCTTGGCGATCACCATCGAATCGGACCAGCGCGAGGACGGCACCCGCCGCACCACGCGTTACGACATCGATCTGACCAAGTGCATTTTCTGCGGCTTCTGTGAAGAAAGCTGCCCCGTGGACTCGATCGTGGAAACCCATATCCACGAATACCACGGTGAAAAGCGCGGCGACCTGTATTTCACCAAAGACATGCTGCTCGCCGTGGGCGATCGCTACGAAGCCGACATCGCCCGCCGCCGGGCCGACGACGCTCCTTACCGTTGAAGCCCAGGGTCTGATCCATGACTTTTACCACTGTCCTTTTCTACATACTGGCCGCCGTGCTGGTGATCGCGGCGTTCCGCGTGATCACCGCGCGCAGCCCGGTCACCGCCGTACTTCACCTGATCCTGGCATTCTCCAACGCAGCCATGCTGTGGATGCTGCTGGGCGCTGAATTCCTGGCCTTGCTGCTGGTGCTGGTGTACGTGGGCGCCGTGATGGTGCTCTTCCTGTTCGTCGTGATGATGCTGGACATCCGCATGGACACCATGCGCCAGGGCATGAAGACCTACCTGCCGCTGGGCCTGGTGATCGGTCTGGTGCTGGTGCTGGAAATGTCCTTCGTGCTGGGTTCCACCTGGTACGGTTCGGGTCCGCAAGCCCCGGTTGCCGGCGACTACAACAACGCTCGCGCGCTTGGCGAAGTCATGTACACGCAGTATGTCTACGCCATTGAAGTGGGCGCCGCGCTGCTGCTGGTGGGTATGGTCGCCGCGATTGCGCTGACCCTGCGCCGCCGCCGCGACGTGAAGTACAACGACCCGGTAGCCGCCGTGCGCGTCCGTTCGAAGGACCGCTTCCGCATGGTCAACATGCCCGCCCAAAGCGAGCGTGCCCAGGCCAAGCGTGACGGAACGTCCGCCGCCGCCGCTGCGCCCGAAGGAGAAAAACAATGACGCTGACGCTGGCTCACTATCTGATCCTTGGGGCGATCCTGTTCGCCATCGGGATCTTCGGCATCTTCCTGAACCGCCGCAACCTGATCATTCTCTTGATGTCCATCGAGCTCGTGCTCCTGGCCGTCAACATGAACTTCGTGGCGTTCTCCAGCTGGTTCGGCGATACCGCCGGCCAGGTGTTCGTGTTCTTCATCCTGACCGTGGCCGCCGCTGAAGCGGCGATCGGCCTGGCCATTTTGGTGCTGCTGTTCCGCAACCTGAACACGATCAACGTTGACGAACTCGATCGCCTGAAGGGCTGACGGGGTATTGGAAGAAAATGTCTAGCTCACCCAATCTCTACTTGCTCATCGCGCTGGCACCGCTGGCCGGAGCAATTCTCGCGGGCCTTTTCGGCACCGGCTTCCTGGGCCGTCCCATCGGCCGCCGCGCGTCCCACGTCATCACCATTCTTGGCGTACTTATCTCCGCCATCGGTTCGGTGGTGGTGTTGGGCGACGTGCTCAACGGCCTGCGCTTTGACGGCGCGGTCTACACCTGGAGCCTGATCGGCCAGACCAAGCTGGAAATCGGCTTCCTGATCGATCCCCTGTCGGCCATGATGATGGTCGTGGTCACGTCCGTATCGCTGATGGTGCACATCTACACCATCGGCTACATGGCCGATGATCCCGGCTACCAGCGCTTCTTCTCGTACATCTCGCTGTTCACGTTCTCCATGCTGATGCTGGTGATGTCGAACAACATGGTGCAGCTGTTCTTCGGCTGGGAAGCGGTGGGCCTGGTGTCGTACCTGCTGATCGGTTTCTGGTACACCCGCCCGACGGCTATCTTCGCCAACATGAAGGCATTCCTGATCAACCGCGTCGGCGACTTCGGCTTCGTGCTGGGTATCGGCCTGTTGTTCGCGTATGCCGGCACGATGCACTACGGCGACGTCTTCGCCCAAGCCGACAAGCTGGCCACGATGACCCTGCCGGGTTCCGACTGGATGCTGCTGACGGTCGCGTGTATCTGCCTGTTCATCGGCGCCATGGGCAAATCGGCCCAGGTTCCGCTGCACGCCTGGCTGCCTGACTCGATGGAAGGCCCGACCCCGATCTCCGCGCTGATCCACGCCGCCACCATGGTGACGGCCGGTATCTTCATGGTGGCGCGCTTCTCGCCCCTGTTCGAACTGTCGGACGTGGCGCTGTCGTTCATCATCGTGATCGGCGCCATCGGTGCGCTGTTCCTGGGCATCCTGGGCATCATCCAGACGGACATCAAGCGCGTTGTCGCGTATTCCACGCTGTCGCAGCTGGGCTACATGACCGTCGCGCTGGGCGCCTCGGCCTACTCGGTGGCCATTTTCCACCTGATGACCCACGCGTTCTTCAAGGCACTGCTGTTCCTGGGCGCCGGTTCGGTCATCATCGGCATGCACCACGACCAGGACATCCGCAACATGGGCGGCCTGCGCAAGTACATGCCCATCACCTGGATCACCTTCCTGCTGGGCACGCTGGCCCTGGTCGGCACGCCGTTCTTCTCGGGTTTCTACTCGAAGGAGAACATCATCGAAGCCGCTGGCCACGCCAACGTCTGGGGCGCAAGCTTCGCGTACTACGCCGTGCTGATCGGTGTGTTCGTGACCTCGCTTTACTCGTTCCGCGTGTACTTCCTGGTCTTCCACGGCAAGGAACGCTTTGACACCACCGACCACGGTCACGGCCATGGCCACGACGCGCATGGGCATGACGACCACGGTCACGACGACCATGGCCACGGCCATCATGGCGGCAAGCCGCATGAGTCGCCCTGGGTGGTGACGCTGCCGCTGATCCTGCTGGCGATTCCGTCGGTGCTGGTTGGCGCCTGGGCGGTTGACCCGATGCTGTTCGGCAAGTTCTTCAACGGCGTGATCACGGTGCTGCCGCAGCATCCGGCCATGCACGAACTGCAAGAAGAATGGCACGGCTGGGTCGCCTATGGCCTGCATGCCTTCCAGACGCTGCCGTTCTGGCTGGTCGTTGCCGGTTTCGTCATTGCCTGGTACTGCTACCTGATCAATCCCAAGGTTCCGGCCGCGATCAAGTCCAGCCTGTCCGGCGTCAACAAAGTGCTTGAAAACAAGTACTACGTGGATTGGGTCAACGAGCAGATCATCGCTCGCGGCCTGCGCGCCCTGGGCCGTGGCCTGTGGAATACCGGCGACCGCGGCATCATCGATGGCCTGCTGGTAAACGGTAGCGCCCGCGTCGTGGGTTGGGTGGCAGCGGTCAGCCGCCACCTGCAATCCGGCTTCATCTATCACTACGCGTTCGCGATGATCATCGGCATCATGGCGCTGGTGACTTTCTTTGTGCTGATTCCCCAATGATGGCAAGCGAGATGGCATCCAACACTTTCCCCTGGCTCACGCTTGCGATCTTTGTCCCGATCGTATTCGGCCTGCTGGTGCTGGCGGTGGGCCGTGACGACCGTCCCGGTCTGACGCGCGGCCTGTCGCTGGTCGGCGCCTTTGCCGGCTTCCTCGTCACGATTCCGCTCTACACCGGTTTTGACAACACCACGGCCGCCATGCAGTTCGTGGAAAAGGCCTCGTGGATCGAAGCCTTCAACGTCAATTACCACCTGGGCATCGACGGCATTTCGCTGTGGTTCGTCCTCCTGACCGCGTTCATCACCATCATCGTGGTGCTGGCCGGCTGGGAAGTCATCACCAGTCGCGTGTCGCAGTACATGGCCGCCTTCCTGATCCTGTCGGGTCTGATGGTGGGCGTGTTCGCCGCGCTGGACGGCATGCTGTTCTACGTGTTCTTCGAAGCCACGCTGATCCCGATGTACATCATCATCGGCGTCTGGGGCGGACCGAACCGCGTGTATGCGGCATTCAAGTTTTTCCTGTACACGTTGATGGGTTCGCTGCTGACCCTGATCGCGTTCATCTACCTGTGGCACGCATCGGGCGGTTCGTTCGACATCCTGACCTGGCACCAGGTCAAGCTTGGCCAGACACCGCAGATCCTGATCTTCGTGGCGCTGCTGGCGGCGTTCGCGGTGAAGGTGCCGATGTGGCCCGTGCACACGTGGTTGCCGGATGCTCACGTGGAAGCGCCCACGGGCGGCTCCATCGTGCTGGCCGCGATCATGCTGAAGCTGGGCGCCTATGGCTTCCTGCGCTTCTCGCTGCCGATCACGCCCGACGCCTCGCACAGCCTGGCGGGCCTGATGATCACGCTGTCGCTCATCGCGGTGATCTACATCGGCCTGGTCGCGATCATCCAGGAAGACATGAAAAAGCTGGTGGCTTATTCGTCCGTGGCCCACATGGGTTTCGTGACGCTGGGCTTCTTCATCTTCAACACGGCCGGCGTCGAAGGCGCCATCGTGCAGATGATCTCCCACGGCTTCGTGTCGGGCGCCATGTTCATGTGTATCGGCGTGCTCTATGACCGCATGCACTCGCGCCGCATCGCCGATTACGGCGGCGTGGTCAACGTGATGCCGCGCTTCGCGACGTTCTTCATCCTGTTCTCGATGGCCAATAGCGGCCTGCCGGCCACCAGCGGTTTCGTCGGCGAGTTCATGGTGATCATGGGCGCCGTCGAACACAACTTCTGGATCGGCCTGTTGGCGGCTACCGCCCTGATCCTGGGTGCTTCGTATTCGCTGTGGATGGTCAAGCGTGTGGTCCTGGGCGACATCGCCAACGACCACGTCCGCGAGCTGACCGATATCAACCGCCGCGAATTTGTGATTCTTGGCGTGATGGCGATCGCCGTGTTGTACATGGGGATCTATCCCAAGCCCTTTACCGACGTCATGCACGTGTCGGTCGAGGCCCTGCTGCAACACGTTGCCGTCTCGAAACTGTAAGACAAGACAATGATGCAATCCCAAATCGATTTCGCCCTGGCGGCGCCGGAAATCCTTCTGCTGGTTTCCGGCCTGGCTATCCTGCTCGTCGACGCGGTCAGCAATCACCCCGAGCGCAAGCCGACGTTCCTGCTGACCATGCTGGTATTGGGCGTGCTGACCGTTGTGTCGGCCGTGCAATGGAAGAACGGCGTTGCGGGCGCAACGTTCAATGGCCTGTACGTCACCGACGAACTGTCGCACCTGCTGAAAATCGCGTCCTACATCGCCGTGGGCGCCACGCTGGTCTATGGCCGTGTCTACGCGCAAGTGCGTGACATGCTCAAGGGCGGCGAGCTCTACGTCCTGACGTTGTTCGCGCTGCTGGGTCAGATGGTCATGATTTCCTCCGGGAACCTCATTTCCATCTACCTGGGCCTGGAACTGATGTCGCTGGCGCTGTACGCGTTGATCGCGCTGCGTCGCGACGACGTCGTGGCCACCGAAGCCGCCATGAAGTACTTCGTGCTGGGCGCGTTGGCCTCGGGCTTCCTGCTGTACGGCATGTCGATGGTCTACGGCGCCACGGGTCACCTGGACCTGGCCGAAGTGTCCAAGGTCATCGCCGCCGGCAAGGCCGAGAAGATGGCGCTGGTGTTCGGCATCGTGTTCCTGGTGTCGGGCTTGGCCTTCAAGCTGGGCGCCGTGCCGTTCCACATGTGGGTGCCGGACGTCTACCAAGGTTCGCCGACCGCCGTCACGCTGATCCTGGGCGGTGCGCCCAAGCTGGCCGCCTTCGCCATCACGCTGCGCCTGCTGGTGGATGGCCTGCATGGCCTGGCCGCCGACTGGCAGCCGATGCTGATGATCCTGGCGGTGCTGTCGCTGGCCATCGGCAACCTGACCGCCATTGTGCAGACCAACTTCAAGCGCATGCTGGCTTATTCGACCATCTCGCACATGGGCTTCGTGCTCCTGGGCCTGATGTCGGGGTCGGTCGCGGGCAAGCCGGAACTGTCGTCCGCCGCCTATGGCGCGTCGCTGTTCTACATGCTGACCTACGTGCTGACCACGCTGGCCAGCTTCGGCATCGTGCTGTTGCTGTCGCGCCAGGGTTTCGAGTGCGAGCACATCGACGACCTGAAGGGCCTGAACCGCCGCAGCCCGTGGCACGCTTTCATCGTGCTGCTGCTGATGTTCTCGCTGGCCGGCATTCCGCCGCTGGTGGGCTTCTACGCCAAGCTGGCCGTGTTGCAAGCGTTGATCAGCGCCGGCCACGTGACGCTGGCCGTGGTGGCCGTGCTGTTCTCGCTGATCGGTGCGTTTTACTACCTGCGTGTCGTCAAGGTGGTGTACTTCGACGAGCCGGTGGCTGATGTTGCCCCGATCGTCGCCACGGTTGGCCAGCGCGGTCTGCTGTCCATCAACGGCGCCATGATGCTGCTGCTGGGCCTGTTGCCTGGTGGTCTGATGGCGCTGTGCGTGCAGGCGATTCGTTCGTCGCTGAGCCTGTAAGCGGAACCCGGCCATGAACCAGACGCTGGCGGTATGGCTGTTGATCGCGCTGGCTTTGGTCAGCGCCAACCTGCCGTTCCTGACCGAACGCGTGTTCGCCGTCTTGCCCTTCAAGCAGGGCGGGGCGGTGACGGTCAAGCCGTTCTGGATGCGACTGGTGGAAGTGCTGGTGTTCTACGCGCTGGTTGGCGCCTTGGGTTTCACCTTCGAGTCCACGCTGGGCAATCGGTTTGCCCAGACGTGGGAGTTCTACGCGATTACCCTTAGCCTGTATCTGGTGCTGGCCTATCCAGGCTTTGTGTACCGCTATTTGTTCAAGCGTCACCCTCGCTTGCGGGTGTAAAAGCCCCGCCAGTGCCTTGAAAACGCCCTACGGGGCGTTTTTCTTTTGGGTGCTTGAAACTCATCACACTTCAGGCCTCGCGGCTTGGAGAGGCTATGGCGGCGGCGGCGACCGTGTCCCCCTATGGGCCGCCACTGTTGTTTTTTCATCTTTTCGCGCGCCACTCAGCTTTCATTCAGGTGTCATTCAGCCGCCAGGATCAAAATCGCAACCTGTAAAAAAACAAGAATCGTTGCTATTCACATTCTGGAGAAGCTGGTTTGAAGCCCCAAGATTCGTATTCGCTGAATACGCTCGCTACCTCGCTTGCCGCGGCCATTGCGGCGCCCGCCCTGTTCATCAGCCCGTACGCCGCCGCGCAGTCCGCGGATTCCGGGGTGACGCAGCTTTCGCCGGTTCGGGTGGAGGGCGAAGGGTCTTCGTACCAGACCAGCACGGTGCCGTCGCCCAAAATGACGGCGCCGCTGCTCGACACGCCGCGCACGGTGCAGGTGGTGCCCAAGCAGGTGATCCAGGACCAGGCCGCATCAACGCTGCAAGACGTGCTGCGCAATTCGCCGGGCATCACGTTCGGCGCTGGCGAAGGCGGCCGTCCGGGCGGCGACTTGCCCATTATCCGTGGTCAGAATTCCGCGGGCAGCCTGTTCCTGGACGGCATCCGCGACAGCAGCACGCAGGTGCGCGACACCTTCAACCTGGAACAGGTGGAAGTCATCAAGGGCCCGGACTCGGTGTATTCGGGCCGGGGCGGCGCGGGCGGCAGCATCAACATGGTCAGCAAGGCGCCCAAGGTGACGGACTTCACTGAAGCCACCGCGCAGATCGGCACCGACAACAACTATCGCGCCACCATCGACAGCAACTGGCGCCTGGCCGATAAGGCCGCGTTCCGCTTGAACGTGATGGGCAACAAGGGCGATGTGGCCGGCCGCGACAATGCCGTGGATTTCGAACGCTGGGGCGTGGCACCGTCCTTGATGCTGGGCGTGGGTACGCCGACGCGCATCACGCTGAGCTACTACCACTATCAAGACGACAGCATGCCGGACTACTCCATCCCGTATGACCCCAAGACGGGGCAGCCGGTGACGGAGACCATGGGCGTCAGCCGCAAGTCGTTCTACGGCCTGACCGGGCGCGACTTCATGAAGACGCGCGACGACGTGGCCACCGTGGACTTCCAGCATGATTTTTCCGACAAGCTACAACTGCGCAACGTGACCCGCTATGGCCGTGGCACGACGGACTTCGCCGCCACCAACCCGGACGACAGCAAGGGCAATGTGCCCAATGGGCTGGTGTACCGTGCCTTGAAGTCGGGTTACTACGTCACCAAGAGCTTCGCCAACCAGACCGACCTGACGGGTGAATTCGAGACGGGCAGCCTCAAGCATTCGTTCGACCTGGGCTTCGAATACAGCAACATCAAGCAGAACAAAGACGGCTACACCGAGTCGGGCGTGCCCGCCGGCGGCAGCAACTGCGTGACCGCCACCACCAATGGCCGCAACACCTACGCCAACCCCGCGTTGTGCGCGTCGTTGTGGGACCCGGACCCGGGGACCGACTATCCGGGCAAGCTGAACCGCAACAACAACCCCGCCCGCTACAACACCGACACGCTGGCCCTGTACGGCTTCGACACCATCAAGTTCAACGAACAGTGGCAGGCCAGCCTGGGCGCGCGCTGGGACAACTACCGCACCAGCGGCAGCAACATCGCCGCCGGCCGCAACGACCCGGCCGGCACCCCGGCCTTCTACAGCACCAGCCGCGACGACAGCCTGTTCAACTATCAGGTCGGCCTGGCGTACAAGCCCGTGCCCAACGGCACCATCTACGCCACCTACGGCACCTCGTCCACGCCATCGGCCATTGCGGCGGGCGCGATCAGCGATGCCACGTCGATCAGCAATTCGTCGCTTGAACCCGAAAAGAGCCGCACCGTGGAAGTGGGCACCAAGTGGCAGGTCTTCGACGACCGGCTGACCTTGTCGGCAGCGGCTTTCCACGACACCCGCAAGAACACCAGCGTGGCCGTGTCGGCCACCGAAGTCGCGCAGGTGGGCGAGGCCAAGGTGCGCGGCATCGAACTGGGCTTCTCGGGCAACATCACGCCCCGATGGAACGTGTTTGGCGGCTATACCTTCATGGACAGCGAAATGACCAAGGGCGCTTACAACAGCGGCGCCGTCGGCCAGGACCTGCCCAACACCCCGCGCAACGCCTTCAGCCTGTGGACCACCTACAAGGTGCTGCCCAAGCTGACGGTGGGCGGCGGCGCCTATTACGTAGACAAGGTCTACGGCAATTCGGATGCCACCCGCAACGCGGACGGCACGCCCAAGGCGCGCTGGGTGCCGTCGTACTGGCGCTTTGACGCCATGGCAGCGTACGAATTCAACGAACACTATTCGGCGCAGCTGAACGTGCTGAACCTGTTCGATGAAACGTACTACACCAAGGCCTACGCGGCGCACTATGCGGCGCTGGGTACGGGGCGCGCGGCGTTGCTGACGCTGAAGATGCGTTACTGATCAGAGGCGAAATCAAACGCCAAAATCAGACGCTGGGATGAAAAATAGCCACCTCGGAAGGTGGCTATTTTTTTGCTGCCTGGCGCTACGGCGCGATCGGCTTCTGACCCGATCAGCTTTCAAACCAGTTCAACACCCCATCCAGCCCCGTGACGTTCAAGGCAAAGCGCGTCTGCTCGCGCACGACCGGCTTGGCGTGATAGGCCACCGGGAAGCCCGCGGCGCCTAGCATCAGCAGGTCGTTTGCGCCATCACCGATGGCGATGATCTGGTCTTTGGTGGCGCCGTGCGTGCGCGCGAATTCGCGCAGGTAGACGGCCTTGGCCTGGGCGTCCAGGATGTCGCCCAGCACGTGGCCCGTCAGCACGCCGTTGTCGATTTCCAGCGTGTTGGCGTGGGCGCTGTCCAGGTTCAAGCGTTCGCGCAGGCGATCGGTGAAGAAGGTGAAGCCACCCGAAACCAGCAGGACCTTGATGCCCGCGGCTTGCGCGGTGGAAACCAGGCGTTCGGCGCCCGGGTTCAGGCGCAGCTTTTCCACATAGACCTGTTCCAGCGCTGCGGCCGGCACGCCCTTGAGCAGCGCGACGCGGCGGCGCAGGCTTTCCGCGAAGTCCTTGATTTGGCCGCGCATGGCGGCTTCGGTAATTTCCGACACCTTGTCTTTGACGCCCACCACGCCCGCGATCTCGTCGATGCATTCGATGTTGATCAGCGTCGAGTCCATGTCCATCGCCAGCACTTTGCACTGCGACAGTTTCAGCCCGGCGGGCAGGAACGCCGCGTCGACACCGTTGCGGTCGGCCCAGGCCACCACTTCGGCGCGGGTCAGCGCATCGTGCTGCACGTCCAGCAGGCGGGCGGCGGTGTTGCTGATGCGCGCCACGCCCTGGGCCTGGGCCAACGCGGCCAGCTGTTCCGCGTGTTCGACGGTCAGGCCGGGGGATTGGACGACTAAGTGATGGGTGGTCATAAGAAAAAGGAAGGGTCGGGGGAATTACTTCAAGGCACGCAGCACGGCGCGGATGGCGTCTGAGCGGGCGGGGATCTGCGCGGCTTTGATCTCAACGCGCAATTTATCCTGTCCTGCCAGTTTGATGTTGCGTTGGCGCTGCACCAGTTCAATGATGCGCGCGGGGTCAACGCTGGTCTTGGGGCCGAACTGAATCAGTGCCTGCGTCTCGCTGGCGTCGATCTTGACGATGCCCAGCGGTTGCGCCGCCAGACGCAGGCGATGCGTCGTCAGCAGCGTTTGCGCGGCTTCGGGCAGCTTGCCGAAGCGGTCGATCAGTTCTTCCTGGATGTGGATCAGGTCGTCTTCATCGGCCGCGTGAGCCAGGCGCTTGTAGATGCCCAGGCGTGCATGCACGTCGGCGCAATAGTCGGACGGCAGCAGGGCCGGGGCGTGCAGGTTGACTTCGCACGCCAGGTTGAACGGCGCGTCCAGGTCGGGTTCTTCGCCCACGCGCAGCGCGCGCACGGCTTCGTTGAGCATCTCGTTGTACATCGAGAAGCCCACTTCCTGAATGTTGCCCGACTGCGAATCGCCCAGCACTTCGCCGGTGCCGCGGATTTCCAGGTCGTGCATGGCCAGGTAGAAACCGGAACCCAGTTCCTCCATGGCCTGAATCGCTTCCAGGCGCTTCTTCGCGTTGGTGGTGATGGCGTCTTCGCCCGGCGTCAGCAGGTAGGCGTACGCCTGGTGGTGCGACCGGCCCACGCGCCCACGCAGCTGATGCAGCTGCGCCAGCCCGAAGCGGTCGGCGCGGTGGATGACGATGGTGTTGGCGCTGGGCACGTCAATGCCCGTTTCGATGATGGTGGTGCACAGCAGCACGTTGTAGCGCTGCTGGTAGAAGCCCTTCATTACCTGTTCCAGCTCGCGCTCGGGCATCTGCCCGTGCGCGACCGCGATGCGCGCCTCGGGCACCAGTTCTTCCAGCCGGGCGCGCCGGTTGTGGATGGTTTCCACTTCGTTATGCAGGAAGTAGCACTGGCCGCCGCGCTTGAGCTCGCGCAGCAGCGCTTCGCGCAGCGTGCTGCCGTCTTCCCGGCGCACGAACGTCTTGATGGCCAGGCGCTTCTGGGGCGCGGTGGCGATCACGGAGAAGTCCCGGATGCCCTCCAGCGACATGCCCAGCGTGCGCGGAATCGGCGTGGCCGTCAGCGTCAGCACGTCGACTTCGGCTCGCAGCGCCTTCAGCGCTTCTTTCTGCCGGACGCCAAAACGGTGCTCTTCGTCGATGATGACCAGGCCCAGGCGTTTGAACTTCACGTCCTTGGACAGGATCTTGTGCGTGCCTATCACGATGTCGACGCGGCCGTCGTTGATGCCTTCGACGGCGGCCGCCACTTCCTTGCCGGAACGGAAACGCGACAGCTCAACGACGCGCACCGGCCAATCGGCGAAGCGGTCGGAAAACGTCTGTGCGTGCTGTTCGGCCAGCAGCGTGGTCGGGCAGAGCAGGGCGACCTGCTTGCCGTTGGCCACGGCCAGGAAGGCGGCGCGCAAGGCAACTTCCGTTTTCCCGAAACCGACGTCGCCGCACACCAGCCGGTCCATCGGGCGGCCCGACGTCATGTCGGCAATCACGGCTTCGATGGCGGCGGCCTGGTCAACGGTTTCTTCAAAGCCGAAGCCTTCGGCGAAGGCCTGATAGTCGTTCAGCGGCAAGTTGAACGCAAAGCCCTCGCGCGCGGCGCGCTGCGCATACAGCGCCAGCAGCTCGGCGGCCGTGTCGCGCACCTGCTTGGCGGCCTTGCGGCGAGCCTTGTCCCACTGGCCCGAACCCAGCTGATGCAGCGGCGCCGCATCGGGGTCCGCGCCGCTGTAGCGGGCGATCACGTGCAGCTGCGATACGGGCACGTACAGCGTGCTGCCGTTGGCGTATTCAAGATGCAGGAATTCCATCTCGCCTTCGCCCATGTCCATGTTGACCAGCCCGTGATAGCGGCCGATGCCGTGCTGGGCGTGGACGACGGGGTCGCCGGCGCGCAGTTCGGACAGGTCGCGCACCATGGCTTCGACGTTGCTGGCCCGTTCCTGGTCGCGCTTGCCGC
Source organism: Achromobacter sp. B7 (assembly GCF_003600685.1). NCBI lineage: Bacteria > Pseudomonadati > Pseudomonadota > Betaproteobacteria > Burkholderiales > Alcaligenaceae > Achromobacter > Achromobacter sp. B7. Next base: position 1,265,457 of record NZ_CP032084.1, read on the forward strand.
GGCGCCCCGTGCCGGCGTGGCCCGGGTACAGGTCGTTTTCGGTCAGGAAGGCCAGATTCGCCTGGGGCAGGCCGAAGCCCGTGGCCAGCGGCGCGGCCACGATGCCGAAGTTGGCGTCGGACGCCAGGAACGCTTCGATGGTGTCGGGCTGCGCATCGGGCGTAACGCCGAACTCGTTCAGCATCTGCACCAGCGTTTCGCGCCGGCCGGCGGAGTCGGCGCACAGCAGCACCCGGGTCTGACGCGTTTGCACCAGGGCACGAAGTTTGGCGATGGGGTCGTCGGAACGGCGCGCCACGCTCACATCGGGCACGGCGCGAAAGTCCGGGTGCGGGTCGCCGGCGGTCAACGACAGACGGCGGAATTCCTTCAAGCGCGTGTACAGCGTTTCGCTATCCAGGAACAGAGCCGAAGGCGGCAGGACGGGGCGCTCGCGATCGCTCTTCAAGAAGCCGTAGCGGCTGGACGTGTCCTGGTTGAAGCGCTGGATGGCGTCATCGATATCGCCGACGGTGACGGTGACCGTGCCCGTGGTCAGGTAGTCGAACAGCGTGGCGGTTTCTTCGAAGAACAGCGGCAGGTAGTATTCCACGCCGGCGAACGGGATGCCGTTGCCGATGTCCTTGTAGGGCAGGGCGCGCGACGGGTCGCCTTCGAACACTTCCCGGAAGCGCGCGCGAAAGCGGGTCCGCGAATCTTCGTCCATCGGGAATTCGCGCCCGGGCAGCAGCTGCACTTCGCGCACGGGGTACAGGCTGCGCTGCGTATCCACGTCGAAGCTGCGGATGGTTTCGATTTCGTCATCGAACAGGTCCAGCCGGTAGGGCACCACCGACCCCATCGGGAACAGGTCGATCAGCCCGCCGCGCAGGCAGAATTCGCCCGGCGCCGTGACCTGGGTGACGTGGTTGTAGTTGGCCAGCGTCAATTGCGCGCGCAAGGCGGCTTCGTTCAGCTTGTCTTTCTGCTTGAACGAAAACGTGTAGGCCGCCAGGAACGAGGGCGGCGCCAGCCGATACAGCGCGGTGGTGATCGGCACCGTCAGCACGTCCACCGTTTTCATCATCAGCGAATGCAGGGTATGCAAGCGCTGGGAAATCAAGTCCTGGTGGGGCGAAAACGCGTCGTAGGGCAGGGTTTCCCAGTCGGGCAGCTGGCGCACGCGCAGGTCGGGGGCAAACAGCTGGATTTCTTCGGCCAGCCGCTGGGCCTCTACCGGTTCGGCCGTCAGGATGACCAGCGGCGCCTGTGCCTGCCGGGCCAAGTCTGCCAGCAACCAGGCGTCGCCGGAGCCGGGCGGCCGGGGCTGCGCATAGCGCGCGCCGGGTTTCAGCGCGGACAAAGTAGGGGCGGTCGCGGGGACGGGCGGCGCGGCGGTGACGGGGGAAGTGGCGGTGGGCATCAGGGTGGAAGCAGGCATCAAGCGGAAGATTATAAAATCACCGCACCATGTCTGACTCAATCATTGCGATCGTTCCCGCAGCGGGCGTTGGCGCCCGCGCCAGCCAGCCCGGCGTCGAACCCGTTCCCAAGCAATACCGTCCATTGGCCGGACAGCCCATGTTGCGCCATGCGGTGAGTGCGCTGCTGGCCGATGAGCGCGTTTCGCAGGTACGCGTGGCCGTGACGCCCGGCGACGGCTGGGTCGACGCGGCGCTGGCCGGCTTGCCGCGCACGGTGTGGCGGGCCTGCGGCGGCGCTACGCGAGCCGACACCGTGGCGGGCGCCTTGGCCGAAAGCGGCGTGGCCGACGACACCTGGGTGCTGGTGCACGATGCGGCGCGGCCCGGGCTGCCCCAGGCCGCCTTGCGCCGCCTGATCGACGCCTGTCTGGCCGACCCCGTGGGCGGCTTGTTGGCGTTACCGGTCGCCGACACCGTCAAGGGCGGGCGCGACCGGGTCGAACGCACGCTGGATCGCAATGGGCTGTGGCTGGCGCAGACCCCGCAAATGTTTCGGGCCGGCGTGCTGCGCGATGCGCTGACGGCGGCCTCTGTGAATGGCGTCACGGTCACCGACGAGGCCTCGGCCCTGGAGGCCGCCGGCTATGCGCCGCTGCTGGTCCCCGGTGCCTTGCGCAACTTCAAGGTGACTTGGCCGGATGATTTTGAACTGATGGAAAAATGGCTATGAGCATTCCTTTTCGCGTCGGGCAGGGCTTTGACGTGCACGCGCTGGTGGCGGGCCGGCCGCTGATCATCGGCGGCGTGACGATCCCGCACACGCACGGCCTGCTGGGCCATTCCGATGCGGACGTGCTGTTGCACGCCATCACCGACGCGCTGCTGGGCGCGGCGGGCTTGGGCGATATCGGCCGGCATTTCCCGGACACGGACCCGGCCTTCAAGGGCGCGGATAGCCGCGTGCTGCTGCGCGAAGCCATGGCGCGTGTGCGCGCGGCGGGCTGGGCGCCCGTCAACATCGATGCGACGTTGCACGCGCAGGCGCCCAAGATCGGCCCGCACGCGCCTGCCATGGTGAGGAACATTGCCGCCGACACCGGTCTGCCCGAAGCCGACGTGAACATCAAGGCCAAGACCAACGAGGGCCTGGGCTACCTGGGCCGCAAGGAAGGCATCGCGGCGACCGTGGTGGCGTTGTTGGCGCGTGTCGACAGTTGAGGCGTGTGCCGGCCCCTTGCAAGGGCGTCATTTACTTTGGCATACATCTTTAACAAATAAATAAGCGGGTCCATATGATTCGGAATATTCTGCGCGCTATCTAAATCGGATCACATGAGATATTCGGATGCATCTACGTGGCGCAGCCCTGCTTTTAGCCCTTGCCGCAGTATGTGCGCCCGCGCACGCGGAGTTTGAACAGCAGTTGGGTCCGCTGGCTGGCGGGGTCCGACAGCAGCTGTTGCAGGGTTGGACGGCGGGCTTGCAGGACGGCTGGTTCACCTTGCAGAACAAGGGCACGCCGGGCAGTGAGCAAACGCTGTACGTCACGGCAGGCCCCGCACCGGACGCCGGCCGCATCACCGACGTCAATGTGGTCGTCAATTCGCAGAATCCCAAGGCGTCCATCGGCGTTGTGATGAACAACCGCGCCACCAAGAGCCTGTGCCTGCTTGAAATCATGGCCGACAAAAACACGAAGCTGTTTTGCCTGGAAGGGCAGAACCGCCGTGATTTCGGCTCTGTGCCGAATGTCGCCAAGCTGGACGGGTCGGACCGCATCAAGGTGGTCGAGGTGCCGGGCGCCGCGCGCTTCATCGTGAACGGCCAGAAGATCGGCGACGTGGCGGACGTGTCGGCGCTGGGCGCGGATATCGGCATCATGGCGTATGACGTCGGCACGTTCGGCATCGCGGATTTTTCCATCACGACCAACCAAGGGTCCAAGCAGCCGCCGGCCGCACCGCCGTCCACCGGCTTGCCGCCTCGTGGCGGTGGCGCGGCCAGCCCGCCGCCCGCGGGCCTGCCTCCGCGCGGCGGCGCCACGGGCGCAAGCCCACAGAACACCCAGCCGCGCGTCAATACGCCCCAGGCTGCCCCGTCTCCGGGCGGCAATAATTCCGGCTTGCCGGGCTCGGGTCCGTATCCCCGTTTCGGTGGCGATACCGAACGCATCGTCGCCGTGTATATCGGCTTGATGAAAAGCATCTTCATGCACGAGTTCGGCCACGCGCTGATCGGCGAACTGCAATTGCCGTCCACCGGCGCCGAAGAGGATGCGGTGGATATTTACGCGGCGTTGCAGATCGTGGAACCCACGATGTACCCGTCGGGCAGCAAGGACGTGGACCGCATGGCGCGCGAAGCGGCCACCTACGCCGCGCTGCAGTGGTATTACAGCGGCAAGCTGTCGGAAAGCCGCGGCCAGGCGCCCTCGGCATGGCAGGACGAACACACGGGCGACCTGAAGCGCTTCCGCAACATGCTTTGCATCATGTACGGCGGCAACCCCGCTGTGTTCGAAACGGTGGTTCAACAAACCGGATTCGAAGACCGCACCAAGGCCCGTTGCACGGACGAATTCAACAAGCAGAACCGCGCGTGGCGCAAGATTCTGGCGCCGTACACGCGCGTCGGTACCTGGACGCCGGACGGCGAGCAACCGGCCAACGCGCCCGGCGCGCCGGTGAACGTGGTGTTCGAGCCGTCCAAGCGCAAGATCGGCAACCTGTTCGCGAACAACCTGTCGGCCGCCATCGGCGAAAACATCAAGCTGCTGGGCAAGACGTATGTGCTGCCCCGGCCGGTGAACGTGGTCTTCAAGGACTGCGGCAAGCTCAACGCCTGGTACAGCCCGCGCGAAGGCTCGATCACCATGTGCTATGAGCTGATCGAGAACATTGCCGTGATGATTTCGGACATCGAAATGGGCACGGTGGGCGGTGAAATCGTGGCCAAGGACGGCTCGGCGCCGCCTGCCCGCCAGCAGCAGGCACCCGCGGGCCAAGGGCAGGGCGCCGCCGCCCCGACCGGCGGTTTCGATGAATTGAAGGACAGCGGCGTGCCGGCCACGACCTTGCTGTTCTCGGCGCCGTACAAGGGACCCACGCCGGTCCAGCACTACCGCGCCAAGGTCATCACCACCGGCGATTTGGTCCAGCTGATTAAGAACAACAAGAATTTGATCATCGTGGACAGCAGCGGGCTGCGCGACACCTTGCCCATCGCCTATCCGCTGGCCGACGCGGGGTCGGACGGCAGCGTCAAGGACAGCCTGCAAGGTCCGCTGGACGATTGGCTGATGAAGAAGTCGGGCGGCAACCGGGGCGTGCCGATCGTATTGATGGGCGCCGGCATGAACGACCGTTCGTCGTACAACGCGGCGTTGCGCGTCGGCACTTTGGGCTGGGACGCCTACTGGTATCGCGGCGGCCTGGAAGCCTGGGTGGCCAACGGCTTGCCGACCTCGCCCGTGAAGCCGGCGCAGAACTAATCGAGCAGTCCCCGTCGGCGCCATCACCTTGGCGCGCGGCAATAAAAAGCCCGCCTGTTTGCACAGGCGGGCTTTTTTCCATCTTCAGACCGAGGCTTACTTGCCTTGGGCGGCCAGCGCCAGAGCGGCGGCGTTGACGACGGCGGCGATACGGCCGGCGTCGCGCAGCTGTTCGGTCGACAGGCCGTCGTTCTTCAGGTTTTCATAGTGCGAGGCCACGCAGAAATGGCACTTGCCGATGATCGAAGCAACCAGCGCGAACAGTTCAAAGCGCTTTTTCTCGACGCCGCCATGGGTGGCGTAGGCGTTCATGCGCAGCTGCGCGGGCAGGCTCTTCAGGTTGGCGTCGCCCGTCATTTCGACGTAGGGATACCAGGTGTTGTTCATGCCCATCAGTGCGGAAGCGGTCAGGGCGGCATTGGCGTCGCCTTCCGACAGGCCGCTCTTGAAGGCTTCGACCAGCACCGGGCTGCGCGCGGCGTAAGCGGCGGACAGGGCGGCGCCAACGGCATCTTCAGGCGCCAGCGTGGAACGGGCGATGACGGCGTCCAGATTCAGGCGGATGTCCTTGGCCCAATCCGGCAGCTGTTCCTTAATGGTCGTAAGAAATTCCATAGTTTTTACCTATAATCTAGAGCAAGTAAAGCCCGGCGCCGGGCCTGCGTACAGGCCCTGGGCCGGGCTGGAAATTACAGCGTAGCGCCGCCAACCGTACGGTTGCACGGGCAGAGCTCGTCGGTTTGCAGACCGTCGAGCAAGCGCAGAACTTCTTCCGGGTTACGGCCGACGTTCAGGTTGTTCACCGAAACGTGCTGGATCGTGTTGTCCGGGTCAACGATGAACGTGGCGCGCAGAGCAACGCCAGCACCCTTTTCGCGGACGCCCAGTTGGTCGATCAGGGCACCGGTGGTGTCGCCGAATTGGTAGTGGCCCAGCTTGTTCAGGTCCGGGTGCTCACGGCGCCATGCCAGCTTGACGAATTCGTTGTCGGTGGAGCCGCCCAGCAGAACGGCGTCGCGGTCTTCGAAATCCTTGGCCAGCTTGTTGAAGCCGACGATTTCGGTCGGGCACACAAACGTGAAGTCTTTCGGGTAGAAGTAGATCACCTTCCACTTGCCGGGGAACGAGCTTTCGGTGATGTCTTCAAACGCCGACACGCCATTCTCTTCGTGCTGGTTGAAGCCGGGCTTGACGCCGGTGACCTTGAAGGGCTCGAGTTTGTCGCCAACAGTTTTCATGTTTACTCCCAGTAGTTGTTGGTGGAGATAAGGCAGTGCCTTAAACCATAAATTCTACGCTATGGATTATCGTTGTCTAATTGATAATTCCTAAACTTGGCTTTGGGCAACTCTATGCGCGCGGTCAGCCCGCCGCCTTCGCGAGGCAGCATCCGCAGCGTGCCGCCCACGTGCTTGAGCAGGCGTTCGACAATGGCCAGACCCAGGCCCGCGCCGCTGACACCGGTACGCGCCGCTTCGCCACGCGAGAAAGGCCGCAGCAGCCGGTCGACGTCTTCGGGCGCGATGCCCGGTCCGCGGTCGCACACTTCGATCACGATCATGCCGCCTTCGGCTTGCAGCGTCATGACAAGGTGCGCCATGCCGTCGCTGGACCGACCATAGCGCCGCGCGTTTTCGATCAGGTTGCTGACCACCCGCTTCAGGTCCAGTGCCGTGATCCGGGCGCGCAGCCCGGGTTCCAACGACGCTTCCAGCTCGCCGCCCAACGACGCGGTGTGGCTGCGTTCACGTTCATAGAGCTCGGCCAGTACCGCGGAAATGTCGGTGGCCAGCTGCGGCAGGGTGCCGGCGGGCCGTGCATATTCCATCAGTTGGCCGATGCTGTGGTCGATCTGACCCAGGTCTTCGTCGATGGCCTGGCGGGCGTCTTCCGACACGCCGCTAAGCTCGATTTCCAGGCGCATGCGGGCCAGCGGGGTGCGCAGGTCGTGCGAGATCCCTGCCAGCATCAGCTCTCGGTCGGCCTCGGCCTGCCGCAGGTCTTTAGCCATGCGGTTGAACGAGGCGTTCAGGTCGCGGATTTCCAAAGGACCCTGTTCGGGTAGTGGCGCGGGCGTCTCGCCGCGCGACAACACCTGCGCGGCGCGGGCAAGCCGGGACAGGGGCCGGTTCACGAACCCCACGCTGACCGCCGCACCGACAAGGGAAAGCAGCAACGCCGTGGCGCCCCATCCCAGCCATTCGATACCACCCGTCAAGCCAATCTGTTCTCGCTCGAACACCAGCCAATACAGATCTTTTTCGATCTGGAAGCTGACCCAGAAGCCGGGCACCTGGTTGACGCCCCAGGCGATCTGCGTTTCCGGGCCAAAGCGCGTGCGGATATGCTGCGCCACACGCTGCCAGTAGTCGTCGTCGGGAAGGGCTTCGGCAAAGTCGGTGACTTCGCGCGGGTAGACCTGAATGCCTTCGTTGGTGGCCAGGTCCAGCAGCAGCTTGCTGCGTTCGCCGTTATGAGAGTAGATCAGGGCCGTGCGCGTGATATTGACGGCCGTGATCACCCGCTGCGCCATTTGATTGGCGCGCGGTCCCAGCTCCATGCTGAAAAATACTTGTAGCCACGCGCCCAGGCTGACCAGCATCAGCGCTGCGAGCAGCAGGAACGTGCGGCCGAACAAGCCGAGCCGCAAACGTGAAGTCAGGTTCCTGAAGGTTCTGCGCAAGCGGGGCACGAGGCTGCGCTCCTGCCCAGGGCGGGCGAGCCGATCAGCTACCACCGTCCGGCACAAACACGTATCCGAGACCCCAAACGGTCTGGATGAACACGGGCTTGGACGGATTGGGTTCGATCAGTTTGCGCAGGCGCGAGATCTGCACGTCGAGGCTGCGATCGAAAGCTTCGTATTCGCGGCCGCGAGCCAGTTCCATGAGCTTGTCGCGGGACAGGGGAATCTTCGGATGGCGCGCAAACACCTTGAGCACCGAGAATTCGCCGGTGGTGATCGGCACTTGTTCGCCGTTGCGCGTCAGCGTACGGGTGGACAAGTTCAGCACGTAGGGGCCGAAAGCGATCGACTCGTTTTCCTGGCTGGGAGCGCCCGGATGTTCTTCGGTGCCGCGACGGCGTAGGATCGCGTTGATCCGTGCCAGCAGTTCCCGGGGGTTGAACGGTTTGGACAGGTAGTCGTCCGCGCCCATTTCAAGGCCCACGATGCGGTCGATTTCTTCCGCCTTGGCCGTGAGCATGATGATGGGCGTATTGTCGTGGCCACCGCGCAGCCGACGACAGATGGACAGACCATCTTCGCCGGGCAGCATCAGATCCAGCACGAGCAGGTCAAAATGCTCGCGTTGCCAGAGTTTGCCCATCTCTTTGGCGTCTTCGGCGACGAAAACGTTGAATCCCTGCTCGGACAAATACCGGCGCAGCAAATCGCGCAAGCGCGGATCATCGTCAACGACGAGGATTTTTCGGGTGGGGGTGGTGTTTTGCGTATTCATGGCCGGAAATGTAACAGTGACAAGAACCAGCGGCTAGTGGGCGTTCACAAGATATTACACATTGCGAACCATGGTTGAAATCCCCCTTACAACCGGGGGCGGAGCCGCGTATTTCGTACAATCTGCACCTATGGAACTAAACCTGCTGGCTTTGGAAACGTCTTCGTCCCGTTGCGGGGTGGCTTTACTGCGAACGGTCGATGGCCGTTTGCAGGTGATTACCCGCGAGCACGAGGGGTCCCAAGAGCATGCGGAACGACTCTTGCCGATGGCGAACGAGCTGCTTGCCGAGTCCGGCATTGCACCCACGGCCCTGCACGCCGTGGCGTTTGGCCAGGGGCCGGGCGGCTTTACCGGCCTGCGTGTCGCTTGCGGCGTGGCCCAGGGCATGGGCCTGGGGCTGGGGATTCCGGTGCTGCCTGTCGTGTCCCACCAGGCGGTCGCCGCGCAGGTGGCCGAGGCCACGCCCGCCAACGCCATTGTGGTGGCGCTGGACGCGCGCATGAACGAGGTCTATCTGGCGGTTTATCGCCCGTTGGGCGCGCAGGGGGCCGAAGAGTCCGCCTGGCAGGTCCTGCAAGCCCCGCTGTTGATCGCGGCTGCCGAGGTCGTGCCCTGGACGGCGCATCACCTTGCCCAATGGTCGGATTCCGAGGGCCAGGCTTTGCGCCCGCTGCTGGCGGGCGACGCCTGGGATGCCTACGCGTCGGACATGATTGCGCCGGATGGGTGGGCGCGCGCGGCCGATGCGTTGCGCCCCGAAGCCGCCAGCGTGGCGCGTCTGGCGCGACAAGGCTGGCTGCGCGGTGAAGCGCTGCCTCCGGAAGAGGCCGCGCCGCTTTATGTGCGCGACAAGGTTGCCTTTACCACCGCCGAGCGCATGCGGGGCGAAGGCGGCAACCCGAAAGCCGCGCCGTCGCTGGCGTCGGAGGCCAAGCAATCACCGCGCAACGACCCATCCCAGCTCACCGACTCATCGCAGCGTGGTGCACAGCCAGAGCCCGCCGATCGGCCGCAGCAGGGCCGCGTGGCGGAACGTTCCGGGCACCTTGCGCCCGCCGAACAACCCCAGCCCTTGACGCACGACGACCTGGACGAGGTGGCCGCGCTGGAGGCCCACGTGCAGGCGTTTCCCTGGACGCGCGGCAACTTCGTCGACGCACTGGCGGCGGGCTACGGCGCTTGGGTACTTCGCCGCGACGGCAAAGTCGCTGCCTTCTGCATTTTGATGTTTGCGCCGGACGTCGCGCACTTGCTCGTCATTGCCGTGTCCAAACACCTGCATCGGCAAGGGCTGGGCGGCATCCTGCTGCAATGGTGCGAGGCGCAGGCGCGGGAACGGGGGCTTGAGGGCGTGCTGCTGGAAGTGCGCCCGTCCAACGTCTCCGCCGTCAGCTTTTACCGCGACCACGGTTATTTGCAGATCGGTGTGCGCCGTGGGTACTACCCCGCTGAAAAAGGCACGCGCGAAGACGCTCTGGTCATGCAAAAACGCTTTGACGCCACGCCGGAGGTGCTCGCATGACCGTGCCGACGCCCGCCGTGGCGCCCCGCGTCAATCCGCTTCAGCGCATCTGGCTGCGCGAAATTGGCATGGAAAGGCTGTGGCTGCGCCCGGCTCCGGCCGATGCTCGTGCGCCCGTTGCGCCGCAAGCCCCTGTTTCAAAACCGGTTTTGTTGGATTCCGGGGTGGCGGCCCGTGCCCCGAATGCCCCCGTCGGGCATGTCAACGTGTCCGGTCAGCCTGCCGCTGTGCAGGCCCCGGTGGCGGCCCTGCCGCCCGCCGCGGTGCCGGCTTCCGCCCCGATGCCGGCTGCCGCATCGGCTACTGCTTCGTCTGCTTCGTCTGCTGCGTCGACTGCCGCGCCGGTCGCTGCTCCGGCCGCCGTCGCAAGCGAACGCAGTTCTGGACGCCCGGGCATTCCCGCTTCCATCCTGAACCGCACCGGCCCGCCGCCGCGTCCGGTTCCCAAGACGGCCGAAGAAGAAGCCGTCGAAGCGCCTCGCATCCCCGTGGCCGAGGCGGTGAAAAACGCCAATCTGGACGAACTGCGCGAGCAGGTGGTGGCGTGTACGGCGTGCGGGCTGTGCCAGGGGCGCCGCCACGCGGTCTTTGGCCATGGGGCAACGCCTACTCGCTGGCTGGTCGTGGGAGAGGCCCCGGGCGAGCAAGAAGACCGGCAGGGCCACCCGTTTGTCGGCCGCTCCGGCCAACTGCTGGACGCCATGCTGGCCGCCGTGGGCATGAGCCGCGACACCGACGTCTTCATCACCAACGTCATCAAGTGCCGCCCGCCGGGCAACCGCAATCCCAAGCCCGAGGAAATTGCCGCTTGCAGCCCGTATCTGATGCGCCAGATCGCCTTGCTGAAGCCGGAGCGCATCCTGGTCCTGGGCCGGTTTGCCGCGCAGACGTTGCTGGGTACGGACGCCACCATCGGCAGCCTGCGTGGCCGCGTGCATACGCTCAAGACTGAGGACGGCAGCCAGATTCCGCTGATCGTCAGCTATCACCCGGCGTACCTGCTGCGCAGCCCGTCCGAAAAGGCGCGGGCCTGGCAAGACCTTAAGCTGGCGTCCCGCCAGATCTGACCGCGCTGGCTTGCCGCTGGCGGCGGACGATAAAAAGCCGGGCTTGGGCCCGGCTTTTTATTGCGCGTCATGCATTGCGCGTCCTGTATTGCGCATCTTGTATTGCCCGCCTTTATCGCCCGTTTTTCGTTTCCGATCAACGGCTTGGCGTCTTAGTGGGTGTTCGAATCCAGCGCACGCCCATGGCCTTCCTGCCCGATCTGGTCGTGCAGATCGGGGTTGGCCTGCATGTTGCGCTTGCTCCAGCGCATGAATACCACCATCAGCACCGCCACCACCGAGCCAAAAATCACGATGATGATGTTGATCGGCAGTTGCAGCCACAGCAGCAGCGTGTACATCGCCACCATCAGCAGGATGTTGAGCTGTTCATTGAAGTTCTGCACCGCGATGGAATGGCCCGCCGACAGCAGCACGTGGCCGCGATGTTGCAGCAGCGCATTCATCGGCACCACGAAGAAACCGGCCAGCCCGCCCGTGATCAGCAGCAGCAGGTAGACGCTCCAGGGCGAATAGACCAGCGGCATCAGCAACACGACCAGCCCCATGGCGGCGCCTACCGGCAGCACGGCCAGCGCGCGGCGCAGCGGGATGCGGCCGGCCAGGATCGAGCCGACCACGGTACCCAGCGCCGCCACGCCCATCAGCATCGACGCCTTGTCCAGCTGATAGCCCAGGTGGCTGCGGCCCCATTCGATAACGATCAGTTGCAGCGTGGCGCCCGCGCCCCAGAACAGGGTGGTGACCGCCAGCGAAATCTGGCCCAGCTTGTCTTTCCACAGCACGCAGACGTAGCCCCAGAACGTGCGGATCAGGCGCACCGGGTTTTTCTGCTGCGGCGGGTAGCGCACATGGGTGCGCGGAATCATCAGGTTGCACAGCGCCGCCAGCAGGTAGACGAACGCAATGACCAGGATGGCGGCTTCGGCGGGGGTGTGCACCAGGCTGCCGATGAACGAATGGCTCAACAGGGCGGTCGACACCGAGGACGAAATCAACAGGCCGCCCAGCACCGTGCCCAAAATGATGGAAAACACCGTCAGCCCTTCGATCCAGCTATTGCCCTTGACCAGCATGTGCGGCGGCAGCATTTCGGTGACGATGCCGTACTTGGCGGGCGAATAGGCCGCCGCGCCGATCCCGACCACGGCATAGGCGGCGCAGACCAGGTAGGTCTGGTATTCGGGGGCAACGCCGATGCTGGCGTACGAGAACATCAGCAGACAGCCGGCCACCTTCAGCGCGTTGGTGGAGAACATCACACGGCCCTTGGGGAAAGAGTCCGCCAGGGCGCCGACAAAGGCCGCCAGCACCACGTAGGCCAGCGCGAACGACCATTTCATCATGGGCGCCAACCAGTCGGGGCCGTGCAGCTCCTGTATCAAGGCGATGGCTGCGATGAACAGCGCATTGTCCGCCAATGACGAGAAGGCCTGCGCGGCCATGACCAGATAGAAACCACGTTTCAAGAATGTCCCCGTTCTTTGGCCTGAGCCCGGCCAGTCCGCGTGAAAATTATGTGTCGTGCCAAAAAGTGTCAGGGAGTATAGCCGGTGCCCGAAGGCGCACCATTGCGCGTTTGCCCGTGGGTTGACCATTACTGACGTTTAGCGACAGACTGCCTGCGGTATCATACGACCCATATGTGAGCCGGCCCTTCGTGGGCCGGTTTGCAATCTGTGCGGCAGGTCCGTTAACGCCTTTCGTCAACCCACCCCGTCGTCATCGTACTGTGCGTCTTACTCAGCTAAAACTCGCCGGCTTCAAGTCCTTCGTCGATCCCACCGTGATTCCCGTGCCCAGTCAACTGGTTGGCGTGGTGGGTCCGAACGGCTGCGGGAAATCGAACATCATCGATGCGGTGCGCTGGGTGCTGGGCGAGGCCAAGGCCTCGGAACTGCGCGGCGAGTCCATGCAGGACGTCATTTTCAACGGCTCGGGCAACCGCAAGCCAGCGGCCCGTGCGTCGGTGGAAATGGTGTTCGACAACAGCGAAGGGCGGGCTGCGGGCCAATGGAGCACCTACGCCGAAATCGCCGTGCGCCGGGTCCTGACCCGGGACGGCACCAGCAGCTATTTCGTCAATAACCAGCAGGTCCGGCGCCGCGACATCCACGATATCTTCCTGGGCACCGGCCTGGGCGCGCGTGGCTACGCCATCATCGGGCAGGGCATGATCAACCGCCTGATCGAGGCGCGCCCTGAAGAACTGCGGGTATTCCTGGAAGAAGCGGCCGGCGTGTCGCGCTACAAGGAACGCCGCCGCGAGACCGAAAACCGCCTGTCCGACACGCGCGAAAACCTGACTCGCGTGGAAGACATTCTGCGCGAACTGAACAGCCAGCTTGAAAAGCTGGAAGCCCAGGCCGAAGTCGCCACGCGATACCGCGAGCTTCAGGCCGACGGCGAAAAGAAACAGCATTCCCTGTGGTTCCTGAAGGAAACCGGGGCTCGCGAAGAGCGCGCCAAGAAAGCCCAGGAAATGGCGCAGGCGCAAAACGAGCTGGAAGCCGCCATCGCCGGCCTGCGGGCAGGCGAAGCGGCGCTGGAATCGCGCCGTCAGGCCCACTACGCGGCCAGCGACGCCGTGCACACCGCCCAGGGCGCGCTGTACGAAGCCAACGCGCAGGTCAGCCGCCTGGAAGCCGAGATCCGCCACGTGGTGGATTCGCGCAACCGTCTGCAATCGCGCCGCGACCAGCTGCAGCAGCAGATCGCGGAATGGACCAGCCAGCGCGAGCACTGCACTGAGCAAATCGCCCAGGCCGAAGACGACCTGGCCACCGCCGCCGCCCGCACCGAAGAGGCGCGGGCCGCCGCCGAAGACGCTCAGGCGGGGTTGCCCGCCGTCGAGCAGCGTGTGCGCGAGGCCGCCTCGGGCCGCGACGAAATGCGCGCCGCCCTGGCCCGGGTCGAACAGAACCTGGCGCTGGTCGCCCAGACCCAGCGCGACGCCGACCGCCAAATGCAGGTGCTGGAGCAGCGCCGCGAACGCCTGCAACAAGAGCTACGCGAGCTGCATGCGCCCGACCCCGTCCGCCTGGAGCAACTGGCCGGCGACCGGGTAGCCGGCGAAGACCAGCTGCAAGAAGCCCAGGAAGAACTGGCCACGCTGGAAGGCCGCGTGCCGGAAGCGGATGCCGAGCGCAGCCGCGCCCAGGCCGCCGCCCAGACCGACGCTCAGAACCTGGCCCGTCTGGAAGCCCGCCTGTCCGCGCTGGTGAAGCTGCAGGAAGACGTGCAGAAGCAGGGCGCGCTGGAACCCTGGCTGGCCAAGCACGAATTGGCCGGGCTGTCGCGCCTGTGGCAAAAGCTGCACGTGGAGCCGGGCTGGGAAACCGCCCTGGAATCCGCCCTGCGCGAGCGCATGGCGTCCATGGAAGTGCGCAATCTGGATTGGGCCCGCGCGTTCGCCGAAGACGCGCCGCCCGCCCGGCTGGCTTTCTATCAACTGCCCGTCGCGGCGCCCGCGCCGGCCGCCCCGGCCGGCCTGACGCCGCTGGCCAGCCTGCTGCGCATCACCGACCCGGACCTGCGCACGCTGCTGAACGACTGGCTGGCCGGCATCTACACCGCCACCGACGTGACGCAGGCCCTGGCCATGCGAGCGACCTTGCCCGCCGGCAGCGCCTGCGTGGTCAAGGCCGGCCATCTGATCGATGCCCATAGCGTCCGCTTTTACGCGCCGGATTCCGAACAGGCCGGCCTGCTGGCCCGCCAGCAGGAAATTGAAAACCTGCAGCGCGAAATCAAGGCCCAGCAGCTGATCGCCGACCAGGCGCGCGCCGCGGTTGCCCGCGCCGAAGCAGCCTGGCAGCAGGTCTCGCAGGCCATCGCCCCGGCGCGCACGCGCGTGGCCGAGGTCACGCGCCGCGTGCACGACATCCAGCTTGAACATTCCCGGCTGCAACAGCAGGCCGAGCAATCCGGCGAACGGGCATCGCGCCTGCGCCAGGATCTGGAAGAAATCAAGGTCCAGGAAGAAGACCTGCGCGCCACCCGCGAAGAAGCCGAAGCCCGCTTCGAGACGCTGGACGAAGAACTGGCCGAGCACCAATCCCGCTTTGCCGATGCTGAAATGGACGGCGAAACGCTGGCCGCCCAGGCCGAAGCCGCCCGTACGCGCCTGCGCGAGCTTGAGCGTGCCGCGCAAGAAGCCGAATTTGCCGAACGCGGCATTCAGGTCCGCATTACCGACCTGCAACGCAACCAGCAATTGGCCGCCGACCAAAGCCAGCGCGGCACGGTCGAGCTTGAACAACTGATGGGCGATCTGGCCGAGCTGGACGCGTCCGCGTCGCAGGCCGGGTTGCAGGATGCCCTGGAAGCCCGTGCCGAGCGCGAAGAAGCGCTGTCGCGCGCGCGCCAGGAAATGGAAAACCTGGCGGCTCTGTTGCGCGGCGCCGATGAAGACCGGCAACAGCAGGAACAGACGCTGGAACCGCGCCGTGCGCGCATCATGGAATTGCAGCTGCAAGAGCAGGCCGCGCGCTTGGCCGAAGAGCAGTTCACCGAACAGCTGAACGCCCGCGAAGTCGACCGCGAGGCGCTGGCCCAGGACCTGGCCACCCGCCCCGAGGAATGGCGCCGCGCCAGCTGGCTGCAACAGGAAGTGGGCCGGATCTCGCGCCAGATTGAATCGTTGGGCTCGGTCAACCTGGCGGCGCTGGACGAATTGAACACGTCGCGCGAACGCAAGGGTTTCCTGGATTCCCAGCACCAGGATTTGATGACCGCCATCGAAACCCTGGAAGACGCGATCCGCAAGATCGACCGCGAAACGCGCGAGCTGCTGCAAGAAACCTTCAACATCGTGAACGGCCACTTTGGCGAGCTGTTCCCCAAGCTGTTTGGTGGGGGCGAAGCCAAGCTCAGCATGACAGGCGAGGAAATTCTCGACGCGGGCGTGCAGGTCATGGCCCAGCCGCCCGGCAAGCGCAACAGCACGATTCACCTCTTGTCCGGCGGCGAAAAAGCGCTGACCGCGACCGCGTTGGTGTTCGCGTTGTTCAAGCTGAACCCGGCGCCGTTCTGCCTGCTGGACGAGGTGGACGCGCCGCTGGACGACGCCAACACCGAACGCTACGCAAACCTGGTCGCCAACATGAGCGAGCAAACCCAATTCCTATTTATTTCGCACAACAAGATCGCCATGCAGATGGCCAAGCAGCTGATCGGCGTAACCATGCAAGAGCAAGGGGTTTCGCGTATCGTTGCGGTAGACATAGATTCGGCCGTGCAAATGATGGCCTCCGAAGCGGCATAAACCCCATATTTAGAAAGGCGCCGCCCTCCTGGCGCGGGATGTACACATGAGTGATTTGCAGATCGGGCTGATAGCCCTGGGCGTCTTGCTGATACTGCTGGTGTTGGGATTCAACTGGTGGCAGGACCGGCGCGTCCGGCGCAAGATGCAAAGCCATTTCCCCACGTCTGAACAGGATCCGTTGCTGGGCGCCGGCGCTGCCGGCGCAGCCGCTTCGGCCACTGCCGCGGGCGCGAGCCGTCGCGAGCCCGGCATGGGCGGCGATGCGCCGCGCGCGCACCCGGGCCAGCCCGCGCCGGTGGACCCGGGTAGCGATGCCGACGACACGGAAGAACCCGATCCCGCCTGCGAAGTGGTCATCGAAATCAATTTTGCCGAACCCGTGCGTGGCGCCGACCTGCTGCCTTACATGCAAAGCCTGCGCCACGTAGGCCGCAAGCCGATGCGCGTATTCGCCGAAACCGACCAGCGCCGCCATCGTGCCCGCGTGCATGCCGGCGAATCGTATGCGTCGATGCAACTGGCGGTGCTGCTGGCTAATCGCAGCGGCCCCCTGACTGCCATTGAATGGTCGCAAGCCTGGGCTCGCGCCCAGGACATGGCCGAACGTTTCGACGCCACCATCGAAGGCCCCGACCAGCAAGCCGTGCTGGAGCAGGGCGCCCGCCTGGACGACACCTGCGCCGCGCTGGATACCCAGGTTGGCCTGACGCTGCTGCTGGGCGCGGCCCAGCCTGCCGCCGAAGTGCTGTCCGTGGCCCGCGACACGGGCTTCGTGGCGGATGGCAATCGCCTGGCGTGGCCCGCCGAAAACGGTGTGACCCGCTTCACGCTGTCGCGCGCCGATGGCGCCGCCTTCGACGCCGGCATGGGTGGCGTCGAACGCCTGTACCTGCTGCTGGACGTGCCTTGTGCGCCGGCCGATACGCGTGCCTTTGGCCGCATGGTCGACGTGGGCCGCGACCTGGCCGCCCGCCTGCGCGCCGAGCTGGTCGACGACCAGGGCAAGCCGCTGGCGGATGGTTCCGAAACGGTTATCGACGAACGCCTCCAAGTGCTGTTCGAACAGCTTGAACAAGCGGGCCTGCCCGCCGGAAGCGAGCGTGCTCAACGGGTGTTTGCATAAATGAGCCGCGCGTCTGGTGAAGTCAACCCGGCGGAAACCGCGGCGCGCCTGCGCGCCGAGCTGGAACAGCACAACGTCCGCTATTACGTCTACGACGAGCCCTCCGTCTCGGATGCCGAGTACGACGGGCTGATGCGGCAGCTTGAAGCCCTAGAGGCCGAGCATCCCGAACTGATCACCCCGGAATCGCCCACGCAACGCGTGGGCGCTGCGCCTGTCTCCGCCTTTGGCAGCGTGCGCCATGCCGTGCCGATGCTGTCGCTGAACAACGCCTTTGCCGAAGAAGAAGTGGGGGCGTTCGACCGCCGTGTCACGGACACGTTGCGCGGCGCAGGCCTGCTGGGGCCGGCGCAGCAAGCCGATTATTTCTGTGAGCTCAAGTTGGACGGGCTGGCGATCAGCCTGCGTTACGAGGACGGCCGTCTGGTGCAGGCCGCCACGCGCGGCGACGGCCAGACGGGCGAAGATGTCACCTCCAACATCCGCACCATCAAGGCCATTCCGCTGCAACTGAAAGGGTCCGCCCCGAAAGTGCTGGAAGTGCGCGGCGAGGTGCTGATGAATCGCGCCGACTTTGAAAAGTTGAACGCGGCGCAGGCCAAGCGTGACGAAAAGATCTTCGTCAACCCGCGTAATGCCGCCGCCGGCAGCCTGCGTCAGCTGGACCCGCGCATCACCGCCAAGCGGCCGCTGCGCTTCTTTGCGTATGGCTGGGGCGAAGTGCAGGGCCTGCCCGGCAAGCAAAGCGGCTTGTTCGACGAGGCCACGGCCGGCGCCGGTCAGGCCTCGCAACTGCCCGAAGCGTCGCATGGTGCCATGCTGGCCTGGCTGCACGAGCTGGGCCTGCCGGTCAACTTGAAGCACAACCATCGCGCGACGGGCGCCGAAGGCTTGATGGCCTTTTATGCCAAGGTGGGCGAGCTGCGTGCCAGCCTGCCTTACGACATCGACGGCGTGGTCTACAAAGTAGATTCGCTGCCCGCGCAGAAAGTGCTGGGCTTCGTGGCGCGCGCGCCGCGCTTCGCGCTGGCGCACAAATTTGCCGCCGAAGAAGCCACCACCACGCTGCTGGATATTGAAGTCCAGGTTGGGCGCACGGGCGCGATCACGCCCGTGGCTCGCCTAAAACCCGTGTTCGTGGGCGGCGTGACCGTCACCAACGCGACGCTGCACAACGAAGACGAAATCCGCCGCAAGGACGTGCGCAAGGGTGACACCGTCATCGTGCGCCGCGCGGGCGATGTGATCCCCGAAGTGCTGGGCCCCGTGCTTGAAAAGCGGCCCGACGACGCCCAGGAATTCGTCATGCCCACGGCCTGCCCGGTCTGCGGCTCGGCCATTGAACGGCTGGAAGACGAGACCATTGCGCGCTGTACGGGCGGCCTGTTCTGCGCCGCGCAGCGCAAGCAGACGCTGTGGCATGCGGCCAGCCGCAAGGCGCTGGACATCGAAGGGCTGGGCGAAAAGTTGGTGGACCAGTTGGTCGACAGCGGCCGGGTCAAGACTTTGGCCGATCTGTACAGCCTGCGTCCGCTCGAGCTGGTGGGCCTGGATCGCATGGGCCAGAAGTCGGCCGATAACCTGGTGGCGGCCATCGACAAGGCGCGCGCCCCGGGCTTGAACCGCCTGTTGTTTGCGCTGGGTATTCGTCACGTGGGTGAAACCACCGCGCGCGACGTGGCACGGCATTTCGGCAGCATCGACGCCATCATGGACGCTGATGAAGACGCCTTGTCGTCCGTGCCGGACGTGGGCCCCGTGGTGGCGGCATCCATCCGCCGCTTCTTTGCCGAGCAGCACAACCGGGACGTCATCGAGCAATTGAAGGCGCAGGGGGTGAACCCCGTGGCCGACGCCGCGCCGCAAGGCACGACGCTGGCGGGCAAGACTTTCGTGTTGACCGGCACCCTGCCCAACTGGACGCGCGAGGAAGCATCAATGCACATCCAGGCCGCGGGCGGCAAGGTCAGCGGATCGGTCTCCAAGAAAACCGCTTATCTGGTGGCCGGCGAAGAGGCTGGCAGCAAACTCACCAAGGCGCAGGAACTGGGCGTGACCGTGTTGGATGAAGATGCGTTGAAAGCCCTATTGGGAATGTCCTAGCCCAAAGGGAATGTCCTGCCCCAAAAAAAACTGCCCGCGATAGCGGGCAGTTTTGATTTTGGCGCAGGGCAGGCTTACTGAATCTTGGCCTTGTCGCGCAGTTGCTTCTGGTAGTCGGCCAGGGTTTGCTGGCGCAGCATTTCTTCCAGTTGCGGACGCACTTGATCCAGCGGCGGGAATTCCACCGGGCGGGTGTCCTCAACCTTGATGATGTGCCAGCCGAATTGAGTTTGGACCGGCTTGTCGACCAGTTCGCCCTTCTTCAACTGAGTCACGGCTTGCGCGAACGGCTGGACGTAGTTGGTCGGGGGAGCCCAACCCAGATCGCCACCCTTTTCGGCGCTGCCGGGGTCCTTCGAGTTCTTCTTGGCCAGATCGTCGAACTTGCTCTTGTTGCTCTTGATCTGGGCCAGCAGGTCATTGGCCGTCTTCTCGTCTTCGACGAGGATATGACGGACCTTGTATTCCATCTTGCCGGCTTGTTCCTTCTTGATCTTCTCGTATTCGGCGGTGACCTTGGCGTCCGAAACCGGGTTCTTGGCCAGGTAGTCGGCCATCAGGGCGCGCACCAGGATGCCTTGGCGGGCCAGTTCGATTTCGGTTTGAACGTCGGCTTGCTTGGCGATGCCGCTGGATTCGGCGGCTTGCACGAAGATCTGGCGGTTAATCATTTCTTGCTTGACCTGTTCGCGCAATTGCGGCGAATCGGTCGCGCCCTGGCTGACCAGCAGCTTGACGAATTGATCCAAATTCTTTTGCGGAATGGCCTTACCGTTGACGGTGGCCACGTTTTGCGCGAAAGCGGGCACGGCGATGACGCAGGCCGCAGCCAGCATGACGATGCGTTTCATGAATATCCTTTTACTTTCTATTTGGGAGCCTGGGCATCTAGCGCAAGCGCATGAATCGGATAGGGGATCAAATCTTGCAAATGATGATACACCAGCCTATGTCGCGCCACGGCGGAGAGCCCCGTGAAGCAAGGCGCTACGATATGGACGCGATAGTGGCCGGCGCCGTTTTTACTGCCTTCGTGGCCGGCATGCAAATGCGAGTCGTCCAGGATGTCCAGCGTTACAGGTTCCAGGGCGGCCAGGCGCTCTCGGATCAGGGTGATGCGATCGGTGTTGTCGGACATGGCGGCTTGATGAAAGTTCCGACGCGCCCACGAGAGTGGGCGCGCCTATGATTGGACCGTGTGGTCGGGCCGGCTGGCGCGTCAGGGCTTGCCCGGCGGCGTGCCGGAACCGGCGGTGTCGTCGGTCTGGATATGCTTGCCCAGCCATACCGACTGGCCGATCACGAAGACGACCATCAAGCCCATCAGGCCGAATGCCTTGAAGCTGACCCATTGCGATTCGGTGAAATGACCCGAGAACGCCACATACAGGTTCAGCGCGCCGGCGACCAGGAAGAAGGCTGCCCAGACCAGGTTCAGCTTGTCCCAGGCGGCGTCGGGCAGTTGAATCTGCTTTTCCATCAGCCGACGAATCAGGTTGCGCCCGAACACCCAGCGGGAAATCAGCAGCGCACCGCCAAACAGCCAATACAGCACGGTGGGCTTCCACTTGATGAAGACATCGCTGTGCAACCAGATGGTGGCGCCGCCAAAGACCAGGATGACCGTCAGGTTGATCCAGTGCATGGCCTCGGTGGCGCGGCCCGTGAGCTTGAGCCACACGATCTGCAGCACGGCTGCCGCCATGGCGACGCCCGTGGCGACGAAGATGTCCGTGTACCGATAAGCAATGAAGAACAGGAACAGCGGAAACAGGTCGAACAGAAACTTCTTCATTCAGTCTTCTATGGGTTCAAACGTCATCGACAGGGAATTGATGCAATAGCGCAGCCCGGTGGGCGGCGGGCCGTCGGGGAAGACGTGGCCCAGGTGCGAATCGCATACGTTGCACAGGACTTCGGTGCGGACCATGCCGTGGCTGACGTCGCGCTCTTCGCGCACCAGTTCGGGGTCCAGCGGCTGGAAGTAGCTGGGCCATCCACAGCCGGCGTCGAATTTGGTGTCGGATGCGAACAGGGCCGTGCCACAGCCCACACAGCGGTAAATGCCCGGCGTGGTCGTATTCCAGTAACGCCCGGTGAATGCGCGTTCGGTACCCTTTTCGCGGGTGACCACGTATTCTTCGGGGGAAAGTTGTGCGCGCCATTCGGCGTCGGATTTGCGTACTTTTTCCATATCAGCTCTTGGAGTCCCGATGCCCGAAATGGTTCGGGCATAATCCCGCCCCATGTTAATCGAGTTTGACCAGGCGGTAGTGGCCACGCCCCAGGCGGAAGTGTTGCGCGGGGTGAGCGCGACGCTGGCCGAGCGCCGCATCGGCATCGTCGGGCCCAACGGCGCCGGCAAGAGCACGCTTGCGCGCCTGCTGAACGGGCTGGTGCTGCCATCGTCGGGCAGTGTTCGGGTGGATGGGCTGGACACTCGGGACGATTTGAAAGCCGTGCGCCGCCGTGTGGGCTTTGTGTTTCAAAACCCCGAAAACCAGATTGTTTTCCCGATCGTGCGCGAAGACCTGGCCTTCGGGCTGAAGCGGCTGGAACCGGACAAGGCGCTGCGTGAATCGCGCATCGACGCCCAATTGAATGCGCTGGGGGTCGGGCATCTGGCCGACCGCAGCAGCCACACGCTGTCGGGCGGCGAACGCCAGCTGGTGGCGTTGGCGGCCGTGCTGGTCATGGCGCCGGCGCTGGTCGTCTTCGACGAACCCACCACGCAGCTGGACCTGCGCAACCGCAACCGGGTCCGAGACGCGATTGCCGCGCTGCCCCATGATGCCGTGGTCGTCAGCCACGACCTGGACCTGCTGGAGGATTTTGACCGGGTGCTGGTCGTGCGCGATGGTGTCATTGCCGCCGACGACGCGCCCGCGCCGGCCTTGCGCTGGTACCGGGAGCACTGCGCATGATCGAACCTCTTTACGTCGCCGGCCGCAGTCCACTGCACCGGCTGCCTGCCTGGGTAAAGCTGGTGGCGCTGGTGGCCGCCGGGGCGGGGCTGTTCATGCTGCGCGACCCGAGGTGGCTGGGCGCGGCGTTTACCGTTTCGGCCATTCTGGTCTGGTCCACGGGCGTGTCGGCCGCCGCCGTCTGGCGCCAGGTGCGCGGGCTGCTGTGGGTGCTGCTGGCCGTGGCGCTGTTCACGGGCGTATTCCAGGGGCTGATCGACGCCCTGGCCGTCGTGCTGCGAGTGGGCGCGATGGTGGGGCTGGCGCTGGCCGTCACGCTGGCCACGCGCACGTCGGACCTGATCGCCGTCTGCGAACGGGCGTTGACGCCGTTTGAGCGGATCGGGCTGGTCGACGCCGGCAAAGTGGCGCTGGCATTGGCGCTGACATTGCGGTTCGTGCCTGAAATCTGGCGCAATTTCCAAGACATCCGCGAGGCCCAGGCGGCGCGCGGGCTGGGCGCCCATCCGGTTGCCCTGATCGTGCCCTTGATCGTGCTGACATTAAAGCGCGCCCAGGAAGTGGCCGAAGCCATCGACGCGCGCAGCCCCTGAGCCGGGCGCCCCTCAGCCGGGCACCCCTGAGCCGGGCGCCCCTCAGCCGGGCGCCCCCACCCCACCCAATAGGTAATGCCATGAAATCCCATAACACCGTGCTGATTGCGCTGTTTGCCGCGCTGATCGTCGTCCTGAGCCTGATCCCGCCGATACCTCTGCCCGGCATTCCGGTGCCGATCACCTTGCAGACGCTGGGCGTCATGCTGGCGGGCGCCATGCTGGGCCCCGTGCGTGGCGCGCTGGCCTGCCTGCTTTACCTGCTGCTGGCGGCGATCGGCCTGCCGGTGCTGCCGGGCGGTCGTGGCGGATTGGGCGCGTTCATGGGGCCCACGGGCGGCTTTCTGGTGGGCATGGTGGTGGGCGCATTTGTCATCGGCTGGCTGACCCGCACGCTGGTGGGCCGGGCCCACCGCGACTGGGCGAAGCTGGGCGCGTATGTCGTGGCCTGCGGGGTGGGCGGCATCGTGGTCGTCTATGCGTTTGGCGTGCCGTGGCTGGCCTCGGTGACCAAGATGGGTCTGCCCAAGGCGGCCGCCGCCGTGGCGGTGTTCCTGCCGGGCGACCTGATCAAAGTCGTGATCGCCGCCTGGGTGGCTTCGCGCGTGGAAAGGGTGTGGCCGATGTTGGGCCGCTGACAGATTTGTCAGTGCTCCGTGACAGTAAGGTAACCAGCTGGCGATGCGCTTTGGGGCATGCTGCCCATTACAAGGGAATCCCCCAACTGACGCGCCGAAAGTTTTTCTAGTACAAGTTCGCCATCAAGTTCGCCATTAACGAATGCGTTTGCTGAAACAAGGTTTCCATAGCACATCAGGGATTTACCGTAGTTGCGTGACGTCATCTGATACTGTTTTAACCCTATAATATTTTTTTCTGTATAACTTTAACTAGGCTCGCTTCGCCTCGATCGAGGCACATAAGAGCCACCACAGGAGACAAAAAATATGCGCAAGCACTTCGGCTTGTCCGCGGCGGCTGCCGCTTTCGCCCTGGCCGTGCCGCTCCTGGCAAGCGCGCAGGTCAAGGTCGGCGTCACGGTGTCCAGCACCGGCCCCGCTGCGTCGCTGGGTATCCCCGAACGCAATACCGTGGCATTGCTGCCCAAGGAAGTGGCCGGCCAGAAGATCGAATGGATCGTGCTGGATGACGCCACCGACACCACGCAAGCCGTCAAGAACTCGCGCAAGCTGGCTACCGACGACAAGGTCGACGTGCTGATCGGCACGTCGGTCACGCCGGGCTCGTTGGCCATGGTCGACGTGGCCGCTGAAGCCAAGGTGCCGATGATCAGCGTGGCCGCCAGCGCCAAGATCGTGGAACCCGTGGACGACAAGCGCCGCTGGGTTTTCAAGACTCCGCAAAACGACGCGCTGATGGCCGGCGCCCTGGCCGACGCCATGGCCAAGTCCAAGGTCAAGACCCTGGGCTTCATCGGCTTTGCCGACGCCTACGGCGACGGCTGGCTGGACGTGATGCAAAAGGCCGCCAAGGCCAAGGGCATTGAAATTGTCGCCATCGAAAAATACAGCCGTACCGACACCAGCGTGACGGGTCAGGTGCTCAAGCTGGTCGGCGCCAAGCCGGACGCCATCCTGATCGCCGGCGCCGGCACCCCGTCTGCGCTGCCGCAAAAGGAACTGAAGGCCCGCAACTACGGCGGCACCATCTACCAAACCCACGGCGCCGCCAACAACGACGTGCTGCGCGTTTGCGGCAAGGACTGCGACGGCATGTTCCTGCCGGCCGGCCCGCTGCTGGTCGCCGCCCAGTTGCCCGATTCCAACCCGGTCAAGAAGTCGGCCCTGGCTTATGTTGAAACCTACGAGAAGGCCAACGGCGCCAACTCGACCAACACGTTTGGCGGCCACATGTGGGACGCCGGCCAATTGGTCGTGGCCGCGGTGCCCGTGGCGCTGAAGACGGGCGCCAAGCCCGGCACGCCGGAGTTCCGCGCCGCCATGCGCGATGCGCTGGAAAACGTGAAGGACCTGGCCGCCTCGCAAGGCGTGTTCAACATGTCGCCCACCGACCACGCCGGCTTTGACGAGCGTTCGCGCGTCATCGTCAAGGTTGAAGGCGGCAAGTGGGTCTATCAGCCCGGCCTGTAATTCCCTTCGGATTGCCCGATCCACGGATGTGTCCTGCAAGGCCGCGCCAACCGCTGGCGCGTGTCTTGCGGCACCCGAGCAATGCTTCGCACCGGCCTTTCCGGCCGGTGTGTCGTATCAGTGTCCCGGGCGGGGCCGGAACACCAAGAATCAATAAGGTTGTTAGATGGATTCCTCAATTGCGCTGATCCTGCTGCAAGACGGTATCGTCAACGGCGCCATCTATGCCCTGCTGGGCATGGCGCTGGTGCTGGTGTTTGCCGTTACGCGCGTCATTTTCATTCCCCAGGGTGAGTTCGTGGCGTTCGGCGCCTTGACCCTGGCCATGCTGGTCGACGGCAAGATGCCGGGCACCGCCTACCTGCTGCCGCTGCTGGGCGCCCTGTGCCTGGCGATGGAGCTGGTGCGCGCCTTGCGCACCCGCAGTTTCGCTGGCCTGCCCAAAACGCTGGTCACCTGCGTCGTCCTGCCGCTGGCGCTGTTCTGGGTGACCCAAAGCTACATCGGCCCCGACAACTCGTTGTGGCTGAACATGCTGCTGACGCTGCTGCTGGTGATCCCGATGGGTCCCATGGTCTATCGCATCGTCTATCAACCCTTGGCCGAAGCCACCGTGCTGGTGCTGCTGATCGTCTCTGTCGCCGTGCACTTCGCGCTGACCGGCCTGGCGCTGGTGTTCTTTGGCGCCGAAGGCTGGCGCACCCCGGCGTTCGTCAGCGGGCAAGTCGACCTGGGCTTCATGACCTGGTCCGCGCAAAGCCTGTTCGTTGTCGCCACCTGCGCATTGCTGATCGCCGCCCTGTGGTTGTTCTTCGGCAAGACCTTGTACGGCCGCGCGTTGCGCGCCACCGCCGTGAACCGCCGCGGCGCGCGCTTGGTCGGCATCAGCACCACCATGTCCGGCAGCCTGACCTTCACGTTGGCCACGGCCATCGGCGCCATGTCCGGCATGTTGATCGCGCCGATCACCACCGTTTATTACGACACCGGCTTCCTGATCGGACTGAAGGGCTTCGTGGGCGCCATCATCGGCGGCCTGGCCAGCTACCCCGTGGCCGCCGCCGGATCACTGCTGGTCGGCGTGCTGGAATCTTTCTCGTCCTTCTGGGCCAGCGCCTATAAAGAAGTGATTGTCTTTACCTTGATTATCCCGGTTCTGGTCTGGCGTTCGTTCAGCACCCATCACGTGGACGAAGAGGAATAAACGCCATGAACCGCATTTTGCTTGCCGTCTTCATCGTCGTCCTGGCGGGCCTGCCCTTGGTGCCGGTCACGCCCGAATTCTGGGTGACGCAACTTAACTACATCGGTCTTGCCAGCCTGGTCGTGCTGGGCCTGGTGCTGCTGACCGGCGTGGGCGGGCTGACCTCGTTCGGCCAGGCCGCGTTCGTGGGCCTGGGCGCCTACACCACCGCTTTCCTGACGACGCAGTACGACGTGTCGCCGTGGCTGGCCCTGCCCGCAGGCCTGGTGCTGACCGCCGTGGTGGCCTACCTGCTGGGCGCGATCACGTTGCGCCTGTCGGGGCACTACCTGCCGCTGGGCACCATCGCGTGGGGCCTGTCGCTGTATTTCCTGTTCGGCAATATCGACTGGCTGGGCAAGCATGACGGCATTGCCGGCATCGAACCCATCAGCATCTTCGGCGTGTCGCTGGCCAGCGGTCGCAACATCTATTACCTGATCTGGATCTTCGTGCTGCTGGCGTTGTGGGCTACCCGCAACCTGCTCAATTCGCGGCCGGGCCGTGCCATCCGGGCGCTGAAGAGCGGCGCGGGCATGGCCGAATCCATGGGCGTGAACACGGCGGCGTACAAGGTCGTGATCTTCGTCTGGGCGGCCTTGCTGGCCTGCATTTCGGGCTGGCTCTACGCGCACATGCAGCGCGCCGTCAGCCCCAGCCCGTTCGGCGTGAACTACGGCATTGAATACCTGTTCATGGCGGTGGTCGGTGGTGCGGGCTACGTGTGGGGCGCCTTGCTGGGCTCGGGCGTCATCCTGGTGCTGAAGGACCAATTGCAAAATTGGCTGCCCAAGCTGCTGGACACCAACGCCAACTTTGAAATGATCGTCTTTGGCGTGCTGCTGATCCTGATGCTGCAATACGCCCGCAACGGCCTCTGGCCCATCCTGGCTACCTGGTGGAGCCGCATCACCGGCGCGGACGGTTCGCGCCGCAATCTGGCGCCGCCCGCGCCGGCGCCCGCGCTGCCGACACGCATGCGTCCTGAAGCCGGGCAGGTGGTGTTGGAAGTGGATGCCATCCGCAAGGAATTCGGTGGTCTGGTTGCCGTCAATGACATTACGTTCAAGGTCCGTTCCGGCGAAATCATGGGTCTGATCGGCCCCAACGGCGCCGGCAAGAGCACCACGTTCAACCTCATCAGCGGCGTGCTGCCCGTGACCCGTGGCAAGGTCACGTTCATGGGCCAGCGCATCGACAATCGTTCCGCGCGCGAGATCGCCAAGCTGGGCGTGGGGCGCACGTTCCAGCACGTGCAATTGCTGCCGGGCATGACGGTGCTGGAGAACGTGGCCTTGGGCGCGCACCTGCGCTCTGACGTGGGCGTGCTGGCCGGCGCCTTGCATTCGGACCGTGCCCGCGAAGCGCAGCTGCTGCACGAAGCCGCCGAACAGATCAAGCGCGTGGGACTGGGCGAATACCTGTACGAACAGGCGGGCAACCTGGCGCTGGGCCAGCAACGCATTCTGGAAATTGCGCGGGCGCTGGCGTCCGACCCGGTCTTGCTGCTGCTGGACGAGCCGGCCGCCGGCCTGCGCTACAAGGAAAAACAAGACCTGGCGCGCGTGCTGGAGCAACTGCGCTCGGAAGGCATGAGCATTTTGCTGGTCGAACACGATATGGATTTTGTGATGCGCCTGACCAACCACCTGGTGGTGATGGATTTCGGCACCAAGCTGGCCGAAGGCGTGCCGGCCGACGTGCAAAAGAACCCGGCGGTGCTGGAAGCCTATCTGGGCGGCATCGATGACGACCTGCCCGAAGCGGATCAGGCCAAGCCGGTTTCGGCAGGAGGTGTGCAATGAGCGCGACGCAATCGCCCGTGCTGGAAGTCAGCAATCTGTCGGCCCGTTATGGCAAGGTTGGCGCATTGGTCGGCGCGTCGCTGACCGTGCCCGCCGGCAGCATCGTGACCGTGATCGGCGCCAACGGCGCGGGCAAGTCCACCATGCTGAACGCGATGATGGGGTCGCTGCCGCACACCGGCCATGCCGCCGGCACCGTGCACTATGCGGGCGCCGATGTGTCCGGCTGGCAAGTCGAAAAGCGCGTGGCGGCCGGCATGTCGCTGGTGCCCGAGCGCCGCGAACTATTCGGCACCATGTCCGTTGAAGACAACCTGCTGCTGGGCGGCTTCCGTCGTTACCGCGCCCGCGAAGCCGGTTGGCGCGACACGCTGAACGAAGTGTTCGACCTGTTTCCGCGCCTGCGCGAGCGGCGTGGCCAGCAGGCCGGCACCCTGTCGGGCGGTGAACGTCAGATGCTGGCCGTGGGCCGCGCACTGATGGCCAAACCCAACCTGCTGATGCTGGACGAGCCCAGCCTGGGCCTGGCGCCCCGTATCGTGCGCGAGATCTTCCACATCATCGCGCGCTTGCGGGAAACGGGCGTGGCGATTTTGCTGGTCGAACAAAATGCCCGCGCGGCGCTGCAAGTGGCCGACTACGGCTACGTGCTGGAAACGGGCGAGGTCATTCTGCACGGCCCGGCACGTGAACTGGCGGGCGACCCGAAGGTCATTGAAAGTTATCTGGGCCTGGGCAAGGGCGCCGAGAAAGAATAGGCCGCCTGTGCCGACATGAAAGCGGGCGCCCGGCTCAGGCTGGCGCCCGGTTTTTTTTCGCGCGGGCTTGTCCCGCACCGCGCCGTCAGGCCGCCGGCTTCCAATGCAGAATCAACGCCTGCCCCATGGCGGGATCGGATGTGGACGGGGCACCCGTTTCGATGCGGCCCGCCAATCGGCGCGTAAAAGACGGATCGTCTTCGTCATGCACCGTAATGTCGTACCAGCCCCCGCTTGCCCCCATGTCCCAGGACAGGCTGACCGATTCGCCTGCCGCCAAGTTGGCGCTCGTCTTGCGCGGGAAATCATAGGCATTCGCTTCGATGCGAAATGCCCGTGGCGCGGCGCCCGCGTTGCGCACTGATAGCTGCAATACGGCACCTGCTCCCGCGTAGGCAGCCGTGACCTCCAGCGGGGGCGGCGCATTCGGCGCGGCGCGGCCCGTGCAGTGGCGGTGGAAACCGTTAGGCCCCAACACCCACAAGTCGTAGCGGCGGTCGCCTTCCGCCGCCAGCCATCGACCTTGCAGGCGCTTGCCCGCTTGCACCGTGTACCGACGCGGCCCGTCGTCCAGGCGCAGGCGGTCATAGACGTGCAGCACCGCGCCCGCCATCCCGATATTGTCGAATTCCAGGGTGACGCTTTCGCCATCGATACGCGCGTGGGTCTGAAGCGCATAGGGCAGGGCGCGCGACGGCCGCGTGCCGGGCGGCTGGCGAGCCGGCGAGGGCTGCGCAGGCGCCGGTGGGACCACCGTGCCGGCAAGCGCGGATGCCTGCCCCGCGCGCTCGGCGGTGGGCGGCAAGGCGCGCAGCAGCTCGTCGTTGTTGTTAGGTGTGGCGAAATCGAAAATGGACGTCAGGTCGCCGCACACGGCCCGGCGCCATGCGGAAATGTTCGGCTCGGCCACGCCAAAGCGCTGTTCAACAAAGCGCAGCACCGAGGTGTGGTCGAACACCTGCGAGTTGACCCAGCCGCCCTTGGTCCACGGCGACAGCACGTACATCGGCACGCGCGGCCCTAGCCCGTATACGCCGTGCAGGTGCGCCGGGGTGTCGTCCTTTTCCACGCCGGTGATGTGCTCGTGGTATTCGCCCTGCGTGTCTACCGTGGACGCACCGGCCAGCGCGCCGCCGGCATCGCGCGATGGCGGGGCAGGGGGCGGCATGTGGTCGAAGAAGCCGTCGTTCTCGTCGAACATCAGCAACAGGACGGTCTTGCTCCAGACGTCCGGGTTGGCGGTCAGCGCGTCCAGCACGCGCGCCGTGTAGTCCGCGCCCTGCGCCGGGCTGGACGGGCTGGGATGCTCGGACCCGGCCTTGGTGGCGCAGATCCAGGACACCTGCGGCAACGTTCCGTCCAGCACATCCTGGCGCAACAGGTCCAGGCCGCGTGTCGTCAGCGCCTTGTCCTTCAGCGCGGCCAGCGATCCCGGCACGCCGTGATAGGCGTCGCGATAGGCTTTGAAGCCGGCGGTGGGGTTCAGGGAATAGTTGTCGGCCATGTCCTGGTAGATGCGCCAGCTGACACCGGCCGCTTCGAGCCGTTCCGGGTAGGTGGTCCAGGTGTAGGCGCCGGCGGGGTCCCCGCCCGTCAGCTTGTTATAGACGTTGCCCAACGCCGGGCCGTTGCCGCGCCCCGCGCCGTCATTGGTGCCTGTCCACACAAACAGCCGGTTGGTGTTGGTGCCGCCCGTGAACGAGCAGTGATAGGCGTCGCAAACGGTGAAGGCGCGCGCCATGGCGTACTGGAACGGCATGTCGGCCGCTTCGTAGTACGCCATGGAATGGTTTTTCTTGGCGGCGGGCCAGCGGCCCATGCGGCCGGCATCCCAGGCGTCTTGCGCGTTGGACCAGGTGTGCGGCGTGCTGGCTACGCGCACGGTTTCGAAGGCTTCCTGCGTATTCAGCCGATAGGGCAGCACCGTGCGCGGAGCGCCCTCGTCGGGCTTGTCGTTGTATTGCGCCCAGACCGTGCGATGCCGATAGTCGGGGCTGTCCGGCACTGGAATCGGAAAGCGGTCGCCAAACCCGCGCACGCCGGCAAGCGCGCCAAAGTAGTGGTCGAACGACCGGTTTTCCTGCATGAAGATCACGATGTGTTCAACATCGTGGATCGTGCCCGTGCGCTGGTTGGCCGGAATGGCCAGGGCGCGCCGGATCGCGGCGGGAAACATGGCCAGGGCGCTGCCGGCCCCGGCAAGGGCCGCGCTGTTGCGCAGGAAATCGCGTCTGCTGTGTATGGGCATTGGCTCACCTTACGGTCCGAAGCCCGATAGCCTACGCGCCTTTCCTTTTATCTGGCTGACGGTAACGGCAACGGCGATGGCGCCAGATGTGCGCGAGCTTATTTGCTGCCGGTGCTTTCCGCGTAGTCCATGTACAGCTTGTGAGCGCGGCGGGCCATGGGGCCGTATTCCAGCGCACGGTCTTCGACGCGGTTCACGTGGACGACCTTGCCGTAGTTGCCGGACGAGAACACTTCGTCGGCGGCTTCGATGTCGGCGCGGGTCAGGCTGCGTTCCTGCACGTCAACGCCATCGGCCTTCAGCAGCGCCAGCACGCGGCGGCGCGTGATGCCGTTCAGGAAGGTGCCGTTGTCCACCGGCGTGGACACGACGCCGTCCTTGGCGATCCACAGGTTGCTGGTGGCGAATTCGGCGATGTTGCCCGCGCCGTCCAGCATGATGGCGTTGTCAAAGCCCTTGTCGGCGGCTTCGCGAATGGCGCGCTGGCCGTTCGGATACAGGCAGGACGCCTTGGCGTCGGTGGGCGCCATGTTCGGCCAAGAGCGGGCGTAGCTGGAAAAGCAGGCCGAAAAGCCTTGCTCGCCGGGCATGGGCACCTTGAACACGTGCAGCACGAACTGCGTCTTGTCGGCGTCAGGCAGGAGGAAACCGTCGGCGCAGTAGAACATCGGCTTGATGTAGAGCTCGGTGCCGGCCGGGAATCGGGATACGGCTTCCAGGCACAGCTTCTGGATCTCTTCCCAGCTGATCTGGGGCTTCATCAGCATTTTTTCGGCCGACCGCACGACGCGCTGGCAGTGCAGGTCCAGGTCGGGCGTCAGGCCGCGAAACGCGCGGGCGCCGTCGAACACCATGCTGGCCATCCAGAAGGCGTGGTCGGCCGGGCCCAGCAGTTTGGGGTTGTCGGTGGTCCAGTGACCGTTGTGCCAATACAGGGCGTCCATGTCTATCTTCCTTTACTCGAATTGGGGGGGCGCGGCAGCGGCGCCGAAACGTCAGGATACATGAGGAGCCGGCAGCGACCGGGCGCTTATTCGCGCGCGAGAGACGCCTGCACGCGCTCGGCCACGTCGGCCGGCACCCATTGCTGCCACACGGGTCCGTACTGCTTCAGGAAATAGCGCGCGGCGTCTTCGGGTTCCTTGCCCTCGGTTTCCAGCCAGCCCAGCGTGGCGTTGATGGCGTCGTCCGGCACGGTCAGCTTGGTCAGGAATTCAGTGACCTTCGGCGCCTGTTTGGCAAAGGCGGCGTTAACGCCAGTCACCACCGGGTTGGGCTTGAATTCGGTGGCCACGGGGTTGGAACACTTGGGGTCTGTCATGCAGGTGTAGGCGGCTTGGTCGAATGCGGGCAGTTGCAGCTTGACCAGATCCAGCGCACCGACCAGCGAGGTGGGCGTCCAGTAATAGAAGACGATGTCGCGCTTGCGCTTGTAGGCCGACACGATGGCCGCCTTTTGCGCGGCGCCCGAGCCGGGCGCGAACAGCGCGTAGTCCTTGTCCAGCTTCAGCGCGCGCAGCAGGTTGTCGTTCAGCGTGCCGCAGGCCCAGCCCGCCGGGCACCCGTAGATGCGGCCGCGGCCGGGGTCTTCGGGGTCGGCAAAGACGTCCTTGAAGCGGGCCAAGTCGGATGCCGCCTTCAGGTCCGGGTGGCGTTCGGCCGTATAGCGCGGCACGTACCAGCCTTCGCCCGCGTCGTACACGTGGCCCACGCCCAGCACCTTGCCGCTGGCCAAGGCCTTCTTCCAGGCCCCTTCGATCTGGCCGGGCCAGACTTCCGGTGTGACGTCCACATCGCCGCGTTGCAGGGCGGCCAGCATGGGTAGCGTTTCGCCGATTTCGACGGTGGTCTTGCAGCCATAACCGTGTTCCAGCACGTAGCGTTCAATGCCGGCCAGCACCAGGTTGGACTCCCAGTTCAAGCCGCTGAAGCGGATGGGGCGGTCGACTTCGCAAGTGGCCGATGGGGCAGAGGCGGGGGCGGCGTTGGCAGCGGGGGCAATGATGGATGAGGCCAGCGCGGCGGCCAGCGAGATTGCGCCAAGAACGGGGGCGAGCGGATGCAGATTGCGCATGGTCAGGCACCTGTGGGGTTGGGTGCGTTTTATTGTACGGGCCACGGCGCCGACGCCCAATGCAATCGGGGCCGCGTGATGCGGCCCCGAAGGAAGAACCCACCGCCGGGGTTCAGGCCCGGGCAGCGCGGCGCTTGTCGATGAACGCGCCGACCTCGCCAACGATGCCGCGCCGGAACGCCAGCACGCAGATAACGAAGATCAGGCCGATCACGATGGTCACCGATTCGCCCAGGCGCAGGAACCATTCCACGCCGGTCAGGTTGGCCATCATCTGGCCGAAGTCGCCCACCTTGTTTTCCAGCAGCACCACGATGAAGGCGCCCAGGATCGGTCCGGTCAAGGTGCCCAAGCCGCCGATGAGCGTCATCAGGATGACCAGCCCCGACATCTGCCAGGTGGCATCCGACAGGGTGGCCGATACGAACACCAGCGTCTTGGTGGCCCCGGCCAGCCCGGCCAGCGCGGCCGACAGCACGAAGGCCAGCAGCTTGAAGCGGTCGACGTCATAGCCCAGCGAAATGGCGCGTGGCTCGTTCTCGCGCAGCGCTTGCAGCACTTGTCCGAATGGAGAGTTCACCGTGCGCCAGATGATGAAGTAACCCAGGACGAAAATGGCCATCACCACGTAGTACAGGTTGATGTCCTTGGACAAGTCCAGCATTCCAAGCAAGGTGCCGCGCGGCACGCTTTGCAGGCCGTCTTCACCGCCCGTGAACTTGGCCTGCAGGAAGAAGAAGAACACCATCTGCGCCAGCGCCAGCGTGATCATGGCGAAGTAAATGCCGCTGCGGCGAATGGCGATGGCTCCCATCGCCAGCCCCAGCAGCGCCGCCACGCCCACCCCGAACAGCAAGCCGATTTCGGTGGGCAAGCCCCACACCTTCATCGCATGCCCGGCCGCGTAGGCCGCGCTGCCCAGAAAGGCGGCGTGCCCGAACGACAAGAGCCCGGTAAAGCCCAGCAGCAGGTTGAATGCGCAGGCAAACAGCGCGTAGCACATGATCTTCATGACGAAGATCGGGTACACCCCCAGAAAGGGAAGAGCGGCCACCACGACGGCCAATACCGCATAGCCCAGGAATTGACGATTCATTTTTCTTTTCCGAACAGCCCGGCCGGGCGGATCAACAGAACAATGGCCATGATGATGAACACCACGGTGCTGGACGCTTCGGGCCAGAACACCTTGGTCAGTCCTTCAATCACACCCAGGCCCAGACCGGTGACGATGGCGCCCATGATGGACCCCATGCCGCCGATCACGACCACGGCGAACACGACAATGATGAGGTTGGACCCCATCAGCGGCGATATCTGCAAAACCGGCGCGGCCAGCACGCCTGCAAACCCGGCCAGCGCCACGCCGAAGCCGTAGGTCAGCGTAATCATGCGCGGCACATTCACGCCGAAGGCTTCGACCAGGCGCGGATTTTCGGTGCCGGCACGCAGCAAAGCGCCCAGGCGGGTACGTTCGATCACGAACCAGGTTGCCAGGCACACCACCACGGACGCCGCCACCACCCAGCCACGGTAGTTCGGCAGGACCATGAAGCCCAGGTTGGTCGCCCCGCGCAATGCCTCGGGCGTCGGATACGGTTGCCCCGACACGCCGTAGAAGCTGCGGAACAGGCCTTCGATCAACAGCGTCAGGCCGAAGGTCAGCAGCAGCCCGTAAAGGTGATCAAGCTTGTACAGATGCTTGAGCAGTAATTTTTCGATCAATATGCCGAACAGCCCAACGACCAGCGGCGCCAGGATCAGCATGACCCAGTAGTTCAACCCCAGGTACGACAGCCCCATCCAGGCGATGAACGCGCCCAGCATGTAGAGCGCGCCGTGCGCGAAGTTGATGACGTTCAGCAGCCCGAAGATAACGGCAAGCCCGAGCGACAACATGGCATAGAAGGAACCGTTGACCAGGCCCAGTAATAGCTGGCCAAACAAGGCCTGTATAGGGATGCCGAAAAGGTCAGTCATCTTGTGAAAATCCTGCGCGTACGGATAAAAGTGAGCGAATTCAAGGTGCGGCCGCAGCCCGCGCCGGGCCGCACCCTGGGGTCACATGAGCCGAAATTACTTCTTGACCAGCTTGCAGGTGGATTCGGACAACTTGGTGTAGACCTCGTCGCCGGGCAGCGTGGCCACGACCTTGTAGTAGTCCCACGGGCCCTTGGATTCGGCCGGGGTCTTCACTTGCATCAGGTACATGTCGTGGACCATGCGGCCGTCTTCGCGCACATAGCCGCCCTGGGTGAAGAAGTCGTTGATCTTGTTCGACTTCATCCACTTGATGACGGTGTCGGCGTCGTCGGTGCCGGTGGCCTTGACGGCGTTCAGGTAGAACGACAACGACGAGTAGTCGCCCGCTTGCAGCATCGACGGCTTGCGGCCCACCTTGGCTTCAAACTTCTTGGACCAGGCGCGCGAGGCGTCGGATTGGTCCCAGTACCAGCCGTCGGTCAGGTACATGCCTTGCGTGGCTTGCAGGCCCAGCGAGTGCACGTCGTTGATGAACACCAGCAGCCCGGCCATCTTCATCGTCTTGGTCACGCCGAATTCATTGGCGGCCTTGATGGTGTTGATGGTGTCGCCGCCGGCGTTGGCCATGCCCAGGATCTGGGCCTTGGACGCCTGCGCTTGCAACAGGAACGAAGAGAAGTCAGACGCGCCCAGCGGTGCGCGCACCTGGCCCTTGATCTCGCCGCCGGCGGCTTTTACCACCGCCATCGTGTCGCGTTCCAGCGCGTGACCGAAGGCATAGTCGGCCGTCAGGAAGAACCAGCTCTTGCCGCCGTCCTTTACCACCGCCGAGCCGGTACCGCGCGCCAGCGCCACGGTGTCGTAGGCGTAGTGCACGGTGTAGGGCGAACATTGCGCGTTCGTCAGGTCGGACGCGCCCGCGCCCACCGCGATGAACGGCTTCTTCTTTTCAGCGGCCACGGCCGCCATGGCCAGGCTGGTGGCCGAATTGGTGCCCGCGACGATGACGTCGACCTTCTGCTGGTCGAACCATTCGCGCGCGCGCGCCGAAGCAACGTCGGCCTTGTTCTGGTGGTCGGCCGAGACCACTTCGATCTTCTTGCCGTTGATGCTGCCGCCGGCGTCTTCGATCGCCATGCGGATCGCGTCCAGACCGGCCTTGCCGTCGATGTCGGAATACACGCCCGACATGTCGGTGATGAAGCCGATGCGGATGACATCGTCGGAGATACCTTGCGCGTGGGCGGTTGCCCCTGCAAATCCCAGGCCCGCCATGGCCAGTGCAGCAGTGATGGTGTGCAGCTTCATGGGATGACTCCTCTTCCCTACGGTGTTGTGTTGCCGGGGTTCCGGCGGATGACAGGTTGTTTTAGACGCCCAACAGTTCGTTGAGCGTGTCCTGTTTTTCTGAAAGTTCCGCGGCTTCGAAATGCTCGACGATCTGGCCGTGCTCCATCACATAGAAGCGATCGGCCAAGGGCGCGGCGAAACGGAAATTCTGTTCCACCATGACGATGGTGTAGCCACGTTGCTTGAGCGTCGTGATCATGCGGGCCAGCGCCTGCACGATGACAGGAGCCAGGCCTTCCGAGATCTCGTCCAGCAGCAGCAGGTTGGCGCCGGTGCGCAGGATGCGCGCCACCGCCAGCATCTGTTGTTCACCGCCCGACAAGCGCGTGCCCGGCGAATTCCGGCGCTCTTGCAGGTTGGGGAACATGTCGTAGATTTCGGCCAGCGACATCCCCCCGCCCAGCGAGCCAACGACGGGCGGCAGCAGCAGGTTTTCTTCGCAGGACAGGCTGGCGAAAATTCCGCGTTCTTCCGGGCAGTAACCCACGCCCAGGTGCGCGATCTTGTAGGTCGGCAGGTCGATGGCTTCGGTGCCGTGTATGCGCACCGAACCCTTGCGTGAGCCGGTCAGGCCCAGGATGGCCCGCAGCGTGGTCGTGCGGCCCGCGCCGTTGCGGCCCAGCAGCGTGACGACTTCGCCTTGCCCCACGCGCATATCCACGCCGTGCAGGATATGCGATTCCCCGTACCAGGCTTGCAAGCCCGAGATTTCAAGTGCCGGGGTGCTCATGCGTGCGCTCCTTGGAGTTCGCCGTCGGTGGTGCCCATATAGGCTTGCATCACGGCGGGATGGCGCGAGACTTCGGCGTACGTGCCTTCGGCCAGCACCGACCCGCGCGCCAACACGGTGATGGTGTTGGCGATGGAGGACACGACATTCATGTTGTGTTCCACCATCAGAATCGTGCGGCCGGCGCTGACGCGTTTGATCAGTTGAGTGACGCGGTCGACGTCTTCGTGGCCCATGCCCTGCGTGGGTTCGTCCAACAGCATCAGCTCGGGTTCCATGGCCAGCGTGGTGGCGATTTCCAGCGCGCGCTTGCGGCCATACGGCAGGTTCACCGTGGTCTCGTCCGCGAAGGCGCCCAGGTCCACCTGTTCGAGCAGCGCGCGCGCCGGCTCGTTCAAGGACGCCAGCCGCTTATCGCTTTGCCAGAAGTGAAACGACAGCCCGGTCTTGCGCTGCAAGCCGATGCGCACGTTCTCCAGCACGGTCAGGTGGGGAAACACCGCCGATATCTGGAACGAACGGATCACACCGCGCCGGGCGATCTGCGCGGGGCGCTCGCCGGTGATGTCGATGCCGTTGAACTTGATGGTTCCCGACGTGGGGGATAAGAACTTGGTAAGCAGGTTGAAGCATGTCGTCTTGCCCGCGCCGTTAGGCCCGATCAAGGCATGAATCTGGCCTCGCTTGATACGCAAATCGACCCCATTGACCGCGACGAATCCGCGGAACTCCTTGGTGAGGCCTTTTGTCTCCAGGATTGTGTCATCCATGTCCGCTGCACCAGCGTTGTATTTATATGGTCTCTGCCTGCCGTCATTGCGCCAAGCCCCCGAAGGGCGGAAATCCTATCGAACATCCTAAGGATCTTTCGTAGTTTTCCGATGAGTTGCCGGCGAGTATGCGGACCTCTTTATTAAAATTCCATGAGGGTTTTACATAGGTTTTGCAGTGCGGAAAGGGCAATTGTCGGCAGGCCGACAATACACGCCGCGCAAGGCGGGAAAACCCTTTTTACGACGCAATGCGTTGCAGCAAATTTGCTTTGATTGTTATCCACGCGTCATGCAATCGTGGGAAGGCGGCGCCCATGGCGGCACCGCCCGGCGCCGCATCAGGCCGGCGTCTTTTGCTTGAATTCGCACAGGTCCGAAATACCGCATTGCGGGCATTTCGGCTTGCGCGCCACGCAGATGTAGCGGCCGTGCAGAATCAACCAATGGTGCGCGTCCTGGATATATTCGCGCGGGATGAATTTGACGAGCTTTTCTTCAACTTCCAGCACGTTCTTTCCGGGCGCGATACCGGTGCGATTGGACACGCGGAAGATGTGCGTATCCACCGCCATCGTGGGCTGGCCGAACGCGGTGTTGAGCACCACGTTGGCCGTCTTGCGGCCCACGCCGGGCAGTGATTCCAGCGCCTCGCGCGTGGTGGGCACCTGGCCCCCGTGATGCTCCAGCAAGATCCGACAGGTGGCAATCGTGTTCTTGGCTTTGGTGCGATACAGGCCGATGGTCTTGATGTAGTCGGACAGGCCTTCTTCGCCCAGCGCCAACAAGGCTTGCGGCGTGCCGTATTGCGGAAAGAACTTGCGCGTGGCGATGTTCACCGACTTGTCGGTCGCTTGCGCCGACAACAGCACCGCAATCAACAATTGGAACGGCGTGTCGTATTCCAGTTCGGTGGTCGGGTTGGGGTTGGCCGCTTGCAGGCGGGCGAAGATCTCACGGCGTTTGGCTGCGTTCATGACTGCGTTGGATTGCGGCGGGCCCGGGCGCGGGCCAGCGCGGATTCAATGGCGGAGCGCTTGCGGTCCTGGCTTTGCGCGTCGTCCTCGGGGGCTGGCTGCGCGCTGGCGGCGGCGGGCGCTTCCGGCGCCATCAGCCGCGCGTTATCAGCGGCCAGGCGCTCGGCGCGCGCCAGATGGCTGCGATGCCGTTGGCGGCTGATGTCGGCGTCCGCATTCGTCCATGCGCGGCCGGCGGGCACCATCTGAATGCAGTCCACCGGGCAAGGCG
Organism: Achromobacter sp. B7; assembly: GCF_003600685.1. Lineage (NCBI taxonomy): Bacteria > Pseudomonadati > Pseudomonadota > Betaproteobacteria > Burkholderiales > Alcaligenaceae > Achromobacter > Achromobacter sp. B7. The sequence continues at coordinate 1,304,735 of NZ_CP032084.1, forward strand.
CCACGCACAGGTCGCAGCCGGTGCACCAATCGGCCAGCACGGTGTGCATGTGCTTGTTGGCGCCCACGATGGCATCCACGGGACAGGCCTGGATGCACAGCGTACAGCCGATGCAGTGCGACTCGTCGATGCGCGCGACCAGCAACGGGCCGGGTTCGCCGCGCTCAAGGTCCAGCGGCAGGGCAGGGGTTTGCAGCAGTTCGGACAGCGCGGCAATGCCGTCGTCGCCGCCCGGCGGGCAGCGGTTGATGGGCGCCGAGCCTTGCGCGATGGCGTCGGCGTAGGGCCGGCAGCCGTCGTAGCCGCACTTGGTGCATTGCGTCTGCGGCAATAAGGCGTCGATGCGGTCGGCAAGTGAACGACAGGACATGTAAGGCCAATAAAAGAAAAAGGGGCCACTCGGGCCCCGTGGAATACGGATCAGGCTTGAGAAGGCGCGGGCCAGGCCCGCGCGTCAGTTGCAGGACGGCGCCTTGCCGTCGTCAAGCCGATTGCCGGATGAACTCGGCAATTTTAGGACAGATCATTTCGCGCCAGCGGCGGCCCGAGAAAATGCCGTAATGGCCGCAATTGGGCGCCGTGTAATGCGACTTGCGCTCGGCCGGAATGTTCTTGCACAGCTTAATGGCGGCGCGCGTCTGGCCCTGGCCCGAAATATCGTCAAGCTCGCCTTCGATGGTGAACAGGGCAACCTTTTTGATATCGGCGGGGCGCACGGTCTGGCCGTCCACTTCCCAGGTGCCGCTGGGCAAGGCGAAGTCCTGGAACACCATCTTGATCGTGTCCAGGTAGAACTCGGCCGGCATGTCCAGCACGGCGTTGTATTCGTCGTAGAAGCGGCGATGCGCTTCGGCGTCGCTGTCATCGCCACGCAGCAGGTCCAGGTAGAACTCGTAGTGCGACTTCATGTGGCGATCGGGGTTCATGGCCATGAACCCGGCGTGCTGCAGGAAGCCGGGGTAGACCTTGCGGCCGGCCCCCGGATAGCGCGGCGGCACCGGGTGGATCACCTGGTTTTCAAACCACGAATACGGCTTGGTGGTGGCCAGGCGATTGACCTGCGTGGGCGACTGGCGCGGGTCGATGGGGCCGCCCATCATCACCATGCTGCGCGGCTGGCAGGGGTCGTTGGCGGTGGCCATCAGCGACACGGCGGCCAGCACCGGCACGGTGGGTTGGCAAACCGAAATCACGTGCACGTCGGGACCCAGATGGCGGATGAAATCCTGCACATAGCGGACGTAGTCGTTCAAATGGAACGGCCCGGCGGACAGCGGCACCATGCGGGCGTCGACCCAATCCGTCACGTAGACGTCATGGCCGGGCAGCAGGGCGCGCACGGTGTCGCGCAGCAAGGTGGCGTGGTGGCCGGACAGCGGCGCCACCAGCAGCACTTTGGGGTCGTCCTTGCCGGCGCCGCGCACGTCGCGGTGAAAGTGCACCAGGCGGCAAAAGGGCTTGTCCAGCGCAACGGTTTCGGTCACGCGGACCGATTTGCCGTTGATGTCGGTGGCGGGCAGATTCCAGGCGGGCTTCTGGTATTCCTTGCCGATACGCGTCATCAGCTCATACCCGGCGGCCATTTGGCGGGAAATCGGGGTGTAAGCGAGGGGGCTGTAGGGGCTGGAGAACAGCTGAGAACCGGCATCCGTGAATGCAGCGAACGGAGTCAGGAAGGCGCGCTGCATTTCGTGCAATTGGTACAGCATTTGGGTGATGTCCTTCTGGGTCGTGCGTGTGCCCCGATTATTGCGCCGAGGACTAAAGATATATCCAATCAGCCTAAAGAAACTGCCGCAAGAACCGGGAATATGTTGCTAAAAAGAGACCCGTCATCCCATTAAGCACCAGTTTAGGGCGTTTTACCGCCTTGCACAGAGACCAAACGGAGGATTTATGCACTACGCCAGGCAGTGCGGGATCACCAGTAATTTTCCACCGCCAGGTTGCCGGGAATACCCCGGCGGCCTGGTTTGAAACCGCGTTCGCCCAGCAGCTTGCGGGCGTCCGCCAGCATGTCGGGGTTACCGCAAAGCATGATCTTGGCCTGCTCCGGATCCAGGGGCAGCCCGGCCAATTGCTCCAGCCGGCCATCGGCGATAAGCGTGGTCAGGCGTTCTTGCGGCATGCCGGGCAAGGCTTCCCGCGTGGCAATGGGCAGGTAGACAAGCTTTTGCGGGTCAGCCGCGAACAGGTCAGCCAGTTCGGGGCGATTGCGTGATGATTCGATCTCTTCGCGGTAAGCAAGTTCCGCAACGGTGCGCACGCCGTGCACCAGGACGATGCGGCGGTAGGCGCGCCAGGTGGCCGGATCGCGCAACAAAGACAGGTAGGCGGACAGCCCCGTGCCGGAGGCCAGCAGCCAAAGGTCGCCGCCGGGCGCAAAGCGCTCAAGGGTCAGGAAGCCGTAGGGCGTTTTTTCAACGTAGAGCGCGTCGCCGGGACGCAATTGCGCCATGCGCGGGCTGAACAGGCCGTCGGGCACAACGATGGAATAGAACTCCAGCCCGGACTCCTGGGGGGCGGAAACCATGGAATACGCGCGCCACAGGGTGGGCGGACCATGGGGATCGTCGGCGCCGGGCAAACCGACACGGGCAAATTGGCCCGGCACGAACGTATACGCGTCATCGCGCGTTACGCGCAAAGAGAACAGCTTGTCGGGCACCCAGGTGTGGACATGGGTTACGGTCTGGCGCGTGTATTTGGAGTCGTCGGTCATCGAGGCATCGCACGAGGCCGGCTGCCCAGGGGGCGCCGGCCGTCGCGGATTATTTTTCCAGGTATTGCAGCTTGTCCTGCTTGCCGTTCCAGTCGTCGGCGTCCGGCAGGGGCTTCTTGGCGCGGCTGATGCTGGCGAACTCGGGGGAAAGTTCGGCGTTCAGCGCGATGAAATTCAGTTGGTCCTGCGGTACGTCTTCTTCGGCGTAGATCGCGTTGGCCGGGCATTCCGGAATGCAGACGGCGCAGTCGATGCATTCGTCCGGGTCGATCACGAGGAAGTTCGGACCCTCACGAAAACAGTCCACCGGGCACACATCAACGCAATCGGTGTACTTGCACTTAATACAGTTTTCGGTGACAACGTGGGTCATTCAGGAACTCCGGGATCGGCGGCTTTTGTGTCTTGTTGGGCGGATTTTACCCAATGCGCGCCGGATGTGCCGGTAATACCCGTATTGACATCGTGGCCCATGGCCCTGAACGCCGGGTTCTCTATGCTATGGTGTCGCGAAACGATACGCGCAACCATGATAATCACTTCGCTGCTCGACACCGATCTGTATAAATTCAGCATGATGCAGGTGGTACTGCATCAGTTTCCCGCTGCACAGGTCGAGTACCGTTACAAGTGCCGCACCGCCGGGGCCGACCTGCGCCCCTATCTGGATGAAATCCGCGAAGAAGTGCACCAGCTGTGCCAGCTGCGCTTCACCCAGGACGAACTGGATTATCTGGGCGGCTTGCGTTTCATCAAAAGTGACTTTGTCGACTTCCTCGGCTTGTTCCACCTGCCCGAGCGCTGCATCCACATCAGCGAAGGCGACGCGCCCGGCGAGATCTCCATCGAAGTGAAAGGCCCGTGGCTGCACACGATCCTGTTCGAGATCCCCGTGCTGGCCATCGTCAACGAGGTCTATTTCCGCAACACGCGCAAGAATCCCGATTGGGAAGAAGGGCGTCAGCGCTTGCAGTCCAAGATGCACCTGGTGCTGGACGACCCCGCGCTGGCGGATTTCCGCGTGGCCGAGTACGGCACGCGCCGCCGCTTCTCGAAGGTCTGGCACCAGGAAGTGGTGTCCACCATGAAGGCCCAGATGGGCGAGCACTTCGCCGGCACCAGCAACGTGCTGTTGGCCAAGCAGCATGAAGTGCTGCCGCTGGGCACGATGGGCCACGAATACCTGCAAGCCTGCCAGGCGCTGGGCCCGCGCCTGCGCGATTCGCAAGTGTTTGCGCTGGAAGTCTGGGCCAAGGAATATCGCGGCGACCTGGGTATTGCGCTGTCGGACGTCTACGGCATGGACGCGTTCCTGCGTGACTTCGACATGTACTTCTGCAAGCTGTTCGACGGCGCCCGCCACGATTCCGGCGATCCTTTCGTCTGGGGCGAACGCCTGCTGGAGCACTACCGCAAGAACCGTGTGGACCCGCGCGCCAAGACCCTGGTGTTCTCGGATTCGCTGACCTTCCCACGCGCCATCGAACTGGCGCGCCAGTTTGCCGGCCGCTGCAAGGTGTCGTTTGGCATTGGCACCAACCTGACCAACGACCTGGGCCACGAGCCTTTGCAGATCGTCATGAAGATGGTCCGCTGCAACGGCCAGCCGGTGGCCAAGGTGTCGGACGCGCCCGAAAAAACCATGTGTGACGATCCCGCCTACCTGGCCTATTTGCGCCAGGTGTTCCAGCTGCCTCCCGCCTGAAAGCGGCTCGGGGTAAATTGCTGGTTTCTTGTTTTGATCCAACCCACCACTCGAATCCAAGGGGAATATTCATGAGCAGCATCAAGCGCTTTCACGTAGCCAAGCGCCTGTCGGACATGGCCGTGTACAACGGTGTCGCGTACCTGGCCGGCCAGGTGCCGGACGACGCCAAGCTGGACATCACCGGCCAGACCGAACAAGTGCTGGCCACGATCGATCGCCTGCTGGCTGAAGCCGGCACCGACAAGACCAAGATCCTGATGGCCCAGATCTACGTGGCCAACATCAAGGAATTCGATGGCATGAACAAGGCCTGGGACGCTTGGGTTGCCGACGGCAATTCGCCCCCGCGCGCCACGGTCGAAGCCCGCCTGGCCAATCCCGACTTCAAGGTCGAGATCATCGTGACGGCCGCTATCTAAGCGATCTAGGCGACATCCGTCCGCCAGCAAGAGCCCTTCGGCATGCCGAAGGGCTTTTTTATGTGCGCCGCTGCCCTCAGCCGCCCGTCAAAACCAGCGCCGCAAGCAGCCCGCCCAGTTCCTCGCAGCGGTCAAGATCCGCCTGGGGTACGACCTTGTCCGCCAGGATTTGCTGCGCCGACTGCGCGCCCAGGTTGACGATCAGCGCGGGCGCCACCGGCTTGAGCCGCCAGCCCGTGCAGATGCGGTCGACCTGCCGCGCCGCGCCCGTGCCGTCGCTGCCCGCACTGATCGCGCACGCGTAGGGCCGGCCCTGGATGCGGTCCAGCACCGCGTAGTAGTTGCGGTCAAAGCACTCTTTCATTTCGCCGCTGAGACTGGCCAGGTTTTCGGGCGCACAGAACAAAAAGCCATGGCTGGCCAGGATGACGTCGGCGTCAACGTCGGCCGCGCGCCGCATTTCAATGTGCAGTTCGCCCGCCTGGTCCAGCTGCGTGGCCGCCGCCGCTGCGCCACGCGCTGCCGCTTCGGCCATCTGCCGTGCGGCGCCGGTGCGCGAGTGCCAGGCGATCAGCAGCTGTTTCATGCGTAGCGCCCCAGCGTGTCCTGCCGGTAATACGCCCGCAGCAGCGCGTGCCATTCGGGTAGCGCCTGATGCAAGGGGGCGGGGTCGACAAAGAAATGTTCGGAGCTGACGGCGAAGAATTCGGCCTCGTCGGTGGCCGCGTAGGGGTCCAGCGGCAGCTGGCCGTACCAGGCGTCCGCCTCTTCGCTTTCCGGGTCCACGTCGGGCGGGATGGCGGCTTCGACGGCTTCCAGCGCGGCAATGAAGCGGTCCAGGCTGTCGTCCAGCACGCGGCGCCACACCTGCGGTTTCAGGTCGGGGTGCGCGGACAGCGCCGGCATGCCGTCAGCCATGCCCGAACGCAAGTCCAGCTTGTGGGCGAATTCGTGGATGATGACGTTGAAGCCGCCGTCAGAAAACTGCGTGTCTTCCCAGGACAGCACCAGCGGGCCGCCTTCCCAGGCTTCGCCCGCGGCGTCTTCGATGAATTCGTGCACCACGCCGTCTTCATCCTGGCGCGTGCGCGGGATACGGAAGCTGGCCGGATACACGATGATTTCGTCCCAGCCTTCGTACAGCTCGGGCGACAGGTTCAGGATGGGCAGGCTGGCTTGCGCCGCGATCGACAGGCGCATGAAGTCCGAGACCTCCAGGCCCTGCGCGCCGTTGATGGTTTTACTGGCCAGCAGCCAGGCGGACCGCGCCAGCAATTGCGCGGTCTCGTCGGCGTTCAATGCCGCCAGGAACGGGTAGGCATCCAGCACCTGCCGCCACAGCTGCGGCGCGATGCGGGCTTGCATTTCGGCCACTTCCGAGGGGCGGGCGCCCCGGCCCTTGAGCCAGCGCAACATAAGCTTTGGTTCCTTGTATATGCCGGATATGGCAGGGGATTCAGCACGATCAAACGCTAGTGTAGAGTGTCGGGATATCAACCAACCCGTGCATTGCGCCAGTCATGTCCGCCCCGCCTGTTATCGACGCGCCTTCGCCTTTCGACGCTTCCTGGCGGCAGGAGGTAGGCGCGGGCCTGGACGCCGATGGCGTTGCGCTGATCGACCAGGCCGTGACCTGGGCCATCCCCCGATTTGAAGGCCAGCACGCCCTGACCGGCGAGCCGCTGGCCAGCCACGGCGCCGGCGTCGTGCGCATCCTGGCCGCGCTGCACACCGACGCCGCCACCCGCGCCGCCGCGCTGTTGGCTGCCTTGCCCACTGACTTGATGGCGCCCGCGCCCGCCTTACGCAACGACCCGGTCGCGGCGGCGTTCGGCGCCGAAGTGGCGCGGCTGGTCCAGGGCACGCGCGCGCTGCTGCGCTTGGGCGTGGTGGCACGGCAAGCCAGCGATGCCGAAGCCGAAAGCGGCTCGCAAAAAGAAATGCAGCGCAAGATGCTGCTGGCCATGGCGGCCGATCTGCGCATTGTGCTGATGCGTCTGGCCTCGCGGCTGCGCACCTTGCGCTGGCATGCCGAAAGCAAGGCCCCATGCTCTACCGATTTTGCGCGCGAGACGCTGGACCTGTACGCCCCGCTGGCCAACCGCCTGGGCATCTGGCAGATCAAATGGGAAATGGAAGACCTGTCTTTCCGCTTCCTGGAGCCCGACCGCTACAAGCAGATTGCGCGCCTGCTGGAAGAAAAGCGGGTTGAGCGCGAGGCCTTCATTGCCGGCGCCATCGACCGCCTGCAAACGGCGCTGACCAAGGCGGGCATCGATGCCGAAGTCAGCGGCCGGCCCAAGCATATCTACAGCATCTGGAACAAGATGCGCGTCAAGCGCCTGGACTTTGCCCAGATGTACGACCTGCGCGCGCTGCGCATCATCGTCGAGGACGTGCGCGCCTGCTATACGGCGCTGGGCTTGGTGCACGAGATGTGGACGCCGCTGTCCAACGAGTTCGATGACTACATCTCGCGGCCCAAGCCCAACGGCTACCGGTCGCTGCACACCGTGGTGGCCGATGACGACGGCCGGCCCTTTGAAGTGCAGATCCGCACGCGCGAAATGCACCAGTTCGCCGAATACGGCATGGCCGCGCACTGGCGCTACAAAGAAGCCGGCGCCAAGGGCGGGCAAGTGGCCGCGTCCAGCGAATACGATCGCCAATTGGCCTGGATGCGTCAGCTGCTAGCCTGGAACACCGATGTGGAAGGCGGCGGCCAGCCTGGGCAGGAGCCCGGCAAGCCCGACCCCGCCAAGGCGGAAACCGGCAAGCCCGCGTCCGGCAAACCCGGGTCCAGCAAGAACCGCAACCTGGTCAAACCGCCGGCCCACACCGACGAGCGCATCTACGTGTTGACCCCGCAGGCGCGCGTGATCGAGTTGCCCGCCGGCGCCACGCCGGTGGATTTTGCCTATCACCTGCATACCGATCTGGGCCACCGCTGCCGGGGTGCACGCGTTGATGGCCAGATGGTGCCGTTGCAGACGCATTTGTCCACGGGCCAGACCGTCGAGATCATCTCCGCCAAGTCGGGCGGGCCGTCGCGCGATTGGCTCAACCCGCAGCTGGGTTTTTTGGCCAGCCCGCGGGCGCGCGCCAAGGTTCGGATGTGGTTCAACGCCATTGAATTGCAGCAGCGCATTACGCAGGGCCAGGCACTGGTTGAAAAAGAACTGCAACGGCTGGGCAAGACGGCCGTCAACCTGGAACAACTGGCGCAGAACCTGGGCTTTGCCCGCGCCGATGACCTGTACGTGGCGGCGGCCAAGGAAGAATTCAGCCTGCGCCAGATCGACAGTGTGTTCCAGCAGCCAGCGCCGGCCACCGAACCGCAACCGGCCGCGCTGCGCCACGCCAGCGCGGGCAGCGCCGAGAAAAGCGGCAAGAGCGGCGTGTTGGTGGTGGGCGTGGGCTCGCTATTGACGCAATTGGCGCGTTGCTGCCGCCCCGCGCCGCCCGACGCCATCGCCGGCTTCGTGACGCGCGGTCGCGGCGTGTCCATCCACCGCTGCGACTGCCACAGCTACCTGGCGCTGGCCGCGCGTGAACCCGAACGCGTCATCGAGGTCGCCTGGGGCGAGACGTCGGACACCTTCTATCCCGTGGACATCAGCGTGCGCGCGCACGACCGTCCCGGCCTGTTGCGCGACCTGTCTGAAGTGTTCGCGCGCTTGCGCCTGAATGTGGTGGGCGTGAACACGCAAAGCAAGCAATCGCTGGCCCATATGGTGTTCACGGTAGAAGTGCGCGGGGGCGAATCGCTGTCCCGCGCGCTGGACGCCCTGGCCGAGGTGGCCGGCGTGTCCTCGGCGTCGCGCCGCTAGGACACCCCCCAAGGCCGGGCGGCCCTGGGGGGCGTGCTTTAGTGATCCAGCTGTTCGTGCGCGCGCTCGCGCATGAAGAACGAGGCGATCAGGCCCAGCGCCACGCCGAACATCACGTAGTAGGCCGGGGCCATCGGCGAACCGGTGGTCTTGATCAGCCAGGTCACGATGAACTGGGCGAAGCCGCCGAAGATCATCACGGCCACGTTGTAGGCCAGGGACAAGCCCACGGAACGCACGCGCGCCGGGAACAATTCCGCCATCACCGTGCTGAACACGCCAAAGAAGGCCGACACGAAGATGCAGACCACGATTTGCACGGTCAGCAGGCGACCGATCGACGGCGCATCCGACAGCCAGTAGTACAGCGGATACAGCACGATCAGGTAGCCGATCAGCGAACCGATCACCAGCGGGCGGCGGCCGATACGGTCGGACCAGGCGCCCATGAACGGCGTCATCAGCACCATCAGCGCGGCGCCAGCCATCTGCACCATGAAGGTGTCCTTCAGCGGCAGCTTCAGAATCTGGGTCGAATACGTGACCAGATACGTGAAGGTGATGTAGATGGACACGGTGGCGGTCACCACCAGGCCCACGCCGATCAGCGTTTCACGCGTGTGGGTTTTGACCATCTGCACCAGGCTCAGGCGTTGCACTTCACCGCGCGCGGCGGCCTGGCGGTCTTCTTCCTGCATCTGCTTGAAGACTTCGGTTTCGTCGATGTTCTTGCGGATATAGATCGCGATAGGAACAATGACCAGGCCGAAGGCAAACGGAATGCGCCAGGCCCAGGCCGCGATCTGCTCTTGCGTGAAGAACTCGGTGATCAGCGTGCCGCAGGCCGCGCCGATCAGCAGCGCCAGCATCTGGCCGGCCATTTGCCACGAGCCGTAGAAGCCGCGCTTGCCGTTGGGCGCCATTTCGATCAGCAAGGCCGTCGACGTGCCGAATTCGCCGCCCGCCGAGAAGCCCTGCAACAGGCGCGCGATCAGGATGAAGATCGGGGCCAGGATGCCGGCGGCGTGGTAGGTCGGGGCCACCGTGATCAGCGCAATCGACACGGCCATCAGCGAGGTCACCATCACCATGGCGGCCTTGCGGCCTTTCTTGTCGCCGTACATCCCCAGGATGATGCCGCCCACCGGGCGCATGAAGAAGCCGACGCCGAAGATGGCCGTGGTCATCAGGATGGCGTTCAGTTCACTGCCGGGCAGGTTGGGGTCGGTGGGGAAAAACAGCTTCGCGATAATCGGCGTCATGAACGCGAAGACCAGGAAGTCATACCATTCGAGGGCGTTGCCTATGACTGCGGCCACGATGTTGCGTGTGGGAACTGCTTTGTGCTGCACGGTTTCTCCTTGGGGGCGTAATTCAATCCGGCGACATTCTAGGCGCTTAACCGGTGAACGGTCGGCCCCACCGTCCAAGACGCGGGCGCTTCCTGGCTTTACACTTGTCGCTTTTCCCCCCAAAGAGAAGTGACATGAACGCGCGCACCTGGCTGGAAACGCTGGTGGGTTTCGATACCACCAGCCGCAATTCCAATCTTGCCCTGATCGAAACCGTCCGTGATTGGCTCAAGGGCCAGGGCGTGGACGCGTGGCTGGCGCACAACCCCGAGCGCACCAAGGCCAACCTGTTCGCCACCTTGCCGGCGCAAGACGGCAACCAGCAGGGCGGCATCGTCCTGTCGGGCCACACCGACGTGGTGCCCGTGGATGGCCAGGACTGGAGCACGGACCCGTTCAAGCTCGTTGAAAAAGACGGCCTTCTCTATGGGCGTGGCGCCTGCGACATGAAGGGTTTCATCGCCGGTTCGCTGGCGCTGGTGCCGGAATTCATGGCCATGCCGCGCAAAAAGCCGATCCACCTGGCGTTCTCGTACGACGAGGAAGTCGGTTGCGCCGGCGCGCCGTACATGCTGGCCGACCTGCACGAACGCGGCATCCGCCCCGAAGGCTGCGTGGTGGGTGAACCCACCGGCATGCAGGTGGTGGTGGCGCACAAGGGCATCAACCTGTTTCGCTGCAAGGTCCACGGCAAGGCCGCGCATTCGTCGCTGACCCCGCGCGGCTGCAACGCCATCGAATACGCCGCCCGCCTGATCTGCCGCATCCGCGACCTGGCAGACAGCTTCAAGGCCAACGGCCCGTACGACCAGTTCTACGACGTGCCGTTCTCCACGATGACCACCAACCAGATCCGGGGCGGCATCGCCGTCAACACCATCCCGGAGTTGTGCGAATTCACCTACGAATTCCGCAACTTGCCGGGCATGCAACCCGACCAGATCCAGGCCGAAGTCGAGAAATACGTGCGTGATGAGCTCTTGCCGCGCATGCAGGCCGAATTTGACGGCGCTACCATCGAGATCGAGACGGGCGCTGCGGCCCCCGCGCTGGAGGCCTCCGAAGAAGCCGCCATTACCCAGCTGGTGCGGGCGCTGACCGAAGATCGCAGCACGCGCAAGGTGGCGTATGGCACCGAAGCGGGTCTGTTCCAGGGCATCGGCATCCCCACCGTGGTCTGCGGCCCGGGTCATATCGAACAGGCCCACAAGCCCAACGAATTCGTGGCCATCGACCAAATGGCGTCTTGCGAGACGTTCCTGCGTCGCCTGGGCCAGTCGCTGTAAGCGGGTGGCGGGCGGGGAGGGGACCGCTGCGCGGACCCCGGCCCCGGCCGGCTCAGGTAAAATGACGGGTTGCAAACCGGATTTGCGGCTGGCAGTGGCCTGTCGCGATACCGGGGGAGATGCTTGGTGAAACCTTACGACTTTCCGGATGCCCAGGGCCATTTTGGCCCCTATGGCGGTGTTTTCGTGGCGGAAACGCTGATGCACGCGCTCGACGAGCTGCGCGCGTCCTATGACCATTACCGTGTCGATCCCGCCTTCCTGGAAGAGTTCAACTACGAACTCAAGCACTTTGTCGGCCGGCCCAGCCCGATCTACCACGCCCGACGCTGGTCGGAAATGGTGGGCGGCGCGCAAATCTGGTTCAAGCGTGAAGACCTGAACCACACCGGCGCACACAAGATCAACAACTGCATCGGCCAGGCATTGCTGGCCAAGCGCATGGGCAAGCCGCGCGTCATCGCCGAAACCGGCGCCGGCCAGCACGGCGTGGCAACCGCCACGGTGGCCGCGCGCTACGGCATGGAATGCGTGGTCTACATGGGCAGCGAAGACATTCATCGCCAGGCGTCTAACGTCTACCGCATGAAGCTGCTGGGCGCCACGGTGGTGCCGGTTACCTCCGGTTCGCGCACGCTGAAAGACGCGCTGAACGAAGCCATGCGCGACTGGGTCACCAACATCGAAAACACGTTCTACATCATCGGCACGGTGGCGGGTCCCGACCCCTATCCCCGCATGGTGCGTGATTTCCAGACCGTGATCGGCAACGAATGCCTGACGCAGATGCCCGAAGCCATCGGCCGCCAGCCCGACTACGTCGTGGCAGCGGTGGGCGGCGGATCCAACGCCATGGGCATCTTCCACCCCTACATCCCCTACGAAAACGTGCGCCTTATCGGTGTCGAAGCGGCGGGCGAGGGCATGGACAGCGGCAAGCACGCCGCTTCGCTGGCAGCGGGGCAGGTGGGCGTGTTGCACGGCAACCGCACCTACGTCATGCAGAACGCCGACGGCCAGGTACAGGAAACGCATTCGGTTTCGGCCGGCCTGGACTACCCCGGCGTGGGTCCCGAGCACGCGTGGCTGAAGGACTCGGCCCGTGCGGAATACGTGGGGATCACCGACGATGAGGCCCTGAAGGCGTTCCATGACTGCTGCCGTATCGAAGGCATCATGCCGGCGCTGGAATCGTCCCACGCCATCGCCCAGGCCGTGAAGATGGCCGCCACGCTGCCGCGCGACGCCGTCATTCTGGTCAATTTGTCGGGCCGTGGCGACAAAGACATGCATACCGTCGCCGAACGTGCCGGTATCGAGCTCTAACACCATGACAACTCGCACTGATCGTATCGCGGCCGCGTTCGCGCGTACCGCCGAATCCGGCCGTTCGGCCGCGCTGATTCCCTACATCGCGGCCGGCGACCCGTCGCCCGCGGCTACGGTTGCCCTGATGCATGCGCTGGTGGAAGCCGGCGCCGACATCGTCGAACTCGGCGTACCGTTCTCCGACCCGATGGCCGACGGCCCCGTGATCCAGCGCGCCGCTGACCGCGCCATTGCGCAAGGCGTGGGTTTGGCCCGTGTGCTGGAACTGGTGGCCGAGTTCCGTCAGCGCGATACCACCACGCCGGTGGTGCTGATGGGCTACGCCAACCCCATCGAACGCATGGGCCAGGCTGAATTTGCCGCCAACGCCGAACGCGCGGGTGTAGACGGCGTGCTGGTCGTGGACTATCCGCCTGAAGAGGTCATCGACTTCGCGGCCACCCTGGGCGCGCACGGCATTGCCCCCATTTTCCTGCTGGCGCCCACCTCCACCGAAGCGCGCATCCAGGCCGTGGCAAAAGTGGCGCGCGGCTATGTGTATTACGTGTCGCTCAAGGGCGTCACGGGCGCCGGGTCGCTCAATACCGAAGATGTGGCCGAACGCGTGGCCGTCATTCGCCGCCACATGGGCGACATTCCGGTTGGCGTGGGTTTCGGTATCCGCGACGCTGAAAGCGCGCAGCGCGTGGCTCGCGTGGCGGACGCCGTTGTCATCGGCAGCAAACTGATTGAAACGATGGAGCAGGCGGTGGCGAACGCCCCGGCTGCCCAGCAAACCAACGCTGCAGTCACCGCCGCCAGCGGCTGGCTGCGCACCATCCGGCTCGCGCTGGATCAAGTAAAACGAGACGGCGCGTCGGCCTGAACGGCCGGACGCGCCCTCTAACGGGATGAAAAATCAATGAGCTGGATCGAAAAACTCCTGCCTCCTCGCATCAATAAAACCAGCGACAGCGGCGCCCGCCGCGTTCCCGAAGGCCTGTGGGTGAAATGCCCGTCGTGCGAATCGGTGCTGTACAGCGAAGACTTGGCGGCCAATCTGCACGTGTGCCCCAAGTGCGACCACCACATGCGTATCGGCGCTCGCGCGCGGATCGATTCGCTGCTGGATATGGAAGGCCGGGTTGAAATTGGCCAGAACACGCGGTCCGTGGATTCGCTGAAGTTCAAGGACACGCGCAAGTATCCCGAGCGCCTGCAAGAGGCCGTCAAGCAAACCGGTGAATCCGATGCGCTGGTGGTCATGAGCGGTTCGATTCGCGGTGTGCCGGCCACCTTGGCCTGCTTTGAATTTGAATTCATGGGCGGTTCGATGGGTTCGGTGGTGGGCGAGCGCTTCGCGCGCGGCGCCCAAGCCGCCCTGGACAACAAGACGCCGTTTATCTGTGTTGCCGCATCTGGCGGCGCGCGCATGCAGGAAAGCTTGCTTTCGCTAATGCAGATGGCCAAGACCAACGCCATGTTGACCCGCCTGTCGGCGGCCGGCCTGCCGTTTATCAGCGTACTGACCGACCCCACCATGGGCGGCGTGTCGGCCAGTTTTGCGTTCATGGGCGATGTGGTCATTGCCGAGCCCAAGGCGCTGATCGGCTTTGCCGGCCCGCGCGTGATCGAGCAGACCGTGCGCGAAAAGCTGCCGGAAGGCTTCCAGCGCTCGGAGTTCCTGCTGCAAAAGGGCGCTATCGATATGGTGGTGGACCGCCGCCAGCTGCGTGAGGAAATTGCGCGTCTGCTGGCGCTGCTGACGAACCAGCCGGCGGACGTCGTTACTGCCTGACGGGTAGTCGCAACAAATAATGCCGTCGAAAGCTCTCGCTTTCGACGGCATTTTCCGTTTGAGCCGCCACCGGTTTGTGACGCTGCTTACCGGATCTCGTATCGATTGTGACGGCGCTTTTCGGAACAGTGTTTTCCACGGCAAATTTGTTGCCTTATTGCTACAAGGCTCAAGCCATCCGACCCGTATTTTGCTATGTTGCCGGTTAGACCCAAATCTTCGGAGTTACCCCATGCTGTTGACTAACAAGAAACTGCTCGCAAGCCTCGTCGGTTTGGCAATGGCAGGCGCCGCCACGGTGGCCAGCGCCCAATCGTCGGAAGGTACGCAGGGTGGCGTGAGCATGCATTACGGCATCGGCGACCATTACCAGCGCATTACCTTGAACTACGAAACGCCGTCGGTCTGGACGCATCAGTTCGGCGGCAACTGGGGTCGCCTTGACCTCACGCCCGAATTGGGCGCCTCGTACTGGTGGGCGGACGGCTCGCGTTCCCCGGGCCATGTGTGGCAGCTCAATGCTATCCCGATGTTCCGCTGGTGGACCGGCGAACGTTTCTACCTCGAAGCCGGTATCGGCGCGACGGTGTTTTCCAGCACGCGCTTCGCGGACGAAAACATCAGTACCGCCTTCCAGTTTGGCGACCACGTCGGCATGGGCTTTCTGCTGACGCCGAACAACCGCATCGGCGTGCGCTATTCGCACTTTTCGAACGCCAGCATCAAGCGCCCGAATCCCGGGCTGGATCTGGTGCAGTTGACCTACACGTACCAGTTCTAAGCCGCTTTCCGGCAAGACCATAAAACCCTCGTCACCGAGGGTTTTTTTTCGTCTGTGGATCGTGGGGGTGTTGGCGACGGACGAAAAAAAGCCCCCGTCATGCGACGGAGGCTTTTTGGCGTGCCAGCGGCTTAGTGGCGCGTTTCGACTTGAACCAGGGGTTCGTTCGACACGGTGGCAACCGGCTTGCGCTCGCGGCCAAGGCGGGTCGGCGTATGCGCGGCGGCAATGCGCAGCTGGGTCTGAGCGTGGCGGTCCGGATCGGTTTCCACCCACTTCAAGCCAGCGGCGTTGACGACGTCATGCAAGGCCTGGGCCTTGGCCGACGGCGTGGCTGCCGGTACCACGATAGGCTGCGACACGGTGGGGGCTGGGGAGGCAGCCGGGGTTGCGGCAGCCGTCGCTGCGGCACCTGGTGCTGCGGCAGCCGGTGCTGCGGCCGGGGCTTCGCGTTCGCCAACCGGAGCGGGCGCCGTCACGACGGGTTCCACCTCGGCGGCCTTCACCGGCGTTTCAGCCGGAGCTTGGGCCGGCTCAGCGGCCTGCACGGCAACCGGCTCGGTCACCGAAGCAGCCGTTTGTACGGGCTGGACCACGGGCTCGGCGGCTTGTACGGCGGCGGGCTTGGTGGCCTCGACAGGAGCGTCCACAGCGGCGGCTTGGATCGGGGCTTCAGCCGGGGCCTGGACCGGAGCTTGGGCCGGGGCTTGAGCCGGGGCGTGGGCGGGTGCTTGGGTCTGCGTTTCCACCGGAGCCTGAACCGGCGCCTGAGCCGGTGCTTCGACCTTGGCGGGCTGCGCTTCGACGGCTTGTGCTTCCGTCACCTTGGTGTCGACGGCCTGCGTCTGCACCGGCGCGGCGGTAGCGGTTTCTACCGGCGCTGCCTGGGCGGCGATGCCTTCAGCTTGATCGGCGATGTCGTCGTCGGAACCGTCGTCCAGTTGCTCGTCGCTACCGGCCAGACCTGCTTCGTCCTGGCTGCGGCGGCCACGGCGGCTGCGGCGGCGGCGGCGCTTGCGTTCCGGATCGGCGGCGCCTTCAGCGCCTTCGGCCAGGGGCATGCCATCGGCGGTTTGCTCGGCGGCGTCAGCGGCGTCCGTCGACGGTTCGGCGGCGGGCTTGGTGGTATCGGGCAGGGCGGTCGCAACGGACTGCGCCAGCGCGGCCACCATGCTTTCCTGTTCGCTCATCGGCGCGTCGGATTGGCCTTCTTCGCGGCGGTTGCGGCCACGGCCACGGCGGCGGTTACGACCGGCGCCGGTATCGTCGCCATTGGCCAGTTCAGCTTGGTCGGGGCGGTTGGACGCCAAGACGGCTTGCGCCGCCTGGCCTTCGCGATCACCACGGCCTTCACCGCGGTTGCTGCGATCGCCACGATCCTGGCGGTCACCGCGTTCGCCTTCGCCACGGCGGTTGCCACGGGCGTGGTGGCGGCTGCCTTCGCCGCCCTCGGCACCTTCACCGCGCGATTCGCCACGGCGATTGTTGCGGTTGCGATCCGAGCCATGGCGTTCACCACGGCGTTCCTGGCCATCATGGCCGGCACGACCCTTGCCGCGACCAGAGGCGGCGCGCTTGGCGCTGTCTTCCTGGGCGGTGGGGGCCGGCTTGGCGGCTTCGGAGCCACCGGTCAGCCAGCCGACCAGGCGCTTGAACAAGCCGCCCAGGCCGCCCGTTGCGGCAGCCGGTGCGGCGGGCGCAACGGCGGGCGCGGCCGGCGTGGACGAGACCGGGGCCGGCTGCGAGGGCGTGATGCCCTTGACCAGAGCTTCCGGGCGCGCCTTGATTTCGCTTTCGCGCGGTTGCCACGGCGCGTTCGTGGCGGGAGCTTCCACCAGTTCGAAACTGGTCTTCAGCTCTTCCAGGCGCGGGTCGTCATGGCGCAGGCGTTCGATGTGGTGATGCGGCGTTTCCAGATGCTTGTTCGGGATCAGCATCAGGTTGACCTTCAGGCGGGCTTCCATCTTGGTGATGTCGGCGCGCTTTTCATTCAGAAGGTAGGTGGCAACATCCACCGGCACCTGGGCGTGGACCGCCGCGGTGTTTTCCTTCATGGCTTCTTCTTGCAGCAGGCGCAGCACGTGCAGGGCGCTGGATTCCGCATCGCGGATCACGCCGGTGCCGTTGCAGCGCGGGCAGGTGATGTGCGAGCCTTCGTTCAGGGCCGGGCGCAGGCGCTGACGCGACAGTTCCATCAGGCCAAAGCGCGAAATCTTGCCCATCTGCACGCGGGCACGGTCGAAATGGAGAGCATCGCGCAGGCGCTGTTCGACGGCGCGCTGGTTCTTGCTGTCTTCCATGTCGATGAAGTCGATGACGATCAGGCCGCCCAGGTCGCGCAAGCGCAACTGGCGGGCCACTTCGTCGGCCGCTTCAGAGTTCGTGCGCAGCGCGGTTTCCTCGATGTCGGCGCCGCGCGTGGAGCGGGCCGAGTTCACGTCAACGGAAACCAGTGCTTCGGTGTGGTCGATCACGATGGCGCCGCCGGACGGCAGTTGCACCGTGCGCGAATACGCCGTTTCAATCTGGTGTTCGATCTGGAAGCGCGAGAACAGCGGGATGTCGTCGCGGTAGCGTTTGACGCGCTGGACGTTGTCCGGCATCACCACGCTCATGAAGGCGGTGGCCTGATCGGCGATCTCGTCGGTATCGATCAGGATTTCGCCGATTTCGGGCGAGAAATAATCGCGGATGGCCCGGATGACCAGGCTGGATTCCAGGTAGATCAGGATCGGCGCGGAGTTGTCGCGGGCAGCGCCGTCGATGGCGGTCCACAGCTGCAACAGGTAGGACAAGTCCCACTGGAGCTCTTCGACATTGCGGCCGATGCCGGCGGTGCGGGCAATGATGCTCATGCCCTGGGGCAGCTCAAGCTGCTCCATCGTGTCGCGCAGTTCCTGGCGATCTTCGCCCTCGACGCGGCGCGAAACGCCACCGCCACGGGGGTTGTTGGGCATCAGGACCAAGTAGCGGCCAGCCAGCGAGATGAACGTGGTCAGGGCTGCGCCCTTGTTGCCGCGTTCTTCTTTTTCGACCTGAACGATCAGTTCCTGGCCTTCGCGCAGCGCATCCTGGATGCGGGCGCTACGGACATCGACGCCTTCCTTGAAGAAGCTGCGAGCAACTTCCTTGAAGGGCAGAAAGCCGTGACGGTCTTCACCGTAGTTGACGAAGCAAGCTTCCAGGCCGGGTTCGATCCGGGTAATGACACCTTTGTAGATGTTGCCTTTGCGTTGTTCGCGGCCGGCAGTCTCGATGTCGAGGTCGATGAGTTTTTGCCCATCAACGATAGCGACGCGTAATTCTTCCTGATGCGTCGCATTGAACAGCATGCGCTTCATGAGAGGGTTTCTCCGTTGTCATGACGCGCCGATATCGGCGCGTGACCTCGGGTCACTCGGGCTGCGGCTGAAGCGGGCAAGAAATGCGGACCGTACCTGGGCGGCGCCCAGGCGTATCCGCCGCGGGTCAGGCGGGCACGTCGTGCCGTGGGGCACGGGGTTCTGTCAGCAGGAGGGTCAGCTTCACTGAATGTGGTTTGACGGAAAAATTGCTGTGAACGGCAGTTGCGGTCGGATTGGTTGCCTACACGCAGCTGGTGCTTTAAATATGCGACGATTCTTGCAGTGCTTCAGAGCCGCTTGCGGCATGCAACGGACCTGCTGGGACAGCGGGCAAAGTGAATGCCACACCACTATCCGGCAGGGCGCGGTTGCGCCGGCGACCAAGAGACCCAGGGGTTGAATCAGCAGGCAGTACAATAGCGGCCCGCGCGCTCGACGGAGTTGCGTACTTGTTTGCATCTCTACGCCAGGCGGCTAGTTCAGCCCCTTAAGGCTGTCCCGATTATATGTCGCTTTCCGCAATGCGCAAAGAAACTTCCTCCCCCATATCCCCCTCTAAAGCCGCCCCCGCCGTCCGTATGGTGGAGGTCGATGGCGAACACGCCGGCCAGCGTCTGGACAACTTCCTGATGCGCTTGTGCAAGGGCGTGCCCAAGACCCACATCTACAAGGCCATCCGTGGCGGCGAGGTGCGCGTCAACAAGGGACGCATCTCGGTCGACTATCGCATCGTCGCCGGCGACATCGTCCGCATCCCGCCCTTGCGCTTGCCCGACCCGGGCAAGCCGCGCCCGGTGCCGGGCGCCGAGTTCCCCGTGGTGTTCGAAGACGACGCCCTGCTGGTGGTGGACAAACCCGCCGGCGTGGCGGTGCATGGGGGCAGCGGGGTGTCGTTCGGCGTGATCGAGCAACTGCGCGCCGCTCGGCCCGATGCCAAGTTCCTGGAACTGGTGCATCGCCTGGACCGCGAAACGTCCGGGCTGTTGATGGTGGCCAAGAAACGCAGCGCCTTGCTGGCGCTGCACGCGATGCTGCGCGAAGGCAAGGGCGACAAGCACTATCTGGCGCTGGTCCAGGGCGATTGGGTGAATGACCGCCAGCACATCAAGCTGGGCCTGTCCAAATGGACGACGCAATCCGGCGAGCGGCGCGTTAAGGTCGACCCCGACGGCCAGACCGCGCACACCATCATCACGCTCAAGCAGCGTTTCGGCGGTTACAGTCTGGTCGACGCGGAACTGCGCACCGGTCGTACGCATCAAATCCGGGTGCACCTGGCGGCCAGCGGCTTTCCCATTGTGGGTGATGACAAATACGGGCATGACGACGTGCGCGCGGAATTTTCGCGCATGGGTTTCGGTCGGATGTTCCTGCATGCTCATCAATTGACTCTGGCCCACCCGGTCACCGGCGAGCCCATGACCCTGACCGCCGAGCTGCCGCCCGCCTGCCAAAAAATACTGAAACAACTGGAGTCGGTCTGATTATGTCGTCGTATTCGCTGGTCGTTTTTGACTGGGATGGCACCCTGATGGATTCCACGCACAGCATCGTGGCCGCCATCCAGGGCGCTTGCCGGGACCTGGAATTGGCGGTGCCGTCGGCGTCCGAGGCTAGCTGGGTGATTGGTCTGTCCCTGGAAAGCGCGTTGCGTCGTGCCGTGCCGGAGCTGACGCAGGCGATGATGCCGCGCTTTCTTGAGCGCTACCGCACCCACTACCTGCTGCGCGACCCCGAACTGCGCCTGTTCGACGGCATTCCCGAACTGTTGCAGACCCTGGCCGACCAGAACGTGCGCTTGGCGGTGGCCACCGGCAAAAGCCGGGTCGGCCTGACCCGCGCGCTGGCGGCAACGGGCCTGGGTCCGCTGTTTGACGCCACGCGCACGGCGGACGAAACCTTCAGCAAGCCGCATCCCGCGATGTTGCACGAGCTCATGCAGGAGCTGGACGTGGACCCCGCTCGCGTGGTGATGGTGGGCGACACCTCGCATGATCTCCAGATGGCGGTCAATGCGGGCGTGCACGGCCTGGGCGTGACCTATGGCGCGCATACCGTGAAGGAGCTTCAGGGTTGTGCGCCACAGGCGGTGCTCGATAGCGTGCCGCTGGTGCGTGAATGGCTGCTGCCCCGGGTGTCGGCCGGCGCCTGATCCGGGAAAGATCGCACACGGGGCGCGCCGCCGCGGAATATCATGGGGCGGCGCAGCGTCTATGACTTGTACCCGGCGGCTACGGCCGACGGTCGGTGAACCGGAGACCACGATGTTGATACGCAAGCCCCACGATATTGCCCCGTCCGAAATTACCGACGAAGCGGTCTGGCGTTCGCGCCGCGACCTCATGTTGCGCGCGGGGCTCACGGCCGCCGCCGTGGGGCTGCCCGGCTGGGCTGCGCGCAGCGCGTTCGCCCAAGACGCCGGCACACTGACCGGCAAGCCCAACGGGTCGCTCAGCGTCATGGACAAGCAGACATCGCTTGCCGACATCACGTCCTACAACAACTACTACGAATTCGGCGTCGACAAGGGCGACCCTGCCGCCAATGCCGGCAAGCTGAAGACGCGTCCGTGGACGGTCAGCGTCGAAGGCGAGGTGGGCAAGCCGCGCACATTCTCCATCGACGATCTGCTCAAGCTGGCGCCCATGGAAGAACGGGTCTATCGGCTGCGCTGTGTCGAAGGCTGGTCGATGGTGATTCCGTGGGTGGGCTATTCGGTGTCCGAGTTGCTCAAGCAGGTGGAACCCACCGGCAATGCCAAATACGTGGAATTCGTCACGGCAGTGCAGCGCGAGAACATGCCCGGCGTGCGCGCCGCGATCCTGGAATGGCCCTACGTCGAGGCGTTGCGCATCGACGAGGCCATGAACCCCCTGGCCATGCTGGTGTTTGGCGTCTACGGCAAGGTGCTGCCGAACCAGAACGGCGCGCCGCTGCGCCTGGCCGTGCCCTGGAAGTATGGATTCAAGTCGGCCAAATCGCTGGTCAAGATCCGTCTGGTGGAAAAAATGCCGGAATCTTCCTGGATCAAGGCGGCGCCCCAGGAATACGGGTTCTACGCCAACGTGAACCCGAACGTACCGCATCCGCGCTGGAGCCAGGCAACCGAGCGCCGCATTGGCGAAGACGGCCTGTTCAGCCCTAAGCGCAAGACGCTGATGTTCAACGGCTATGGCGAACAGGTGGCATCGCTTTATCAGGGCATGGACCTGAAGGCGAATTACTGAATAACGCCATGTCCGAGGTTTCCTCCCGGCGAGCCGCCGCACCGCCCGCCAAGACGCAGCTTTCCGCCAAGACTTTCGGGCGCTTCAAGCCGGTCCTGTTCCTGCTGGGCCTGGCGCCGTTCGCGCGCTGGGTGTGGCTGGGCATGGATAACGGGCTGACCGCCAACCCGGTCGAATTCCTGACTCGTTCGTCCGGTACCTGGACGCTTGTCTGCCTGCTGGTGACGCTGTCGATCACGCCGCTGCGTCGCCTGACGGGGCAGCCCGCCTTGGTGCGCGTGCGCCGCATGTGCGGCCTGTTCGCGTTTTTTTACGGCGCCATGCATTTCATGGCCTGGGTCTGGTGGGACCGAGGGCTGGACCCCGCGGCAATGTTGCAGGATATCGGCGAACGTCCCTTCATCACCGTGGGTTTCGCAGCGTTCGTGCTGATGACGGCGCTGGCGGCTACGTCCACCCAGTGGGCGATGCGCCGCCTGGGCAAACGCTGGCAGCAATTGCACCGCGCCATTTATGCGATCGGCCTGCTGGCGGTGTTGCATTACTGGTGGCACAAGGCGGGCAAGAATGACCTGACCCAGCCGGCCTTGTACGCCGCCGTGCTGGCGCTGCTGCTAGGCTGGCGCATCGTGGCGTGGTGGCGCCGCCGCGCTCGCTGACGCGCCTACAGCATTGCAAACATGATCGCGGCGGTTTCCAGGTCTGGCTGGCCGTCGTGCAAGCTGGGCCGGTAGTGCATCTGGAATGCGGCCAGCGTATTGATCGTGGCGGGGTCCAGCTTGCCGTCCTGCCCGCAGGCGTAGCCCAGCCGCTGCAACTGCTGCTGAAACCATGCCACGTCGGGCAATCCTTGGGCCTGCAACCGAGCCAGATGCTGGGCCGCGCCGGCCTCGTCGTACCAGCGGCCGATACCGGCCGCCGCCAGGGCCTTCCAAGGGAACAGTGGGCCGGGATCGACCTTGCGCTGCGGCGCGATGTCGCTATGCCCCACGACGTTTTCGGGCGCCACACCATGGCGTTGGATCAGATCGCGCAGCAGGATCGTCAGCGCCCGCACCTGACGGTCGTTGTAGGCGTGCCAGACGGGTTTGCCGTCGGCGCCTTCGGTCCAGCCCGGGTTGACGATTTCGATACCGATCGACGTGCTGTTCATGGCGATATTGCCGTACCAGGAACTGGCCCCGGCGTGCCATGCGGCACGATTTTCATCCACCAGCCGATAGGCGCGCCCGGCGTCGTTGATCAGGTAGTGCGAACTGACCTTGCCCTGCGATAGCAGCTTGAGCGAGGTGGCGTCGTCAACCGTGGTGTAGTGCAGAACGATGCTGCGTACGCGGCTGGCCTGGCCGACGGCGGTTATGGATGTGTCTAGATCCAGGCCGGCCGGGCCACGCGCGGCGCAGCCGGCTAGCACTGCCGTGGCCAGCAGGGTGGTGATAAGGCGAAACATGAGTTAGCGGGCCAGATAGAGGAAAAGCGTGGGCAGCTTGTCGAGTTGGGGTGCCGGCAGTTTTTTCCAGTCGGCCACGGTGTGCGTGACCACCCACTCGTCCGCGGTGGTGACCGAACGGGCCACGCACAGCTTGGTATCGCCTTTCAGCGCGGCCAGCAGGGTGGAGAACATGGCCGCGTTGCGATAGGGGGTTTCGATCAGCAACTGCGTCTGGTTGTGCTTGGCGGAATGCTGCTCCCAGGCTTTCAACTGCTTGGCGCGCTCGGCCGGGTCCACCGGGGCGTACCCGTGGAAGGCAAAGCGCTGCCCGTCCAGCCCACTGGCCATCAGACCCAGCAGGATGGACGACGGGCCCACCCACGGTTTGACCGTGATGCCCAGGCGGTGCGCAGCGTCCACGACTTTTGCGCCAGGGTCCGCCACGGCAGGACAGCCGGCTTCGGACACCAAGCCGATTTCGGCGCCGTGCTTGACCGGCGCCAACCAGGCGTTGATCTGCCCGACGTCAATTTTGTCCGTCAGGGTGTGAATCGTGATTTCCTGAAGTGGGCGGGTTGTGCCGATCAGTTTGAGAAAGGCGCGTGCCGTCTTGGCATTTTCGGCGATGTAGGTGTCCAGGCGTCCGGCCAGCGCACGCACGTCGGCGGGCAACCAGCGTTCGGGCGGGGCATCGCCCAGGCCCACGGGAATCAGGTGCAGGGCGCCGCTCATGCCGGCCCGCCCGGTGCGTCCAGCGGATCCAGGCCAAACTGCGCCAGCATGCGCGTCAGCGCGATCAGCGGCAGCCCGATAATGGCGGTCGGGTCATCGCTCTGGATGCTTTCCATTAGTGCAATACCCAGGCTTTCCGCCTTGGCGCTGCCTGCGGTATCGTAGGGTTCTTCGGCGCGCAGATAGGCGTCGATGGCGCGTTCTGACAGCTGGCGAAAGTGGCAACGCGTGACGATGTCGGCTTGCTCGATGCGCTGGCCGTCCGTAACCGCCAGCGCGCTATGAAATTCCACGATCTGGCCCGACAGGGCCCGCAATTGCGCCTGGGCGCGCGGGAAGTCGCCCGGTTTTCCGATAGGCTGGCCGTCGATGGTCGCCACCTGATCCGACCCGATAACGATGCTGCCCGGATGGTTCGCCGCCACGGCCATGGCCTTGGCCACCGACAGCCGCAAGGCCAGCGCGTCGGGCGTTTCGCCCGGTTGTGGCGTTTCGTCCACATCGGGAGAAACGGCGGTAAAGGGCAGGCGCAGGCGCGATAGCAATTCTTTGCGGTAAGGCGAGCTGGAAGCGAGGATCAGGCTAGGCTTTGAAGGCATGCGGTATTTGACGTTAAAGCGTAAGTCGCAGTATTATCTAACGTTTTGCGGGATTTTTGCAGCGCGAAGGCGAAAGCTTTAAGCCTCTGAGTGCAGTGGCCTTAGTGCGGTGGAATCTCGCAAATGCAAAGGATTTGATCATCAAGCGCATCGATGCATTCGCATTTGCCCATAGCGGCAAGCAAGCGCAAGGCACCATACCTCTTGTGCGGTTTACGCGCGCGGTTGAAGGGTTACCCGAACAACCGCCGGGCGATGCCGGGCTTGTGACGTGGTCCGTGCGCGGTGAGATTGGCAAGTCAGGGCTGTTGCTTGGCCGGCCGCTTCTGCATGTTCACGTGCAGGCGAATCCGGTGCTGGTATGCCAACGGTGCAATGCGCCGTTCGTGTATCCGGTCGATAGCGAAGTCCTCTTGCAGCTGGTTAAGTCTGAAGCCGACCTTGACGATGGTTTTACCAACGGTGATGTTACCGACGGTCATTCCGCCGGCAGCGACGACGAAGACGAAGAAGGAAATGGTTTTGTGTCCAACCAACCCGAAAAGGTGGTGGGTTCACATCATTTTGATCTGCTGGCCCAGGTCGAAGATGAGCTCATTCTGAGCGTTCCGTATGTGCCCAAGCATGATGTATGCCCGGGCGCGCAGGCCAAAGTCAGCGAAGTTCCTGAAGAACCCGCTGTCAAGCGTCCGTCGCCGTTTGCGGTGCTGGAACAACTGAAGCACAAAGATTGAGATCAACATCGGGCCGCATCGCGTACAATGCGCCCCGTTTCTAGGAGTCATCATGGCCGTTCAACAAAACAAGAAGTCCCCCTCCAAGCGCGGTATGCACCGTTCGCACGATTTTCTGGTTGCTCCGTCGACCGCCATCGAGCCGAACACCGGTGAAACGCACCTGCGCCACCACATCAGCCCCAATGGCTTCTATCGTGGCCGCAAGGTCCTGAAGACCAAGGCCGACGAATAAGGCCCCCGGGCCGAACTCGTACTCGGACCAATTCGGCTGAACGCTGATACCTGGCACCCGTGATACGCATCGCCATAGACTGTATGGGCGGAGACTTCGGTCTGCCCGTCACGATTCCGGCTGCGATCGAGTTCGCCCGGCAATTTCCGGATACCCGGCTATTGCTGGTCGGGCTTCCCGACGCGATCGAAGCGGCGCTCTCCGAGCACCGCGACGTTGCGCGCGATCGTATGGAAATCGTGGCGGCTTCTGAAGTCGTCACCATGGACGACCCGGTCGAGGTCGCCCTGCGCCGCAAAAAAGACTCCTCCATGCGCCTGGCCGCCCAGTCCGTCAAGGACGGGCGTGCCGACGCCTGCGTTTCCGCGGGCAACACCGGCGCATGGATGGCCATTTCACGCTACGTGCTCAAGACGCTGGACGGCATTGACCGGCCCGCTATCGCCACGTCCATTCCCAACCAGACGGGCCGCGCCACCACGGTGCTGGACCTGGGGGCGAATGTGGACTGCACGGCCGAGCACCTACTGCAATTCGCCATCATGGGCGCCGCGCTGTCACAAGCCGTCGACCACCGTGAAAGCCCGACCGTGGGCTTGCTCAACATCGGCGAAGAAGTCATCAAGGGCAACGAAGTCGTCAAGGAAGCCGCCGAGCTTCTGCGCGGCAGCCCCTTGAATTTCTACGGCAACGTGGAAGGCAACGACATCTTCAAGGGCACGGTCGACGTCGTCGTTTGCGACGGCTTTGTCGGCAACGTCGTGCTCAAGTCCGTTGAAGGGCTGGCGAAGATGCTGTCCAGCATCATCCACGAAGAGTTCAAACGCAATATTTTCACGTTGCTGGCCGGGGCTATCGCCAAGCCCGTGCTGAACCGCCTGCGCAACCGCGTCGATAACCGCCGCTACAACGGCGCGGCGTTGTTGGGCCTGCGCGGCGTGGTCATCAAGAGCCACGGTTCCGCGGATGTCTACGCCTACGGTTTTGCATTGCAGCGCGCCCGTGAAGCCGTAGTGAGTAAACTGCTGGAGCGCACCGCTCAGACGGTCGCTCAGATTACCAAGCGCGTTCAGTCGGAAGAGGGCGCCGCAACGCCTCCCGCGAACGTGGCTGGGGACACCGCTTGATGGATACCGCAATGAAATATTCCGCAATCGCGGGCACCGGCAGTTTCTTGCCGGAACGCGTGGTTTCGAATGACGAACTGGCTGCGGAACTGGCGACGCGCGATATCGCCACGTCCGATGAATGGATCGTCGAGCGCACGGGCATCCGTCAGCGCCACCTTGCCGAGCGTGGCGTCACGACCAGCCAGCTTGCCACGGAAGCATCGCGCCGCGCGCTGGCCGATGCGGGCGTGGACGCCTCCGAGGTCGACCTCATCATCGTCGCCACCTCCACCCCCGATTTCGTGTTTCCCAGCACGGCCTGCCTCGTGCAAGCCAACCTGGGCGCCAAGGGGTCGGCGGCATTCGACGTCCAGGCCGTGTGCAGCGGCTTCGTCTACGCGCTGACCACTGCTGACAGCTTCGTGCGCGCCGGCCGCGCCCGTTGCGCGCTGGTGATCGGCGCCGAAGTGTTTTCGCGCATTCTTGACTGGAACGACCGCAGCACGTGCGTGTTGTTCGGCGACGGCGCGGGCGCCGTGGTGCTCAAGGCGTCCGACGAACCCGGCATCATGGCCGCGCAGTTGCATGCCGACGGCAGCCAGATGAAGATCCTCAGCGCTGCGGGCAACGTAGCCTATGGCGACGTCACCGGCGACCCGTTCCTGCGCATGGACGGGCAAGCGGTGTTCAAGCAGGCCGTCACCGTGCTGGATCGCTCGGCGCGCGACACCTGCGCCGAAGCCGGCATCGAGGTCGCCGACGTCGACTGGCTGATTCCTCACCAGGCCAACGTGCGCATCTTGAACTTCCTGGCGCGCAAGCTTGCCGTGCCGGTCGAGAAAGTCGTCATTACCGTTGATAGCCACGCCAACACCTCCGCGGCCAGCGTGCCGCTGGCACTGGATGCCGCGCGCCGCGATGGCCGCGTCAAGCCCGGCCAGCTCATCCTGATGCAAGGCGTGGGCGGCGGATTCACCTGGGGCTCGGTACTCGCTCGCATGTAAGTGCGCGTCCCGGCGGATGGCGCATCGCGCGCCGCCGCCGCGAGGGCACGCCTGACATCCCACACAGATACTGAATCAATCCAACCGGTCAATCATGAAAATTGCTTTTGTCTTTCCCGGCCAAGGGTCGCAAGCTCTCGGCATGCTGGATGCCTGGTCGGGCGTCGCTGCCGTCACGGATACCGTGGCGCGTGCTTCTGAAGCGCTGGGCCAGGACCTGGGCGCGTTGATCGCGCAGGGCCCGGTGGAACAGCTGAACCTGACGACGAACACGCAGCCCGCCATGTTGACGGCCGGCGTGGCGTTCTACGCTGCCTGGACCGCTGCTGGCGGTCGCAAGCCGGACGTTGTCGCCGGCCACAGCCTGGGCGAATATGCCGCGCTGACCGCCGCCGGTTCGCTGGCGCTTGAAGACGCGGTGCGCCTGGTGCGCGTGCGCGCCGACGCCATGCAGGCCGCCGTGCCGGTCGGCACCGGCGCCATGGCCGCCATCCTGGGCCTGGACGATGACGCGGTGCGCAATGCCTGCGCTGCCGCGGCCCAGGGCGAAGTGGTCGAAGCCGTCAATTTCAACGCGCCCGCGCAAGTCGTGATCGCCGGCCACAAGGCCGCTGTCGAACGCGCCTGCGAACTGGCCAAGGCCGCCGGCGCCAAACGCGCGCTGCTGCTGCCGGTGTCCGCGCCTTTCCATTCCAGCCTGCTCAAGCCCGCCGCCGACGTGTTGGCCGGCGCATTGGCGAACGCCACCGTGTCCGTGCCGCAGATTCAGGTCATCAACAACGTTGACGTGGCCTCGCCCACGGAACCTGGCGCGATCCGCGATGCGCTGGTGCGTCAGGCATGGCACCCTGTGCGCTGGGTGGAAACCCTGCGCGCCATGAAGGCGCAAGGCGTCACGCACGTTATCGAATGCGGTCCCGGCAAGGTGCTGGCCGGACTGACCAAGCGTATCGACCCCGAACTTACCGGCCTGGCCATCACCGATCCTGCTTCACTTGAAGCCGCGTTGGCCGTCGTTAACGGAAATTAAAGACATGGACAACTCGATCGAACTGCAAGGCAAGATCGCGCTGGTGACCGGCGCCACGCGCGGGATCGGCCGCGCCATTGCCCAGGAATTGGCCTCGCGCGGCGCAACCGTCGTTGGAACCGCCACCACGGAATCCGGCGCGGCCGCCATCACCGAAGCCTTGGCGCCCCTGGGCGGCCGTGGCGTGGTGCTGAACGTGACCGACGCCGAAGCCTGCGACGCGCTGATTGACGCGCTTGGCAAGGACGGCGGTGGCCCGCACATCCTCGTCAACAACGCCGGCATTACCCGCGATACGTTGGCGATGCGCATGAAAGACGACGACTGGTCGGCTGTGCTGGACACCAACCTGACCTCCGTTTTTCGCCTGTCGCGCGCCGTGATGCGCAGCATGATGAAGGCCCGCTGGGGACGCATCATCAACGTCACCTCGGTCGTCGGTTCCAGCGGAAATGCGGGCCAGGCCAACTACGCCGCCGCGAAGGCCGGCGTGTCGGGCATGTCACGCGCCCTGGCTCGTGAGTTGGGTAGCCGCAACATTACCGTGAACTGCGTCGCGCCGGGTTTCATCGACACCGACATGACGCGCGCGCTGGCCGAGAGCCAGACCACGGCGCTGCTGCAACAGATTCCGCTGGGCCGTTTGGGCTCGCCCGAAGACATCGCCCATGCGGTGGCCTTTTTGTCCGGGCCGCAAGCGGGTTACATTACCGGCACCACCCTGCACGTCAACGGCGGGATGTACATGCAATAAATCACGAATTGCGCACCAGGCGGCTCAGGCCGTCGCGCAGTTCAACCGGAAACGCCGCATACCGATATTCCTGTGCCTGCGGGCGACAGAACCAGTGCGCGGTGTTATTTTTGTCACGGCCAGGCGTTGCTTTCCTCTACGCTTGGCTATAATTCGCGGGATTTTTCCCAATTGGAGATCTGCATGGAAAGCATCGAACAGCGCGTCAAGAAGATCGTCGCTGAACAACTTGGCGTTAACGAAGCCGAGATCAAGAACGAATCCTCCTTCCTTGACGACCTCGGTGCCGATTCGCTCGACATGGTCGAACTGGTCATGGCGCTCGAAGACGAATTCGAGACCGAGATCCCCGACGAAGAGGCCGAAAAGATCACGACCGTGCAACAAGCGATTGACTACATCAATTCGCACGGTAAGCAGTAAGCTCAACCTATATCGTTCCGGTTGCCCGACATTCGGGGCCAGCCGGGAAACGGGGCGGTTTCAGGAATTTGCCGTGTGGTCCGCGTGCGGGAAGGGCGTTGTAATGCCCGACCCGCTTTCGCGCGGGCCACACGTGCAGCGCATCCCGAAAGCCGCCTTTCTTTTGTCTGTTTGAGGAGTCATCCGTGAAGCGACGTGTCGTCATCACCGGCCTGGGTATTGTTTCTCCCGTTGGAAACGACCTGACCACCGCTTGGGACAATATCGTCAACGGACGTTCTGGCATCAGCCGCATCACCCGTTTCGATCCCTCGGCCATCACCACGCACATTGCTGGCGAAGTCAAAGACTTCGACATCAGCACCTATATCTCAAGCAAAGAAGCCCGCCAGATGGATACGTTCATCCATTACGGCCTGGCCGCGGGGATGCAGGCATGGCGTGATTGCGGTTTGGAAGTCACCGAAGCCAATGCCGAGCGCATTGGTGTCATCGTGGGTTCCGGCATCGGCGGTTTGCCGCGCATTGAAGAAACCCAGGTCGAATACATGGCCAAGGGTCCGCGGCGCATCTCGCCGTTCTTCGTGCCGGGTTCGCTGATCAACCTGATCTCCGGTCATTTGTCCATTGCCTATGGCATGAAGGGTCCCAGCTACGCCGTCGTTTCGGCCTGCACGACCGGTCTGCATTGCATCGGCGACGCAGCGCGCCTGATCGAATACGGCGACGCGGACGTCATGGTTGCTGGCGGTGCGGAATCGACCGTGTCGCCGCTGGGTATCGGCGGTTTTGCCGCCATGCGCGCCTTGTCGACCCGTAACGATGACCCGGAAACGGCATCGCGTCCCTGGGACCGCGACCGCGACGGATTCGTGCTGGGCGAGGGCGCCGGCGTTCTGGTCCTTGAAGAGTACGAGCATGCCAAGAAGCGCGGCGCGCGCATCTATGGCGAATTCGCCGGATACGGCATGAGCTCGGACGCGCACCACATCACGGCTCCGGACAAAGACGGCCCGCGTCGCGGCGTTATCAACGCGCTGCGCAACGGCGGCTTGAACGCTGACGACATCCAGTATGTCAACGCGCACGGCACGTCGACTCCCCTGGGCGACAAGAACGAAACCGACGCGCTGAAGCTGGCGTTCGGCGATCACGCCAAGAAGCTGGTGGTGAATTCGACCAAGTCCATGACGGGCCACCTGTTGGGCGCGGCCGGCGGCATCGAAGCCGTGTTCACGACCTTGGCCGTGTACAACCAGGTTTCCCCTCCCACGATCAACATCTTCAATCAAGATCCGGAATGCGATCTGGATTACTGCGCGAACGAAGCGCGGCAGATGAAGATCGACATCGGCCTGTCCAACTCGTTCGGCTTCGGCGGCACCAACGGCTCGATGGCCGTTCGCCGGGTCTGATTTGGAAGGCTCCGAGGCAGGGCGCTGGTCATTTCGGGTGCCCGTCGGGCGGCCGGCCAATGGCCACGTCCTGTGCGCGGTGGCCGGCGCCGCCGCTGCGGCTTGCGCGTCGGTAGCAGCGCTTTGGCAAGGCATGGGCGGCTGGGCATTCGTTGCGCTGCTGCTTGTGCCGGCCGGGCTGTTACACTCGGCACGGAGCGGCCTGTCCCCGGTATCGGCATTACGTACGGCAACCGGGGCAGGGCGTTGGCAGGTGCGTCAGCCGCAAGGCTGGCAAGACGCGCGGTTGCTGGATCAGCAGCGCGGCCCCCGCTGGCTTACGCTCACTTTGCAGCTTTTGCCCACCGGGAGTACGGTCTTTACAAATAGCACAATCACCCTCACCGTCTGGCAGCGGACGTTGCAACCCGAGTCCTGGCGGCGGTTATGCCTGCTGACGGGCACGGCGCAACGAGCGCGGCAGGCGGCACGCCCGCAGGAGGCGTCATGAGCGAACGCGAAGTCGACGCGGAGTTGGTCGCGCGCGTTCAACGAGGCGATAAAAAGGCGTTTGATCTACTGGTGCTGAAGTACCAGCGCAAGATCCTGCGCCTGCTGGCCCGGATGATCCGCGACCCATCGGAAATCGAAGACGTGGCCCAGGAAGCTTTCATCAAAGCGTACCGAGCCTTGCCCCAGTTTCGGGGCGACAGCGCCTTCTACACCTGGTTGTATCGTATCGCCATCAACACGGCGCGCAACTGGCTGGCCTCGCAAGGCCGGCGCCCCAGCGCACCCAATGCGATAGAAACGGAAGACGGTGAAACTTTTAACGAAACCGACAACCTAACCGATATAAGCACGCCGGAATCCATGGTCGCCAGCCGCGAAATCGCCGAGACGGTGAACGCGGCAATCGAGGAATTGCCCGAAGAATTGCGCACCGCAATTGTCCTGCGTGAAATCGAAGGTATGAGTTACGAAGACATCGCCCAGAGCATGGACTGCCCTATTGGTACGGTGCGCTCCCGCATTTTTCGTGCGCGCGAGGCCATTGCAACCAAATTGCGTCCATTGCTTGGCACCGATGCCGAGCGTCGCTGGTAAGGAGTGGCAGTCATGCAAACAGCAGCCAAGTCCGTTGAAATCGCCGAGGCCTCCTGGGAGGAATCGGTTTCCGCCTGGATGGACGGAGAAGATTCCGACGATATTCTTCCCAGTCTGTTGTCCAAGGAAGGACGTCAGACCTGGGACACCTATCATTTGATCGGTGATTCCCTGCGCAATGCCGATCTGGCATTGACCCCTAGCGCCGCGTTCCAATCGCGATTGGCGCGCGCGCTGGACGCGGAGCTGCCGATTGTGGCGGCGCCCCGGCGCCGCTCGCCGTTGCGGGTCGGCCTGTCGGGCCTGGCCGTGGCGGCCGCGGTTGCCACGGTTGCCTGGGTGGCACAGCCTTACCTGACTGGCACGCCGGCAACGGAAGTGCGTGTGCTGGCCGATGCCAGCGGCACGCCCGCTTCCGCCACCGCCGCCGATGACGCCGGCCTGCGCGACTACCTTGAGGCCCATCGCCAGATGGCGGGCCCCAGCGCGGTGCGTCAAGTGTCGTTCGACGTCGGAGCAGGACGTTGATGGCGATAGCGTTACCGACACGTTGGCCGCGCGCAGGTTCCTGGCATGCCCATCGCGCGGGATGGTTCGCCGCTACGCTTCTGACCGCTTTCCTGTCCGCCCATGAGCCGGCGCGCGCCGCCGATGCGGCCCCGGCCACGGACGATGTGGTCCAACTGCTGACCCGCATTCAGCAGGCCGCGCGCAAGCAGGACTACGCGGGCGTCTTCATGTATCAGCAAGGCGAGATGATTCAGTCATCGCGCCTGGTGCATGTGCTGGACGGCACCGGCGAGCGCGAGCGCCTTGAGATCCTGGATGGCCAGCCGCGCGAATACCTGCGGCACAACGACGACGTGCAATGCCTGATCCCGGAACGCAAGACCGTGCTGATCGAGCGCCGTCGTGGCGACCGGTTTCCCGGCCTGCTGCTGGGCGACCCGGCCAATCTTTCCGAACACTACAAAATCCGTACCGAGTCCAAGCTGCATCGGGTGGCAGGCCGTGAATGCCGCCTGATCACGATCGAACCGCTGGACAAGCTGCGTTATGGCTACCGCCTGTGCGCTGACGTTGAAACGAATTTGCTGCTGAAGGCGCAAACGCTCAACGCCGCCCGGGGTGTGGTTGAGCAGGTCTCGTTCACGTCGCTGCGCCTGGGTTCCGAAGTGGATCCGCAACAGCTCAGTTCCCGCTGGAGCACGCGCGACTGGAAGGTGCTGGAACCCTCGATGACCCCAGTGGACCTGATGGCCCAGGGGTGGCGCATTCCGGCGCCCAAGGGCTTCAAGGTCATCATGCAGGTGGCGCGATCAATGGGCCGCGGCGCAACGGTCAGCCAGATGGTGCTGTCCGATGGCCTGGCCGCCATCTCGGTGTTTATCGAACCTTATGACAGTGAGCGCGGGCATCATCCTCCGCCGGGCCCCGCGCAGCGTGGCTCTATCACGGTGTATGGCACGCGCATTGCTGATTTCTGGCTGACGGCCGTGGGCGAGGTGCCCGTGGCCACGCTTGAACAGCTGGCGCAAGCGACCGAATACGTGCCGACCGCGGCAACGGCCGCACCGCCGGCCGCCACCCCCAAGTGACGCACGCCACAGCCACAAGCAGCAAGCAGCAACTTCGGAGTAATTTATGAAAGCAATGACGGTGTCGAACGCTTTTTTCCGGCGCTTTGTGGTGGCCGTGGCGGCGGGCGTATTCATGTCCACGGCCTACGTGCCCGTTGCGACGGCGCAGACCCCGACGGTCGCGCTGCCCGACTTCACGGGCATTGTTGAAAAAGCGGACCCCGCGGTCGTGAACATCCGCACGACCGCCACGGTGCCCGTGCGCGGCCCCGGTCCGGGCGGCGGCAGTGATCCGTACGAATTGTTCCGCTGGTTCTTCGGGCCAGACCTGCAGCCGCCGGGCGGGGGGCAATCGCCCATGCCGCGCCAGCGTCCGCAGCCGCCCCAGCCTGAAGAGCGCACCGTGCCGCGTGGCGTGGGCTCCGGCTTTTTCATTTCGACCGACGGCTATATCCTGACCAACAACCACGTGGTGGTTGACGCAACCGACATCTACGTCACGCTGACCGACGGCCGCGAATTCAAGGCCAAGGTGATCGGTACCGACGAACGCACCGACGTGGCGCTCATCAAGATCGAAGCCAAGGACATGATTCCGCTGGTCATTGGCGACCCCAAGAAA
This sequence comes from Achromobacter sp. B7, assembly GCF_003600685.1. Classification (NCBI taxonomy): domain Bacteria; kingdom Pseudomonadati; phylum Pseudomonadota; class Betaproteobacteria; order Burkholderiales; family Alcaligenaceae; genus Achromobacter; species Achromobacter sp. B7. Next base: position 1,339,265 of record NZ_CP032084.1, read on the forward strand.
TTGAAGAAGGGCCAATGGGTACTGGCGATCGGCTCGCCGTTCGGCCTGGATTCCACCGTGACCTCCGGCATCGTCAGCGCAATCGGCCGCGATACCGGCGAATACCTGCCCTTCATCCAGACCGACGTTGCCGTCAACCCCGGCAACTCGGGTGGGCCCCTGATCAATCTGGACGGCGAAGTGGTGGGCATCAATTCCCAGATCATCTCGCGTAGCGGTGGTTTCATGGGCATCTCGCTGGCCATCCCGATCGACGAAGCGATGCGCGTGGTTGACCAACTGCGCGCCACCGGCAAGGTCACGCGCGGACGCGTCGGCGTGCAGATCGGCGAAGTGGGCAAGGATGTGGCCGAAGCCATCGGCCTGCCCAAGGCCGAAGGCGCACTGGTCAGCAGCGTGGAAGCTGACGGCCCCGCTGAACAAGCGGGCGTGCAGCCGGGCGACGTGATCCTCAAGTTCAACAACGAGCCGATCAAGCGCTGGTCCGATCTGCCCCGTATCGTCGGCGAAACCAAGCCCGGCACGCGCGCTGACATGCAAGTGTGGCGCAAGGGTAAGAACCTGACGCTGTCGGTCAAGGTGGGCGAGATTCCGACCGAGAAGGCGGCCGCTGCCGCGAAGAAGGCTGCGCCGGCGCCTGAAGTAACCAACGCGCTAGGCCTGGGCGTGGTCGATGTGCCGGCCGATGTCCAAAAGAAGCTGCGCATCAAGGGCGGCGTTCAGGTGAAGGTTGCCGAGGGCGCGGCGGCCAAGGCGGGCTTGCAGGAAGGCGACATTGTGTTGGCTCTGAACGACACCGATGTCACCGGCGCCAAGCAGTTCGGTGAACTGGTGGCCAAGTTGGACAAGAGCCGTTCCGCCGGTTTGCTGGTCCGCCGTGGCGAGCAGACTCAGTGGGTCGCGGTGCCCGCATCGAAGTAGGGCGGCTTCGGCCGGTTGGACCGCCTTTTTACCCGGGGGCGGCCCACCGGCAGAAAAATTTGCCCAAGACCGGCTAAAATGGCTGGTTGCCGCAAGAGGGGGCGCTTGGGCGCCCCCTCGTTTTGCCCGGGTTTCGTCCCGTCAGCGCCCCTCTCGTCAGCCGTGTCCTCGCAGGCGGCGGCGTCTTCCGGCTTATTGCCGAGTGTTCCGTCCCTTATAATTTCAAGCATGCAGCATATTCGCAACTTCTCCATCATTGCCCACATCGATCATGGCAAATCGACCTTGGCCGATCGCTTGATCCAGCGCTGCGGCGGATTGGCGGATCGCGAAATGTCGGCGCAGGTGCTCGATTCCATGGAAATCGAGCGCGAGCGCGGCATCACCATCAAGGCCCAGACCGCCGCCCTGCAATACAAGGCGAACGACGGCAAGGTCTATAACCTGAACCTGATCGACACCCCGGGGCACGTGGACTTCTCGTATGAAGTCAGCCGCTCGTTGTCGGCATGCGAAGGCGCGCTGCTGGTGGTGGATGCGTCCCAGGGCGTGGAAGCGCAGACGGTCGCCAACTGCTACACCGCCATCGAGCTGGGCGTGGAAGTGGTGCCCGTCCTGAACAAGATGGACCTGCCCCAGGCCGACCCCGAAGGCGCGCGCCAGGAAGTGGAAGACGTCATCGGCATCGATGCGTCGGAAGCCGTGCTGGCCAGCGCCAAGACCGGCATGGGCATTGACGAAATCCTGGAAACCATCGTGGCCCGCGTGCCGGCGCCCAAGGGTGACCCGGAAGCGCCGCTGCAAGCGCTGATCATCGACTCGTGGTTCGACAACTACGTGGGCGTGGTCATGCTGGTGCGCATCATCAACGGCGTGCTCAAGCCCAAGGACAAGATCCTGCTGATGGCGTCCGGCGCCACCCACCTGTGCGAGCAGACCGGGGTGTTCACGCCCAAGTCGCAGCAGCGCCCGCACCTGTCGGCGGGCGAGGTCGGCTTCATCATCGCCGGCATCAAGCAGCTGGAAGACGCCAAGGTAGGCGACACGGTCACGCTGGCCAACAAGCCCGCGCCGTCCGCGCTGCCCGGTTTCAAGGAAGTGAAGCCCCAGGTGTTCGCCGGCCTGTATCCCGTCGAAAGCTCCGAATACGACCAGCTGCGTGATTCGCTCGACAAGCTCAAGCTGAACGATGCCGCGCTGATGTTCGAACCCGAAGTCTCGCAAGCGCTGGGCTTTGGTTTCCGCTGCGGCTTCCTGGGCCTGCTGCACATGGAAATCGTGCAAGAGCGCCTGGAACGCGAATTCGACATGGACATCATCACTACCGCGCCGTCGGTGGTGTATGAAGTCGAGCAGCGTGATGGCTCCGTGATTACCGTGGAGAGCCCGTCGCGCATGCCTGAAGTCGGCAAGATCCAGGACATTCGCGAACCTATCGTGAAGGTCACGCTGTTCATGCCGCAGGATTATGTCGGCCCGGTGATGACGCTGTGCAATAACAAGCGCGGCTCGCAGGTCAACATGAGCTACCACGGCCGCCAGGTGCACCTGGTATACGAGATTCCGCTGGCCGAAATCGTGCTGGATTTCTTCGACAAGCTCAAGTCGGTGTCGCGTGGCTACGCCTCGATGGACTATGAATTCCTGGAATACCGCTCGGCCGACGTCGTGCGTGTGGACCTGCTAATCAATAACGACCGCGTCGACGCGCTGGCCGTGATCGTCCACCGCAGCAACGCGCGCCATCGCGCTCGCGACGTTGTGACCCGCATGCGCGGCCTGATTCCGCGCCAGATGTTCGACGTGGTGATCCAGGCCGCAATCGGCGCCGAAATCATCGCCCGCGAAAACGTCAAGGCGTTGCGCAAGAACGTGCTGGCCAAGTGCTACGGCGGCGACATCTCGCGCAAGAAGAAGCTGCTTGAAAAGCAGAAGGCCGGCAAGAAGCGCATGAAGCAGGTGGGTAGCGTTGAGATTCCGCAGGAGGCGTTCCTGGCCATCCTGCAAGTGGAAGACAAGTAGAACCAAAAGAAGGCGGTTAGCTGATGAGTTGGAACTTTGCCCTGATCCTGTTTGTTCTGCTGGTCTTGACCGGCATTATCTGGGTGCTTGATCTGGCGGTGCTGCGGCGTGGCCGTGAAGCGCGGGCCCAAGCGGCAATGGCGCAGTACGATGCGGCGCTGATCGGGGACGCGCAAGAAGCCGAACGCCTGCGCCGCGAAGCCGGTGACGTGGCGCGCCGCGTGCCCTGGTGGGTGGAATACGCCGTCAGCTTTTTCCCCGTCATCCTGTTCGTGTTCATGCTGCGTTCGTTCGTGGTCGAGCCGTTTCGGATACCTTCGGGCTCGATGCTGCCGACGCTGCAATCGGGCGACCTGATCCTGGTGAACAAGTTCAGCTATGGCTTGCGCCTGCCGGTGATCGACAAGAAGGTCGTGGATATCGGCAAGCCCCAGCGCGGCGACGTCTTCGTGTTCCGTTATCCCGTGGATCCGGACGTGGACTACATCAAGCGCGTGGTCGGCCTGCCGGGCGACGAGATCGCTTATCTGGACAAAAAACTGTATGTGAACGGCACCCTGGTGCCTCACGTTCGCGACGGCGACTACTTCGAGCCGGATCGTGTGTCGTATATCGCACAATATAAAGAGAAGTTGGGCGACGTTGAGCACAAGATACTGCTAGATGAGAACAAGCCGCAGGATTATTCGCCCATGTGGCAATTTCCTCACCGCGAAAACTGCCAATACAGCCGCAATGGGGTACGCTGCAAAGTACCCGAAGGCAGTTATTTCGCCATGGGCGATAATCGGGACAACAGCGCGGACAGCCGTTATTGGGGCTTCGTACCTGAGGCCAATATCGTCGGACGCGCGTTCTTCATCTGGATGAATTTCAGCGATCTCAGCCGCATCGGCCGGTTCAACTGATTATGTCGCTAGCCACGCTAGAAAACCGCCTGGATCACCACTTCGGTGATCCAGCCTTGCTTGAACAGGCACTGACGCATCGCAGTCACGGTGCGCGCCACAACGAGCGCTTGGAATTCCTTGGGGATTCCGTGCTGAACTTCGTCGTGGCGGCGATGCTGTTTGAACGCTATTCCAAAATCGACGAAGGCGATCTGTCGCGGCTGCGGGCCAACCTGGTCAAGCAGGCCTCGCTGGCGGACATCGCCCAACGCCTCGAACTGTCGCAGTATCTGCGCCTGGGCGAAGGTGAATTGAAAAGCGGTGGCTTCCGTCGGCCATCGATTCTTGCGGACACGGTCGAGGCGCTGTTTGGCGCCGTCTTCCTGGATGCTGGCTTTGAGGCCGCGCGCCGCGTGATCGTGCGCCAGTACCAACCGGTGCTGGCCTCGGTTGACCCAAAAACGCTGGGCAAGGACGCCAAGACCTTGCTGCAGGAATTCCTGCAAGGCCGCAAGCTGGCGCTGCCGTTGTACACGGTGGTGGCCACGCATGGCGCGGCCCACAGCCAGCAGTTCGAAGTCGAGTGCGCCATCCCGGCGCTCGAGATCAAGGTTACGGCGCCCGGCGCCAGCCGCCGCGCCGCCGAGCAGTCGGCGGCCAAGCTGGCTTTGGAGGCTGCGCTGGCTATCAGCCCCGCCACCAAGGCTGCCCGCAAGTCGGGCAAGGCGCGCAAAACCGCGCAATTGTCGCTGCCCGTGGCAGTGGCTCAAGAGACTAAATGAGCGATACCCCTTTTCGTACCGGCTTTGTTGCCATCGTTGGCCGTCCCAATGTGGGCAAGTCCACGCTGACCAATGCCCTGATCGGTTCCAAGATCTCCATCGTGTCGCGCAAGGCGCAGACCACGCGCCACCGTATCCACGGCGTGCTGACTCGCGAGCACGAGCAATTCGTTTTCGTTGATACCCCGGGATTCCAGACGCGTCATGGCGGCGCCATGAACCGCATGATGAACCGCGTGGTGACGCAGGCTTTGGCCGACGTCGACGTGGTGGTGCACGTGGTGGAAGCCGGTAAATGGTCCGAAGGCGATGCGAAGCTGTTGCCGCTGTTGCCGAACCCCGAGCGCACCATTCTGGTCGTCTCCAAGATCGACCAAATGAAGAACCGCGACGACCTGTTCGCGTTCGTCTCCAAGATCATGGCGCTGCACCCCTTTGGCGCCGTGGTGCCCGTCAGCGCCACCAAGAACCAGCAGCTGGACCAGTTGCTGGAAGAAATCGCCACGCGCCTGCCGGAAGGCGAGGCGATGTTCGAAGAAGACACCCTGACCGACCGCCCCATGCGCTTCATCGCCGCCGAACTGGTGCGCGAGAAGATCTTCCGCCTGGTCGGCGACGAACTGCCCTACGGCTGTACCGTTGTCATCGAGCAATGGGAAGAAACCGCCAAGGGTGCCAGCATCAACGCCTGCGTGGTGGTCGAGCGCGACAGCCACAAGCCGATTCTGCTGGGCGCGGGCGGCATGCACATGAAGCGTATCGCCACGGAGGCGCGGCAAGACATCGCCAAGCTGCTGGACAAGCCCGTGCACCTGGAGGTCTACATCAAGGTGCGCAAGGGCTGGTCCGACCGCGAGGGTGCGCTCCGCGATCTGGGTTATGAGTAGACGGGCGCCTCGCGTCCAGGATCGCCCGGGCTTTATGTTGCACGCCACCGCGTGGCGTGAAACCTCCCTTATTGTTCAGACTTTTTCCCGCGATCATGGCTGTGTGGCCATGGTCGCCAAGGGCGCCAAGCGCCCTTATTCGGTGCTGCGTCCTGTGTTGTCGGCCTTTCAGCCCTTGCTGCTGTCCTGGACCGGCAATGGCGAAGTCAAGACACTGACGCGCGCCGAGATCGCTGGCATCCGTCCGCTGACGGGCACAGCGCTGATGTCCGCCTGGTACATGAACGAGCTACTGCTGCGCTTGCTGCCTCGCGAAGACGCGCACCCCTTGCTGTTCGACGCCTACGACATGGCGTTGCAGCAGTTGTCCAACGGCACGCGTGCCGCCGGCGCGCTGCGCCGCTTTGAATGGACGCTGCTGCGCGAAACGGGTTATGGCGTGGATGAACAAGCACCGGATTTCGACGACACCACGATCGAGCCCGCGCTGCGGCGTGACCTGCGAGAGCGCCTGGCCGAGATCCTGGCCGGCCGCCCCTTGTCGACCCGCCGCGTCCTGATGGACCTGCAACGCATCTAGCGCGCGGCGCGGCACCATGACCTTCACGCTAAAACAGGTCGAGACCTTTCGCACTGTCTACGAAACGGAAAGCGTGACGGCTGCGGCACGGCGACTGGATGTGTCGCCCGCCACGGTCAGCGCCACCTTGGCCGCGCTGGAAGCCAGCATTGAACTGCGCCTGTTCGAACGCGTGCGCCAACGCATGCAGCGCACGCCCGAAGCCACTTTGCTCTACGAAGAAATCCGCCGCCTGAACGTCGGCCTGGAAAGCCTGGGCCGCAAGATCCGGGCCATACGCGGGGCCGCGCAACCGCGGCTTCGCATCGGCTGCATCCATGCCTACGGCGGGGCTATCGTCAGCGAGTCGATCTCGCGCTTTCGCACGCGTTATCCCGACACGCCGCTGTACTTGCAAATCCGCGACTCCAATACCTTGCGCGACATGGTGGTGTCGGGCGAGCTGGACCTGGCGGTGGTGGCGGACGAATCCGAACTGGAAGGCCTGCGCGGCCATCGGCTGGCAAGCTTGCGCGCGGTGGCGGTGTTTCCCGCCGGACACGCGCTGGCGCGCCTGGAACAGGTGGACTTTGCCCAGCTGACCGACGTCGATGTGATTGCCTTGAACGCCGAGGACGGGTCGCGCAAGCGCCTGGATGCGCTGTTGCGGCAAGCGGGTCACAGCCTGAAGGTGGCGATTGAAACTCCGTATTCCAGCACCGTCTGCCAGTTGGCCTTGGCCGGGCACGGGGTCGGCATCGCCAACCCCGCGACGGCGGTAGGCATGGAAGCCGCGGGCCTGTGTTATCGCCCGCTGACGGCACCCGTGCATTTTGAATGCCACATGATTCTGCATGGCAGCCGGCCCTTGTCCGAAGCCGGGAAATTCTGGGCCACTTGCCTGCGCGGCGCGCTGGCCCCGCTGGTGGATCGGTTTGGCGTTTGATTTGACGTCGTTGCTGGCCGGGAAATTCAGCTTCGGCGCGTGGCCGAAGACTTCTGCCCCGTAGCGGCCCGACGTCAGTCCGGCCAGTGGGGGCCGTCAGCCCCGGCGCCCGTCGGATGTCAACATCAACACCACTGACGATTCAGCGTCCAGCACGCCCGAGCGGCGTAGCTGCGACACCGCCGCCAACGCCGCGGCCGATGACAGTTCGGTGCTGATGCCACGGCGCTCAAGCCGTTGTTGCGCGGCGGCGGCAGCGGCATCGGAAACGTCCACCGGGGTGCCGCCCGAGCGGGCCAAGGCTTCCAGTGATTGCAACGTGCAGGTGCCGCCCGCGATGGAGTATTGCTGGGTGGCCATTTCCCACAGGCCGCGCGCATCGCCCGTTGCGCGCGCGCGCGACAGGCGTGCATAGGGCTCGACGGCGTGCAGGCGAGGCAGGCGCGCGATGCGTCCGCTTTGCAGCAAATGCTGCCAGCCCAGCAAGATGCCCCACAGCAGATCGCCTCGCGCGGTGGGCACGATGATGTCGGTGGGCGTGGCGCAAACGTTCAGGATTTCGGTGGCGATGGGCTTGTAGCCTTCGACGCCATAGGGATGCGTGCCGACGGGGGGATTCAGATAATTGGTGCCCGCGAACGCGCCGTGATTGCGGCACAGGTCCTCAACGTAGGGCCAGCGCGCCAGGCTGTCTTCGAACGCACGAAGACGGGCGCCGAAGCGTTCCATGGCTTCACGCTGCAAGGGCGGGCAGTTTTGGGTAATGGCGATATCCGCCTGCAAGCCGGCGGCGGCGCAGTAGGCCGCAATCGATACCCCGGCGTTGCCGCTGGAAGCCGCAGCCACGCGCGTCGCCCCAGCCAAGAGGGCCCGTGATATCAACTGGGCCGCCATGCGGTCCTTGTGGCTGCCTGTGGGGTTGGCGCTTTCGCACTTGAGCCATAGCTTGCCGATGCCTTCGGCGTCGGCAAGGTCGGGCGCCTCCAGGCAAGGCGTATCGCCTTCGCCCAAGGTCACCGCTTGAAGAACGGGCAGTGGCATGACGTTGCCGCTCTCCGTGGCGTCGTAGCGGCATTCCAGCGTGGCGGGGTGGCCGGCGGCAAGGCAGCTGGGGCAGCCTTCGGCGTAGTCGCCGGGCGCCCACAGGGTGGCGCAGCGGATGCAGCGCAGGTCGGTCAATCTGGGGTTCATCTGCATAGTCAGTATTTTGACGCTAGGGAGTCCAGGGGTAGGGCGGGGGCCACTTGCAGCAGGCAGTCGCCGTCGTCGCTGCGCGCGATGGCGCGCAGGCAAACCACCGTGCCGGCTTGCGGCGCGTAGAGCGGCCGCGCGGGGATATCCGGGCGCGCGGGTTCGATCAGGCGGCCGATCGGCTGATCCGCCGTCACCGCCTGCCCAAGCTCGACGCCGGGCACGAACACGCCGGGTTCGCCGGCGCGCAGCGTGGCGGCCGGCGCGTCCAGGTCATAGAGGCGGACGTCCCGATTCGCCGGAACAGGGGGGGCGGGCAATAGCCCCAGTTCGGCAAGGCAGCCCAGCAAGCCGTTGCGGCAGCCGTCGACCAGCGCGCCGCGAGTCTGCCTGCCCCCGCCGATTTCGGCGCTTAGACGCAGCACGCCGTGGCGGCTGGCGGTGGCGGGCATCGAACCTGCCTCGTTGCCGCGAAAGAACACACAGTCGGGAAAGCCGAACGCGCGGGCCAGGGCTGGCAGGCGTTCCTCATAGGCGTCGTTGCCGTAACGCGTGATCACCGATGAAGGCAGGTAGCAGAGCGAGGCGCCGCCGCTGTGCACGTCGACCATGGCCTGGATGCGGGGCAGCAGCCGTGCTTCCAGGGCCGCCGCCACGCTTTCCGTATAGCCGCGCGCCGGCGCGCCCAGGAACGCGCGATTCAAGTTGCCGCCGTCGCTGGGCGACAGACGCGTGCCGGCCAGAGAGGCCTCGGCATTGACGGCCGGCAGCAGGTATACCGTGCCATGTTGCAGCATGCCGGGAAGTTGCTGCCACAGGTCGAGGATGGCGGCCTGGCCTTCCCATTCATCGCCATGCACGCCGGCAATCAAGGCCACGGCCGGGCCTGGTCCGGCCTCGATGCGCAGTACCGGCACGGTGACGCGGCGATAAGCCGAGTCATTGGTCGCGGCGGCAACAGAGAAGTCTTCCCGGCTTACGCGGACCATGCTTCGGCTCCGGCGGCTCCGGCGGCTCTGGTGGCGGGGCGCGCGCCGGTCAATCCAGCGTGGCGGCCTTGATGATGCTTTCCCATTTGGGCAGCTCCTTGCGAATTTGGGTTTGGACGTCCTGCGGCGTGCCGCCCAGCGGCTCTTGCGACCGGCTACGCAGTTCCTTGGCGACGTTGTCCGATTGCAGTGCCTTGTTCATCGCGTCATTCAATCGATTGATCACGGCGGGGGGCGTGCCGGCGGGTGCGATCAGCGCGCTCCAGGCAGACTGCTCGTAGGCTGGATACCCTTGTTCGGCCACCGTCGGCACATCCGGGTTGGATGCCGCGCGGGACTTGGTGGTGACGGCCAATGCGCGCAGTCGGCCGTCCTTCAGGTTGCCGATCAAGGGCGGCAGGTTTTCCATCATGGCGTCCACGTGGCCGCCCAACAGATCCGACAACTGCGCGGCCGTGGCCTTGTAAGGGATCTGACGCACGGCGGCGCCTGTCTGGGCGATGAACAGCTTGACGCCGACTTCACTGGTGGTGCCGGGGTCGGCCGATGTCATGGTCAAGCGGTCCGGCTGGGCGCGGCTGGCCTCGATAAAGCTCTTTAAGTCGCGATAGGGCGATGCGGCATTCACCACGATCACGTTGGGCGTTTCGGCCACCAAGCCGATCGGCGTTACGTCGCGGTCCAGGTTGTAGAGCTGTTGCTTGAACAGGAAGCGATGCAACACCAGGGTGCCGACGTGCGCGTAGCCGATGGTGTAGCCGTCGGCAGGGGCGCGTACCACGGCCTGCGTGCCGATGCGGCCACCCGCGCCAACGCGGTTTTCCACCACGACGGGCTGGCCCAGCTGTCGGCTCATTTCTTGTCCGATCAAGCGTGCGGTGATGTCGGCGTTGCCACCGGCGGCGGCTGGCACGATCAGCGTGATCGCGCGTTCCGGATAGTCGGCTTGCGCGGTGGTCGCGGCAAGGCAAAGCAGCAGGGCGGCAAGGCAGGCGGTGCGTTTCATGACGATTCCCCAGGCGTTGAGAGCTGCGCCATTGTGCGCGGCAGGCCCTAAGAATCCGTTTGCTTCAATAACATGGGTGTTCAAGAAAACCTAAGGGATTTGACACTTGTCGTTGTCCTTGTCTTGGTCCTGCCAAGCCCTGGCATCCGCCCGCTTGCCCAACCCATAGCCGACGGCGGCTGCGCCCAGCGCCACCGCGGCGCCCAGCAGGGCGATCAGCGCCGCGCCATGGCCCAGCATGTCGACGCCGGCCTTGACCCATCCGCTGGCCGCATCGCCGCCCCGGTAGACGACCGTATCGATGACGTTCTTGGTTTTGTATTTGTCTTCGGCAGGCACCGCCGTGAACAGCATTTCGCGGCCCGGCCGGATCAACGCATATTCGCCGGCACGGCGCAGGATCATCGCGGCGGCCAGGACGCCAAAGACCGGAAACGCGGCAAGGAACAGGAACGACAGCCCTACCGCCAGCGGCACCGCCGTCAACAGAAAGCGCACCCCCAGCCGGGCGGCCACGCGACCCGTGATGAACAGCTGCGACAGCAGCGCCAGCGTCTGCACGGTGACGTCCAGCGCGCTGAACACGCGGATGCGCTGGGCCGTGTCGGGAAAGGTATCGGCCACCAGGCGCGCCTGCTCCATGTACAGAAAGGTGTTCAGCGTGGCCAGCAACACCACCAGCAGCGAAATGCCAAGCAGATAGCGCGACTGGAAAATGCGCAGGATGCCGGCCAGCAGCGCGCCTTCGATGGGACGCTGCATGTCTTGCCGCCCGGTCTCGGGGCGTGTGGCGGCCCGCCAGCGCAACAACCATTGTTTGAGCGGCAGCGTGGCGGTCAGCAGCAGCGCGGATAACAGCAGCAAGCCGGCCGGGCCCAGCGCGCCGGCCAGCAGGGCGCCCAGCAACGGGCCGCACAACCCGCCCGCGCTGGCCCCGGCGGCAATCAGCGCAAAGAGGCGTTTGGCGGAGTCCATCCGGAACACGTCCGCCATCAAGCTCCAGGCGATCGACACCACGAACAGGTTGAAAACCGACAGCCACACATAGAATGCACGCGCCGCCCAGACGCTGCCCGGTTGCAGGTACAACAGGGCCGCGAAGCCCGCCATGGTCAGCGCAAAAATGCTGTACACCCAGGTCAGCAAGGTGGCGCGCGGGACGCGGGCCGACAGGGCGCCAAACAAAGGCACGACCGCCAGCGTGGCGACAAAGGTGGCGGTGAACAGCCATTGCAGCTGGTTGACGCCCGCCTGGATCCCCATGGTTTCGCGGATGGGGCGCAGCATGAAATAGCCGCAGAACAAAAAGAAAAAGAACGCGAAGCCGCAGGCGGCCGGGGCGATGTCGGCGTCATGGATGCCCAGCGTTCGTGCAATGCGCGCGCGCGCGGGCTCAAGCCAGGCCCAGGCCATGGCCTTATGCCAGCAGGGCCGCGATGCGGTCGCGCAGCGCGGCGTCGGGCTGCCGCCCGAACCCGGCCAGCGCGTTATCCGCCATGTTGGCGGGCTTGGACGTGGCGGGGATGACGGCGGTGACGGCCGGATGCCCGATGATGAATTTCAGAAAGATCTGTGCCCAGGAGGTGCAGCCGATTTCCGCGGCCAAAGCGGGCAGGGGGCGCCCCTTGACCTGCCGAAAGAGCGCGCCGTCCTGGAACGGGCGGTTGATGAGCACCGCCACGCCGTTGGCCTGGCAGGCCGGCAACAGGCGCTTTTCGGCGCTGCGGGCGCCCACGGACAGGTTCACCTGAAGAAAGTCGGGCTTTTCGCGTTCGACCAGTTCGGTCAGCTCGTCATGGGCATAGTCCGTGTAGTGCGTGATGCCGATGTAGCGCGTGACGCCTTGCTGCTTCAGTTCGCGCAGCAGGGCCAGTTGGTTGCGGGTGTCGATCAGGTTGTGCACCTGGATCAGGTCCAGCTTGTCACGCCCCAAGCGCCGTTGGGACTCGCGGATCTGGCCCATCGCGGCCTCCCGCCCTTGCGCGCCGATCTTCGTGGCCAGAAAGTACGGGGGCGCCGTGGTGGCCTGGCGGGCCAGCAGTGCGCCCACCACGGCCTCGGCCTGGCCGTAGCTGGGGGCGGTGTCGATCAGCGTGCCGCCTTCTTTGGTGAACACCTCCAGCACCTGCGCCAGCGGTGCCATGGCGGCGGCGTCATCAGGCGACGCGTTGAAGGTGTCCGCCGTGCCCAGGCCGATCACCGGAATCTGCTCTTTGGAGGACGGAATGGCGCGGGTCCACATGGCTTGCTTCATGCTGAGTGCTTGCACGGCGCCCGCTGGCCCCAGCAGGGCGGCGCAAGCGGCGGTCTGGAGGAAGCGGCGGCGGTCTTGCATCGGTAGCGCTCCAAAAGAAAAAGGCCTACACGTGAATGTAGGCCTTTGGACCGGACTGGCGGTGCGCGATTACTCGCGGTTGCCGCCGAAGATGCCCAGCAGCATCAGCAGGTTCGAGAAGACGTTGTAGACGTCCAGGTAGATGGCCAGGGTGGCCGACACGTAGTTGGTTTCACCACCATTGACCACGCGTTGCAGGTCAACCAGCATGAAGGCCGAGAACACCAGGATGGCCATGACCGAGATGGTCAGCATCAGCGCGGGCAGTTGCAGGAAGATGTTCGCCAGCGCCGCGATCAGGATCACGACCGCGCCGATGAACAGGAACTTCTGCATGCCGGACAAATCGCGCTTGATGGTGGTGGCCAGCGTGGCCATCGTGCCGAACACGATTGCCGTGCCGCCGAACGCCGTCATGACCAGCTGCGAGCCGTTGCTGAACCCCATGACGAAGCCCAACAGACGCGACAGCATGATGCCCATGAAGAACGTGAAGGCCAGCAGCAGCACCACGCCCATCGAGTTGTTCTTGTTTTTCTCGATGGCGAACATCATGCCGAACGCGCCCACCAGGAAGACGATGGCGGACAGGCCCGGGCTGGCGCCCATGACGCGGTTGATGCCGGTGTACATGCCGACCGCCGCGCCCAGCACCGTGGGGATCAGCGATAGGGCCAAGAGCCAATAAGTGTTGCGCAGGACCTGGTTGCGAGCGACCTCGCCCGGCGCGCCAGCGACTGCGCCGGAACGATTAAAAGGGGACGGACGATATTCGTTCATGGAGAACTCCTGTATGCGCCAAAAAAGATAGCTTGAAAGCTTAGATGGGAAGGATACCTTACAGTTCCCTGAAGAATCCAGTTTTTGGAAGATTTACACCTGCGGCAAAGCGCCGGTTTCAGCCGGGTCGGACTTCATTCAGTACCCGGGAAACGATACCCGGTAATTCAGCGTCCATGCGCGTCTGGATCTGCTCGATGGCGTCGGCCAGCGCGCGGCGCATCAGCTGTTCGACTTCGGCTTGCAGGCGGGCCGTCACGACCGACGGGTCAGGCAGCGCGGCAGCGGGAGCCTGCGTGGCGGCCGAATGAACGGCGGGCGCTTCATCCACGTTCCAGTCCTGCCCGTTGTCGTCGGCGATGTCCGTCAGCAAGGGGAAGGCGTCGTTGGGGTCGGCAGCGCCGGCGTCGTCGGCCAGCTCGGTCAGCACCGGGGCGTCGGGCTCATCGGCAGGGGCCGGCGGCGCGTACAGCGTCGGTTCGGCCCGTTGAGTCAGGGTGGGAATGCCAGGGTCGTTGGGGCGAGAGGGCATGGGGGCTCCCGAATATCAGATTGCCGCAGTGGGCGCAGGGCCCACCGGACGGATTGGGCGGGTCAACCGCCGGCCTGTTGGCGGCTGAGATCGTGGCTTTGCGGCGTATGGCCTGCGTTCTGGTACGTGCGCCAGCGCTGGCGAGCGGCCTGCTTGTCGTCAGGGTCGTCCGACACGATTTCAAGCACGCGTTCGAAGGTGTCGAAACCCGGCGGGCTGTCGTTGTCCAGATTCAGCAGCCACAGCGCGGGCGCGTCGGCACCCGCGTTGGGTTGGGCCGCCTGGGCGGCCTGCTGCGGATCGCCTGCGGTCAGCACAACCGGCGTTTCAGGCGCCAGGGGGTCGTTGGCCAGCACGTGCGGGATGAAGGCGGTGTCGTCGAACGCCCACAGCATGCGGTCGAAAGCGGCCAGCCGCGAGCCGTCTTTACAGTACACCACCAGCCGCTGGCCCGCCAAAAATTGCTTGCGCACGACCTGGCAGGCCATGCGCAAGCGGTCGGGCGCGCCGAAGGCGAAATCGATCCGCGTCATGCCCGTTTCCGTTGCGAAGGTTTCAAACCTGATCCAGCAGGTATTGCATCAGCAGCGGCACGGGGCGGCCCGTAGCGCCCTTGTCCTTGCCGCCGCGCCAGGCGGTGCCGGCGATGTCCAAGTGCGCCCACGGGTAAGCCTTGGCAAAGCGCGACAGGAAGCAGGCGGCGGTGACCGCGCCGGCCGGGGGGCCGCCGATGTTGGCCAGGTCGGCAAAGTTGGACTTCAGCTGATCTTGGTAGGCGTCGTCCATCGGCATGCGCCATGCCGTGTCCAGCGACTTGCGGCCGGCAGCCGCCAGGGCGTCGGCCAGGGCGTCGTCCTTGGAGAACAGGCCGCTGTTGACGTTGCCCAGGGCAACGACGCAGGCACCGGTCAGCGTGGCGATGTCGATGACGGCCGCCGGCTTGAAGCGTTCGGCGTAGGTCAGGGCGTCGCACAGGACCAGGCGGCCTTCGGCGTCGGTGTTCAGGATTTCGATGGTCAGGCCGGCCATGCTGGTGACGACGTCGCCCGGCTTGTTGGCGGTGCCGCTCGGCAGGTTTTCGCAGGCGGGGATCAGGCCGACGACGTCAAGCGGCAGTTCCAGCTCTGCCAGGGCGCGGAACGAGCCCAACACGCTGGCTGCGCCGCACATGTCGTACTTCATCTCGTCCATGGTGGCGGCGGGCTTGAGCGAGATGCCGCCGGCGTCGAACGTGATGCCCTTGCCGACCAGCACGATCGGGCCTTGCGCATTCTTGGCGCCTTTCTTGGCGGCCTTGGCGCCGGCGTGGCGCAGCACGATGAAGCGCAACGCTTCGGCCGAGCCGCGAGCCACCGACAGGAACGAACCCATGCCCAGCGCTTCGACCTGCTTGCGGTCCAGCACTTCGACTTTCAGCGACTTGAATTCGCGCGCCAGCCGCTTGGCCGTGTCGCCCAGGTAGGTGGGCGTGCAGATGTTGCCGGGCAGGTTGCCCAGGGTGCGGGTCAGCTCCATGCCGTTGGCGATGGCCGCGCCTTCGCGCAGGCCCTTCTGGGCCTGGGCGGCGTCGGCGCGCTCGACGATCTGCACGATCTTCTTGAGTTTGGGGCGGGCGTCGCGATCGGGCTTGCCGAAGCTGGCGTCGTAATGATAGGTGGCGCCGCCGGCCGCGATGGCGGCGCTGCGGGCGCGGGCAATGATGGCGACGTCGGCAATAGAGTTGGCGGCCAGCGTGGACACGCCTTCCGTCAGTTGTGCAGCCACGCAGACCGAGGCGAATGCCTGTTCAGCCGACGCGTGGGCGCGGGCCGAATACTCTTCCTGCTTGCCCAGGCCCACCAGCACCACGCGCTGCGCGGTCACGCCGGGCAGGGTGCGCAGCGTCAGCGTGGAACCGGCGCGGCCGCGGAACTCGGTCTTGACCACGGCGCGCACGGCGCCGTTGGAAGCGCGGTCGATGATGTCGGCGGCGGGGCTCAACACGCCGTCCGCGTACACCCCGACAGCCAGGGCGGCGGTTTTAACCTGGTGCAGGGAAGCAGTGGTCTGTGTGCTAAATTCCATGAGGGTTTCCCGTGTACGTCTGTGTATGATGCGGTCGATTATCCCGCATATTCTCCCATGTCTCTATTTAAACGCTCTGTCGTCAGCGAGATCACCAGTCACGCTGGCGTTGTCTTTTCCACGTTGCTCATCGTGTGGCTCAGCGTGCTTCTTGTGCGCCTGCTGGGTGAAGCAGCGGGCGGCAACATCGGAGCCGACGTCGTCCTGGTGCTGGCCGCGCTGTCCACGATCACCGCCTTGCCGACCATCCTGGCCGTGTCGATCTTCATTGCCGTGCTGACGACCGTCACGCGCAATTACCGCGAATCCGAAATGGTGGTGTGGTTTGCCAGCGGCTTGTCATTGGCCGACTGGTTAAAGCCCGTTCTGCGCGTTGCGGTGCCTGTGGCGCTGGCCGTGGCGGGCTTGACGTTGGTGGCCGCGCCCTGGGCGTATCGGCAAATCGGCGAATACCATGAACGCTTCGAGCAGCGCTCGGATCTGTCCAAGGTCACGGCGGGGCAGTTCGCTGAATCGTCGGGCGGCAATCGCGTGTTTTTCTCTGAAGACCCGGTTACGCCGACGGATGAATTGGGCAACGTGTTCGCGCGTGAAACCGGCCCTGAGTGGCTGAGCGTCTTGACGGCCAGCAGCGCGCACAGTGAAACGCTGCCCAATGGCGACCGCTTCCTGGTGCTGGGCGAAGGCCATCGCTACGACCTGAAGCCGGGCACGCCCGAAATCCGCCTGGTGCATTTCAACAAATATGGTCTGCGCCTGGAAAGCAAGGCCGGTGACGACCCGATCGGCGAAGCGCGTGCCGCGGCCGAGCGCTCGTCGAAAGCCCGTGCCACGATGCAACTGGTGGCGGACAACACGAACAGCAGCTGGTCGCAGGTGATGTGGCGCATTTCATTGCCCTTGGCCGCGCTGAACCTGGCGCTGCTGGCGATTCCGCTCGGGGCGGTGAACCCGCGCCTGGGCCGTTCGGGCGATCTGTTGATCGCAGGCCTGGTCGGCTTGCTCTATATGAACCTGATCAACCTGTCGCGCGCCTGGATTTCCAACGGCAAGCTCAGTTTCGGCGTGGGGGTGTGGGCGATTCACGGCGCGGTGGCGATGCTGACCGTGTTCCTGCTGATGCGCCGCCTGCGGGTCAAAGCACCCAAGGACGCCAAGCCGGCCTGAGTGCCGATAACGCTGCAACGAAGCGGGGGCCTATCTGGCCCCCGCTTCGCGTCAGGGCAGGTACTTCATCGTGCCGCGCTTGCCCGCCAGCAGGTCGGCGTTTTTCAGCACCGATTTGCGGATGAATTCCCACAGCACCGTCACGCGCTTTAGCTTGCGCAGGTCTTCGTGGCAATACATCCAAAACGATCGCGTGATTTCGATTTCGGTCTGAAGCACCGGCTTCAGGCGCGGGTCCTGGGCGGCGATAAAGCAGGGCAGCACCGCCAGAGACTGGCCCTGTAGCGCGGCGTGGTACTGCGCGACCACGCTGGTGCTGCGCAGCACCACATTGCTGGCGGGCAGCACATCTTCCAGGTAACGCAGGCGTTCACTGAACAGCAGTTCGTCCACATAGCCAATGAAGGTGTGATGCGCCAGGTCGGCGCGCGTCTCGATGGGGGCGTGGCGGGCCAGATAACCCGGCGTGCCGTACAGGCGCAGCGTGTAGTCGCACAGCTTGCTGCACACGTAGGGGCCGCGCTGCGGCCGTTCAATGGTGATGGCCAGATCCGCTTCGCGCTTGGACAGGCTGACAAAGCGCGGCACGGGCAAAATGTCCAAGGTGATGTGGGGATAGCGCCGCTGGAAGTCCGCCGCCAGCGGCGTCAGCACATAACTGCCAAAGCCCTCGGTGGCGCCGATACGCAAATGGCCGGACAGGGCCTGGCCGATGCCCGACAAGTTCTCGCGCGCGGTGTGCACCGTGCTTTCCATCTGCTCGGCGTGAACGAACAGGCGCTGGCCATCGTCCGTCAGCACAAACCCCGCACTGCGCGACTTTTCGAACAGCAGCGTATCCAACTCGGTTTCCAGCGCGCGGATGCGGCGCGACACGGTGGTGTGCTCGACCCCGAGCTTGCGCGCGGCCGCGCTGACCCGCTGCGTGCGGGCCACCTCCAGGAAGTACCGCAGGCTGTCCCAATCCAACACGATTTCGATCTCCGGATCCGCGCGCCCACGGGCCTGGGGCGGCCTTTCTGCGCTGTGCATTAATGCACAAGGAATGTGCATTTCTGGTGTTGCTTGTTGATTTTCACACATCTACACTGGGCCGGCAGGCCTCGGGGCATTGCCCTGGGAGTCGCAGGCCGCAAAGACGGCATCACGCTATCAATCAGCGCATAACACTCAGGAGACAAATCCATGAAATTGCACGCACGCGGGCTGGCCGCAGGCTTGTGTCTGGGCGCAATATTGGTAAGCCAGGCGCAAGCGGCCGACAAGCCACCAGTGAAAATCGGCATCCTGACGGACATGTCCGGCACGTATGCCGGGATGGGCGGACCCGGTTCGGTGGCGGCGGCGCAGTTGGCCATCGATGACTGCCTGGCCGCGGAATGCAAGGGCATGAAGATCGAACTGGTGTCGGCCGACAACCAGAACAAGGCGGACGTGGGCGCCGCGAAAGCGCGCGAATGGTTCGACCGCGATGGCGTCACGGCCATTGCCGACCTGACTAATTCTGCGGTGGCGCTGGCCGTGCAAGGCATCGCGCGCGAAAAGAACAAAGTGGTGATGTTCTCGGGTCCGGCCACGACGGCGCTGACCAACAAGGAATGCTCGCCCGTCGGCTTTCACTGGATGTTCGACACGTATTCGCAATCGGCCGGTGGCGCCAAGGCCACGGTGCGGGCGGGCGGCAAGTCCTGGTACTTCATCACGGTGGACTACGCGTTTGGCCATTCGCTGGAAGCCGACACGGTCAAGGCTGTGAAGGCGCTGGGCGGCACGGTGGCCGGCAGTGTGCGGCATCCCTTGAACGCGCCGGATTTTGCCTCGTACCTGTTGCAGGCGCAAAGCTCGAAGGCGCAGGTGGTGGCATTGGCCAACGGCGGGCAGGACACCGTCAACGCCGTCAAGCAGGCGCGCGAATTCGGCATCGTGTCGGGCGGGCAGCGCCTGGTGTCGCTGCTGATTTTCTTGTCGGACCTGCGGGCGTTGGGCCTGGAAAGCGCGCAAGGTTTGTCCTATGTGGACGGCTTTTATTGGGACTATGACGACGCGTCGCGGCAGTGGTCCACGCGTTTCGAAAAAGCCTTCCGGGGCTTGAAGCCGACGATGACGCAAGCGGGCGTGTATTCCAGCGTGCTGCATTACCTGCGCGCCACGGCGGCGGCCGGCAGCACCGATGGCAAGGTCGTGGCCGACAAGATGCGCGAACTGCCAATCAAGGATCCGATCATGCGCAACGCATCGATCCGGCCCGACGGCCGCGTGATCCACGACATGTACCTGTACGAAGTGAAGAAGCCCGCGGATTCCAAGGGCGGCTGGGACTATTCCAAGCTGGTGGCCACCATTCCAGCGGCCGAAGCCTTCCAGCCACTGGCCGACTCGACCTGCCCGCTGGTGACGAAATAACACGGCGCGCCTGCCCGGCCCTTGCCTGGCAGGCGCGTTGCAAGATCCATGAACGCGGATTCATCCGCATCGACTACGCAGTGTGAGGAGCATCAAATGAGTGAAGTCCCCCGCGTTCCGCTATTGATCGGCGGCAAGCTCGTGCAGTCCAAATCCACCGAATGGCGTGACGTGATCAACCCCGCCACCCAGGAAGTCGTTGCCAAGGTGCCCTTCGCCACGCGCGAAGAGCTGGACCTGGCCGTCTCCAATGCCAAGGAAGCCTTCAAGACCTGGCGCAACAGCGGCCAGGGCGCGCGCATGCGCGTCATGCTGAAATTCCAGGAACTGCTGCGCGCCAACACCGGCAAGCTGGCCGAGATGATCACGCGTGAACACGGCAAGACGCTGCCCGACGCAGAAGGCGAGATCGGGCGTGGCCTGGAAGTGGTCGAGCACGCGTGTTCGATCGCCAACCTGCAATTGGGCGAGTACGCCGAAAATGCCGCGTCGGGTATCGACGTCTACACGCTGATCCAGCCGCTGGGCGTGTGCGCGGGCATCACCGCGTTCAACTTCCCCGTGATGCTGCCTTGCTTCATGTTCCCCATCGCGGTGGCGTGCGGCAACAGCTTCGTGCTGAAACCGTCTGAACAGGACCCGACGTCGTCGTTGTTCCTGGCGCAGCTGGCCCTGGAAGCCGGCCTGCCCCCGGGCGTGCTGAACGTGGTGCACGGCGGCCCGGATACGGCCAACGGCCTGTGCGAACACCCGGACATCAAGGCGGTGTCGTTCATCGGGTCGACCCGCGTGGGCACCGAGATCTACAACCGCGCATCGGCCGCCGGCAAGCGCTGCCAGTCGATGATGGGCGCCAAGAACCATTGCGTGATCCTGCCGGATGCCGACCCCGAAGTGGCGCTGAATCAGCTGGTGGGCGCGGCCTTTGGCGCGGCGGGCCAGCGTTGCATGGCCTCGTCGGTGGCTGTGCTGGTGGGCGACGCGCGCAATTGGCTGCCGGACTTTGTCGAGCGCTCGAAAAAGCTCAAGGTCAATTCGGGCACCGACCGCGAAGCCGATCTGGGCCCGCTGGTGTCGCCCAATGCCAAGAAGCGCGTGGAAAGCCTGATTCAAAAGGGCGTGGACGAAGGCGCCAAGCTGCTGCTGGACGGCCGCAACCTGAAGGTGAAGGGCTTTGAAGAAGGCAACTTCGTGGGCCCCACGATTTTTGACGGCGTTTCGGAGAACATGACCATCTACACCGAAGAAATTTTCGGGCCGGTCCTGTGCTGCGTCGGCGTGGAAACGCTGGAAGACGCGGTGGCCTTCATCAACCGCAACCCCAACGGCAACGGTGTGGCGCTGTTCACGCAGGATGGCGGCGCGGCGCGCTACTTCCAGAACAATATCGACGTCGGCCAGGTGGGCATCAACGTGCCGATCCCCGTGCCGGTGGCGTGGTTCAGCTTCACCGGATCGCGCGGTTCCAAGCTGGGCGACCTGGGCCCCAACGGCAAGCAGGCGGTGCAGTTCTGGACGCAGACCAAGACGGTCACGGCGCGCTGGTCCGCCCATGCCAAGACGGTGAACACCACCATTTCGATGCGCTGAAAGGGGGGACGCCTTGCTCCTAAGCTTATACGAATAAGTTATATGATGAGGCGTCCTTATTACTTATAATTGGCCGATCTATTAAGGGCCAATGTATGAACCTCCAGCAATTTCGTTTTGTGCGTGAAACCATCCGGCGCGACTTCAACCTGACCGAGGCCGCCCGGATGCTCTATACCTCGCAGCCTGGAGTCTCCAAGGCCATCATCGAATTCGAAGACGAGCTGGGCATCAAGATCTTCGAACGGCATGGCAAGCGCATCAAGGGCCTGACCAAGCCGGGCCTGGCGGTGTCGCAGGTTATCGACCGCATCATGCGCGAAGTCGACAATCTGAAAAAAGTCAGCGACGAGTTCGCGCGCCGTGACGAAGGCGGGCTGGTCATTGCCTGCACCCACACGCAGGCGCGTTATCTGCTGCCGCGCGTAATTCCCGCGTTCCGCAAGCAGTTTCCCAAAGTGCATTTGTCCCTGGCCGAAGGCAGCCCGGCGCAGTTGGCTGAAATGGTCCTGCACGAGCAAGCCGACCTGGCGCTGGCCACCGAGTCCCTGGCGTTGACGCCGGGCTTGGCCACGCTGCCGGTCTACGCCTGGGAGCACACTGTTGTCGTGCGGCCGGATCACCCCTTGGCCGAGCTGACATCCAGCGCCGCCAAACGCCTGTCGCTGGCGCAGCTGGCAGAACACCCCATCGTCACGTATGACCGCGCGTTTACCGGCCGCAGCACGATAGACGAAGTGTTTGCCAACCAGGGCATCCACCCCGACATCGTGCTGGAAGCCATCGATGCCGACGTGATCAAGACCTATGTGGACGTGGGCCTGGGCATCGGCATCATTGCCGGCGTGGCGTACGACCCCCGGCGCGATTCCAACCTGGTCGGGCTGCCGGTGGGCCATTTGTTCGGCACGCACACGACGCGGGTGGGGGTGAAGTCCGGCGTGTTCCTGCGCGACTACGTCTACACGTTCCTGGAAATGCTGGCGCCGTCGCTGACGCGCGCGGTCGTGACCGAAGCAGTGCAGGGCGCGCCTAAATAGACCTGAGTTCGCACCAACAAAAAAGCGCGGCGTCTTCTGGACGGCGCGCTTTTTTTTGCGCGCAACATCCGCCAAGTGCGGGCCCCGACCGGCCGGAGAGCCGCGAGTTCCCTGGGCTTGAACAAATCTCGCTATCCCTTCCAGCTAGCTCATATAAATAATTAAATAAGAACCGATCTCATTTGAATTGACTAAAAAATAGGAATCATTATCATTACATCCAGGCTCAACGACCAGTGAGGTTCATCATGACGGCAGGACTCAGTGCAGTAGTGGTTGGCGCGGATCGTCTGGGAAATATCCCGGATCTGCTTAAAGGACACAACATCTCGATCACGCATCACATCAGCGGCCGAGACCCCTCGCACCAGAAGAAAACGCTACAACTGCCGTCGGGCACGCAACTGGTTATTTTGCTGACCGACTTCCTGGGTCACAACGTCATGAAGACGTTCCGCAACGCCGCGCAGCGCGGTGGCATCCGGGTCGTGGCTTGTCGCCGTTCGGTATGCAGCATGCAGCAAGCCCTGCAACAATGCGGCCTGTGCCCGCGCGCGGGTACGGTGCACTGAACCACCGCAATGCCATTCATCGCTGGACCAAAAAATACTGGGGAGGCCGACACGGCCTGCGGCCTTCATGCCGCGAAAGAGCAATGAACACCAAGCACTGAAGCACGCATAATGAAAAACGCCGCCAGACAGAAGTCTGGCGGCGTTTTCTTTTTGGGGGATGGCGCCTGGGTGGCGTTTTGTGTGACGATGCCCGAGGCGGAAAATCAGGAATTGATCTTGCGCTCAGTTCGCGGCGCGGGCAGAGGCCATCAGGCTGTTGTCCAGGCGGCGGGCGCCGTTGTAGCGCTTGGTCCAGTAGGCCATGGTCATGCTCTCCACACGCACCACGCCACCGGCGCTGGGCGAGTGCACGAAGCGGTCATCGCCCAGGTAGATGCCCACGTGCGAGTAACGGCGGCCCATCGTGTTGAAGAAGACCAGATCGCCGGCTTTCAGTTCGTTTTTGTCGACCGATACGCCTTGCTGGGCGATTTCTGCGGCGTTGCGGGGCAGCTTCAGGCCCAGCGAACGTTCTGCCGAATAGGCAACCAGGCCGCTGCAATCAAAACCGGTGTCGGGGGAACTGCCGCCGAAGCGGTAGCGGATGCCCAGGTAGTTAAGGGCTTCGCTGACCATGGCGTTGTCGCCGTTGACACCCGAGTGGATGCCTTTGGCTTGCTGGCGGTCGCGCTTGAACTTTTGCGTTACCAAGAGGCCGATGGGGTCATCGGCGGTGGCAACCCATTCCATTTCGTACGGATCAATCTCGGACGTATGGGCGGTTGACTTTTGCCCGGTACCTGCACAACCTGCCAGGGTCGCTACACAAGCCATCAACGCGAGCGTACGCAGACCGCGCTTTGCCTGGCCAGTGGATGAATTTAATCGCGCGATTATGGAGTGTCGATGCATTCGCCTGGGGATGACCTGCTTTTTGACAGCAAAAGCCACGGGATTAGCCGTGGATCGGGCCGAAATGTCAGCAGAATCAACAATTATCTACAACTTCGCGGGGATTCTACCAAACTTTCATTACCAATCATTGCCTGATCGGTAATGGTTCCATGCCGCGTGGACATTTGGCAGAACTTTTTGACTTGTGGCAAGCCTCGTGCAAGGTTTGCCTACCAGAATGACCGAATGATTCGCTAAGAAATCAATCAGCCTTAAGGCGTACGAACAATACCAGGAGACACAAATGCAAAAAACCCGGGATTTCCATTACAGATCATTGCATGACCGTGATGCGTTCTGGCGCGAGGAGGCCGGGCGTGTGCATTGGGATACGCCCTTTGAGTCTGTACTGGATTTTTCGCGCCCGCCATTCGCCAAGTGGTTCGTGGGCGGCACGACCAATCTTTGCTACAACGCCGTCGACCGGTGGCTGCCCACGCAGGGCGACAAGCCCGCGCTGATCTGGGTGTCCACCGAGGTCGACCAAGAACGTGTCTATACCCGGCAGGAGGTCTACGAAGAGGTCAACGCGGCCGCCGCCATGCTCGTGGAGTTGGGTGTTGCGCGCGGCGACCGCGTGCTGCTGTACATGCCCATGGTGCCCGAGGCGGTGTTCACCATGCTGGCCTGCGCGCGGATCGGCGCGGTGCATTCGGTGGTGTTCGGGGGCTTTGCGTCGGTCAACCTGGCGCAGCGCATCGACGATGCGGCGCCCAAGGTGGTGGTCTGCACGGATGGCGGCTCGCGCGGCGGCAAGGTGGTGCCCTACAAGCCCTTGCTGGACAAGGCGCTGAGCCTGGCGAAATCCCCGCCTGCCTCGGTCGTGGTGTTCGACCGGGGCCTGTCGCCCTTCGAGCCCGTGGCCGGGCGCGACCATGACTACGCCACGCTGCGCGAACGCCACCGCGGCGCCCTGGTGCCGGTGCAATGGCTGGAGTCGTCCGAACCCAGCTACATCCTCTATACCTCCGGCACCACCGGCAAGCCCAAGGGTGTTCAGCGCGACACCGGCGGCTATGCCGTGGCGCTGGCCTCGTCCATGGAATATCTGTTCAACGGTCGCGCGGGCGACACCTTTTTCTGCACCAGCGACATCGGCTGGGTGGTCGGGCATTCCTATATTGTGTACGGCCCCCTTATCGGCGGGCAGACCACGCTGCTGTACGAAGGCACGCCGGTGCGCCCCGACGGCGCCATTCTGTGGCAGTTGGTGGAACGCTTTGGGGTCAACACGCTGTTCTCGGCGCCTACCGCCGTGCGGGTGCTCAAGCGCCAGGACCCCGCGCTGCTCCAGCGCCATGACCTGTCCACCCTGCGCGCGGTGTATCTGGCCGGCGAGCCGCTGGACGAGCCCACTGCCACCTGGATATCGCAAGGCCTGGGCAAGCCCATCATCGACAACTACTGGCAGACCGAGTCCGGCTGGCCGATTCTTTCCGCGCAGCCGGGCGTGGAGAACGTGCCGACCCGGTTCGGCAGCCCGTCCTTTCCCGTCTACGGTTTTGACGCGCGCATCGTCAGCGAGGCCACGGGCGAAGACCTGGGCCCGGACGAAAAGGGCGTGGTGGCCATCGTGCCGCCACTGCCGCCCGGCGCCATGTCCACCATCTGGGGCGACGATGCGCGTTTCGTGCAGACGTATTTCACGTCGATTCCGGGGCGGCAGGTGTATTCCACCTTTGATTGGGGGCGCGTGGACGCCGATGGCTATTGGTTCATCCTGGGCCGCACGGACGACGTGATCAACGTGGCGGGGCACCGTTTGGGCACGCGCGAGATCGAAGAATCCGTCAACAGCCACAGCGCCATCGCCGAATGCGCGGTGGTGGGCGTGGCCGATCCGTTGAAGGGGCAGGTGGCCATGGCGTTCGCGGTCTTGAAGAATCCCGACATGGCCGGCACGCCCGCCGGGGCAAAGCAGCTGGAAGGCGATATCATGCGCCTGGTGGAAGATCAGCTGGGCGCCGTCGCAAGGCCCGCCCGGATCCGATTCGTGGGCGCATTGCCCAAGACCCGGTCCGGCAAGGTGTTGCGCCGCGCGATCGTCGCCGTGTGCGAAGGACGCGAGCCCGGAGACCTGACGACCATTGAAGACCCATCCGCCCTGGAACAGATCAAGGAGTCGCTGCAATGAATACCAAACCCGTGCTGAGCGCCGAAGACGTCAAGAAGATCCTCGCCGCGGCCGAAGCACACGCCGTGCAGAACAAGTGGGCCGTGACCATCTCGGTGGTCGATGACGGTGGCCACCTGCTTGGCATGCTGCGCCTGGACGACGCGGCCCCGATCTCGGCGCACATCGCGCCGGCCAAGGCCAAGACCGCCGCGCTGGGCCGCCGCGAGTCGCGCATCTACGAAGAAATGATCAACAACGGCCGCGTGTCGTTCCTGTCGGCCCCGTTGATCGAAGGCATGCTGGAAGGCGGCGTGCCGGTCACCGTCAATGGCCAGGTGGTCGGCGCGGTCGGCGTGTCGGGCGTGAAATCGACCGAAGACGTGCTGATCGCCCAAGCAGGCATTGCCGCGCTGGGCCTGTGAGCCAGACGCAATTGCCGGAACCGCCCACGGGCGGTTCCACGCCGGACGCCGGAGCAGGGCGCGACAGCGCCTTGAATCCCGGCGTGGCCAAGCGCGAGGTCTGGGCCTGGGCCATGTACGACTTCGCCAATTCCGGCTACACCACCGTCATTCTCACGGCGGTGTTCAGCACCTATTTTGTTGGCGTGGTCGGCGGCAAGGCGCCGTGGGCCACGCTGGCCTGGACCGCGGCGCTGTCGCTGTCCTATTTGCTCATCATGTTGACGATGCCCACGCTGGGCGCGCGCGCCGACGCCGCCGGCAGCAAGCGTCGGCTGCTGTATTCCAGCACCATTGGCTGCGTGGCCGCCACGCTGGTCTTGACGCAAGCCGGCCCCGGCGATGTATGGCTGGCGCTGGCGGCCATCGTGGTGTCCAACTATTGCTACTGCGTGGGTGAATCCGTGGTGGCGGCATTCCTGCCCGAACTGGCCCGGCCAGCCGCGCTGGGCCGCGTGTCGGGATGGGGCTGGAGCTTCGGCTATTGCGGCGGGATGCTTACCCTGGGCCTGTCGCTGCTGGTTGTGACCTCGGCCGAAGCCGACGGCATGAGCGCCGAACATTTCGTGCCCTGGGTCATCGTTGTGACCTGCGCGGTATTCGCGCTGGCGGCGCTGCCGTCCTTCCTGTTGCTGAAAGAGCGCGCACGGCCCAAGGCCGTCAAGCCGCAAGCGCTGCACATGCTGCGCCGCCTGGCCTACGCGTGGCGCGACACCGGCCAGCACTTTCCCGAATTCCGTCGCCTGCTGATGTGCATCGCCTGCTATCAGGCGGGCATTTCGGTAGTCATCACGCTGGCCGCCGTGTATGCATCCGAAGTCATGGGCTTCACGACGCCGCAAATCATGCTGCTGGTGTTCACCGTGAACATCGGCGCGGCGGTGGGCGCGTTTTCGTTCGGCTATGTGCAAGACCGCATCGGCCACAAGCCGGCGCTGGCCATTACCCTGGGCGGCTGGATCGTGATGGTGCTGGTGGCCTATTCGGCCGTGACCGCGCCCGTGTTCTGGGTGGCCGCCACGCTGGCCGGGTTGTGCATGGGCACCACCCAAAGCGCGGGCCGCGCCATGACGGGCGCGCTTGCCCCCGCTGGTCGCCTGGCCGAGTTCTATTCGCTATGGACTTTTGCCGTGCAGCTGGCCGCCGTGATCGGGCCGCTGACCTACGGCGTGGTCACCTGGGCCACCGATGGCAATCATCGTCTGGCCATCCTGGTGACTGGGCTGTTCTTCGTGGGTGGCCTCGCCCTGTTGTCGCGCGTGGACATGAAACGCGGCTTGGCGCGCAGCCCCGCCGCCTGAATTTGCCGGGCCGCCGGCCTGCCAGGGCGCCGCCGGGCTGCTATCCTTATGCACTGCCTTCAAGGCATCGCGCGTGATGCGCGATGCCTTGCGTTGATTGCCGGCATGTTGGCCTGATGGCCGATGCCGCCGGGTTGCAGCGGTACTGCGGGATACGGCATTGCGGGCTCTGGCCCGCATTTTGCGTAAGGTGCCCGTAAGAGCGTGGCGATACGGTGGTGGGTAGATAAAGAAACTGTCCCTGCGCCGCACTTCCTTTGTGAAGCCCGCGGTGCGGCGGCCAAGGCGAAAACAGCGGCATCAACAACAAAATCACCGTTTGGAGACAAGATCATGTCGAAAGCAATTGAGTCCGTCCTGGTAGAAACCCGCGTGTTCCCGCCGCCCGAGCGCGCGGCCAACGGAGCGGCGATTCGCAGCATGGACGCCTACAACGCCCTGTGCGCCCAGGTTGAAAACGACTTCGACGGTTTCTGGGCCGGTCAGGCCCGGGACAATCTGCAATGGACCAAGCCGTTCACGCAAGTGCTGGACGAATCCGACGCGCCGTTCTACCGCTGGTTCGGCGACGGTGAACTGAACGTATCGGCCAACTGCCTGGACGTGCACCTGACCAACGGCAACGCCGATAAGACCGCCATCATCTTCGAAGGCGATGACGGCACGGTCAACAAGGTCACCTACCGCGCACTGCTGGCGCGCGTGTGCCGCTTTGCCAATGGGCTGACCGGCCTGGGCTACAAGAAAGGCGACCGCGCCATCATCTACATGCCCATGTCGATCGAAGCCGTAGTGGCGATGCAAGCCTGCGCGCGCCTGGGCGTGACGCACTCGGTGGTGTTCGGCGGCTTTTCCGCCAAGAGCCTGCAAGAGCGCATCGTGGACGTGGGCGCATCGCTGGTCATCACCGCCGACGAACAGGTGCGCGGCGGCAAGACCATTCCGCTGAAACCGGCCGTGGAAGACGCCATTGCCATGGGCGGCTGCGAAGCCGTGTCCAAGGTGATCGTGTATCGCCGCACCGGCGGCAAAGTCCAATGGAACGAGGCGCGCGACCTCTGGATGCACGATGTCGAGGCCAACCAGCCCGACACCTGCGAGCCCGTGCCGGTCAACGCCGAACACCCGCTGTTCATCCTGTACACGTCCGGTTCCACTGGCAAGCCCAAGGGCGTGCAGCACTCGTCGGCCGGTTACCTGCTGTGGGCGCTGCTGACGGTGAAGTGGACCTTTGACGCCCGTAAAGACGACGTCTACTGGTGCACCGCCGACGTGGGCTGGGTTACCGGCCACACCTACATTACCTACGGCCCGCTGGCCGCCGGGCTGACGCAGGTGGTGTTCGAAGGCGTGCCCACCTATCCCAACGCCGGCCGCTTCTGGGACATGATCGCGCGCCACAAGGTCACCACGTTCTACACGGCGCCCACCGCGATCCGTTCGCTGATCAAGGCCGCCGAAGCCACGCCGGAGGCTCATCCCAAAAACTACGACCTGGACAGCCTGCGCATCATCGGCACGGTCGGTGAACCCATCAACCCCGAAGCGTGGATGTGGTATCACAAGCACATCGGCCGCGAACGCTGCCCCATCGTGGACACGTGGTGGCAGACGGAAACCGGCGGCCACATGATCACGCCGCTGCCGGGCGCCACGCCCACCAAGCCCGGTTCGTGCACGCTGCCGCTGCCCGGTATCGCTGCCGCCATCGTGGATGAAACCGGTGGCGATGTCGAAAAGGGCAATGGCGGTTTCCTGGTCATCAAGCGCCCGTGGCCCGCCATGATCCGCAACATCTGGGGCGACCCCGAGCGCTTCAAGAAAAGCTACTTCCCGTCCGAACTGCGCGGGTACTACCTGGCCGGCGACGGCGCGCAGCGCGACGCGGACGGCTATTTCTGGATCATGGGCCGCATCGACGACGTGCTGAACGTGTCGGGCCACCGCCTGGGCACGATGGAAGTCGAATCGGCGCTGGTGGCGCACGAACTGGTGGCCGAAGCCGCCGTGGTGGGCCGCCCGGATGACACCACGGGCGAAGCCGTGGTGGCGTTCGTGGTGCTCAAGCAGGCGCGCCCCGAAGGCGAACAGGCGCAAGCCATCGCCAAGCAGTTGCGCGACTGGGTCGCCAAGGAAATCGGCCCCATCGCCAAGCCCAAGGACATCCGCTTTGGCGACAACCTGCCCAAGACCCGCTCGGGCAAGATCATGCGCCGCCTGCTGCGCGTAGTGGCCAAGGGCGAGGAAGTCACGCAGGACGTCTCCACGCTTGAAAACCCCGCCATTCTGGAACAGTTGGCCAAACCGCTGTAAGCACGATCGGCCATCAGCGGCCGATCGACGTCCTGGCGACAGGAGCATAATGTCAGACGCCCGCACCGGTAAGCGCCGGTCCGGGCGTCTTTTCTTTTATTCCCCTCACAAGACGGAGCCATGGACGTGAGCCGCAGCAGTTTCGATCGCGCAGGGCTAGCCCTGATGTTCAGCACCATCGTGGTCTGGGCAGGCAGCTGGATAGCGATGAAACTGATCGTGCCCTACATCGGCCCGTTCGACTTCGTGGCGTTGCGATACGTCGTGGGCGCCTTGGTGCTGTTCGCGCTTGCCATCGCCACGCGCCGGCCGCTGGGCATGCCGCCCTGGAAGCTGACCTTGCTGATCGGCTTGACGCAAACGGCCGGATTCCAGGGCTTCGTGCAGACGGCGCTGGTGTCGGGCGGCGTGGGCAAGGTATCGCTGATGGCCTACACCATGCCGTTCTGGGTGGTGCTGTTTGCGTGGTGGCTGCTGGGCGAACGCCCATCGGCCAAGCATGGCGTGGGCATCGGCCTGGCGGCGATCGGCCTGATCTGTTTCGTGGAGCCCTGGAATGGCCTGGGCGATATCCGGCCCGTGCTGTTGGGCCTGGGCAGCGGCCTGTGCTGGGGCGTGGGCACAGTGCTGTCCAAGCGCATGTTCGAACGGCACGCGCCCGACGTCATGACATTCACGGCCTGGCAGATGTTGTTTGGCGGGCTGGTCATGGTGCCCGTGGCGTATCTCGTGCCGCAGATCAGCGCGCAGTGGGGCTGGCAGTTGTGGGCGGGCATGACCTACATCGTCTTGATTGCCACGGCCGCCGGCTGGCTGCTGTGGTTGCAAGTGGTGCGCCGCGTGCCCGCATCCATCGCCGGCCTGTCCAGCCTGGGCGTGCCTGTTGTGGCCATGTTGCTGGCGTGGGCCATCCTGTCCGAACGGCCGTCGCTGGGCGAGGTGGGCGGCATGGTCCTTATCCTGGCCGGCATCTTCGTGGTCAGCCGCGCGGCGCCCGCCGCCCGCGCCGCGTGACCCGCGGGCTTTTCGATTTCCCTTCCCGATCTCCTTTTTCCCTCTCAAGGATTCCCCATGATCGATCTGCGTAGCGACACTGTCACCCGGCCGACGCCCGCCATGTTGCAGGCCATGGTTTCCGCCCCGTTGGGCGATGACGTGATGGGCGACGACCCCACCGTGATCCAGTTGCAGGCTGCCGTGGCCGAGCGCGCCGGCAAGGCGGCCGGCCTGTTCTTTCCGTCGGGTACGCAAAGCAACCTGGCCGCGCTGATGGCGCATTGCGATCGTGGCGACGAATACCTGGTGGGCCAGCTGGCGCACACCTACAAGTACGAAGGCGGCGGCGCGGCCGTGTTGGGCAGCATCCAGCCGCAGCCCATCGAGCACGCCGAAGATGGTTCCTTGCCGTTGGAAAAGCTGGCGGCCGCCGTCAAGCCCCAGGACGATCCGCACTTTGCGCGCACGCGTTTGCTGGCGCTGGAAAACACGTTTCACGGCAAGCTGATTCCCGCCGGCTACATCCAGGCCGCCACCGACTGGGCGCGCAAAGAAGGCTTGGCCACGCACCTGGACGGGGCGCGTGTGTTCAACGCAGCGGTGGCCAGTGGCAAGCCGCTGGCCGACATGTGCCAGCCCTTCGACTCGGTTTCCATTTGTTTTTCAAAAGGCCTGGGCGCGCCCGTGGGCTCGGTGCTGGTCGGCAGCGCGGAACTGATCGGTCGCGCGCACCGCTGGCGCAAGATGCTGGGCGGCGGCTTGCGCCAGTCCGGCGTGCTGGCCGCGGCCTGCCTGTATGCGCTGGATCATCATGTGACGCGCCTGGCAGAAGACCACGAGAATGCCCGCGCCTTGGCCGAAGGGTTGCGCGGCATTGCCGGCGTCAAGGTGTTGAGCCAGGACACCAACATGCTGTTCGTGGAATTCCAGCCGTCCCGTTGCGATGCGCTGACCGAAGCGCTGGGCAAGCAAGGCATCCTGATGCGCGCGGTGTACGGTGGGCCGACGCGCCTGGTCACGCACCTGGACGTGTCGGCCGACGACGTCCAGCGCGTGGTGCAGGCCGTGGCGCGCCACCTCGCCTGATAGCGGCTGATAGCGGCCCAGGGGGCGGCGGGCAGCGTCAGGCGCCGGCGCGCAGCACGTCCGCCAGCACCGAGAACAGCTCGTCGATCTGGGCGCGTTCGATGATGAGCGGGGGCGACAGCAGCATCGTGTCGCCCGCCGACCGGATCAGGCAGCCGCGTTCCAGGCAGGCGTTGTGCACGGCATAGGCGCGCTGCCCCGGCTGACCCTCCAGCGGCGCCAGTTCAATGGCGGCCAGCAGGCCGATGTTGCGGATGTCCACCACATGCGGCAGCCCCTTCAGGCCGTGCGCGGCGTCTTCCCAGTAACGCGCCAGTTCCTGGCTGCGTTGGAACAAGCCCTCGCGACGGCAGATGTCCAGCGTCGCCAAGCCCGCCGCGCAGGCGACGGGGTGGCCCGAATACGTGTATCCATGCGAGAGCTCGATGGCGCTTTCCGGCCCTTGCATGAAGGCGTCGTACACGTGTTGCTGCACCAGCGTTGCGCCCATCGGAATCGCCCCGTTGGTCAGGCCCTTGGCGCTGGTGATGATGTCGGGCTTGACGCCGAAATAGGGCGATGCGAACGCGCCGTCGATGCGTCCGAA
This sequence comes from Achromobacter sp. B7, assembly GCF_003600685.1. Classification (NCBI taxonomy): domain Bacteria; kingdom Pseudomonadati; phylum Pseudomonadota; class Betaproteobacteria; order Burkholderiales; family Alcaligenaceae; genus Achromobacter; species Achromobacter sp. B7. The sequence continues at coordinate 1,371,736 of NZ_CP032084.1, forward strand.
TGCGCAGATCACCTCATCGAAAATCAGCAGGATGCCGTGCGCATCGCAGATCTCGCGCAGCCGTTGCAGATAGCCGCGCGGCGGCACGATCACGCCGGTGGAACCGGCCACCGGTTCGACGATGACGGCCGCGATGGTCGAGGCGTCGTGCAGCGCCACAATGCGCTCCAGCGTGTCGGCCAGGTGCGCGCCCCAATCCGGCTGACCGCGCGTGTACGCCATCTGCTGGCGGTCATAGGTGTGGGGCAGGTGGTCCACATAGGGCAGCAGATTGCCAAAGGGTTTGCGGTGCCCGCCGATGCCCGACACGGACAGGCCGCCGAACCCCACGCCGTGATACGAGCGTTCGCGCCCGATCAGCCGCACGCGCTGGCCTTGGCCGCGCGCCCGGTGATAGCCCAGTGCAATCTTCAGCGCGGTGTCCACCGCTTCCGATCCCGAATTGGAAAAGAACACATTGGAAAAGCCATCGGGCGCCTCGGCGCACAGCGCGTCCGCCAGTTCAAAGGCCAGGGGATGGCTCATCTGGAACGACGGTGCGTAATCCAGGTCGTGCGCGGTCCGCGCGATGGCCTCCACGATTTCCGGGCGGCGATGGCCCGCGTTCACGCACCACAAGCCGGCGATGCCGTCCAGGACGCGGCGGCCGTCCGGCCGGATGTAGTGCATGCCTTCGGCGGCGGCAAACAGTACCGGGTTGCGCTTGACCCGCCGGTTGGCGGTAAACGGCATCCAATAGGCGTCGGTTTGAGAAAGGGCGGAGGGGGACGAGGACATGGGGACGATCCTGCTTCAAGGAGAGTTCAGGTTCGTCTATTTTGTATTAATACAACGATAAATACAATACGGGTCGTCGCGCACGCCCATCCGCGGCACATCATGCAGTCGCGCGCGAGCCCACCCTGGCCGAAGCGGGCGCAGGCGGAGGGATAAGCGGGTCAGGAGGCTTGGAGCGACGCTTTCAGGTGGCGGCGCATCAATTGCGACGCCCACTCCTGGTCGCCGGATTCCAGCGCGTCGATGATTTGCAGGTGTTCGTTGCTGGAATTGACGAAACGCGCGTCGCGATAGAACGCAGCGTGCTCTTCCAGCCGGCGCAGATGGTTTTGCTGCTGTACCGCTTGCAGGATGTAGCGGTTGCCGGAGAAGCGCGCCAGGAGCTCGTGGAACGACGCATTCAGGCCAAAAAATTCAGTAGCCGAAATGTCGGCGTCGTCGCGCTGGATCAAGGCCTCATGCGCGGCCCGCATGCGCGCCAGCGCCGGTTTGTCCACGCGGAATGTGGGCTCCAGGAGCCCGGCGCATTCCACCGTCATGCGGAAACGATAGCTTTCGTTCAGCGCTTCGGCGCTTTCCAGCGACGGGGCAAATTGCCAGCCATGCCCCTTGCGCTTCTCGATCAGGCCATCCGCCGACAGTTGCAGCAAGGTCTTGGCCAGCACACTGCGCGGCGCGTCATAGCGCTGCAACAGATCACGTTCGGTAAAGGTCTCGGGCAGTTGGCGCGACGCGCGGTCATCGATCAACTGGCGCGTCAGCTCTTCCTGCGTGGGGCCGGCCCCTTCAATGGCCGGGGGCGCTGACGCCGCAGCATGGTCGGACACGGTATAGCCGCTGTTGGGCCGATGCGTGATCAAGCCTTGAGCGGCCAGCAGGCGCAGCGCGCCGCGTACTGGCGTGCGCGACACCTCGTAGGCGGCCGCCAGTGTTTCTTCCGACAGGTGTGCGCCGGGCTCGTGCCGCCGCGCCACGATGTCTTCGGCGATGTGTCGCGCCAGGTCGACTTGCAGCGGAGTGGGGCGGGCAGGAGCGGCGGGGGGCATGGCGCGTCAGAGGGGAAAAGGGCAGGCAAGGATCGTAGGGCAATGGTACCGGAGCGCCATCGCTTTTGAACCAGGCCCGGGCAAACCCTAATATTGAACTTTTTACTATATTAGTACAAAATTTGGCCGTCGATTCTGACCGTATCACCCAGGCCGCCGTTCGGCCCTATCCGGAGTTTTGCTAGCGTGACGATGCCTACCCCGTTTCCCCTGGTCGATGTCCAGGGCAGTCCTTATGAACGCGGCCGCCAGCATGGCTCGGCGGTGCCGGAACACGTGGCGCGCAGCGTGGCCTTGTATCGGGGCCAGCTGGAACGCCGTGGCGTGGACGCCGCCCGCCTGAAGGAACTGGCCGCTGCCATGGTGCCGGTGGTGGGCGACTACGACGCTGCCTACCTGGAAGAATTGCGCGGCATCGCCGATGGCGCCGGACAGTCGCTGGAAGATGTGGTGGTCATCAACTGCCGCACCGAAATGATGTTCGGCCATGCGGAACTGGGGCGCGCCCGCAAGGGGCTGGACGACGGCTGCACCGGCCTGGTCGTATTGCCCGAAGCCAGCGCCGAGGGCAAGTTGATGCACGCCCACAACTGGGACTGGCGCGAAGAATGCGTCGACACCGGCATCGTCGTGCGCATGCGCCGTGAAGACGGTCCCGACCTGTTGATGTTCACCGAGGCGGGCAGCCTGGCGCGCCACGGTTTCAACAGCGCGGGCGTATCGCTGTCCGGCAACTTCCTGTCATGCGAACAAGACTATCAACGGCCCGCGCAGGTGCCGCTGGTGCTGGTGCGCCGCAAGATGCTGGAAGCCACCAACATCTGCAACGCCATGAAAGTGCTGTGGGCGTCGCGCCGCTTCTGCTCCAACAACCTGATGCTGGCCCAGGCACAGGGCGAGGCCGTGGACCTGGAATGCGCGCCGGACGAAATCTTCTGGATCACGCCGCAGGACGGCCTGCTGGTGCATGCCAACCACTGGATCAGCCCGCCGGCGCGCGCCAAGCTGTTCGACAAGGGCCTGGCCGCCAACCCTGATTCCATCTATCGCCAGCGACGCGTTGAGGACCTGCTTGCGCGCCAGGGCGGCAAGGTCGGTTGGGATGCCGTCAAGCGCATCCTGGCCGATGATTTCGCCGCGCCCGACGGCGTGCTGCGTTCGCCCAAGCCGGCCAGCTTCGACAGCATTTCGGCCACCGTGGCCACCACGCTGATGGAGCCGGAAAGCGGCGTGATGTGGATTGCGCGCAAGCCCTATGAAGGCCGCAATTTTGCTGAATACCGGCTGTTCTAAGCCGCGCCAGGAGACCATTTCATGACGTCGAAAGTCTTGCGCGGCAAGCGCGCGCTAATGTTATCCGCTGCCCTGGCCGGCGCCTTGACGGGCCTGCCGGGGCTGAGCCAAACGCAAACCCCCGCGTCGTCCCCGCTGCCCGAGATCCGCTACGCCGAAGGCTCGGGCACGCCCACGTCCGTGCCCGGCGGCCGCTCGCGCAACACGTCCACCGACAACGTGCTGGCTCACGTGGTCGAATCGCTGGTCGCGCTGCGCGCGGACATGAGCGTGGGCCCCATGCTGGCCGACAGCTGGACGCTGTCCGACGACAAGCGCAGCTATACCTTCAAGCTGCGCCAGGGCGTGACCTTCCACGATGGCTCGCCGATGACGTCAAGCGACGTCAAATGGACGTACGGCTACCTGACCGGCGCGCAATCCGAATACGCCTGCAAGAACCTTTACGACGGTAGCAAGGGCGCCAAGGTGGTGGACGTGCAAACGCCCGACCCCGCCACCGTGGTCTTCACGCTGGATGCGCCCTATGCCCTGTTCCTGGACCAGATGGCCAGCGTGCAATGCCCGATGCCGGTGCTCAGCCCGAAAAGCGTCGACGCCGACGGCAAGTGGATCAAGCCCATCGGCACCGGCCCGTACGTACTGGCCGAATGGAAGAAAGAACAATACGTGCTGCTGACGCCGTATGCCGGCTATGTGCCGCGTAGCGAGGCGGCCAGCGGCATGGCCGGCAAGAAGGTGGCATCCGCCAACGTGCGCTTTGTGGTGATTCCGGACGCCGCCGCGCAAAAGGCCGCGCTGATGGCCGGCCAGGTTGACGCCTACAACGCCGACGAAGACAACCTGCCGGCGAACGACCCGCGCTGGTCCATCGTCACCGAGCAAGGGCTGGACACCGTCAACCTGTTGATGCAGACGCGCGCGCCGCTACTGTCCGACGTCAACATGCGCCGCGCCATCGCGCTGGCGCTGGATTTTCCCGCCATCGCCCGCGCGCTGAACAACGGTCAGGCGGCGTACAACCCGTCGCTGGTGCCGATTGCAAGCGTGTACTACTCCGAGGCTGACAAGGCGGGCTACGAAAAGAACCTGAACGAGGTCAAGCGCCTGTTGCAGGCCGCCAATTATCGAGGCGAAACGCTGAAGTTGCAGGCCAACAAGCGCTATCCCTACCTGTACCGCGTGGCAGTGGTCACCCAGCAGTTGCTGAACAAGGCCGGCATCAAGACCGAGCTGGACATGCTGGAATGGGGCACGCAGGTCACGAACTTTCGCGAAGGCAAGTTCCAGCTGATGGCCTTTGCGTATTCGGCGCGCACCGAGCCCGCGCTGATGTATCGCGACGTGATCGGCGACAAGTCCAGGACGCCCATGGCGCAATGGGAAAGCCCCGAGGCCGCGGCCCTGCTTGAAGGCATCGAGGCCGAGTCCGACACGGCCACGCGCAAGCAGGCGTTCGACAAGCTGCACGCGCTGATGCTGCGCGATACGCCGCTGCTGATGTACTACAACAAGCCCGGCTACGTCGTCGTATCCAGCCAGCTTCACGGCTTTACCGGCTGGCCGCTGCGCAAGCCGCGTTTCTTCAACGTCACCAAGAACTGAGGCGCCGTGCTGGGCTATCTAACCAAGCGCTTCGCGGCGGCGGTGCCCACGATCATCGTGGTGACAGTGCTGGTCTTCGGCATGATCCGCGCCATACCCGGCGACCCCGCATCGCTGATGCTGGGCGACATCGACAACCCCGCGCTGCTGGCCGAAATGCGCCACGCCCTGGGCCTGGACCGCCCCGTGGGCGAGCAGTTCCTGATCTGGGTCGGCAATGCGCTGCATGGCGATCTGGGCATGTCCATCGCGCGCCGCGAGCCCGTCATGCACCTGGTCCTGACGCATTTCGCGGTGACGGCGCAGGTGGTGTTGACGGCAACGTTGCTGGCCTGCCTGGTGGCCATTCCCGCCGGCATGATAGCGGCGTGGCGGCAAAACCGGCGCGCGGATACGGCCATCGTTTCCACCTCGATATTGTTCGTGTCCATGCCCAGCTTCTGGGTCGGCATTCTGCTGATCTGGCTGTTTGGCGTGAAGCTGAACTGGCTGCCCGTGTATGGCTTTGAGTCGATGGCGCAAAGCGGCCTGGGCGCGTTGAAGTACTTGGTGCTGCCGGTATGCGCCATCGTGTTGACCGAGATTGCCGCGATCACGCGGATGATGCGCGCCAGCACTATCGAAACGTTGCGGCTGGAATACGTGGCGCATGCGCGCGCCAAGGGGCTGCCCGAAAAGCGCGTGATGCTGCGGCACGTGTTGCCCAATTCCTTCGGCCCCACGCTCACCGTCATCGGCCTGATGCTGGGCCATCTGTTGTCGGGCGCGGCGGTGATCGAAACCGTCTTCACCTTGCCCGGCATCGGCCGGCTGCTGGTGGAAAGCATCTATGCACGGGACTACCCGGTGGTGCAGGGCTGCCTGCTGTTTATTGCGTTGTTGTACGTGGCGGTCAATCTGGTGGTGGATCTGCTGTATCCGCTGTTCGATCCGCGCGTGAAGCTTCAATAGGAACGTCATGACGGGTTTCAAAGCGAGTTTCAAACCGGGTTTCAAACATACCAATGCCGTGGTGGGCGGCGCGCTGGTGGCGGGCGTGGTGCTGCTGGCGCTGGTGGGGCTGGTGTACACGCCGCACGATCCGCTGGAAGGCGATCTGCTGGCGCGCTTTTCGCCGCCGTCGTCCGAATATTGGTTGGGCACCGACGAGTTTGGTCGCGACGTCTTGTCGCGCCTGATGGCGGGCGCGGGCGTCAGCGTGGCGGTCAGCGTGTTCTCGGTGCTGCTGGCCTTGGTGCTGGGCACGACCATCGGCGTGGCGGCGGGTTATGCGGGCGGTTGGGTGGACCGTGGCATCAGCGTGCTGGTCGATTCCATGATGGCGTTTCCCGGCTTGCTGCTGGCGCTGGGCATCATGACGGTGTTGGGCCCGTCCAAGTGGGGCGTGGTGCTGGCGCTGGGCCTGGCGTATTCGCCATCCGTCTCGCGCATTGCGCGCGGCACGGCGCTGTCGCTGCGGCAGCGTGACTTCGTCATCGCCTCGCGCGCCACCGGGCATAGCGGCCTGTGGACGGTGTTCCGCCACGTGCTGCCCAACTGCGTGGCGCCGCTGCTGATCTTCGCAACGTCCATCTTCGGGTCGGCGCTGCTGGCGGAAAGCGCCTTGTCCTTTCTGGGGCTCGGCGTGCCGCCACCGTTGGCGACGTGGGGCGGCATGCTGTCCGAAAGCCGCAACGCCATGGACCAGGCGATCTGGCTGGCGCTGTTTCCGGGTGCGATGATTTCGCTAAGCCTGCTGGGCATCAACCTGCTGGGCGACGCCGTGCGCGACCGCCTGGATCCGCGCATGCGCGGGGTGACCGCATGAACGCACCTGACCATTCCCTGGCCGACACTGCGCCCTTGTTGTCGGTGCGCGATCTGGAAATCCGCTTTCCCGGCAAGCGCGATGCCGCACCGGTGGTAAACCGCGTGTCCTTTGACCTGAAGGCGGGTGAATCGCTGTCCATCGTGGGCGAATCCGGCAGCGGCAAGACGCTGATCGGCAAGGCGCTGTTGGGCCTGTTGCCGGATGCCGCGCGCATGACTAACGGGCAGGCATTGTTCGACGGCCGCGACGTGCTGCCGCAAAGTGCGCGCGACTGGCAAGCCACGCGCGGCACCGGTATTGGCATGGTGTTCCAGGAACCCATGGTGTCCCTGAACCCCGCGTTCCGCGTGGGCGAACAGCTGACAGAAGCCCTGGTCCTGCGCCGGGGCATGACGCGCAGCGCGGCCTGGGATGCGGCCGTTCAGATGCTGGAACGCGTGCGGGTGCGCGATGCGCGCGATTGCATGAAGCGGTATCCCCACGAGTTCTCGGGCGGCATGCGGCAGCGCATCCTGCTGGCCGGCGTCATGCTGCTCAAGCCGCGCCTGCTGATCGCCGATGAACCCACCACCGCGCTGGACTGCGTGGTGCAAAAAGAAGTCCTGGACCTGATGGTCGAGCTGACGCGCGAGCAAGGCACGGCGCTGATCTTCATCAGCCACAATCTGGCGCTGGTGGCCGCGTACACGCAGCGCGTGCTGGTGATGTGCCGGGGGCGCGCGGTGGAAACGGGGGAAGTATCGCAAGTGCTGTCGCGTCCGGCGGACCCGTACACCTTGAGCTTGCTGGACGCGCTGCCCAAACGCGGCCCGGCGCGCGCGCCTGTGACGGGTGCGCCGATCTTGCAGGTGGATCAACTGGCCATCGACTACGCCGTACGCGGTGGCTGGCGCCGCAAGCGATTCGTGCGCGCGGTGCATCAGGCGAGTTTTCACGTGGCGCCCGGTGAAACGCTGGCCATCGTGGGCGAATCCGGCAGCGGCAAGACGACCGTCATGATGTCGATTCTGGGCCTGGTGCCGCAGGCGCAGGGGCGCATTGCGCTGGATGGGCAAGCGTTGCCGCCGGGCGGCGAGGGCGGCATCTGGCGCACGGCGCGCCACCGCATTCAGATGGTCTTCCAGGACCCGTACTCGTCGCTCGATCCGCGCATGACCATCGGCGCACTGGTGGGCGAGGGGCTGCGGCTGGAAGCGGGCATCACGCCGGATGCCCGGCAACAGCGCGTGGACCAGGCGTTGCGCGATGTGGGTTTGGGCGACGGCTATGCCGAGCGCTATGCGCATGAGCTGTCGGGCGGGCAACGCCAGCGCGTCGCCATTGCGCGGGCGCTGGTGATGCGGCCGGAAGTGATCATCGCGGACGAACCCGTGTCGGCGCTGGACGTGACCGTGCAGAAGCAGGTTCTGGAAACGCTGATGTCCTTGCAGCGTTCCTATGGCTTTGCGTGTCTGTTGATTTCCCATGACCTGGGCGTGGTCGAACAGATCGCCGACCGCGTGGTCGTCATGCTGCGCGGGCATATCGTCGAAGAGGGATCGCGCGACGAGGTGTTCGACCATCCGACGCATCCGTACACGCGCCGGCTGTTGCAGGCCGTGCCCGAATTGCGCGGCAATGCGGCAGACGGATTCCGTGTGCAAGTGCGCGAGCTGCCCGCCGGCACGCGCCGCGCCGATGCGGACTACTTTGATCCGTCCCGCAGCGCGGACGAGGCCGCGCCTGCCATGACGCCGGTGGTGGCATCCGGCGCCACGCATCGCGTTGCGCTGGCAGCCGGCGTGGCGTTGGCCGAAACGGTGGCCGCCTGAGCGTCAGCCGTGCCGGCTGCGGCTGTCGGCGGGCGCTTCGTCGCGCGCGTTCATGCCGTAGTCGCGCAGCACCTGCGCGACGCGCAGCCGATAGTTCTGGAACACGCCGCCGCGTCCCGCTTCCTGGGCGCGGCGATGCGACTCCAGCGAGCGCCAGCGCTTGACGGCGTCTTCATCGCGCCAGAACGACAGGGACAGCAGCTTGCCCGGCGTGCTCAGGCTTTGAAAGCGTTCCACCGAGATGAAGCCGTCGATGGCCTTGAGCTCGTCGATCAAACCGGCGGCAATGTGCAGATAGGGATCGGGGTTGCCATTGGCGGGTTCGACTTCGAATATCACGGCGATCATGGTGCGGGTTCCTTTGAAAATGCAAACTGCGGCACGCGTGCGTTGGGCAGCGGCCGATACCGGAAACGGGATGCCAGGGCGGCCGCGTCGGCGCCTGCGTGCAGCAAATGGAGCAGCGCGTCCGATAGGAAATCCGGCTGCCAGTATCCGCCGCCCGGGCATGCAACGATTCGATGCCGGCCGAACTATGCCTGCGGCGTGTCCGGTACGCGGGCGCCCGCTACGCGCAGCACCGCCGCGTAGCCCTGGCGTGAGTCCGGCCATTGCAGCGTGAAGCCGCTGGCGCGCAGCCGCGCGTTGCTGAGCTTCTTGCTGCCCACATTGGCGGGGGCCGGGGCGATACGTGGCGCGGGCGCGCCTATCATGGCAGCGAGATCGGCGTAAAGCGTGTGCAGCGGCAGCGGGGTGTCGTCGCACCCGATATAAAACGGTTCAACCTTGGGCAACAGCGCCAGATGCAGCACGGCGGCGGCCGCGTCGTCGATATGGATCCGGTTGGCCCAATGTTCAGGCTGCGTCGGCGCGCCCGCCGCGCCGCTGCGCAGGCGCTCGATCAATTGCAGCCGGCCAGGCCCGTACAGACCCGCCAGCCGCAGCGCGGTAGACGACAGGCCGCGCGCGGCCAGCGCGGCTTCTGCTTCAAGCAGAATCTTGCCGTTGAAGCCTTGCGGCGCGGGCGGCGTGTCTTCGGTGACCCAGTCGCCATGGTGTTCGCCATACACGGCGCTGGATGACACGAACACCACGCGCTTGAGCCGCGACGTGTCCAACAGGTTCAGCACGTTCTGCAACCCATCGATGAAGACGCCGCGATACAAGGCCGGGTCGCGCCCACCGGGGGCGGGCAGGTGAATCAGCCGTGTCACGCCTGATGGCAAGGCGGGCAGGGAATCCGCGCGGGTAATGTCGCCTTGCAGCCATTGGATGCCGCTGTCGTCGTCGGGCGGTTGGCGGCGCAGCGCGTGCACGTGGTCGCCGCGCGCCAGGAAACGCCGGGCCACGCGCTGGCCAAGGTCACCGCAGCCAATGAGCAATACGCGTTCAGTCATGATGTGCCGCCTGAAAAAAAAGGCACCCAAGAGGTGCCTTGTTGCTGGGGATGCGCCCGGCCAGGATTACATACCGCTATACACCGGCCCTTCGCCGCCTTGCGGGGCCACCCAGACGATGTTCTGCGTGGGGTCCTTGATGTCGCAGGTTTTGCAGTGCACGCAGTTCTGCGCGTTGATCTGCAAGCGGTCCTCGCCGTGATCGTCCTTGATGAACTCGTACACGCCGGCCGGGCAGTAGCGCGATTCCGGGCCGCCGTACTTGGCCAGGTTCACCTGCACCGGCACTGACGGGTCTTTCAAGGTCAGGTGGACGGGCTCGTTTTCTTCATGGTTGGTGTTCGAAATGAACACCGAGCTGAGCTTGTCGAACGTCAGCTTGCCGTCGGGCTTGGGGTAGTCGATGCGCGCGCATTCCGACGCCGGTTGCAGACAGGCATGGTCGGGCTTGTTGTGGCGCAAGGTCCAGGGCATCTTGCCCTTGAGCAGCAACTGCTCGACTCCGGTCATCACGGTGGCCACCGTGCGGCCCTTCTTGAACCACTGCTTGAAGTTGCGGGCCTTGTTCAATTCGGTGTGCAGCCAGGACGCTTCGAAGGCCTGCGGATACGCGGCCAGTTCGTCCTGGCGGCGGTCGGCCAGCAAGGCGTCGAACGCGGCTTCGGCGGCCATCTTGCCCGACTTGATGGCGGCGTGGCTGCCCTTGATGCGCGAGGCGTTCAGGAAACCGGCTTCGCAACCCACCAGCACGCCACCCGGGAAGGTCAGCTTGGGCAGCGACATCAAGCCGCCCGCCGTGATGGCGCGCGCGCCGTATGCGATGCGCTTGCCGCCTTCGAACGTGCCGCGTATGGCGGGGTGCGTCTTGTAGCGTTGGAATTCTTCGAACGGCGACAGCCAGGGGTTGGCGTAGTCCAGGCCGACAATCATGCCGACGGCCACCAGGTTGTTGTCCAGGTGGTACAGGAACGAACCGCCGTAGGTGTCGGAATCCAGCGGCCAGCCGGCGGTGTGGATAACCAGGCCGGGCTTGGATTGCGCCGGGTCCACTTCCCACATTTCCTTGATGCCGATGCCGTAGGACTGCGGGTTGCGCCCGTCGTCCAGCTTGAAGCGTTCGATCAGCTGGCGGCCCAGCTGGCCGCGCGAGCCTTCGCCGAACACGGTGTAGCGGGCATGCAGTTCCATGCCGGGCTGGTAGTGGTCGGTGTGCGAGCCGTCGCGGGCCACGCCCATGTCGCCGGTGGCCACGCCACGGACGGCGCCGTTTTCGTCGTACAGCACTTCAACCGCGGCAAAGCCCGGGAAGATGTCCACGCCCAGCGCTTCGGCTTGCTCGCCCATCCACTTGACGACGTCGCCCAGACGGACGATGTAGTTGCCTTCGTTGTGGAAACAGGGCGGCAGCAGCCAGTTCGGCGTGGTGCGCGCGCCGGTCTGGGACAGGAACATGAACTTGTCCTGCGTGACCGGCACGTTCAGCGGCGCGCCTTTTTCTTTCCAGTCGGGAATCAGCTCGGTCAGCGCCAACGGGTCCATGACGGCGCCGGACAGGATGTGCGCACCCAGCTCCGCGCCCTTCTCAAGCACGCATACGCCGATTTCCTGATTCTTTTCAGCGGCCAGCTGCTTTAGACGGATTGCGGTGGCCAGGCCGGCGGGTCCACCGCCAACCACGACCACGTCATATTCCATCGACTCGCGTTCAGACATTTGCAAAGCTCCCCGTATGTATTCCATATTTGGCTGGAAGTAATATCGGCGATTGTATTGCAGGCGGAGGCCGTGTATGCCTTCGTATTTCTTTTAGTCTTCAGGAGTAATTGGTGAACCCGGACAATCTGTCTGCGCGGATTCTGGCGGTGGGCGATACCCATCAGACCGAATTGCCTTTGCGTTGGGGCGACTCTGACGCCTTGAATCATCTGAATAACACGCTGTATTTCCGCCTCATGGAAGAGGCCCGCATGCAGATCCTGTACGACGCGGGCTTTGCGTTGCCCGCCGATAACGGCGCGATCCTGGCCCACGCCTCGTGCGATTTCCTGCGCCCGCTGACCTACCCGGCTACGGTCCGGGTCACGCACAAAGTCACGCGCATTGGCCGCTCAAGCGCCGAATTCGAGCTGCTGCTTGAGAAGGTCGGCGACGACGCCGGCCCCTATGCGCGCGGTCGCAACGTGCTAGTCTGGATGGATTACGTGGCCAATACGTCCGCACCGTGGCCGCCCGAAGTGCTGGCCCAAATGGCGACGCAATTCCAGGCGGCGGCGTCAGAATAACGGCGCTAAAACGCCCGTCATACCGTTAAAATCAAGCGCAAAATCACGAAAAATAAAGGGGCGCGCCACCCTCGGCGCCGCAACCCAGAGACATCGGGCAGTGTCTTGATGCCATCTGGGGCCGACGCCGGCAGCCGCGCTCCAGGAAAAACAGGGCTCACCCCGGCTTTCTTTGATCCCATGGGACACACCGCGCAAGCGGCGGGGCGGGCTCTCTTCGGTTAGACCTTAACTAGGAGTTGGAGCGATGGACAAGGTTTTTGCAAGCGCCCAGGAGGCGCTGGCAGGCATCGTCAAGGACGGTCAGATGATCGCCGTGGGCGGTTTCGGCCTTTGCGGTATTCCCGAAGCCCTGATCGCCGCGCTGCGCGATTCGGGCGTGAAGGACCTGACTTGCATCAGCAACAATGCGGGCGTCGACGGCTTTGGCCTGGGCCAGTTGCTGAACACGCGTCAGGTACGCAAGATGATCGCGTCCTACGTGGGCGAGAACAAGGAATTCGAACGCCAGTACCTGTCCGGCGAGCTCGAACTTGAATTCACCCCGCAGGGCACGTTGGCGGAAAAGCTGCGCGCAGGCGGCGCGGGAATTCCCGCCTTCTTCACCCGCACGGGCGTGGGCACCATCGTGGCCGACGGCAAGGAAATCCGCGAATTCGACGGCCAGCAATACGTGATGGAGCGTTCGCTGGTGCCGGACGTGTCGCTGGTCAAGGCGCACATCGCCGACCGCAGCGGCAACCTGGTGTTCCGCAAGACGGCCCGCAACTTCAACCCGAACGTCGCGATGGCTGGCAAGTTCACGGTGGTCGAGGTTGAACAGATCGTTGACACCGGCAGCCTGGATCCCGATCAGATCCACCTGCCCGGCATCTATGTGCAACGGATCGTGCTGAACACGACGCCGGAAAAGCGCATCGAACAACGCACCACTCGCCCGGCCTAAGGAGAAGACGACATGGCATGGTCCCGCGATGAAATGGCGGCGCGCGCCGCGCGCGAGCTGCAAGACGGTTTTTATGTGAACCTGGGTATCGGCTTGCCGACCCTGGTTGCCAACCACGTGCCCAAGGGCGTGGAGGTGTGGCTGCAATCCGAAAACGGCCTGTTGGGCATTGGCCCGTTCCCCACCGATGATGAAGTCGATGCCGACCTGATCAACGCCGGCAAGCAGACGGTAACGACGTTGCCGGGCTCGTCGATCTTTTCGTCGGCCGATTCGTTCGCGATGATCCGCGGCGGCAAGATCAACCTGGCCATCCTGGGCGCGATGCAGGTGTCCGAAAAGGGCGACCTGGCCAACTGGATGATTCCCGGCAAGATGGTCAAGGGCATGGGCGGCGCGATGGACCTGGTGGCCGGCGTCGGCCGCGTCGTGGTCCTGATGGAGCACGTGGCCAAGAAGAAGGACGGCACGGAAGACATCAAGCTGCTGCCCGAATGCAATCTGCCGTTGACGGGCGTGGGCGTAGTCGACCTGATCATTACCGACCTGGGCGTGATGGAAGTCACCGAAAACGGCCTGAAGCTGCTGGAAACGGCGCCGGGCGTCACGGTGGACGAAATCCAGTCCAAGACGCTGGCCAAGCTGGACGTGTCTTCGGTCAAGTAAACGGCCCTTGTAGGCGACCCTTGTAGGCGACCCTTGTAGGCGGCCCTTGTAGGCGACCCTGGATGCACCAATGAAAACGCCCCGCAAAGGGGCGTTTTCATTTCCGCGGTAGGGGGGGGCGTGGCGCGAGGCGCTACGCCGCCGCGTCCAGGCGCATCCCCACATGCGGGATGCCGTCTTCAATGTATTCCTCGGTGACCTGCACAAAGCCGTGCCCGCCGTAGTAGTTGCGCAGCCGCGCCTGCGCGCCCAGATACATGGCGCGGCCCGGCCAGCGTTGGCGCACTTCGGCCATGGCGTGGCGGATCAGCTCGTGGCCCAGGCCCTGGCCGCGCGTCCAGGGTGCGGTGATCACCCGGCCGACTTCAATCTGCCCGTCTTTCAGCGACGGGTCCAGGATGCGGCAATACGCGGCCAGCTGCCCGTCCTGCCATGCCATCAGGTGCGACGTCTGGCCCATCAGGTCCTTGCCGTCGATGTCCTGGAAAACGCAATTTTGCTCAACGACGAACACTTCCGTGCGCAGCCGAAGGATCGCGTAGATCTCCGGCACGGTGAGTTCCTGGTGGGGTTTGCAGATCCAGTCGGGCATTGCGGCAGTCCAAGTCAGCGGGTCGATAAGGGAAAAGCAGAGCGCCGATAGCGTACCTCAAAGCGGCCCCGTTTTTTTCCGTGTCTATCCGGCTTCCGCTTCGCCGCCCATCCCGACCTATCCACCGTTGTTACATAAATTCACGGGTATACCCTGAGTATGAAAAGGAATTTTCTTATTTAAAATTTGCGTGTAAACAGATTTACACAATCGCCAGATAAGCCGAACCCCCGCAAACGATGAACAAGGCCGTACTTACGATCGCTGATCGGATCGCCCGGGCCCAGCCCGCGCTGAGCCGGACGCAGCACAAGATGGCCGAATACGTGTTGGCGCACCAGTTTCGCGTCGCCACCATGACCATCGACGAATTCGCGGCGGCAGTGGGCGTATCCGTGGCCACGGCGAATCGCTTTGCGCGCGCGCTGGATCTGCCCGGCTACCCCCAGTTCCGTGCCGAACTGGCGCGTGGCTTCGAAGCCGCACTGGAACCCGTGGAAAAGCTGCGCACCGAATTGGCCCATTCCGCCAGTGCCGTGCAAATCTTTGCCGCCACGCTGGAAGAAGACATCCGCAACGCCCAACGCAACTTGCAGTCGCTGGATTCCGCGGCCTGTGAGCAGGCGGTGCAGGCGATCCTGGCGGCCGAACGCGTGTTCATCATCGGTTTTGGCGCCAGCGGTTTCCTGGCCGGCCTGCTGCAGCGCGGCCTGTGCATGCACCTGCATTCCGTTGAATCGCTGGCAGGCCCCGGCGGCGTGTCGCACGCGGCTCGGCAGATGTCGCGCATGACGTCCAACGACCTGGTGATCGCGATCGGTTTCCCTCGCTATCTGGCCGACACGGTCACGCTGGCCGCCGCCGCCAAGCAGGCCGGCGTGCCGGTGCTGGTGCTGACCGACAAGCCCACATCGCCGTTGGCGCCGACGGCCTCCGTTGTGCTGTACGCGTTTTCCGCGCGCCAGCTGATTCCCAATTCCGAAACCGCCGCGCTGGGCCTCATCGAAGCCCTGTCCGCGGCCGTGGCCTATCGGGCCAAGAATTCCGTTGCGGCAGCCGCTGGGGTGACCCAGTCCGTGATGCCGTGGCTTATCCATGGAGTAGGTAAACGATGATTCAACCCGTGATTGCCATTCACGGTGGCGCCGGCGCGATGTCCCGCGCGGCCATGTCGCCCGAGAAAGAACAGGAATACCTGGCCGCCCTGGAGTCCATCCTGACGGCCGGCCAGGCCGTGCTGGCCCGTGGCGGCAGCGCCCTGGACGCCGTTACCGAAGCCGTGCGCCTGCTGGAAGATTGCCCGCTGTTCAACGCGGGCCACGGCGCCGTGTTCACCAGCGCCGCCACGCACGAACTGGATGCCGCCATCATGGACGGCGCCACGCTGCGTTCGGGCGCGATTGCCAACGTCAATTGCGTGCGCAACCCCATTTTTGCCGCGCGCAAAGTCATGGAAAACAGCAAGCACGTGCTGTTCGTGGGCGAGGGCGCTGAAGCCTTCGCCAAGGCCGAAGGCCTGGAGATCGTGGACCCGTCCTATTTCTCTACCGACGCCCGCCGCGAACAACTGCTGCGCGTGCAGCGCGAAACGCCTGACGCCGCCGTGCTCGACCACGACGGCCAGGCCATGGTCGCGCGCGGCCAGCCCGCACCCGCCGACCCGCTGGACGCCGACAAGAAGTTCGGCACGGTGGGCGCGGTGGCTGTCGACGCGCAAGGCAACGTGGCCGCGGCCACCTCGACCGGCGGCATCACCAACAAGCAGGTCGGCCGCGTGGGCGATGCGCCCTTGATCGGCGCCGGCACCTACGCCAGCAACAAGACCTGCGCGGTATCCACCACGGGCACCGGCGAGATGTTCATCCGCATGGTCGCCGCTTACGACGTGGCGGCACAGATGGAATACAGCGGCGCGTCGCTGCAAGAGGCGGCCGACCGCGTCGTGATGGAAAAACTGCCCACCATCGGCGGCAAGGGCGGCCTGGTGGCCGTTGACGCCCAGGGCAATGTGGCCTTGCCGTTCAACACGGAAGGCATGTATCGCGGTTACGCCCGCGTTGGCGAAAAGCCGGTCACCGCTATCTACCGATAAGCGTGACGGGTTCTGTTTTGATTTTGGGGATTAATAAAGATGGTTGATCGCGCAAACAGCCTGGCGCTGCCGGAAAACCGCGTGGTCCAGGTCGACGACCTGACGGTGCGCTTCGTGGGTTCCGAGCGCACGGTCGAAGCCGTGCGCAACCTGTCGTTCCATGTGGACCGGGGTGAAACCCTGGCCATCGTGGGCGAATCGGGTTCGGGCAAATCGGTGACGTCCCTGGCGCTCATGCGTCTGGTGGAACATGGCGGTGGGCGCATCGCCCAGGGCCACATGGCGCTGCGCCGCCGCAACGGTGCCGTGATCGACCTGGCCAATTCCAGCCAGCGCGTCATGCGTAATGTGCGCGGCGCCGACATGGCCATGATTTTCCAGGAGCCGATGACGTCGCTGAACCCGGTGTTCACCGCCGGCGACCAGATCGCCGAATCGATCCGCCAGCACCAGGGCAAGGACGCCGCCGCCGCGCGCGCCGAAGCGCTGCGCATGCTGGAACAGGTGCGCATCCCGGAAGCCAAGTCCGTGTTGGACCGCTACCCGCATCAACTGTCGGGCGGCATGCGCCAACGCGTGATGATCGCCATGGCGCTGGCCTGCAAGCCCGCGCTGCTGATCGCCGACGAACCGACCACGGCGCTGGATGTCACCATCCAGGCGCAGATCCTGCAACTGATCCGTCAGCTTCAGGAAGAAATGCACATGGGCGTGGTGTTCATCACCCACGACATGGGCGTGGTGGCTGAAGTGGCCGACCGCGTGTTGGTCATGTACCGCGGCGACAAGGTTGAAGAAGGCCCGTCTGAACAAGTGTTCTCGGCGCCGCAGCACACCTACACCAAGGCGCTGCTGTCGGCCGTGCCCAAGCTGGGCGCCATGGAAGGCACCGATCTGCCCGCGCGCTTCCCGCTGCTGCAAGTGGAAGGCCAGGCCCAGCCCGTGGCCGAGCCTGGCATCACCAGCACGCAGGAAGTGCCGGCCGCCAAGCGCGAACCGATTCTGTCGGTGCGCAACCTGGTGACCCGCTTTGACCTGCGCGGCGGCATTCTCAGCCGCGTGCAGCGCCGCGTGCATGCGGTCGAACAGGTCAGCTTCGACCTGTACCCCGGCGAAACGCTGTCGTTGGTGGGCGAGTCCGGTTGCGGCAAGTCCACCACCGGCCGGTCGCTGCTGCGCCTGGTCGATAGCCAGGCGGGCGAGATCAAGTTCGGCGGGCGCGACATCGTCAGCCTGAAGAACAACGAATTGCAGTCCCTGCGCCGCGACATCCAGTTCGTGTTCCAGGACCCGTTCGCCTCGCTGGATCCGCGCGTCACCGTCGGCTTCTCGATCATGGAGCCGCTGCTGGTGCACGGCGTGGCCAAGGGCAAGGAAGCCGAACGCCGCGTGTCGGAATTGCTGGAACGCGTGGGCCTGCCGCCTGAAATGGCGCAGCGCTATCCGCATGAATTCTCGGGCGGCCAACGCCAGCGCATCTGCATCGCGCGCGCGCTGGCGCTGAACCCCAAGGTCGTGATCGCGGACGAGTCGGTGTCGGCGCTGGACGTGTCGATTCAAGCCCAGATCGTGAACCTGCTGATCGACCTGCAACGCGACATGGGCATTTCGTTCCTGTTCATCTCGCACGATATGGCCGTGGTGGAACGCGTCAGCCACCGCGTGGCGGTGATGTACCTGGGCCAGATCGTTGAGATCGGCCCGCGCCGCGCCATCTTTGAAAATCCGCAGCACCCGTACACCAAGAAGCTGATGTCGGCCGTGCCGATCGCCGATCCGGCGCGTCGCCACCTGAAGCGCACCTTGTTGTCCGATGAAATCCCCAGCCCGATCCGCAAGCTCGGCGACGAGCCGGTGGTGCAGCCGCTGGTGCAGGTTGGAACCGATCACTTCGTTGCCCGCCATCCGGTCGGCGGCGCGTATTGATTCCGTTGTCGTACCTATTTTTCTTCCACCAAACCCCCTAATTCCGTTTTGGAACCAGGAGTTGCAATGATGAAAGTTCTGCGCCCCACCAAGCTGATGGCCGCCGCCGCGGTGGCCTTCGGTGTGCTCACTTCGCCGTTGGCGCATGCTGCCAAGGACGTGACGTTTGCCGTCTCCATCGCACTGGAAACGCTTGATCCGTACAACACCAACAGCACGCTGAACCAGGCTGCCGGCAAGGCCTACTACGAAGGCCTGTTCGAATTCGACAAAGACCTGAAGGTCCAGAAGGTGCTGGCCACCGACTACACCGTCAGCGAAGACGGCCTGGTCTACACGTTCAAGCTGCGTCCCGGCGTGAAGTTCCACGACGGCACCGACTTCAATGCCGAAGCGGTCAAGATCAACTTCGATCGTCCGGCCAACCCGGAAAACCGCCTGTCGCGCTACATCCAGTTCAGCGTCATCGACAAGACCGAAGTGGTTGACCCGATGACCATCAAGATCACGTTGAAGAAGCCGTTCTCGGCCTTCATCAACGCGCTGGCCCACCCGGCCGCCATGATGATCTCGCCGGCCGCGCTGGCCAAGTACGGCAAGGAAATCGGTTTCCACCCGGTGGGCACCGGCCCGTTCGAATTCGTCGAATGGAAGCCGGCCGAATACCTGAAGGTCAAGAAGTTCGACGGCTACTGGAAGAAGGGATACCCCAAGGTCGACACGCTGACCTTCCGTACCGTGACCGACAACAACACCCGCGCCGCCGTGGTGCAGACGGGCGAAGCGCAGTTCGCTTTCCCGGTGCCGTTCGAACAAGCCGCCGTGCTCAAGAAGAACGACAAGCTGGACGTGGTCGATCACCAGAACTCGATCATGGCCCGCTACCTGTCGATGAACACGCAGCAAAAGCCGTTCGACAACGTCAAGGTGCGCGAAGCCATCAACTACGCCATCAACAAGGAAGCGCTGGCCAAGGTCGCCTTCTCGGGTTACGCCACCATCGTGGACGGCGTGGTGCCCAAGGGCGTGGACTTTGCCCACAAGACCGGCCCGTGGCCGTACGACATCAAGAAGGCCAAGGCGCTGCTGGCTGAAGCCGGCTACCCCAATGGCTTCGAAAGCACCCTGTGGTCCGCCTATAACGACGGCACCTCGGTGAAGGTGGTTCAGTTCCTGCAACAGCAGCTGGCGCAAGTCGGCATCAAGGTGCAGGTTGAAGTGCTGGAATCGGGTCAGCGCGTGCAGCGAGTGCAGCAAGTGCAGAAGCCGGAAGATGCCAAGGTTCGCATGTACTACGCCGGCTGGTCGTCCTCGACCGGTGAAGCCGACTGGGGCCTGCGTCCGCTGTTGACCACCGCCGCTTTCCCGCCGGTGCTGAACAACGTGTCGTACTACTCGAACAAGGCGGTGGACGACGGCGTTCAGGAAGCCTTGGCCACGACCGACCGCGCCAAGAAGACTGAAATCTACAAGGGCGTTCAGGAAACCATCTGGAAGGACGCCCCGTGGGCCTTCCTGGTGACCCAGAACAACCTGTACGTGAAGTCCAAGAACCTGTCGGGCGTGTACGTGGAACCGGACACCTCGTTCTGGTTCGGCGACATCGACCTGAAGCAGTAAACCTAGCAGTCACTCTTGGGGCCTTCGGGCCCTTGTAAGGCCACATACGGCGGGGGCGCGGTGTCCCCGCCGATGTTGCAGGAATTTCAATGCTGACCTACATCGTCAAACGTCTTCTGGGCATGATCCCCACGCTGCTGCTGGTAGCCGTGGTCGTGTTCCTGTTTGTGCACATGCTTCCGGGCGACCCGGCGCGACTGGCCGCGGGCCAGGAGGCCGACCAGCAAACCGTTGAGCTCGTGCGCAAGGAACTTGGGCTGGATCTGCCCCTGCCGCAGCAGTTCGTGCGCTACTTCAGCCACATGTTGCAAGGCGACCTGGGTACCTCGCTGCGTACCAAGCGCCCCGTCTCGACCGAGATTTCCGACCGTTTCATGCCCACGCTGTGGCTGACGCTTGCCAGCATGGTGTGGTCCGTGACCTTCGGCATGATCATCGGGATCGTGTCGGCGGTCTGGCGCAATCGCTGGCCTGACCGACTTGGCATGACGCTGGCGGTGTCGGGCATTTCGTTCCCCGCGTTCGCGCTGGGCATGATGCTGATGCAGGTGTTCTCCGTGAACCTGGGCTGGCTGCCGACCGTGGGCGCCTCGACCTGGCAACACTACATCCTGCCGTCCATCACGCTGGGCGCCGCGGTGGCTGCCGTGATGGCGCGCTTTACCCGCGCTTCGTTCGTGGAAGTCATCCAGGAAGACTTCGTGCGCACGGCGCGGGCCAAGGGCCTGACCGAGCGCCGCGTCGTCATCAAGCACGCGCTGCGCAACGCGCTGATTCCCGTAGTCACCATGATGGGCTTGCAGTTCGGCTTCTTGCTGGGCGGCTCGATCGTGGTGGAAACCGTCTTCAACTGGCCCGGCCTTGGCCGCCTGCTGGTTGATGCCGTGACCCAGCGGGACTATCCGGTGATCCAGGGCCTGGTGCTGCTGTTCTCGCTGGAATTCATTTTGATCAACCTGATTGTCGACGTGCTCTATGGCGTCATCAATCCCAGCATCCGTTACAAGTGAGGCGGCCATGAGCAATCCGACACCCGCCACGATGGTCGCCGCCGTTCCGAAGAACGACGTGCGTACGCCCGCCACCGAGTTCTGGCGCAAATTCAAGAAGCAGAAGCTGGCCGTGGGCGCGGGCATGTTCGTGCTGTTGCTGGTTGTGGTCGCGGCGTTTGCGCCGTGGATCGTGCCCTTCGACCCCGAGAATTTCTTCGACTACGACGCGCTTAACGCCGGCCCGTCGCTGACCCACTGGCTGGGCGTGGATTCGCTGGGCCGCGACATCTTCAGCCGCATTGTCATGGGCGCGCGGATCTCGCTGGCCGCGGGCTTCCTGTCGGTGGCCATGGGCGCCATCGTCGGCACCTTCATGGGCTTGATGGCCGGTTACTACGAAGGCTGGTGGGAACGCATCACGATGCGTATCTCGGACGTGCTGCTGGCGTTTCCGGGCATGCTGCTGGCGATTGGCGTGGTGGCCATCCTGGGTTCCAGCATGGTCAACGTGATCGTGGCCGTGGCCGTGTTCAGCGTGCCGGCGTTTGCCCGCTTGGTGCGCGGCAACACACTGTCGATCAAGCAGATGACATATGTCGAAGCCGTCAAGAGCGTGGGCGCGTCCGACTGGACGATCATCATGCGCCACATCCTGCCCGGCACGATCTCGCCGATCGTGGTGTACGGCACGATGCGTATCGGCACGTCGATCATCACCGCCGCCAGCCTGTCGTTCCTGGGCATGGGCGCATCGCCTCCGACGCCCGAGTGGGGCGCCATGCTGAACGAGGCGCGCGCCGACATGGTCATCGCTCCGCACGTGGCCATCTTCCCGGCCCTGGCGATCTTCCTGACGGTGTTGGCGTTCAACCTGCTGGGCGACGGCCTGCGCGACGCGCTCGATCCGAAGATCGACCGCAAGTGATACCCGCGGGTAAATAGGAAAGCCCTGCCGCCGGGCCGCCGGACTGCCGGGCCGCCGGACCGCCGGAGCGCCGGACCGCCCAAAGCGGTGCGGCGTGGGGCACTATCCGCGCCGTCGCCCCTTCCCGAAGGGCGGCGGCGTTTTGCATTAAGGAGCGTGGCAACACGCGGCAATCATGAACAAACAAGCGCTGGATATGCCCCGCATCGGCGTACTGCCGTCAGGGCCGCTGGATTCGATTTGCGACGTCGGCGACGTCACCGTCGGCCATCACACGCTGGCCGACGGCGCGCGGCAGACGGGCGTCACCGTCGTGCGCCCACATGCCCGCGACCCATTTCTGGACAAGGTTCCTGCCTCGGCAACCGTGCTGAACGGCTTTGGCAAAAGCACGGGCCTGGTTCAGGTACAAGAGCTGGGGGTGCTGGAAACCCCCATCGCGCTGACCAACACTTTT
Organism: Achromobacter sp. B7; assembly: GCF_003600685.1. NCBI lineage: Bacteria > Pseudomonadati > Pseudomonadota > Betaproteobacteria > Burkholderiales > Alcaligenaceae > Achromobacter > Achromobacter sp. B7. Next base: position 1,393,973 of record NZ_CP032084.1, read on the forward strand.
GGCGTGGGCACCGTCGCCAACGCGCAGATCCGCCAGGCCATCGCGGCCAACCCCGAGATCGGCCGCGGCATGGCCACCGTGAACCCGCTGGTGTTCGAATGCAATGACGGCTATTTGAACGACATCCAGGCGCTGGCCGTGCAGGAATCGCATTACGCCGACGCTTATGCCAGCGCCGCGAAATCGTTTGCGCAGGGGGCGGTAGGCGCCGGGCGCGGCATGTCGTGCTTCTCGTTCAAGGGGGGTATCGGCTCGGCGTCCCGCGTGGCGTCCATCCAGCCCGGCCTGCGTCACACCGTTGGCGCGCTGGTGCTGGCCAACTTCGGCCGCTTGCCCAACCTGACCGTGGCGGGCCGCCCGTTTGGGCGTCGTCTGGCCGACCAGCTGGACCAGGGCTTGGCACAGCAAGGCGAGAACGCCGCGATTGTGCCGGAGAAGGGCTCCATCATCTTGCTGCTGGCTACCGACGCGCCGCTGGACTCGCGCCAATTGCGCCGCTTGTCGCTGCGCGCGGGCGCGGGCCTGGCGCGCACCGGGTCCGTGTTCGGCCACGGCAGCGGCGACATCGCGCTGGCTTTTTCCACCGCGTACACCGTGCCGCAATTGGCCGAACAGCCGATGCCCGCCGTGGCGATGCTGCACGAAACCCGTATCGACCCCTTGTTCGAAGCCGCCGCCGAGGCCTGCGAACAAGCCATCATCGCCGCGCTGTGGCACGCCGACGCCGTGACCGGGCGCAGCGGCCATCACCGCGCGGCCATCCGCGACGCAGCGCCGCAGTGGCGCCAATGGCTGTCCGACTCCGCATTCTGAATCCTTGAAGGCTGACCCCATGAAGATCCTGATTTCCACCGATATCGAAGGCGTCGCCGGCGTCTTTCACGCCGAGCAAGTCCGCGCCGGCAATGGCGAATACGAGCGCGCTCGCGCCTGGATGACCGCCGAGGCCAACGCGGCCGTGCAAGGCGCCATTGCTGGTGGCGCCGAAGAAATCCTGGTCAACGATTCGCACGGGGGGTTTCGCAACCTGCTGCCCGATGGCCTGGACGAACGCGCGCGCCTGGTGCTGGGCAAGCCGCGCTACCTGGGCATGATGGGCGGCTTGGAAGAGGGCTGCGATGCCGTCTTCATGATCGGCTACCACTCGCGTTCGCAAGGGCGCGGCATCCTGGCGCACACGATCAACAGCTTTGCCTTCGCGCGCGTGCTGATCAACGGCATGGAGCTGGGCGAAGCGGGCCTGTACGGCGCGCTGGCCGGCGAAATGGGCGTGCCCGTGATCCTGGGCACGGGCGACGACGTGTTCATCGCGGAAACGCGCGACACGTTCCCCGGCGCTGAATGGGTGCAGACCAAAGTGGCGCACGGCCAGGGCAGCGGCGTGACCTTGTCGCCCGCCGCCTCGCGCCGCGCCATCGCCGCCGCGGCCGAAACCGCGGTGCGCAAGCTCAAGGGCAAGGCCACTTCCGCCGCCGATCCGAAACCCGTTCCTTTCCGCATTCTCGCCCCTATAGAATGCCGGTTGCAGACACAGAGCGCGGCGCTGGCCGACCTGTTCTGCATGTGGCCCACGCTGGAACGCGTGGACGGCGTCACCGTGCGATTCAACGTGGATAGCATGCAGTCGGCCGTCCGCACGTTGAACAGCCTGGCCGCCATGTCTTTCATGTTGCGCTAAGGATCCCATCCCCCATGTCTAGCACCGACGCCCGTATCGCCCAACTGCGGCAGGCCATGAGCCGCCGCGGCCTGTCCGCCTATATCGTCCCGTCCTCGGACCCGCACCTGTCCGAGTATCTGCCGGCACGCTGGCAAGGGCGGCGCTGGCTGTCGGGCTTCACGGGGTCGGTTGGCACGCTGGTCGTCACGGCGGACTTTGCCGGCCTGTGGGTGGACAGCCGCTACTGGGTGCAGGCCGAGACGCAACTGGCCGGCACCGGCGTGCAGTTGATGAAGATTGCGCTGGCGTCCACGCCCGGCCATGTCGACTGGCTGGCCGCCAACACCCGCGCGGGCGACGTCATCGGCGTGGACGGCCAGGTGCTGGGCCTGGGCGCCTTCCGTTCCTTGTCGGCCGCTGCCGCCAAGTCCGGCGCCACGCTGGAAATCCGCATAGACCTGCTGGACGACATCTGGACCGACCGCGCCGGCCTGCCCGACGCAAGGATCTATGAGCACGTCGCGCCCGAAGCCTGCGTGACTCGCGCCGACAAGCTGGCGCAAGTGCGCGACGCCATGCGCGAGCACGGCGCCGATGTGCATTTCATCTGCACGGTGGACGACATTGCCTGGCTGCTGAACCTGCGTGGCGCGGACGTGGACTACAACCCGGTGTTCGTTGGCCATGCGCTGATCGGCCTGGACCACGCCACGCTGTTCGTGGCGGACGGCAAGATCGACGACGCCCTGCGCGCCACGCTGGCCGCCGATGGCGTCGAAGTGGCGGGCTATGCGCAAGCCGCCGACGCCTTGGCCTCGCTGGAACTGGACCAGACCTTGCTGATCGATCCGGCGCGTGTGACCTGCGGCGTGTTCCACGCCATGGATCCCGCCGTGCCGCGCATTGAAGCAATCAACCCGTCCACCTTGCTCAAGTCGCGCAAGACGGATGCCGAACTGGCCCATGTGCGCCAGGCGATGGCGCAAGACGGCGCCGCATTGTGTGAATTCTTTTCCTGGTTTGAAGGCGCGCTGGGCAAGGAAACCATTACCGAACTGACGATCGACGAGCAGATCACCGCCGCCCGCGCCCGCCGCCCGGCCTACGTCTGCCCCAGCTTTGCCACCATCGCCGGCTTCAACGCCAACGGCGCCATGCCGCATTACCGCGCCACGCCGCAATCGCATGCCACCATCGAAGGCGATGGCCTGTTGCTGATCGATTCGGGCGGCCAGTACCTGGGCGGCACCACCGACATCACGCGCGTGGTCGCGGTGGGCACGCCCAGCGCCGATCAGAAAGTGGACTTCACGCTGGTGCTCAAGGGCATGATCGCGTTGTCGCGCGCGTCGTTCCCGCGCGGCACGCCGTCGCCCATGCTGGACGCCATTGCGCGCGCGCCCATCTGGGAAGGCGGGGCGGAATACGGCCATGGCACCGGTCACGGCGTGGGCTATTTCCTGAACGTGCACGAAGGCCCGCAAGTGATCTCGTACCGCGCCATGCCGGGCCCGCACACCGCGATGGAGCCGGGCATGATCACGTCGAACGAACCCGGTATCTATCGCCCGCGCCGTTGGGGCGTGCGCATTGAAAACCTGGTTGCCAACCGCAGCTGGCTGACGTCGGAATTGGGCGAATTCCTGTGCTTTGAAACGCTGACGCTATGCCCGATCGACACGCGCTGCATCGAGGTGTCGCTGATGCGCGCCGACGAAATCGCGTGGCTGAACGACTATCACAAGACGGTGTTCGAGCGACTGTCGCCGCTGGTGCAAGGCGAGGCCCTGGCCTGGCTTGAACGCAGCACCGCGCCGATCAGCGCATAGGACGGTCGCCAGGCGGGGCTGCGACAACGCTCAGGCCGACTTCGCCGCCTGCCTGGCGCCCCAGTACAGCGCCAGGGCGCCGGCCATGCACCCCATCACCAGCAGCGCGGCGTAGATTGCCAGCACGGCGGCGCTTGCCGAATAAGACTGTGCGGCGCGCATCATCTGGCTCCATGTCATGGCGTTGACGGCCAGATAGGCCAGGCCGATGCCGGCCGCCTGCGCCAGCCAGAAGGCCAGGCTGCCATGGGCCACCGCGCGCCCCATCCGGGCGCGGCCGATGTGGCGCGGCAAAGCCTTCAGGCACGTGACGACGCACAGCGCAAGCAGCAGCGCGGGCAGCACCATGTAGCCCGACACGAAGGCCGTCCAACCGGCATCCAGAAACATCATTTGCAGGTAACCGCCCGCGGCGATCGATACGGTCAACTGCCAGGCCAGCATGGACAACCCGGCGATCCAGGCCGCATGCCGCCGACCGTAGGCGGGTGCGCCCGGCGCGCCCTTGCGTTGCACGGTCCAGGCAGCGATGCGCACGACCAGGCACATGCCGACGATTTCCAGCACGATATTCACGACGCGAAACAGCAGGGCCATGGTCAGGAACTGGCCGGTCAGCTCGAGGCCGAACTGCTGGGTCAGCGCGCCGCGGTTCTCCATGACGAAGTGCATGCCCACGTTGTGCAGGTAGGCGGTGGCGGCCGACACCATCAAGGTGTAGATCAGCTGCAAGGCGATGAAGGTGCCGAACAGCTTGCGCGGCTCGTCCACCGCCGTGGTGTTGTGGCGGCGCAGCCAGCCGTGCATCGTGCCCCACACGGTCAACCCGACCATGACGGCGGACGCCAGGATGTTGGTCAGCAGCGGCATCAGGTATTGCGGCTGGCTGTACATCTCGCGCATTTGGTCGAATTGCGGCAAGGCCAGCATGGTGTAGCCCTGCACCAGCGCACCATAAGCCAGGCGCACGATGACGGCGGTCAACGCCAGGCACCAGGCAAGCGAAGCGCGGCCATGGGTCGAAGCAGGGGCCGCGGGAGGGGATGCCGGGGAAGGCGAAGCGGATGCGGGAAACGTGGAAGGGGTCATCGACGGTGGCGGAAGGTTGAGAAAAGCGGGGTCGAAAATTAGGGATCGAACATATCACGGCGCCTTCGGGCCACGTGAATGCGGCGCGCCAGGGGCGGGCATTTGAGTGCTGCCAAATGTTACGCGTCATCGCTAGGGGAAAACCCAAATAACTTCCGCCTCCCGGCTATAATCCAAATTTCCCGCACGCGCCCGCTCGTCCCGGGTGCTCATTACGATGACCAAATACGTATTTGTCACCGGCGGAGTGGTGTCTTCCCTGGGCAAGGGCATCGCCGCTGCGTCGCTCGCCGCCATTCTCGAGTCGCGTGGTTTGCAGGTCACCATGCTGAAGCTCGATCCGTACATCAACGTCGATCCGGGCACGATGAGCCCCTTCCAGCACGGAGAAGTGTTCGTCACGGAAGACGGCGCCGAAACCGATCTGGACTTGGGCCACTACGAGCGTTTCATTTCCGCTCGCATGCACAAGGTGAACAACTTCACCACCGGGCAGATCTACGAATCGGTGCTGCGCAAGGAACGGCGTGGCGACTACCTGGGCAAAACTGTCCAGGTGATTCCGCACATCACCAACGAAATCCAGGACTTCATCGCCCGTGGCGCCGAAGCGGGCTGGAACGGCAACACGGACGTCGCCATCGTCGAAATCGGCGGCACCGTGGGCGACATCGAGTCCCTGCCTTTCCTGGAAGCCGCGCGCCAGATGAGCCTGCGCATGGGCCGCAACAACGCGGCCTTCGTGCACCTGACCCTGGTGCCGTTCATCGCTTCCGCCGGCGAACTCAAGACCAAGCCTACGCAGCATTCGGTCCAGAAGCTGCGCGAAATCGGTATCTACCCGAACGCGCTGCTGTGCCGCGCCGACCGTCCCATCCCGGACGACGAGCGCGCCAAGATCTCGATGTTCTCGAACGTGCCGCTGGACGCCGTCATCTCCGTCTGGGATGCCGATTCCATCTACAAGATTCCCGCCATGCTGCACAAGCAAGGCGTGGACAACATCGTCTGCGAAGCGCTGGGCCTGACCCCGCCGCCGGCTGATCTGTCCATGTGGGACAACCTGGTCGAAGCGCTGGAGCACCCGCAGCACCAGTTGACGATCGGCATGGTCGGCAAGTACGTCGACCTGACCGAATCGTACAAGTCGCTGACGGAAGCGCTGGTTCACGCCGGCATCCACACGCGCTCGAAGATCAACATCGAATACATCGATTCGGAAGACATCGAAACCCGCGGCACCGACCAACTGAAGCATCTGGACGCCATTCTGGTCCCGGGCGGCTTCGGCAAGCGCGGCACCGAAGGCAAGATCGCCGCGATCCGCTACGCCCGTGAAAACGGCGTGCCGTATCTGGGCATCTGCCTGGGCATGCAACTGGCCGTCATCGAGTTCGCGCGCCACGTCGCCGGCCTGGGCGGCGCCAACAGCACGGAATTCGACCCGTCGGCGCCCCATCCGGTGGTGGCACTGATCACCGAATGGATGGACCGCGAAGGCAAGGTCGAAAAGCGCGACAACTCGTCCGACCTGGGCGGCACCATGCGCAAGGGCGCGCAGCGCGTGCCGATCAAGCCGGGCACCCGCGCGCAGACCATCTACGGCGACGAAGTGAACGAGCGTCACCGTCACCGCTACGAGGTCAACAACGTCTACGTGCCGCGACTGGAAGAGTCCGGCATGGTGATCAGCGCCCGCACGCCGACCGAAAACCTGCCGGAAATGATGGAATTGCCCGACCACCCGTGGTTCGTGGGCGTGCAGTTCCACCCGGAGTTCACGTCGACCCCGCGTGATGGCCACCCGTTGTTCTCCAGCTATATCCGCGCCGCCATCGAGCAGAAGTCTCGTCGCGGTCAGGAGGCGTAATGCCGGTTCGCGGTCTCGAGTTCCGTAAGCGGATCCTCGGGGCCGCGGCCCATTTCTCCAGCGCCGCACTAGGCGGCGGCGCTTCTTTCGGATACAACCAATTAGCATCGGACAGGTGTCGCCAGGCCGCTTTGCGCGACACTGGCGGCTTTGCCGTATCCGGCGCCCACCCCCTTTCAACGCCACTGCTCTGAAGGAACCCCATGAGTGCTTACATCATCGCCGAAGTCACGGTGACCAAGCCCGCGCAATACGAGGACTACAAGCGTCTGTCCACGCTCGCCATGCGCGCGTACGATGCCAAGGTCCTGGTGCGGGGCGGTGAGACCAAGCACCTTGAGGGCCGTAAGCCTGGCCGCACCGTCGTCATGGAATTTCCGTCGATGACCGCCGCCCAGGCCTTCTACGACTCCTGGCAGTACCGCCGTGCCCGCAACGCCCGCGAGGGCGCGGCCGTCATGAATATGTTTATCGTTCAGGGAATGTAAAGTCATGAGTGCAATCGTCGACATCATCGGCCGCGAGATTCTGGATTCGCGCGGCAACCCCACCGTGGAATGCGATGTGCTGCTGGAATCCGGCGCCATGGGCCGTGCGGCCGTGCCGTCCGGCGCATCCACCGGCGCCCGCGAAGCCATCGAGCTGCGCGACGGGGACAAGAGCCGTTATCTGGGCAAGGGCGTGCTGCGCGCCGTTGAGAACCTGAATACGGAAATCTCCGAAGCCTTGATGGGCCTGGACGCCCAGGAACAGACCTTCGTCGATCGCACCTTGATCGAGCTGGACGGCACCGAGTCCAAGGAACGCCTGGGCGCCAACGCGATCCTGGCGGCCAGCATGGCCGTGGCCCGCGCCGCCGCCGACGAATCGGGCCTGTCGCTGTACCGCTATTTCGGCGGCAGCGGCCCCATGAGCATGCCCGTGCCGATGATGAACGTCATCAACGGCGGCGCGCACGCGAACAACACGCTGGACCTGCAAGAACTGATGATTCTGCCGGTGGGCGCGGGCAGCTTCCGCGAAGCCCTGCGTTGGGGCGCTGAAGTCTTCCACATGCTGAAAAAGCTGATCCACGGCCAGGGCATGTCCACGGCCGTTGGCGACGAAGGCGGCTTTGCCCCCAACGTCCCCAGCCATGAAGCCGCCATCCAGCTGATCCTGAAGGCCATCACCGAAGCCGGCTACGAGCCGGGCACGCAGATCGCCCTGGGCCTGGATTGCGCCAGCTCGGAGTTCTACCGCGACGGCAAGTACACGCTGGCCGGCGAAGGCGGCATCTCGCTGTCCTCGCAGGAATTCACCAACCTGCTGGCCACCTGGTGCGACAAGTACCCCATCATCTCGATCGAAGACGGCATGGCCGAAAACGATTGGGACGGCTGGAAGTTGTTGACCGACCAGTTGGGCAAGAAGGTGCAATTGGTGGGCGACGACCTGTTCGTCACCAACACCAAGATTCTGCGTGAAGGCATCCAGAAGGGCGTGGCCAACTCGATCCTCATCAAGATCAACCAGATCGGCACGCTGACCGAAACCTTCGCCGCCATCGAAATGGCCAAGCGCGCCGGCTACACCGCCGTCGTGTCGCACCGTTCGGGCGAAACCGAAGATTCCACCATCGCCGACATCGCCGTGGCGACCAACGCCATGCAGATCAAGACGGGTTCGCTGTCCCGTTCGGATCGCATGTCCAAGTACAACCAGCTGCTGCGTATCGAAGAAGAGCTGGCTGAAGTGGCGTCGTATCCTGGCCTGGAAGCTTTCTACAACCTGCGTTGATGGGAAGCGCGATGGCGACGCCCGGCGCCGCCATCGCATCCGCGCCACGACTGCTCTGAGGGTTCTCGCGTATGCGCCTGTTGTTCCTGGTGCTGTTCGTGCTGGTAGGCTTGATCCAATACCCGCTTTGGCTGGGTAAGGGCGGCTGGTTCAAGGTCTGGGATTTGCAACGCCAAGTGGCCGAGCAGCGCGAGACCAACGAAGGCCTGCGCGCGCGTAATGCCGCGCTGGAAGCCGAAGTGCGAGACCTTGAAGGCGGCTCTGGCGCCATTGAAGAGCGCGCCCGCGGCGAGTTGGGCATGATGCGCGACGGTGAAGTGTTCGTTCACATCCTGCCGCAGAATGCGCAGCCGCCCGCCGGTGGCGCCACGCTGGCGACCGACGCGGCCACCAAGCCCGCCACGCCGGCACGCACCAGCGCCCCGGCAGCCAAGCCGCCGGCTGCTCGCGCCACACCCGCCGCCGCACCGAAGCCTGCCAACAGCACGCGTCAGTAAGCTTGCGGCGGCCGGCAACGGCTTGCTGGTCGTTGACAGCTGATCGCCGGTAACTCATAGCCGCTAACTCATGGCCGCTAACTTATAGCCGATGCCCCGCGTCAATCGCAGCGGGCATCGCGGCATGCTCCCATCACGATTTCCGCCGGCCTTGGCCGCGCGCCCGTCCAATCGACCGGGTGCGTGTGCATCTCCATTTCCAGTTCAACGTGAATCGGCAACAACCCATGCCTGCGAGCCATGCCCGCATAGCTGGCGTCGTTGCGCCCCAGCGCGGCGAGCACCGCTCGTACGGGGAACAGCCAAGGCTTGTACAGATAAGTCAGCCGCAGCTTCAGGGTGTTGGCGTCGAAGATGGTGGCCGCGCCGGGGCGCGGCGGTCGCCTGGCGTGCTGCAAGTCCTGGTAGTCGTTATCGATGGCGCGTCGACCGGGCGCGGCCGGGACGGCCAGGTCCTTGCGGCCATGGTCGCGGAACATCCTGACATTGGGCTGCAAGACTTCGATTCGCCACGCGCCAAGGCCCGTGCCCGCCGAGGCGTCGGCATGTGCGCGCGCCAGCCTGCGCCTCGCACCGGCTTCGCCGTCGGCGCCGGCATGCAGGGCCAGCAAGCCTTGAATGAAGGCATCGCGCATAGGGGCCGGTTGCGCATGGGCCGTGGCGCCGGCGCGCGCGGCTTCCATCAGCGCGACGTGCGCCATTTGGCGCACGGCTTGCCAGCGTGCTGCTTCAATGCCCAGCAGGCCCATCAGCAACACCATGGCGCCCGCCACGGCGAATTCAATGGCGGCGGCGCCCCGCTGGCGCGAGGCGGCAAAGAAAAAGGCGGTCATGGCTGCGCAGTGTGGCGCGGGCATGACCGCCTGTCGATACGGACAATCCGAGGTGATGAAAATGTCCCGCAGGGCGGGACGCGGCGCTATCAGTGCACCGTGGGCGGCGCGTCGTCGGCGGCAGGCTGGTTGGGCGAGAACAACGTGGCGCAATCCACGGCGTCGAACTTATAGGGCTTGCCACAGAAGTCGCATGACACATCCACCTGGCCGCGCTCGGCCAGGACGCTGTTGACCTCTTCTTCGCCCAGCGAACGCAGCATGCTGGCGACGCGCTCGCGCGTGCAAGGGCAATGCCAGCGCACGGGCGCCGGGTCGAACGCCAGCAAGGTGTCTTCCCAGAACAGGCGATGGATCAAGGTGTCGATGTCGGCTTCCAGCACTTCGTCGCGCTTGAGCGTGCTGGCCAGGGCGACCACACGGTCCCAGGTTTCGGCGGCGGCTTGCTCGGTCAACAGTGGGGCGTCGGTGCCACCATGGAACGGCAGGCGTTGCACCAGCATGCCGGCGGCGTTGTCGGCATCGGCGGCCAGCCACAAGCGCGTGTCCAGCTGTTCGGAGGCCTTCATGTAGTGTTGCAGCGCTTCTGCCACCGTGTCGCCTTCCAGCGGCACAATGCCCTGGTAGGTTTGCTGGCCCGGCAGCTTGCGCTGCGGGTCCAGCACGACGATGAAGCGGCCGTTGCCGCCCGGGTTCAGCAGGCTTTGCATGGTGCCATCGGACGGCACTTCGTGGCCTTCGCGCACTTTGACGGTGGCGCGCAGGCTCAGGTCCGAACGGCATTCCACCACCAGCAGGGCGATGGGGCCGTCGCCCTGGATCTGAAGCACCAGCGAGCCATCGAATTTGATGTTGGCGGCAAGCAGGGTAGAGGCCGCCACCAATTCGCCCAGCAGATGGGTGATGGCGGGCGGGTAGTCGTGGTTGGCCTGGACGGCCTTCCAGGTCGCGTCCAGGCGGACGGCCTGGATGCGGACGCTGCGGTCTTCGGTAAGGTATTTTTTGAGCTGATCGGTCATGGGGGAATGTTAGCCGATCAGGCCACCCAATTCCCCCTGCTGCCAGCAGGGCTACGGCAACTGCCCCGGGCGCTCACGCCAGGCGCTTGAGGGCCGTCTTGTAGTGTTGGCCGCGCGCCACGTAATGGGCGGTGTTCTTGTGCAGATTGGCGATTTCTTCTTCGGACAGTTCGCGCACGATCTTGCCGATGCCGATCACCAATGAGTTGTCGGGAATGACGCGGTCTTCCGGGATGATGGCGCCGGCGCCGATCAGGCAGTTGCGCCCGATCACCGCGTTGTTCAGCACGATGGCCTGCATGCCCACCAGCGCGCCTTCGTGGATGGTGCAGCCGTGCAACATGGCCTGATGGCCCACAGTGACATTCGGGCCGATGGTCATGGGACAGCCGCTATCGACGTGCAGGACGCTGGATTCCTGGATATTGGTGCCATGGCGGATCAGGATGGCGTCGTTGTCGCCCCGGATCGACACGTGCGACCAGATGCTGACGCCGGCTTCCAGCGTGACATTGCCGATGATGTCGGCGCTGTCGGCGACATAGGCGGCGGGGTCGATGCGGGGGATCAGGTCGTCAAGCTGGTAGATGGGCATTGCCTAGGTTTCCGATAATTTTTCAGGGCCCGCAGGGGCAGGCGCGACGTTCTCGGCGGGTGCGGCGGCGTCGGCATGGCCGGGCGTGGCGGCGGGCGAGGGTGGTGGCGTGGGCGATTTCGGCACGGCGGCGGGCGTGGCGGGCGCGGACACCTTGGACGTATCGGCGGGTGCGGACGGCTTGGGCGCTGGCGGCGCGGCGGTGGGCGCTGGCGGCGTGGACGCCTTCGGTGCCACGGTTGCCGCGTGCGTCGCGACCGTCCCAGGTGCCCCGGTTGCCACAGGCGCCGCTGCCGGTGCCGTCGCCGCGATGTGCGCGCGCTCTTGCTCGCGTTGACGCAGGATGCGGCGTTGGATTTTCCCGGTCGTGGTCATCGGCAATTCGTCGACGAACTCGATCTCTTTCGGGTATTCGTACGGCGCCAGGCGCTCACGAACATGCTCTTGCAGGTTTTCGATGATCTCGCCGCGGTCGCGCTGGGCGAATTCGGGCGTCAGCACGACATAGGCCTTGACCAGCGCGCCCCGTTCGGCGTCCGGCTTGGGCACCACGGCGGCGTTGGCCACGGCGGGGTGGCCGACCAGGCAGCTTTCGATTTCGCCGGGACCGATGCGGTAACCGGCCGACTTGAACACGTCATCGGCACGCCCGGCGTACCAAAGGTAGCCGTCCGCGTCGACGGTGGCCAGGTCGCCCGTCAGGCACCAGTCGCCCTTGAATTTGGCTTGGGTGGCGGCTTCGTTGCGCCAATAGCCCAGGAACATCACGGGGTCGGGAAAGCCATGGATGTCCAGCCGGTTGACGGCAATTTCCCCGGTTTCACCAGGCGCCACCAGCTGCCCATCGTCGTTCAGCACCGACACCTGATGGCCGGGATACGGGCGGCCCATGCTGCCCGCGCGGGCGGGCCAGCGCTTCTGGCTATTGCCCACCACGTAGTTCATTTCGGTTTGGCCGAACATCTCGTTGGGCGTCACGCCCAGCGCCGACTGGCACCATTCAAATACCGTTTCCCCCACGCTTTCGCCCGCACTCATGATCGAACGCAGCGCCAGCTGGTAATGGTCGCGGGGCTTGGGCACCGCCTTCATCATCATTTTCAGCGCCGTGGGAAACAGGAAAGTATTGGTGACCTGGTAGCGCTCCATGAGCTCAAACGCGCGCTCGGGCGAAAAGCGGCCGCGCGTGCCCACAATGGGATGGCCGAAATACAGGGTCGGCAACAGCGCATCCATCATGCCGCCCGTCCAGGCCCAATCGGCTGGCGACCAGAACACGTCGCCAGGCTTGGGGAACCAGTCTTGCGAGGCGACGAAGCCCGGCAGGTTGCCGATCAACACGCTGTGGGGCAGTAGCGCGCCCTTGGGCGCGCCGGTGGTGCCTGACGTATACAGCAGAATGGCCGGGTCCGACGAACGCGTCGGAACGGCCTTGAATTCGTTGGGTTGGCGGGCAAGCAGGCTGCGCCACGGCAGCACCCGCTCGTCAGCGAAGCCGATGCCGATGATCTGTTGCAGGTTGGGGCAGTTGTCGCTGACGGCCAGCAGATTGGCGCTGGAAGCGTGGTCCACGATGGCGACCCGGGTTTCGGAGTCGCGCAAACGGGCTTCCAGTGCCTCGGGGCCGAACAGTGCCGACAGGGGCAAGACGACGCCGCCTACGGTGTAGATGGCCATGTGGGCCACCACCGTTTCCGGCCGTTGCCCCAGCACCACACCGACGCGATCGCCCCGGCCCACGCCCATCTTCACCAGGCCGTTGGCCAGCTGATTGACGGCTTCGGCCAGGCGGGCATAGGTCCAGACTTCGCGGTTGCCCGATTCGTCTTCGTAGTAGATGGCGATGCGCCGCGCATCCGGACTACTGGATGCCCAGCGGTGGCAGCACGCTTCCGCGATGTTGAACTGGGTGGGAACCAGCCAGCGGAATGTTTGGTAGAGCGCCTGATATTGGTCGTTCATGGCCCTATGTTGTAAGCATGTTGCAGCTGCGTGAACGGGCCGGCTCGCCCGTTGCCTCAGATGCAAGCATGACCTAGAGGGCCGTGAACTGCAATATCCCCGTTGCGTAATGGGGACGCATACGGGTTATCACGGGTGTTTGCTTTGGCGGCGAAGCGCTGAGGGCAGGGCGGGTAGTGACAGCGATCGCGGGGGGCGGGCAGTGGGCTCGGCCTGGCGTTCGGCCTGGATGGCGGCCCAGTCCAGCAGCTGCAACTGGCCATCGTGGGTCTCCGCCAGCGCCGACAGGCTTTCCACCCAGTCGCCGTCATTGCAGTAGAGGATGCCGCCGACGTCTCGCAATTCCGCCTTGTGGATGTGGCCGCAGACCACGCCGTCCAGGCCCCGCCGACGCGCCTCACCGGCCAGCGCTTCTTCGAAGTCGGTAATGAACGACACCGCGTTCTTGACCTTGTGCTTCAAATATTGCGACAGCGACCAGTAGTGCAGCCCCAGGCGATGCCGCAGCCGGTTGAAGTGGTGGTTGATCCACAGGGCCAGCTGATAAAGCCCGTCGCCCAGGTGGGCCAACCAGCGGCTGTGCTGGATGACGCCGTCGAATTGGTCGCCGTGCAGCACCAGCAGCCGCAAGCCTTTGGCGGTGACGTGCACGTCTTCATCCAGGATTTCAATGTCGCCGAACGCGTAGCCCGCAAATTCCCGCGCGAATTCGTCGTGGTTGCCGGGGATGAACACGACCCGCGTGCCGTTGCGCGCCTTGCGCAGGATGCGTTGAATGACGTCGTTGTGCGCGCGCGGCCAGTGCCAGTGCTTGCGCAGTTGCCAGCCGTCGACGATGTCGCCCACCAGATACAGGGTGTCCGAGTCGTTGTGGTCCAGGAAATCAAGCAGGAATTCCGCCTTGCACCCGGCAGTGCCCAGGTGAATATCGGAAATCCAAAGGGCACGCCAGTGCGCGGGGCGGATTTCGTTCACGGTCGCTTCCATGTGGGCTGTCGTCATGCCTTGGAATCAAACCATCCGGCGATGACGGGCGTGTGAAGCTATCGTGACGCTGTTGTGACGGGCGCGGCCCCCGCCGCGGGACGGCTAGCGGGATTTCTGGCGTTGCGGCGCGTTGCGCAGCCGCGTGCCAAGCAGACGGTCGTGCAGGAACTGGCCGTCCGGGTCGAACCAGGACCAGATAAAAATCGTGAACGGCGCGGCCACGATGAACATGTCCATCGACGCCCAGCCCGTGAGGCTGGCGGCGCCCCACACCACGGCCGCGCCGGCCAGCACCAGCGGCCAGACAAGCACGTAGCGCAAGATCAGGCGGCCGGTTGCCGGCGTGTTGCCGTCACGGTCCACCAGCCGGATATTCCAGGTTTTCATGGGCAGGGTCTGCCCGCGCCGACGCCAGCACAGCACGAAATACGCGCCAATCGCCACAAACAACCACGCTTGCCGCGCCGCGCGCAACTCCAGCGCGTTCTTGCTTTGCGTCAGCGTGTCCAGCAGATAGCCGGCCAGGAAGACGACGCCGAACAGCAACACGGCCTCGTACATCATGCAGGCAAAGCGGCGCAGCCGGTTGGGGGTCTGATCTAGGAAGGCGTCGGTCGTCATGGGTCGCCATTATCCGACAAAAAAAAACCCGCCGGTAAGGGCGGGTCTATAAAAGGGGCTATGCAGCCCCCAAGGGGAAAATCGTTTGGGCCGCGACGTCAGGCCCGGTCCGGCTTCAGGCGGCGGAGTGCGCGTTCTTGGCGCTCGTCTTGCCAACCAGGGCCTTCACGCCGTGAGCCAGCTTACGCAGGCCTGCGGCCAACGCCCGCATCGGGTGCGGACGGAATTGTTCTTCAATTGCCTGGAGCATCAGTTGGCGCTCGAGTTCGTCGGTCAGGCGGATGGTGTTGTTCGGGTTGATCACAATAGCCTCCACGGGCTTGCTCAGTTGTTTAGCTACTAGGGATAACCCGAATTATAGGGGTTTACCCTCAAACTGTGCAAGAGGCAGATGCAAGCTGGTGCAACACGGCAACACCTTGGTGCTGATGATGCCCCAAAACCGGGCGGCGGGGCACCATAAGCAAAGATACGGCCGGCATGTTGCGGCGCTTTTACAACGTGGCGGTGAGCGTCGGGGAAGCGGGCTGCCCGGGCGAGAACCGCCCGGGCAAGGCGGCGATCAGGCGTCGCGGTAGCCGGCGGCAACCAGTTCGAAACCGAACAGGCGGCAGTCCAGCGCGCCGTTGTGCAAGGGCACGCGGCGCTTGGGCTTCAGGCGCATCTGGTTGGGCAGCGTCATGTCGCTGGTGATGACGTGCAGCTGCCAACCGGCAAAATTGCGCTTCAGGCAGGTGGCCCAGTCACGCCACAAATCGGCGTCCTGTTCGGTCTGCATGCGCTCGCCGTAGGGTGGATTGGTGACAATCCAGCCGTGGTCGGCGGGGGCCGTTATTTCGCGGGCGTCGCCGATTTTAAAGCGGATCGAGTCGGCGGTGAGCCAGGCACGTTCGGCATTGTTCTGAGCGAATTCAATGGCTTGCGGATCCAGGTCGTAACCGACCAGGGGTGCGTCCAACTGAGGCAGGATGCGTGAACGGGCATCGTCCTTCAGGTCGCGCCAGCGATAGGCGTCATGGTCGCGCAACCGTTCGAAGCCAAAGGGACGCGAAATGCCCGGGGGCACGCCCAGGGCGATCCAGGCCGCTTCGATCAGGATGGTGCCCGAGCCGCAGAACGGGTCCAGCAGCGGGGCGGCGGGGTCCCACCCTGCCAGGGCCAGCATGCCGGCGGCCAGGTTTTCGCGCAGGGGGGCTTCGCCCTTGTCCAGGCGCCAGCCACGCTTGAAGAGCGATTCGCCGGACGTATCCAGGTATAGCGTGGCGGTGTGGCCCGTCAGGAAAAGGTGGACGCGGGCGTCCGGGCGTACGGTGTCGATGCTGGGGCGCTCGCCTTCCAGCTCGCGCAGGCGGTCGCAGATGCCATCCTTGGCGCGCAGATTGCAGTACTGCAAGCTTTGCACCGGGCTCTTGATGGCCGAGGTGTCCACGCGCAGCGTTTGTTCGGCGCCGAACCAGCGTTCCCAGGGGGTGTCGCGGGCCAGGTCCAGGATGTCGTCTTCGTGTGAGATCTCGGCGTGCGCGACCTGCACCAGGATGCGGGTCGCCAGGCGCGAATACAGGTTGGCGCGCTGCACGCCCGACCAGTCGGCGGTGAACGAGCAGCCCGCGCGGCCTGCCTGGGCGTCTTCATAGCCCAGCGCCTGCATCTCGGCCGTCAGGGCCTCTTCCAGGCCTTGAGGGCAGGGCGCGAATACGGTGAACACTTCCGCCTGGCGGGGCTCGCGCGGGCGGCGGCTGCGGGTCTCGACGCGGGGCGCGCGATCCTGGTGGTCATCGTGCGCGTCGTCCTGGTAATCGTCGTGCACGTCGGGGTAATCCGGTTGCGATGCCTCTACGGGCGGTTCGGCCTGGAAGTCGGGCGCGGGGCCGTCATCTTCGAAGGGATCGTAGAAACGGCCTGCCGGGGTGGCCGGTGCAATGTACTGGTCATCGCGCAGGCGCGGCGCGCGTTGCGGCGGGCGGCCGGAACGGGCGCTAGGTGCGGCGTCGCGACGCGTATCGTCGGAGCGGTCACGGGAAGGCTGGTTGCGATCGTATCTGCCACGCTCGGACGTGCCGCGCCCGGACGCGCCGCGCTCGGAGGAGCTACGGCCTGCCGGGCCGCGCCCTTCACCCCGGCTGGGCTGGCCGCGATCGTATTGACCGCGTTCCGCGCCGCCACGGGGCGCCTGGCCACGCGCGCCGGCGCCCGGCTTGCGGCGCGCCTCTTCTTCCTGGCGGCGTTGATAGCCTTCCGGGTCTTTCTGGCGTTCGACGTTTTCCTTGGTGCGCGAGATCTGCGCGACCAGCTTGGCGCGGGCGCCCGTGCGGGTGCGCTTGGGCGCCTCGACGGCGTGGGCGTCACGCGCCGTTTTTTTGATCGTCAGCGTCTTGCGCGGGCGGTCCTGTTCATCAGAGGACATACGAATCCTGGCGAATGTGCAAAGGTAGGGGGAATCAGAAGGGTTTGACGACGACCAGCGCCACCACCACCAAGAGCAGCAAGACGGGAACTTCGTTGAACCAGCGATAGAACTTATGCGAACGGGTGTTTTTGCCCTGTTCGAATTTACGCAGCATCAAGCCACAGGCGTGATGGTAGCCGATGACGAGCAGGACGAAAAAGAGTTTGGCGTGCATCCAGCCATTGCCCGGGCCCACGCCGATGCGGTAACCCAGATACAGCCACATGCCGAACACAATGGCCACCACGGCCAAAATGGTGGTGAAACGATACAGCCGGCGCGCCATGCCCAGCAGCGTCACCTGGACGGACGCGTCCGACTGCTGCGCCAGATTCACGAAAATGCGGGGCAGGTAGAACAACCCGGCAAACCAGGAAGCGATGAAGACGATGTGAAAGGTCTTGACCCAAAGCATGGCCATGGCGGCATCCAATCTAGGAAAGCCGCATTGTAAGGCCGCCGGATGGTCCTCCCGCGCCGCCGCTAGATCACATACAGATCCACGTATTCGTGCACCGGCATGGCCTCCAGCGCCTGCTGGTCCAGCGACACGTCAAGAATGCGCCGCTGCTGCCTGCCCGGGAACATACGCGCCAGATTGGTGCGGAACTTGGCCTCCAGCAACGGAATGCCGTCGGCGCGGCGGCGCTTGTGGCCGATCGGGTATTCGCAGACGATTTCGTCCAGCTTGGATCCGTCCACGAATTCCACCGTCAGCGCGTTCGCGATCGAGCGCTTGTCCGGATCGTGGTAATCGCGGGTGAAGGCGGGGTCTTCCACGCATACGATCTTGTCGCGCAAGACGTCGATGCGCGGGTCGCGCGCCACGTCGTCCTCGTAGTCGGCGGCCGTCAAGCGGCCGAACAGCACGGGCACCGCCACCATGTACTGGATGCAATGGTCGCGGTCGGCCGGGTTGTTCAGCGGACCCTTCTTGTCGATGATGCGGATGCACGCCTCATGCGTGCGAATGGTGATGGCCTTGATGTCTTCCGGCCGTTTGCCCAGCGCACCGAGCTTTACGTGTAGCTCCATGGCGCATTCCACGGCGGTCTGCGAATGGAACTCGGCCGGGTACGAAATCTTGAACAGCACGTTTTCCATCACGTAGCTGCCATACGGCCGCTGGAACTTGAACGGCTGGCCCTTGAAAAGCACGTCGTAAAAGCCCCACGTCTTGGCGGTAAGCACCGACGGGTAGCCCATCTCGCCGGTTTTCGCGATCAGCGCCAGGCGCACGGCGCGGCTGGTGGCGTCACCCGCCGCCCAGCTTTTCCGGCTGCCGGTGTTGGGGGCGTGGCGATACGTGCGCAGGCTTTGGCCGTCGACCCAGGCCAGCGACACGGCGTTGATGACCTCGTCGCGGTCCAGCCCCAGCATCTGCGCCACCACGGCGGTGGACGCCACCTTGACCAGCACCACGTGGTCCAGCCCGACCTTGTTGAACGAATTTTCCAGCGCGATGCAGCCCTGGATCTCATGCGCCTTGATCATGCCGGTCAGCACGTCGCGCATCGTCAAGGGGGCTTTGCCGGCGGCGACCGCGGTGCGGGACAACCAATCCGCCGTGGCCAGGATGCCGCCCAGATTGTCCGACGGATGGCCCCATTCGGCAGCCAGCCACGTGTCGTTGAAATCCAGCCAGCGGATGATCGTGCCGATGTTGAACGCGGCCTGCACCGGGTCAAGTTGAAACGACGTGCCGGGCACCTTGGCGCCATGGGGCACCACCGTGCCCGGCACAATCGGCCCCAGCAGCTTCTTGCATGCCGGGTATTCCAGCGCTTCCAGGCCGCAGCCCAGCGTGTCGATCAGGCAGTTGCGGGCGGTCTCATACGCCAGGCTGCTCTTGATCTCGTAGTTAAGAACGTAGTCCGCGATATCGACCAAAACCTGATCGGGATCGGGACGTACGTTTGAGATTGGGGCGGACATTGCGAACCCTCCTTAGCGAAGAAGTGAATACAGGTGGCCATGCCGCGCCTTGTTCTCGTTATGGTTGCGGCCGCCTTACTTGCGCTTGTCCAGCGGCACGAACTTCTGGTCTTCCGGGCCCACGTAGTTGGCGGTGGGGCGGATGATCTTGTTGTCGATGCGCTGTTCAATGATGTGGGCCGACCAGCCTGCCGTGCGCGCAATGACGAACAGCGGGGTGAACATCGACGTGGGCACGCCCATCATGTGGTAGCTGACGGCCGAGAACCAGTCCAGGTTGGGGAACATCTTCTTGATGTCCCACATGACCGTTTCCAGGCGTTCGGCGATGTCGAACATCTTGGTGCTGCCGGCCTTCTTGGACAGCTTCTTGGCCACGTCCTTGATAACCTTGTTGCGCGGGTCGGACACGGTGTAGACCGGGTGGCCAAAACCGATGATGACTTCCTTGGCCTCGACGCGGCGGCGGATGTCGGCTTCAGCTTCGTCGGGCGAGTCATAGCGCTTTTGCACGTCGAACGCCACTTCGTTGGCGCCGCCGTGCTTGGGGCCGCGCAGCGCGCCGATGGCGCCGGCAATCGACGAGAACATGTCCGAGCCCGTGCCGGCGATGACGCGCGCGGTAAAGGTCGATGCGTTGAACTCGTGTTCGGCGTACAGGTTCAAGGAGATGTGCATCGCCTTGACCCATTCGTCGCTGGGCTTTTCGCCGTGCAGCAAGTGCAGGAAGTGGCCGCCGATGCTGTCGTCGTCCGTCTGTACGTCAATCATGTGGCCGTTGTGGCTGTAGTGATACCAGTACAGCAGGGCCGAACCCAGGTTGGCCATCAGGCGGTCGGCGATGTCGCGCGCGCCCGGGGTGTTGTGGTCGTCTTTTTCGGGCAGCACGCAACCCAGCACGGACACGGCGGTGCGCATCACGTCCATGGGGTGGCTCGATGCCGGCAGCGCTTCCAGCGCCACTTGCAACTGGGCGGGCAGGCCGCGCAGGCTCTTCAGCTTTTGCTTGTAGGCGGCCAGTTCCGCCTTGTTCGGCAGCTTGCCATGGACCAGCAGGTGGGCAATTTCCTCGAACTCGCTGGTGTGGGCGATGTCCAGGATGTCGTAGCCGCGGTAGTGCAGGTCGTTGCCGCTGCGGCCGACGGTGCACAGCGCGGTGTTACCCGCAACCACGCCCGACAGGGCAACGGACTTCTTGGGTTTAAAACCGGCTTTCTCTTCCGGCTTGGCGTCCGGCTTGGCTTCTTGCTTTTTGGGAGCCGTGCTCATGTCTCTACTCCTTCACTTTCGCTGTGGTCGATGCAATGGGGGACTGGCGGGGCGGGATTACGCTTTGCCCTTTTGAAACAGAGCGTCCAGCCGGGATTCAAACTCGTGATAGCCGATGCGGTCGTACAGTTCTTCGCGCGTCTGCATCAGGTCCACCACGTTTTTCTGGTGGCCGTCGCGGCGGATGGCGGTGTAGACGGCTTCGGCGGCCTTGTTCATGGCGCGGAAGGCGGACAGCGGATACAGCACCATGCCCACGCCCACGCTCTTCAATTCTTCAACGGTGAACAACGGCGTCTTGCCGAATTCGGTGATGTTGGCCAGCACCGGCACCTTGACGGCCTTGACGAAGCGGTCGTAGGTGGGCAGGTCATAGGCGGCTTCGGCGAAGATCGCGTCGGCGCCGGCTTCCACGCAGGCCAGCGCGCGCTCAATCGCGGCGTCCACGCCATGCGAGGCGATGGCGTCGGTGCGGGCGATCAGGTAGAAGTCGCTGTCGGTGCGCGCGTCGGCAGCCGCCTTGACGCGATCGGCCATTTCTTCGGTGGTGACGATTTCCTTGCCCGGGCGATGGCCGCAGCGCTTGGCGCCAACCTGGTCTTCGATGTGGCAGGCTGCCGCGCCGAACTTGATCAGGCTCTTGACGGTGCGGGCGATGTTGAACGCCGACGGGCCAAAGCCGGTGTCGATGTCCACCACCAGCGGCACGTCGCACACGTCGGTGATGCGGCGCACGTCTGTCAGCACGTCGTCCATGGTGTTGATGCCCAGGTCGGGCAGGCCCAGCGACCCGGCCGCCACGCCGCCACCCGACAGGTAGATGGCGCGGTAGCCGGCGCGTTTGGCCAGCAACGCGTGGTTGGCGTTGATGGCGCCAATGATCTGCAGCGGGCTTTCTTCGGCAAGGGCGCGGCGGAAGAGGGCGCCGGGCGATTCGGGTCTGGACATGGTGGTCTCCGTTCTTATGGCTAGCCCACGACCTTATCGCGGGTCCGGAATATAAATCTGTCCCCTACGCGACAATCCCGGCGCGGCCGGGCCAAGAGACAGGTGTATGTTTCGGCATGAGGGGGGTACAGAAGAATTGGGCCCGCATGAACGGGCCCAATTCTGATTCAAGCGCTGCTTACTTCAGCAGGTCCTTGACGCCGTCGCGCTCTTCCAGGAGCTCTTTCAGCGTGAAGTCCAGGCGCTCGCGCGAGAAGGCGTCGATTTCCAGGCCTTCGACACGCTTGTATTCGCCGTTTTCGGTCGTGACCGGCACGCCGTAGATGATGCCTTCCGGAATGCCATACGAGCCATCCGACGGAACGCCCATCGTGACCCACTTGCCGTTGCTGCCCAGGACCCAGTCACGGACGTGGTCGATGGCGGCGTTGGCGGCCGAAGCGGCCGAGGACAGGCCGCGGGCTTCGATGATGGCGGCGCCACGCTTGCCCACGGTGGGGATGAACGTGTCGCGGTTCCAGGCGTCATCATTGATGAGCTTGGTCAGCGATTCGCCGCCGACGGTGGCGAAACGGAAGTCGGGGTACATCGTGGGCGAGTGGTTGCCCCAGACGATCAGGTTTTCGATGTCGGCAACCGGCTTGCCCGACTTGGCCGACAGCTGCGACAGGGCGCGGTTGTGGTCCAGGCGCAGCATGGCGGTGAAGTTCTTTGCCGGCAGGTCCGGCGCCGACTTCATGGCGATGTAGGCGTTGGTGTTGGCCGGGTTGCCGACCACCAGGACCTTGACGTTGCGGCTGGCCACATCGTTCAGGGCCTTGCCTTGCGCCGTGAAGATCTGGGCGTTGACCGACAGCAGGTCCTTGCGTTCCATGCCGGGGCCGCGCGGACGGGCGCCGACCAGCAGGGCCACGTCGGCATCCTTGAAGGCGGTGCGCGGATCGCTGTGGGCGGTCACTTCCTGCAGCAGCGGGAAGGCGCAGTCATCCAATTCCATGATGACGCCCTTCAGGGCCTTTTGCGCTTTCTCGTCGGGGATTTCCAGCAGTTGCAGGATGACGGGTTGATCTTTACCCAGCATTTCGCCGGAGGCGATGCGGAATAGCAGTGCGTAACCGATTTGGCCGGCGGCGCCGGTGACGGCGACACGCAAGGCAGGCTTGGACATGGACGTTCTCCGTAATGGTTTGGCGAGAAAAATCTCACCAATCAGTGTAATCGTTGGGGCATCAAAAACGGCGCGCACGAACCTGCCGGCGCGGGGCCCTGACAGCCGTGAATCCTAGAACGATTTCAGGGGTCCGTCAAACGCTCTTCTATCTTATATAAGACATAAGACGTTGGACAGCGTCCGGGCCGATATGCCACAATAGAGCGTTTATTCGAATGCGCTACAGGCCGTTTCTTCATACCCCTGGCAGCGCATTTTTGGATGTGGGTCCGCACCCATCTTGCGCTGCCCTCCCATCATCCGGATGAACATGACACTTTCAAGAAGATCCATGGCAGAGCCCCGGCCCGAAACCTCCTTACGCAATCGCGCCGCCCGTTCAACGGGCGAGGGGGCCGCTTTCAGTCCGCTCTATCGCCAGATCAAGGATCTGCTTGTCCAAAGCCTTGAGCGCGGCGAATGGAAGCCCGGCGAACTCATCCCCAGCGAAATCGATCTGGCTGCCCGTTTTCAGGTCAGCCAGGGCACGGTGCGCAAGGCGGTTGACGAGTTGGCCGCCGAGCACATGCTGCTGCGCCGCCAGGGCAAGGGCACCTTTGTTGCCACCCACCACGAAGCCCGCGTGCGCTATCGCTTCCTGCGCCTGGCCGCCGATGACGAAAGCGAGGCCGGCCGCGCCGAAAGCCGCATCCTGGAATGCCGCCGCGTGCGCGCGCCCGCCGAGGTCGCCCGTGCGCTGGACTTGCGCGCCGGCGAAACCGTCGTGATGATCCGCCGCCTGCTGTCCATGGGGCAGACGCCCACCGTCGTGGACGACATCTGGCTGCCTGGGTCCATTTTCCGTGGCCTTACCCTGGAGCTTCTGACCGCCAACAAGGCGCCGCTCTATGGCCTGTTTGAATCCGAATTTGGCGTCAGCATGGTGCGCGCGGACGAAAAGCTGCGCGCGGTCATTGCGCCGGCTGAAGTCTGTCCCCTGCTTAATGTTCCGGCCGGCACGCCGTTGTTGCAGGTAGACCGGGTGTCTTACACCTATGGTGACCGCCCCATGGAAATTCGCCGGGGTTTGTACTTGACCGATCGATACCACTACCGCAATAGTCTGAATTGATGAGCTTTTACACTACGATTTGATACCGACCCTATCTCTGGGCGAAAATAGCGTGTTTGCCCGAAAGGGCCACGGCAATTTCGCCGTCACGATTCCCTAGTTCCGAAACACCGAGGCCGTCATGTCCGACACCGCTGCCAAGCCACGTCCGCAGTTTCGCAATATTGGGCTTGCCCAAGTTGCGTTCTCCTATCGCCTGCCCCTGGCCGGCAAGCTGTCCATCTTGCACCGCATCAGCGGCATTTTGCTGTTCCTCTGTTTGCCCTTGGTCATCGTGCCGCTGTTCGCAGCTAGCGTGGCCGCACCGCAATCGTTTGCCTGGATCGCCTCCATTGCGACCAACCCGATCGTCAAGCTTGTCTTCCTGGTTCTTGTCTGGGGCTACCTGCACCACTTCTGTGCCGGCATCCGCTACCTGCTGCTGGACCTGCACATCGGTATCGACAAGCTGTCGGCCAAGAAAAGCGCCGGCGTGGTCTTCGGTGTCAGCCTGGCGCTGACGCTGGTGTTCGGTCTCAAACTGTTCGGAGTGCTGTAAATGGCCGCCGCTAAAAACTACGGACCCAAGCGCCTGGTCGTCGGCGCGCACTATGGCGTCATGGATTTCATCATCCAGCGCATCACCGCCGTCATCATGGCCGTGTATACGCTGGTGCTGCTCGTCGGCATCTTGATGATGCCTGCCTTCACGTATGAACACTGGGTCAAGCTGTTCAATTTCTACGTGGGCTTCATTCCGGTTGGCCAGATCCTGGCCTCCCTTGCATTCATTGCGTTGGCCTGGCATGCCTGGATTGGCGTGCGCGACATCTGGATGGACTACGTCAAGCCGGTGGGCTTGCGCCTGCTGCTGCAAGTGCTGACGATCCTCTGGCTGGTCGGTACGGTCGTTTACTTCGCGCAAATCCTCTGGAGCATTTAAGCCGTGGTCTCTGTCATGAAATCCTTGCCGCGCCGCCAGTTTGATGTGGTGGTCGTTGGCGCCGGTGGAGCCGGCATGCGTTGTTCGCTGCAACTGTCCCAAGCGGGGCTGTCCGTTGCAGTGCTGTCCAAAGTGTTCCCCACGCGTTCGCACACCGTTGCCGCGCAAGGCGGCGTGAGCGCCTCGCTGGGCAACATGAGCGAAGACAACTGGTACTGGCACATGTACGACACCGTCAAGGGGTCGGATTGGCTGGGCGACCAGGACGCCATCGAATTCATGTGCCGTGAAGCGCCGAACGCCGTGTACGAGCTCGAGCACTTCGGCATGCCGTTCGACCGCAACCCCGACGGCACAATCTACCAGCGTCCGTTCGGCGGCCACACCGCCAACTTCGGTGAAAAGCCGGTGCAGCGCGCCTGTGCCGCCGCCGACCGCACCGGCCACGCGCTGTTGCACACCCTCTACCAGCGCAACGTTGCCGCGCGCACCCAGTTCTTCGTCGAATGGATGGCGCTGGACCTGCTGCGCAACGAAGCCGGTGACGTCGTGGGCGTGACCGCCCTCGAAATGGAAACGGGCGAAATCTACATCCTGGAAGCCAAGACCACGGTGCTGGCCACCGGCGGCGCCGGCCGTATCTGGGCCGCTTCCACCAACGCCTTCATCAACACCGGTGACGGCCTGGGCATGGCAGCGCGCGCGGGCATCCCGCTGCAAGACATGGAATTCTGGCAGTTCCACCCCACCGGCGTGGCCGGCGCGGGCGTGCTGATCACGGAAGGCGTGCGTGGCGAAGGCGGCATCCTGTTGAACAAGGATGGCGAACGCTTCATGGAGCGCTATGCGCCCACGCTGAAAGACCTGGCCCCGCGCGACTTCGTGTCGCGCTCGATGGACCAGGAAATCAAGGAAGGCCGCGGTTGCGGTCCGGACGGCAGCTACGTCGTCCTGAAGCTGGATCACCTGGGCGCCGACGTCATCAACAAGCGTCTGCCCTCGATCCGCGAAATTGCCATCAAGTTCGGCAACGTCGACCCGATCAAGGAACCGATCCCCGTCGTTCCGACCATCCACTACCAGATGGGCGGCATTCCGGCCAACTACCACGGCCAGGTGCTGTCGCGCGAAAACGGCGAGAACAAGGTCGTCAACGGCCTGTACGCCATCGGCGAATGCGCCGCGGTGTCCGTGCACGGCGCCAACCGCCTGGGCACGAACTCGCTGCTGGACCTGATCGTGTTCGGTCGCGCCACCGGCAACCACATCGTCAATTCGCATCCCGAGCGCCAGCGCGCGCATCAGGACCTGCCGAAGGAAGCCGTGGACTTCTCGCTGGACCGCGTGAACAAGCTGGAATCGCGTACGTCCGGCGAAAAGACGCAAGACATCGGCAACGCCATCCGCTTCTCGATGCAGCGCCACTGCGGCGTGTTCCGCACGCTGGAACTGCTGAACGAAGGCGTGACGCAGATCGAAGATCTGGCCAAGCAAGCCGACAGCATCTACTTCAAGGACAAGTCCAAGGTGTTCAACACCGCGCGCGTCGAAGCGCTGGAACTGGCCAACATGACCGAAGTGGCCCGCGCCACGATCAAGTCGGCCGCTGCCCGTACGGAAAGCCGTGGCGCTCACGCGCTGGACGACCACCCGACGCGCGACGACGAGAACTGGCTCAAGCACACGCTGTGGTATTCCGAAGGCAGCCGCCTGGATTACAAGCCCGTGCAGATGAAGCCGCTCACCGTTGAGTCCTTCCCGCCCAAGGCGCGTACCTTCTAAGTCCGGATAGAGCCCATTATGAGCACCAAGAGAATCGTCAAGTTCGAAATCTACCGCTACGATCCGGACAAGGACGAGCGCCCCTACATGCAAAAGCTGGACGTTGAACTCCAGCCCACCGACAAGATGCTGCTTGATGCGCTGGTGCGCATCAAGAACGACGTCGATGACAGCCTGGCCCTGCGCCGCTCGTGCCGTGAAGGCGTGTGCGGTTCGGACGCCATGAACATCAACGGCAAGAACGGCCTGGCCTGCACGACGAACCTGCGTGAATTGAAGGAACCCATCGTTCTGCGTCCGCTGCCGGGCTTGCCCGTCATCCGCGACCTGATCGTGGACATGACGCACTTCTTCAACCAGTACCACTCGATTCGTCCGTACCTCATCAACGATGCGCCGCCGCCCGAAAAAGAGCGCCTGCAATCGCCCGAGGCACGCGAGGAATTGGACGGCCTGTACGAGTGCATCCTGTGCGCGTGCTGTTCCACGTCCTGCCCGTCGTTCTGGTGGAATCCGGACAAGTTCGTCGGCCCGGCCGGCCTGCTGCAAGCCTACCGTTTCATTGCGGACAGCCGCGACGAAGCCACCGGCGAGCGCCTGGACAACCTGGAAGATCCGTACCGCTTGTTCCGTTGCCACACCATCATGAACTGCGTCGACGTCTGTCCCAAGGGGCTGAACCCGACCAAGGCAATCGGCAAGATCAAGGAACTGATGGTCCGCCGTACGGTCTAGTGTCTATCTAGCGTGAAGACTTTTGTTTTTATGGTGTAAAGATGAGCAGGCTAACTGAACTGGAGCGGGCGCGTCTGCGTTGGCGGGCGCGCCGCGGCCTGCTCGAAAACGACTTGATCATCACTCGGTATCTTGACGCTTACGAGGCTGAACTTACCGATGATGATGTGGCCGCATTGACCCAGCTGTTCGAGATGGGAGACAACGATCTTCTCGACCTGCTGCTGGCCCGCAAGGAACTCGAAGGTGAACTGGATACTCCCAGGCTTCGGGGCATTATTGGCCAGATGCGCGCACTCTGATTAATGTGAGAGGAATAAACATGAACCTGTCTGACAAAAAAGCCACTCTATCCTTCTCGGATGGCAGCGCACCCATTGAGTTCCCTGTCTACAAGGGCACGGTCGGTCCGGATGTGATCGACATCCGCAAGCTGTATGGCCAGACGGGCATGTTCACGTTTGACCCCGGCTTCATGTCCACCGCGGCTTGCGAATCCGGTATCACGTACATCGACGGCGACAAGGGCGAACTGCTGTATCGCGGCTACCCCATCGAGCAATTGGCCGTCAATTGCGACTTCATGGACATCTGCTACCTGATCCTGAACGGCGAACTGCCGAACCAGGAACAGAAGGCCGACTTTGATTCGCAAGTGACCCATCACACGATGGTCAACGAACAGCTGCACTTCTTCCTGCGTGGCTTCCGCCGCGACGCCCACCCGATGGCCGTCCTGACGGGCCTGGTCGGTGCGCTGTCCGCGTTTTACCACGACTCCACCGACATCACGAACCCGCAGCATCGTCACATCTCGGCCATCCGCCTGATCGCCAAGATGCCGACGCTGGTTGCGATGGCGTACAAGTACTCGCAAGGCCAACCGTTCATCTATCCGCAGAACGACCTGTCCTACACGGGCAACTTCCTGCGCATGATGTTCGCCACGCCGTGCGAAGACTACAAGGTCAACGAAGTTGTTGAACGCGCGCTGGATCGCATCTTCATCCTGCACGCCGACCACGAGCAAAATGCCTCGACCTCGACCGTGCGCCTGTGCGGTTCGTCGGGCACCAACCCGTTCGCGGCCATCTCGGCTGGCGTGGCTTGCCTGTGGGGCCCGGCTCACGGCGGCGCCAACGAAGCTTGCCTGCAAATGCTGGAAGAGCTGCAAGCCAACGGCGGCATCGACAAGGTCGGTGAGTTCATGGAGAAGGTCAAGGACAAGAACTCGGGCGTGCGCCTGATGGGCTTTGGCCACCGCGTCTACAAGAACTACGACCCGCGCGCCAAGCTGATGCAGGAAACCTGCAAGGAAGTGCTCTCGGCCCTGGGCCTGGAAAACGACCCGCTGTTCAAGCTGGCCATGGAACTGGAACGCATCGCCCTGTCGGATCCGTACTTCGTCCAGCGCAAGCTGTACCCGAACGTGGACTTCTACTCGGGTATCGTCCAGCGCGCCATCGGCATCCCGACCTCGCTGTTCACGGCCATCTTCGCGCTGGCCCGCACGGTGGGCTGGATTGCCCAGTGGAACGAAATGCTGTCGGATCCCGACTACAAGATCGGCCGTCCGCGCCAGCTGTTCACCGGTTCGGTGACCCGCGACGTGCCCCCGATGGACAAGCGTTAATCCGCTTTCCGTTTCGGCAAGTCAGTGACAAGAAACCGCCTTCGGGCGGTTTTTTGTTGCGCGCTCGGCAGCGGCGATGGCGCGATTGATATCCGGATATCATGCTGGCCATGATTCCCATCTCATTGCCATCGGCCAATTTTTACCTGCTGCTTTTGTTCGGCATGCTTGCCGGCGTCGTGCTGGGTGTGTGGGCTCTGGTGCTGGCCATCAGCGCCAGCCATCGCCGCACCGTCCGCAAATATTGGAAGACGTCGGCCGCGTTGTTCGTGGTGCTGGCGGTGCCCTTTGCGTTCTTCGCCTGGGTGCAGATCATCATCGGCCAGATCGAACGCGAGAGCGAACGGGCCGAGGCTGCGCGCAATGTCACGCTGGAACAGGCAAGCACAGTGGGTGGCGTGGCCATGCCCGCCGGCACCCGCCTGAAGCTGCAAGACGAAGGGCAGTGGGAAACATATGTGGCGGCCGAATTCCCGGCACCCACCCCGATCTTCGAGGTGCAAGCCACACTGGCGCGCCGCTATCTGGACGCCGAATACGAAAAAGAAACGTACGCGCTGATCCGCCGGTATCCCCGCAGCATCATCCTGAAAGGCCAAGGCGATCAGACCGTGCTGGGATGGCGCTGTGACAGTACGCACGACATCGAATTCGATACCCAGCCCGACGGCACGATGAAGGCCTTGGACCAATGCCGCCTGGGTACCGGCAACAACGTCGACGGCATGGCCATTCACGCGGGCTCGGTGCTATATGGCTCGACCGGTACGGTGTACGTGGATGGCTCGACCGACCCTGACCGCTGGCGCATTGAAGTGAAGGACCCCGTGGCGGTCAAGGTATTCGGACTGATGTTGAGCGAGCCCAGGATTTATCTGGATGCCGACCGCCATCTGCTGCGCGTCAGCGATTCGGAGCTTGCCTGCCGGGTACGGTTCGGCGGCTTTGACTACGCCGAGGGCACGCAGGTCAAGACCATCAGGCGTGTGATTGATGGGCAGCGGGAACCCTTTCCCGGCGTGCTCGTGTTCAGCCCGTCATCGGGGCAGGTGGCCAAGCGGGAAGGCCATGCGGACGTGCCGCCGGGCATGTCCGTCATGCAGGCGTTCGATGGAACCTTGCTGGGCATCGTCACGAACGATGAGGTCGGCGTCTTCAAGTTTGCAACGTTCAGCGTTGGCGACGAAGCACCGACCGCACCGGCTCGGGCGCGCTGCCCTCAGTAGCGGCGCGGCGCTTGCACGGGCGCACCGCCGCAGCCGGGCAGTCGCACCCGCCGCGCCTACACGCTGATATGGCGCGCCATCAGCACCGCGAACAGCGGCAGGAAGATAAACAGGTGTGATTCGATCATCACCCAGCGACGCACGCGCTTGATCTCGGGCAGCGTGGGCACGAAGCCAGCCTGCTGGCGCGACTGTTTTGCCCAACGGAAAATCGCCAAGGTGGGCGGGATCGAACAGAGCGCGATGATGACGAACAGCGTGATCTTGGCGTGAAACCACGGGCTGCTCATGTAAAACGCCGCGCCCTTCGCGCCCTGCGTCAGGCGCAGCAGACCGGTAATCAGCACCAGCACGGCGCTGACGCCGTAAAGACGGTCGTAGATCACCAGGCGCTTGACGCCCGCGGCGGTCAGGTCCGGGCGTAGCAATACGGCTTCGGCGGTCAGCACAACCACCAGTACAAATATCGCAAGGTAATGGAACCAGGCGTATAGCGCGTCGGCCAGCATGTCGTCTCCAGGGTAGGGGTGAAGCATGGTTTTACCATTGGCCGGTGGCGGCGCGTGGTGCGGTGGATATAAAAAAACGCACCGGGGCGATCAGCCGGCGCCGTCGAAAAGACAGCATGAAAAAAGGCGCCCCGAAGGGCGCCTTTTGCGTCAGGACAAGCGCGGTATCAACGGCGCTTCTTGGCGGCGTCGGCGGCTTCCTGCTGCGCGTCCACAACGGCCAGCGCCGTCATGTTGACGATACGGCGCACGGTGGCGCTGGTCGTCAGGATGTGCACCGGGCGCGCGGCGCCCAGCAGGATCGGACCCATCGCGACGCCATTGCTGCCCGTCATCTTCAGCATGTTGTACGTGATGTTGCCCGTGTCCAGGTTCGGCATGACCAGCAGGTTGGCGCGACCCTTGAGCGTGCTGTCCGGGTAGGCCAGCACACGGATCTTTTCCGACAAGGCGGCGTCGGCGTGCATTTCGCCGTCTACTTCCAGATCCGGCGCGCGGTCTTGCACCAGCTTGCTGGCGGCGGCCATCTTCTTGGACGATTCCGTGACGCGGCTGCCAAAGTTCGAATGCGACAGCAGGGCGATCTTCGGCACCACGCCAAAACGCAGCATTTCGTCCGCGGCCTGGATGGTGATGTTGGCCACTTCTTCCGCCGTCGGGTTTTCGTTGACGTGGGTGTCGGTGACGAACAGCGTCTGGTCGGGCAGCATCAGCACGTTCAGCGCGGCGTACGTCTGGCCTTCTTTCTTGCCGATGATCTCGTCGACGTACTTGAGCTGGTTGTCGTACTTGCTGGCCACGCCGCACAGCAGCGCGTCGGCGTCACCGCGACGCAGCAGCATCGCGCCGATCAGCGTGTTGTGCTTGCGGATCATCGCCTTGGCGATGGCCGGCGTCACGCCTTCACGGCCCTTGAGCTGGTAGTACGCATTCCAGGTTTCGTTAAAGCGGCTGTCGTCTTCAGGGTCGACAATTTCGAAGTGCTCGCCGGCCACCAGGCGCAGGCCGGCCTTGTTGATGCGCATTTCGATGACCGACGGGCGGCCGATCAGGATCGGCCGCGCCAGCTTTTCGTCGACCACGGTTTGCACGGCGCGCAGGACGCGCTCGTCTTCGCCGTCGGCGTAGATGACGCGCTTGGGCGCCTTCTTGGCCTGGGCGAACAGCGGACGCATCAGCTGGCCCGAGTGGTACACAAAGCCCATCAGCTTCTGGCGATAGGCTTCGATGTCTTCGATGGGGCGGGCGGCCACGCCGGAGTCGGCGGCGGCTTGGGCCACGGCCGGCGCAATCTGGAAGATCAGGCGGGGGTCGAAGGGCTTGGGGATGATGTAGTCGGGGCCGAACGACAGTTCCTGGCCGGCGTAGGCGCGGGCCACTTCATCGTTTTGTTCGGCTTGTGCCAGCTCGGCAATGGCCTTCACGCAAGCCAGCTTCATTTCTTCCGTGATGCGCGAGGCGCCGGCGTCCATGGCGCCGCGGAAGATGAACGGGAAGCACAGCACGTTGTTGACCTGGTTCGGGTAGTCCGAACGGCCGGTGGCGATGATGCAATCCGGGCGGGCGGCCTTGGCCACTTCCGGGCGGATTTCCGGTTCGGGGTTGGCCAACGCCAGGATCAGCGGACGGTCGGCCATGGTCTTGACCATGTCGCCCGTCAACACGCCGGAGGTCGAGCAGCCCAGGAACACGTCGGCGCCGTTGACCACATCGGCCAGCGTGCGCGCGTCGGTCTTTTGCGCGTAGCGCTTCTTGTTGGCTTCCATGTTTTCGTCGCGGCCGTCCCAGATGACGCCGCGCGAGTCCACCACATAGATGTTCTCGCGCTTGACGCCCAGGTGCACCAGCAGGTCCAGGCAGGCGATGGCGGCAGCGCCCGCGCCCGAGCAAGCCAGCTTGACCGCGCCGATGTCCTTGCCCACGACCTTCAGGCCGTTCAGGATGGCGGCCGACGAAATGATGGCGGTGCCGTGCTGGTCGTCATGGAAGACGGGAATCTTCATGCGCTCGCGCAGCTTCTTCTCGATGTAGAAGCACTCGGGCGCCTTGATGTCTTCCAGGTTGACGCCGCCCAGCGTGGGCTCCAGCGCCGCGA
The DNA here is from genome assembly GCF_003600685.1 of Achromobacter sp. B7. Lineage (NCBI taxonomy): Bacteria > Pseudomonadati > Pseudomonadota > Betaproteobacteria > Burkholderiales > Alcaligenaceae > Achromobacter > Achromobacter sp. B7. Next base: position 1,426,496 of record NZ_CP032084.1, read on the forward strand.
TGATGTCGACCAGCTTGTCCGGATCGTTCTCGGCCAGTTCGATGTCGAACACGTCGATGCCGGCAAACTTCTTGAACAGGCAGCCCTTGCCTTCCATGACCGGCTTGGCGGCCAGCGGGCCGATGTTGCCCAGACCCAGGACGGCGGTGCCGTTGGTGATCACGCCCACCAGGTTGCCGCGCGAGGTGTACTTGGACGCCGCGTCTTCACCCTGGTCGAAGATGGCCATGCAAGCTGCCGCCACGCCGGGCGAGTAGGCCAGGGACAAGTCGTCCTGGTTGGCCAGCGTCTTGGTCGGCACGACCGAGATTTTGCCGGGGGTGGGATAGGCGTGGTAATCCAACGCCAGTTTGGTAAGAGTTTCGTCCATGGGATCGGGGCCTCTGAGGCACTAACTGAGAAAGAAAACGGGATGAAAAGCGAAGATGACAAACGGCGGGCTCGCGGCCCGCCGGTTTCTTTGCGAAATGCTTAGGGAACACCCGTATTTCACCAGAAAGCGCGGGCGCTTGGTTGTTGCAGTGCAGCGATCAGGCGGGTTTGGTCAAAAACCCGTCGGATTTATTTGAAGCTGCGCTGAAAGCCGGCGATGCCTTTGCCGGAGGAGCGGGCACGCGCTTCGACGCGGCCGCCGTAGCCCGTAGCCCGTACCCGTACCGGTTTGTGCCTCGTCTACAACTCCCAGGGCGGCGTCTGGCGCGTGCCCGCGTTCAGGCGCTGACGCATGGCGTCGGCGTCTCCCTGCCGGCCCAGGCTGTCCAGCGCGTACAGCACGATCCAGTCGGCGCTGACTTCGAAGAAGTCGCGCAGTTGCGCGCGGGTGTCACTGCGGCCGAAGCCGTCGGTGCCCAGCGTGCGGTATGGCGCGGGCACCCAGGCGCGGATCTGTTCAGGCACGGCGCGCACATAGTCGGTGGCGGCAATCACCGGCGCGTCGCTGCCGCCCAGGCAGGTGCGAACCCAATCCGCGTCGTCGGCGGCTTCCAGGCCCAGGACGCGGGCGCGCTCGGCTTGGCGGCCATCGCGGGCCAACTCAGAAAAGCTGGTCACGCTCCAGACCTCGGCATCCACGCCGTAGTCAGCGTGCAGCCGGTCGGCCGCCATGTCGGCTTCGCGCAGCATGGGCCCGGCGCCCAGCAGCCGGACCTGTGCCTGTACGCGCGCGGCCCGCAGCCGGTACATGCCGCGCAGGATGCCGACGCGCACGGCGGGGTCGGCGGGCATGTCGGGCTGCGCCAGGTTTTCGTTGGTGACGGTCAGGTAGAAGAATTCGTCGTGCTGCTCGTCCAGCATGCGGCGCATGCCGTGTTCGACGATGACGGCAACTTCAAACGCATACGCGGGATCGTAGGCGCGGCAGTTCGGCACGGCGGCGGCCATGATGTGGCTGGAGCCGTCCTGATGCTGCAAGCCTTCGCCGCCCAACGTGGTGCGGCCCGACGTGGCGCCGATCAAAAAGCCGCGCGTGCGTTGGTCAGCGGCGGCCCAGATCAGGTCGCCGATGCGCTGGAAGCCGAACATCGAGTAATAGATATAGAAGGGCAACATCGGCAAGCCGTTGACCGAATAGCTGGTGCCCGCCGCCGTCCACGACGAAATCGCGCCGGCTTCGGTAATGCCTTCCTCAAGGATCTGCCCGTCGCGCGCTTCGCGGTAATACAGCACCGAGCCGATGTCCTCGGGTTCGTACAACTGGCCTTGCGCTGAATAGATGCCGATCTGCCGGAACAGGTTTGCCATGCCGAAGGTGCGGGCCTCGTCAGCCACGATGGGTACGATGCGCGAGCCCACCGTGGCGTCTTTCAGCAGCCCGGTCAGCATGCGCACGATGGCCATGGTGGACGACATTTCCTTGCCGTCGGCGGCCAGCGCGAAGCGCGCCCACTGTTCGACGGCGGGCGGCGCCAGGCGTGGAGATTCGGTGCGACGGCGGGGGATGTGGCCGCCCAGCGCCGCGCGGCGGGCTTGCAGGTGGCGCAGTTCGGCGCTGTCTTCGGCCGGGCGGTAGAACTTCAGGGCCAGGCAGTCGGCATCTGAAATGGGCAAGGCAAAGCGGTCGCGAAACGCCAGCAGCGCTTCATCGTCCAGCTTTTTCTGCTGATGCGTCGTCATCTTGCCCTGGCCCGCGGCGCCCATGCCGAAGCCTTTTTTCGTCTGCGCCAGAATCACGGTAGGTTGTCCGCGATGCTGCGCGGCGCGGTGATAAGCCGCATGGATCTTCACCATGTCATGGCCACCGCGATGCAGGCGGTCGATGGCTTCGTCGGTCCAGTCGGCCACCAGCGCCGCCAGTTCCGGGTTCTGGTTGAAGAAGTGGGCGCGGTTGAAGGCGCCGTCATTGGCGGCAAAGGTCTGGAATTGCCCGTCCACCGTGTTGGCGAAGGCTCGGGCCAGCGCGCCGTTCGTGTCGCGGCGAAGCAGGGCGTCCCAGTCGCTGCCCCACACCAGCTTGATGACGTTCCAGCCGGCGCCGGCGTACAGGGTTTCAAGCTCGTCGATGATGCGGCCGTTGCCGCGCACCGGGCCGTCCAGCCGTTGCAGGTTGCAGTTGACGACGAACACCAGGTTGTCCAGCTTTTCGCGCGCGGCGAGCGTCAGCGCGGCGATGGATTCGGGTTCGTCCATTTCGCCGTCGCCGAAAATGCCCCAGACCTTGCGGTCGCCGGCGGGCACCAGCGAGCGGTGTTCCAGGTAGCGCATGAAGCGCGCCTGGTAAATGGCGTTGATGGGTCCGATGCCCATGGACCCTGTCGGGAACTGCCAGAAGTCCGGCATCAGCCAGGGGTGCGGGTAGGACGACAACCCGCGCAGGCCGCGCGCGGTGGCGGTGATTTCCTGTCGAAAATGCGCCAGATCGTCTTCGCCCAGAAAGCCTTCAAGGAAGGCGCGGGCGTACACGCCGGGCGCGGAGTGCGGCTGCATGTAGACCAGGTCACCCGGGCCGTCGGCGGTTTGCGCGCGGAAGAAGTGGTTGAAGCCGACTTCGAACAAGTCGGCGGCCGATGCATAGCTGGCAATGTGGCCGCCAAGTTCCCCGTGCGCCTGGTTGGCACGCACGACCATGGCCAGCGCGTTCCAGCGGTTGATGCGGGCGATGCGTTCTTCAACGGCCAGGTTGCCGGGAAAAGGCGGTTCCTGGTCGGCCGGTATCGTGTTCAGGTAGGCGGTGCGCGTCTGGCTGTTGGCGCGCAGTCCCAGGGACGCGGCATGCCCCAGCAGGCTGTCCAGCACGTAGCCCGCGCGGCTTGCTCCGCCCGCGTCGACCAGTGATTGCAGGGCGTCGCGCCATTCGGCGGTTTCGGCCGGGTCGGCATCGGTGGGGTGGTCATGCCCCGGGGCGGGGTGGCTTGCGTCACGCATGGGGTGTTGTCTCCTGTTATCGCTCCATCCTAGACCTGTGTGGATGGCATGAGTCATCAAATTGCGGGGAAGACGCCTTGAATTTCAGCATAATATTTTGCGGACATTTCCAATGCCGGCAGCTTCTGCGGTGTGCATGCGCTTACTCGTGGTGACCACTGGGTGGACGCCAAAGCGCTAGAATGCGCGCTTTATTCGCATTCATAACGGGAGACTTCAATGACCCAACCCGTCAGCGTCCCGGCAAATGTCACGCTTCCCGAGCTTACGTTCCGGGGCATTTTGCTGGGCGCCCTGATCACCGTGATCTTCACGGCGTCGAACGTCTTCCTGGGGCTGAAGGTGGGCCTGACGTTTTCGTCCGCGATTCCGGCAGCCGTGATTTCGATGTCGGTGTTGCGCCTGTTCAAGGACGCGAACATCCTGGAAAACAACATGGTGCAGACGCAGGCTTCCGCGGCCGGCACCTTGTCTTCCATCATTTTCATCCTGCCCGCGCTGGTCATGATGGGCCACTGGCAAGGCTTTCCTTTCTGGCAGACGCTGGGCATCTGCGCGGCGGGCGGCATGTTGGGCGTGATGTTCACGATTCCGCTGCGCCACGTCATGGTGGTGCAAAGCAATCTGCCGTATCCGGAAGGCGTGGCGGCGGCCGAAATCCTGCGCGTGGGCAGTGCCGAACGCGCACAAGATGCGGCAGACGATGCCCAGGCAACGTCGGGGCAGCCGGTGACCAATACCGCTACCAAGCCGGTGGCGACCGGCATGGGTGACATCGTCGCCGGGGGCGTGGTGGCGGCGGCGGTCAGCTTTGCGGCCAGCGGCTTGCGGGTGCTGGGCGATAGCGTCAGCGGGTGGTTCGCGCTGGGCGGCGCGGTGTTCCGGTTGCCCATGGGCTTTTCGTTGGCCTTGCTGGGCGCGGGTTACCTGATCGGCATCGTGGCGGGCCTGGCCATGTTGACGGGGCTGATCATTTCGTGGGGCATCGCCGTGCCGGTGTTGACCGCGATGGGCGACATGCCGGCCGGCCAATCGCTGGCGCAATACGCCACCGGCCTGTGGGCGTCGCAAGTGCGCTTCATTGGCGCGGGCGTGATCGGCGTGGGCGCCATCTGGACGCTGGCAACCCTGTTCATGCCGATGGCGCGTGGCGTCAAGGCCTCGTTCTCGGCGCTGACCAGCGCGGGCGCGGCCCGTGCCGGCAAAGCGCCTCGTACCGAACGCGACTTGTCGGCCGGCTGGATTTCAATAGTGACGCTGGTGCTGGTGGCGGTGTTGGTGGTGACCTTCCAGGTGTTCCTGTCGGGCGCGCCCGTGTCGGCCGCCGCCGTCTGGAAGCTGGTGGCGTACGCGGTGCTGTTCGCCTTTGTGTTTGGGTTTCTGGTGGCGGCCGCTTGCGGCTACATGGCGGGTTTGGTGGGTTCGTCGACCAGCCCGATTTCCGGCGTGGGCATCGTGGCCATCGTGTTGGTGTCTTTGTTGATGCTGACGTTGGGCGGCGAACTGCTACAGGCGCAAAACGGCGTGCAGATGGCGATTGCGTTGTCCATTTTCAGTACGTCGGCGGTGGTGGCGGTGGCGTCCATTTCCAACGACAACCTGCAAGATCTGAAGACCGGCTGGCTGGTTGGCGCCACGCCATGGCGCCAACAGGTAGCCTTGCTGATTGGCTGCGTGGTGGGCGCGGCGGTGATTTCACCCGTGCTGGAACTGCTTTACAACGCCTATGGTTTTGCCGATGCGATGCCACGCGCGGGCATGGACCCGGCGCAAGCCTTGTCGGCGCCGCAGGCCACGCTGATGCTGGCGATTACGCGCGGCATCTTCACGCACCAACTGAACTGGACGATGATCCTGATCGGCATGGCGGTGGGCGTGGCGCTGATCGTGGTGGACGAAATCCTGAAGCGCACCTGCCGCGTGGCGCGCATTCCGGTGTTGGCCGTGGGCATCGGGATCTATCTGCCGCCCACGGTGGCGGCGCCGATCGTGGCCGGCGCGGTGCTGGCGTGGTTGCTGGAACGCGCGCTGCGTCGTCGCGCCGCCGCGGCGGGCAAGCCATACGAGCAATTCGCCGACGCCGCGAACCGGCGTGGCGTGCTGATTGCGTCGGGCTTGATCGTGGGCGAAAGCCTGGTGGGGGTGTTGATGGCCGGCATCATCGGCGCGGCGGGTACGGATGCGCCGCTGGCCATCGCGGGCGAGGGCTTCGCGGTGACGGCGTCGTACCTGGGCTTGGCCGTGTTTGTATGGGTGGCGGTGCTGTTCTGGCGGCGCGTGATGCGGCTGGCCTGAGCCGGGCCATGGGCATTGAGACGGGCGCGTCGCGACGCGCCCGCCGCTGCCCGCCATGAAATCAATGTTCCTCGGCCTGCAAGGCCGCCGCGATGATGGCGCGGCGGTCGTGCGTCGCGCCGTTCAGGAACAGGTTCAGCAACACGGCCGACAGCGAGGCCAGCAAGATGCCCGATTCGATCAGGGTGTGCAGCGAATGCGGCATCCATTGTTTGAAGTTGGGCGCGATCAGCGGCACCATCCCGATGCCGATCGACACGGCCACGATCATGGAGTTGTGGCGGTTGCGCTTGAAGTCCACGCCAGACAGAATGCGGATGCCGGTCGCCGTCACCATGCCGAACATGACGATGCCCGCGCCGCCGAGCACCACGGTGGGCAACGATTCCACCAGCGCGGCCATCTTGGGCAACAAGCCCAGCACCAGCAGGATGATGCCCCCCGCGACGCACACGAAGCGGCTCTTCACGCCGGTTACCGCAACCAAGCCCACGTTCTGCGAAAAGCTGGTGTACGGAAACGTGTTGAAGATGCCGCCGATCAAGGTGCCCAGCCCGTCCGTGCGCAGACCGCGCGCCATGTTCTGCTGACTGATTTCGCGTTCGGTCATTTCCCCCAGCGCCAGGAACATGCCCGCCGATTCGATCATCACGACGACCATGATCAACGCCATGCTCAGGATCAACATGGGGTCGAAACGGGGCATGCCGAAATGGAAGGGCAGCACGATGTCGAACCAATCCGCCTGGCCGATTTTTTCGAACGTCATGATGCCGGTGGCCGATGCCACGATGGCGCCGATGACGATGCCCAGCAACACCGAAATGTTGGCGATGAAGCCCTTGGTGAATTTCACGATCAGCAGGATCGACGCCAGCACCAGCACGGCAATGCCAAAGCCGGTCAGGTCGGCATAACGCGGGTTCGGCATCGACGGCATGATGGCGAAGCCCTGCGGCACGGGCGGGATGGCGCTGCCCGGTGAGGTGACGTCGGCCAGCCATTTGGCATAGATGGGGTCGACGATGACGGGGGCGGTGGGGCCGGACGGGTTGCCGAACACCCAGTTGATGCCGACGCGCATTAACGTAATGCCGATGACCGTGATGATGGTGCCCGTGACCACGGGCGGGAAGAACCGCAGCATGCGGCTGATGACCGGGGCGATCAAAATCGAAATGATGCCGGCCCCGATGATGGTGCCGAACAGTAGCTGCGCGCCGCCCGGACCCGGGTTGGCGTTGGCCATCGCTACCATCGGCGCCACGGCCGCGAACGTGACACCCATCATGACGGGCAGCTTGATGCCGAACCACTGCGTGGCGCCCAGGGTCTGGATCAGCGTGACCAGCCCGCAACAGAACAGGTCGGCCGAGATCAGCATGGCGACTTCGTCTGGCGTCAGGTTCAAGGCGCGGCCGACGATCAAGGGTACGGCCACCGCGCCGGCATACATCACCAACACATGTTGCAGGCCCAACGCCGCGAGTTTGCCGGTAGGCAGGCGTTGGTCGACGGGATGGAGGTCTTGAGACGCGCCGGACGGCGCGGGCGATGCAGCCTGCATGGGAGTGTCTCCTGGCGGAGTGGGATGTCGGTCGGAAAATCCTGAAAAACGTTCTTGTGTACGAGGAATGTATACAGGTATGCGCGGTCCTCGAAATGGAGGAAAACCCGCATCATATAAACATGTTTAGTTACGTTATGTAGGAATTGTCGCAGCTGGGCCGCGCGATGGGACAGGAGCCCGGCGGCCCCCGCCCCGATCCGGCGCGATCAGGCCGGTGCCAGCAGGTCGGCCAACGTGCGCGCAATCACCTTGGTGGCGCGGCGCAGGTCTTCCAACACGACGCGTTCGTCGTTGCGTTTGGCATGGGATTCCAGCACGGTGCGCGGCCCGGCGCCGTAGATGACTCCGGGAATGCCGGCTTCGCCGTACAGGCGCACGTCGGTGTACAGCGGCGTTCCCATGGCCGGGATCGGTTCGCCGAACAGCACTTCGCCGTGTTTCTGGATGGCGTCGACCAGCGGCTGGTTGCCCGGCAGCGGACGCATCGAATTGGCCAGCAGCAGGCGCTTGATGTCGATGGTGATGCCGGGGGTGGCGGCAGCGGCTTCCTGGATGATCCGGCGGATGTCTGCTTCCACTTCAACGGCGTTTTCTTCGGGAATCATGCGGCGGTCCAGCTTGAAGCTGACCTTGCCGGGCACCACGTTGGTGTTGGTGCCGCCTTCAATGCGTCCGACATTCAGGTACGGGTGGCTGATGCCGGGCACCTCGGACGTGACGTTCTGGTACAGCGTGTTCTGCGCATACAGCGCGTTCAGGATTTTGACCGCGCCTTGCAGCGCGTCCACGCCCGTGGACGGAATGGCGGCGTGCGCCATTTTTCCGTGTACCGTCACTTCCATTTGCAGGCAGCCGTTGTGCGCGGTGACAACCTCGTAGCTGAAGCCCGCGGCAATCATCAGGTCGGGCTTGGTCAGGCCTTGCGACAGCAGCCAGCCGGGGCCCAGCAAGCCGCCGAATTCTTCGTCATAGGTGAAGTGCAGTTCGACCGCGCCGTGGCTGGGCTTGGCCACCGCTTCCAGGGCGCGCACCGCGTAGGTAAAGCTGGCGAAGTCGCTTTTGCTGACCGCGGCGGCGCGCCCGTACAGGCTGCCGTTTTCGATTTCGGCACCGTAAGGGTCGTGTTGCCAGCCGTCGCCCGGGGGCACGACGTCGCCGTGCGCGTTCAGCGCGATGCGCCGGCCAGGGCCGTATTCGCGCCGCACGATCAGGTTGGTGATGGATTGCATGCCGTAGTCCTGCACCGCTTGCGCGGGCACGGGGTGCGCTTCGGCCTCAAGGCCCATTTCCTTGAGCAGTTCGGCGGTGCGCACGGCGTGCGGCGCGTTATTGCCGGGCGGCGTGTCGGTGGGCACGCGCACCAGCGATTGCAGGAAGCTCACCTGCTCGTCGAAGTGGGCGTCGATCCAGGCGTCTAGTCGGGCGTAATCGGTCATGGCGTTAGCGTTTGATGTCATTGGCAAGGTCGTCCAGCAGGTGCTGCATGGCATGCGCGGCCAGCTGGATGTCGTCGCGGGTGGTGGATTCGCGGGGGTTGTGGCTGATGCCGTGGTTCTGGCCGCGCACGAACAGCATGGCTTGCGGCATGACTTCGTGCAGCTTCATGGCGTCGTGCCCGGCACCGCTGGGCATGCGGTGCAGCGGTACGCCCAGCGCGTCGACGGCGCGTTCCCAACGCTGTTGCCAGGCAGGGTCGCTGGGCGCGGCGGCGGCGCGCATGGTTTCTTCAAGCGCATAGCGCAGGCCCCGGCGCGTGCAGATGGCGTCAAGTTCGGCCAGCACGTCATTGACCAGCGCGTCGCGTTGCGCATCGCTGGGCGCGCGCAGGTCCAGGCTGAAGCGGCATTCGCCCGGCACGACGTTGATGGATCCGCTGGGCACTTCCAGCATGCCGATGGTGCCTACCGAATCGCCATCGCGCGCGGCGCGTTGTTCGACATACAAGGCCAGTTCGGCGGTGGCGGTGGCGGCATCGCGGCGGCGGTTCATCGGCGTGGTTCCGGCATGGCAGGCCATGCCGAAGATCTGTGCCTGATAACGCACGCTGCCGTTGATCGATGTGACGATGCCCAGCGGCAGTCCCATTTCATACAGCACCGGGCCTTGCTCGATATGGACTTCGACAAACCCTAGATAGCGCGCCGGGTCGCGGCGCAGCTTCGGAATGTCGTCGATGCACAGGCCGGCGTGCAGCATGGCGTCGCGCATGGTGACGCCTTGCGCGTCCTTCTGGTCCAGCCATTCTGGCTTGAAGTCGCCAATCAAGGCGCCGGAGCCCAGGAAGGTGGCGCGGTAGCGCTGGCCTTCTTCTTCGGCAAAGCCGATGACTTCCAGGTGATAGGGCAGGCGGCGACCTTGTCGATGCAGTTCACGCACGCAGGCCATGGGCACGAAAATTCCCAGGCGGCCGTCGTATTTGCCGCCATTGCGCACGGTGTCGTAGTGGCTGCCCGTCATCAATGTGGGGGCGTCGGGCTGCTGGGCACGATAGCGGCCCACCACGTTGCCGACGGCGTCGATTTCAACTTCGTCAAAGCCGCAATCTCGCATCCAGTGCGAGATGCGCTGCGCGCAGGCGCGGTGCGCTTCGGTCAGGTACGTGACGGTCAGCTGGCCTTTTTCGGCGTAACCGGGATCGCTGTGGATACTGAGCCGTTCCTGCCAGTCCCAGATGTCGTTGCCCAAGGTCAGGTCGCGTCCGAACTTGTCGGTCAGGCGAATTTCGACGATGCGATGGATATTGCGCAGCGCTTCTCGGATTTCGACGTCGGGCGGGTTATCCAGCCGCCGCGCAAATTCATCGATGATCTGCTGGCGCGACAGGCCCGTGCCGCGCGCGCCGCGCACGGCCAGAATGAACGGAAAACCGAAGCGCGCGTTGTAGTCGTTGTTCAGCTGTTGCAGCCGCGCCAGTTCGTCGGGCGAGCAATGCGTAAGTCCCGCCTGATCCTGTTCCTGGGTGGATTCGGCGGTCAGGCTGTTTTGCTGCATGGCGCGCCCCGCCAGTTCCGGGTGCGCGCGGATCAGCGCCAGTTGTGCGTCGATATCAGCTTGATCCAGCACGTGGCGCAGCTGATCCTGTAAATGCGCCAGCGACCGAAAAGGCCGGGCGGCGAGCGCCTGGCGGGCAATCCACGGCGAATGTTCGTACAGGCCGTCCAGCATGGCCAGCGCCGCGTCGGGCGTGGCGGCATTGAGTTGTTCCAGCGTGTGGGGCATGGTCGGTGCGCTCAACGGTTGGGAAGATAGGGGTGGGTGGCCTTCCAGTGCCGGGCGATGTCCAGGCGGCGGCATACCCAGACGCGGTCGTGGCGGGCAATGTGGTCCAGAAAGCGCTGTAGCGCCGTGATGCGCCCCGGGCGGCCCAGCAGCCGGCAATGCATGCCGATACTGAGCATCTTGGGCGCTTCGTCGCCTTCGGCGTAAAGCACGTCGAAGCTGTCCTTCAGGTACTGAAAGAAGGGGTCGGCGTGCGAATAGCCTTGCGGCAGCGCGAAGCGCATGTCGTTGCAGTCCAGCGTATAGGGCACGATCAGTTGCGGGACGACGGCGCCGTCGCTCTTTTTCACCTGCATCCAGAAGGGCAGGTCGTCGCCGTAGTAATCGCTGTCGTATTCGAAGCCGCCGTAGTCGGCCACCAGTCGGCGCGTGCGCGGGCTGTCGCGCCCGGTGTACCAGCCCAGCGGGCGGCTGCCTGTCAGCTGGGTGATAGCTTCCATGCCCAGGCGCATATGTTCGCGTTCGGTGGCTTCGTCCACGTTCTGGTAATGCACCCAGCGCCAGCCATGGCAGGCAATTTCGTGGCCCAGTTCCGTGAACGCCGCCGTCAGTTCGGGGTGGCGCTGTAGCGCCATGCCGACACCAAACACGGTCAAGGGCAACTGCCGCTTTTCAAATTCGCGCAGGATGCGCCAGACGCCGGTGCGCGACCCGTATTCGTAGATGCCTTCCATGCTGAGATGGCGGTCGGGGTAGCTGGCCGGGTTGAACATTTCCGACAGGAATTGTTCAGAACCCGCATCGCCATGCAGCACGCTGTTTTCGCCGCCTTCTTCGTAGTTCAAAACGAATTGCACGGCAATGCGAGCCCGGTCGGGCCATTGCGCGTGGGGCGGATTGCGGCCATAGCCGATCAGGTCGCGGGGGTAGGGAAGCGTGGAGTCGTAGGTGTTCATGAATAGAGCGGGCATGGAGCCTGGGGGGCGCGCGCAGCGGTAAGGAAAGAACTCAGTGGGCCAAGCGCGGATGAACGGACGGTTTCATGATGGGCTAAACAATAGCTGGAAAGCAATTAGCTGTATACAATTTATGTACATCATTAAGGATAACCATGAGACCGCCCCGCAGCCTTCGGGGGCACACAGGAGACAACATGGGACTGACCACGCACGTACTCGACACCATGCACGGTTGCCCGGCCCAGGGCATGTCCGTGGCGCTATACGCCACACGCGGCGAATCCGCCACCTTGATCCAGCAATTCACGCTGAACCAGGACGGCCGCAGCGCCAAGCCCTTGTTTGCCGACGCGGACTTGAAAGTGGGTACCTACAGACTGGTGTTCGACGTTGCCGCCTACTTCCAGGCGCGCGGCGTTGCCTTGCCCGAGCCCAACTTCCTGAATCGGGTCAGCCTTGACTTCGGCGTGGCGCACGCGGACCAGCACTATCACGTGCCGCTGTTGGTCAGCCCCTGGAGCTATTCCACGTATCGGGGCTCGTAAGCGGCAAGGCCCCTCACATCAGGGTATTCCTGATGCCACAGCGGTTGCGCGCGCATAGCCTTGTGAACAAAACCTGCATACAATTTCGTCCATCCTGATCGCAGCGGTGCGGGGCCCTTTAGCCTTGTGCGCGATCTATCTTCTGCTTACAGCGCCCGCGGTGGTAGGCAGTGCGGCGGAGCCTATCAAGGCCCGCCCACTGCGGGGGCGTGGATGGAAAGTTACTACCTGGATTGGGTCAACCTGTTGCTGCGTTGGGCCCACATCATTACCGGCATCGCATGGATCGGCACGTCGTTCTATTTCGTGATGCTGGACAACAGCCTTGAAAAACCGCAAGACGCCGAATCGCTCGCCAAGGGCGTGGGCGGCGAGCAATGGGCCGTGCACGGCGGCGGTTTCTACAACATGCAGAAGTACGCGGTGCAGCCCAAAAAGCTGCCCGAACATCTGCATTGGTCGTTCTTGGAAAGCTACAGCACCTGGCTGACCGGCTTTGCGCTGTTCACCATGTCGTACCTGTGGAACGCCAGCACCTACCTTATCGACCGGTCAAAAATGGACTGGCAGCCCGGCACCGCCGTGGCCGTCGCGCTGGCGTTCTTTGTGGTGTTCTGGATGGTCTACGACGGCATCTGCCGCCTGTTCGGGCGCGGCAAGCACGGTGACACGATCGTGGGGGTGCTGGTGGCGGTGTTCATCGCCCTGGCGTCCTGGCTGGCCTGCCACTGGTTCGCGGGCCGCGCGGCGTTTTTGCTGGTGGGCGCGATGATGGCCACCACCATGAGCGGCAACGTGTTCTTCTGGATCATCCCTGGGCAGCGCAAGAACGTGGCCGCGATGCGGGCGGGCAAGCCCGTCGACCCCGTCCATGGTCAGCGCGGCAAACAGCGCAGCGTGCACAACACCTACTTCACGCTGCCGGTGGTGTTCACCATGATGAGCAACCACTACAGCTTCACCTATACCCATCAGTACAACTGGATCGTTCTGCTGCTGATCATGCTGGGCGGCGCGGCGATCCGGCAGTTCTTCGTGGTGCGCCATCGCTTCAAGCTGGGCAACGCGCGCAACCCGCTGCCGTATGTATTGTTAGGGGTGGCGGTGCTGGGCTTGACCATCGTGTGGATGCGGCCCGCGCCCGTGGCGGCCTCGGCGGCGGTGGCCGCGCCCGCCGAGGTGGCGTTTGCGGAAGTACGCCATGTATTCGACCAGCGGTGCCTGCTATGCCACGGCGCACAGGTGCAGATGAAGAACGTGCGCCTGGATTCCGTTGAGCAGATCGCGGTTCACGCCCAGGCCGTGTACCAGCAAGTGGTGGTGTCGAAAATCATGCCGATGGCCAATTCCACCGGCATGACCGACGACGAACGCGCGTTGATTGGCGCGTGGTTTCAGGCCGGCGCAAAAACCCGGTAGCCGGAGCGGGGCCGGTCAGCGCAAGTCGCCGGCCGGCCAGCCCATGGCCCCGAAGCCGGCGGGCGGGCCGTCGGCCTCAGCCGTTGCGGTACAGAAAGCTGTAGGCGTTGATCGCCGGCACCCCTCCCAGGTGCGCATACAGAACCTTCGACCCAGCCGGAATCTCGCCTCGGCGAACCAGATCCATCATGCCCTGCATCGACTTCCCCTCGTACACGGGGTCGGTCATCATGCCCTCCAGCCGCGCGCAGGTGCGGATGGCGTCGTTGGTTTCGGCTGACGGCAAGCCATACGCGGGATAGGCGTAGCGCGTATCCAGCACCACGTCGCTGTCGGCGATGCCTGCTTCCAGCCCGACCATATCCGCCGTGCGGCGCGCGATGCGCAGGATCTGCGCGCGGGTTTGTTCCGGTGTGGCCGATGCGTCGATGCCGATGACGCGGTTGGCCCGGCCGTCCGCCGCAAACCCGACCACCATGCCCGCCTGCGTGCTGCCGGTGACGGCGCAGACCACGATGTAGTCAAACTTGAATCCCAGGTCGGCTTCCTGGCGCCGCACCTCTTCGGCAAAGCCCACATAGCCCAGCCCGCCCAGTTCGTGGTCGGACGCGCCGGCCGGAATGGCGTAGGGCTTGCCGCCGCGTTTGCGCACGTCTTCCAGCGCCTCTTCCCAACTGCGGCGAAAGCCGATGTCAAAGCCTTGGTCCACCAGGCGCACGTCGGCGCCCATCAGGCGGCTCATCATGATGTTGCCGACGCGGTCGTAGACGGCGTCGGAATAGTCCACCCAGTTTTCCTGCACCAGCACGCAAGCCAGCCCCAGCTTGGCGGCCACCGCGGCCACCATGCGGGTGTGGTTGGATTGAATGCCGCCGATGGTGACCAGAGTGTCGCAACCTTGTTCCAGCGCTTGCGGAATCAGGTATTCCAGCTTGCGCAGCTTGTTGCCGCCGAACGCCAGACCGCTGTTGCAGTCCTCGCGCTTGGCATAGATGTCGACCTTGCCGCCCAGATGCGCGGACAGGCGGTCCAGCTTTTCGATGGGGGTGTCGCCGAAGGTCAGGCGATGTCGGGGAAAGCGTTGCAGATCCATGCGGGCTCCTGTGATGGGATTCCGGCCGGCAAGTGAGGCTCGGGTGGAAAAATCATAGGAATCGCGGGCGGTAGCGGTCAATTGCGTATTTATGGATGAACGCGATATTAAAAATAGCAGAGAAAGATAATTTAGATTTAATATTTTCGGAAGAAAAACAATAACGAGATAATATTTTTAGGGACGCATGCAATGAGCGCGCTTGCCGGATTGGACCGTATTGATCGCCACATCCTTCGTCTCTTGCAAGACGATGCACAGATCACCAATCTGGATTTGAGTGCGCGCGTGCACCTGAGCCCGGCCGCCTGCTTGCGCCGGGTGGAAAAGCTGAAGGCCGAAGGGATCATCAAAAAGACGGTGGCGCTACTGGAGCCGGCCGACGTCGACATGGCCACGCTGGTCATCGTGGGCGTGGTGCTGGACCGTTCCACGCCCGACTCCTTCACCGACTTCGAGGAAGCGGCGCGCGGCATCAGCGGCTGCCTGGAATGCCACCTGGTGGCGGGCGAATTCGACTACTTCCTGATGCTGCGCATACGCGACCTGGAGCGCTTCAACAAGCTGCATGCGGGCGAGATCATCAAGCTGCCTGGCGTACGCCAGATTCGCACCTTTTTTGTGTTGAAAGAGATCTTGTCGACGACTGTCTTGCCGGTGTGACGCAGCTAATGCACAACACTCGCGCATCGACGTGCTCGGCAATGACGCACTGCGGCATTTTGGAATGGCGGAAATTGATGGCGCGTAGACGTCGCAATGTCAGGGGTTGGCCGGACATTCCACGGCCGCATGCAGGCATTCCGAAAGGGCTTTTGCGCCACAAAAATGTCTCAAGACGCCCGTAAACTCAAAGGGTTATACTGCTCGGCATACGGCTTTCAAGGCTTGTACGCGCCTTCTGCCCCCTGCGATCCGCTAAACGGGAAGCCCGTGTCGCGGAAGGTTTTTCCTGCATCGTGTCGAGTGAAGCACTCGTAAAGGTGAAGCGATATGTCTTCGGAAATAGAATCTCTATCCACGTCTTATCTCTTTGGCGGTAACGCGCCATATGTTGAGGAGCTTTACGAAGCCTACCTCGACAATCCCGGTTCGGTTCCTGATAACTGGCGCGAATATTTCGACCAGTTGCAGCACGCTCCCGCAACCGACGGCCAGGAATCCACTCGCGACCAGGCCCACGCTCCCATCGTCGAATCGTTCGCCCAGCGCGCCAAGGCCAATGCCTTCGTGCAACGCTCCGCCGAACCCGACCTGAGCGTCGCCAGCAAGCAAGTGTCGGTGCAATCGCTGATTGCCGCCTACCGCTCGCTGGGTTCGCGCTGGGCCGATCTGGACCCCCTCAAGCGCCAGGAACGTCCGCAGATCCCGGAACTCGATCCCGCCTTCTACGGCCTGACCGAATCCGACCTGGACCAGACCTACTCGGCCACCAACACCTACTTCACGACCGCCAGCACCATGACGCTGCGCGACATCCTGAAGGCGCTGCGCGACACGTATTGCCGCAGCATCGGTGCTGAATTCACGCACATCTCCGACCCCGCCGCCAAGCGCTGGATCCAGGAACGCCTGGAAACCACGCTGGGTGCGCCCGCCTACTCGGTCGAAGAAAAGCGCCACATCCTGCAGCAGCTGACCGAGTCCGAAGGGCTTGAGCGCTTCCTGCACACCAAGTACGTCGGCCAGAAGCGCTTCTCGCTGGAAGGCGGCGAAAGCTTCATCGCCTCGATGGACGAAGTGGTGAACCACGCCGGCGAAAACGGCGTCCAGGAAATCGTGGTCGGCATGGCCCACCGCGGCCGCCTGAACCTGCTCGTGAACATCATGGGCAAGATGCCTGGCGACCTGTTCGCCGAGTTTGAAGGCAAGCACGCCGAAGGCCTGACCGACGGCGACGTGAAGTACCACAACGGCTTCTCGTCCGACCTGTCCACCCGTGGCGGTCCGGTCCACCTGTCGTTGGCCTTCAACCCGTCTCACCTTGAAATCGTGAACCCCGTCGTTGAAGGCAGCGCACGCGCTCGCCAGGAACGCCGCGGTGACACCGAAGGCAAGACCGTTCTGCCGGTGCTGGTGCACGGCGACGCGGCTTTTGCCGGCCAAGGCGTGGTCATGGAAACGCTGAACCTGGCCCAGACGCGCGGCTACGGTACGGGCGGCACGCTGCACATCGTCATCAACAACCAGATCGGTTTCACTACGTCCGACCCGCGTGACTCGCGTTCGACGCTGTATTGCACCGACGTGGTCAAGATGATCGAAGCCCCGGTGTTCCACGTCAACGGCGACGACCCCGAAGCCGTGGTGTTCGTCACCAAGCTGGCCCTGGACTACCGCCTGCAATTCCGTCACGACATCGTCGTGGACATCGTTTGCTTCCGCAAGCTGGGTCACAACGAACAAGACACCCCGTCGCTCACGCAGCCGCTGATGTACAAGCGCATCGGCCATCACCCCGGCACGCGCAAGCTGTACGCCGACAAGCTGACCACGCAAGGCGTGCTGGCCGAAGGCGAAGCCGATCAACTGGTCAAGGACTACCGTCAGCTGATGGAAGACGGCCAGCGCACGATTGAACCCGTGCTGACCGACTACAAGAGCAAGTACGCCATCGACTGGTCCCCGTTCCTGGGCGCCAAGTGGACGGACCAGGCCGACACGGCCGTGCCGCTGGCTGAACTCAAGCGCATCGGCGAACGCATCACGACGGTTCCGGAAGGCTTCACGGTGCACCCGCTGGTTGCCAAGCTGCTGAACGACCGCCGCACGATGGCCAAGGGCGAAATGAACCTGGACTGGGGCATGGGCGAACACCTCGCCTTCGCAACCCTGGTTTCCTCGGGCTACGCCATCCGCATCACGGGCCAGGACTCGGGCCGTGGCACGTTCACGCACCGCCACGCCGTGCTGCACGACCAGAACCGCGAACGCTGGAACGACGGCACCTACATTCCGCTGCAGAATGTCTCGGAAGGCCAGGCTCCGTTCACCGTCATCGACTCCGTGCTGTCCGAAGAGGCGGTGCTGGGCTTCGAATACGGTTACTCCAGCGCTGAACCGAACACGCTGACCATCTGGGAAGGCCAGTTTGGCGACTTCGTCAACGGCGCCCAGGTCGTGATCGACCAGTTCATCAGCTCCGGCGAAGCCAAGTGGGGCCGCCAGTCGGGCCTGACCCTGATGCTGCCGCACGGCTACGAAGGCCAAGGCCCCGAGCACTCGTCGGGCCGCATCGAGCGCTTCCTGCAACTGTGCGCCGACAACAACATGCAAGTGGTCCAGCCGACCTCTGCCTCGCAGATCTTCCACGTTCTGCGTCGCCAGATGATCCGCCCGTTCCGCAAGCCGCTGGTGCTGTTCACGCCGAAGTCGCTGCTGCGTAACAAGGACGCGGGTTCGCCCCTGACCGATCTGGCGGGCGGCAGCTTCCAGCCGGTGATCGGCGAAGTCGACGACACCATCGACGCCAGCAAGGTCAAGCGCGTTCTGGCTTGCTCGGGCAAGGTGTACTACGACCTGGTCAACGCCCGCCGCGAGCGTGGCGCCGACAACGTCGCCATCGTCCGCGTCGAGCAGCTGTACCCGTTTGCGCACAAGTCGTTCGAAACGGAACTGCGCAAGTACCCGAAGGCCACCGAAGTGATCTGGGTTCAGGACGAACCGCAGAACCAAGGCGCCTGGTTCTACGTTCAGCATCACGTGTACGAGAACATGGTGGAAGGCCAGAAGCTGGGCTACGCCGGCCGCGCCGCGTCGGCATCGCCGGCCGTGGGCTACCTGGCCAAGCACCAGGAGCAGCAGAAGGCCCTGATCGAGACGGCTTTCGCGCCCAAGTTCAAGGTCATGTTGACGAAGTAACCCTGACTTGATGCACGCGCTGCGCGCGGCAAGCGTTTTGGAACCTGCTTTCGAACCTTGCCGCGCCGCGTGACCAGAACACACACTTTACGGAACAAACAAAATGGCTATTACCGACGTCGTCGTCCCCCAACTTTCCGAATCCGTCTCCGAAGCGACCCTGCTGACCTGGAAGAAGCAGCCGGGCGCTGCCGTTGAAGCGGACGAAATCCTGATCGAAGTCGAAACCGACAAGGTCGTGCTGGAAGTGCCGGCTCCCGCCTCGGGCGTGCTGGCTGAAATCGTCAAGGGCGATGGCAGCACCGTGACCTCGGGCGAAGTGCTGGCCCGCATCGACACCGCCGCCAAGGCCGCCGCCGCCGCGACCGCCCCGGCCGAAGCCCCCAAGGCCGCTGAACAAGCCGCTGCCGCCCCGGCACCCGCCGCCGCGCCCGCTTCGTCGGCTGCCGCCGGCGTGGCATCGCCCGCCGCCGCCAAGATCCTGGCCGAGAAGGGCGTTGACGCCGCTTCCGTGTCGGGCACCGGCCGCGACGGCCGCGTGACCAAGGGCGACGCCCTGGCCGCCGGCGCTCCTGCCGCCAAGGCCGCTCCGGCCAAGGCGCCGGCTGCTCCAGCCCCGACCACGCTGTCGCTGGACGGCCGTCCGGAACAGCGCGTGCCGATGAGCCGCCTGCGCGCCCGCATCGCCGAGCGCCTGCTGCAATCGCAGCAAGAAAACGCAATCCTGACCACGTTCAACGAAGTGAACATGCAAGCGGTCATCGATCTGCGTAGCAAGTACAAGGACAAGTTCGAAAAGGAACACGGCATCAAGCTGGGCTTCATGTCGTTCTTCGTCAAGGCCGCCGTGGCTGCCCTGAAGAAGTACCCGCTGATCAACGCCTCGATCGACGGCAAGGACATCATCTATCACGGCTACTTCGACATCGGTATCGCTGTCGGCAGCCCGCGTGGCCTGGTGGTGCCGATCCTGCGCAACGCCGACCAGCTGTCCATCGCTGAAATCGAAAAGACCATCGCCGACTTCGGCCGCCGCGCCGCTGACGGCAAGCTGGGCATTGAAGAAATGACCGGCGGTACGTTCTCGATCTCCAACGGTGGCGTGTTCGGTTCGATGCTGTCGACCCCGATCATCAACCCGCCGCAATCGGCCATCCTGGGCGTGCACGCCACCAAGGATCGCGCTGTTGTCGAAAACGGCCAGATCGTCATCCGCCCGATGAATTACCTGGCGCTGTCCTATGACCACCGCATCATCGACGGCCGCGAAGCCGTGCTGGGCCTGGTCGCCATGAAGGACGCCCTGGAAGATCCGCAGCGTCTGTTGCTGGACCTGTAATCTCGACGCCCCGCGTGGCGCCGCTCCGGGCCTTCCGGATCGCGGCGCCCCGGCCGGCCTGGCGCCGGCCTCCGGCTCACTAACGTCGGGCGGGGCGTGTTCCACCCCACACTCATCCGCGAGAACACTATGTCCAAACAATTTGACGTCGTCGTGATCGGCGCAGGCCCTGGCGGCTACATCGCCGCTATTCGCGCAGCCCAACTGGGCATGTCGGTCGCTTGCATCGACGCCTGGCAAAACGGCCAAGGCGGCCCGGCTCCCGGCGGCACCTGCACCAACGTTGGCTGCATCCCGTCCAAGGCGTTGCTGCAATCGTCCGAGCACTTTGAACAAGCCAATCACCACTTCGCCGAACACGGCATCGAAGTCAAGGGCGTCAGCCTGAAGCTCGATACGCTGATCGGCCGCAAGAACACGGTGGTCAAGCAGAACAACGACGGCATCCTGTACCTGTTCAAGAAGAACAAGGTCACCTTCTTCCACGGCAAGGGCGCGTTCAGCGGGCAAGTGGAAGGCGGCTGGGCCATCAAGGTCACCGGCACCGCCGAAGAAGACCTGGTGGCCAAGCACGTGGTGGTGGCGACCGGTTCGTCGGCTCGCGAACTGCCCGGCCTGCCGTTCGACGAAAAGGTTGTGCTGTCCAACGACGGCGCGCTGAACATCGGCGGCGTCCCCAAGACGCTGGGCGTGATCGGCGCCGGTGTGATCGGCCTGGAAATGGGCAGCGTGTGGCGCCGCCTGGGTTCCGACGTCACCATCCTGGAAGCGATGCCGGAATTCCTGGCCGCCGCTGACAGCCAGGTGGCCAAGGAAGCGCTGAAGGCGTTCACCAAGCAAGGCCTGAACATCCAGATGGGTGTGAAGATCGGCGAGATCAAGGCCACCGCCAAGTCGGTGACCGTGCCTTACGTCGACGCCAAGGGCGCCGAGCAAAAGCTGGTGGTCGACAAGCTGATCGTCTCGATCGGCCGCGTGCCTTACACCGGCGGCCTGAACGCCGACGCCGTGGGCTTGAAGCTGGACGAACGCGGCTTCGTGGCCGTGGACGGCGACTGCAAGACCAACCTGCAAAACGTCTGGGCAGTGGGTGACGTCGTGCGTGGCCCGATGCTGGCGCACAAGGCCGAAGAAGAAGGCGTGGCGGTTGCCGAGCGCATCGCCGGCCAGCATGGCCACGTCAACTTCGACACCGTGCCGTGGGTGATCTACACGTCGCCGGAAATTGCCTGGGTCGGCAAGACCGAGCAGCAGCTCAAGGCCGAAGGTCGCGAGTACAAGGCCGGCAGCTTCCCGTTCCTGGCCAACGGCCGCGCGCGCGCCCTGGGTGACACCACCGGTTTTGCCAAGGTGATCGCCGATGCCAAGACCGACGAAGTCCTGGGCGTGCACATCGTGGGCCCGATGGCCTCGGAACTGATCTCGGAAGCCGTGACCATCATGGAATTCCGTGGCGCCGCCGAAGACATCGCCCGCATCTGCCACGCGCACCCGACGCTGTCGGAAGCCGTGAAGGAAGCCGCTCTGGCCGTGGACAAGCGCGCGCTGAATTTCTAAGCGTCCTTGACCTGAGCTAGACAGGGGGCGGGTTCAAGGACCCGCCCTTTTTTCATTTTGGTTGCTTGAGCTGAACCCCATGAACGTCCTCGAATACTACGAACACGCCCTGGCCGAACGTGGCTACAAGCCCGATGCCGCGCAAAAGCTGGCCATCGACCGCTTGCAGCGCTATTACGACGAGTGGGTCAAGTTCAAGTCGATGCGCTCGAATGCCCTGAAAAAGCTGCTGAACCGGCCCGACGTGCCGCGTGGCGTGTATCTGTGGGGTGGGGTGGGGCGCGGCAAGAGCTTCCTGATGGACGCCTTCTACGCGACCGTGCCCGTGGTGCGCAAGACGCGCCTGCACTTTCACGAGTTCATGCGCGGCGTGCATCGCGAGCTGGAAGAAGTAAAGGGCATGCAAGACCCGCTGGACGAAGTGGCCAAGCGCGTCGCCAAGCGTTACCGGCTGATCTGCTTTGACGAGTTCCACGTGTCGGACGTGGCCGACGCGATGATCCTGCATCGGCTGCTGCTCAAGCTGTTTGAATACGGCACGTCGTTCATCATGACGTCCAACTACGAACCGTCCACCTTGTACACGGACGGCCTGCACCGCGACCGCGTGCTGCCCGCCATTGCGCTGATCCAGTCGCGCATGGACGTGATGAACGTGGACGCGGGCGTGGACTACCGCCGCCGCTCGCTGGAGCAGGTGCAGTGTTATCACACGCCGCTGGACGAACACGCGCAGGCTGCGCTGAAGAAGGCGTTCGACAGCCTTGCCGATACGCCGCCGCAGGAACCCTTGCTGCACATCGAGCACCGCGAGATCCGCGCCGTGGCGCTGGCC
This sequence comes from Achromobacter sp. B7, assembly GCF_003600685.1. NCBI lineage: Bacteria > Pseudomonadati > Pseudomonadota > Betaproteobacteria > Burkholderiales > Alcaligenaceae > Achromobacter > Achromobacter sp. B7. The sequence goes on from NZ_CP032084.1 coordinate 1,448,548, forward strand.
GGTTCGGTGGTGTGGTTTGATTTCGCCACGCTTTGCGGCGGCCCGCGTTCGCAGAACGACTACCTGGAATTGGCCAACCGATTCCACGCCGTGATCCTGTCGGGCGTGCCCAGGATGGGCCCGCGCCAGGCATCCGAGGCGCGCCGCTTCACCTGGTTGATCGACGTGTTCTACGACCACCGCGTCAAGCTCATCATGTCGGCTGAGTGCGAGCCCGAAGAGATCTACACGGAAGGGGCGCTGGCCAACGAATTCCATCGCACCGTCTCGCGCATTCTTGAAATGCAATCGCGCGAATATCTGGAATCCGAGCGCCGCCTGACGGCGACGTTGTAGTAATGCCGCAAGCGGCCCGTCTGGGGCGAGCCGCTTGTACATAGCATTGGTAATGCAAGTCATTATCACTTAAGATTTTGACACTTCAGGTTCCGCACCGCGGTCTCAATTGTGTCTTCCTCTTTGTTTTCCCCACCGGCTACGTGCGCGGACGCCGCGATCGCGCCAGTTGACGGGCTGTATCGCGAGCACCGGCCATGGCTGTTTGGATGGTTGCGCCGCAAGCTGGGCTGCGAGCATCGCGCCGAAGATCTGGCGCAGGACGTTTTTGTCCGGGTGATTCAGGGCCGCAAGGCGGTGCGCGCGACCGATGCACGCGCCTTGCTGACCACGATCGCGAAGGGGCTGGTTGTGGACCATCAGCGCCATGCCGCGCTGGAATACGCTTATCTGAACTACCTGGCCACGCTTGAGCAGGCTTACGCCCCGTCGCCCGAGACACAGGCCGAACAACTGCAAGCGCTGGTGCGTCTGGACCGGCTGCTTGACGGCTTGCCGCCCAAGGCGCGTTCCGCATTTCTGATGTCGCAGCTGGATGGGCTGACCTATCCCGACATCGCGCAGCGTCTGGGCGTATCGCTCAGTTCCGTTCAGCAGTACATGGTGCGGGCGATGGCCGCCTGCTATGCCGCATTCTATGAATAACGCCGCACGAGGCGCCCCGCCGGATGCCGTGGTGCGCCAGGCCATTGCCTGGTGGGCCCGCTTGCAAAGTGGCGTGGCGAATGCCCGGGACCACGAGTCCTGCCGCGCGTGGCTGGATGCGGATGCCGCCCATCGACAAGCCTGGGATCGCCTGGAGGCCATCGGCCGCGATACGCGCCGCGTGCCGGCGGCGTTGGCCCATGCCGCGTTGAGCTCGCCAAGCTCCCGGGGCCGCCGCAACGCATTGCGCGGCTTGCTGAGCCTGACGGGCGTGGCCGCCATCGGATGGGCAGGCTATCGGCACACGCCCTGGCAACGCCTGGCGGCTGACCTTAGCACCCGCGTGGGGGAACGCCGTACCGTGGCGCTGGCCGACGGCCTGACCATCACGCTGAACAGCGATAGCGCCGTGCGCCTGCATCTGTCGGGCGCCGCGCGCGGCATCGACCTGCTGCGCGGCGAGATGTTGGTAAATACGCAACCGCGCGCGGGCGTGGATGCGCTGCGCGTGATCGCGGGCCATGGCGAACTGCGTGCCGAGCGCGCGCGGTTCGATCTGCATCGCACCGACGCAGGCTTGCGCCTGGGCGTGTACGAAGGCAGCGTGGGACTGCTGCGCCAGGGCGCCTGGACGCACGCCGACGCCGGCGAGCGGCTGGCCTACACCGACCCCGACGCCGGCGCCGACGAGCTCGTGCGCAGCGCCGTCGACCCCGATCGGTTGGCCTGGGTGGACGGCATGGTGGTGGCCAAGGAGTGGCGGCTGGACGCGTTTGCGCGCTATCTGGCGCGCCAGCGCGTGGGCGTGATCCGCGTGGACCCCGCCGTGGCCGCCCTGAAACTGTCGGGCGTGTTCCCGCTGGACGATGCGGAACGGGCGCTGAAGGCGCTTGAGCCCGCGCTGCCCATCACGGTCACGCGGCACACGCAGTATTGGTTGCAGGTCGATCCTCGGCAAATCTGAGCGTTACAACTTTTTTGCCGGATGTCTTGCAGGTTTTTGCTTCCCGTACGGAAAGGCAGGGATAGATCACCGTACAGGGAGAGTTTCGTGTCTGCTTCATCTCAATCGCGCCTGCGCGCCACACTGACGGCCGGCCGCAAGGCCGTGCTGACCGCCACTTGCGCGGGCGCGCTTGCCGCGGGCATGCCCGGTGCGTGGGCTCAGTCCGCGCCCGCCGCCGCCAACGCGCAGCGCAGCTACCAGATTCCCGCCGGTGCGCTGGCCGATGTGTTGACGCAGTTCGCCCGCACGGCTGGCGTGGTGCTGTCGTTCGATCCGGCTTTGGTGCGCGGCCAGCGATCCGACGGTTTGAATGGTGGCTATTCCGTGGGCGCCGGCTTTGCGCGCGTCTTGTCGGGCAGCGGCCTGCAGGCGCGTGCGCAATCCGGCAATACCTGGACGCTGGTGCCCGCGCCTGCCTCGCCGTCAGGTGACGCGCATGTGCTGGCGCCGGTGACGGTGTCCGGCATGGCGGAAAGCGCGCTGGCGCCCACGGTGGGCTATGTGGCCAGCGCCAGCGTCAGCGCGACCAAGACCGACACACCGCTGATTGAAACGCCGCAATCGGTGTCGGTCATTACGCGCGAACAGATCACGGAGCAGGGCGCGCAGACGCTCAACCAGGTGCTGCGATACACCGCCGGCGTGGCGACCGAATCGCGCGGCGCCACTGCCACGCGGCTGGACCAGTTCAATGTGCGGGGCTTTTCCGCATCGTCTTATCTGGACGGCTTGCGCGTATTTGGTGGCCGCGATGCGCTGCCGCAAGTCGATGCCTATCGCCTCGAACGGGTGGACGTGCTGAAGGGCCCGGCGTCGGTCATGTACGGCCAGGGAGGCCCGGGCGGCGTGGTGAACCAGGTCAGCAAGCGACCGCTGGAAGAGACGCTGCGCGAAGTGGAGGTGCAGGTTGGCAACTACGACTATGGCCGAGCCAACTTCGACTTTGGCGGGCCGGTCGATGAAGACGGCAAGTTCTTGTATCGCCTGGTCGGCGCCGGCTATATGTCGGACGGCCAGGTGAAGGACACCAAAGAGCGCCGCTATTTTGTGTCGCCGGCCTTCACGTGGAAGCCCAGTGGCGATACCTCGCTGACCGTGCTGACCAATTTCCAGCGCGATCCGGACATGGGTTCGTACGGCAGCGTGTCGTCCATGCGTACGCTGTTGTCGGCGCCGGACGGCATCCGCCTGCCGGCGGATTACTACGATGGCGACGCCAATTTCGAAAAGAGCGACCGCAAGAGCTATTCATTGGGCTACGTGCTGGACCATCGGTTCAACGACACGTTCAAAGCCACGCAAAGCCTGCGCTGGACCCGTTCCGAAGCCAAGTACCGCAGCGTGTACGGCGCCATGACGAACAACTACGGCTATACGGACCGCACCTATCTGTACCAGCAGCGCGCGGCGATCGCCACGGACGTGGACGTGGGCGCACTGACCATCGACAACAATGTGCAGGCCCGCTTCAACACCGGCAGCTTTGGTCACACCGCGTTGCTGGGCTTTGACTACCAGCACGTGAAGACAGACACGTTGTCGGGATCGGGCAGCGCGCCGCCGCTGTACGTGTTGAACCCGGATAACCGACAGCATATCGCCACTCCGGCATTTTCGTCGGATGCCACGTCCAGGCAGTACCAGGCCGGCTTGTACTTCCAGGACCAGATCAAGATCGACCGCCTGTCGGTGTTATTGGGGGGGCGCTATGACTGGGCCCGCACCGTCGGCGAAACCACGGCAATTTCCAGCGGCCGCGTCACCCCGTCGTCGCTGACCGCCGAGAAGTTCACGGGCCGCGCGGGCGTCATCTACAACTTCGATAATGGCGTGGCGCCGTACTTCAGCTATTCGGAATCGTTCGAGCCGCAGTCGGGCACGGGTTGGCAAAACGTGCCGTTCAAGCCCATCGAGGGCAAGCAATACGAAGTCGGCATCAAGTACCAGCCGCCGGGCAGCGCAACGTTGCTGACCTTCGCCGCCTTCGATATCCGACGCGAGAACATGACGACAACCGATCCGGACCCCACCCACGTGTGCGGCACGGCCGGCGGGCGCTGCTCGATCCAGGCGGGCGAGCTGCGCACGCAGGGGATCGAGCTGGAAGCCAAGAGCGAGCCGCTGCGCGGCCTGACGCTGGTGGCAGCGTATTCGCTGATGGACAACGAATATTCCAAGGCCAATCCGAACCTGGCGGGCTTGAACCTCAAAGGTAAATCGCCGGCCGGCGTACCGTCGCAACAGGCGTCCGCATGGGCACGCTACCAGCTGCAAGGGGGGCCGCTGGCGGGCATGGGCGTGGGCGGCGGCGTCCGTTATATCGGCTCGTCGTTCGTTGACGAAGCCAATACCTACAAGGTGCCTTCCGTCACGCTGTTCGACTTGATGCTGGACTATGACCTGGGCCGCGTGTCGCCTTCGTTGAAGGGCATGCAAGTGGCGTTGAACGTGCAGAACCTGTTCGACAAGGAGTATGTCGCGTCGTGCCTGGGTGAGTCCTGGTGCTGGTACGGTTACCAGCGTTCGGTGAAGGCCAGCGTGCGTTATCGCTGGTAAACCGGGAGTACAAAGCGCGGCAGGTTGCGCCGCAGCGGGCGGACCGATGGCCCGCCCGCTGCACTTCAGGGGCTGCACTTCCGGGGCTGCACCCCGGAGGCTGCGTTTCAAGCACCGTGCCTCAGGCGCTGCGCGCCTCTGCGACAAACGCGCGCCAGCGTGCAAGAAAGGCCTCGCGACCGGCAGAAGCTTCGGCTTCATCGACCGGCACGATCTTGATGTCGGCAAGCGGCGGCATGTCCAGGTGCTTGCTGACGTCGATGTCGTCGCGGCTGGGGCGGCGATAGGCGTTTTGCAGCAATGCCAATTGCATCTCGCGCGACAGCAGCAGGTCGTACATCAGGCCGGCGGCCTGCGGGTTGGGCGAGTTCTTCACCATGGCCATGTTGTCGGCCACGGTGAAGGTGCCGTCCGACGGGTACATGATGCCGATTTCCTTCTGGCCGCCCGCCACATAGGGATACGCCGTCGATTCGAAGGTGATGCCCACGGCGTATTCCCCCTGGCCCACGCTGCGAACCACATGCGAGGCCGCGCTGGAGACGCTGACGTTGCGCGCCAGCGCCCGCAAGCCGTCGGTACCCAGGACACGCTCGATGCCCCACAACGCGGTAAAGGCTGTGGAACTGTTGCCGGGGTCGCCGATGATGACCTTGCCTTTGAAGCGGCGGTCGGTCAGGTCGGCCCACGAGGTGGGCGCGGGGCCGGACAGCTGCCGCGCATTGACCATGCCGACCACGACGTGCAGGTTGGCGGCCATCCAGAGGTCGTCCGGGCCATGCAGGGGTTCGGGAATCGCGGCGATGTGCTTTGAGCGGTAAGGCTCGAACAAGGCGCGGTAGCCGTGCATGACGTTGGCGCTGGATGTCCAGAAAAGATCGCCCTTGGGCTGGCCCGCTTCGGCCTCGATTCGTTTCAGCAACTGGCTGCTGCCGCCCGCCACCGTGCTGGGCTTGATATGGGGCAGCAGGTCGCGCGCGAGATCGCTGGCGGTCTCGACGGACTGCGCGTTCAAGGTGGTGTACAGAACGACTTTTTCGGCCCGCTGCGCCAGCGCCTGGGCGGGCAGCGCGCCGATGCCTCCGGTGACGGCCAGCAGCTTGAGCACCTGGCGGCGGTTGAAAGAGGGAAGCTGGATCATGGCGGTTCCTTGTTGGGTAAGGTGTAAGAGCCCGGCTCAGGCAAAGAGCCGGATATTGAAGACACGGGTCGCCAGCAGCACCGGCGCCAGAATCACGGCGATCAGCACCAGACCATAGGCCGATGCCTGCGCCATGAGGCCGCTGTCGATCAAGCGGAAAATCTGGATGGGCAGCGTTTCATGGCCCGGCGAATACACAATGACTGACGCGCTCAGTTCGGAGACGGTGGTGGTCCAGGTCAGGACGGCGGCCGCGGCGATCGCGGGCGCCATCAAGGGCAGCACCACCTTCAAGAAGGACGCCAGCGGCGGCACTCCCAGGCTGATGGATGCCTCTTCGATGGAATCGGGCAGGTTGAACAGCGTGGACGACGCGTTGCGCACGCCAAACGGCAGCCGCCGCACGATGTAGGCCAGCACGATCAATGACGCGGTGCCGGACAAATCGAACGCGCCATGGCCGAAGGTCATCAATAGGCCGATGCCGATTACCGTGCCGGACAGCGCCAACGGAATCGAGCTGAGGTAATCCAGCCAAGGCGTCAACACATTGCGCTTCTTGACGATGAGGTAGCTGGCCAGCGTGCTGAAGGCAATGGCGATCAGCGTGGCGGCGCCGGCGAACAAGACGGAGTTCAGCACCGGGCCGGGGGCATTGATCAGCACGCGTTCCAGATGCGCAAGCGTCCATTCACCCCAACGCATGACCGGGCCGTGCGCGCGCGTGAAGGCGCCCACGGCGAGGGTGCCCAGCGGCAACATGGACAGCGTCATCACAGCCAGCGCCGCCCCCGCCATCGCCAGCCCCGGCCCGCGTATCGGCGTCTCGGGCGCGGCGCGCCCTTGCGTGATTTCATAGCGGCCACGCGACACGATCCAGCGTTGCAGGAACAGGGCCAGCATCACCAGGGCAATCGATGTGGTGGCCAGCGTGCTTTGCATGACCGGGTCGCTGCCGGTTTCGGACACGGACGCCTGATAGGTCAATACCGACAGCAGTTCGACCCGATGCCCGAGAATCATCGACGTGGCGAAATTGCCCACCACCATGGTGAAGACAAGCAGCGCGCTGGCCAGCACGGCGGGCAGCACGACGGGGGCCATTACCTTCAGGCGCGATATCGGCGGCGACGTACCCAGGCTTTGGGCGGCCTCTTCAAGCTGCGCATCAAAGCCACGGATAGCGGCCAGCGTGCCTATGTAGATGTACGCGTAATACGTGAACGTCATGACGGTCAGCAAGCCCGGCCAGCCGTAGAACGACGGCGGGTCCAGCCCCAGGCCGTCGCGCAGCGCGCGCGTCAGCACGCCGTTGTTGCCCAGGATCATCAGCCAGGTTTGCGCCCCGATGACTTCGGGAATGATGAGCGTGATCAAGGGCAGGATCGACACCAAGGCCTTGCCGGGATAGCGGTGTCGCGCGGTCAGGTAGGCCAGCGGCACGCCGATGGCGGCGGCCAGCAGCGTGACGCCGGCGCCCAGCAGCAAGGTGTTGCCGATGGCGCGCACATAACGCGGATCCGCCAGCATGATCTGCCAGCCGGACAGGCCTTCGTCGTTGCGGGCCAGCACGCTGGCCGACAGGATGTTCAGCACGGGCCACACCAGGAATACCAGCAACACGGCCAGCACCGCCAGCGACAACCACGTCCAGGGCGACCGCAGAATGGGGACCAGGCGCTTCATGATGCCAAGACCAGGGTTTTTTGCGGGTTGAACACCAGGTCCACCTCGGTTCCTCGTGCCAGCGCCGCGATCGGGTCGCCGTGCACGTCCACGTTCATATGGCGGCCGCTGGGCAGTTCGACGCGGTAGTTTGTCTTGATGCCCAGGTACTGCTGCGTCAGGATCCGCGCGGGCACGCCGGCCCCGGCGGTGGTGGACAGCAGGATGTCTTCGGGGCGCGCCACCAGAACGGCCTGGCCCGTCACGGGCACCGGGGCATGCGCGGCCACGGGGTGTCCATCGACCTGCAAGCGGACGGGCCCGATCTCATGCGCGTGGCATTGCACGGGCAGCAGGTTGGCCGCACCGATGAAGTCCGCCACGTAGCCGCTGGCCGGCTGGCTGTAGATGTCGCGCGGCGTGCCCAACTGCGCCACGCGGCCCTGCTGCATGACGGCGATCTGGTCGGATAGCGCCAGCGCTTCTTCCTGATCGTGGGTGACAAAGACGGTGGTGATGCCGGCCTCGCGCTGGAGCTCGGCGATGGTCTGGCGTACCTGGATGCGCAGCTTGGCGTCCAGGTTGGAAAGCGGTTCATCCATCAGCAGCACCTGCGGCTGGATGACCAGCGCGCGTGCAAGCGCGACGCGCTGCCGCTGTCCGCCGGACAATTCGGCGGGTAGTCTTGCCGCGTATTGCCCCAGGCCCACCCGTTCCAATGCCGCGGTCACCCGCTGCTGGATCTGGGCGGACGCCACCTTTCTTGCGCGCAACCCGTAGGCCGCGTTGTCGAACACGCTGCGGTTGGGAAACAGTGCGTAGTCCTGGAACACCATGCCGATGTTGCGTTGGTGCGCGGGCAGGCGGGTCACGTCCTTGCCGCCGAAACGCAGGTGGCCGGATGCAATGGGCGTGAATCCCGCGATGGCGCGCAGCAGGGTGGTCTTGCCGCAGCCGCTGGGCCCCAGCAAGGTAAAAAAGGCGCCGGGAGGAATATCCAGGCTCAGGCCGTCGATGACGCGCTGATCGCCGTACGAAATGCAGAGTTTTTCAATGCGGATGTCCATGCCCGGGGGCTCCTGATGCGTGCAAGTGTTGGGGTGGAAGAATCAATCCATTGCCATTGCGTGGCGCACCAGCTGCAGGGCTTGCCGATGGCGTTCCGGGTCGCCCGCGGCCAGGATGCGCGACGCCGGGTTGTCCAGCCCGAGCGGCCGGCCGTTCCAGTCGGTAATGACGCCCCCGGCGCCCTGGATGACGGGGATGAAAGGCGCGTAGTCGTAAAGCGCCAGGCGGGCGTCGATGGCGATGTCGGTGCGGCCGGCGGCCAGCAGCCCATACGCCAGGCAGCATCCGCCGTAGATGCGCCAGCGGGTACGTTCCCGCAGCGCCTGGAAGGCGGGAAGCTCGTCGGGCGCGTAAAAGTCCGGGTTGCTGGTGCTGAGCATCGCATCGCCCAGTTGGCCGCAGGCGCGCGTGTGGCAGGGCACGCCGTGATGCAGGGTGGGGCGTCCGGCAGCGCCGACCCAGCGGTCGCCCGTGGCGGGGAAATCCATGACGCCCAGCACCGGCGTGCCGCGCTGCATAAGCGCGATCAAGGTGCCGAAGACCGGCACGCCGGCAAGAAAGGGCGCGGTACCGTCGATGGGGTCAAGCACCCAGACATACTCGGCGTCCAGCCGGACGGTGCCACCTTCTTCTCCGTAGATGCCGTGTTGCGGGTAGGCGGCTTCAATGCGCTCGCGCAGGTGCGCTTCGATGGCCTGGTCAAGGGCGGTGACCAGGCTGCGGTCCGGTTTGATTTCCGTGCGCGGCAGGCGGGGTGTGGCGGCGTCGGCGCTGGCACTGGCGTCGGCACTGGCGCTGGCATTGCCGCTATCGGCGTAGACAGAGTCGCGCAGGTACGGCGCGTACATTTTCCGCGCCTCGTCAGCCAAGCCTTGCGCAAACGCGATGTGGGCGTCCAGGGTGTTCGTCATGAAGGTTTCCTTAGTCGAGCGAATTGCCGGATGAGGACGCGAGGGCCGCCAGCGTGTCGATGCGGGCGGGCGCAAGCAGATGCCGCGGGGGTAAGGGCTGCCAGCCATAAAGCGCTTGGGTGGCGGCGCCGCAGATGCGGCCCTGGCAGGCGCCCATGCCGCAACGCGTGTGCAGCTTGGCGTCGGTCCAGTTTTGATGCGCCGCAAGCGCGGACTGCGGCACGTCTTCGCATCGGCAAATCAGGGTGTCGGGGCGTGCCAGGGACAACAGCGGCGCGCGTAGCGCGAAGGGGGTGCGCAGTGCGTCGGCGAATTCCTGCCAACGTGCAAGATCGTTCGACAGGCGCGCGGCCTGGGTAAGTTCGCCCACCGCCGCATGGCCGGCGCGCGCGCCCTGTACCCGGGCGCGTTCGTTGCCGCCGATGCCCGTGCATTCGCCTGCCGCGAAGATGCCCGGGACGGTGGTTTGCTGCATGTCATCCACTTGCAGGCCTGCGTGCGTGTCCAAGTCGCAGCCCAGCATCTGGCCCAGCTTGATGTTGGGCACCAGGCCAAAGCCGCAGGCCAAGCGATGGCAGGCGATGGTTTCTTCGCCGTCGGCTCGGCGCAGCCGCACCTGTTGCACGCGCCCATCGCCGGTGGCTTCCAGCACGTGGCTGGAAGCTCGGTAGTGCGGGTTGAACAGCGCGGCGGCCTGCGCGGCCTTGGCGGGCCAGCGGTGCAAGCGATAGCCAAAGCGCAGCAAGGCGCGCCAGTCTGCTTGCTCGGCAATGCGCACGACGCGCGCGCCCGCCCGATGGGCGGCATGCGCCGCGGCAAGCAGCAAGGGGCCCGTGCCGGCGATGACGATGCGCTTGCCGCGCAGCCTTACGCCCGCCTTTATCAAGGCTTGCAGGCCGCCCGCGCCGGTCACGCCAGGCAAGGTCCAGCCGGGAAACGGCAACAGAAGCTCGCGAGCGCCGGTGCACAGGATCAGCGCGCCATAGTGCTGCGCCCAACCTTGGCGCGCATTCTCCAGCATCAGCGCCCGTTGGCCGGGCAAGCCGGCCATGCCGATGACACGGGTGTCGCCAAGCAGCGTGATATTCGAATATCGCGCCAGTTGTTCCCGCAGGCGTCGGGCCAGGGCAGGCACGGAGGCGCCTGGCCCATCACGCCAGATCTGGCCGCCGGGTGCGGCGTTGTCGTCGACCAGCACAATGACGCGTCCGCTGGGCGCGGCTGCCAGCGCGGCGGACATCCCCGCAGGCCCGGCGCCGATGATGAGCAGGTCGCAGGCGTTAGCGGCATCGTCTTGTGCAAGGGGGGCGTCAGGCGGGGTGCCGTGCTCCAGTACCGTGTCCACGCGCATGCCTTCGTGGCAGCGGGCTTGGCAGGCCAGGCGCAGGTGGCCATCGACCAGGACCCGGCATTCGTGACAGACGCCCATGCCGCAGAATGCCGCGCGTTTTTCGCCGGACACCGATACGCGCGAGTTGCCGGGCGACCTGGCGGCCAACGCGGCGGCGACGCTGCTGCCCGGCTCCACCCGCATCGGCCGGCCGTCCAGCAGGATACGAAGGCGGGCGGAGTCTCGCGGATGCGTCATGGCGTTACCTCGTCAAATGAGCGGGATGGTGCAAAGGGCGCGGCAGCCAGCGGCGGCGTTGCGTTGGTCATCAGGGCGGTCAGCAAGGCGGCGGTGGCGGGCGCGGTGGTGACGCCCAGGCCTTCATGGCCCAAGGCCAGCCAGAGCCCGGCGCGGGTGGGATGCGGACCAATCAGCGGCAGGCCGTCGGGTGTGGCGGCACGCACGCCTGTCCAGGTGCGGATAAGGTTCATGCCCGACAGGCCCGGCAGGAAGTCGATGGCCCGCTTGAGCATGCGGGCCAGCACCATGGGATCGATGTCGGAATCGGCTTGCCCGATCTGCCGTGAAGAGCCGATCAGCAGTTGCCCGGTGGGACGGGGCTGCACATTGAATGCCACGGCGGCCCCGTCGCGCTGCTGGGTGCTGGCCATGTAGCCAAGCTCGACCAGTTGGTGGCGGATGCCGGTTGGGTAGCGGTCCGTGATGGCCAGATGGCCTTTTTTGGGTGCGAGGGGCAAGTCGTCGCAAAGGTGGGTGGCCAACATGCCCGCCGCCAGCACGACGGCCTTGGCATTGCGCCGCGAGCCATCGGCCAGCATGGCGCCTTGCTCGTCGATCTTGTCGACGCGGACGGCCTCGAATGACACGCCGGGTGGCGCATGCGTCAACAGCCAGCGCGCCGCGTTGGGGGCGTACACCAGGCCGTCGCCGGGTACGTGCAGCGCGCCGGCCAGGCCGCTGCGCAAGAATGGTTCGGCATCGGCCAGTTGACGCGCGGTAAGCAGCGTGGCCGCTACCCCCTGGTGGACAAGCCGCGCATGCTTGCGTTCGGCTTCCGTCATGTCGTCGCTAGTGGCAGCGACCCACAGCGTGCCGCATTCGGTGTAGGCGCAGGCGGGGTCCGCTGCGTTCATGCGCGGGCCCCATTGCCGCCAAGCGTCCATCGACAGGCTGCTCAGCGCGAGTTCGGCGGGGTCGCTGTCCATGACGACCAGATGCCCCATGCCGGCCTGCGTGGCCCCTTTCAGGCCGGCATCCAGCACATGCACCGACAGGCCGGCAGCCGCCAAGTGGTGCGCACAGGCAGCGCCGATAATGCCCGCGCCGACGATCAGCACGTCCTTCGAGGGGTGTGGCATGCGTAGGCTTCCGTGGCGATTAGCGATTAGCGATTAGCGATTAGCGATAGCGATCAGCAAACGGCGATCAGCGTTCAGCGAATAACGGGCAGCAAATAACGGCCGGCGATCAAAGCCGGATGCCCCAGCCGAAGGGGTCGTCGGGCTGGATCAGCAACGTGGATTCGGCGCAGATGTGCGCGCGCCCGCGGATGGTGGGAATGATCTGCCCCTCCATCAGTTCATAGCTGCCCTGAAAGGTGCTGCCAATGACGCTGGCCTGCCGCCAGATCTGCCCCGGGGCCAGCTTGCCGTCCGCGGCCAGGCAGGCCAGCTTGGCGCTGGTACCGGTGCCGCACGGCGAGCGGTCATAGGCTTTGCCCGGGCACAGCACGAAGTTGCGGCTGTCGGCGTTGGGGTCGGGGGCGAACAGTTCAACGTGGTCGATTTCCGCGCCATCGCGGCCGGTGATGCCCGACGCCTGCAACGCCTGGCGGATGGCCCAGGCGTACTCGGTGAGTGCGTCAAGGTTGTCTGGCGCAACGCGCTGCGTGTGCTGGCTGACCAGGAAGAACCAGTTACCGCCCCAGGCAACGTCGCCCATGACCTTGCCGTATTCGGGTACATCGACGCAAACGCCTTGGCGCAACCGGTAGGCGGGTACGTTGCGCACGCTGACCGAGCCGTCTTCGTGCAGGGTGGCGCGGATCGTGCCCACCGGCGTTTCGATACCGTGCGCGCCGGGCTTGATGCGGCGCAGGTAGGCCAAGGTGGCGATCAGCCCGATGGTGCCGTGGCCGCACATGCCCAGGTAGCCAGCGTTGTTGAAGAAGATCACGCCGGCGGCATTGGCCGGGTTTTGTGGGGGGCACAGCAAGGCGCCCACCATGACGTCGCTGCCTCGGGGTTCAAGGACGGTTGCCGCGCGCCATGCGTCGTGCTTGTCGGCAAGGCGGCGTTGCCTTTGCGCCATGTCTCCGGCGCCCAGATCGGGAAAACCGGAGACGACCAGCCGGGTGGGTTCACCGCCGGTGTGGGAGTCGATGACACGGATCTGATTCATTGACGCGCCTTGTGCAGAGGTTGTGGACGTGCAGCGAGAAAGCGGTCCGGCAAGCCGTGGCTTGCCGGCGGACGAACAAGAAGCGAACGAACAAGCGAACGAACAAGCGAACGGGCTAGTCTAGGCAATTAAACGCGTGGCGTCGTGTCGTAGAGACCGCAACGCCACGCAATTTTTCACTTGGCGATTCAGCGATAACTCCATGACATTGCAGGTAATTCCTGGATGTCATCGGACGGAGTCATCGCCGGGCGGCAAGGGCGGTCAGGGCACCGACTGGTATTGCGCGGGGCGCGTCGCCAAGGCCTGCGCCACCACGCGTTCGATCAACGCGCGCTCTTCGCCGATCACCGGCAAGCGGGGCCGGCGCACGTGCTCGGTGCCCACGCCAACCAGCGCGTCGATCAGCTTCAGGTTCTGAACCAGCTTGGCGGATACGTCCAGATGCAGCAGCGGCGTCATCCATTGATAAAGCGACAACGCTTCGGCGTATTTGCCGGCCTTCATCAGGTCGTAAAGCGCGACGGTTTCGCGGGGAAACGCGCAGCCCACGCCGGCAAGCAGGCCATCGCAACCCAGCGCCAGACCTTCGTAGGCCAGATCGTCCACGCCCAGGAAGATCTGGTAGCGATCGCCCACGGTGTTGCGCAGGTCGGTCACGCGGCGGGTATCGCCCGAGCTGTCCTTGACGGCGGCGATCCACTTGCAATCGGCCAGCTCGGCCATGTGGGCCGGTGTCAGGTCCACGCGATAGGCCAGCGGGTTGTTGTAGACCATGATGGGTTGCTGCGCGGCCTCGGCCATGGTGCGCACATTGAGCATGGCCTCGCGGGCGTCCGCCACGTAGATCAGCGACGGCATGACCATGAAGCCCGCCACGCCCAGCTTGTTGGCGCCTTCGATGTATCGCAGCGCCTCGCGCGTGCTGGTCTCGGATACGTTCGCCAGCACCGGCACGCGGCCGCCCGACGCCTCCAGTGCGATCTTGGTGACCTCAAGCTTTTCTTCCAGCGTCAAGGTGCTGGCCTCGCCCAGGGAACCGCAGGTGACCATCCCATGGATGCCGTTGCGGATCTGGAAATCGATGTGTTTGGCGGTGCCTTCGGCGTCGATCCGTTCATCGGCGTGGAACTTGGTGGTGATGGCGGGAAAGATGCCTGTCCAGCGTGGGTGCGTCATGAGGAACTCCAGGGTTCACGTTCGGTGGGTGGCTTCAGATATATGGCTAATATATTTAATCCACAGGTTAAAGGAATGGGGGTTAACCAGGAATGGGGTTAACCAGCGCCCGGCGTTCCGGCCCAAATTTCGATGGAAGTGGTAGTGAGAATGGTTATAATTCAGGCCGATAAAAAACAGGCATCGGCCGCGGGGCTTGTCTGTTGTCTTTATTAGACTAAAAAACCAAAGGAACCAGAATGAACCTTGCAAGGACTTTGGCGGCCATCGCCCTCATGGGGGGCGCGGGCGCTGCGCAGGCACACTTTGTTTGGCTGGAACGGGGCGGCGAAGGCGCGGCCAAGGCGTACTTCGGCGAATGGGCCGACGACGTGCGCGAAAAGCAGGATGGCTTGCTGGGCAAGGTCCTGGTGGCGCCTGTCGTGACCGCCGCTGACGGCACCGTGCTGAAGGCCTCGGCCAAGGGCACGGACTTTGTGGAGTACGCGGTGTCTGGAAAGGGCGACGTACGCCTGGCCCAGCCGATGCAGTTCAAGGAAACGCTGGTCAAGTACGGCGCCAAGGCCGGCCGCACCGATACGCAGGCCAAGCTGGACCTGGAACTGGTGCCCACCGCCGCCGGCGCCAACTCTTTTGTCCTGAACTTTGAAGGCAAGCCGCTGGCCAAGACCGAAGTGACCGTCTTTGGTCCGCCGAAGTGGGAAAAGCGCTTCTGGACCGATGAAAACGGTCGTATCGAAATCACGACGCCGTGGCCGGGCCAGTACGTGCTGGAAGCGGCGCACATGCAAGAGAAGGCGGGCGAGGCCGACGGTAAGACCTACGCCAAGATCCGCTACGTTTCCACCCTGACCTTCAACGTGAATCCGTGAAAGCTCCCGCAGCCGGCGCAGGCATGATGCGCTATCGCATGGCCGTGTTTTCCAGGGCGGCAGCCGCCATTCTGGGCGGCTATGCCCTTGCCTCGGCGGCTGCGGCGTGCCTGGCCGTCTGGCTGCCGATGGGGCGGGCAGACGCCGTCACCACCGCCTTGATGTTGTCGTTCGTCGTCTACACGTGCGGCGTGATCTGGGTGTTTGCCACGCGTAGCGCGTGGCGCGCCTGGATCGGAATTTTGCTGCCGGCCGCATTGTTGGGCGGCCTATTTCTGGCAGGGCGCGGGATGGGGATGGCATGACGGCACGCAAGCCCAAAGCGCAGGGCGAAGAAGGCCTGCGCCAATCGATGTCGTGGTTGCACACCTGGGCCGGGTTGATATTCGGATGGGTGTTGTTCGCGATGTTCCTGACCGGCTCGCTGGCATTCTTCCGGCCCGAGATCACGCGCTGGATGCAGCCCGAAATCCAGGTGCAGCCGGCGCCTGCGGTGCAGTCGGTGGAGATGGCGCAGCGCTATCTGGACGAACATGCGCCGGACGCCAAGCGCTGGTTCATCACGCCGCCGTCCGATCGCGAGCCGCTGATCCTGTTGCTGTACCAACTGCCCAAGCCCAAGCCGGGCGAGCGCGGGTTTGTGCGCGTGAAGCTGGACCCCGCCACCGGCCAGGCGGTCCAGGGGCGCGAAACACGCGGCGGCGATTTTTTCTACCGCTTCCATTTCGAACTTGAGACCGCGTTCCCGTGGGGGCGCTGGCTGGCCAGCATCGCGGGCATGTTCATGCTGGTGGCGATCATCAGCGGCATCATCACCCACAAGAAAATCTTTGCCGACTTCTTTACTTTCCGTCCTGGAAAGGGCGGGCAACGCGCCTGGATGGATGGCCACAATGCCCTGTCGGTGCTGGGGCTGCCTTTTCATTTGATGATTACTTTCAGCGGCCTGGTGCTGTTCATGGTGATGTTGATGCCGGCCGGCATCAAGGCCGTCTACGACAATCCGCGCCAGTACACGGATGATGTCTTCAAGTCGTTCAAGGTCACGCCGCCGCTGAACCAGCCCGCGCCGTTGGTGCGGATTGCGCCGCTGGTGGAGCAGGCGCAGCAGCAGTGGCAAGGTCGACTGGGCCGCGTCACGGTCAACAACCCGGGCGATGCCGGGGCCACCGTGACGTTGACGCAGGCGGCGGCCGACGGCGTGTCGTACGGCTTGATGGCGCCGTGGATGCGGTTTGACGGGGTGACCGGCAAGCTTACGGAAGGGCAGGACGAATTGGGCGCTACCGCCAGAACCGCCGGCACGATCACCGGGCTGCACCTGGGTTTGTTCGCCGAGCCTTTGCTGCGCTGGTTCTATTTCCTGGTCAGCCTGGCCGGCACCGGCATGGTGGCCACGGGCTTGGTGCTGTGGATCGCCAAGCGCCGCCAGAAGGCGCGGCCCCAGGATGCGCGCGAAGCGTTTTCGTTGCGGCTGGTGGACGGCCTGAATGCCGGCACCATCGCTGGGGTGGTGCTGGGCGTTGCCGTGTTCTTCCTTGCCAACCGCCTGCTGCCCGCCGACCTGCCGGGGCGCCAGTTGTGGGAGTCCCGTAGCTTCTTCGCGGCGTGGGCCGTGTCATTGGTCTATGCCTTTTTGTTCCAGCGCCGCAAGTGGCAGGACCTGCTGGGAATTGCCGCCGCCGCGCTGGCCCTGGTGCCGGTGGTCAACGCGTTGACCACGTCGCGCCACCTGGGCGTGTCGTTGCCGCAGGGCGATTGGGTCATGGCCGGGTTTGATCTGACCTGCCTGGCCAGTGCCGTGTTGTTCGCCTGGATGTCGCGCAAGGCGGCGCGCGCGCGTCGTGCGCCGGCCAGGGGCCCAGCCCGTGGGCGGACCAATGCGTCGGCCCCTGCGGCCACAACGGCCACAACGGCCACAACGGCCACAACGGCCACAACGGCCACAACGGCCACAACGACCGCAAAGTCCGCAAAGTCCGGAAAGTCCGCAACGGCCCCAACGTCCCCAACGTCCCCAGCGCCCGCTGCGCCTGGCGCCGTCGTTTATGAACCGCGAGGTGATACGCCATGACGCTTGCCGCTTTCTGCCTGGCCTACGCCGGTTTTTCCGCGCTGTGCCTGGGGATGGACCGCCACTACGAAGATCTGTTCGACCGCGCCATCCCACGCCGCCACCGCGTGCCGTTGCGCATCTTCGGCTGGATCGCGCTGGCCCTGTCGCTGTACGCATCGGCCACGGTCTGGGGCTGGAGCTACGGCACGGTGGAATGGATCGGCATCCTCAGCATCGCCGGCTTGCTGCTGATCTGGTTCCTGACGTTCCGTCCGCGCGCGGCGTTGACCACGGGCGGAATCTGCGCGCTGGCCGCGCCGGTGCTTGCGGTTCTGTAGGTGGGTCGCTCGCCAAGCCGGCGCACCGTGCGCGATGGCGATTTGCCCAACGCCAGGTGGCCACCCGCCGTCGCCACGGGGCAAGGCGCCGATGCGCCGGCACGTTACACTGCTTGTTTCCCCTAGCACACGCCTCTTCGCCTTATGAATACCCGCGTCCTTACCGGCATTACCACCACTGGCACCCCCCACCTTGGCAATTACGCGGGAGCTATCCGGCCCGCCGTGCAGGCCAGCACCCAGCCTGGCGTGGACGCGTTCTTCTTCCTGGCGGACTATCACGCGCTGATCAAGTGCGATGACCCGGCGCGTGTGGCGCGTTCCCGCCTTGAAATCGCTGCCACCTGGCTCGCGGTGGGCCTGGACCACGAACGCGTGACGTTCTACCGGCAATCCGACATTCCCGAAATTCCCGAGCTCAGCTGGCTGCTGACCTGCGTCACCGCCAAGGGCATGATGAACCGCGCGCACGCCTACAAGGCGTCCGTGGACCAGAACGTGGCCAAGGGCGTGGACCCGGACGACGGCATCACGATGGGTTTGTTCTCGTATCCGGTGCTGATGGCCGCCGACATCCTGATGTTCAACGCCAACCGCGTGCCGGTGGGCCGCGACCAGATTCAGCATCTGGAAATGGCGCGCGATATCGCGCAGCGCTTCAATCATCTTTATGGCCGCGACTACTTCACGCTGCCCGAGGTAGCCATTGAAGAAGACGTGGCGACCTTGCCCGGCCTGGATGGCCGCAAGATGTCCAAGAGCTACAACAACACCATCCCGCTGTTCGAAGGCGGCGCCAAGGCGCTGCGCGCGTCCGTGATGCGTATCGTGACCGATTCGCACGCGCCGGGCGAAGCCAAGGACGCCGAAAATTCGCACCTGTACACGCTGTACCGTGCCTTCGCCACGCAGGCGGAATCGGCGGCGTTCCGCAAGCAGCTGGAAGACGGCATGGGGTGGGGCGACGCCAAGCAGGCGCTGTACGAGCACCTGGAAAACCTGCTGGCGCCGATGCGCGAAAAATATGTGGACCTGATCGCCAACCCGGGCCGCATCGAAGACATTCTTCAGGCGGGCGCCGATAAGGCGCGCAAGCAAGCCTTGCCGCTGATGCAGGAACTGCGCGTGGCCGTCGGCTTGCGCAACCTGAATGCGGGCGCGGCGACGGCGAAGTCGCAGGGTAAGAAAGACAAGGACAAGGGCGCGCGCTTTGTCAGCTTCCGCGATGAAACGGGCGGCTTCCGCTTCCGCTTGCTGGCGGCTGATGGTGAAGAGCTGCTGTTGTCGCAACGCTTCGCGGACCCGAAGCTGGCGGGCGCCTTAATGCGCCGGCTGCAAGAAGAATCGCCTGACACCGTGCTGCAAGCGTCCGGCGAAACCTACACCGCCGTCATTGACGGCGAGACGGTTGCCGAAGCGCCGGCCGGCGCGCAAGGCGATGCAGAGTCGCGCCTGACGCGCACGCGCGACGCGCTGGCGTCACTGGCGTCACTGGCAAAAGAATAAGCGGCCGGGCAGCGCGTTAGTGCCTGCTGCCTGCTGCCTGCTGCCTGCTGCCTGCTGCCCGCCACCGTCTACCGCCCGTGCGCCGTTACGCCGTACGGGCGCCCGCCACGATGCGCCCATCGCGCACCTGGAAACGCTGTGCGCTGCCTTGCCCGGCGATTTCCAGCAGATCGCCTTCTGAATAGCCGGTCACGTTCGGGCAGTCGAGCCATTCCGGGTTGATGAACGGAAAGTACTTCAGCGTGCCGCTGCCCTGGCTGGCAAAGTCGAACGTTGTGTTGGCCACCACTTCCGGGTCCCATTGGCTGGCGTCGAAAGTCAGCGCGCAGCCCACGCCGATGCGGTACACGATGCTGGCGCCCATGCTGGCAAAGCCCAGGGCGCCCACTTGAAGCTGCGCGCCGTTGCGCAATTCAATTACGCGGCTGCCCAGGCGTTCCAGGGTGATGTGCTTGAAGGCGACTTCGGCGCCGTCAACGACCAAGTGCGAGTATTGGCCCAGCGTGACTTCGGCGTAGGTGCCGCTGTGGCCAACTTCTTTTTCGGTGATCGTTGCCGCTTCATTGGCGGCAAGCGTAATGGTCGTGCTCATGTTCAATGGCTCTCCGGGGGGCTATCAGGGTGGGGCGCTTTTTCTTTTACTTCTTGCCTGATAGACGGTTCGCGCCGCAGTTCGCCTGATCATGGATGTTTGTGTCTGCCGTGTTCCCCAACGCCACCGGCTTTTATTATTTGGACACAATTCGATATTTTCCCTTATTTTTAGATTTCCTGATTGAGCGCGCGCAAGGAAAACGCCCAATCTAGGGGAAAGTCCTAGGGTAGGGATCGGCAAAGATGCGGGCAAAGAAAACGGGAAAAGGAAACGGGAAAAGGAAACGGGAAAAGGAAAAGCCAGGGCATCAGCCCTGGCTTTGTTTTAGCGCCGCGCGAAAAGATCAGCGCTTGAGCTTGGCGAAGGCATCCGCCATGGCGCTGTTCATGCCGCCGGCACCGCCTGCCGCGTTGCCACGGCCGCCGTCACCTTGCGGACGGCGCGGGCGGTCGCCGCCCTTGGGGGCGTCGCCGCTGCGGCGTGCGGGGGCGGCGGTGTCGTTCAGGCGCATGGTCAGCGCCACGCGCTTGCGGGCCGCGTCCACTTCCAGCACCTTCACGCTGACCGTCTGGCCAACACGCACGACATCGCGCGGGTCTTTCACGAACTTTTCGGCCAAGGCCGAAATGTGGACCAAGCCGTCCTGGTGCACGCCGATGTCGACAAACGCGCCAAAGTTGGCCACGTTGGTGACGACGCCTTCCAGCACCATGCCGGGGTACAGGTCGTTCAGTGTTTCGACGCCTTCCTTGAACTGCGCCGTCTTGAACTCCGGGCGCGGATCGCGGCCGGGCTTTTCAAGTTCGGCGAAGATGTCGCGCACCGTCGGCAGGCCGAATCGTTCGTCCGTGAAGTCGGACGGCGATACGCCCTTCAAGGCCTCGCGCTGGCCGATGATCTGTTTGACCTCGGCTTTGATCTTGGCAACGATGCGTTCGACAACGGGATAGGCTTCCGGGTGCACCGACGAGGCATCCAACGGGTTCTCGCCATTGGGAATGCGCAAAAAGCCCGCAGCCTGTTCGAACGCCTTTTCGCCAAAGCGCGGCACCTTGCGCAGCACTTCGCGGGTGGGGAACGCGCCGTTTTCATCGCGCCAGGAAACGATGTTCTTTGCCAGCAGCGAGTTCAAGCCCGACACGCGTGCCAGCAAGGCGGCCGACGCCGTGTTCACATCCACGCCCACGGCGTTCACGCAATCCTCGACCACGGCGTCCAGCGAACGGGCCAGCTCGCGCTGGTTGACGTCGTGCTGGTACTGGCCCACGCCGATGGCCTTGGGGTCAATCTTGACCAGCTCGGCCAGCGGGTCCTGCAAGCGGCGGGCGATGGACACGGCGCCGCGCAGCGTCACGTCCAGATCCGGGAATTCCAGCGCAGCCATTTCCGAGGCCGAATACACGGATGCGCCCGCTTCGGAGACCACCACGCGGGTGACCTTCAGGTCGGGGAAGCGTTCCATCATGTCGCCCACCAGCTTTTCGCTTTCACGCGAAGCGGTGCCGTTGCCGATGGCGATCAGGTCCACGTTGTGGCGCGCCACCAGCGCGGCCAGCGTGTTGATCGTGCCGTCGCGGTCGCGGCGCGGTTCAAACGGGTAGACGGTGGTCGTGTCCACGACCTTGCCGGTCTGGTCGATGACGGCGATCTTGCAGCCCGTGCGGATGCCCGGGTCCAGGCCCAGCACGGCCTTGGGGCCGGCCGGCGCGGCCAGCAGCAGGTCTTTCAGGTTGGCGGCGAACACGCGAATGGCTTCGGCTTCACCGCTTTCGCGCAGGCGGCCGATCAGTTCGCTTTCGAACGCCGTCAGCAGCTTCACACGCCAGGTCCAGCGGCACACTTCGCCCAACCAGCGGGCGCGCGGCGTCGCGTCCAGCGCGAACAGGCCGTTGCCCAGCTTCAGGAAGTTGGCGATGCGCGCGACGCACGGGTGCGGCACCTGCGCTTCAAGCTCGGCTTCCAGCCCCAGACGCAATTCCAGCACGCCTTGCTGGCGGCCGCGCAGCAGCGCCAGGATGCGGTGCGAGGGCAGGGTACGCAGCGGCTCGTTGAAGTCGAACCAGTCGCGGAAGTTGGCGCCTTCGGTTTCCTTGCCGTCGATCATCTTGGAATAGATCAGGCCGGTGGACCACAGGTGCTCGCGCATGTCGGCCAGCAGGTCCGCATTTTCGGCGTAGCGTTCGGCCAGGATGTCGCGCGCGCCGTCCAGCGCCGCCTTGGCGTCGTTGATGGACGCCTCGGGGTTCAGGTATTGCGCGGCCAGCGCGGCGGGGTCGCAGGCGGTGTCGGCCAGGATGGCGTCCGCCAGGGGCTCCAGACCGGCCTCGCGGGCGATCTGGGCGCGCGTGCGGCGCTTGGGCTTGTACGGTGCGTACAAGTCTTCCAGGCGCTGCTTGGTGTCGGCCGTGGCGATTTCTTGCTGCAACGCGGACGTCAGCTTGCCCTGCTGCGAGATGGACTCCAGGATGGCGCCACGGCGCTCTTCGAGCTCGCGCAGGTAACCCAACCGCACTTCCAGGTTACGCAGCACGGTATCGTCCAGGCCGCCGGTGGCTTCCTTGCGATAGCGCGAGATAAACGGCACGGTGGCGCCGTCATCCAGCAGTTCCACGGCCGAAGCGATTTGGGAGGTGCGCGCGCCCAGCTCGGTGGCAAGCTGCGCGATGATGCGGGCGTTGTCGACGCCGGCGGCGACGTACGTGATAGCGGAAGTTTCAGACATCTCTATACGACGGCAAAAAGGAAAAACAAGGGGCGGATTGTGCCATAAGCGGCTATTACAAAACGTGCCAGGGGGGACCGATCTGTCCCTTGCTCAGCCGGAAAGGCGGCGTGGCAAGGGGTATCATTTGGTCCTTTCCCACATCAGTGTCTGGCGCCCGAACCGTTACCGGTACCGGTTCACCGTAGACTCCGACCGACACTAGGCTGCCGTAATGCTGGACCTGGATATTTCCGAATTCTTTGACGAGGACGGGCCGTTGGCCACGGCCATGCCCGGCTACAAGCCTCGCCCTTCGCAAGTGGAGCTGTCGCAGGCCATCGGCGACGCCATCCAGGACCGCGCCACGCTGGTGGCCGAAGCGGGCACCGGCATCGGCAAAACCTGGGCCTATCTTGTACCCGCCTTCATCCAGGGCGGCAAGGTGCTGATTTCCACAGGCACGCGCACGCTGCAAGACCAGTTGTTCGCGCGCGACCTGCCGCGCGTACGCGCCGCGCTGGCCGCGCCCGTCACCGCCGCGCTGCTCAAGGGGCGGGGCAACTATGTCTGCCACTACCACCTTGAACGCCTGCAGGGCGATGAGCGGGCCTTGAAGTCGCGCACCGAAATCCAGCAGCTGCGCCAGATCCAGGTGTTCGCGGGCATTACCAAGACCGGCGACCGCAGCGATCTGGCGCAAGTGCCCGAAGACGCCGACATCTGGCAGCGCGTGACCTCGACCCGCGAAAACTGCCTGGGCCAGGAATGCCCGCGCATTCGCGACTGCTTTGTCGTCAAGGCGCGCCGGCAGGCCCAGGAGGCCGATGTCGTCGTGGTCAACCACGCGCTTTTCATGGCTGACCTGGTGCTGCGCGAAGAAGGCGTTACCGATCTGCTGCCCGAAGCCGACACCGTGATCTTCGACGAAGCCCATCAACTGCCCGACACCGCCACGCGCTTCCTGGGCAGCAGCGTGTCCACGCACCAATTGATGGACTTTGGCCGCGCGCTGGAAGTGGCCGGGCTGGCGTATGCGCGCGAAGCCGCCAAGTGGAGCGACGTCAGCCGCCACCTGGAAACCGCCGCGCGCGAATTGCGCCTGGCCTGTGCGCCGCTGGACAAGATGCCCGGCCGCAAGGCCACGTTTGAAGCCATCCCCAACCCCGAGGAATTCGACGAGGCGCTTGCCGCCTTGCGCGAGGCCGTGGACACGGCGACCAAGGCGCTGGGCGTGGTGGCTGAAAAGCACCCCGACCTGATGGCGGCCGCGCGCAGCGGCGCCGAAATATCGATTCGGCTGAAACGCTGGGCCACGCCGGGCCGCGCGGGTGGCCACATGGAAGACGAAGGCTGGGGCCGTGATGACCAGGCGCCCGAGCCCGCCGCCGACATCGCGCTGGCCGACGGGCCGTCCACACCCGCCGCCATCCTGGAAGGCGTGGCGGCCGCCCAGCAATGGACCGGCCCGGCCGTGCGCTGGGTCGAACACGGTTTGCATCATGTGCGGCTGCATTCCGCGCCGCTGTCCGTGGCGCAGGCGTTTTCCAAATACCGCAAGCCGGGGCAGGCCTGGATCATGACGTCGGCCACGCTGTCGGTGAATGGCGAGTTCACCCACTTCACCAGCCAGCTTGGCCTGGAACAAGCGCGCACGGGCAAGTGGGAATCCCCGTTCAACTATCCCGAACAGGCGCTGCTATTCGTGCCGCGCGGCATGCCCGAGCCGCAGTCGCCACAATTCTTGGATCGCTTTGTCGACACGCTGATGCCGCTGCTGGAAGCCAGCCCGGGCGGCACGCTGGTGCTGTGCACGACGCTGCGCGCCGTTGAAAAAGTGGCTATGTTGCTGGCCGACGCGTTTGACGACGCCGGCCATGACTGGCCGCTGTTAAAGCAGGGCGAGGGTACGCGCCGGGATCTTCTGGACCGCTTCTGCAAGCTCAAGCACCCGGTGCTGGTGGGTAGCGCCAGCTTCTGGGAAGGCATAGACCTGCCGGGCGACGTGCTGACGCTGGTAGCCATCGACAAGCTGCCGTTCGCGCCGCCTGACGACCCCGTCATCGAAGCGCGCTTGCGCGCGTGTCGGGCACACGGGGGCAATCCGTTTTCGGAATACCAGTTGCCGGAAGCCGCCATTTCGCTCAAGCAGGGCGCGGGCCGTTTGATCCGCACGGAATCGGACTGGGGCGTGTTGATGGTGGGTGATGCGCGCCTGGTCGAAAAGCCCTACGGCAAGCGTCTGTGGCGAGGCCTGCCGCCGTTTGCTCGCACGCGCGAACTGGAAGAGGTGCTGGCGTTCTACCGGCGCAAGCAGGGCGACGACGACGTGGCGGCGTAGGGCAGGGGCGTTGCCGCCGACGTTGCGGCGCGAAGGTTTATTGCGTCAACGCCGCCCACGCACAACCCTCGGGCCCAATTGAAAGCCCCTCGAATCCAGGATCCGAGGGGCTTTTTCCCATGCGGGCAAATCCGCTGATCAATCAGTCAAACGGATTCCACCAGCTGCGGTCGGCCTTCAGGCCCTTGGTCTTGAATTCGCTGTTGGGGAAGTTCTTGTCGTAGACGCGCTGCGCGTCGTTCTTCAAGTCGGTCATGCCCAGCTTGTCGTAGGACTCGACCATCAGGTAAAGCGCTTCTTCGGTGGCGGGGGCGCCTTCGAAGTCGGTGATGACGGTTTGCGCGCGGTTGGCGGCGGCCACGTAGGCGCCGCGTTCGTAGTAGTAGCGCGCCACATAGACTTCGTTCATGGCGATGGTATTGACCAGCCAGGCGATGCGCTTTTCGGCATCAACCGAATACTTGCTTTCCGGGTAGCGCTTGATCAGTTCGTTGAACGCGTCGTAGGACGCGCGCAGGCCCTTGGGGTCGCGCTCGGCGGGGTCCTGGCCCGTGATGTTGGTCATGAACGCGCTGGCGGGCGTGAAGTTGATCAGGCCTTTCAGGTACAGCGCGTAGTCGGTGCCGGGGTGGTTCGGGTAAAGCTGCTGAAAGCGATCGATGGCGGCCAGGGCCTGCTCGTTTTCGCCGTCTTTCCAGTTGACGTAGGCCAGCTCAAGCAGGGCTTGCTGGGCGTACACGCCGAAGGGGTAGCGGCTTTCGATGGCGGTCAGGCGCTCGCGCGCTTCTTTCCAGCCTCCGGAGGACATTTCCGACTTGGCGTCGGCGTAGAGCTGTTCGGCGCTCCAGTTGGTGGTCTTGTCATATTTGCTGTTCGTCGAGCCGCAACCGGCGATGACGATGACGGCAAATAGCGCGATAACCACGCGCAAAACCGGCCCGCTTCGGGATGCGGGGTTCGAGGGAGCTGCGGGGTGGTGAATCACGAGAATCGTATCCTTGGTGTTAGCATGGCAGGCTGATTATATGATTTGTCTCCATGTCCGATACAGCCGCCGGCACAGATCTCGTTTCCGACGACGAACTCCTGGGCCTTCCTGACGAAAACTCCGACGAAATCACCGAGGCAAACCCCGCCGAAAACCGGGGTGAACCGCAACGTGTAACCGTGCCTTCCAGCACCCGCGCCGACCGGCTGGACAAGGTGCTGGCCGGCTTGCTGCCCGACCATTCCCGCAGCAGGCTGCAAGGCTGGATCGAATCCGGCAACGTGCATGTCAACGGCGCGCCCGGCAAGATTCGCCAGACCGTTGGCCCGGGCGACGAACTGCTGGTGTGGGCCCAGCCCGCCCCTGACGCGCGCGCCTTCACCCCCGAACCCGTTGAATTCACCGTTGTGGACGAAAGCCCCGACTGGATCGTCGTGAACAAGCCCGCGGGCCTGGTGACGCATCCGGGCGCCGGCAACTGGAGCGGCACGCTGCTGAACGGCCTGCTGTACCGCTACCCGGAATTGGCGGCCGTGGCGCGTGCCGGCATCGTACACAGGCTGGACAAAGACACCTCGGGGCTCATGGTCGTGGCCCGCAATGAAAAGGCCCAGACCCATCTGGTGCGCCAATTGCAGGCGCGCAGCATGGGCCGCGAGTATGTCGCCCTGGCCCATGGCTGGATGGCGGCGGCCGGCCGGGTCGACCGCGCGATCGGGCGCGATGCCCGCGTGCCCGTGCGCATGAGCGTCGAGCGCCCCGTTGCCCCGAAACCCGCCATTACCAATTACTCGCCGGTCCGGCGCGGGCAGGTGGACCCGGGTGGTCGCGTCACGGAAGTGGTGTGTCGCCTGGAAACCGGCCGCACCCACCAGATCCGCGTCCACATGGCCAGCCTGGGGCACCCGCTGCTGGCCGATACCATCTATGGCGGCAAGAACATTGCCGGGGCCACGCGGCAGATGCTGCACGCGCGCGCCCTGCATTTCGATGACCCCGGCGGCAACGGCGACGTGCAATTCACCGCTGACGTTCCGGCCGACATGGCGTTAGTTCAGGAAACCGTTGCATGGACCGCGTGATCGCCAGCCTGCCTGTTGTGACCGGCCCGTCGTGGCCGGGCGTCTCGTACTTCTGCACGACCCGTGCCGGGGGCGTGGGCGTGGCGCCGCATGATTCCCTGAACCTGGGGCGCCGCGCCGGGGACAACCCCGACACGGTCTCCGAAAACCGACGCCGCGTGCGCGCCGCCGTCCCGGGCGAGCCCCTGTGGCTGCGTCAGGTGCACGGCAGCGAGGTAGTCGATGCCGATGCGCCTGACTTGCCCGACGAACCCGCGGTGGACGCCAGCGTCACGGCGCAACCGGGGCGCGTGCTGGCCATCATGGTGGCCGACTGCCTGCCCGTCGTCATCGCCGACGGTCGGGGCCAGGTGCTGGGCGCGGCGCATGCCGGCTGGCGTGGCCTAGCGGGCGGGGTGCTGGAACACACGCTGGCGGCCATGCAAGCCAAGGCGCCCGACGCCGGCGGCTGGCGCGCCTGGGTCGGCCCCGGCATCGGCCCGACCGAATTCGAAGTGGGGCAAGACGTGCTGGACGCCTTCACGGCGGACGACCCGGCCACGCTGCGGTTCTTCACGCCGCGTCCCGGTCTATCGGGAAAGTGGCTGGCCGACCTCGCCGGACTGGCCGATTTCCGCCTGCGCCGCGCCGGGGTACAAGAAGTGGCCCTGAGCGGCATGTGCACGGTGTCGGACCCGCAGCGCTTCTTTTCATACCGCCGCGATACCGAAACCGGACGCATGGCGTTGCTGGCTTGGCTCGACCCGGTTTGATCTGGCGCAAGGCCGCTGCACAGGGCGCAAACCCGTGCGGCGAAACTCCTTGTATACCCGCATTGACAGTGATGGACCCGGAATGCAACATCAATCGAGCAGTGTCGATAACAAGGTGTGGAAGTGAACGCCAATCTCTCCGCAGGACCCATTCCGGTGAGCGTGGCACCGGAAATCCTGGCCGAAATTCAGGCCGAATTCTCTCGCGAGTGGCAGCGCCTTTGTGACGACGCCCGGCGCGGCGCGCTTGTGCCTCCCGCTGACCGCCGCTTTGCCGGCAACGCCTGGGCCGCCAATGGCTCGCACCTGCTGCTGGCCCACACGTACCTGCTGTCCGCGCGCGCCATGCAGCGCATGGTCGACGCCGCCCAGGTCAGCGAACCCATGCGCGAGCGCCTGCGTTTTTCCATCATGCAGTGGGTGGACGCGCTGTCGCCGTCCAACTTCCTGGCATTGAATCCAGACGCCCAGCAGTCCATCGTCGAAAGCGCCGGCCGCGCGTTGAATGAAGGCCTGGCCAACCTGCTTGGCGACGTCAAGAAAGGCCGCATCACCCAAACCGATGAATCGCAGTTCGAGATCGGCCGCAACGTGGCCGTATCGCCCGGCGAAGTGGTGTTCGAGAACAAGCTGTTCCAGCTGATCCAGTACGCGCCCTCGACCGCCACGGTCTACGAGCGGCCGCTGGTCATCGTGCCGCCGAACATCAACAAGTTCTACATCCTGGACTTGCAGCCCGAAAATTCCTTTGTGCGCCACGCAGTGGGGCAGGGCTACACGGTATTCCTGATTTCCTGGCGCAACCCGCTGGCCAGCGACACCGACGGCGTGGACCGCGCCACCTGGACCGACTACCTGGACGACGCCGTGCTGCAAGCGCTGCGCGTGGCCAGCGACATCACCAAGCAACCCAAGGTCAACGCGCTGGGTTTCTGCGTGGGCGGCACGATGCTGGCCGCGGCGCTGGCGCTGGCCGAGGCGCGCGGTGAACAGCCGGTAGCGTCGCTGACGCTGCTGACTTCGCTGCTGGATTTTCACGACACGGGCGTGCTGAAGGTCTTTGTCGACGAAGCCCATGCGCTGCTGCGCGATCAACAACTGGGCAACGGCGGCTTGATGCCCGGCCGTGACCTGGCCACCACGTTCTCGTTCCTGCGGCCCAACGAGCTGGTCTGGAACTACGTGGTCGGCAACTACCTGAAGGGTCAGAAGCCGCCACCGTTTGACCTGCTGTTCTGGAATGGCGACAGCACCAATCTGCCCGGGCCGTTCTTTTCCTGGTACTTCCGCAACACCTACCTGGAAAACAACCTGAAGGTGCCGGGCCGCGCGCAAGCGGCCGGCACATCGCTGGACCTGACGCGCCTGACGATGCCGGCGTACATCTTTGGCTCGCGCGAAGACCATATCGTGCCCTGGGTGTCTGCCTATGCGTCCACGCAATTGCTGCGCGGACCGCAGCGCTTCGTGCTGGGGGCCTCGGGCCACATCGCGGGCGTGGTGAACCCGCCCGCCAAGAAGCGCCGCAGCTATTGGGTCGCGGACAAGCTGGGCAAGAAAGGCCATGACATGCCGGGCGACCCGAACGCCTGGTTCGCGCAAAGCACCGAACACGCGGGCAGCTGGTGGCCCGACTGGACGGCCTGGCTGGCCGACCATTCGGGCAAGCAGATGAAGGCGCGCACAAAATTAGGCAATGCCAAGTACCAGCCGATCGAGCCGGCGCCTGGCAGGTATGTGAAGGTCCGGGCAGCCTGAAACCGCACGACGCGGTTTACCCCGGACTAATAAGAAGTTAATCAACGAGGCGTCCGTCGCACACAGGAGGAAGTCCAATGAGCGGAAAACTGGCTTACGTAACAGGCGGGATGGGCGGTATCGGCACCTCTATTTGCCAGCGCTTGGCCAAGGATGGCTTTCGCGTCGTGGCAGGTTGCGGCCCCAGCCGCAACTACCAGCAATGGCTGGATGAGCAGGCTGCGCAGGGCTACACGTTCTACGCGTCGGTGGGCAACGTGTCCGACTGGGACTCCACGGTGAAGGCCTTTGAAAAGGTCACCGCGGAACTGGGCGGGGTCGACGTGCTGGTCAATAACGCGGGCATCACCCGCGATGGTTTGTTCCGCAAAATGAGCGCCGACGATTGGCGCGCGGTGATCGACACCAACCTGAACAGCCTGTTCAACGTGACCAAGCAGGTCATCGAGGGCATGGTTGAACGGCAGTGGGGCCGCATCATCAACATCAGCTCGGTGAACGGTCAGAAGGGCCAGTTCGGCCAGACCAACTATTCCACGGCCAAGGCCGGCATCCATGGTTTCACCATGGCGCTGGCGCAGGAAGTGGCCAGCAAGGGCGTCACCGTCAATACGATTTCGCCGGGCTACATCGGCACGGACATGGTTCGCGCCATCCGCCCCGAAGTGCTTGAAAAAATCGTGGCGACCATTCCGGTGCGACGCCTGGGCACGCCCGAGGAAATCGCCTCCATGACGTCGTGGTTGGCGTCGGACGAATCCGGTTTCTCGACCGGCGCGGACTTCTCGCTGAACGGCGGCCTGCACATGGGCTGATGAAGGCTAGCGGGCCGCCCCCCGGCGGCTCAAGGCGCTGGAAGGCCTCGGGGAGAGGGCCTTCCGGCATTACACTCCACCCTATTCGAAGTCTTAGAGATCGCCCGATCCGGGGACACACATGACGCAAGCACAAACCGGCGCCAGCCTGCGCCTGATTAAAAAATACCCCAACCGTCGCCTATACGACACCCGGACCAGCACCTACATCACTCTGGCAGATGTCAAGCAACTGGTCCTGGCCAATGAAGAATTCCAGGTGGTCGACGCCAAGAGCGGCGAAGACCTGACCCGCAGCATCCTCTTGCAGATCATTCTGGAAGAGGAAAGCGGCGGCATGCCCATGTTCTCGTCGAACATGCTGTCGCAGATCATCCGTTTCTACGGGCACGCCATGCAGGGCATCATGGGTTCTTACCTTGAAAAGAACATCCAGGCCTTCATGGAAATCCAGACGCGCATGGCGGAACAGTCCAAGGGGCTGTACGGCAGCCAGTTCGGGCCGGAAGCCTGGACGCAGTTCATGAACGTGCAAACGCCCATGCTGCAAAACATGATGAACAACTACATCGACCAGAGCAAAAACCTGTTCGTGCAGATGCAGGATCAAATGCAGGACCAGACGCGCGCGATGTTCTCGACGTTCCCGTTCACGCCGGGCAGCACGCCGGGCCAGGGTCGCAAATAGCGCCAAGCGGCAAGGGCGCATCCGCGCTTTTTGCCCTGCCAGCAGCCGGTGTGGCATCGTCCCCGCCGGCTTTTTTGTGGCCGCTTTTCCCTTTGAGATAACGCAACGAACTGATGCATCCCGGGCCTTTTGGTTCAGGGATATGTCAGTTTTTTTCGTTACATTAATGCAAACGGTTCTTGTTTATGTTTTTAGAGCCGATACCCAATTTGAGTCTCTCAGGATGATGCACATGATCAAGAAAGCCTTGGCGCTGGCCATTGTTGCAATGAGCGTGTCGGCCGCCAACGCGGCCGAATACCCCATTGGCAAGCCGGTTGAGAAGGGCGGCATGGAAATCGGCGCGGTGTATTTGCAGCCGATTGAAATGGACCCGCCCGGGATGATGCGCCCCGCCAAGGATTCCGATGTGCACCTTGAGGCCGATATCCACGCCACGGCCGGCAACAAAACCGGCTTCCCGGAAGGCGAATGGGTGCCTTACCTGGTCGTGAATTTTGAGATCCAGAAGGTCGGCAGCCAGAACGTGCAGAAAGGCACCTTCATGCCGATGGTCGCCAACGACGGTCCGCACTATGGCGACAACGTCAAGCTGGAAGGCCCGGGCAAGTACAAGCTGAAGTACTCGATCCTGCCGCCGTCCGAAAACAAGATGGCTCACTTCGGCCGCCACGTCGACAAGGAAACCGGCGTGGGCCCGTGGTTCGAGCCCTTTGAACTGGAATACGAATTCGTCTACGCCGGCACCGGCAAGAAGGGCGGATATTGATCGTGCGCCGCCTGCTTCGCGTTGTTGCCGCCGCACTGATCGGCCTGGCCGGCCTTGCCGGCATGGCGCCCGCGCAGGCGGACGAATTGCCGACGTTCACGCTCAGGTTCAAACCGGACGGCACGTTCGAGCCGGCAACCCTGGAAGTGCCCGCCGGCCGTTTCAAGATTGAACTCATCAACGAAAGCAACGAGCCGGTGGAATTTGAGAGCATTCCGCTGCGCAAGGAAAAAGTGTTGGGGCCGGGGGTTAAATCCTTCGTCGTCATCACCATTTCCCGCCCCGGCGAGTACCCCTTCTTTGATGACTTTCACCAAAGCGTGAAAGGCACCCTGGTCGTCAAGCCCAAGGAATAAGCGGTAGCCATACATGGAACAGGTCCTTTTTATCGTCTGGCGCGAAAGCGTTGAAGCCCTGCTGGTGGTAGGCATTTTGTACACCTGGCTGCGCGCGACGCCGAAAGGCAAGCGCGGGCTGAACTACCTGTGCGGCGGCGTGGCGGCGGGCCTGGCGCTGGCCGTGGCGCTGGCCCTGGTGTTGCTTGGCGTGTCGTCCTGGCTTAGCGACGAAGGCCAGGAATGGTTCCAGGCCATCATGTCGCTAGCCGCTTGCGCGCTGGTCGTGCAGATGGTCGTGTGGATGAAAAAGCATGGCCGCACGCTCAAAGGCGAACTGGAAAGCGGTGCGCGCAGTTCCGTTGCCAATGACAACTGGTGGGGGCTGTTCGTGCTGGTGGCCATTGCCGTGGCGCGCGAGGGCAGCGAGACGGTGGTGTTTCTGTACGGCACCGTATCGGCGGGCGAGGGCGGCGGCGACATGGCCAAGCTGGCCCTGGCCGGTGTGGCCGGTTTTGCCGTGGCCCTGCTGACGTTCTGGCTGTTGCAGTTGGGCGGCAAGATGATTACGTGGCGCCGCTTCTTCCGCGTGACCGAAATCCTGCTGCTGCTGTTGGCCGGTTCGCTGCTGGTCGGCGGGCTGGATCACCTGATTTCGCTGGACGTGTTGCCCACCATCATCGACCCCGTCTGGGATAGCTCTTGGCTCTTGAGCGACAGCACCGGCGTGGGCAAGGTCCTGGCCGACTTCGCAGGCTACCGCGCGCTGCCCGCCCTGATTTCGGTGTTGTTGTGGGTGGCTTACTGGATCGTGGTGTGGGCGCTGCTGCGCTGGGTGGGCGGCAAGCCGGCCCGCGCGCCGGTCCCCGCACGCAACCCATCTTGATTCCGACGTGATGCCGGACTGAACATTGAAGGTTTGACCATGGCTGCTGTACTCGGGAGGGTGACTTCCCGGATCGCCGATTTTCTCCGTGACCATGCCCCGCTGTTGCGCAAGCTTCAGTGGGGCATTGTTGCGTTGTACGCGTTCCTGCTGATCGTGCCCGCAATCATGCCCTTGCCCGACAACGCGGCATCGGTGTTCAACAACCTGACCATCGTTGCGCAGTTTGCCTTCTGGGGCGTCTGGTGGCCGTTCGTGCTGATCTCGATGCCGATCCTGGGCCGCGCGTGGTGCGGCTGGCTTTGCCCGGAAGGCATGCTGACCGAATGGGCCAGCGAGCGCGGGCAGGGCCGCGCCATCCCGAAGTGGATGCGCTGGGGCGGCTGGCCGTTTGTGGCGTTTGCGTTGACGACGGTGTACGGCCAACTGGTCAGCGTGTATCAATACCCGCTGGCGGTGCTGGCTGTGCTGGGCGGTTCCACCGTGGCCGCCATGATCGTCGGCTGGCGGTATGGCCGCAGCAAGCGCGTGTGGTGCAAATATCTGTGCCCGGTCAACGGCGTGTTCAATCTGTTGGCCAAACTGGCGCCGTGGCACTTCAAGGTCGATGAAGAAAAGTGGCGTCACCCCGTCATCCGCATTGAGCCCATCAACTGCGCGCCGCTGGTGCCGCTGCGCCACATGAAGGGCGCGGGCGATTGCCACATGTGCGGTCGGTGCAGCGATTATCGCGGCGCCATCGCCCTGACGCCGCGTTCGCCCGAAGAAGAAATCGTGCACGTTTCGGATGGCGACGCCTGGCAGACCGCCTTGCTGTGCTTCGGCCTGATGGGCATCGCCATCGGCGCGTTTCTCTGGAGCGCCAGCCCCTGGTACGTGACGGCCAAGCAATGGGCCGCGACGTGGCTGGTCGAGCACGACATCATGTGGCCGCTGATGGACAACGCACCCTGGTTCATCCTGACGCACTACCCCGACGTCAACGACAGCTTTTCGTGGCTGGACGGCGCGGGCATCCTGATGTTCGTCATCGGCGCCACCGTGATCGTGGGCGGCGCGAGCTTCCTGTCGCTGTGGCTGGCCGACCGCCTGGCGCCCGCTGCGCCGTCGGTCGACGCCGCCTCGGTCGATGCCGCCGCAACGCGCTGGATCCGCCCCGGCGTGCACAAGCTGGCGCAGGCGCTGATCCCGTCGGCCGGCATCGGCGTGTTCCTGGGCCTGTCCGCCACCACCGTTAACCTGCTCAAGCACGAAGGCGTGCAAGCGGGCTGGGCCGGCCCGGTGCGCTTCACGCTGTTGACGCTTGCCGTGCTGTGGACCTTGCGCCTGTTTGCCCGCCTGCTGGCGCCGCGCCCCGTCACCGCCACGCGCAAGGTAGCGGCGTGGGTGGTGCTGGCCGCGGGCTTGGCACCGTTCTGCATGGCATGGGTGTTTTTCTTTGCAATCTGGTAAGCGATGCGCGATGGATCACGGCGGGGCGCTGCGATAAAGTGGGAAGCCTTGCCGGGTGCGCCGGCGCTTTCCCTGCTTGATTCCCCTCATGACCTCCTACGCCTTTCGCCTGCTTAACGTCTTTGCGTCGTCCACCTTCGGCGGCAACCAGCTTTGCGTGTTTGAAGACGCGCGCGGTATGGACGACGCCACCATGCTGAACCTGGCCGCGCAGTTCAATCTGTCCGAAACCACGTTCATCCTGCCGTCCGACAAGGCCGATGCGCGCGTGCGCATCTTCACGCCGGGCTACGAAATGAAGTTTGCCGGCCACCCCACCATCGGCACGTCGCAAGCGGTGCGCGACATTCGTGGCACCGGCGATGCGTTGACGCTGGAATTTGCCGCGGGCGTGGTGCCGGTGCAGGCGCAAGGTGACGCCTGGACCTTCACCGCGCCGTGCCCCAACGGCGTGCAGACGGCGCCGCCCGAGCAAGACCGCGCGGCAATCGCGTCGCTGGTCGGATTGTCGGCCGATGACCTGGCAAGCGATCCCATCTGGGTGGATACCGGGGCGGACCAATTGCTGGTCCCGTTGGCCAGCGTGGACGCGGTGCGCCGCGCCATGCCCGACTCCGCCAAGCTAAGCCGCTGGCAAGCCAGCAGCCTGGGCCGCAAGACGATGTACCTGTTCGCGTTTGACGAAGGCAATGTGCGCGATGCACGCCAGGTGGTCGTGGCGCGCTACTTCTTTGCCAAGGCGGGCGGCGGCGTGGACGAGGACGCCGGCACGGGATCGGCCTGCGCCAATCTGGGCGGTTGGTTGATCCATAAGCAGCAGCCTTTGCCCGGCAGCATCCTGGTCGAGCAGGGCGATCAGATGGGCCGGCCGTGCCGCTTGCTGCTGGACGTGCATGCCGACGGCCGTATCCAGGTGGGCGGCCGTGCGTTGGAAATCGGGCGGGGCACCGTCACGATCTGACGATCTGATTGGGGGCGTGTGGTCCGGGGCGTACCGCCCGGGGCAGCCCCCCCGGGGCAAGGCGGGCGCTGTGCGGTGGCCGGTTCTTTGCGGCTGCGGCGCCGTGCGGCTGCGATGCGCCTGCTGCATTGTGGCTGCTGTATTGCCGCCGCTGCATTGTGGCCGTCCATAAAAAACGGCGCCTGTGTCTCCACAGGCGCCGCCTCTCTCTCTAGGCCCCGGTATGGAACGCGGCCGTCCTGACAAACCTGCCTTACTTCTTGTTCTTGGCCGGGTCGACCTTGATGTTGTTCTTCACCTGCTTCACCCCTTCAACGCCACGGGTGACGGTAGCGGCGTGGTCGGCTTCAGCCGCCGTGCCCACGGTACCGGTCAGCGTCGCGACGCCGTTGTTGGTTTCCACGGCGATGTCCAACGCGCTCAGTTGCTTGTCGGCAACGAAAGCGGCCTTG
Source organism: Achromobacter sp. B7 (assembly GCF_003600685.1). Lineage (NCBI taxonomy): Bacteria > Pseudomonadati > Pseudomonadota > Betaproteobacteria > Burkholderiales > Alcaligenaceae > Achromobacter > Achromobacter sp. B7. The sequence continues at coordinate 1,484,153 of NZ_CP032084.1, forward strand.
ACCTTGGTCGTTACTGTTGCGTCGGAGGCATATTCGCCCACGGATTGCTTGGGCTTGCCATCATCCGCCGCGAAAGCCATGGAAGTGAAGACAGCGCCAGTTCCCAGTGCGGCGGCGGCGATCAGCTTGCGAAATTCCATAGTCGTGCTCCTTATTAGTATGGTCTGCCGCGTGATGCGTCTGCGCGGCAGAGGATCAAATTTTCAGTAGGGTATGCGTGCTATCGGCGTGTTCTATTTTTTTCGCAGCGCGCCGCTCAAGATGGACAAGAGCGCCAGCACCAGGAATACGAAGAACAAGATCTTGGCGATACCCGCGGCCCCGGCGGCAATACCGCCAAAGCCGAGAACCGCCGCGATGATCGCGATGACGAAGAAAACTACGGCGTAATGCAACATGTCAGCTTCTCCAGTGAGTTCGACCGATCAAGGCGGTGGGAGGATTCAGGGATTGCGGTCGAAGAAATCCCGGACTTCCTTTTGCGCTTCATCCTTGGTCTTGCCATAACGCTCTTGAATCAGGCCAGCCAGGCGTTCGGCGTTGCCTTCCGTGCGAGTCAGTTCGTCGTCGGTGAGCTCACCCCAGGCGGCTTTGGCCTTGCCAGTCATTTGCTTCCACTTGCCGGCGATGATGTCGTTATTCATGGTGACCTCTCTTCTTATCTTCGTGCGACACAGGGCTTATGGCCTATAAGTTCCTGCTGTCGCGGTTGACTTGAACGCTGATCAGCTAGCCCCTAACTTACGAGTGGCCAAAGGGGCTGTCAAACGCGGCTGTGGGTATATGTAACAGCGCCGGATGGCTTGGCGGACGCGATTTTTCGAGGGAAAAATCCCGGGGGAAAGCGCCTCGCAGGAGTTACATTCCGGCAATGTCTTGTCCCCTTTTGAGCGGGGCTGGTAACGGAAGATGCGTCGATTTCCCCGGCGGCGCGTGGGGCAACCGCCTTCGCCACGCTGGTGGCGGCAAGGCCCGGCCGGTATAGTCGTGCCCAACCCTCGAGCTTTTCATCAACGAAAAAGGAAGGTACGCATGACGCAACGACTTTGCAGCGCTCTCTTGCTGACGCTGGCCGCGCTGGCGGCGGTGGGATGCACGCACGTGACGGACAAGTACCAGGCCACCGGCCCCGCGCTGGAAGCGGCCACGCCCAGCACCTGAACGCAGGGGATCACACGCCCCATCTCGTCTTGCGCACGGCGGGCGAGACATGGCGGGCGGCATGCGGTGAGTGGCATGCGTCGGCTGAAATGCCGCGCTTGAAATGCAAACGGGGCGCGCTGCGCCCCGTTTGCGTATTGCGGCGTGTCCGCCGCGCCGCCCCTCAGGGCTGGGCGATGCGGTGCGCGATGTGCGCCAGCGCTTCTTCCACCTGGTCAACCAGGATCAGGCACAGATCGCCCGCTTTCAGGCGGCCCAACGCCGTATCGATGGCCAGGAATTCGCCATGAATTTCCTCGATATGCGTCGTGCGCGGCGCCCCCACCAGGCCTTCTTGCAGCAGCGCCAGCACCTCGCCGTCGGCGCGTCCGCGCTGGCATTGGTCCTGGTACAGCAGCACGTCATCAAAGGCGGCGCCCAGGATTTCCGTCTGCATGCGGATGTCTTCATCACGGCGGTCGCCCGCCCCGCTGATGACCACTGAGCGGCGCTTGGCCGGCATGGCGTCCACCGCGCGTACCAGCGCCAGGATGGCGTCGGGGTTGTGGCCGTAGTCGGCAATGATCGTGGCGCCGCGATAGTCGAACACATTGAAGCGGCCCGGGGCCGTCTGCGCGTCGTTCACGAACGTGGCCAGGCCCCGGCGCACAACGTCCCAGTCCAGGTTCAACGCCCATGCCGCGGCAATCGAGGCCATGGCGTTTTCAACCTGGAAGGTGATCGTGCCATTGCGCGTCAGCGGAATGTCGGCCAGCGGGAAGCGCGTTTCTTCGGCGCCTTGCGCCGCCACGATCGCATCGCCGTCGCGGTACACCGACCGCAGCCCCTGCGCGCGGTGCGTGGCCAGGACGGGGTGGTTGCGGTCTTCCGCAAAGTACGTGATTGAACCCGGGCAACTGGCGGCCATCTCGGCCACGATCGGGTCAGCGGCGTTCAGCACGGCGGTGCCCGACGGGTGCACGTGCTGCACGATTACGCGCTTGACCACGGCCAGGTCTTCTACGGTGCTGATGTAGCCCAGGCCCAGATGGTCGCCCATGCCGATGTTGGTCACGATGGCCACGTTGCAGCGGTCAAACGCCAGGCCCTCGCGCAGGATGCCGCCACGCGCGGTTTCGAACACGGCGGCGTCCACGTCCGGGTGCATCAGCACGCTGCGCGCGCTGCGCGGGCCGCTGCAATCGCCGGTGTCGATGCGCAGGTTGTCGATATACACGCCGTCGGAATTGGTCATGCCGACGCGGTTGCCGGCGGCGCCCAGCAGGTGGGCCGTCAGGCGCACCGTGGTGGTCTTGCCGTTGGTGCCGGCCACGGCCACGACCGGAATACGCCCGTCGTCGCCGTCCGCGTACATGTTGGCGATGATGGCCTCGCCCACCGCGCGGCCCTTGCCGAACGACGGGTTCAGGTGCATGCGCAGGCCCGGCGCTGCGTTGACTTCGACCACGCCGCCATGCTGCTCTTCCAGCGGGTACAGCACGCTTTCGGCCACCACGTCCACGCCGCAGATGTCCAGACCGATCATGCGCGCGGCGGAGACCGCACGCGCGGCCATCTCGGGGTGCACTTCGTCGGTCACATCGGTGGCTGATCCGCCCGTGCTCAGGTTTGCGTTGTTGCGCAGGAAGATGAGGGTGCCGGGGGGCGGCACGGAATCCGCGTCAAAGCCCTGTTTTTGCAACGTGGCCAGCGCGATGTCGTCAAAGCGGATCTTGGTCAGCGAGGTAGCGTGCCCGTCGCCGCGCAACGGGTCCGCGTTGACCTGGTCGACCAGTTCGCGGATGGTGTGCTGCCCGTCTCCGGTCACTTGCGGCGGGTCGCGGCGCGATGCCGCAACCAGCGCGCCGCCCACCACCAGCAGGCGGAAGTCGTGGCCGGGAATATAGCGTTCGACGATAACTTCCGAGCTGACTTCCTCGGCCACTTCGAATGCCTGGATCACGCGTTCCCGCGTTTCGATGTTGACCGCCACGCCCCGGCCCTGGCTGCCGTCGCGCGGCTTGACGACCACGGGGCCGCCCAGCTCTTGCGCGGCTTCCCATGCCTCTTCGGCGCTCGTTACCGAGCGGCCCATGGGCACCGGCACGCCGGCCGCGTCCAGCAGCATCTTGGTCAGGTCTTTGTCTTGCGCGATCGATTCCGAGATGGCGCTGGTCAGGTCGGTCTCGGCGGCCTGGATGCGGCGCTGCTTGCTGCCCCAGCCGAACTGCACCATGCTGCCTTGCGTCAGGCGGCGATAGGGAATGTTGCGGGCTACGGCGGCGTTCACGATAGAACCGGTGCTGGGTCCCAGGCGCACGTCTTCGTCCAGATCGCGCAAACGCTTCAGCGCATCGGGCAAGTCGAACGGCGTGTCGTCCAGCGCGGCGCGCACCAGTTGCTGCGCCAGCTCCATGGCCAGCAAGCCGACTTCTTCTTCGCTGTATTCGACCACCACCTGGAACACGCCGGGCTCGACGGTGGACGAGGTGCGCCCGAAGGTGACGGGGCAACCGGCGTGCGCCTGCATCGTCAACGCGACGATCTGCAACACGTGCGCGATCGACACCGCGCCTTGATGGCCTTCCGGCCGCATCAGCCCGGTTTGCGGCAAGCGCGCGCGCAGGCGGGCTTCGAACTCAGGCAGGTTATCGATGGAGCACTCGGCGTCGGCGCACGAAACGATGGCCTCGATCGCGGTGTTCTTGCTCCACAGATTGGGGCCGCGCAGGGCACGGATACGGGAAACTTCCATGGCAGGTATTCCTGTCAGTATTGTTGAATCCAGCGGCGGACCAGATCGATGGTGGGGCCCGAAAAGGCTTCGTCGGATTGCAGCAGGACGAAGTCGCCCGCTGCAATGCCGTTCAGCACGCTTTCGATGGCCTTGCCATGATCCGGCTCGTCCTGGATGTCTTTCACGCGGCTGCCTTGCGACAGCCCCTGGCGCAGCAGCGCGCGCGCCTGGCCTTCGGGGCGCTTGCTTTGCACGGTCATGTCGTCATAGAGCACGACGCGGTCAAAGGCATCGCCCAGCAGGCGGCCCTGTTCGATCAGGTCGGCGTCGCGGCGGTCGGCGCCGGCGGAATACACCGCGGCGCGTCGCGTTGACGGAAACTGGTCGATGGCGGCGATCAGCGGACGCAGGGCGGACGCGTTGTGCACGTCGTCCACCACCACCGTGCTGCCGTTGCGTTCAAATAGCGTGAACTGCCAGGGCGCGTCGGCCTGATCGATATCGAAGGTTTCGATACCGGCGCGGATCAGCTCCACGGGAATGTCCAGCGCCCAGGCGGCGCCCACGGCGGCCAGTACGTTTTCCACCTGGAAGGCCACGCGGCCACCATGCGTCAACGGGATGGCGGCCACGTCGGCCAGCCGTTCTTCGCGGGTGCCTTGCGCCAGGATGATGCCGCCGTCGCGCACAAACACCGCGCGGCCGTCTTGCTGCACATGCGCGGCAATGGCGGGCAGGGCGGGGTCGATGCCGAAGAAGATCACCGCGCCATCGGACAGCTCGGCCATTTCCACCACGCGGGGGTCGCGCGCGTTGAGCACAGCGGCGCCCGTCGGCAGCACCACGTCGACCTGCGTGCGGAACACATTGAACATGCGCTCCGTTTCGTTGACGTCGAAGTCGCCAAGATGGTCGGCGTCGTCGATATTGGTCACCACGCCGACCTGGCAGCGGTCATAGGCCAGGCCCTGGCCCAGGATGACGCCGCTGTCGTTTTCGATGACGGCCGCGTCCACGTTGCGGTTCATCAGCAACCGCGTGCCGGACGCGAAATCGGCGCGGTCGCCCTTTTGCACCAGGCGGCGGTCCAGGTACAGCCCTTCGCTGCACGCCAGGCCGGTGCGCTTGCCGGACAGGTGCAACAGGCGCGCAACCAGGCGTGCCACCACGGTCTTGCCGTTGGTGCCCGTGACGCCCACGATGGGAATGCGGCCGGCGTCGCCGTCGGGGAACAGGTGGTCGACAATGGCGCGGCCCACCGGACGCGGGGCGCCGTCGGCCGGCTTCAGGTGCATCAGCAAGCCTGGGCCGGCGTTGACTTCAACAATGGCCCCGCGCTGTTCCGCCAGCGGGCGCGTGATGTCTTCAGCCACCAGATCCACGCCGGCAATGTCCAGGCCCACCACGCGGGCGGCCAGCGTGACGGTGGCGGCAATGCTGGGATGCACGCGGTCGGTTACGTCGAACGCCACGTTTCCGCTGCGCTGCACCAAGACGCGCTGGCCGTCGGCCGGCACGCTGTCTTCCGACATGCCCTGGCGGGCAATTTCCAGCCGGGCGGCTGAATCCAGGCGGACCAGGTTCAGCGGATGGTTTTCGGTGCGGCCACGGCGCGGATCGATGTTGATCTGGCTGTCGATCAATTCGGTGATGGTGGACTTGCCGTCGCCCGTCACCCACGCCGGTTCGCCGGCAGCAGCGGCCACCATGCGGTTGCCGACCACCAGCAAACGGTGTTCGTTGCCCAGCACAAAGCGTTCGACGATGACGCCGCTGCCTTCGTCCACCGCCACGCGGTAGGCGGACACCACGTCTTCGCGGGTCGTCAGGTTGGTGAAGACGCCACGGCCATGGTTGCCGTCATACGGCTTGACCACCACGGGCAGGCCGATGTCTTCGGCGGCTTCCCAGGCGTCGTCCTCGCTGCGCACCAGGCGGCCCTCGGGCACCGGCACGCCGCAGGTCGACAGCAGTTCCTTGGTCAGGTCCTTGTCGCGCGAGATGCCTTCGGCGATGGCGCTGGTACGGTCGGTCTCGGCCGTCCAGATGCGGCGCTGGGCCGAGCCGTAGCCGAATTGCACCAGGTTGCCTTCAAACAGGCGGATATAGGGAATGTCGCGGTCATCGGCGGCATCCACGATGCAGGCGGTGCTGGGGCCCAAGCAGTGCTTGTCCACCAGGCTGCGCAGCTTGGCGATGGTGGCGGGCACGTCGAACGGGCGGTCTTCAATGGCGGCCATGACCAGGTCGCGCGCTTCGTTCAGGGCGGTGCGGGTGACCTGTTCCTGCCAGGCGCGCACCACCACCTTGTAGACGCCGCGCGTCGACGTTTCGCGGGCTTTGCCGAAGCCGCCGCGCAATCCGGCCAGGTTCTGCAATTCCAGCGTGACATGTTCAAGAATGTGGCCGGGCCAGGTGCCTTCTTTCAGGCGGGCCAGGAAACCGCCGCGCACGCCAGGGCTGCATCGGTGTTCGATCAGCGTCGGCAGCCATTCGGACAGGCGCTCGTAAAACCCGGGAATGGTGTTGGACGGATAGTCTTCCAATTCACCAATATCCACCCATGCTTCAAGGACCGGGCGATACGTCCAAATGTTCGGGCCGCGCAAAGCCACGACATCGAGAAATTCAATGTCTTTCTTTTTCATGTTTTAATTTACTTGAGAAGCAGGTTGGCACGCGCGGACGCCCCTATGTAAGACCGCGAATTTATTGCGAATTTTTGGGGTTGCGCTGTAAGAATAATGCCAACGAGTGGGGGATCCCAGATATTCCTAATTAGAAAAATCGGCTGCTACTATACGACGCCTTCAAGGCGTGAACTCGTTGTGTTGTAAGGAAGGGACACGTTTGCCGCCATAGGTGGTAAACCGGTTGCCGCCTAGTAGGGCAGAGTCCTGGCCCGGTATGCGTTCCAATGAAAAAACCACACCTGCTTTCCGGCCTTGCCGATGCCTTTCCTGCCCGCTGGCGGGATGAAATCCGCGCTGAATTAGCGGATGGCGAAACCTTGCTGGCCTGGGTTGAAATAGACCTGGACCAGCGGCTGAAGTTCCAGCCGGGGCTGGTCGCCGCGACTGACCGGCGCCTTCTAGCCCGAAATTCCGCCGATAACGGTTGGGATTCGTGGGCCTACGGGCCGCAATTAAGACTTAATCTGACGGACCACGCTGGGGCCGCCGTGCTGGAATTGCACGACGACACGGCGCGTCTGGCCGTCTGGCGTTTCACGCTGGCCCGCAATCCGGCCGCGCTGCGCCTGCTGGCGCAGTTTGAATCGCAGCAGGCGATCCGGCTTTCGGGCAAAGCCGAAGAAGCGCCGCAGGAACGCAATTGCACCGTCTGTAATAACGTTATCCCCGCAGGCGAGGAAGAATGCCCGACCTGCAACCAGGAACAAGCCGCACCGTCGTCCACGTGGGCGTTGTTGCGGCTTTGGCGGTTTGCGCGGCCGTATCGCGGCCACTTGCTGGTCGGTTTCGTGCTGACGTTGCTGGGCACGGCCGCGACCTTGGTGCCGCCTTACCTGACCATGCCGCTGATGGACGACGTGTTGATTCCGTTCCAGAACGGCGCGCCTATCGACTACAGCAAGGTGCGCATGTATCTCAGCGGCTTGCTGGCGTCCGCCTTCCTGGCCTGGGGGCTGGGGTGGGCCCGAACCTACATCCTGGCCTGGGTCAGCGAGCGTATCGGCGCCGATTTGCGCACCACTACCTATGAGCACTTGCAACAGCTGTCCCTGGAGTACTTTGGCGGAAAGCGCACGGGCGACCTGATTTCCCGCATCGGTAGCGAGACCGACCGCATTTGCGTGTTCCTGTCTTTGCACCTGCTGGACTTCGCCACCGACATCCTGATGATTGTGATGACGGCGGTGATCCTGGTGTCGATCAACCCGTGGCTGGCCTTGGTGACGCTGGTGCCGCTGCCGTTCATTATCTGGATGATTCACGCCGTGCGTGACCGCCTGCGCCACGGCTTTGAAAAGGTCGACCGCATCTGGTCCGAAATCACCAACGTGCTGGCCGACACCATTCCCGGCATTCGCGTGGTCAAGGCATTCGCCCAGGAAAAGCGTGAAGTCGCGCGTTTTCGCGAAGCCAATAATCGCAATCTGGAAGTGAACGACCGCGTCAACACCACGTGGTCGCTGTTTTCGCCCACCGTCACGTTGTTGACGGAAGTGGGGCTGCTGGTGGTGTGGATATTCGGTATCTGGCAGGTGTCGCAAAAGCAGATCACGGTCGGCGTATTGGCTGCGTTTTTGGCGTATATCGGGCGCTTTTATCTGCGCCTGGATTCCATGAGCCGCATTGTGTCGGTCACGCAAAAGGCCGCTGCCGGCGCCAAGCGCATTTTTGACGTGCTGGACCATGTGTCCAGCGTGCCGGAACCGCAAAAGCCGGCCACGCTGCCGCACATCAACGGCCGCATCGAATTGCGCGACGTGGGTTTCCGCTACGGCAACCGCCAGGTGATACGCGGGCTGAACCTGACCATCGCCCCGGGCGAAATGATTGGGCTGGTCGGTCACAGCGGCTCGGGCAAGAGCACGTTGATCAACTTGATCTGCCGTTTCTACGACGTATCCGAAGGCGCCGTGCTGGTGGACGGCATCGACATCCGCTCGGTGCGCGTGACCGACTATCGGCGCAACATCGGCTTGGTGCTGCAAGAGCCTTTCCTGTTCTTCGGCACCATTGCCGAGAACATTGCCTACGGCAAGCCTGATGCCACCCGCGATGAAATCGTCGCAGCGGCCCGTGCGGCCCATGCGCATGAATTCATCCTGCGACTGCCGCACGGCTACGACTCGCTGGTGGGCGAGCGCGGCCAGGCCCTGTCCGGCGGTGAACGCCAGCGCATCTCGATTGCGCGTGCGTTGCTTATCGACCCGCGCATCCTGATCCTGGACGAAGCCACGTCGTCGGTGGACACCACCACCGAAAAGGAAATTCAGAAGGCGTTGGACAACCTGGTCCGTGGCCGCACCACCATCGCCATCGCGCACCGGTTGAGCACGCTGCGCAAGGCGGATCGGCTGGTCGTCCTGGACCGTGGCCAGATCGTCGAGCAAGGGCCGCACGAAGAACTGATGGCCCGCGAGGGCGCCTACTATCGCCTCTACCAGGCGCAAGCGCGCCAGGCGGAAGCCGACGCGCAGGCGTCGGGCAGCGAAGACATGGCCGCCGTGGCCTGACGCCGAACCGGGATTATCTTCATGACGTTGCCGACCTTTCAGCTACGCCGCAATGCCTTTGGGCGTCTGGAATATCAATCCGCCGACGGCCAGACGCACGAAGGCGTCATCCCCGTGCGCGCCTTCCCCATCAGCGAAGCGGGACGCGGCCTGTCGCTGGTGACCAGCGACGGCCACGAACTGCTGTGGATCGAACACCTGTCCGACGTGCCGGCGCCGCAACGGGCGTTGATAGAAGAAGAGCTTGCCGGGCGTGAATTCATGCCCGAAATCCGCAAGCTGGCCAGCGTATCGACCTTTGCCACGCCCAGCACCTGGAAGGTTGAAACGGATCGCGGCCCCACGTCTTTCACGCTGCGCGGCGAGGAAGACATCCGCCGGCTCAGCCCGCAGACGCTGCTGATTGCCGACAGCCACGGCATCTTCTATCTGGTGCGCGACATCCTGGCGCTGGACAAGCACAGCCGCAAGCTGCTGGACCGCTTCCTGTAGGAATACCGCGCTGGCGCGGCTAGGCGCTGCCCTTGAACGGCGTGTGCGATTCCAGTTCGCCCAGATAGTCCGTGACCGCCGAGGTTTCTTCGTCCAGGAAGTTCTGGATCGCCTCGGCAAAACCGGGGTGCGCCACCCAGTGCGCCGACCATGTCGGCGTCGGCAACAAGCCGCGCGCCATCTTGTGTTCGCCTTGCGCGCCGCCTTCAAAACGGCGGATGCCATGCGCGATGCAGTACGCAATCGACTGCATATAACAGGTCTCGAAATGCAGGCCCGGCACGTATTCGGTGGCGCCCCAATAGCGCCCATACAGCACGTCGCCGCCCGCCAGATTCAGCGCTGCCGCCACCCGCACGCCGTCGCGTTCGGCCAGGATCAATACAAACGCGTCCGGCTGTTCCCGATGCGCGCGTTCAAAGAAATCGCGGTTTAAATAGGGCGGATTGCCGTGGTTGAAATACGTGCGGCAATAACAATCGTAGAAAAAGCCAAGGTCGGCGGGGGTAATGTCGCCACCGCGCAACCAGCGGAAAGACAAGCCGGCGGCGGCGACCTTCTTGCGGTCCTGGCGGATCTTCTTGCGCTTGTCGTGGCTCATCAGCGCCAGGAACGCGTCAAAATCCGCGTAGCCCGGGTTGGTCCAATGAAACTGCACGCTTTCCCGGATCATGAAGCCGGCCCCGCGCAGCACGTGCATGTCGGCGTCGGCCGGAAACAGCAGGTGTAGCGACGACACCTTGATTTTCTCGGCAAAGGCGACCAGTCCGCGCACCAGCGTGGCGCGGTCTTCGTCGTTGGTGGCCAACAGGCGCGGCCCCGTGACGGGCGTGAACGGAATGGCCGACAGCAGCTTTGGGTAATAGCGCACACCGTGGCGCTGGAAGGCGTCGGCCCAGGCGTAATCGAACACGTATTCGCCACGCGAGTGCGACTTCAGGTAAAGCGGCGTGGCGGCGGCCAGCGCGCCGTCACGCCACAGGGCCAGATAATGCGGCGCCCAGCCCGAGGCCGGCGCGGCGCATCCCGTCTCATGCAGTGCGCACAAGAACGCGTGCCGCAGAAAGGGTTGATCACCGGCCAGCGCGTCCCAGGCATGGGCGTCGATGCGGGACAGGTCGGTTTCAATGGTCAAGCGCAGGGAATCCATCCGTGAATGATAAAGTCTTCGCCAGCACGCGGGTTTGAAACCGTGGGCTTTTTCAGGGATTGCGGCGGCACGGGCCGCCTGGGATTGGAAACACCATGGACAGCAACACCATCGCCGCGGCAGATGCCGCGCCGATTGCGGAATGCTTGCGCGGGCAGGCCTTGTCCGCGCTTGCCGCCAAGACGTGGCCGGAAAAACTGGCGGCCGTGCACCTTATCGCCGATAGCGCGCCGCTGGACCGCACCCGCGAATTCGTCGCGCCGCACGGCTTGCCCGGCCGGCCGGAGCATCCCGAATTGGTGCCGCCCGCGCAGGTCAGGCATCGGTCCATGGCCACGGTCGAAGGCCGCGCCGCGCTGCTGCACGCGCTGGCCCATATTGAATTCAACGCGGTCAATCTGGCGCTGGATATTCTGTGGCGTTTTGCCGGCATGCCCGACGCGTTCTATCGCGACTGGCTGCGCGTGGCGCGCGAAGAGGCCTATCACTTCGACCTGTTGCGCCAGCGGTTGGCGGCGCTGGGCTACGCCTATGGCGACTTTCCCGCGCACAACGGCTTGTGGGACATGGCCGAGCGCACGCGGGGCGACCTGCTTGCGCGCCTGGCGCTGGTGCCGCGTACGCTGGAGGCGCGCGGGCTGGACGCCTCGCCCATGATCCGCAACAAGCTGGCCGGGGCAGGGGACGCGCCCAGCGCGGCCATCGTCGACATCATCCTGCGCGACGAGATCGGCCATGTGGCCATCGGCAACCATTGGTTCAAGCACCTATGCGCCCAATCGGGCCTGGAGCCCGTGGCCTGCTACGCCGACCTGGCGCGGCGTTATGACGCCCCCCGGTTGCGCGGCCCGTTCAACCTGGAAGCGCGCCGCGCGGCGGGGTTCGACGACGCCGAGCTGGCCGCGTTGCAAGCCGACCAGCCGGAACTGAACACCCGATGACAACGATCACCATTGATGCCTTGCTGACCGGCACCGTGCGTCCGCTGGGCGATTCCGGCCGCGATAGCGGTATCGACAAACACCCGGTTGCCCAGCGCCTGTGGCTGGGGGCCGAAGGGCTGCGCGGCGACGAACAAGCCGACCGCCGTTTTCATGGCGGCCCGGAAAAGGCGCTGCATCATTACGCCCGCGAACACTATCCCGCCTGGCAAGCCGAGCTGGGCGAACGCGCGGTATTGCAGGCCCCGGGCGCATTCGGCGAAAACATATCCACCCAAGGCATGACCGAAGCCGACGTTTGCGTGGGCGATGTGTTCCGCGCGGGCACCGCCTTGATCCAGGTGTCGCAAGCGCGCCAGCCGTGCTGGAAACTGGATCACCGATTCGCCCGGCGCGGCATGGCGGCCCGCGTGCAGGCCAGCGGCATGACGGGCTGGTATTACCGCGTGCTGCAAGAGGGCTGGCTGTGCGCGGGCGACACGCTGACGCTGTCCGAACGCCCGCATGCACAATGGCCGCTTGCCCGCGTGCAAGGCGTGCTGAACCGGCGCGTGCTGGACGCGGATGTGCTGCACGCCTTGGCTGCGCTGCCCGAACTGTCGCCGAACTGGCGGGCGCTGTTCGAAAAGCGCGCCCAGGCCGGGCAGGTTGAAGATTGGACCCGCCGCCTGCAAGGCGATGTGGACGCCCCGACATCGCAGGAACGTTAAACATGAAAGTGTCCTTACCGACCACATCCGCCCTGGCCCGGGCACTTTGCTGCGCGGCGCTTGCCGTGCCCGCTTTCGGCGCCCAGGCGGCCGACCCTTACGCCGCCTGCCTGTCGCAGCTGCGCGGCCCCGCGCAGAAAGCGGGCGTGTCCGCCGCCACCTTCGACACCCATACGAAAGGCTTGTTGCCCGACATGGCGGTCATCGATCTGCTGGATGCACAGCCCGAATTCAAGACGCCCATCTGGGACTACATGGCGGGCCTGGTGGATGACGAGCGCGTGGCGGACGGGCAGGCCGGCATGGCGCGCTGGCAGGCTGACCTGGCGCGTGCGGCGTCGCGCTATCAGGTTGACCCAGCCACCATCGCGGCGGTCTGGGGTGTGGAGAGCAACTTCGGCCGTACGCTGGGCGGGCGCCCCTTGTTGACGTCCCTGTCCACGCTGTCGTGCTTTGGTCGGCGGCAAGCCTATTTCCGAGGCGAATTTTTTTCGACGCTGAAAATCATCCAGGACGAACACATCGCGCCGGAGCGGCTGGCGGGTTCGTGGGCCGGCGCTTTTGGTCAAACGCAGTTCATGCCGTCGACCTATCTGCGGCTGGCCGTGGATTTTGATGGCGACGGCCGCCGCGACCTGGTCGACAGCGTGCCCGACGCACTGGCCTCAACCGCCAACTTCCTGAAACGCGCCGGCTGGAATCCGCAATTGATATGGGGCTATGAAGTCCGCCTGCCCGCCGCGCTGGATACGGCCGGGGCGGGGCGCAAGAACAAACGGGCAATGTCCGCGTGGGCAAAACAAGGCGTGACCCGCGCGGACGGGCAAGCGCTGCCCGCGGGCGATACGCCCGTCGGCCTGCTGCTGCCGGCCGGCAGAAAAGGCCCCGCGTTTCTCGTAACTCGCAATTTCGATGCGCTGTATTCGTACAACGCGGCCGAAAGCTATGCCCTGGCCATCGCCCATCTGTCGGACCGCTTGCGCGGCGGCGGCCCGCTGCTGCAAGCCTGGCCCACCGACGACCCGGGGCTGTCGCGGGCGGAACGCCGCGACCTGCAACGCTTGTTGATCGCCAAGGGCTATGACGTGGGCGAACCCGATGGGATGGTGGGCACCCGCACGCGCCAGGCCTTGCAAGCCGCCCAACGTGAACTGGGGCTGCCCGCTGACGGGCGCGCGGGCCAGAAAGCGCTGCGGGCGCTGCGGGCGTCGCAGGCATCCCAGGCGCCCACTCTGCCGCGTTGATCCCGCCCAGCGGCCGGATTTACAAGTTTTGCAAAGATCCGGCCTCGGGTAACCGCCTTGACATGCCGCGCGCCGGTCCCGGCCCTATACTGGTTTTCCCACTTTTCAGGAGCACCGCGATGAGCTTGTTGGATACCTTGGCCTCGATGGCCGGCGGCGGTCAGCAAGGAGGCTCGGCATCGCTGCTGCCGGCGCTGATCGAACAATTGAACAAATATCCGGGCGGTCTTACCGGCCTGATCGCCAGCTTTCAGAAGGGCGGCTTGAGCGAAATCGTGGCGTCTTGGGTGGGCACGGGGCAGAACCTGCCCGTCAGTCCCGACCAGCTGGGCGCCGTGCTGGACCCGGGCGTCGTCAACGAACTGGCCGCCAAGACCGGGCAGGACACCGATTCGGTGCTGGGCTCGCTGTCGGCGCTGTTGCCGCAACTGGTGGACAAGGCTACGCCGCAAGGCGAGGTCCAGCCTGGCCAGGATTTCAACCCGACCGATCTGCTGGCCTCGTTATCCGGCATGTTCGGCAATCGGGGCTGACCCAGCGGGACGGGCTTACCCCTGATACGTCAACCGCTTTCCTCTCCCACCCGCCGGCGCCTGTTGCAGGCGCTGGCCGTGGGCGCGCTGGCGCCGTTGGCCGCCTGTGCGCCGCCCCTGTCCTTGAACGCCACGTTTCTGCAACTGTGGCGCAGCCATCTGGATTTGACGCCTGAAGACTGGCGCGTGCGGCTGTCGGCCTATCGGCGCTTGGGATGCCGCGAGATCTTCCTGCAATGGGTCGGCCTGGAAGGCGGACGCCCTGACGACTGGATGGCGTCCGATGCCACGCTGCGCATGATTTTCGACGAGGCCGAACACCAGGGCCTGGGCGTGCATGTGGGCCTGCCTTACGACCAACGCTGGTGGGAGATGCTGGGCAATGCCAACCCGCGGGCATTGGCAGCCTACCTGGACCACACCCGCACGCGCGGCGTGGCCTACATGCAGGCCGCGCCCTGGCCCAAGCGCAGGTCGTTTCGTGGGTGGTACCTGCCCTACGAGCTGGAACAATACAACTGGGCCTCTGCCGCGCGGCAAGCGTTGCTGATGCCGTGGCTGGACGCCTTGTCGCGCGCGGCGCAGGACACCAGCCGGGGGCGCCCGCCCTGTATTTCCACCTACCATTCCCGCCTGCCCACCGACGGTTCGCTGATGAATCTGTGGAGCGCCATCCTGGACCAGGTGGCGGTTCATCCCATGATCCAGGATGGCGTGGGCGTGTCCGGCCTGGCCAACTACCAGGCGCTTGCGCCGCTGCACGACATGCTGCTGGCGCGTCGCGCATCGTTCGATCTGGTCCTGGAACTGTTCGAAGAACTGCCCTCGGGCAGCACCGACGGCTCCACCTTCAAGGCACGCTCGGCGGACTTCGATCGCGTCAAGCAACAGTGGGAAGTCGCGCGCGGCTATGGCGCCAAGCGGGTGGTGGCGTTTGCGATTGACCCCTGGGTCATCGACAACACGCCCGAGGCGCGAGCGCTGATGCGCGCCTGGCTGGACGCGCGCGTCTAGTACGACAGCGTCAGGTTGATGAACAGCCCGCGCGCCCGGTCGGCCGCGCCCCCGCCGATGTTGAAACGGTACTGCGTGGTCAGGTCCAGATAGGATCGTGGCGCGTTGTAGTGGTCTTCACGGAACCAGTAACGCACGTTGAAGCCGGGGCCCGCGCCCAGTGACCATGACGAGCCATTGCCTTGTTGGTCGATGGAATATGAATCGCCTTGGATGTTGAAGGAGGCGCGGTTCTTGTTCCACAGCCAGTCGGCGCCCACGACCGCATACGGAAAGAACACCAGCCGGTCGCTGATGGCATCCATCCGATAGCTGCGGCCCACCCGCAGTTCACCGGCGCCAAATGCCTGGTCGCGTTTCATGCGGCCGGAAACTTTGTCGCTGTCTTCCCCGGTGGCGTTGTTGCGCAGCCAGAATTTTGCGGGCATGTCCTGCCAGGAATAGCCGCCCTGCAAATAGCCTTCCATCGTGAACCAGTCGGGGCGGTCGATGCGCAGGTTCGTGCCTTCGTACAAGCCATAGGTGATGTAGGCCAGCCACGCGCCGTTGTCCGCCGTGGTCTGGTAGTGGGGCGATTGATTCGTCTGATTCAGCGCGCAACGCAGGGCGGCCGGCGCGGGGCTGAACGTGCCCTGGCGCGTGGCAGTGCCCAGGTTGAACTGCCGTTCGATGCCGAACGTCAGGCCCACCTCGGTGGATGGCGTGAAGCGCATGCCCAGCGACCCGACCGTCGTGGGCAAGCCCGCGATGCCTTCGTTGCGGGTCTCTGCGACATCGATGCTGCCCCCGCATGGGTCGGCGACGGTCTGGCCGGTCGTCTTGCCGCCTTTGTCATACAAGGTGTTGGAAAAGCGGCCATACAACTCGAAGGTCTGCGTGGCCGAATTCAGGAAGTCAGCCGGGCGCCAGAAGATCTCGGCCGTGCTGAAGACGGCGTCGCCAGGCACCGTGATTGCCGCACCGCCCAGCCCGGAGGACGCCGGCCGTGCGCCGCGATAGCCGGCGGACACATAGCCGCCCCATTCACGCGACAACTCGGCAACGCCGCTGCGCGTGTCGAAGCGCTGCTGCGGTGTCAGTTCCAGTTTGCCGGCATCGGCTTCATCGATCGCCTGCTTTAAATCCGCCACCGCGCCGCGCTTGTCGCCCGCGCCGGCGCGCGCATAGCCTTCGTCCAGGATCACGGTGGGCGGCGCCTTGCCGGTGGCGCGCGCGGCCTGGAAGTCTTGCAATGCCAGGGCCGGCTGCTTCATACGTTGGCGCAGGTAGCCGCGCTGCATCAGCAGCGTGGGGTCGTTGGGTTGCGCCACCAGCGCGTCGGTCATGCGTTGATGGGCCTCGGCCAGCTGTGCGCCTTTGCCGGCCGCAAGCGTGGTGGTCAACAGCCGCTGGTATTCCGGGTTGGCCGGGTCTTGCTCGACGGCCAGGCGGGCCTGAGCGATGGCTTCGGCATAATCTTCGCGCGCATAGGCGGCATAGGCCCGCGCGGCGGGGCCGCCGCTGCCGACCGCGTCGGACGGCAGCAGTTCGCAGTAGGCGCCGGGCTGCGCATTGCGGCAGTCTTGGACCGGCGCGGGGTAATTGGCCAGCGTCAGCGTGGCGGGCACGGCGGGCCGGGAACGCGCACGTTTTATCCGCGCATCGGCGGCGTTGTCCTGGTTGCCCAATGGCGTCATCAAGGCCAGCGCGCGGGCATTTTCGCCGCCGGCCAATGCGGCGTCGGCGGCCAGCAGCCGGACGTTGCGGCGCTGGGCTTCGGTTAATTGTCCTTGCTTGAGCGCCGCGTCAAAGTCCGCGTTCGCCAGATCGGTCTTGCCCTGGCGCTGGCGCAGGTAGCCGCGCATGACCAGTGCCGTAACGTTGCCGTTGGGCGCGCGGGTGGCGGGGGTGGCTTCGGCGCCGACGGTGGCGTTGGTGACCCCGGTGGCGTTAGTGACCGCGGTGGCGTTAGTGACACCGGTGGCGTTAGTGACACCGGTGACGCCAGTGACGCCGGGGGCTTCGGCGCCTGCGGTGGCGTTGATGGCGTCGGTGGCGGCCGCTTCGGCTTCGGCCAGGCGGTCGCTTTGCATCAGCGCCGTTATCAGCAGCATGCGATAGCTGGCGGTGTCGGGTGACGCCGCCACGGCCTGGCGCGCCAACGGCACGGCATCATCCACACGGTTGTTGCTTAATGCCTGGTAGGCGGCGTCGGCCTGTTTGGCGGCCATGCGCGCTGCCATCGTCTGGCGCCGAGCAGCCAGATCCTTTTTGTTCGGAGCGCCCAGCGCAATCGCGCGGTCGATGGCGGCGTCGGCCTGGGCGTATTGGTGCTGCGCTTCCAATGCGTCCAGCCACAGCATGGCCCACGCACCTTGCTTGGGGTCGATGCGAAATGCACGCTCGGCGCCGCTTGCGGCAGCGGCATAGTCGCCGCGCTTGTAGTCGGCGTAGGCGCGTGTGGCGATGGGATAGCCGCGACGGTAGGCCGAGGCGGCGGGGGATGCGGCAGGCGATGCAGAGGCCGATGCAGCGGCCGATGCGGAGCCGGGCGCGGTGGCGGCAGCAGTACCGGGCCCCGGCCCTGGCCCAGGCACGGTCGCCGGGGCGGGCGTGGAAGCCGAGGCGGCTGGCGGTGCCGCGCGCAGATTGGCGCGGGCCTGCCGTAACGCTGGCGTATCGATGCCTTCCTTGATGGCGTCGGCGGCGGCTTGGTCGGCTTCTTTCAGCTTGCCTTGTTTTTGCAGCGCGTAGATTCGCAGCAGGTGCAAGCGTTCCACGTCCGGGCGCAGCACAATGGCCGATGCGGCCTGCCGCGCAGCCAGCTCATAGTTGCCGGCATCGAAATTCTTGTAAGCCTCTTCGGCAAACCGAAACGCGGCGCCTTCCAGCGGCGCTTCCGTTTTCGCGGTGGCGGGCGTGGCGCTTTGCGCGCTGGCTGGCGGCGCAACCCCCATGGTGGCCAGGGCGGCGGACAGAATCAGCGAACGGGTCAACGGTGTCATGTCGGCGCGGGTTTGTCTTTGGAGTGCGGCGGTGTGGTCGCCTGTCCTGATTGTTGAAAGTCGATGGCTTCGCTTAGCGTGCCTTCGTCCAACCAGCCTTGCTCGGTCAGGATCTGTCCCAACGGCTTTTTTTCGCGCGCCTGGATCTCAAGCGCGCGCGCCAGCGTGTCCTGGTCAATGGCCTGCCAGGACAACAACAATTCGCCAAGCCGCTGGCGTTGCTGCGATAACTGGTCCGTGCTGGGGAAGTCGTGCATGGTCTTGTCCCATGCCAGTCGCTTGCCCGTGATCAGGTGTGCGATGAACAGACGCCATGCGCGCGCCGCGGCCATGGCGTTGATGAAGTTGCCCACGATCATGCGGGGAATCGACAGCACCGCGTGTTCCCAGCCATACATGCGCCCGACGAAGTACGCGCGCTGCACAACGCGAAGCAGCAGCGCCACGGCGTTGAGCCACATCAAAATCACCAACCATCCTCCGGGCCGGAAATACGACGGGTAGTACACCTTCCACCATCCAAATTTATCGGCCAGGAAGAACACGAAGAAGTTCGCCAGCAACACGTAGGCCAGGATGGCGATAAAGGACGTCACCAGGCCCTTGCGGTCACGAAACAGCAGGTACCGATTGGCCAGGGACCCGGTCCAGCCCACTTGTTGCCACCCTTGCAAACCGATGCCCAATGTCCAGCGCGCCTTTTGCCGGTACGCGGTGCGAAACGTGTTCGGAAAATACTCACGCACGCCCAGCGGCATGCGGATCGTGGAAACTCTTTCTGGCCCCAGGCCGAACCACGAGCGGCGGCGCGTGACGTATTCCACTTCGAACTTGCCGAAGATCTGCTTCATGCCGCGCTGCGCCAACCGCGCCCCGATGTCGTAGTCTTCTGTCAGCGTGTCGGTATTGAACGGCTGGTTGTTGGTTTCGGCCGCCAGCTCCTCCAGCGCGCGTCGCGAGAAGCAGGTGCCCACGCCGGCGGACGGCACCATCTTCGACAAGCTCTCGCGCACCACGAGGTCCTTGGTGTGCCATTCGGCGAATTCGTCCATGTAGGTGCCGGCCACCAGCTCGTGCCAGTGACGTTCCAGCGACGTGACCGGCAGCTGGATGAAGTCGATGCGCGGCAGCAGATAGTTGTAGTACTTGAGCTCCAGCGGATGCAGCACGTCTTCGCTGTCGTGCAGGATGACGCCGGCAAACGGCACGGGCTGCTTCGCGTTCTGCGCGAAGATGGCCTGCACGATCCAGTTCAGGCAATCGGCCTTGCAGGTAGGCCCGTCATGCGGCACTTCAACGCGGATCAGCTTGCGGTAACGCCGCCGCATCCGCTCGACTTCGTCGATGGTGCGCTGGTCGTTCTGGTAGGTGCCCGCGAAGATCATGTAGTCCTTGTATTCCAGCGTGGACACCATGGTTTCAAGCATCGACGAGATCACGTCGTACTCCAGCCAGGCAGGCACCATGATTGCCAGCGGCTGTTCGGGCTTGGCGCGCAACTCCTCGGCGGACAGCGCGGTGTAGCGTCGCTTGACGGTCAGCGAACGGCGCAGTTCGCGCAGCCAGAACCAGGCGTCGATGAACAGATCATCCAGGCTGGACAGCAGGATGATGACCCCCACGACGGCGGTCACCACTTCCAGCCCGCGGTAATAGTCCGCGATGAAATACGGCCAATAAAGCGAAGACATGGCGGTGTCCGGCTTACGGGTTGCCGCGGTTCTTCTTGCGGCCCACGCGCCGCGCCACGATCAGGATCAATATCAGGACCAGCAGCGCTACGCTGATCGCCGGCACGCTCCAGGCGATGTAGCGGCGCCATTCGAAGAACGCGCTGCCGCCGGGGCCCGCGGGGTTGCTGGCTTGCGGGTTGGCGCTGTCTATCCAAGCAATCGGTCCGTTGACGCCGACGACGGCCACGTTGCCGCGGTTCAGCACGAAAGGCGCGTCCAGCATGCCCGGGTGTTGGCCCACGGTGTGCCACAGCACACCGTCCTGGCCATTGCCGCGCACCACTTCGGCGGTGCTCAGGTGGTCCAGCCCGGAGATGTCCAGCCAGCTTGCGTTGCGGCCATCCACCTTTAATTGCTTGCGGTCGGTGACCTGGACCATGGGCTTGGCGCCGTCCACCGGCACTTCCATGGCCAGGAAGGCGCGGGCCGGCTTGAACGGCTGGCCTGCCGGCGCCACCGATAATTCCGCGCGCGTGGGCGACACGCCGCTTGCCGAAGCGATGCCGATCACCCGCTTGATGTTGTCCGGCGCGTCGGCCAGGTAGCTGTCCGGAATGATCACTTGCGGGTTGCCGGCCATCAGCGGCAACAGCCCCACAAAGGTGCCGTCCGGCTGCGGCTTGCCGGGCTTTACGTAGCTGGTGGGCAGCACGTTTACCGGGTAGCCCTGGGGAATTTCGTTGCAGTCGACCGATACGGGCTGGCGTTGGAATTGGACACGCAGCGCATTGGTCACCCCCAGGGCATAGCCGGGCACGCGCGCCGTCAGGCGCTCGGGTTTGCCGTCGGCATCCATCTGCCGGGCGGCCAGCAAGATGCCGTTCCAGAACACCGATGCCACGGGCCGCGTCGACGATGCGCCGGGGGCCGCCGCCAGGTCCAGCACAAGCTCGTCGGGCATCAGGCCGTCCGAGGACACGGTCCCCAGCGGGAAAGTGGTGGTCCAGTCGCCACGCGCCACGACGTCGAAGCTGGTCGCCGATCCGCCCAGCGTGGTCAGGCGCACGGCGCCGTCGTCGGAAGCCTGCGGCGAGGTGGCCGTTTTGACGTTGACCTGCCGTGTGACCAGGATGCGGCGCCATGCGCTGTCGAACGCGCCCGCCGCTTGCGCGCCGGCATCCGCCGCCACGGCGATGACGGCCTGCCGGCCCAGCGGCAGCAAACGAATATCGCCCGAGGGCAGGTCGGTGCCTGCCAGCGGCATGCGCGCCTGGCGCCAGGTCTTGAAGGCGGCGGCCGCATCGGTGTCGCCGGCAAGCTGCGCGGCCAGCGCATCCAGCGCTTCGTTATAGCGGCCCCGCAGCGCGGCGTCGGCAATCACGACGTCGCCGCTGACGGCGGGGGCGCCCAACACCAGCAGCGCGCCGATTTCCGCCGGGCCGGCCAGTTTGTGCGCAGGCTTGTTGGCAACGGCGGCAAATGCCGCAACCTGTTCCAGCCCCGCCGGTGCTTGCAGGCCACGCGTATCGACCTCGTCGCCCACCGATGGGAACGCACGAACCGCGACGCGCTTGCCCGACCTTTCCAACGCCACCCCCAGGCGCCAGGCGCTGTCGAAGGCCTGCTGGTCCAGCTTGGCGCCCGCCACCATCAGCACTGGCTTGCCGGGCAGCGTGCCCCACGCGTCGTCCAGATTGCCGATGGCCGAGGCGTCGTAGCGATAGCTAAGGTGCGTTTGCGGTGAAATGACCAGCGCATTGGCGGTGGCGCGGTTGCTTTCGCAGCGGCGCAGCGCGATCTCCGATTGCCAGTCCACGCCCAGGCGCAAGAACCCGGACTCGCGGTTGCGGTTATCAACGTTCAGGCTGCGTGTGACCGACCCGTCGCCATCGGCGATGCGCTCCGCCGTTTGCGGCACGCCATCCAGCCACAGCACCAAGGTGGTCCGGCCGGCCTCGCCCTTGGCATATCTGGCATCAAACGTCAGTGTGGCGTCCGAGATCGGCACGCCCCGCGGCACGGGCAGATAGAACTCCTGGCGTGCATCGCTGTTGCTGAGGACGACGGGGTCCTTGACGCCCAGGTCCAGCAAGGTGGTGTCGCGCGTGATCCAGCCGTCGCCCTGCAAGCGCCGCAACGCATCGCCGGCCGGGCTGGCCAGGCTGCTTAGCGGCATGGCCAACCCCGCCATCATCAAGGCATGGCAAAGGACTCGGGCAACGGGGACGGGCAGGGCGCTAGGGTGCATTGGGGGCTCCGGGGCGGAATGCGTCGCGAATAAGGTCGGGCGGATTAAGGCAACGGCTCGGGATGGCTGATCGGGCTTCTGTTCAGGGCTATTGGTCGGGGCTATTGATCGGGGCTATTGATCGGGGCAGGGGCGTTACGTCAGGGCGAGGGCGCGTTGGCGTCCCGGTACGGATCGAACTCGGAAACCTCCCGCCCGCATAGCGCGTCCACGATGCGCTGGCTGGCGTGGCCGTCGCCGTAGGGGTTGATGCGCCGTGAGAACGAGGCGTGCTGGTCGGCGTCGTCCAGCAGCCGGTTGACCTGGGTCACGATCCGCCTCGTGTCGGTGCCCACCAGGGCCACCGTGCCGGCTTCCACGGCCTCGGGGCGCTCGGTCACGTCGCGCATCACCAGGACCGGCTTGCCCAGATAGGGCGCCTCTTCTTGCACGCCACCCGAATCCGTCAGGATGAGATGGGCGCGCTGCATGAACCACACGAAATCCAGGTAATCCAGGGGATCGATCAGATGGACATGCGACAGCCCGGCCAGGTCCGTCATGACCACATTGCGCACCTGCGGGTTCAGATGCACCGGGTACACAATCTGCAAATCATTGCGGCGCGCCAGTTCCGCCAGCGCCGCGCAAATGTTCTTGAAGCCATCGCCGAAACTCTCGCGTCGATGGCCGGTGACCAGCAGCAGGCGCCGCTTTGGGTCCAACCAGTCGTAGCGCGCGTCCAGACCTTGTGCGAGCGGCCCGGCCGGGTCCAGCTTGGCGCAGGTCATCGCCAGGGCGTCGATCACGGTGTTGCCCGTTACGGTGATTTTTCCGGCAAGGTTTTCGCGCATCAGGTTGGCGCGCGATTGCGCCGTGGGGGCAAACAACCAATCGCCCACGGCATCGACGACGCGCCGGTTCATCTCTTCCGGGAACGGCATCGCCAGATTGCCGGTGCGCAAACCGGCTTCGACGTGGCCGATGCGCACGCGCCGGTGGAAAGATGCCAGCGCACACGCCGACGCGGTGCTGGTGTCGCCGTGCACCAGTACGCAGTCGGGCTGCTCCGCGTCCAGTACCCTGTCCACGCTTGCGATCAGCCGCGCATACAGGCCGTTGAGCGTTTGGTTGGGGACCATGACGTCCAGGTCGTGCTGGGCGCGCAGGTCAAACAGCGCCAGGACCTGGTCCAACATCTCGCGGTGCTGGCCGGTCACGCAAACCACGCTCTGTATCTGTGGCTCTTTGCCAAGCGCGGTGACCAGCGGTGCCATCTTGATCGCTTCGGGACGGGTCCCAAAGATGGATAGGACTTTCATCACAAGATGACCCTCCCCAGAGCGTGGTGGCGTCCATTATGTCGTGAAAGTATTCGTAATATGTGACGGATTATGTCTGTAACTGCAATATTCCGAGACGCAGGGGACGACGACCGCGAGGTGTCATGGCCCGTTCTTAAGACGCAAAAAAGCCAACTTTGTGAGCGGGCGAGGAAGGGTTTGCTGCGGGGCGGCGCTACGGCTGCGCGTCGTCGGCCCGGTAACGCAGCGCTTCGATCACGAGCGCCAGCGCGGGCGAGATCTGGCGTCGGCTGGCGTAGTAGAGGTGGTAGCCGGGAAATTGGGGCCACCAATCCTCAAGCACCGGGATCAGGCGGCCGCTGTCGATATGCGGCTTCATCAAGTCAAACGGAACGTACGCCAGGCCCAGACCGTCCAGCGCCGCTTGCAGCATCAGGAAGGTGTTGTTGAACACGGTCTGGCCATCAACGCGGACATTCAAAGCCTGCCCATTCTTTTCAAAATCCCAGGCATACAAGCCGCCATGGGTGGGAAGGCGCAAGTTCACGCAGCGATGCTCGGTCAGCTCATGCGGTGTGGTCGGCAGCGGCTTGCCCGCCAGATACTCCGGAGATCCCGCTACAGCCATGCGCAGTTCGGGCGCGATGCCTACCGCGATCATGTCCTTATCCACCCGGTTGCCCACGCGCACGCCCGCATCAAAACGATGCGCGGCAATATCCGTGAACGCGTAATCCACGCTGAACTCGATCTGGATGTCGGGATATTGCTTCAGCAAGGGCGCCAACCGTGGCCAAAGCACTGTGGCGATGGCGTGGTCGTGCGCCGTGATGCGCACCGTGCCGGCTGGTTTGTCACGCATCGCGCTCAGCGAAGCCAGTTCCTGCTCGATCTCGCCAAGCCTGGGCGCCAGCACGTCCAGCAGCCGCTTGCCGGCCTCGGTGGTGGAAACGCTGCGGGTGGTGCGCGTCAATAAGCGCACGCCCAGGCGCGCTTCCAGGGCAAGCATGGCATGGCTGAGCGCAGAGCGCGACACGCCCAGTTGCGCAGCCGCCCGGGTAAAGCTGCGTTCGCGAGCCACGGCCACGAAAGCTTGCAGGTCGTTCAGGTTTTCTTTCGCCATTGGTGAATTTTGTACACCGGTGTGTGCGTATTTTGCAGTCTTCTCAGCTAATGGTTCGGATCATACAGTGTGAAAAAGCGATCGGCGCAACGGCATTGCGCCGCCTTTCCAACACAGAACAGGACCCCTCCATGAACACGCTTTGTAAAACAGCCATCTGCCTGGCGGCGCTGCACACGGGTTCCGCGGGTTCCGCGGGCCCTGCGAGCGGCGCGGGCCCCGCCGAAGCGCTCGAATCCAAGCCGGCCAAAGGCAGCCAACAGCTAACGCGCGCGGGCAGTCAGCCTTCGATGGCCGGGCCCGAGGATTACTTCACCGGACCTGTGCGGGTGGATCCGGTCTGGCCGGCCGACGCGCACATCAACGCGTCGGGCGGCTTGGTCACCTTCGAGCCCGGTTCGCGTTCCGCCTGGCATACGCACCCCGCAGGCCAACGCCTGGTCGTGGTGTCGGGCGTGGGCCTCACTCAGGAATGGGGCGGCCCCGTGCAGGAGATACGCCCAGGCGACGTGGTCTGGTGCCCGCCCAATGTCAAGCACTGGCACGGCGCGGCACCCCACACCGCGATGACCCACCTTGCGGTCACCGGCACGGCTCAAGGCAAGAACGTGACCTGGATGGAAAAAGTCAGCGATGAACAATATAACGCGCGCTAAATCCGCCGCTACGCGGGGTTATGGCCGCGCATTGGCGATGAGCCTGAGCCTGGCTTGCACGGGCGTCCAGGCTGCTCCGCCCACCCCGACCGCGCCGCCCACCCCGACCGCCCGGTCCGCCGCGAATCCACAGGAGTCCCCACCCATGTCCCCCGCACAAACCGCGTCTTCGCTTACCGACCAGACGCTTTCTATCCGTCAACAAGCGATTGTGCCGATTGCGGCTTTTGCAGCCGCCGGCGACCTGGGCAAGCTGAACGCCGCTTTAAATCAAGGCTTGGATGCCGGCATGACGCTTAGCGACGCCAAGGAAGTGCTGGTGCAGCTTTACGCGTACGCCGGATTCCCGCGCAGCCTGAACGCCCTGGGCGAGTTGATGAAAGTGCAGCAGGCGCGCAAGCAGCGCGGCATCAACGACGCACCCGGCACCGAACCCAGCCGTCCCATCCCGAAAGGCGACGCCTTGCTTGCGGCGGGCACCGCCAATCAAACCAAGCTGTCGGGCGGGGAGGTGGCGGGGCCGCTGTTCGACTTCGCACCCGTCGCCAACGAATACCTGCGTGCGCATCTGTTCGGCGATATTTTTGAACGCGACAATCTGGATTGGCAAAGCCGGGAGCTCGCCACGGTGGCAATGCTGTCGGCACTGCCGGGCACTGAACCGCAGTTACAGGCGCACATGCGCATTAGCATGAATGTGGGCAATACCGAGGGCCAGCTTCGTCACCTTGGGCAGATTCTGGATGAACGCGCGGATCCCGCGTATGCGCAGCGGGCCCGAGCCGCGCTGGACCGCCATTTAGCGACGAAGGCGGCGGGTTGATCGGCCAAACCGTTTCGGAAATCCCAAAAGAAAAAGCCGCTCGACGATATGTCGAGCGGCTTTTTGCGTCTAGCGGTCAGTGCCGGTCAGTAATGTGCCTTTCGGCAAAAACGTTATTCCTGAAAATCAAAATGTCGAAAATCAGAAAAACCGGCATCAAGGGTATTTGGTGGAGCCGGGGGGAATTGAACCCCCGTCCGCAAGCCCTCTGCAATCAGTTCTACATGCGTAGTCGATTTATTTAGTTTTAACTTTGGACTTAGCCAACCGACAGGCCGGACCAAAGCGATTCACGTAATTTAAATCTGAGCCGTGTGACCCCAGCGCAGACCGATTCCTTGTGAATGTCGCTGCTGCGGTTCGAGGGTTACCCCCCTAGGAAGTTGCCTTCCTCCGCCTGACCCAAGGACAGATCAGTGCAGCGGCTCACCGCTTAAGCGGCGAGAGCGAAACGCTCGTCGTTGGCGTTTGTAGTGTTTCCAGTGGTTTAACGAGCGAACTGGTGCTCGGCATGCCCTGAGTTGTTTCGCGACCCACGTCGAATCCGGATCGGCCCCAAGAACTTTCTATTGTACTGGTAAATGCCATAGCCTGCTGTACTGTCCACATGCCTGCCAAACAAGGCGTGGCGTGGGGGCGACAGCGGTTTCGGCCAGTGTCTTACTCGGCTTAGACGGCGTTTGCGCACGCAGGTTCCGCGGGCGCGCGGCCGCGTGAAGCCGCCATCAGCGCCAGCGCCAAGCCCACGGAAATCGCCACGATCAGCGCGGCCGCCCAGCCCAACGATGCCAGCCCATAGTTATCGATGACATGGCCGCCCACCACGGCGCCCAGCCCGATGCCGATATTGGCGCCGGAAATATTCAGCGACGCGGCAAAGGCCGGCGCCTGCGGAGCCGCCTTCATGAGCCGGACGTGGCACACAATAAACAGCGCCGCCTGGGCGATACCCCAGAGCCCCAGGGCCACCGCAAGCAAACCGTGCGATTGCATCACCGGCGCGACGAACACCAGCCCGGCCGCCATCATGGAAGAAAACAGCGCCGTTGCACCCAGGGGGCTGCGGTCCACCATGCGGCCGCCCAGCGTGTTGCCGATCAAGCCCACGGCGCCAAACGCCATCATTGTCCAGCCCACGATCTGGCCGTTGAACCCTGCCAGCCGCTCAAGCATATCGGCCAAATAGGTGTAGGCCGTGAACATGCCGGTAAACACCAGCAGCGACAGCACAACATGGCCCAGCACGATCGGGTCGCGCAGGATGCGTAGCTGTGTCACTAGCTTGACGCTGTCGGCGCGGATACGGGTGCTGGGAAAGGTCAGCAGCAGCAGCAGGGCTTTGGCGAACGCCACGCCGGACAGCACCCAGAACGCGGCACGCCAACCGAAAGCGTCCGATATCAGCACGCCGATCGGGATGCCGAACACGGTGGCCGCCACGATACCGAAGGCGACCAGCGAGATGGCTCGGCCGGCACGCGCGGGGCCCACCAGTTCAACGGCGGTGGCGCTGGCCAGCGACCAGAATACGGGCAAAGCCAAGGCCGGCACGAAGCGGGCCACGGCCATGACCCAGATGTTTGGCGCCATGGCGGCTACGGCGTTTGACACGCCGAACAACGCCAAGACGCCGATAAACAGGCGTTTGCGCTCTACGTTGGCCATCAAGGCCGTCAATAAGGGACCCGTGGCGGCAACCGTGAAAGCAAACAGCGTGACCAGCAGGCCTGCCTGTGAAACGGTCACATTCAGATCGCGGGCCAGGCCGGGCAAGAGGCCGACGATCAGGAATTCGGTGGTCAGGATGGTGAAACCGGCGGCGGAAAGTAGCAGGATGGGCAAAAGCATAGGCATTCCTCTAGCGCGATGCCGACTGGCGGCGCGCGGGGGCAGGGCGTTGTGGTCGAAAAGGTCAGGTATGCGCCGCGGAATTAGCGTGGCGCGCTGCTGGCGGCGCTATGTCCGCCTGCGGAAGGGCGTGTGCGGTAAAGCGTGTGCGGTGATGCGTGTGCGGTGAAGGAAGCGGGGCGGATAAAACCGCAGTCCTGCGCCGGCAAAGGCCGAGTCGGTTATCGGGAAGTTCCTGATTGCCGGGGATGGTTCACACTTTAAGGGAGTTCGAAATCGGGATAAAGCAGGCACGAGCGGAAAGATTGTTCGCCCCGATCAACTAATACCAGCGCTAATACCAGCGCAGCCCCGGGCCGGACGGGACGCTTGGGATGATCAGCGCGAGCAGGGCGACCGGGAGGCGGCGCGTAAGGGGGATGAATCAGGCAGGCTGAGGGGAGAGGCTGAAGGGAGAGGCTGAAGGAAGAGGCCGATGGGGACAGGCCGATTGGGACAGGCCGGCCGGGACAGGCCGATTGGGGGACGCCGATTGGGACAGGCCGATTGGGACA
Source organism: Achromobacter sp. B7 (assembly GCF_003600685.1). NCBI lineage: Bacteria > Pseudomonadati > Pseudomonadota > Betaproteobacteria > Burkholderiales > Alcaligenaceae > Achromobacter > Achromobacter sp. B7. The sequence goes on from NZ_CP032084.1 coordinate 1,512,509, forward strand.
GGCCGATGGAGTGAGGCCGGTCGTGAAAGGCGGCGGACCCTGGGTCCGCCACCAGCCCGCTTCAGCGCACGTCGCTGGGCAGCAACGGTTGGATGGCGGCCCAGAGCTCTTCCGGGGTATTGGCGCAGGTTTCGGCCTGCCAGCTGATGATGTCGTCGTCTTCGCCCACGTACCCGTACGCGGCTGCCACGGCGGGCATGCCTGCGGCGTGCGCCGCCTGAATATCGCGAAGGTCGTCGCCCACGTAGACGCAGCGGTCCGTGGCAAACCCGGCTTCACGAGCCGCATGTTGCAGGGGCAGCGGGTGCGGCTTGGCGTGGGCGGTGGTGTCGCCGCAGACCAGCACGGCGCTGTCGCGGGTCAGATCCAGGAACTCGACGATGGGCAGCGTCAGATACGTCACTTTATTGGTGACGATGCCCCACGACAGGCCGCGTTCGCGAATATTCGCCAGCAATTGCTCGATGCCGGGAAACAGCTTGCTGTGCACCGTGGAGCTGGCCGCGTAGTCTTCCAGGAACTGGAGGCGGGTCGGCTCGTAATCCGGATCGCCGGGCGCCAGGTCCAGCGCCACCCGAAGCAGGCCACGCGCGCCTTGCGACGCTACCGGACGCAAGGCTTCATACGGCATGGGCTCCAGGCCGCGACGCGTGCGCTGCTGGTTGGCGGCGGCGGCCAGGTCGGGGGCGGTGTCGGCCAGGGTGCCGTCGAAATCAAACAGGATCAGGGCGCTCATTTGCGGGTAGCCATCAGGTAGTTGACCGAGGTGTCGGACGACAGCGAGTAGATCTGCGTAATCGGGTTGTATTCCATGCCACGCATGCTGACCGGCTCAAGCTGGGCAGCGCGGGCGGCGGCGGACAGTTCGCTGGGCTTGATGAACTGGTCGTAGCTGTGCGTGCCACGCGGCAGCAGTCGCAGAACATATTCGGCGCCAATGATAGCGAAGAGGAAGGCCTTGGCGTTGCGATTCAGTGTCGAAAAGAACACCCAGCCGCCCGGTTTGACCAGCGTTGAGCAGGCGCGCACGATGGACGCCGGGTCCGGCACGTGTTCCAGCATTTCCATGCAGGTGACCACGTCGTACTGCCCGGGCTGTTCGACAGCCAACTCTTCAACCGGCACGTTGCGATATTCCACCTTTACGCCCGATTCCAATCCGTGCAAGCGAGCCACTTTAAGGGACTTGTCCGCCAGGTCGATACCCGTGACTTCCGCGCCGCCGCGCGCCATGGCTTCAGCCAGGATGCCTCCGCCGCAACCGACGTCCAGCACTTTCTTGCCCGCCAGGTTGCCCGCACATTCCTGAATCCATTCCAGCCGTAGCGGGTTGATGGCATGCAGCGGCTTGAACTCGCTTTCGGGATCCCACCAGCGGCTGGCCAGGGCGCTGAACTTGTCCAGTTCGGCTTGGTCGGCGTTGACGGCAGGGCGGTCGGAGTCGTGAATTTGCGTGGTCATGGGAAGGTCCAGCGAAAGGCGACGCTATATATATAGAGGGGCGGCTCACGCGCAAGGGCGAGGCAAGCCGCAGGCCATGGCACCAAGCTAGTGCATGACGGGCGAAAAAAAGGGCCTCGCTATGCGAGGCCCCTTATTGTAGCTAGTCCGGCAATTACTTGCGGCTACCCACGATTTCGATTTCAACGCGACGGTTTTGGGCGCGGCCCTCTTTCGTCTTGTTGGAAGCGATCGGGTTCGACTCGCCCTTACCTTCCGTGTAGATACGGTTGGGGTCGATACCCTTGCTGACCAGGTAGGTCTTGACCGAAGCGGCGCGGCGCTCGGACAGCTTCTGGTTGTAGGCGTCAGTACCGATCGAATCGGTGTGGCCAACAGCAATGATGGTTTCCAGCTCGATACCGCGAGCTTGCTGGGCGACTTGATCCAGCAGCTGACGACCTTCGGGCTTCAGGGTCGACTTGTCGAAGTCGAAGAACGTGTCAGCATTGAACACGACCTTTGCCGCCATCGGGGCCGGCTTCGCCTTCTGTTGTGCAACCGGGACACCGTCGCAACCGGGGATACCGGTGGCAGGGGTCCAGAAAGCATCGCGCCAGCACAGTTCGTTCGTACCGTTTTTCCAAACGTTACCGAACGGGTTGCGCCAGTTGTCCACGGTTTGCGCGGAAGCTACACCAGAGGCCGTGACGGCGGCGAAGGCGAGCGCCAGAGCGAATTTGGAGGGTTTGTTCATGTTTCTCCTCGTTGAGCTTGAAGCTGGATAAGTGACTCGCAGCGAACCCCCGCCGCATATCAGGAAAACGGGGCCAGTATAGCAACGCCAAGAGCTGGTTCAAAGGATTAGCTACTGGGTTTCCTGCGTGCTGGAAACAATCTTAAGGCATTTGGGCACCTTTGGCTTCCCTGGAGAGGCGCATTAATGCTGGATACGGCGTTTTCGGCGCTCGTTCGGTTTTCCATGTTGGTTTTTGACAACAGGGGCGGAGGGCGTGGCCCGGCGGTCCAAGGACCTGTCCGACCGGCCACCCGGGCCGACGCCTTGCGGCACACCGCAAGCAAGCCGGGCAAACGGGAACGGAATCGAATGATAGAATTTCCTGTTTACCCGGCCCGGGTTCCTCCTTACACGATTCTGTCGTTATATATATGGATTCCTTTGCCAAGGAGACGCTTCCGGTTTCGCTGGAAGAAGAGATGCGCCGCAGTTACCTCGATTACGCAATGAGCGTGATCGTTGGGCGGGCGCTACCGGATGTGCGGGATGGGCTCAAGCCCGTCCACCGGCGCGTGCTCTACGCGATGCATGAGCTGAACAACGATTGGAACCGCGCTTACAAGAAGTCGGCGCGTATCGTCGGGGATGTAATCGGTAAATACCACCCCCACGGTGACCAATCCGTGTACGACACCATCGTCCGCATGGCGCAGGATTTCTCCATGCGCTACATGCTTGTGGACGGCCAAGGTAACTTCGGCTCCATCGACGGCGATAACGCCGCAGCGATGCGGTACACCGAAATCCGCCTGGCGAAGATCGCCCACGAGCTGCTGGCCGACATCGACCAGGAGACGGTGGACTTCGGCCCCAACTATGACGGCAGCGAACAAGAACCGCTGCTGTTGCCTTCGCGCCTGCCCAACCTGCTGGTGAACGGCAGCTCTGGCATTGCCGTGGGCATGGCCACCAATATCCCGCCGCACAACTTGCAGGAAGTGGTCGACGGCTGCCTGTACTGCCTGCGCAATCCGGCCTGCACGGTCGATGAACTCATCGAGATCATCCCGGCGCCGGACTTCCCCACGGGCGGCATCATTTACGGCATGTCCGGCGTGCGCGAGGGTTATCGCACGGGTCGCGGTCGCGTCATCATGCGCGCCAAGACGCACTTCGAAGACATGGAAAAGGGCAACCGCCAAGCCATCGTCATCGACGCCATCCCCTACCAGGTCAACAAGAAGACGCTGCAGGAACGTATCGCCGAACTCGTCAACGACAAGAAGATCGAAGGCATCTCCGATATTCGCGACGAGTCCGACAAGGACGGCATGCGCCTGGTCATCGAGCTCAAGCGCGGTGAAGTGCCCGAGGTTGTGCTGAACAACCTGTACAAGAATACGCAGTTGCAAGACACCTTCGGGATGAACCTGGTGGCACTGGTCGATGGCCAGCCGCGCCTGCTCAACCTGAAGCAGATGATCGACTACTTCCTGCAGCATCGCCGCGAAGTGGTCACGCGCCGCACGGTGTTCCAGTTGCGCAAGGCTCGCGAACGCGGCCACGTGCTGGAAGGCCTGGCCGTTGCGCTGGCAAACATCGACGACTTCATCACGATCATCAAGGCCGCGCCGACGCCTCCCGTCGCGCGCCAGGAATTGATGGCCAAATCGTGGGATTCGTCGCTGGTTCGCGACATGCTCTCGCGCGCCGATGGCGACACGCCGGGAGGCCGCGCGGCCTTCCGTCCGGATGACCTGGGCGACGAGTTCGGTCTTCAAGGCGACGGCCTGTACCGTCTGAGCGACACGCAAGCTCAGGAAATCCTGAACATGCGCCTGCAACGCCTGACCGGGCTTGAGCAGGACAAGATCGTTGGCGAATACAAGGACATCATGTCCACCATCGCCGACCTGCTCGACATCCTCGCACGCCCCGAGCGCATCACGACCATCATCAGCGACGAGCTTCAGGCCATCAAGGCCGAATTCTCGACGAACACGAAGGATTCGCGCCGATCGGAAATCGAACTGAACGCGACCGAGCTCGACACCGAAGACCTGATCACGCCGACCGACATGGTCGTGACCCTGTCGCACGGTGGCTACATCAAGAGCCAGCCGCTGTCCGAATACCGTTCGCAAAAGCGCGGTGGACGCGGCAAGCAAGCCACGGCGATGAAGGAAAACGACTGGATCGACCAGCTGTTCATCGCGAACACGCACGATTACCTCCTGTGCTTCTCGAATCGTGGCCGTGTGTACTGGCTGAAGGTCTGGGAAGTGCCGCAAGGCACGCGCAACTCGCGCGGCAAGCCGATCGTCAACATGTTCCCGCTGGCTGATGGCGAGAAGGTCACGGTGGTGCTCCCGGTCAAGGAATTCAGCGAAGATCACTACGTCTTCATGGCGACCTCGCGCGGTACGGTCAAGAAGACCCCGCTATCCGACTTCTCCAACCCGCGCAAGGCCGGCATCATTGCCGTGGACCTTGACGACGGCGACTACCTCATCGGCGCCGACCTCACGGACGGCAAGCACGACGTCATGCTGTTCTCGGATTCGGGCAAGGCCGTGCGCTTTGACGAAAACGACGTCCGTCCGATGGGCCGCAACGCCCGCGGCGTACGCGGCATGATGCTGGAAGAAACGCAGACCGTCATCGCGCTGCTGGTGGCCGGCGACGAAACGCAGACCGTGCTGACCGCAACCGAAAACGGTTACGGCAAGCGCACCCCGATCGGCGAATACACCCGCCACGGCCGTGGCACCAAGGGCATGATCGCCATTCAGACCACCTCGCGTAACGGCAAGGTGGTGGGCGCGGTGCTGGTCAACCCGACCGACGAAATCATGTTGATCACCACCGGCGGTGTGCTGGTGCGTACCCGTGTCGCGGAAATCCGCGAAATGGGCCGCGCCACGCAGGGCGTCACGCTGATCAACGTTGACGACGGCAGCACGCTGTCCGGCGTGCGTCGTGTTGTGGAAAGCGACGCGGACGACGACGGCGAACTGGACGACGACGTCCAGGCCGAAGACGGTCAGGCGGAAGGCGGCGACGATAGCAACGGCGCAGCGGACTCGACGGATTCGACGGAACCTACGGAGCAATAATGGCCCGCCCCTGGAACTTCTCGGCAGGCCCCTCGGCCTTGCCCGAGGTGGTATTGCAGCAAGCAGCAGCTGAGATGCTGGATTGGCATGGCAGTGGCATGTCGGTGATGGAAATGTCCCATCGCGGCAAGCACTTCGTGCAGATCTGCGACGAAGCCGAATCCGATTTGCGCGATCTGCTGGGCTTGCCCGCTGATTACGCGGTCATGTTCATGCAAGGCGGGGGTTCCGGGGAGAACGCCATCGTCCCCATGAATCTCATGGGGCGCCGCGGCACGCCGGCCGCCGACTTCGTCGTGACGGGCCATTGGTCCAAGCGTTCGTACAAGGAAGCGGCTCGCTACGGCAGCACCCACGTGGCGGCCAGCAGCGAGCAAGCCATCCAGCTGGATGGCCGCGAGCAGGCGCCGTTGACCTGGGTGCCGCCGGTCGACACCTGGAACGTGCGCCAGGAATCGGCCTACCTGCATCTTTGCAGCAACGAAACGATTGGCGGCGTCGAGTTCATGGACTGGCCCGACACCGCCGCGCTGGGCGCGCCCGATGTGCCACTGGTGGTGGATGCGTCGTCGCATTTCCTGTCCCGGCCCATGGACATCACGCGCTGCGGCATGGTGTATGCCGGCGCGCAGAAAAACGCAGGCCCGGCAGGCGTGACCATGGTCATCGCCCGCCGCGACCTGATCGGCCACGCCTTGCCCATCTGCCCGTCGGCGTTCGACTACGCCAACGTGGCCGCCGAACATTCGCGCTACAACACGCCGCCTACCTTCGCGATCTATGTCGCGGGCCTGGTGTTCAAGTGGGTCAAGGCCAACGGCGGCGTGGCGGGCATGGAAGCCGCCAACAAGGCCAAGGCCGATCTGCTGTACGGCTACCTGGACAGCAGTGGGTTCTACCGCAATCCCATTCACGCGCCCGTGCGTTCGCGCATGAACGTGCCGTTTGTGCTGCGCGACGAATCGCTCAACGACACCTTCCTGCAAGGCGCCGATGCGGCGGGGCTGACCCAGCTGAAGGGTCACAAGAGCGTGGGCGGCATGCGCGCGTCCATCTACAACGCCGTACCTCTTGCGGGGGTTGAAGCGTTGGTCGAGTACCTGAAGGAATTCGAGCGCCGCTATGGATGAAGACCTGCAACGCAAGTTGCGCCCCTTGCGCGAACGCATCGATGCGCTGGACGCGCAGATCCTCGACCTGCTGTCGCAGCGCGCCCGCGCCGCACTGGAAGTCGGCGAAGCCAAGCACGCCGCACAAGCCGATGGCCCGGTGCTGCGCCCCGAGCGGGAGGCCGAAGTCATCCGCCGCTTGCAGCAGATCAACCCCGGCCCGTTTCCGAATGCGGGCGTGGCGTCGGTCTGGACCGAAATCATCTCGGCCTGCCGAGGCCTGGAACGCGGCATGACAGTTGCCTACCTGGGCCCGCAAGGTTCGTTTTCCGAGCAGGCGGCGCTGGAGCATTTTGGCCACGCCGTTCAGAAGCTGCCTTGCGCGTCGTTTGACGAGGTGTTTCGCGCCGTCGAGGGCGGGCAGGCCGATGTGGGCATGGTGCCGGTGGAAAACTCCACCGAGGGCGCCGTCAACCGCAGCCTGGATCTGCTGCTGAATACGCCGCTGACGATCCTGGGCGAGCGCTCGCTGGTGATCCGCCATTGCCTGATGTCGCAGTCGGGCACCATGGACGGCATCAAGACCATTTCCGCGCACCCGCAAGCGCTGGCGCAGTGCCAGGGTTGGCTGACACGCAACTATCCCGATGTGGAACGGGTTGCCGCGTCCAGCAACTCCGAAGCGGCGCGCGCCTCGGCGGGCGACCCGACCATCGCGGCGATTGCCGGTGAAGTGGCCGCGCCCGCCTGGAATCTTCAAGTCATCGCGGCCGGCATTCAGGACGATCCGCACAACCGCACCCGGTTCTTGGCCATCGGCAATATCCAGCCGCTGGTCAGCGGCAAGGACAAGACCAGCCTGATCCTGGCCGTGCCCAACCGCGCCGGCGCCGTCTACGAAATGCTGGCGCCCCTGGCGGACAACGGCGTGTCGATGACCCGCTTCGAGTCGCGCCCCGCGCGCACCGGCCAGTGGGAATATTATTTTTACGTAGACGTCCTGGGTCATCGTAATGATCCGAACGTTCAGCGCGCGCTTGCCACGTTGCAGGCGCAGGTTGCCTACCTGAAGGTGCTGGGTTCGTACCCGGCGCCGTGAGCCCACACCATGACCACCGCATCCAAGCCCCTCGTTGCCCCGGCGCACGTCAGCGCCATTGCGCCCTATCAGGCGGGCAAGCCCATTGAAGAACTGGCCCGTGAATTCGGGTTGGATCCGGCGGGCATCGTCAAGCTGGCCTCTAACGAAAACCCCTTGGGCATGCCCAAGTCGGCGCGCGCCGCGATGTTGGCCGCAGCCGAGTCCCTGGCGCGTTATCCGGACCCCAACGGCTTCGATCTGAAGGCCGCGCTGGCCGAACGCTATGGCGTGCCGATGAACTGGATCACGTTGGGCAACGGCTCGAACGACATCCTGGAAATCGCGGCATTGGCGCTGCTGGAGCCGGGTTCGTCGGCCGTCTACGCGCAACATTCGTTTGCGGTCTATCGGCTTGCCACGCAAGCGCGCGGTGCGCGTCACATCGTGGTGCCGGCAAAAGACTACGGTCATGACCTTGACGCCATGTTTGACGCCATTGCCGACGACACGCGCTTGCTGTTCATTGCCAACCCGAACAATCCCACCGGTACGTTCGTGCCTGGCGACAAGATTGCGTCTTTCCTGGAGCGCGTGCACGCCGCTCACGGCGATCGCGTCACCGTGGTGCTGGACGAGGCCTACAACGAATACCTGGATCCGGAATATCGCTTCGACAGCACCGCGCTGGCACGCCGTTTCCCGAACCTGATCATTTCTCGCACGTTCTCCAAGGCCTATGGGCTGGCGGGGTTGCGGGTGGGCTTTTCGGTGTCGCAACCGCCGTTGACTGACTTGCTTAATCGCGTGCGTCAGCCGTTCAACGTGAACACGTTGGCACAGGCAGCGGCGATCGCCGCCTTGGGCGATGCCGCCTACCTGGAAGAAGCCTACGCATCGAACAAGTCGGGCAAGGCGCAGCTTTGCACCGCCTTCGATCGGCTTGGGCTGCGCTATGTGCCCAGCTTCGGCAATTTCGTGCTGGTGCACGTGGGCGACGCGCCCCGCATCAATCTGGAATTGCTTAAGCGTGGCGTAATCGTTCGTCCCGTCGCGGGCGATGGCCTGCCGGAATGGTTGCGTGTGTCGATCGGGCTGCCTGAAGAGAACGCCCGCTTTATTGATGCCCTGACCGACATCCTGGCCACATGAACGACGCGTTACCTTCTTCCGATCAGGGGGCCGCTGGCCCCCTGATTCCTGTATTGGCCGTGGTGGGTGTGGGCTTGATCGGTGGTTCGTTTGCCGCCGCGCTGCGCCAGGCAGGGCAGGTAGGGCGCGTGCTGGGCGTGGGGCGTAACGCCGCATCGCTGGCGCGCGCTGTTGAGCTGGGACTGATCGACGAAGCGGTCAGCGCCGAAGATGCCGCCGCACGCGCGGATCTGGTTCTTCTATCCACACCGGTCGGTGGCCTGAAAAACGTGTTGTCGCGGATGCTTCCCCATCTGGGCGCCAACACCGTCGTCACCGATGCGGGCAGCACCAAGGCCGAAGTGGTCGATGCGGCGCGCCAAGCGTTGGGCGAGCAAATCGGGCGCTTCGTGCCGGGGCACCCGATTGCCGGCGCCGAGCGCACGGGCCCCGACGCCGCCGATGCCTCGCTGTATCGCGGCCGCACCGTCATCTTGACGCCGTTGCCGCAGAACAGCGCCGCGTCCATCGCGCTGGTGCGTCGTGCGTGGCAAGCCTGCGGCGCCAGCGTCATCGACATGGACGCCGACGCGCACGACCGCGTGCTTGCGTCGGTCAGCCACCTGCCGCATCTGCTGTCCGCCGTCTATATGGAGCAGGTGGCCACGGCCGCCGATGCCCGCACGCGCCTTGAGCTGGCGGGTAGTGGGTTTCGCGATTTCACGCGCATCGCGGCGGGTTCGCCCGAGATGTGGCGCGATATCTTTTTATCCAATCGCGACGCGATGCTGGCCGAGCTTGCCGAGGTGCGCGCCGTGCTGGACCGAGCCGAACGCGCCATTGCCAATGGCGACGACGCGGCCTTGCTGGCTTTGCTGGACACTGCGGCCCAGGCGCGCCGCAAGTGGCAACAGGAGTAACTGACATGGGCGCTTTGCCTTATCTGGACCTGCCGCGCGTGCGGCAGGCGCACGGCGTAATGGCCTTGCCCGGTTCAAAAAGCATTTCCAACCGCGTGTTGCTGTTGTCGGCCATCGCCGAAGGCAGCACGCTGATCACCGGGCTGCTGGATTCCGATGACACGCGCGTCATGCTTGGGGCCTTGCGCCAATTGGGCGTGCAGGTGTCCGGCCTGGATGCCGGTCGCGTCACGGTAGAGGGCGTGCGTCGTTTCCCGGTGGAAAGCGCGGATCTTTTCATGGGCAATGCGGGCACTGCCATCCGTCCGCTGACCGCCGCGTTGGCGCTGATGGGCGGTGACTACCGACTGTCGGGCGTGCCGCGCATGCATGAACGGCCCATTGGTGATCTGGCGGATGCCCTGAATGCGCTGGGCGCCCGCATCGATTATCTGGGCCAGCCCGGCTATCCGCCGCTGCATATCGGCCGCGGCCAGATCGCCGACGAGGCGGTTACGCGCGTGCAGGGCTCGGTTTCCAGTCAGTTCCTGACGGCCTTGTTGCTCGCCGCGCCGTTGCAGGCCGGCAGCAGTGGCAAGCCCGTGACCATCGAAGTGGTGGGCGAGCTGATCTCCAAGCCTTACATCGAAATCACGCTGAACCTGATGGCGCGGTTTGGCGTGCAGGTGCAGCGCGACGGCTGGAGCCGCTTCGTGATCGAAGGCGGGGCGGGCTACCGTAGCCCGGGCCAGATCGCGGTCGAAGGCGATGCCTCGACAGCGTCCTACTTTCTTGCGCTGGGCGCGATCGGCGGCGGCCCGTTGCGCGTGACCGGCGTGGGCGCGGACAGCATTCAGGGCGATGTCGCCTTCGCCGACACGCTGGCGCAAATGGGCGCCACGGTCACCTACGGGCCCGATTGGATCGAGGTTGCCGGCGTAAGAGTGGCGGACGGGGCGCGTCTGAAGGCCTTCGACACCGACTTCAACCTGATTCCGGACGCGGCCATGACGGCTGCGGCGCTGGCCTTGTATGCCGACGGCCCTTGCCGGCTGCGTAACATCGGCAGCTGGCGCGTCAAGGAAACAGACCGCATCCATGCCATGCAAACCGAGCTTGAAAAGCTGGGGGCAACGGTGGAATCCGGGCCCGATTGGCTGCGGGTCATCCCACCGGCCCAGGACGCCTGGCGCGACGCGCACATCGGCACCTGGGACGATCACCGCATGGCCATGTGCTTTTCATTGGCGGCTTTCGGGCCCGCCGCCGTTCGAATTTTGGACCCGGGTTGCGTCAGCAAGACGTTCCCGGGTTATTTTGATGTTTACGCAAGCCTCGTGTCGGCCTAGCGCACTTTCACCATGACTTCCTCTTCATTGACTGACTCTTTTGCCGCCGTCATCACGATCGATGGCCCCACCGCGTCCGGCAAGGGCACGGTGGCTCATCGCGTTGCCAAGGCGCTGGGATGGGCCGTGCTGGACAGTGGCGCGCTGTACCGCCTGACCGCCCTGGCAGCCTTGAACCAAGGCGTGTCCGTCGACGATGAGCCCGGTGTGGCGCGCGTGGCCGAAACGCTGGACGTCCGCTTTGACGGCCCGCACGTATACCTGGCCGGCGTCGATGTCGGGCACGACATCCGGCGCGAGGAAGTCGGTAATTTCGCTTCTCGTATCGCCGCGTTTCCGGGCGTGCGCCGGGCGCTGCTGGAGCGCCAGCGCGCGTTTCGGCGGCCTCCCGGGCTGGTCGCCGACGGTCGCGACATGGGCACCGTGGTCTTCCCGGACGCGTCGCTGAAGGTGTTCCTGGTTGCCGATGTGGTGGCCCGGGCCGAGAGGCGGCGTAAGCAGTTGATCGAAAAGGGAATTTCTGCTAATCTAGACGACCTTCTGCGAGACATGCGCGAGCGAGACGCCCGCGATACCGAACGCGCCACGGCGCCGCTGGCTCCCGCAGCAGACGCACACGTACTGGATTCCTCTGATTTGACGATTGCAGAAACGGTGCAGGCAATACTGGATTTTTGGCAGCAGGCCGGCAATAAGGCAGATAGCTGAGGCTATAGCCCAGGCAAATAGCCTATTTGTCGGATTCTGCGCTGCAAAATCGCCCGGACGGTACAACGTATTACGAACGTACAACGTCCGGGCCTAGTTTTATTTGATTAGGCCCTGTCCTCGCCAGGCGCAACCCCCACGGGCCACCCCGCAGGGCAAACCGGCAGGCAGGTATTTTGACTCCACTGTGGCGGGCAATCCGCTGCGGTGTGTTCTTAACGGCCATTTCGGCCCAATGGATTTCAACCCCATGTCTTCCGTTTCCACTACCGCCACCGGCGGCGAAAGTTTCGCCGACCTTTTCGCACAAAGCCTCAAGAGCCAGGACATGAAGTCCGGCGAGGTCATCAGCGCCGAAGTCGTGCGCGTCGACCATAATTTCGTCGTCGTCAACGCCGGCCTGAAGTCCGAAGCGCTGATCCCCCTGGAAGAGTTCCTGAATGACCAGGGCGAGCTCGAAGTGCAACCCGGCGATTTCGTCTCGGTGGCCATCGATTCCCTGGAAAACGGCTACGGCGACACCATCCTGTCGCGTGACCGCGCCAAGCGCCTGTCGGCCTGGCTGCAACTGGAAAAGGCCCTGGAAAACGGCGAGCTGGTTACCGGCACCATCACCGGCAAGGTGAAGGGCGGCCTGACCGTCATGACCAACGGCATCCGCGCGTTCCTGCCCGGTTCGCTGGTGGATCTGCGTCCGGTCAAGGACACCACCCCGTACGAAGGCAAGACCCTCGAATTCAAGGTCATCAAGCTCGACCGCAAGCGCAACAACGTTGTGCTGTCGCGTCGCCAAGTGCTGGAAGCCAGCATGGGCGAAGAGCGTCAAAAGCTGCTCGAAACCCTGCACGAAGGTGCTGTGGTCAAGGGCGTGGTCAAGAACATCACCGACTACGGCGCGTTCGTTGACCTGGGCGGCATCGACGGCCTGCTGCACATCACCGACATGGCATGGCGTCGTGTGCGTCACCCGTCCGAAGTCCTGCAAGTGGGTCAAGAAGTCGAAGCCAAGGTCCTCAAGTTCGACCAGGAAAAGAGCCGCGTCTCGCTGGGCGTCAAGCAGCTGGGCGAAGACCCGTGGGTGGGCCTGGCTCGTCGCTACCCGCAAGGCACCCGCCTGTTCGGTAAGGTCACGAACCTGACCGACTACGGCGCGTTCGTCGAAGTCGAAGCCGGCATCGAAGGCCTGGTCCACGTGTCCGAAATGGACTGGACCAACAAGAACGTCGACCCGCGCAAGGTTGTTACCCTGGGCGAAGAAGTCGAAGTCATGGTCCTGGAAATCGACGAAGACCGTCGTCGTATCTCGCTGGGCATGAAGCAGTGCCGTCAAAACCCGTGGGAAGAGTTCGCCACGAACTTCAAGCGCGGCGACAAGGTCCGCGGCGCCATCAAGTCGATCACCGACTTCGGCGTGTTCGTTGGCCTGCCTGGCGGCATCGACGGCCTGGTTCACCTGTCCGACCTGTCCTGGACGGAAACGGGCGAAGAAGCCGTGCGCAACTTCAAGAAGGGCGACGAGATCGAAGCCGTGGTTCTGGGCATCGATACCGACAAGGAACGCATCTCGCTGGGCATCAAGCAGCTGGAAGGCGACCCCTTCAACAACTTCGTCGCCACGTTTGACAAGGGCGCGGTTGTTCCGGGCACCATCAAGTCCGTCGAAGCCAAGGGCGCTGTTGTCACGCTGTCCGTGGACGTTGAAGGCTACCTGCGCGCTTCCGAGATCTCCTCGGGTCGCGTTGAGGATGCCACCACCGTGCTGAACGCCGGCGACAACATCGAAGCCATGATCGTCAACATCGACCGCAAGACGCGTTCGATCCAACTGTCGATCAAGGCCCGTGACAACGCCGAGACCGCCGATACGATCCAGCGCATGTCCGACGCCAGCGCTTCGTCCGGCACCACCAACCTCGGCGCGCTGCTGAAGGCCAAGCTGGACCAACAGCGCAACGACGGTTAATTCGTGACCAAGTCGGAGCTGATCGCCGCCTTGGCGGCCCGCTATCCTCAGCTGGCCGCCCGCGACACCGATTACGCCGTCAAGACCGTGCTGGATGCGATGACCCAGGCCCTGGCCTCGGGTCAGCGCATCGAGATCCGCGGCTTTGGCAGCTTCTCGTTGTCGCAGCGGTCTCCCCGCATCGGTCGCAATCCGAAGTCCGGCGAACAGGTGCTGGTGCCTGGTAAACAGGTACCGCACTTCAAGGCAGGCAAGGAATTGCGCGAACGGGTTGACCTGGTCGGCGGCAATGACGAGGACGCCCAGTCTTCTGGATCGGGTGAACCGATGACGTCAATGGCAAGTTTGCACGCCATGCACTGACGAATCGGCTAGTAAGGCTGCCTACGGGCAGATCGGACCGAGAACAGGCCCCTTGAGAAATCAAGGGGCTTTGTTTTTTCCGCTTGGGATTCGTCCCGCTTTTGCGGGGATTTTTTTTCTTGGACGCTTAAGACGTCGCTTACAATTGGCAGTCTTGAATTCTCTGGAGCATGCGTCATGCGCTATCTAGTCTGGGCCCTGCGATTGCTCGTGTTTATTGCGGTGTTGATGTTCGCCTTGAAGAACACCGACCCGGTCGCCGTGAAGTTCTACGCTGACTACGTCGTGCAAGATGTGCCGCTGATTGTCGTGATGCTGGTCGTGTTCGTTGCCGGCGCGTTGTTCGGCCTGTTGCTGACTGTGCCCGCCGCCATGCGCCGCCGCCGCGAAGCCATGCGCTTGCGCCGCGAACTGGACCGCGTCCAGGCCGCTGTCAACGGCACCACGCCCGTCGTGCCCCCCGAAGCCGTTGCCCCGATGTCGCCGCTTTGATGGCGCGCCGATCACCTTACGTGCCGCACTCGCATCCCGCACTGAATAACAGCAAGAGCCCGAAACGTGGATTTTGAACCTTGGTGGCTGATTTTCGTGCCGGTGTTGTTCGCGCTGGGCTGGCTGGCCGCGCGTTTTGACATCCGGCAAATGCTTCGCGAAACGCGCAGCCTGCCCGATTCCTATTTCCGCGGGCTGAACTTCCTGCTCAACGAAGAGCCGGACCGTGCCATCGATGCCTTCGTCGAAGTGGCCAAGCTGGACCCGGAAACAACCGAACTGCACTTCGCGCTGGGCAGCCTGTTCCGTCGCCGTGGCGAAATGGAACGCGCCATCCGCGTGCATCAAAGCTTGCTCAGCCGTTCCGATCTGCCTGAGGCCGAGCGTGAACATGCGCAGCATGAACTGGCGCAGGACTTCCTGAAGGCCGGCATGCTGGACCGCGCCGAAAGCGGTTTCGAACAGCTCAAGGACACGCGCTACGCCTTGCCGGCGCTGCGCTCCTTGATCCGTATCTTTGAATCCGAACACGACTGGCCGCGCGCAATCGAAGCGGTCAAGACCTTGCAGGGCCTGGTCGATGAACCTGTCCCGCAAATCGTGCATTACTACTGCGAGCAGGCGCAGACCGCGCTGTCGGCCAAGCCGGCCGACGTGGACGCGGCGCACAAAGCGCTGGACGCCGCCGACCATGCCTTGTCCACCACCGATGCGGCGGTGGGCAAGGGCGCCAAGGTGCGTACGGCGATGCTGCGTGCGCGCCTGGCGTCGCTGGAACAGGACCCCAAGCGCGAGCGGCTTTATCTGGAATCGGTCATGACCGACGCGCCGGAATTCGCCGGGCTGGTGGCCGAGCCGCTTCTGGCCAACTATCGCGCCGCCAATCAGGTCGTGGCGGGGCTTGATTTCCTGCTCAAGCAATATCAACGGCACGCGTCGCTGGACCTGTTCAACGTGGTGTTCCGCGAACTGCGCGTGCAGCAGGGGGCGGACGTGGCGTGGGCGTTCGCGCGCGGTGCGTTGCGCAGCCATCCGTCCTTGCTCGGCCTGGACCGCCTGCTGGAAGCCGAACTGGCCAACCCGGAAAGCGGCGCCGAAGGCGGGCCGGTGCCTGGCGCCGACCTGACGCTGCTGCGCAGCCTGATTCACAAGCATACGCAACGCCTGGACCGCTATGCGTGTCGTAGTTGCGGATTTCAAGCGCGTCGTTTTTACTGGCAATGTCCCGGCTGCAACGCCTGGGAGACCTACGCGCCGCGCCGCCTGGAAGAACTTGAATGAAGCCTTTTCCCGCCGAAGCCATTTCCCAAAGCCGCGTCCTTGTCGTGGGCGACGTGATGCTGGACCGCTACTGGTTTGGCGAAGTCGAACGCATTTCGCCGGAAGCACCGGTGCCCGTGGTGCGTGTCGCGCGCCGTGAAGACCGCCTGGGCGGCGCCGCCAACGTCGCGCGCAACGTCGCGGCGCTGGGCGGGCAGGTGACGCTGGTGGGCGTGCTGGGCGAGGACGAGGCGGGCGACAGCATCCGCCGCTTGTCCGCCGAAGCCGGCATCCGTGCCGATCTGATTGCCGACCCCTCGCTGCACACCACGTTGAAGATGCGCGTGCTGGGCCGTCAGCAGCAATTGCTGCGCGTGGACTTCGAGCAGCATCCCGAGCAAGCCGCCCTGGACAGCGTGGACGCCGCACTGGCGCGTCATCTGGCCAACCACGATGTGCTGGTGTTGTCCGACTACGCCAAGGGCGTGCTGACGCGCGTCGAAACGTTGGTCTCCATGGCGCGCCATGCAGGCATACCGGTGCTGGTGGACCCCAAGGGCGACGACTATTCGCGCTATCGTGGCGCGACCCTGGTCACGCCCAACCGGGCCGAAATGCAGCAGGCCGTGGGCCGCTGGAATTCCGAAGCTGAACTTACCGATCGCGCGCAACGCCTGCGCGCCGATCTGGATCTTGAAGCCCTGCTGGTGACACGGTCCGAGCAGGGCATGACATTGTTTACCGATGCGGGACGTGACCACATCGATGCGCAGGCGCACGAAGTGTTCGACGTGTCCGGTGCCGGCGATACGGTATTGGCCACGCTGGCGGTGTCGCGCGCCATTGGCTTGCCGTGGGCCGAATCGATGGGCTGGGCCAACAAGGCCGGCGGCATCGCCGTGGGCAAGTTGGGCACCTCCGTCGTCACCGCCGCGGAACTCGCAGGAGAAATTTCATGATCGTCGTAACCGGAGCCGCGGGCTTCATCGGCAGCAACCTGGTGCGCGGGCTTAACCGCCGTGGCATCCATGACATCATCGCGGTCGACGACCTGACCGAAGGCGACAAGTTCGTCAACCTGGTCGACTGCCAGATCGCCGAGTACATGGACAAGGACGACTTCCGCCGCCGCGTGGCCGACGGCAGCCTGCCCGCCGTGCGCGCGGTGTTGCATCAGGGCGCCTGCTCGGACACCACCGAGCGCAACGGCCGCTACATGATGGACAACAACTACCGCGTCACGCTTGAACTGTTCGAGTTCTGCCAGACGCGACGCATTCCCTTCCTGTATGCCTCGTCCGCCGCCGTCTATGGCGGCTCGTCCGTCTACGTCGAGGACCCGGCCAACGAAGGGCCGCTGAACGTCTACGGGTACTCCAAGCTGTTGTTCGATCAGGTATTGCGCAAGCGCATGGACAGCCTGACCGCGCAGGTGGTCGGCCTGCGTTATTTCAACGTTTATGGTCCGCACGAACAGCACAAGGGCCGCATGGCCTCGGTGGCGTTCCACAACATGAACCAGTTTCTGGAACACGGCCATGTGCGTCTGTTCGCGGGCTGGGACGGTTATGTGGACGGTGGCCAAAGCCGCGATTTCATCTCGGTTGAAGACGTCGTGGCGGTCAACCTGCATTTTCTGGACCATCCCGATCAATCCGGCATCTTCAATTGCGGCACGGGTCGGGCGCAGCCCTTCAATGACGTGGCCGCTGCCGTGGTGAACACGTTGCGTGCCGAACGCGGCGAGGCCGAGCTGACGTTGGCGCAGTTGGTCGAGCTGGATCTGATCCGCTACATCCCGTTCCCGGAAGACCTGAAGGGCCGCTACCAAAGCTATACGCAGGCGGACGTCACCCAGCTGCGCACCGCCGGCTTCCATGCGCCGATGCGAGACGTGCAGACTGGTGTTGCCGAGTACGTGCGCTACTGGCGCGCACGCCGCTGAAACGGGCTACCAAAGCGCGGCCCTACGCCGCGCACCGAGCGAAATCCAGGCCGCCCTTCGGGGTGGCCTTTTTTTGCACCCGTAGTTTCCGAGGTGGATCAATCCGTTCACTGCGCGGCCCGCAGGCAGGGCAAACGTCCATGATCCGGGGGTGGTTCGGCATTCGCCGCACCCTTATTTTCCGGAGACCCTCATGAACCCTTTTCTTGTACCCGCCATCGTCCGTCGCGGCGCGTCCATGCCGTGGCGCAAAGCGCGCTTGCCGCAGGCGCCGGCAGGCGCACACAAGGGGCGCCGCCTGTGGCAACACGTGCTGGGCGTCATGCTGGTGAGCGCCGCGCTGGGCTTCACGGCGCCAGAAGCCCGGGCGGTGGACGTCAACCAAGCCACCGCGCAGCAGTTGGAGACCATCCGCGGCATCGGCCCGCGCACGGCCGAGATCATCATCAATGAACGCGATCGCGGCGGCCGCTTCGATTCGTTCGAAGATCTGGCCGAGCGCGTGCGCGGCATTGGCGAGAAAAAAGCGCGAGCCTTGAAGGCGGCCGGCTTGCAGGTGGGCGAGGGCGACGGCGCGGCAGGATCGGGCCAAAGCCAAAGCCAGAGCCAGGGCGGGGCGGCGCCCACTGCCAAACCGGCCAAGGGCAAGCCCAGCACGGCACCGGCGCCCGCCCGGCCCTGACGAGGCGGGTCGGCGGCTAACCCCTGGCGCGAGCGCGGCTTTTGCCCGCGCCCGGCGCCAGGCAGAGTTATTATCTTTTGCATGACTACTACCTACCCCACTATCGAGCAGACCGTCGGCAATACGCCGCTGGTGCGTTTGCAGCGCATTCCCGGTGCCGCGGGCGACGCGCGTGGCAACGTCATCCTGGCCAAGCTGGAAGGCAATAATCCCGCCGGTTCCGTGAAGGACCGCCCGGCCTTGTCGATGATCCAGCACGCCGAAGCGCGTGGCGACATCAAGCCAGGCGATACCCTGATCGAGGCTACCAGCGGCAATACCGGCATCGCGCTGGCCATGGCGGCGGCGATGAAGGGGTACCGCATGATCTTGATCATGCCCGACAACCTGTCCGTGGAGCGCAGGGCTGCCATGGCCGCCTACGGCGCCGAGCTTATCCTGACGCCCGCAGACAAGGGCGGCATGGAATACGCCCGCGATCTGGCCACCGAAATGCAGGCCGACGGCCGGGGCGTGGTACTGGACCAGTTCGCCAACCCCGACAACCCCCGCGCGCACGTGGAAACCACCGGCCCCGAACTGTGGACGCAAACCGAAGGGCGCATCACGCATTTCGTCAGCGCCATGGGCACCACGGGCACGATCATGGGGGTGTCGACATACCTGAAATCCCGCAACCCCGCCGTGCAGATCGTCGGCGCACAGCCGGCCGAGGGCTCGCAGATCCCGGGTATCCGCAAGTGGCCCGAGGCCTATCTGCCCAAGATTTTCGACCGCAGCCGCGTGGACGCCTACGAATCCATCGAGCAATCGGAAGCTGAAACCATGGCGCGCCGGCTGGCTGCCGAAGAAGGCATCTTTGGCGGAATTTCGTCCGCTGGTGCGCTGGTGGCCGCCTTGCGTGTCGCGGAAAGAGTCAACGACGCCACCATCGTGTTCATCGTTTGCGACCGCGGCGACCGCTACCTGTCCACGGGCGTTTTCAACTGATCACGCACGGCAGTGGCGGGGCGCATGCGGCCCCACAATAAAAAAATGCCCCGTTCATCCCGACGGGGCATTTTCGTTTCCGGACGGGCAGATCAGCGCGTGACGCGGGCTTCGATCTCGTACGCCAGGTCCGCCACCGACGTCGCGTAGAAGTAGCTGCGGTTGTACTTGGTCAGCGCGAAGAAGTTGGGCGTGCCGACCCGGTATTGCGCCGTGCCGCGCGCTTCCTCGACCAGGTCCACCACCCCCAGCGGTTGGGTGCCCCAGCCATTGCTGCTGGCGCCCGGCTGCAAGCGCGCGCCGGCTGCCGACAGGGTGCCCCAGGTTTGTTTGGGTTCAAGACCGCCGTCGACCAAAGCGGTGGGGTCCGCCGGCAACACCACCGGTGCAAACACGGGCAAGCCGCGCTGCCAGCCGTGCTGCGCCAGGAAGCTGCCCACGGACATGATCGCGTCCTGCGTGTTATTGGTCAGGTCGATATGGCCGTTGTCGTCGCCGTCCACCGCGTAATGCATGATGCTGGTGGGCATGAACTGCGGCATGCCGATGGCACCGGCGTACGAGCCCTGCGTTTCAAGATCCAGCTTGTCTTTCATGACCAGCGTCAGGAAGTCGGCCAGTTGGCCCCGGAACATCGCGGCGCGCTCGGGCTTGTTGGGATCGGGATAGTCAAAGGCCAGCGTCGCCAGCGCGTCCAGCACCCGGAAGTTGCCCATGTTGCGGCCGTACAGGGTTTCGACGCCGATGATGGACGCGATGATGGGGGCCGGCACGCCAAAGCGCTGGGCGGCCTGATTGAGCAGGTCGCGGTTTTCGTTATAGAACTCGACACCCCAGCCGATGCGCTTGGGTTCCACGAAGCGCGAGCGATACGTCAGCCAGCTGCGCCAGATTTTCTTGCCCGGCGGCGCCGGCGCGATCAGCCTGGATACCGTGGCGTTGTAGCGCGAGCTTTCCAAAGCCTTGACCATCGGGTCCAGCGGCAATTGGCGTTCGGCCGCCAGATCCTGCACGAAGCTGCGCACTTCCGGACGCAGCGCGCCGGTGGCGGTCAGCGTGGCAGGGGCGTCATCCGGCAACTCGGAGCCGGGTGTCGGCGTGGCGGGTCCGATGCGGATAGCGGCGTTTGCGGAAGCGGCCGCGGGCTGGGCCGAAAGGGTATTTGGAGCAGAGGGGGCGGTGGTGGAGCAGCCCGCCAGCAGGGCGGAAAGCGTTCCGAGTTGCAGTAATCGCCGACAGATGAACATAATCTTCCTTATGGAGACCATGTATCTTACCCACCCGGCTTGCCGCTTGCATGAAATGGGCAGTTGGCACCCCGAAAGCCCGCAGAGGCTGGATGCCATTTCCGACCAGCTATTGGCCAGCGGCCTGATGCCCTATCTGGACGACCGGCA
Source organism: Achromobacter sp. B7 (assembly GCF_003600685.1). Lineage (NCBI taxonomy): Bacteria > Pseudomonadati > Pseudomonadota > Betaproteobacteria > Burkholderiales > Alcaligenaceae > Achromobacter > Achromobacter sp. B7. Next base: position 1,533,170 of record NZ_CP032084.1, read on the forward strand.
AGCGCCGCAGGCGTCGCGCCACGACATTTTGCGCGTGCACACCGTCCAGTATCTGGACAGTTTGCGCGAACATACGCCGGACCAAGGGTATTACCCAATCGATCCCGATACGCTGATGAATCCCCACACCTACGAAGCGGCCCTGTACGCGGCGGGCGCGGGGGTCGCGGCCGTGGATGCCGTCATGGGCGGCGAGGCCCGCACGGCGTTCTGCGCGGTGCGTCCGCCCGGGCATCACGCCTGCCGGTCGCAGGCCATGGGTTTCTGCTTTTTGAACAACGTCGCGATCGCAGCGCGCCATGCGCTGGACTTTCATGGCCTGTCGCGCGTGGCCATCGTTGATTTCGACGTGCACCACGGCAACGGCACCGAGGACGTTTTCGCGGGCGACGAGCGCGTGCTGATGTGCAGCTTTTTTCAGCATCCGCTCTTTCCCAACAGCGGCGCCGACCAGCCCGCGGACAACATGCTGAACGTGCCCGTGCCGGCGTATACCGTGGGGCCGGCGGTCAGGACGATCGTCACCGATCAGTGGCTGCCCCGGCTTGAAGCTTTCCGCCCGGAACTGATCCTGGTGTCGGCCGGATTCGATGCGCATCGGGAAGACGACATGGGCCAGATGGGCCTGGTCGAGGCCGACTACGCCTGGATCACCGAGCAGCTGGTCGAGGTGGCTGAACGGCACAGTCAGGGCCGGATCGTCAGCACGCTTGAAGGTGGTTACAACTTATCTGCACTGGGACGCAGTGTCGTTGCGCATATACGAGCGCTGGCGAAGCTGTAGAATCAGGAAAAAATTGTGCAATGCGATCCCGGCGCATGCCGGGTATTTATTTCCATTTGGAGGCAGCGGGATGAAGGTGTTGGTACCTGTCAAGCGCGTCGTTGACTACAACGTCAAGGTGCGCGTCAAGTCGGATCAGACTGGCGTGGATATCGCCAATGTGAAGATGTCCATGAACCCCTTTGACGAAATCGCCGTCGAAGAAGCGACCCGGCTCAAAGAGAAGGGTGCCGTCGCTGAAGTCGTGGCGGTTTCTTGCGGCGTTGCGCAATGCCAGGAGACGCTGCGCACCGCCATGGCCATTGGCGCCGATCGTGGCGTGCTGGTTCAGACCGATGCCGAACTCCAGCCGCTGGCCGTCGCCAAGCTGTTGAAGGCCTTGGTCGACAAAGAGCAGCCGCAACTGGTGATCCTTGGCAAGCAAGCCATCGATGATGACGCCAACCAAACCGGCCAGATGCTGGCCGCGCTGCTGGACTGGCCGCAAGCCACGTTCGCCAGCAAGGTTGAACTGGCCGACGGCAAGGTCACGGTCACGCGTGAAGTGGACGGCGGGCTGGAAACGCTGACGCTGACGCTGCCGGCCATCGTCACCACCGACCTGCGCCTGAACGAGCCGCGTTACGTCACGCTGCCCAACATCATGAAGGCCAAGAAGAAGCAGTTGGACACCGTTACGCCCGAAGAATTGGGTGTTGATCCCGCGCCGCGCCTGAAGACGCTGAAGGTCAGCGAGCCGCCCGCCCGCAAGGCCGGCATCAAGGTGGCCGACGTTGCGGCCCTGGTGGACAAACTCAAGAACGAAGCGAAGGTGGTCTGAACATGACGACGCTGGTTATTGCCGAACACGATAACGCCCAGCTCAAGGGCGCAACCCTGAACGCCGTCGCCGCCGCCGCCAAAATCGAAGGCGATGTGCACGTGCTGGTCGCCGGCGCCAACGCGCGTGCCGTGGCCGACCAAGCCGCTGCCGCCGCAGGCGTCGCCAAGGTCCTGTTGGCCGACGCGCCGCAACTGGCTGACGGCCTGGCGGAAAACGTCGCGGCGCAAGTGCTGGCCGTGGCCTCCAACTACAGCCACATCTTGTTCCCGGCCACCGCGTCGGGCAAGAACGTGGCGCCGCGCGTGGCTGCCAAGCTCGACGTCGCGCAGATTTCCGACATCATCGGCGTGGAATCGGCCGACACGTTCCAGCGCCCCATCTACGCGGGTAACGCCATTGCCACCGTGCAATCGGCCGACGCCGTCAAGGTCATCACCGTGCGCACGACGGGCTTTGACGCCGTTGCCGCGCAAGGCGGTTCGGCCGCTGTGGAAGACGTGGCTGCCGTGGCGGATTCGGGCAAGTCCACCTTCGTGGGCCGTGAAGTCGCCAAGAGCGATCGCCCCGAACTGGCCGGCGCTCGCGTCGTGGTTTCGGGCGGCCGTGGTTTGGGCAGCGCCGAGAACTTCAAGATCCTGGACCCGTTGGCCGACAAGCTGGGCGCCGCCCTGGGTGCCTCGCGCGCCGCCGTCGACGCCGGCTATGCGCCGAACGACTGGCAAGTGGGCCAGACCGGCAAGATCGTTGCGCCGCAGCTGTACGTGGCCGTTGGTATTTCCGGCGCCATCCAGCATTTGGCCGGCATGAAGGATTCGAAGGTCATCGTGGCCATCAACAAGGATCCCGAAGCCCCGATTTTCGGCGTGGCCGATTATGGCTTGGTGGGCGACCTGTTCCAGGTCGTACCTGAACTGACCGGCGCCCTGTAAAACTCAGCGCCGTCGTCAGTATGAAAACCCCGCGGACGCATCGTCCGCGGGGTTTTTTTTGGTCTGCGATGATCCGCGATAGTTTGATATCTATGTAGTATTTCTTTTGAATTTCTGAAAGATTCTGATAATGTGTTCCGCGCGCAGCAGGATTTTTCGCGTACGTGCTCGACCTGTACAGAACGAAGGAGATTCGGGATGGAATGGTTCTTTGACACATTGCGGAAGTACCCAGAGTTGGCGGTCTTTCTAACCCTTGGATTGGGCTACTGGATCGGAGCTAAAAAACTTTTTGGCTTTAATCTGGGCGCGGTAACAGGCACGTTGTTGGTAGGTGTGTTGGTCGGCCAACTTGATATCACCATTGCCCCGATTCTCAAGCAGGTGTTCTTCCTGCTTTTTCTTTTTGGTCTTGGCTACGGCGTCGGGCCACAATTCTTCCGCGGCATGAAAAGCGATGGCCTTCCCCAGGTCATCTTCGCGGTCATCATCTGCGTCATCTGCTTGCTCGTCACCTGGGCCACCGCCGTCGGATTTGGCTTTGACGCCGGTACCGGCGCCGGGCTGCTGGCCGGCGCACAAACCATTTCGGCGGTAATGGGCGTGGCCACGGACACGATCAACGGGCTGGGCGTGGACGCCGCGACGAAGAAGAAGTGGATCGACAGCATCCCGGTGGCCTACGCCGTCTGCTACATCTTCGGCACGGTCGGCAGCGCCTGGTTGCTGGCCTCGCTGGGCCCCAAGCTGATGCGCGTGGACATCGTCAAAGAGTGCAAGGAATACGAAGCCAAGATGTCCGGTGGCGCCGATTCCATGGAACTGTCCGGCTACCGCAAGTTCACGGCCCGCGCCTACAAGCTGGATCACACCGATCTGGTGGGCAAGACGGTGGGCGATCTGGAAGCGCGCTTTGTCGACGCGCGCGTGTTTGTGGAACGCATCCGCCGCGGCGACCAGATCATCGATAACGATTCCAGCACCGTGCTGCAGGCGGGCGATGTGCTGGGCGTGACGGGGCGCCACGACGCGCTGGTGTTGCAGGCCGGCGGCATCATCGGCAACGAAGTCGAGGACAGGGACGTCATCAACCTGCCCGCCGAGATTGTCGAGGTGGTGCTGACCAACAAGAATGTGGCCGGCAAGACGCTCAAGGAATTGGCCGAAAACGAAACCGTGCGTCAGCTGGGCCGGGGCGTGTTCCTGCGCAAGGTTGTGCGCGGCGGTCACGACATGCCGGTCAATTGGGGGCTGAAACTGGACCGCGGCGATCGCCTGTTCGTGCTGGGCGCCAAGCGTGACGTCGAGCGCGTCGTGGCCAAGCTGGGCTATGTGGACCGGGCCACCGAGCAGACCGACATGGTGTTCGTCGGCTTCGGCATCTTGCTGGGCGGGTTGTTCGGCTCGCTGGTGCTGACGGTCAGCGGCATTCCCATTACCTTGTCGACGTCCGGCGGTGCGCTGATATCGGGCCTGGTCTTCGGTTACCTGCGATCCGTGCATCCCACCTTCGGCCGCGTGCCGGAACCCGTGCATTGGTTCTTGACGTCTGTCGGGTTGACGGCGTTTGTGGCGGTGGTCGGCATCACCTCCGGGCCGGGCTTCGTGCAGGGCTTCCAACAATTGGGCGCCAAGCTTTTCGTGGCCGGCATCATCGCCACCAGCGTGCCGATGATCCTGGGCGTGTTCATCGCCCGATATATCTTCAAATTCCATCCCGCCATCGTGCTGGGCGTCTGCGCTGGCGCCCGCACCACGACGGCGGCGATCGGCCAAATCACCGAGACGGCGAAAAGCCAGGTGCCCGCCCTGGGCTACACGGTGCCCTATGCAATCGGCAATACCCTGCTCATTATCTGGGGCATTGTCATTGTCATGCTGATGACTTAGTGGGACGCCCCGCAAGCCTGTTCAGGGCTTGCGGGCAGCACATCGGGGCGGCGGGCGTACCCGCCCGCGCCGCTCCGCCAGCGCTTGTCAAAACGCAAACCAGGAGTACCTAAAAATGGCTTCCACCGCGCCTCTCACTGTCAGTCTGGCTTCCGCCTTGAAGACAACCCGCTCGCGTCAACGCGACCTTGAACAGCTGTCGCCCTTCGAACTGAAGGATTATCTGATTACCTTGGCCAAGGAAAATCAGCACACGGCCGCCTTGACCATGTTGAACGCCGGTCGCGGCAACCCGAATTGGATCGCCACCGAGCCGCGCGACGCCTTCTTCCTGATGGGCCAGTTCGCCATGAAAGAGGCGCGCCGGGTGCGTGACGACGCCATCCTGGCGGGCATGCCCGCCAAGAAGGGCTGCGCCGACCGCCTGCGAAAGTTCTTGTCCAAGCACAAGGGCGAGGACGGCTACGACTTCCTGGTTGGCGTGCTTGAATACGGCGTCAAGGTCAAGAGTTTCGACCCCGACGAATGGATCCATGAACTGACCGACAGCATCATCGGGGACAACTACCCCGTGCCGCCGCGCGCGCTGGTGCACACCGAACAGATCGTGCACGACTACCTGATCAAGGAAATGTGCGACGGCCGGCCGCCCAAGGGCAAGTTCGACCTGTTCCCGGTTGAGGGTGGCACGGCCGCCATGTGCTACATCTTCGACTCGATGATGCAGAACGGCCTGTTGAAGCAGGGCGACACTATCGCGCTGTTCCTGCCGACCTTCACGCCCTATATCGAAATCGCGCACCTTGAGCGTTTCCAATTCAAGATCGTTGCCATCAACGCCAGCAGCCTGCGGGCCGACGGCACGCACGACTGGCACTATCCCGCCTCTGAAATCGCCAAGCTGGAAAATCCCAAGATCAAGCTGGCCGTGACGGTGAACCCCAGCAATCCGCCGTCGGTGGCGTTCAGCCCGGTCGAAATGAAGCAGATCGTGCGCCTGATCCGCAAGAATCCTGATCTGGTGCTGGTCACGGACGATGTGTACGGCACGTTCGTGCCGAACTTCCGTTCGCTGATGGCCGAAGTGCCGCACAACACCATCTGCGTCTATTCCTTTTCCAAGAACTTCGGTTGCACGGGCTGGCGTCTGGGCGTGATTGCCACGCACGAGAAAAACACCATGGACCGGCGCATCGCCGAACTGCCCGCGGCGTGGAAGCAGCGTCTGAACAAGCGCTACGGCGCCATGACGATGGAGCCGGAAAAGCTCAAGTTCATCGACCGCATGGTGGCCGACAGCCGCAACGTGGCGCTGAACCACACGGCGGGCCTGTCCCTGCCGCAGCAGGTGCAGATGTGCTTTTTTGCGCTGTCCCACTTGCTGGACCTGAAGGACGCCTACAAGCACCTGACGATGGAGATCGTGCGTGCGCGCCGCGACTCGCTGTGGAGCGGGCTGGGTATCCCGGTGCCCCCGGAAGATCCCATGCGCGCCTGGTATTACGTGGAACTGGACTTCATGGTCTGGGCCAAGGTCATGTATGGCGATGCCTTCTGCAAGTACATGACGTCGAACTACGAGCCCGTGGACTTCCTGTTCCGGCTGGCCGAGAAGACGGGCGTGGTGCTGATGGATGGCGGCGGCTTCGGCGGGCCGCCTTGGTCGATCCGTATCTCGCTGGCCAACCTGGATGATGCCGATTATGCCAAGATCGGCAAGTACATGGTCGAGTGCGCGACCGAGTACGTCGAGGCATGGAAGGCGTCCGAACTGGTGCGTTCGGGTCCGACTGCCGGCAAGGGCCAGACGGTGAAAGCCGGCGCGGCCAAGCGCGCGGCAAAGACGGCCACGAAGAAGGTCGCCAAGAAGGCGGTGAAGAAAGCCGTCAAGCAAGCGGACACGGCGGCCAAATCCGCCAAGAAGGCGACCGCCCGCAAGTAGGCAACCACAGGCGACATGAGCTATGACGTGCTCGATCGGGTTTTTCAATAGTGTCCCCATCGCGGTGTTGTTCGTCACGGTGGGTTTGGGATACCTGATCGGCAAGCTCAAGGTCGGGCCGATTCAGCTGGGCGGCGTGTGCGGCACGCTGATCGTCGCCCTGCTGATTGGCCAGACGGGCTGCCAGATGCGCGGGGACCTGAAAGAGGTGGCCTTCGCGCTGTTCATCTTCGCCATGGGCTATTCGGGCGGCCCCCAGTTCTTTGCCAACCTGAATCGTTCCAGCCTGCGCTATATCGCGCTGCCCATCATTGAAGCGTTGCTGGTGCTGACCATCGTGTTGTCGGCCGTGCCGCTGTTTGGCCTGGATGCCGGCACGGCGGCGGGGCTGGCGGCAGGCGCCGCAACCGAATCGGCGGTGGTCGGCACCGCTGCCGAAGCGCTCAAGCACCTGGGCTTGCCGGATGCAGAGGTGCAGCGCATGGAGGCCAACATCGCCACGGCCTACACGCTGACCTACCTGGTGGGCTTGATCAGCATTGTGTTTTTTACCAGTCAGGTGGCCCCGGCGTTGTTGCGCATCAACTTGCGCCAGGCGTCCAAGGCGCTGGAGGCCAAGCTGGGCGTCGCGTCCGGTGAAGACGAAGACATCAACCTGCCCACCTTGCCGCGCCTGGTGGGGCGCGCCCACGTGGTCAAGGACGCCGACGGCATGAAGGTGGGTGACGTCGAGGCTCAGTTGGGTGGCCGTACCGTGATCAGCCGCATCCTGCGCAACGGCGCGGCGCTGGACGTTACTCCCGAGGACACGCTTGCCACGGGCGACATCGTGGTAGTGCTGGGCTTGCGCCGTTTTGCGCTGCGGGCGGGCGCGGTGGTCGGGCCAGAAATTCAGTTGCCGGAAGCGCACGCCGATGATCTGCAAATGCGCGAGCTTGCGGTCATCGTCAACAAAAAGAACGTCAATGGAATCACCATGGGCGAGCTGGGCAAGCGCCCGGGCGCCAAGCGGGCGCGTGGCGTCTTCGTGCAGTCGATCATGCGATCTGGGCACGCCTTGCCGCTGACGCCGGCAACCATCGTGCAATATGGTGACCTGGTCACGCTGGTGGGCGCCGAACCCGAACTGTCGCAGGCGGGCGCAGCCCTGGGCAGCGAGCTGCGCCGCAGCGGTGTCACCGATCTGGTGTTCCTGGCCTTCGGCATTCTGGCGGGCTTGATGGTCGGCAGCCTCAGTGCGCGCATGTGGGGCATCCCGGTGTCGCTGGGTAGCGGCGGCGGGGCGCTCGTCAGCGGGTTGGTGTGTGGCTGGATCAATGCCAAGCGGCCGTCGCTGGGCCACATTCCGGACCACGCCGTGCAGCTGTTGAAGGATCTCGGGCTGGCGGTGTTTGTGGCCTGCGTGGGCTTGTCGGCCGGACCAGAAGCCGTATCGCTGATCCGCGAACACGGCGCCGTGCTGCCATTGATCGGCTTGCTGGTTTCGCTGGGGCCGGCCTGCCTGTCATTGTGGGTGGGCCACAAGATACTGAAGATTGAAGGCCCGCTGCTGGTGGGCGCCATTGCCGGGCAGCACGTCAGCACGCCCGCCATCAGCGCCATCTTGAACTCCAGCGGAAGTTCCGTGCCGCTGCTGGGTTACACCGTGACCTATGCCATCGCCAACGTGCTGCTGCCGGTGCTGGGACCCATCATTGTGTCGTTGGCGTACCATCTGAGTTAAGACGCGTATCTGAAAGACGCAGCAGAGGCGAGGCGCTTGGCGCCTCGCTGTCGTTTTGCACACGGAGACATCATGCCCTACGTAACCCCGCTACAGGAGTTCCGCTTTACGCTGAACGAACTGGCCGGCCTGGACGACATCCTTGCATTGCCCGGCTTCGGTGACGTCACGCCCGATCTGGTTGACGCCATTCTGCAAGAGAACGGCCGGTTTGTGGAGCAGGCCGTCGCGCCCTTGAATGTGCCCGGTGACACGCAGCCGCCTGTGTGGAAAGACGGCCATGTCACGACCACGCCCGGTTATGCACAGGGCTTCAAGGACTACGCCGCCGGCGGCTGGCAGGGCTTGCAGCATCCGCAAGAGTGGGGCGGGCAAGGCCTGCCCAAGCTGGTCGCCGCCGCGCCGGGCGAAAACATCCAGGCCGCCAGCCTGGCATTTTCCTTGTGCCCCATGCTGACGGACGGGGTGATCGAAGCGCTGCTGACCGTGGGCTCGGACGCGCAACGCCGCGAGTACGTGCCGAACCTGATCGCGGGCAAATGGACGGGCACCATGAACCTGACCGAGCCGCAAGCGGGTTCGGATCTGGCACAGGTCGCCACACGCGCCGTGCGCCAGGACGACGGCACGTTCCGCCTGTTCGGCCAGAAGATCTTCATTACCTTCGGCGAACATGATCTGGCTGAAAACATCATCCACCTGGTGCTGGCCCGCACGCCGGACGCGCCCGCCGGCGTAAAGGGAATTTCGCTGTTCATCGTGCCCAAGTTCCTGGTCGACGCCAACGGCGCCGTGGGCAAGCGCAACGATGTCTGGTGTGCCTCGCTGGAGCACAAGCTGGGCATCCATGGCAGCCCCACCGCCGTGTTGTTGTATGGCTCGGGCAAGGGCGATGTCGGCGAGGGCGCCGTCGGTTATCAGGTCGGCGAATTGAATCGCGGCCTGGAATACATGTTCATCATGATGAACGCGGCGCGCTATTCGGTGGGGCAGCAGGGCATCGGCGTATCCGAACGTGCCTACCAGCATGCGCTGGCCTATGCGCGTGAACGCGTGCAGGGCCGCGCGGTGGAAGGCTCGGCCGGGCCTGTGGCCATCGTGCGCCATCCAGACGTGCAGCGCATGCTGCTGACCATGAAGGCCCTGACCGAGGCGGCGCGTGCCGTGTCCTATGTGACGGCCGCCGCCCACGACAAGGGCACGCATCACCCCGACCCCGAACAGCGCTCGCGCAACCGCGCGTTCTATGAATACATGGTGCCCGTGGTGAAGGGCTACTCGACCGAAATCGCCGTTGAGGTCGCGTCGCTGGGCATCCAGGTGCATGGCGGCATGGGCTTCATCGAGGAAACGGGGGCGGCGCAGTTTTACCGGGATGCCCGCATTCTGCCGATCTACGAAGGCACCACCGCCATCCAGGCCAACGACCTGGTGGGTCGAAAGACGCAGCGCGACGGCGGCGCCACCGCCTACGCCGCCATCGCCGCCATGCGCGAGACCTTGCGCGCCGTCGAGGCCGAGTCCACGCGCGCGGCAGCGCCGGAACGCGATGCGCTACGCCTGTTGCGCGACAACCTGGATGGCGCCATCCAGGCCTATGAGGCCGGCGTGGGTTTCATTCTTGAGCAATCCGCCGCCAACGTGCGCGCGGTGTTTTCCAGCAGCGTGCCATACCTGATGCTGGCCGGCGTGGTGCATGGCGGCTGGCAGATGGCACGCGCCGTATTGGCGTGCCGTCGGCATATCGCTGCCGGTTCGTCAGACCCGTTTTACAAAACCAAGATCGCGACCGGGCTGTTCTATGCCGCCCACATACTTCCGCGCGCCCTGGCGCTGTCGGCGGCGGTGCGCGCGGGCGTGGTCGCGGACGCCTGCGGGGCGGCTGCGGATATTGCATAAGGTTATATGGCTTGCGTATTTCCTCGACCGAAGGTTTGATGGAAGAATCGTTTCGCAAGCAGTAAGCTCGGCTTTGAAACGCCATCCTGCGCTGCCCCCTGCAAGGCGGGCGGCCAGATCCTCCCCTCTGAATCCTCAAATAGGAGACACCATGAGTCATCTACGTCTGGGCGATACCGCCCCCGATTTCGAACAGGATTCCTCGGCCGGTCCCATTCGCTTCCACGAATATCTGGGCAATAGCTGGGGGGTGCTGTTTTCGCATCCGGCCGACTTCACGCCGGTGTGCACGACCGAGCTGGGTTACACGGCCAAGCTCGCTGACGAATTCGCCAAGCGCAATGTGAAGGTGCTGGCCCTGTCGGTGGACGGCGCCGATTCGCATTCGAAGTGGATCGAAGACATCAACGACACGCAGTCCACCAAGGTCAACTTTCCGATCCTGGCCGACAAGGATCGCAAGGTCTCCGAGCTTTACGACATGATCCACCCTAACGCCAACGCCACCTTGACGGTGCGTTCGGTGTTCATCATCGACCCGAACAAGAAGGTGCGCCTGATCATCACGTATCCGGCCAGCACGGGCCGCAACTTCAATGAAATCCTGCGCGTCATCGACTCGCTGCAATTGACCGACAGCCACAGCGTGGCCACGCCGGTCAACTGGGAAGATGGCGACGATGTGATCATTGTTCCGTCCCTGCAGGACGAGGCCGTCATCAAAGAGAAGTTCCCCAAAGGCTATAAGGCCGTGCGTCCTTACCTGCGCATCACGCCCCAACCGAATAAGTAAATTCGAATTCCGGGGGGTAGCCTCCCGCTAAAAAACGCGGCGTTGAGCCGCCCGAACCGCCGCCTTCTCCATAGGAGAACGCGGCGGTTTTTTCATGGCTGGGACGGCGGTCCTATATGCCTGCGAGCGATGAGCAATCAAATAATGATTCGTTCCGTTCAGAATGCGCAGCCAGCACACTTGCTTCCATATTGAAAATACAGGGAGCAAGGGATGTCTTTCGGAAAAGCAGGTTGGTTGGCCGCGCTGGCAGCGGTGGCGGTATCTCTGACGGCCGTGGCGCCGGCGCAAGCGCAGCAAAAGCAAACGCTGTTGAACGTGTCCTATGACCCCACGCGCGAGCTGTATCGCGCCATCGACGATGCCTTCATCAAGCAGTACAAGGACAAGGCCGGCGTCGACCTGACCATACGCCAGTCGCACGGCGGATCGGGTCGCCAGGCGCGCTCGGTCATCGATGGGCTGGAAGCCGATGTGGTGACGCTGGCGCTGGCCTATGACATCGACGCCATTGCCGACCGGGGGCTCATTCCCGAAAACTGGCAGTCTCGCCTGCCGCAGAACAGTTCGCCCTATACGTCCACCATCGTGTTCCTGGTGCGCAAGGGCAACCCCAAGGGCATCAAGGACTGGGACGACCTGATCAAGGACGGCGTGCAAGTCATCACGCCCAACCCGAAGACTTCCGGCGGCGCGCGCTGGAACTATCTGGCTGCCTGGGCCTACGCGTTGGAAAAGAACGGCGGCAGCGAAGAGAAGGCTCGCGCCTATGTCGGCGACCTGCTCAAGCACGTGCCGGTGCTGGACACCGGTGCACGCGGCGCCACGACCACGTTCGTGGAACGCGGCGTGGGCGACGTGCTGCTGGCGTGGGAAAACGAAGCCTTCCTGGCGCTTGAAGAACTGGGTCCCGACAAGTTCGACATCGTGGTGCCGTCCCTGTCCATCCTGGCCGAACCGCCGGTGGCCGTCGTGGACAAGATCGTGGACAAGAAGGGAACGCGCGCCGCCGCCCAGGCGTATCTGGAATTCCTGTACACGCCCGCCGCGCAGGAAATTATCGCCAAGAACTATTACCGCCCCATCGACAAGACGGTGGCCGCCAAGTACGAAAGCAAGTTCCCCAAGGTCAAGCTCGTCACCATCGACGACAAGATCTTTGGCGGCTGGCGCAAGGCGCAGAAAGATCACTTCAGTGATGGCGGCACCTTCGACCAGATCTACCTGCCGCAAAAGAAATAACGACACGACTTTCGGACGACGGCTATGACAACTGCCTCCCCCCCGACGGCAATCGGCGCGCAAGCGCCTTTTGCCGTTCGGCGCAACAGCCCGGGCGTGCTGCCCGGATTCGGTATTTCCATGGGCTACGCCGTGCTGTACCTAAGCGTGCTTGTGCTGATTCCCCTGGCTGCGCTGCCCATCAAAAGCGCCGAACTCGGGTGGCAAGGGTTTTGGGACACCGTGACGGCGCCGCGCGTGATGGCGTCGTATCAACTGACCTTTGGCGCCTCGCTGATCGCTGCGCTGGTCAACCTGGTGTTCGGGTCCGTGGTGGCCTGGGTGCTGGTGCGCTATCGCTTTCCCGGCAAGAAGATTCTGGACGCTCTGGTGGATCTGCCCTTCGCATTGCCCACAGCGGTGGCGGGCATCGCGCTGACCGCGCTGTATTCGCAAAAAGGCTGGCTGGGCGCGCCGCTGTCCGAGTGGTTTGGATGGAAGGTGGCGTTCACGCCGCTGGGCATCGTGATCGCGCTGATCTTCATCGGCGTGCCCTTCGTGGTGCGCACGGTGCAGCCGGTGCTGGAAGACGTAGAACGCGAAATCGAAGAGGCGGCGGCCAGCCTGGGTGCCAGCCGCTGGCAGACCATCCGCCGCGTGCTGCTGCCCAGCGTCGTGCCGGCGTTGATGACGGGCTTTGCGCTGGCGTTCGCGCGGGCAGTCGGCGAGTACGGGTCGGTGGTTTTCATTGCCGGCAACATGCCGATGGTGTCCGAGATCACGCCGCTGCTGATCATTTCAAAGTTGGAACAATTCGACTACGCCGGCGCCGCCGCCATCGCGACCGTGATGCTGGTGCTGTCCTTCGTCATGCTGTTGGTCATCAACCTGCTGCAAGGCTGGCAAGCCCGCCGCAACCTTGGGAGGCTGGCATGAGCGCAGCGGACCGTCCCGCCCATTTGACCGAACCGCGCTGGGTGCGCGGCATCTTGCTGTTTGTTGCGCTGGCATTCCTGACCCTGTTCCTGCTGGTGCCGCTGGCGGCAGTGTTCGCCGAGGCCTTCAAGAAAGGCTGGCAACTGTACCTGGATGCCATCGTCGAGCCCGACGCGCTGTCCGCCATCCGGCTGACCTTGCTGGTGGCTGCCATCGCGTTGCCGGTGAACCTGGTGTTTGGCGTGGCGGCGGCATGGGCCATCACCAAGTTCCAGTTTCGCGGCAAGCAGTTCCTGATCACGTTGATCGACCTGCCGTTCTCGGTATCGCCCGTGGTGGCCGGCCTGGTTTTCATTCTGTTGTTCGGCACGCAAGGATGGCTGGGCGGCTGGTTGCAGGACCACGACTGGAAGATCGTCTACGCCGTGCCCGGCATCATCCTGGCCACGCTGTTCGTGACCTTTCCGTTTGTGGCGCGTGAGCTGATCCCGTTGATGCAGGCGCAAGGCAGCGAAGAAGAACAGGCGGCGCTGACGCTGGGCGCCAGCGGCTGGCAGATCTTCTGGCGCGTGACGCTGCCCAATATCAAGTGGGGCCTGCTGTACGGCGCCATCTTGTGCAACGCGCGGGCAATGGGTGAATTTGGCGCGGTGTCGGTGGTGTCCGGCCAGGTGCGCGGGCTGACCAACACCATGACCCTGCACGTGGAAATTCTCTACAACGAATACCAGTACTCGGCCGCGTTCGCCGTGGCCTCGTTGCTGGCTCTGCTGGCGCTGGTGACCCTGGTGGCGAAAAACCTGGTCGAGTGGCGCAACGCGCGCATGCTGCGCGCCGCCGACCTGCCGGTCGAGTATCCCGGTGCAGCGGCCGCAACGATCAAGCCGGCCATCGCGTAACGCGCGACGGCCCAGACGGAGACAGGCATGAGTATCGAAGTACGTAATCTATCCAAGCGCTTCGGCCAGTTCCAGGCGCTGAATGACGTGTCGCTGCATATCGAAACCGGCGAACTGGTGGCGTTGCTGGGGCCGTCCGGCTGCGGCAAGACGTCGCTGCTGCGCATCATCGCCGGGCTGGAATTGCCGGATTCGGGCAGCGTCCTGTTCGGGGGCGAAGACGCCACGGACGTGGACGTGCGCCAGCGCCAGGTGGGATTCGTATTCCAGCATTACGCGCTGTTCAAGCACATGACGGTGTTCGAGAACGTGGCGTTCGGCCTGCGCGTGAAGCACCGGTCGCAGCGCCCGTCCGAAGACCAGATCCAGCGCAAGGTGCATGACCTGCTGACGCTGGTGCAGCTGGATTGGCTGGCGGATCGTTATCCGGCGCAGCTGTCCGGCGGCCAGCGTCAGCGTATCGCCCTGGCACGCGCGCTGGCCGTGGAGCCGCGCGTGTTGCTGCTTGACGAACCGTTCGGCGCGCTGGACGCCAAGGTACGCAAGGAACTGCGTCGTTGGTTGCGCCGGCTGCATGACGAGCTGAACGTGGCCAGTGTGTTTGTGACGCACGACCAGGAAGAGGCGCTTGAGGTCGCGGACCGCGTGGTGCTGATGAACGCCGGCCGTATCGAGCAGGTGGGCACGCCGCGTGAAGTCTGGGAGCAGCCCGCGACGCCGTTTGTGTACGGCTTTCTTGGCGATGTGAACCAGCTTCAAGGCGTGGCGACGGGCGGTGTCTGGGAAGGCGCCGGCTTGTCGCTGCCGGCGCCTGACCTGGCGCAAGCCCATGCGCAGCGCGCCACCGCTTACGTTCGTCCCCACGAGTTCGAGATCGAGCGTTATCGCGCGGGCGGGCAGGGCATTGCGGTGCGCCTGTCGCACGCCTATCTGGCCGGCCCCAGCGCCTATCTGGAACTGGCGCGCCAGGATTCCGACGCCATCATCGAAGCGGAAGTGCCCGAGCACCTGTATCGGGAACTGGACCTGCGCGATGGCGATACGTTGTTGGCGCGTCCCCGGCGCGCCCGGATCTTTGCGGTGCAACCATGACCATGACAACCTCTGTTGATTTTCCTTCCATCCAGGACGCCGCGCTGGCGCAGCGTTGGCAGGCGCTGGTGCGGCGTCTGGCCGATATTCAGCAGCGTCACCCGGACGCCGCGCTGGCGTCGTCGCTGGCCGCTGAAGACATGTTGTTGACGCATGCCATCTACGACTCGGGCCTGGACCTGGAAGTGTTCACGCTGGATACGGGCCGCTTGCATGCGGAAACGCTGGGTGTGCTGGACGCCGTTCGCGCGCGCTATGGGCGCGATGTCACGGTGTACCGGCCCGTGGCGGCGGCGGTGGAGCAGCACGTTGCCCAGCATGGCGCCTATGCGTTCTATGAAAGCGTGGATCTGCGCAAAGCCTGTTGCCAGATTCGCAAGGTCGAGCCGCTGCGACGCGCGCTGGCCGGGCGCAGCGCCTGGGTCACCGGGCAGCGGCGCCAGCAATCCACCACGCGCGGCGAACTGCCCTTGCAAGAGCAAGACGCCGTGTTCGGCCTGACCAAGTTCAACCCGCTGGCCGAATGGAGCGAGGACGACGTGTGGGCAGTGATCCGTGCGCTGGATGTGCCCTACAACCCCCTGCACGACCAGGGCTACCCGTCCATCGGCTGCGAGCCCTGTACGCGCGCCATCCGGCCGGGCGAGGACGTGCGAGCTGGAAGATGGTGGTGGGAATCGTCGGATTCCAAGGAATGCGGTCTGCACGCGGGCAACCGCGTCATCAGTGTCGTGACGCGCGGCGAATGACGCCGTCCATGAATTCAAATTCTGTCTTAGGGGAAGAACCTATGTCTGCTGTGATCCAACGCAGCCACCTGGATTGGCTGGAATCGGAAGCGATATTCATCATGCGCGAGGTGGCCGCCGAAAGCGAAAAGCCCGTGCTGCTGTTCTCGGGCGGCAAGGACTCCGTGGTGCTGCTGCGCCTGGCGGAAAAGGCGTTTCGCCCCGGCCGCTTTCCCTTCCCGCTGATGCACATCGACACGGGCCACAACTTCGATGAAGTCATCGCCTTTCGCGATCAGCGCGCAGCCGAATTGGGCGAGACCCTGATCGTGCGCAGCGTCGAGGACTCCATCAAGCGTGGCAGCGTGGTGCTGCGGCGCGAAACCGACTCGCGCAATGCGGCGCAGGCGGTGACGCTGCTGGAAGCCATCGAGGAATTCGGCTTTGACGCCTGCATCGGCGGAGCGCGCCGCGACGAGGAAAAGGCCCGCGCCAAGGAGCGCATCTTTTCGTTCCGCGATGAATTCGGCCAATGGGACCCCAAGGCACAGCGCCCTGAACTGTGGAACCTGTTCAACACGCGCGTGCATCGCGGCGAGAACATGCGCGTCTTCCCGATTTCGAACTGGACGGAACTGGACGTCTGGCAATACATCCAGCGCGAGCAACTGGCGTTGCCGTCGATCTACTTCAGCCACCAGCGCGAGGTGGTCCGGCGCAAGGGCCTGCTGGTGCCGGTGACCCGCCTGACGCCGCCGCAAGACGGCGAGCAGGTCGAGCGGATGCCGGTGCGCTTTCGCACGGTGGGCGATATTTCGTGCACCTGCCCGGTGGCTTCCGACGCGGCCGACACCTACGCCATCATCGCCGAGACGGCGGTGACCGACATCACCGAGCGCGGCGCAACGCGCATGGACGACCAGACTTCCGAGGCCTCGATGGAGCGCCGCAAGAAGGAAGGCTATTTCTGAATGCACAACGCCGGCTGCGGCCGGCGGCAGGGGACGCACCATGAACGCACTGAACGATTCTTTCCTTTCCGGCGCCGGCACGGGCGTGCTGCGCTTGATCACGGCGGGCTCCGTCGACGATGGCAAATCCACGCTGATCGGCCGCCTGCTGTACGACAGCAAGGGCGTATTCGCCGACCAGCTGGATGCGATCTCGCGCGCCAAGCACAAGCGCGTGGCGGGCGACGGCATCGACTTTTCCCTCTTGACCGACGGGCTCGAAGCCGAGCGCGAGCAGGGCATCACGATTGACGTGGCCTACCGGTACTTTTCTACACCCGCGCGCAAATTCATCATTGCCGATGCGCCCGGCCACGAGCAATACACGCGCAATATGGTCACGGGCGCGTCCACGGCGGACGTGGCCGTGATCCTCATCGACGCCACGCGCGCGGCCGACGGCAAGCTGCTGCCGCAGACCAAGCGGCACAGCACCATTGCGCGGCTGCTGGGTATCCGCCACATCGTGGTGGCCGTGAACAAGATGGACCTGGTCGATTGGGATCGCGCCGTGTTCGAGCGCATTCGCGATGCGTATGCCGAACTCGCCGCCAAGCTTGGCATCGCACATTTCGATGCGCTGCCGCTGTCGGCGCTGAATGGCGACAACGTCGTGACGCTGTCGCCCAAGACGCCCTGGTACGAGGGCCAGCCTTTGCTGGCGCTGTTGGAATCGTTGGATCTTGCCAGCGACGGCCGTGCCTTGCCGCTGCGCTTTCCCGTGCAGTGGGTGGCGCGGCACGGGGGTGATCAGAAAGAAGACTTTCGCGGTTATGCCGGCCGGTTGGCCAGCGGCGTGCTGCGCGCGGGCGACGCCATCACCGTGCAACCGTCGGGCGTCAGTGCGGTGGTGCGCGAAGTCCGCGTCTTTGACCGCGTGCTGGACGAGGCGGTGGCGGGCGACTCGGTCACGGTGGTGCTGGATCGCGATGTCGACGTGTCGCGCGGTGATGTCATCGTGCACACGGCGGCGCCGGCGCAAGTCACGCGCGAGTTCGAAGCCGAGCTGTGCTGGCTGGATGCGCAAGCGTTGAACCCGGCGCGCAAGTATCTGTTGAAGTCGGGCACGCGGCTGACGTCGGCAAAGATTCGCGCGGTGCTCTCGCATCGCGACATCCACGAATTGCAGGAAGTCGAGAACACCGAAGGCACCTTGCAGATGAACGACATCGGTCGCGTGACGTTCACCACGCGCGAGGCGTTGGCGGTGGATCGGTACGCTGATGTGCCGACGACCGGCGCCTTCATTCTGATCGATGAAGCCACGCATCAGACGGCTGCGGCGGGCATGTTGCGCTAGGGTGGAATCGGGCCGGAAAACAACGGACTTTCGGCCCGATTTTTGATGTTGTATTTCTTCCAAACCTAATGCTGGTGCGGGTTTTCGGGCGATATCGCCTGATGAAATCGATTTGTTCAGACGCGCCTCGCGTCTTGCGGTAAAGTGGGGCTGTCTTACGGAAAGGCTTTTGGTGCTTGTCAAAACCACTGTGTTTTTGTACAGTAGTTTTTATGGCACGCACCGATCATTCTTTTCCCGCCGGTTCTGGGTCCCCGGCTGCCGCCCCCGCCGCCTTGCGCGGTCGGGGTGCGGTTACTAATGTTCGGCATCGCTTTCAGCGCGATGACCGTGTGCAGGTCGACGACGGTTGGTCCGGTTCAGGCCTGCCGGCGGATTTCGTAGAATCCGTCCCCGACTCTTTCTCCGACTCCTTTTCCGATACATTCACGGATTCCGCTTCGGGCGATTCTCCTGAAGCCGGGTCCGGCTCCGCGCACGCGCCGAGGGCTGGCGCGCGCTCCGGCGCCGCAGTCATCCCCATCGTTCCTGATACGCGGCTGGCTCCGCCCGCACCCAAGACAACCGTCACGGCCGAAGAAGCGCGCAAGATGCTGTCGCGCAATGACTCGCCCGATATCCCCTTCGACGTTGCGGTAAACCCGTATCGCGGATGCGAGCACGGCTGCGTGTACTGCTATGCGCGGCCCACGCATTCGTATTTGGGCATGTCGCCCGGGCTGGACTTCGAAACCCGCCTGGTGGCCAAGGCAAACGCCGTGGATGCGCTGCGCGCCGAACTGGGGCGCCCCGGCTACAAGCCGTCGCCCATCAATATCGGTTCCGCCACTGACGCTTACCAGCCCATCGAACGCGATTGGCGGCTGACGCGCGGCATGCTGGAACTGATGCTGGAAACCCGGCATCCCGTCACCATCGTCACGAAAAACGCGCTGGTCGCCCGGGATCTCGATCTGCTTGCAGCGCTGGCTGAGCAGAATCTGGTGGTCGTCTATATCAGCATCACCACGCTGGACGCCGGCATGGCGCGCACGCTGGAGCCGCGTGCCGCAGCGCCGTGGCGGCGGCTGGAAGCTGTGCGCAGCCTTACGGATGCCGGCGTGCCGGTCGGCGTGCTGGTGGCGCCTGTCATCCCGTTCATCAATGATGAATCCATGGAACACATCCTCCACGAATCCAAGGCGGCCGGCGCGCATTACGCCAGCTACACCGTCGTGCGCCTGCCCTGGGAGGTCAAAACCCTGTTCGAGGATTGGCTTAACGCCCATTACCCCGACCGCGCCCAGCGCGTGCTGCACCGCATAGAAGACCTGCGCAACGGTCGCCGCAATGACCCTAATTTTGGCTCGCGCATGCGTGGCACCGGCATCTGGGCAGACTTGCTGCGCCAGCGCTTCGCCGTCGCGACCCGCAAGCTGGGGCTGAACCGCCACAGGCTCGCGCTGGACTGCGATCGCTTCCAGCCGCCGCTGGCGGCGGGCGCCACGCCGTCTCTGTTTTCGGCGGGCCCGCTTGCAGGGCAGGGCACGGCCTCTTCGGCTGTGTCCGCAGCAGTGGCGTCGTCGGCCGGCTCTGCGGTGACTGTGCCCGCTACCCCTTCCTCTACCGCTTTCCTATCCCCGGTTGGCGCGCAAGCGTCTTCAGGGGTCCCCCTTTCTGACGGCCTGCCGGCAGTTTCCGGCGGCTATGGCCGCGGGGCGCGCCAGTTGCAGGCGCTGGCGGCCGGCCAGTTGTCGCTGTTCGATTGATCACGGCCGCTCGCCGTGTCGGCCGCTGCGGCGGCGTGGAATCGTTTCTTCAAGGAGTTCTCATGAACACCGCTGATTTTTCCGTTTTGTCGGATGAGCTCATCGTCTCGTTGAACCCGCTGCGCCGTGGCGCGTATCGAGCCCGCGCCGCTTGCGCCAAGCTGGCGGGCCTGGCCATGCCGTGGAATACCGCGTCCGCCGGTGACGAACCGCGCCAGCGCAGCCGCTCGGGCACGTCTCCCGCGCGCTGGCCGTTCCCGCCCACGCCGGCCCAAGAGGGCGGCTTGGTCGAGCGCGCGGCAACGCGCGGGATCCCATCGGGCGTGACACCGTTGCCGGTGCCTGCCGTCACCCCCACGATGGCGCCCGCCTTGTCACCTGCCATGGCCCCCGCTTTGCCGGTGTCGGCGGTACGCGAGCGCAGTCTGGGCAACGCCACCGTTGAACCCGTAACGTCGCAAGTCACCATGAAGGCCATGGTGCTGGATGTGGTGATGGTGTTGGCGTGGGGCGCAATCATCCCCGGCCTGATGTGGCTTGGAGCCGCCGCTGGCTTCTGAATCGCCTGGGCTCGATTTTCAAACAATCACGACTGATACATTGAACGGTCACGGCAGGCTAGGCGAGCGCCAAGCTTCACGTCGGCGAGCTCAGCGTGGCAGGCTTAGCTGGAGCCCAGCAGCACCACGCCCACCAGAATGGATACGCAGCCGGCCAACCGGCCCGGCCCGACCTTTTCGCGCAGCAGGAACATGCCGGCCAGGGTGCCCAGCATCATCGACATTTCGCGGGCAGGCGCCACCAGGCTTAACGGCGCGCCGTTGCGCAGCGCATATAGCACCAGGATGTACCCCAACGGAGACAGCAGGCCCACGGCCAGCGCGAGATGCCAGTGTCCGCGCATGGACTGCCAGGCTTGCGCGCGCCGGCCCATCATGTGGGGCGTCATCATGGCGGTGCGCGTTACGCATGTGAACCAATCGAACAGCACGGGGCTGATCAACAGAACCTTCACGCCATAGGCGTCCACCACGGTGTAGGCGGCGATGAACAGGCCGATCACCACGCCCCAGCGCACGCCGATCCACGCTTGGGCCTGCTTGAAGATGGTCAGACGCCCTTGGGTGGCGATCATCAGCACGCCGATCACCACGCACAGCATGCCGACAATGCCGGTGCCGGTGGCGGGTTCGCCCAGCAGCAGGAATGCCCCCGTCGTGGAAAGCAGCGGGCCGGTGCCTCGCGCAATCGGATACACCACGGACAGGTCGGCAACCTGATAGCCGCGTTGCAGGCAAAGGCTGTAGCCCAGATGCAACAGGCTGGATGTCAGGATGGCGCCGACGACGGGCCACGTCCATGTCATGCCGTCGTGGATCAGCACCCAGATGACCCAGGGGGCGTACAGCAACGAGGCGCACAGCCCGTAGGCAAACACAAAAGGCGCGCCCACCATGGCCGCGCGCTTGGCAAGCAGGTTCCACGTAGCGTGGGCCATCGCCGCCAGGACGACCAATATCAGGGACGTATACGACATGAGGGAACAGCGCCGAATGACGTGTTTGTTACAGAAGCCGCTAGGGTACAGCAAGCTGCCGGAAGGGCGCCATTCTACCCGACGGCCTAGCCAACTTTTGGTGTAGAATCATTGGTTTGCCAAATCTCATCCTCTGCTTGCGGCACCAGTAACAACATCGGTAAAAAACGAACGGCAAAAGTTTTAGCCCGCAAAGACATGATGATCTAGGAGTTCTCATGAACCTTATCGCTATCCTGGAACAGGAAGAAATTGCCCGTCTGACCGGCGGCCAAGCCAAGCCTGAATTTGCTCCTGGTGACACCGTCATCGTGAGCGTGAACGTCGTTGAAGGCACCCGCAAGCGCGTGCAGGCTTTCGAAGGCGTTGTTATCGCCAAGCGCAATCGCGGCCTGAACTCCGCGTTCACCGTGCGCAAGATTTCGTCGGGTGAAGCCGTGGAACGTACGTTCCAGCTGTACTCGCCGCAAATCGCCGGCATCGAAGTCAAGCGCCGCGGCGACGTGCGCCGCGCCAAGCTGTACTACCTGCGCAACCGCTCGGGCAAGTCGGCACGTATCAAGGAAAAGCTGGTCAGCAAGCAAGCCTCGGCGGCTTGATCGCTTATCGGCACACGGCCCTACCAGTGTCGGACGTTCGCGCCATTCAGCGTTTCCGTCCGGCACAGGTTTCCGGGTTAAAAAGGCACCTGCGAGGGTGCCTTTTTCTTTTAGCAAAGCCGTATGTCTGATTCCTCGTATTCTGCGCGGCCTCGACGGCCGCTTGTGCGCCCGGGCTTCGATCCGGCAACGCAACCGTGGGTAGTGGCCAATGATTCTCTGCCGGCCGTACCTGCCAGCCTGTTGACCCCGGATCGCCTGCGGGGCACGCTGAACCAGCCATCCACCTGGACGCTGGAGCTTTCGCGCGACAACGATCTGCGATACCCCGGCCGCGAGGGCACACCGGTGCCCGCGGCCGTGTTGATTCCGCTGGTCACGCGCGACGACGGCGTACACATCATGCTGACCCAGCGCGCCGCGCATCTGCATGACCACGCGGGGCAGATCAGCTTTCCGGGTGGCCGCATCGAAACCAGCGACCCTACACCCGTGGCCGCTGCCTTGCGCGAAGCGCAGGAAGAAACCGGATTGCCGGAAGACCATGTGGAAGTGTTGGGCAGCATGCCGCCCTACCTGACGGCGACGGGTTTTTCGATCATTCCGGTGGTGTCGTTGGTGCGGCCCGGTTTTGAACTGGCGCCCGACGCGTTCGAGGTAGCTGAAGTGTTTGAAGTGCCGCTGTCGTTCCTGATGGACCCGGCCAATCATCGGCTGTACGAGGCCAGGCTGGACGACGGACGCGTGCGCAATTACTACGGGATGCCCTACGGCAAGCATTTCATCTGGGGGGCAACGGCGGGCATGTTGCGCAACCTCTATCACCTGCTGCGCCACGGATTGCAGCCGCGCTGACGGTATGGCCGAAAGCGGGCCAGACCATCGCGCTATTTGTCCGTGCAATAGAAAACGGCCCTTGCGGGCCGTTTTTGTTGCCGTGGCCTTTATGGCCATCGCGGCGTTCGCGAGCAGCCCAAAATCAATAGCGCTGCTGACCCGCCAGATTCTCTTCAAGAATGCGCTCGTATAGCGCGTAGCGCAGCGGGTTGATCTTGCCTGCCTGCAGGGCGGCCACTACGCCGCAGCCCGGTTCACGGCGGTGCGTGCAATTGTAGAAGCGGCATTCCTCGATAGGCTGCGCAAATTCAGGGAAGCCGCGGATGATGTCGTCGCGCGTCAGGTGTTGCAAGCCGAACGCCTGGAACCCGGGCGAATCGATCAGGTCACCGCCGGGATCGGGCAGGTGATAAAGCCGCGTGCTGGTCGTGGTGTGCTTGCCCATGTCCAACGCCGTGGAGTGTTCGCGCGTGGCCGCGCGCGCGTCCGGGATCAATGCGTTAAGCAGCGTGGACTTGCCCATGCCGCTTTGACCCAGCAGCAGATTGGTGCGCCCGGCCAGACGAGGCGCCAGCAGCGTGTGCACTTTTTCAGGTTCCAGCGCGCTGAGCTCGACCACGGGCACGCCCAACGCCGCAATCGGCGCCAGGCGGGCGCGGGCGGCGGGCAATTCTTCCGTCAGGTCGGTCTTGTTCAAGACGATCAGCGGCGAGATGCCCGCGCTCCAGGCGCCGGCCAGGGCTCGCCCGGTCAGGTCGTCGGAGAAGGTCGGCTGCACCGCGATCACGATCAACAACTGGTCGACGTTGGAGGCGAACTGCTTGGACCGCATCTCGTCGGACCGGTACAGCAGGTTGGTGCGCGGCAGGATCGCGTCGATCGCGCCTTCGTCCTTGCCTTGCGGGGCAATGCGCACGCGGTCGCCGACGGCGGCGCCGGCCTTTTTGCCGCGGGGAAAGCACTTGCGCAGCGATCCGTCGGCAAGCTCAACGGTGTAGTGGCGTCCGTGCGCGGCGATGATGCGGCCGTCCAGCTGGCCGTCCACGGCGTCGGTCATGGGCGCTGCCACGCCGTTTCTGGCATTGCGCGGGGCGCTCATGCGGTGGGCGCCATCAGGTGGCGGATGCGCTCGGCGGCGGGGGGATGGCTATCGTAGAAGGCGGAATGCACAGGGTCGGGAGTCAGCGTAGCGGCGTTGTCGTCGTAGAGTTTGACCAGCGCGGACACCAGATGTTGCGGCGAACTCTGCTCGGCCGCATAGCGGTCCGCTTCGAATTCGTCGCGACGCGAGTACC
Source organism: Achromobacter sp. B7 (assembly GCF_003600685.1). NCBI lineage: Bacteria > Pseudomonadati > Pseudomonadota > Betaproteobacteria > Burkholderiales > Alcaligenaceae > Achromobacter > Achromobacter sp. B7. Next base: position 1,557,155 of record NZ_CP032084.1, read on the forward strand.
AGCTGGCCAACGGCGTGAACATGAAAGTAAAAACGGGAATGACCAGGAAGAACAGCAGCAACGCCATCGCGTCGTTGCGTCCGCCCAGTTGGGGCACCACACCCAGGTCCATGTAGAACCAGGGTTGTTGCGATACCCAGCCCAGGATGGCAAAAAAGGCCAGCGCGGCGCCAAAGCTGAAGGCGACGCGCTTGATGATATGACGCTTGGCGAAATGACCCAGTTCGTGGGCCAACACCGCTTCAATTTCATCGCCGTTCAGGCGCGCCAGCAGGGTGTCGAAAAACACGATGCGGCGCGACCTTCCAAAGCCGGTGAAATAGGCATTGCCGTGCGCGGACCGGCGCGAGCCGTCCATGACGAACAGTCCGTTCAGCGCGAAGCCGCAGCGCTGGGCCAGCCGTTGGATGCGGCCGGCCAGGTCCGGGTCGGACAGCGGCGTGAATTTATTGAAAAGCGGGGCAATGAACATCGGGTAGACGATCAGCAGCGCCAGGTTGAACACCGTCCACAGCGCCCACGCCCAGACCCACCAGTAGGCGCCCGCGCTGCCCATCAACCACAGCACAGCGGCGGCCAGCGGCAGGCCCAGCACGGCGGCAACCAGCAGGCCCTTGGCCGTGTCGGCAATGAATAGCTCGGGCGTCATCCGGTTGAAGCCAAAACGCGCCTCAAGCTTGAACTGCCGCCACAGCGTGAAAGGCAGGCCCAGCACGCCAAGCACCAGCGCCACCACGACCAGCAAAAGCATCTGGCGCAAAAAATCATTGCTGGTAAGCTGCCCAACCATCAGGTCGATGAATTGCAAGCCGCCCATCAACGTCAGGCAGACCAGCAAAATGGCGTCGTAGGTGCGTTCAAGCATGCCCAGTTTGACGCGGGCGATGGTGTAATCGGCCGCGCGCTGATGGCTGGTCAGGCCGATGCGAGGCGAAAATTCATCCGGCACGCGATCGCGGTTACGCGCCACGTGGCGGATCTGGCGACCGGCCAGCCACAGGCGCACGGCAATATCGGCCAGCAGGAAAGCAACGAACAGCAGTGTGAACATGGGCGAAGCGTTTTGCTCAGTAGGGATGTGCGAAAATCGCGTGTTTTATAGGCAAATTATATGGCTGTGAACGAAAATCGCCTGGTCTGGCTCGACATGGAAATGACCGGGCTGGATCCCGAGAAAGAACGCATCATCGAGGTGGCCGTCGTGGTGACGGAACCCGACCTGACGGTCGTGGCCGAAGGCCCGGTGCTGGTCGTCCACCAGCCTGACAGCCTGCTTGACGCCATGGACAACTGGAATAAATCCACCCATGGCAAAAGCGGCCTGATCGACAAGGTGCGCGCGTCCACGGTGTCCGAAGCGCAGGCAGAGGATACGCTCTTGGCGTTTTTGGCGCAGCATGTGCCGGCGGGTAAGTCGCCGTTGTGCGGCAACACCATCAGCCAGGATCGCCGCTTCATGTTTGCGTACATGCCGCGCCTGGAGCAGTTTTTCCACTACCGCAACCTGGATGTCAGCACGCTGAAGGAATTGGCGCGCCGCTGGGCGCCGGCCGTGTACAAGGGCTTTGAGAAAAAGAGCCGCCACGAAGCGCTGGCCGACATCTACGAGTCCATCGACGAACTCAAGTACTACCGCGAGCACCTGCTGAAGGTGTAGGCAGGGCGGTTTTCAGGGGGCGCATGTATCGAGCGGGATGCAGCGGGGCGCATTCATCGGCCTGCATCCACCCGGCCTGCATTCAGCCGGCCTGCATTCAGCCGGCCTGCATTCAGCCGGCCTGCATTCAGCCGGCCTGCATTCAGCCGGCCTGCATCCACTCGGCCGCCTGCACCGGGCAGAGGGTCCTTGACCCGCCCGCCGCCACGCCTGTCAGGCCGGCCGACCACCGAAACGGGATTCCACCTCGGCCGTCAGCGGCGTATAGCGCGCATTATCTTGCCCGGCGCGCGCGTTCAGATGCGTCTCCGACGCGTCGAAAACCTTCCAGTAGATTCTTCCGCACAGCGCGCGGGCGGCGTGGCCCGGCCAGTTGTCGGGCAGCATTGGGCCGGGCAGCTGCGGGTCGTGTAGAACGATCCGGCGCCAATTGTGCAGCAGCATGACCCGCACGACGAACGCGTCGGCGGGCGGCGGCGCGTCATCCAGCAATTTTTCCAGCGGGCCAAAGTTGCGGGAGAACTGGCGGTACTGCTCGGCCACGTCGTCCAGGTTCCAGCATTGCGACGCCAGGCTGGCGATCGGCAGGCCGCCCGCGCCGGCCAGATCCCGGGCGGACAGCACCAGCGCCCGATCCGGGATGCCCAGCTTTTCAAGAATGTCGTGCGCGGCCCGCGCCTCGGTGTGCGGGTGGGCGAACAGGCCCGGCGCGATCATCCCGAACCCTTCCCAGACCAATTCCCGACGCAACTCGGCGCGCTCGGCCAGCCCGTTGCCCGTGCGCGGTAGCGCCACCAGGGTCCATTCCCCGTTCCAGTCCTGCGTTGCACCTTCGTAGATGCGCTGCGAGGCATGTGCGGTATGTCGCAGCCCCTGTTCCGAAATCAGGTACAGACTGCGCCGGCCATGTCGTTCCGATTGCAGCCAGTTTTGCGCCACCAGCCGGAAAACGCTGGTGCGCAGCAGGCGTTCATTGATACCAAGCGGGGCCAGCAATTCGATCAGGTCGCCCAGCCAGATGGCGCCGCCGTGAGGGGCCAGCGCGTCCCCCAGCAAGCTGACGCACAGCGATTTGGCGCGAGGCGGGTCGCTTTTCAACAAGCGGGACAGGAAACGGTCCAAAGGCGACGTAGGGTTTGCCATAAGGGGGGCCGCATGCGGCCGATATCAGGATCCGCAATATGATACATAAATCCAATGTGATACAGCTTTGCGTTTGACAATGGTTTTTTTGTATTAAATAATCCGCCTATGACATGACGGCGCTGCGGAACGTTTGCCTTGCGATTTCGCAAACCGTCTCAAGGAGACAAACATGTACGCTCAACTCGTCGAAACCGGCGTCAAGCAGGTCAAAACCGCCGACCAGCTTGAAGGCCCCGAACAGACGTTCCAGCGCCGCATAGACGATGGCGTGCGCATCGAGGCCAAGGACTGGATGCCCGATGCCTACCGCAAGACGCTGGTGCGCCAGATCTCTCAGCACGCGCACTCGGAAATCGTCGGCATGCTGCCCGAAGGCAACTGGATCACGCGGGCCCCGTCGCTCAAGCGCAAGGCGATCTTGCTGGCCAAGGTGCAGGACGAGGCCGGCCACGGGCTGTATCTGTACAGCGCCGCCGAGACGCTGGGCGTGTCGCGCGATGACCTGATCGACGACCTGCACGCGGGCCGCGCCAAGTACTCCAGCATCTTCAATTACCCGACCCTTAGCTGGGCGGACATCGGCATGATCGGTTGGCTGGTCGATGGCTCGGCCATCATCAACCAGATTCCGCTGTGCCGCTGTTCCTACGGCCCCTACGCGCGCGCCATGGTGCGCGTCTGTAAGGAAGAGTCCTTCCACCAGCGCCAGGGCTATGACCTGTTGATGCAGATGTGCCTGCATGGCACACCCGAGCAAAAGGCGATGGTGCAGGATTCGCTGAACCGCTGGTGGTGGCCGGCGCTGATGATGTTCGGCCCGTCGGACGCCGATTCGCCCAACAGCGCGCAATCGATGGCCTGGAAGATCAAGCTTTTCTCCAATGACGAGCTGCGCCAGAAGATGGTGGACCAGACCGTGCCGCAGGCCGAATACCTGGGCCTGACCGTGCCGGACCCCGACCTGAAGTGGAACGCGGAACGCGGCCACTACGACTTCGGCGAGATCGACTGGAGCGAGTTCTACGCCGTGCTCAAAGGCAATGGGCCGTGCAACCGCGAACGCCTGGCCGCGCGCGTCAAGGCGCACGAAGACGGCGCCTGGGTGCGCGACGCACTGGTCGCTTACGCGGACAAGAAGGCGCAACGCAAGGCCGCTTGAGGCGGTCTGCAACGCCTGCCCGCCTGCAACCCGCGCCTGCAACCCGCGTCCGCATCCCGCGCCGCAACCCTTGCTGCAACCCATACCGCAACCTTCACTGCATACCGGTGCGCGCCGCGCGCGCCCGGCATTTCAAGGATATCCATCATGAGCAAAGACTGGCCTTTGTGGGAAGTGTTCATCCGCAGCCAGCACGGCCTGGCCCACAAGCACGTCGGCAGCCTGCATGCCCCGGACGCCGAAATGGCGATCAATCACGCGCGTGACGTCTACACGCGCCGCAACGAAGGTCTGAGCATCTGGGTCGTGCGCGCCTCGGACATCTCGGCCAGCAGCCCCGGCGACAAGGAACCCTTGTTCGAGCCGGCCAACAGCAAGGTCTACCGGCATCCCACGTTTTTCCCGATGCCCGAAGAAATCAAGCACATGTAAGGCGGCAGGCAGACATGGACAAGACTTTGTTTGAATACCTGCTGCGCCTGGGCGATTCGTCGCTCATCCTGTCGCAGCGGCTGGGCGCGTGGACCGGGCACGGCCCCATCCTGGAAGAGGACCTGGCGCTGACCAATACCGCGCTGGACCTGCTGGGCCAGGCGCGCATGTGGCTGACGCTGGCGGGTGAAGTCGAAGGCGCGGGCCGCGATGAAGACGCGCTGGCCTATCACCGCGACGCTCACCAGTTCCATAACGTGTTGCTGGTCGAACGCGCCAATGGCAACTATGCCGACACCATGGCGCGCCAGTTCCTGTTCGACGTCTGGCACTACTTCCTGCTGCAACGCCTGGAACAATCCTCCGACGAACGCGTGGCCGCCATCGCCGCCAAGTCCATCAAGGAAGTCACTTACCACGTGCGCCGCTCGTCGGACCTGGTCGTGCGTCTGGGCGACGGCACCGACGAAAGCCACGCCAAGATGCAGGCGGCCATCGACGACGCCTGGCGCTTTACCGGCGAACTGTTCGCCGACGACGCCGTGGACCAGGACGTGGCCGCGCGCGGCATCGGCTGTGAACTGGCCGCGCTGCGCGAACCGTGGCTGGCGCACGTGCGCGAAGTGCTGGAAGAAGCCACGCTGACCGTTCCCGATGAAACCGCGGCCAACCATCTGGCCTACCGGGGCGGTCGCCAGGGCAAGCACACCGAAGAGCTGGGCTACGTGCTGGCCGAAATGCAGTACCTGCCGCGCGCCTACCCGGGAGCCACCTGGTGAACGCGCTGGCGCCCGTTTCCGCCGACCAGGTCTACGCCTGGCTGCACGAGGTCCCCGACCCGGAGATTCCCGTGCTGTCCGTGGTGGACCTGGGCGTGGTGCGTGAGGTGAACTGGGAAGGCGACACCTGTGTCGTCGTCATCACCCCCACGTATTCCGGCTGCCCGGCCATGCGCGAAATCACGCAGGACATCCAACAGACGCTGGCCCGCCATGGCGTGGCCGACGTCCGTGTCGACACCCGCCTGGCGCCCGCCTGGACGACCGACTGGATGAGCGAAAAGGGCCGCGAAGCGCTCAAGGGTTACGGCATCGCCGCGCCCGCCGAGCGCGCCATCGACATTTCGGGCATCAGCCGCCGCGCTGTCGCGCCCGCTATCGCGTGCCCGCGCTGCGGCTCGCGCGATACGCGGATGGTCAGCAACTTCGGGTCCACGTCGTGCAAGGCGCTGTATCGCTGCGTGTCTTGCCGTGAACCCTTCGATTATTTCAAGACTCACTGAGAGCGGTTTCAAGATGAGCAACCAATTTCATTCCTTGAAGGTGGCCTCGGTGGCGCGCAACACGCGTGATGCCGTGGTCGTGACCTTTGACCTGCCCGACACGCTGACCGACGAGTTCGCCTTCCTGCCGGGGCAGTACCTGACCCTGCGCACGCAGCTGAACGGCGAAGAGCTGCGCCGCTCGTACTCGATCTGTTCCGCGCCGCACGACAAGCTGCTGCGCGTGGCCATCAAGAAGGTCGACGAAGGCGCGTTCTCCAGCTGGGCCAACCATGAACTGCAACCCGGCCAGACGCTGGAAGTGATGGCGCCCGCCGGCAATTTCACGGTGGATTTCTCGCCCGAGAACCAGCGCCATTACGTGGCCTTCGCGGTGGGCAGCGGCATCACGCCGGTGTTCTCGCTGGTGAAAACCGCGCTGTCGATCGAGCCGCGCAGCAAGTTCACGCTGTTCTTTGGCAACCGTGCGTCGTCGGCCGTGCTGTTCCGCGAAGAAATCGAAGACCTGAAAAACCTGTACATGGAGCGCTTCTCGCTGGTCTACGTCATGAGCCGCGAGACGCAAGACATTGAACTGTTCAACGGCCGCCTGGACGGCGATAAGGTCGACCAGCTGATGTCGGCCTGGATGAGCCCCGAAGACATCGATTACGCTTTTGTCTGTGGTCCGCAAACCATGACAGAAAGCGTGGTCGAGCGGCTGCAAGCGCGCGGCATTCCCAAGGCGAACATCAAATTTGAACTGTTCGGCGCGCCCAAGGGGCCGCGCGCACTGCGTACCGGCCACGACGCCCCGCAGGCGCCCGGCAAGGGCCAGTGCGAGGTGACCGTGGTGCAAGACGGCCACAGCCGCATGTTCGTGATTGATAAGAATAAAGACAGCGTGCTGGACTCGGCGCTGGCGCAGGGAATCGAGCTGCCCTATTCGTGCAAGGGCGGCGTGTGTTCCACCTGCCGCTGCAAGGTCATCGAAGGCGAAGTGGACATGGATGCCAACTTCGCCCTGGAAGACTACGAAGTGGCGCGCGGTTTCGTACTGAGCTGCCAGAGCTTTCCGGTCAGCGACCGCCTGGTCATCGACTTCGACCAGGAAACCTGACGCGGCCCGTGCCGGTCAGACACCCCTAATTCATTGGAGAGACAAGCGTGTCCCAAAAATTCTTCGAGCGTCACCAGCCCGTGCTGGAACAATCCCTGGCGGCTGCCGCGCTGCGTGGCTACTGGAGCCCGTTTGCCGAATCGCCCAGCCCGCGCAACTATGGCGAAACCGCCAACGACGACGGCCGCGCCGCCTTCGAAGCCCTTAAGGGCAAACCGTTTCCCCTGAACCTGCACGACGCCGACGGCACGGTGGGCGGCGAGAAGTCGCCCTACGGTTTCGACCTAGGCATTACGTACCCGCATGTGCCGGTCGACAAGCTGATCGGCGCGTCCAAGCGCGCGCTGGAAGATTGGCGCCGTGCCGGTCCGCAAGCCTGGGTGGGCGTGTCGCTGGAAATCCTGGCGCGCTTGAACAAGCTGAGTTTTGAAATTGCCTACGCCGTGCAGCACACCACCGGCCAGGGCTTCATGATGGCCTTCCAGGCCGGCGGCCCGCACGCGCAAGACCGCGGCTTTGAAGCCGTGACGTACGCCTGGCAGGAAATGTCGCGTATCCCGGGCGTGGCGATGTGGGAAAAGCCGCAAGGCAAAAATGACCCCATCCGCATGGAAAAGCAGTTCACCGTGGTGCCGCGTGGCGTGGCGCTGGTGATCGGCTGCTCGACCTTCCCAACGTGGAACGGCTACCCCGGCATGTTCGCCAGCCTGGCCACGGGCAACACCGTTATCGTCAAGCCGCACCCGGGCGCGATTCTGCCGCTGGCCATCACCGTGAAGGTCGCGCGCGAAGTGCTGCAAGAAGCCGGCTTTGATCCCGATGTGGTGTTGTTGGCCGCGCACGAAGCCGGCGACGACACGGCGCAGAAGCTGGCGCTGGACCCGGCCGTCAAGATCGTGGACTTTACCGGCAGCACCGCCAACGGCAACTGGCTGGAAGACAACGCCCGCCAGGCGCTGGTCTACACCGAGAAGGCCGGCGTCAACCAGGTCATCATCGATTCCACCGACGACCTGAAGGGCGTGGCGCGCAACCTGGCGTTCTCGCTGGCGTTGTACTCGGGCCAGATGTGCACGGCGCCGCAAAACATCTACGTGCCGCGCGACGGCATCAACACGCCGGAAGGCCGCGTCAGTTTTGACGACGTCGCGGCTGCCCTGGGCGTGGCGCTGGAGAAGCTGGGCGCCGACGCCGCCCGCGCCGTGGAATTGACGGGCGCCATCCAGAATGACGGCATCGTCGAACGCATCGAGAAGGCCCGCGCGCTGGGCCTGCCGGTGGTGGCGGACAGCAAGGCGCTGACGCACCCGCAGTTTGAAAACGCCCGCGTGCGCACGCCGCTGCTGCTGCGTACGGAAGCCGGCAACGCCGCCATCAGCCAGGAATGGTTTGGCCCGATCGCCTTCGTGGTGGCTACGGATTCCACCGCCCACAGCGTTCAGCTGGCGCGTGACAGCGTCATTCAGCACGGTGCGCTGTCGCTGTCCGCCTACACCACCGACCCGCAAGTGGCCGACCAGGTGCAGGACGCGGCCGAAGTGTCCGGCGTGTCGCTGTCGCTGAACCTGACGGGCGCGGTGTTCGTCAACCAGACCGCGGCCTTCAGCGACTTCCACGGCACCGGCGCCAACCCGGCGGCCAACGCCGCGCTGTCCGACACCGCCTTCGTGTCCAACCGCTTCCGCGTGGTGCAAACCCGCCGTCACGTCTAAGCAGGGCGACGCTTATGAGCTATCAGGATATTCAATTTGATTTGTCGGGCGGCATCGCCCGACTGACGCTGAACCGCCCGGACAAGCTGAACAGCTTCACCGCGAACATGCACGCCGAAGTGGCCGACGCGTTGACGCGCGTGGAAACCGAAGGCGCGCGCGTGTTGGTGCTGACCGGTGCAGGGCGGGGCTTTTGCGCAGGGCAAGACTTAAGCGAGCGCAAGCCCGCCGAAGACGGTACGCCGCCCGATCTGGGCGAAACCGTCGACAAGTTCTACGCGCCGCTGGTGCGCCGCTTGAACGCCTTGCCGATGCCGGTTGTGGTCGGCGTGAACGGCGTGGCGGCGGGGGCGGGCGCCAACCTGGCGTTCGCGGGCGACATCGTTATCGCCAAGGCGTCGGCCAATTTCATTCAGTCGTTCTGCCGCCTGGGCTTGATCCCCGACACCGGCGGCACGTTCGCGCTGCCGCGACTGGTGGGCCGCGCGCGCGCCATGGGCCTGGCGATGCTGGGCGACAAGCTCAGCGCCAAGCAGGCCGAGGAATGGGGCCTGATCTGGCAGTGCGTGGCGGACGAAGAATTCGACGCCACCCTGGAACGCTTGGCGCAGCACTTTTCCACGGCACCCACCAAGGGTCTGGCATACACCAAGCGGGCCATGCAGGCCAGCCTAGGCAATGATCTGTCGACGCAGCTGGATCTGGAACGCGACATGATGCGCGAACTGGGCCGTAGCGCCGACTACGCCGAAGGCGTGGCCGCGTTCCTGGGCAAGCGCGAACCGCAATTCAAGGGGCAATGATGACCGTGCACGTTCCCCCCATTGAAGCGCCCAGCGATCCGCAGGAATTGGCGCAGGCCGTTGGCACCGTGATGTACGCGGGCGACGCAGCCTCGCAAGGCCTGGACATGAAGGTCGAGGAAATGGCGCCCGGCTATGCGCGGCTGACGATGCGCGTGCGCGGCGACATGCTGAACGGCCACAAGACCTGCCACGGCGGCTTTATCTTTGCGCTGGCCGACAGCGCGTTCGCGTTCTCGTGCAATTCCCGCAATGTCAGCACCGTGGCGTCGGGCTGCACCATTGATTACCTGGCGCCGGGTTTCGAAGGCGACTTGCTGACGGCAGTGGCGCAAGAGCGCTCGCTGGCCGGCCGCACGGGCGTGTACGACGTTACCGTTACCAACCAGGACGGCCGCAATGTCGCCCTGTTTCGCGGGCGGTCCTATCGCATCAAGGGCCAGATCGTGGGGGTTCCCGCCGAAGGCTGAGGATGACGGTCCAACGCCACTAGAACATTCGTCATCCAACAAAGATAGAACCCGCGCGCCGAGCGGACCGGCGTAAAGAGAAATTCAGGAGAGAGATAACCATGTCCAACACCATGAGCAAGCCGGGGCTGGACCCCATCGAGCATGCCAGCCAGGACGAGCTGCGCGCGCTGCAGCTCGAGCGCCTCAAGTGGTCGCTCAAGCATGCGTACGACAATGTTGCGCATTACAAGAAGGCGTTCGACGAAGCGGGCGTGCATCCCGACGACCTGAAGCAGCTGTCCGATATTTCGAAGTTTCCTTTCACGACCAAGAAGGAACTGCGCGACAACTATCCGTTCGGCATGTTTGCCGTGCCGCGCGAGCGTATTTCGCGCGTTCACGCGTCCAGCGGCACCACGGGAAAACCGACGGTGGTGGGCTACACCAAGGGCGACCTGGACAACTGGGCGAACCTGGTGGCGCGCTCGATCCGCGCGGCCGGCGGCAAGCCGGGCGACACGGTGCACATCGCCTATGGCTATGGCCTGTTCACCGGCGGGCTGGGCGCGCATTACGGCGCCGAGCGCCTGGGTTGCACGGTCATCCCGATGTCGGGCGGGCAAACCGAAAAGCAGGTGCAGTTGATCAACGATTTCCGTCCGGACATCATCATGGTCACGCCCTCCTATTTCTGCAATATTCTCGAAGAACAGCGCCGCCAGGGCATTGATCCGCGTCAAAGCTCGCTGCGTATCGGCATCTTCGGCGCCGAGCCGTGGACGGGCCAGATGCGTGCCGATATCGAGGCCGAAGCCGGTATCGATGCGGTGGATATCTACGGCTTGTCGGAAGTGATGGGCCCGGGCGTGGCCAGCGAGTGCGTGGAAACCAAAGACGGCCCGGTCGTCTGGGAAGACCACTTCTACGCCGAGATCATCAATCCGGACACCGGCGAACCGGTGGCCGATGGCGAGGCCGGCGAATTGGTGTTCACGTCGCTGACCAAAGAGGCGATGCCGATCATCCGCTACCGCACTCGCGACCTGACTCGTCTGTTGCCGCCCACGGCGCGCAGCATGCGCCGCATCGGCAAGATCACCGGCCGCAGCGACGACATGTTGATCGTGCGGGGCGTGAACATGTTCCCGACGCAAGTGGAAGAACTGGTGCTGAAGATCGCCCAGCTGGCGCCGCATTATCAGCTGGTCCTGTCGCGTACCGGCAATATGGACGAGCTTGAAATCCTGACCGAAGTGCGCGCCGAGTTCTCGGGGCTGTCGGAGGCCGAACGCAATAACCTGGGCAAGCAGTTGCAGCATGCCGTGAAGACGCACATCGGCGTCAGCGCGCGCATCCAGGTGTCGGACGCCGGCCATGTGGAACGCACGCTGACCGGCAAGGCGCGCCGCGTGATCGACAAGCGACCGAAGGTGGTTTGATCGAGGCTGTCTGATCCGGTTGTTTCCGGTTTCAGCCGTCAATCACAAAAAAAGCAGCCGTTCGGCTGCTTTTTTTATTTCCGTAACCCCCGCGGAAAGGCGCCGGGGGAGGGCGCCAGGGCAGGGCCGTGTTGGCTACCGCCCCACGGCCAACGTGCGAACGATGCGGCGGTACCAGATGTGCAGCAGGATGGCGGACAGCGCCAAGCCCACCATTGCCATCAACCACATGCTGCCCGCGCCTTCGGGTGAGCCGGGCAGCAACGCGTTGCGGACGCCGTCCAGGCCACCCCGGCCGGGGCCAAAGCCGAACCACCAGCCGCCGACCAGCCCCACGCCCGCCAGCGCCACCACCTGCAACAGCAGCGGCACCACCGCAACCTTGTAGGCGCGCAGCAGGTAAGAGTTGATGCATTGCATGGAATCGAACAGGTGAAACAGCGGCAACACCGCCAGCAGCGTCGTTGCCACGGCAGCCACGCCGATGTCGTCCGTGTATGCGGCAAGGATCAGGGGCCGGCCCACCAACAGCACGGCGGCGGTCAACAATGCGCCGATCAGGCCCAGCGCCAGCCCGGCCATGCCGGTGCGATGCGCGTGCGCAAGATTGCCCGCGCCGATGGCCTGCGCGGTCAGCGCCGCGGTGGCCACGCCCAGCGCCATGGGCATCATGTAGCACAGGGCCGCCAGGTTCGACATGATCTGGTGTCCGCCCGTGACATACGTGCCTTCGCGCGCCACCAGCAGGGCCATGAAGGTAAAGGCCGACACCTCGACCAGGTACGAGCCGCCCATGGGGATGCCCAGGCGCAGCAGTTCCTTCAACGTCTTCCAGTCGGGCTTGCCCACGCGCAGATTGAAGCGGCGATAGAAGCGATCGTGCGTAATGACCCAGAGGCCCAGGCCGAGGCTCATCCACGACACCACGGCGGTTGCCAGCCCCGCGCCGGTGGCGCCCATCGCGGGCAGGCCCAGGTTGCCGTAGATGAACAGCCAGTTGAAAAATGCCTTGAATGCAATAGCGGACAGGTTGATTGCCATGACCAGCTTTGGCCGTGACACCGAGGTGCCCAGCGCGTAGATGGTGCGAAACACCAGCGCCGCCGGCAGGGCCAGCACCAAAGCCTGCAAGTAGGACCCGATCCGTTCGCGCACGCCCGGCGCCACGTCGCCCGACATCGACAACCACACGTCCGGGAACAGCATCAGCACCGCGCCCACCACGGACAAGCCCAGCGCCAGCCAGACGCCCTGGCCCCAGCTGCGGCCGACTTCGTCGTTGTTGCCGGCGCCGAAATGCTGCGCAAGGATGGGGATGAGCGCATGTACCACGCCCATCAGGCCAACGAAAACGGTGATGTAGATAGAGGCGGACAAGGCCATCGCGGCCAGGTCGCTGGCGCTGGAGTGGCCTGTCATGGCGGTGTCCAGCACGCCGAACGAAATACCGGCCCACTGGCTGATCAGCACCGGCCACGCTTGTTTGGCGATGCCGCGCACAGTGGCGCCGAAGGATATCGGCGCCGCGTTGACGGAATTCATCGGTTCGGGCCGACTCGCAGCAGTCGGAACACTTCCTGGCGATCGGCGCGGCGGCCGCCCTGCCACAACACGTCGGCCCCGTCGCTATAAGCGGCAGTGTTGTCGCGCAGGCTCTGGTTGTTGGTCTGTTGCAGGATCAGCGTGCACTTCGCGTCGAACGTGAAGGTCAGATTGTCGAAGATCAGGAACGATGCGCGCTGGCCGCTGCCCAGGCTCAAGCCACGTACGCATTCGCCGGGTCGCGCATGTTGCGCCAGTGCCTGCGCCAGTTGGCCCGATACCGTGCGATAGCTGCGCGCGTAGTCCACGGCGGGTTGCCACAGCAGCACAAGCAGAATCCACGTTACGGTCAGGCCGCCGGCGGACAGCACCGTGCCGCGCCACAGCGCTTGCGGGCGTACGCGCAGGCGCCACACCACCAGCGCAATCCAGGCCACGGTAAAGATCACCGCCAGCGTGAAGGCGCCCCACGAAATGACGGGCTCGTAGCCGGTGGTCTGGCGGGCGATGTTGCGGGAAATCTGCGCCGGCCAATTGAAGTGCAGGGCCACCCAGCCGAGCCACGCGGTGGCGGCCGTCAGCGAAAAACACATGACGGCAAACCAGTCCAGCGTATTGACCACGCCACGGCGCAGCGTGGGTAACGAGAACGCGCCCAGCACGGCGCAGGGTACGGCCAGCATCACGTATTCGGAGTCGGACGCCTCTTCCAGTACGAACAGCACCAGTGCCGCGCAGACCAGCAGCATCAACGGCAGCCAGATGTGCGGGGCGTAGATCCATTCGCGCCAGCGCCAGACCGCCAGCAAGGCCAGCGGCCATGTCGGCCACAAGTACCAAGGCAGGTCGCGCAGCGTGCGGCCCATGTCGTGCCAGGTCGGTAGGGCGAATGACGTCAGGTTCCAGGTCTTCCAGTTGCGGATCCAATACTGGCTGCTTTCGCTGGCCGGGATCCACCACGCCAGGATCAGCGCTACCGTCACCAGCACCGCCCACGGCAGCCAGCGCTTGCACTTCCACAATTGGCTGCGCGGATAGAACGCCAGCAGTGCGCCGATCATGATGGGAACCGCGCCCACCCAACCGCGCGTAAGAAAGCTTGCGGCCAGCGCGATGCCCAGCGTGGTGGTGCCGGTAACCGGCCGGTCGACGCTGCGCGCCAACGAATAAAAGGCCAGCGCCTGGCAGGCCATGATGGCGGGTACGACTGTGGTTTCGTGCGTGCGCTGAAGGATGCCCACGGTGGCCAGCAGCAGCAGCAGCGCGGCGTCGGCCAGCATGCGTCCGTAGTCGCGCGGTTCGGGTTCGCCGCCGAAGGGCAGCGCAAGTGGCTGGGCTTCGCTACGGCGGCCCAGCAGGTAGGTGCCGTACCAGACACTGGAGGCCGTGATGCCGAACCACAGCAGATTCGGCAGGCGGCCGGCGGTGATGTCGCCGATAAACGGGCCGAACAACCAGATGCAGATCGCGCCCACCCAGGTGATCAGCGGGCCTTCTTCGGCATGAGCCAGCAGCCCGACCTGGGGCAGCAGCCACGTGATGCCGCCTTCCCGGATGGCGGTGATCATCGTCGCCAGGCCAACCGCATCGTCCGTTTTCCACGGGTCGCGCATGAACAGGCCGGCCACGATATAGGCCAGCGCCAGGCCCAGCAGGATCAACCTGGGAAGCTTCGCGGTTGCCACGGACGTGAGCCGGGCAGGAGTGGAAAAAGAAAGTGGGGACACGGGCGTTAATGTAACCGAGGGATCAGGTTGCGCCAGCCCCTGGCTTGCAAAAAGCAGGCAAGGGAGGAAAAAAAAGCAGCCCGGAGGCTGCCTTTTTGCTGTGACTCCCGTAGGAGCAACAGGATCAGGAAGCGGACTTGACCGTGCCGGCGGTACGGGCGAAGCGGGCGCGGAACTTTTCCACACGGCCGGTTTCGACGATACGCGTTTGGGCGCCCGTATAGAACGGGTGCGATTCGGAGGTCACGTCGCACTTGAAGAGCGGGTACGTCTTGCCGTCGATTTCGACGGTTTCGCGCGTGTGCACGGTCGAACGGGTGATGAACTTGTTACCCGTTTGCAGGTCGGCGAAGACGACTTCGCGGTATTCGGGGTGAATGCCTTCTTTCATGGTGCTTATCCTAGGACCCGCCAAGGGGTCTTTCAAGTTGTAGGGTCGCCAGCCAGGACGCGTTATGCCGTTCACAGTAGAACGCCCACGCAAGGATTCCAGCCACGTATCCAAAAAGTAACCCCAAATTCTAGCACGGGTTTTTCCCGGTAGACCAGGGCGGGCAGGCCGGAATCGGCAGCCCGCCACCGGGCGCAAAAGGGGACGGGCCTTTACAGTTCCGTGCGCAGTTTCCAGATCTCGGGGAACAGGACGACATCCAGCATCCGCCGCAGGTAATCCACGCCCGACGTGCCGCCGGTGCCGCGCTTGAAGCCGATGACGCGCTCAACCGTTGTGACGTGGCGGAATCGCCACAGTCGGAACGCGTCTTCCAGATCGGTCAGTTTTTCGCCCAGCTGATACAGGTCCCAATAGCGATCGGTGTCGCGGTACACCGTCAACCATGCGGCTTCCACGCCTTCCGACGATTCATAGGGCTGGGTCCAGTCACGTTCCAGGCGGTCCGCCGGCACGGCGATGCCATGGCGCGCCAATAGCCGCAGGGACTCGTCATACAGCGAGGGCGCGTCGTACGCGCTGCGCACCTGGGCCAGCAGGTCTTCGCGGTGCGCATGCGGTTTCAGCATGGCCGCATTCTTGTTGCCCAGCAGGAATTCGATCTGGCGGTACTGGTAGCTCTGGAATCCGCTGGAGCGCGCCAGGTACGGCCGCAGCGCCGAATATTCGGGCGGCGTCATCGTGGCCAGCACATCCCAGGCATGAACCAGCTGCTCCATGATCTTGCTGACTCTCGCCAGCATCTTGAAGGCCGGTTGCAGCCGGTCGGCCGCCACGGCGGCGATGGCTGCGCGCAACTCATGCAGCATCAGCTTCATCCAGAGTTCGCTGGTTTGGTGCTGGATGATAAAGAGCATCTCGTTGTGCTCGGGCGACAGCGGATGCTGCGCGCCCAGCACCTGATCCAGATGCAGGTAGTCGCCGTAGGTCATGTCGCGCGTGAAATCGAGCTGCGCTTTTTCCTGGTGGACGATGTCTTCGGGGCGGTGCGGGCAGCTCATGCTTGGCCTCCGTGGCAGGGCGGGGCAGCGCGGCGGGCCGAGGCGGGCAATGCGCGCCAGCCCGGCGCGCAGGAACGGGCGCGCGCAAGCGCGACGGCGTGATCTGGGGAGAGGTTCATGGTCGTGCGTCTTTCAAGGCGGGCGGCCCGTATAAGGTGGCCGCCCGAAAGCCAGCGGACCAGCCTACAGTTCGCGCAATACGGCGCGTACCGGGCTGGCATCGGCCTGGACCAGCGCCAACGGCAGGGCGATCAATTCGTAATCGCCTTCGGGCACATCATCGAGAACCAGGTTTTCCAGTACCCGCATGTCGTGCCGCAAGATCGTATGGTGGCTGTCCAGGGTCTTGCTGGACGCGGGGTCGATGCTGGCGGTATCCAACCCGATCAGCATGACGCCGCGTTCGGCCAGCCATTCGATGGTTTGGGGGGCGTAGGCCGAAAAATCGTCCGTCCACCAATCTTGCGCCGCATGCTTGGCAGTGCGCACGAGCACGCGCGGCGGCAGGTTCAGCGCTGCGTGCGCCAGGTGGTCCGTGGTGATCAACGGGCCGCAATCAATGGCGTGGATGACGCGGCAAGGACCCAGAAATGGTTCCAGCGAGACCGCGCCGATGGCGGCAGCGCCGTTCTGATAGTGCAGGGGGGCGTCGGCATGGGCGCCGATGTGCGGCGACAGCGTGATTTCACTGACGTTGACCGGACAGCCGGGCGTCAGCGACCACTTCCATTGCTGGCGGTACGGCGTGTCGCCGGGGAAAACCGGTGACGCCGTGGAGACGGGCGGGGAAATGTCCCACAAGCGTTTCATCAGAAGCGTTTTCGTGTCGGCCGGAATGTTCCGGCGAATGGTCCAGCGGGTGTTCTAGCGAATGGTTCAGCAAATGTTCCAGCGCGAATAGGTTAAAGCCTAAAGCAATTCCGCTCGGCAGTCTAACGAAATCCGGCGGCTTGGGGCGTGCCGACAAGCACCCTGCCGCCCGCTACAGCCCGCCCAGTTCCGCCATGGATATGACCGACGCGCCGGCCACGATCAGGTGGTCGACCAGTTTAACGTCCACGAGGGCCAGCGCCTGTTTCAGCTGTTGCGTGAAGCCCCGATCCGCCGCGCTGGGCTCGGCCATGCCAGAAGGGTGGTTATGCGCCACGATCAGGGCCGCCGCGTGGTGGCGCAGGGCCTCGCGCACGACCTCGCGGGGGTAAACCGATGCCTGCGACAGTGTTCCGCGCGCCAGTTCGCCCGTGGCGATCACCCGTAGCTGGTTGTCCAGGTAGAGGGCAATGCAGTGTTCCACCCGCCGATGGCCCAGCGCCGTCAGGCAATATTGCTTTACCTGGGCGGGATGGCGCACAGAATGGGGCCGGGTCAGGTCTTCTTCGACGGCGCGGCGCGCCAGCTCCAGCAGGGCGGCCAGGGTGCAGGATTTGGCGGCGCCCAGCCCCGGAACGGCCATGAGTTCCTCGGGTGTGGCCCCCAAAAGGCCGCGCAGGCCGGAAAAACGCTCAAGCAGCCGGTTGGACAGATCCACCACATTGGTGCCCGGAATCCCCGTGCGCAGCCCCAGCGCCAGCAGCTCAGCGTCCTGGAGCGCTGCTGCGCCATGGCGTAGCAGCCGCTCTCGGGGACGCTCGTGTTTTGCCAGCCGGACAGACAATTTCATATAAGGCTCTAAAATCAGGGTTTATCCAATATCCATACGGTGGCAGATCTTGAGCATCGCCTCTAACGAAGTGAACGTTTTTGTCCGTCCGGATTCCTACCTGACGCTGCATTACCGAATCACGCTTGCGTCCGGTCCTGGCAAGGACTCTGTGTTCACGAATACTTTCGACGGCCGTCCCGGCACGCTGCAAATGGGCAGCGGCCAGTGGGCGCCTGGCCTGGAAGCCGCGCTGATCGGCCATGCCGAAGGCGAGAAATTCAGCGTCACCCTGGAACCCGCCGACGCCTACGGCGACCGCAACCCCGAACTGATCCAGCGCGTCACGCGGGCGATGCTTGCCGAGCACGCGGGCGCCGACGCCACGTTCGAGCCGGGCGACCTGGTCGAGTTCACCGCCCCCAACGGCGGCCGCTACTCGGGCGTGCTGAAAGAAATCAACGACGAGTCGGCGCTGTTCGACTTCAACCATCCGCTTGCGGGCGTCCGCTTGCAACTGGACGTGGCGCTGCTGGGAGTTCTCTGATGAGCAAGGCCGTTACCGCCTCCGACGCCGAAGTCCTGCTGGCGCAGCCGCGTGGCTTCTGTGCCGGTGTGGACCGCGCCATCGACATCGTCGAACGCGCGATCGAACTGCATGGCGCACCGATCTACGTGCGCCATGAAATCGTCCACAACCGCTATGTCGTGGAAGACCTGCGCGCCAAGGGCGCCGTCTTCATCGACGAACTGGACGATGCGCCCCCGGGCGCCATCGTCGTGTTCTCGGCCCATGGCGTGTCCAAGGCGGTGCGGGCCGAGGCCGAGGCTCGCGGCTTGCAGGTGTTTGACGCCACCTGCCCGCTGGTCACCAAGGTGCACATTGAAGTGGCCCGCATGCGCGCGGCCGGCCGCGAGATCATCATGATCGGCCACAAGGGGCATCCTGAAGTCGAAGGCACGCTGGGCCAGGCGCAAGGCGGCATGTACCTGGTCGAAACCGTGGAAGACGTGGCGGGCCTGCAAGTCAGCGACCCGGAAAACCTGGCTTTCGTGACGCAGACGACGCTGTCCGTGGATGACGCGGCGGCGGTGTCGCAAGCGCTGAAGGCGCGTTTTCCCAGCATTGTCGAGCCCAAGAAAAGCGACATCTGCTACGCCACCCAGAACCGCCAGGATGCGGTCAAGGTGCTGGCGCCCGAGTGCGACCTGGTGCTGGTCGTGGGCAGCCCGAACAGTTCCAATTCCAACCGGCTGCGCGAAGTGGCCGAACGCAAGGGCGTGGCGTCCTACCTGATCGACGGCGCGCAATCCATTGACCCGGCCTGGTTGGTTGACCGCAAGCGCATCGGCGTGACGGCGGGAGCTTCGGCGCCTGAAATCCTGGTGCAGCAGGTCATCGACCGCGTCAAGGAATTGGGCGCCGTGTCTGTGCGCACCATGCCGGGCTTGGAAGAAAATGTGGCCTTTCCGTTGCCCAAGGGCTTGTCGCGCAAGTCCGCGCAGACGGAATCGCTGGAATAAGCAAGCGCCGCCCGCACGGCGGCACAGCGCCCAAAAAAACAAGGAGAAGACTTCATGCAGTTGTACAGCTACTTCCGCAGCTCGGCCGCGTATCGCGTGCGTATCGCCCTGAATCTGAAGGGCCTGACTTACGAATATTTGCCCGTACACCTGCTGAAGGACGGCGGCCAGCAACTGTCGGACGGCTATCGCAAGCTGAACCCGACGGCGCTGGTGCCGACCTTGATTGATGGCGATGCGGTGATCGGCCAGTCCCTGGCCATCATCGAATACCTGGAAGAAACGCATCCGCAGTCGCCGCTGTTGCCGGCCGACCCGATTGGACGCGCGCGCGTGCGCGATCTGGCACTGGGTATTGCCTGCGACACGCATCCGCTGAACAACCTGCGCGTGCTGAAGTACCTGAAGCACACGCTGGGCGTGGACGAAGCGGCAAAAACCGCTTGGTACAAGCATTGGGTGCATCAAGGCCTGGAAGCGCTGGAAGCCCAGCTGGCACGCTCAAGCGCCACGGGCCGTTTTTGTCATGGCGACACGCCCACCATCGCGGACCTGTGCCTGGTGCCGCAGGTGGCCAATGCGCAGCGTTTCGAGTGTGACCTTTCCGCGATGCCCAACGTGACGCGTATCGATGCCGCCTGCCGCGAGTTGCCGGCTTTCGCAAACGCCGCGCCGGGCAAGCAGCCCGACGCGGAATAAGGTAGCCGGCCGGCCGGCTGGCCGGCTGGCCGTCAGCCGATCTGCACCGGCACGAAGATCTTGTCTTCGCCGCGCTGAACCAGCAGGGCCACGGTCTTGCCGGCCTTGGACAGCGCTTCCTTGACCTGGCCGATGTTGTGCACCGGCACGCCGTTCAGCGACAGCAGCACGTCGCCCGGTTCGATGCCAGCCTTGGCGGCCGGGCCGGCAGAGCGCTCGATCAGCAACCCTTCGGTGCCCGAGGCCTGCTGCTCCTGCGGGCTCAGGGGGCGCAGGGCAAGGCCCAATTGACCGCGCTGCACGTCTTGATCGCCGGACGCCGACTGCGTCTTGTCCTTCGGAACGCCGCCCAAGGTAGCGACCAGTTCCTTCGGAGCACCGGCGCGCCAGACGTCCAGCTTGATCTTTTCGCCGGGCGAAGCCAACGTAATCATCGACGCCAGGTCGCCCGAGGACACGATGGTCCTGCCATTGATCTGGCGCACCACGTCACCCGGTTGCAAGCCCGCCTTGTCGGCGGCACTGCCCTTTTCGACGCTGGACACCAGCGCGCCGGACGGCGAATCCAACTTGAACGAATTGGCCAGATCCTGATTCACTTCCTGCACCGTCACGCCCAGGCGCGCATGCTGCACCTTGCCGTGTTCCAGGATCTGGTCCTTGATCTTATAGGCCACGTCGATGGGAATCGAGAACGACAGACCCTGGAAACCGCCGGTGCGGCTGTAGATCTGCGAGTTGATGCCCACGACTTCACCACGATCATTGAACAGCGGGCCACCCGAATTTCCCGGGTTGACCGCCACGTCCGTCTGGATGAAAGGCACCGACGTGTCATCGGGCAGCGAGCGGCCCTTGGCGCTGACGATGCCGGCCGTGGCCGTATTTTCCAGACCGTAGGGCGAGCCGATGGCCAGCACCCATTCGCCCACTTGCAGCTGGTTCACGTCACCCACCTTGACCACCGGCAGGTTCTTGGCGTCGATCTTGAGCACGGCCACATCGGTCTGCGGGTCCGCGCCCAGCACTTTCGCCTTGTACTCGCGGCGGTCGGTCAGTTTGACGGTGACTTCCTTGGCATCCTGCACGACGTGTGCGTTGGTCAGGATGATGCCGTCGGCGCTGATGATGAAGCCCGAACCTTCGCCGCGCATCGGAACTTCACGCGACGGCATGCGACCGCGCGAGCCCGGTATCTGGCCGAAAAACTGGGCAAAGGGGTCATCGTCGTCGGCGGATACCTTGCGCGTGCCGCTGACGCTGATGTTGACGACGGCCGGGCCAAAGTCACGCGTGATCTGCGCGAAGTTGGGCGGGCTGGAAGCATTGATGGATGGCGTTGCGGTGATGGCGGTCGGGGCGTTTGCCGCCATCGACACGCCGCCCGTCACGGCGGTTGCGCCGGCGCCGCCAATGGCGCCAGCGGCCAGCAGCGCCAGCACAAGGCGCGAGGGTTTCATTTGCGAGGTCTTCATGTCGGCTCCTGCGTTCATGTTTGAGGACATGGCGCTATCTTCGGGCCTGACACTTAGGCGAATCTTAAATCGGCGTAATCAACGCAAAATGGGAAATCGCACTCGCGCGCGCAGCCCTTGGCCACCGGGCGCGTCCTCAAGAATGATGTCGGCGCCATGGCGATCGGCGATGGCTCGCGCGATTGACAGGCCCAGTCCGCTGCCGTGCTGCGTGTTGCCTTCGGCGCGATAGAAGCGGTCGAAGACGCGCTCGCGTTCGGCGGGGGGAATGCCGGGGCCCTCGTCGTCGATGGTGAAAGACGCCTGGTCCGCTTCGGATTGCAGATGCAGCCGGATGCGGCCGCCTTCCGGGCTGTGCTTGATGGCGTTGTCCAGCAGGTTGCGAGCCAGCAAGGTGAGGGCGTCCCGATGGCCTTGTACGCGCGCTTCGCTGGCCCCGTCCATGTCGATGGCGATCGCCTTGGTATTGGCCTGTGCCAGCGTCTCGGACAGCGCCTGGCGCAGCACGTCGGCCAAGTCCACGGGGGCCGCGGGCGTGGGCTCCGACGCGCTTTCGTGGCGAGCCATGGACAACATCTGCTCCACCAGCCGGGTGGCGCGGTCAATGCCCGAGGCCAGGCGCTGTTCCGCGATTTTGCGGCCGTCGGCGTCGCCGGCCCGTTGCAGAGCCTGTAGCTGCAAGCGCAGTGCGGCCAGTGGCGAGCGCAGCTCGTGCGCCGCGTCGCCAACGAATTGTTTTTGCTGGGCGAAGGCGGTTCGCATGCGTTCCAGCAGCAGGTTCAATTCAAGAATCAACGGGCGGATCTCGTCGGGCAAGCCCTGCACGTTGACGGGCGACAGATCTTCGGGTTGCCGCGCCGCCACTTGGGCGCGAGCACGCTTGACGGGTCGCAGCGACCAACTGACGACGCACCACACCACCAGCATCAACAGGGGCGCCGCCGCCGCGATGGGTGCGATGGTTCGCAGCGCCAGCTCGCGCGCCATGTGCTTGCGCACGTTCATGTCCTGCGCCACCTGTATCACCTGAAACGGGGTGGCCAACGCGTACACGCGGTACGTGGTGCCTTCCATCTTGGCGTCGGAAAAACCCAGGACGATCTGATCCGGCAGGGGGCGGCGCGAACGGGAATTGAAAACGCGCAGGCCGTCGGGTGTCCAGATTTGAATGATCAGATCGTCTGCCATGGGCGTTGCGGCGCCCAGGCTTTGCGTGGGGCCGGTGCTGAGCAAGCCATCGCCCGTGCCCAGCGACAGCGCAGTGCGTTGCAGCAGCGAATCAAAGATGTCGTCGGCCTGGGCCAGCGTGCTGCGATACGCGATAACGCCTTGCGCCAACGCGCCGACTACGATGGCGGCCAGCAGAAAAAACAGCAGGCGGGCTCTCAGTGAGTAGCTAAGCCTGATGCTCATGTTTTGGGGATGACATAGCCGACGCCTCTGACGTTCTGGATCAGGTTCGGACCCAGTTTCTTGCGCAGGCCATGAATATAAACCTCAACCGCGTTGCTGCTGACGCTGTCTTTCCAGCTGTAGAGTTTTTCTTCCAGTTGAGCGCGCGAAAAGATCATGCCCGGGCGGGCGATCAGCGGTTCCAGAACGGCCCATTCGCGGGCGGTCAGCGCAACCGGCGTGCCGTCCACCATGGCGGCGTGCGATTGCGGGTCGATCGTGATGCCTTCATGTTCAAACACCGGTTCGGCGCGGCCGGCACTGCGGCGTATCAATGCCCGCATGCGCGCCAGCAGTTCGTCCACGTCGTATGGCTTGACGATGTAGTCGTCCGCGCCTGCGTCCAGGCCGGCAATGCGGTCGCTGACGGCGTCGCGGGCGGTGGCGATAAGGACAGGCGTGCGGTCCTTGCGGGCGCGTAGCTCGCGCAGCAAGGCCAAGCCGTCGCGCTTGGGCAGCCCCAGGTCCAGCAGGATGAGGTCGTAGGGGTCGGTACGCAGTGCCGATTCGGCAGCGCTGCCGTCCCGGACCCAGTCCACGGCGTAGTGTTCGGCGCGCAGGCAATCCAGCACGCTTTCACCAATCATGATGTCGTCTTCGACAAGGAGGATGCGCATGGTGGTCTTCGCTTGGCTGAATGAAAATCCAGCAAGTTGGACGCGCGGCGGGCAGGTGGAGTTCCCGTTGGGGGAAGCGGCTTGCCGACGTGGCGGGGCGCGGAAATGAAAAAAGCAGCCCGAGAGGGCTGCTTTTAGAATTTGGTGCCGGCAATAGGAGTCGAACCTACGACCTTCGCATTACGAATGCGCTGCTCTACCAACTGAGCTATGCCGGCAAGACCATTTGCTTGGGATTTGATCGCCTTTCCGGGTTGCGGAGCAACGAACAAAAGATCAGCAAAACATCTTTGTTCTTTCCAGTTCGCCGCCCTGTTTATGGGGCCTGATCTGGAAAGACCGAAATCATATCAGAGTTTTTTGGGGATGGGAAACGGTCGGCCCAAAAAGAACTAAAAAAATCGAAATTTGCGCGCGCCAAAAATTTAGTTCATAATTGCGTTCTTGGCAGATCCCCGATAGCTCAGTCGGTAGAGCGACGGACTGTTAATCCGCAGGTCGCTGGTTCGAGCCCAGCTCGGGGAGCCAAAAGAATTCAAGGTCACAAGCCGCTGCGCGCAAGCATGGCAATGGCACGGGACCCAAGCCGAACTGAAGGGCCACTCGCGAAAGCGAGTGGCCCTTTTAGTTTTTGCTGCGCGCCCCGCTACCACGCGGATACGGTTGTTGTGCGGGTGTTGTACGCTTCGCCAGATCCAACACAACCGAGCGGGACAAGGTGCGATGGCAGGCCAGATTGAAGACGACAAGCGCATCGGCGTAACCGTGATTTCAGGCTTCCTGGGCAGCGGCAAGACCACGCTGCTGAACCGCCTGCTTCACGAGCCCGCCTATGCCGACACCGTGGTCGTGGTCAATGAATACGGCGATATCGGGGTCGATCACCATCTGGTCCGCTTGGCGCCTGCCAATGTCGTCCTGATCGAGGGCGGCTGCCTGTGTTGCGTCGTCAGCGGGGCGGTGGTCGATACGCTGCGTGAGCTTTTCATGTTGGCGGTCAGTCGGCGGATCAAGCCGTTTCGCCGTGTGATTATCGAAACCAGCGGGTTGGCCGATCCCGCTTCGACGCTGTTCATGCTCAAGCACGACCGGTTCCTGGCGGAGCGCTACGCGTATCGCGGCGCAATCGTGTTGGTGGATGTGCGTCATGGTGAATCGCAATTGGCCAACCAGCCCGAAGCCGCGCGGCAGTTGGCCTTGGCAGACACCGTCGTGCTCAGCAAGTCCGACTTGGCCGACGCGGCGCAGTTGCGGCGCGTGGAGCAGGCAGTCATTGCCATTAATCCGGGGGCACGGCGCTGTGTGCAGCGCCAGGATGCGCCGCTGGCCGGCATCTTGCGCGAAGGGCCCGATGTGGCAGCGCGCCGCGATGGTGCTGCCTTGTCGAATTGGCTTCAGGCGTTTGTCCGGCCACCCGCCGACCGGCATGGCCAGGTTGCGAGCTTTTCTTTGTTCTTGTCGTCGCCCCTTGGGCGTGCCGCGTTCCTTGCTGGCGTGTCCCGCATTCAAGAACGCTATGGGCCGGGAATTTTGCGGATGAAGGGGCTGGTGTGCTTCGAAGGGGAGGCGCTGCCTTGCGAGGTGCATGGGGTGCATGGCGAGCTGTACCCCTTGCGCGCACTGGCGCAATGGCCAACAGACGACCGCGCATCGCACCTGGTCTATATCGTGCGTGGCCTGGATGTTGCCGAGGTTCGCGCGGCCGTTGCCGAGGCGTTGTTGCAGTCGCCGGCTTGAGCCTGCCGTGCTGGCGTGAGTGCTCAAAATGTCGCCATTTAGGCGCAGATGTTGCACTGAAATACGGTATAACCGGTACGGTCTGATGCAAGAATCGAGACAATCATGGATCGTTTGAAGGCGATGCAGGTGTTTGTAGAGGTTGCTGACCGGGGAAGCCTGTCGGCGGCGGCGGTTCATCTGGACATGTCGCGCGCCATGGTTTCGCGCTATCTGGCTGAAATGGAGCAGTGGGTCGGGGTGCGCTTGCTGCACCGTACGACGCGCCGCCTGAGCCTGACCCCCGCGGGCGCCGAGACGCTACCGCGTTGCCGCCAGATGCTTGATATGGTGGGTGACCTGCGAAGCGCGGTATCCACGCCTGAAGATACCCCTAGGGGGTTGTTGCGAATCACCACCAGCATGTCGTTCGGTTCAAGGCATCTGGCCAGCGCTGTGACGGATTACGTGAAGCTGCACCCGGGCACGTCGGTCGACTTGATGTTGGTCGAGCGCGCCGTCAACCTCGTGGAAGAGCGGGTCGACCTCGCGGTGCGCATCACCAATGACCTGGATCCGAACCTGATCGCTCGCAAGCTGGCGGTTTGCCGGTCGGTGGTGTGTGCATCCCCCGAATATTTGGCCCGAGAGGGGGTGCCAGCTCGAATCGAAGACCTGTCACTGCGAAACTGTCTGACGCATTCTTATTTCGGTAAAAGCCTGTGGCGTTTCGAGCGGGAAGGCTTGCCCGTGGATGTGCCGGTCAGCGGCAATATCAGCGCCAACGAAGTGTCCGTGCTGCTGCATGCCGCGTTGGAGGGGGCGGGTATTGCGATGTTGCCCACTTACTACGCCAATGAATATATTGCGGCGGGGCGTTTGAAAGCGATCTTGCCTCAATGCAAACCCCAGGAATTGGGTATTTATGGCGTTTATGCGTCGCGCAGGCAAATGCCCTTGATACTGCGTTCCATGTTGGACTTTCTGGTTGAGCGCTTGGGTTCGGCTCCTTGGGACAAGCCAGGTGCCTGATCCAGGCCACCCGCGCACGCGTTTCAGGCTTGAGGCACAACGTTATGGCGGTATAATTCGCCAATTACGCGGACGGCTGGCCATGGGCGTTGATGTCAGTCTTGGCAAATCGGTGTCCGCTGGCATGTACCTTCAAAATATCCAAGAATCGTAAGGCTGGCCAGCGTCCGGCCAGGGCGCGACGAAGCAGGTCTTCGCTTGTGCAGGGGTGATTGATTGTCGGGCGTGTGGCCGGTCGCCATATTGCCAAGATCATTGGCCGCGGATTCGGGCCGTTGATACTGACCGCCGTGAAATGCAGGCGTCGGGTTCCGGCGCTTCCCTCGGGCTTGCTGGCCGTTGATGCCGGCTTTTCCAGAATTTGCTTAAAGCGTCTGCCGCGATATCCGATGCGCAGACACTACGCCTTTATCTTGACCCGCTCGCCTTTCGTGGCGCCAGCCTGTCATTGGCAGTCAACCCAGGAATCTTGTGAACAATACGCCGATCAACGCCGTCGATTGCAGCCCCGTCTTGATGGCGGCTCGGCGTGCCGAGAAAGCCGGCGCGGTGACGTTCGCTTCCGTGCAAGCTGTGTCCGCACCAACTGGTTTTAGCTATATCCGTGAAGCACAAATGAAAAAGGCCCGGCGCATTCGCCAGGCCTTCATCAAATTTGGTTGCGGGGGCAGGATTTGAACCTACGACCTTCGGGTTATGAGCCCGACGAGCTGCCAGACTGCTCCACCCCGCGTCTGAGAAAAGAATATTAACCTTATTTTCAACCTAGCGCAAGTTAGCCCTTTGTGAATTTGAATGTCGATGAACGATAGCGAGGCAATACTCGTGCTGGAAACCGCGTTGTTATGCGCGGTGCAGCCGATGCAACTGTCCGATATGCGCAAGCTATTCGGGGACGATGAACAATTCGATAACAGCAAGCTACGCGGGCTGTTGGAGACGCTGCAAGCCAATTGGGCCGATGGCGGCCTCGAGCTGGTGCAGCTGGCAAGCGGCTGGCGATTCCAGAGCCGCCCGCATATGCAGCGGTACCTTGAGCGCCTGAGTCCTGAAAAGCCGCCCAAGTATTCGCGCGCGGTCATGGAAACGTTGGCGATTGTTGCCTGGCGCCAGCCCGTTACGCGCGGCGATATCGAAGATATACGTGGCGTGACGGTGTCTTCGCAAATTGTGAAGGCCTTGGAAGATCGTGGCTGGATCGAGGTGATCGGGCATCGCGATGCGCCGGGTCGTCCTGCGCTGTTCGGCACCACGCGACAGTTCCTGGATGATCTGGGGCTGCGCGCGCTGGACGAGTTGCCGCCTCTGGAGTCTGCCCACGCCGCCGCCGCGCTCGCGGGGCTGGACCTGGGTGAAGTCCGGCAACTGACGGGCGAGGGCGCTGAGGCGCCGGCAGAAGGGGCGGCGGAAGGGGCAGCGGCAGTTGGGGGTGCGGACGCCGCTGCCGACGGGCAAGTCAGCATTGCCGAGGCGGGCGAGGGCGGTGAACATGCCCAAGGCGAGCTTGCCGTAGAAAATATGGCCGACCCCGAAGAAAATGACCCTGTTCCAGTTGCGGAATTGTCAGTTTCGGAACAGGATGCACCCATAGACCCGGTCGATAGCGTAGAATCCGTCGTTTCGCGCACAGAAGAAGGCGCGAATCCCGACGACGAACCCACCGTCCGGGAGCAAGCCGCAGGCTTGTCCAATATGCCGACCCCGTCCGGTTTTCCCGACGACAGGTTCGGTAACGACATTTCCGATATGGCCGCCGACCCCTCTACGGCCGGTGCTGCAAAGGAAAGTGTCGCGAACGCAAAACACGCGGAACCGACCGACCCGATTGACGAGACCGATCACGCAGCGCCTGGCGCCGCCGGGCATGAGCCCGCTTTCGGCCTTGATGATCCTGTTCGGCCCGAACCCGATGCCGTTTCCACGGCCTCGGACGAAGCGGATCCGGCGCAACCTGGCGCCGATCCTGATTCGGCGTCCCCTGATGATGACGAGCCCGCCCCTGGCAGGCCTACCCAAGTTTGAAATTCGGAGCTGTCCCAGTGACAACGAATACAGCAATGCAGGACGACAATCCCCGTTCGGATGACGCCGTTTCCAACGGTCAGCCGGACGCCTCCGCCGCGCGCGAACCCTCTGCTGAAGGCGATGCCGGCGCGCGTGGGCGCGGTCGCAAGCTGAGGACGCCGTTCCGCCGTCGCCGTGGCGACGCCGCCGCAGAGCAGGCACCCGCTGAGGGCCAGTCCGTTGCGGCCGCGGCACCGGTTGAGTCGGCTGACTCCCGGGGTGGTGAGCAGGAAGCGGAGCAAGCGTTGTCGTATCTCGACAACACCGATCGCATGGAACAGCGCCTGGGCAAGTACCTGAACAGCGATTCGGTCATGCCCAAGCTGCACAAGGTGCTGGCGGACGCCGGCATCGGCTCGCGCCGCGAGATGGAAGAGTTGATCGTTGCCGGTCGCGTGTCCGTCAATGGCGAGCCGGCCCATATCGGCCAACGCGTTGCGCCCAACGATCAGGTCCGCGTGAACGGCAAACCGATCATGCGCACGAATACGAAAAAGCCGCCGCGCGTAATTCTGTATCACAAGCCGGCTGGCGAAATCGTCAGCCATGACGATCCGGCCGGCCGCGCCAGCGTGTTTGCACGCTTGCCCAAGCTGCGCACGGGCAAGTGGCTGTCGGTCGGGCGTCTTGACCTGAACACGGAAGGTCTGCTGATCTTCACGACGTCGGGCGACATGGCCAACCGAATCATGCATCCGCGCTATGGCACGGAACGCGAGTACGCGGTCCGCGTGCTGGGCGAGATGGACGAAGCGCAGCGCCAGTCGCTGGTGGACGGCATCGAACTTGAAGACGGCGTGGCCGCGTTCGGCGCGCTGGATTACCTGGGTGGCGACGGCAGCAACCGCTGGTATCGCGTGACCTTGCAGGAAGGGCGCAACCGCGAAGTCCGCCGCATGTTCGAAGCGGTAGGTGTGACGGTCAGCCGCCTGATCCGCACTCGCTTCGGTGACGTGGTCCTGCCGCGCACATTGCGTCGTGGTCGCTGGGAAGAATTGGATGGTTCGCTGGTTACCGCGCTGATGGTCCAGCTGGGCCTGTTGCGCGATGACGACGAATCCGGCGGCAACCGTCGCCGTTCGAAGCAGCCCGTGTCGCATGACAGCGCGCTGCCTCCCGGCTTCGGCACGATGGATCGCAATGGTATGAACGGCGCCCGAATCGGTCGTCGCGGCAAACTGCAAGGCGGCCGGCTGGGTAGCGCGGGTCAAACCGCCGCATGCCCGTCCGATCCCTTTGGCACCGGATTGATGATTGCCGGTGGCTATGCCAACGGTCATCCGCTGGCCTCGGAAGGGCCGGGCGGCAACCGCAAGGGCGGCAAACCCGGCGGCGAGCGTTCGGCCGCAGCTGGTGGCGGCCGTCCTGGCGGCAAGCAAGGCGGCAAGCCGGGCGGAAAACCCGGCGGCAAGCCGCGAGGCCCGCGCGGTCCGCGCGCGGCGGCGGCAGATGGTCAACGCGGCAACGTGGCTTCGGCTGATGTCGGGGCCGGCAACGTGGCCGAAGCGCCCGTGGGCGGTGGCCGCAAACCTTCGGGCGGCAAGCCCGGTGGCAAGCCGGCGGGCGCGCGTGGCGCCAATGGTGGGCGTAGCGGTAACGGCAAGCCTGCCGGCGCCGGCGGCCGTGGCGGCAATAAGGCGGAAGGTTCGCGCAATGCCGGCGGCTCGGCTGCGAACAAGGGTCCGGGGGCGGGCGGCAAGCCGCGCGCTCCACGCAG
This sequence comes from Achromobacter sp. B7, assembly GCF_003600685.1. Classification (NCBI taxonomy): domain Bacteria; kingdom Pseudomonadati; phylum Pseudomonadota; class Betaproteobacteria; order Burkholderiales; family Alcaligenaceae; genus Achromobacter; species Achromobacter sp. B7. The sequence goes on from NZ_CP032084.1 coordinate 1,586,992, forward strand.
TGCTTCCTCTGCCTCGTCGGGCCCGCGCGGCGACGATTGGCAGCCGCGAGGCGCCTCGGCGCATGAATCGCGGTTGGGTGTGATGGGTGGACGAGGCCGTCAGGGCCGCTGATCCGCTTGCTGGCGGCGCGTTTGGCGCGCCGCCGACCCCGATATGTCCCGTATAAGCGTAAGCCCGTGACGAATCAGGCGTTTTTCCGGTTTATCTGGTAAAATCAATGGTTTTCATGGCTTCGCGTCATTGCCCTTTGCCGGGCGATGGGGTCGAGATGCCGCTTTGGCAGGCTTGGTTGTTGCCAATGCTGGGGTCAAAGCCGGAGTCAACGCCGGGGTCGCGGCTGGTATGAATGCTGGTATGAGTACCGGTTCGAATGCTGGTATGACTGCCAGGTGTTATAGCCGGCAGCCGGCAGCAGTTTGCATTAGCAATTGAAGCGCAGCGGGTTTGCAATAGCTGCGGTTCTCAGCGGTTGTTGAATACGAAGTTGTTCAATAGCAGTTTGGCATCGGATATGCGCCAAGTGCCGCCGGACCCGAGGTTTCAATATCGGGTTGTGGGGCAGGCAGGGTCGGAATGACCCGTGGTGCATCAATTTAGGTCGCAATATAGGGCGCTGCCCAGCATTGCTCCTTACGTGCAGTAGGGAAGCGGCTGGGCTCTGCGCAATATCGGTGGGCTGGGCGTGCAGCCCATTTTTTTTGAGTATATGGCTGATTTATTCGCATTGACCGAAGAGGCTCTGGCCGGCATGGACGTCGAACTCGTGGACGTCGAGCGTGCCGCCCTGGGCCTTTTGCGCGTAACGATCGATCGGGTCGGCGGTGTGCGCATCGAAGACTGTGAACAGGTTTCCCGCCAGTTGTCGCGGGTGTTCGAAGTCGAAAACGTCGACTACAAACGACTGGAAGTCGGTTCGCCGGGCATTGACCGCCCGTTGCGCAACGAAGCCGAATTCCGCCGGTTTGCAGGCGAGCGCATCGAAATCAAGCTGCGTGAGGCATTAGACGGACGTAAGGTTTTCTCCGGCACGTTGACCGTGCCCGAAGACGACGCCGCCGCCTCGGAAGCCGACGCTGGGATGCACAAGACCGTCTTCGGTCTCGAATTTGAGGCAAAAAAGAACGAAATCCAGGTGTTGAATTTCACGGTCGAAGATATCGAACGTGCAAAACTGGATCCCGTTCTGGATTTCAAGGGCAAAAAGCGATGAGTCGCGAAATTCTTCTGTTGGTCGATGCCTTGGCGCGTGAAAAGAACGTCACGCGTGACGTCGTGTTCGGTGCGCTGGAAAGCGCGCTGGCCTCGGCCATGAAAAAGCGCTTCAAGGATGATGCGGACATTCGTGTCGCCATCGATAGGGAAACCGGCGATCACGAGGGCTTCCGCCGCTGGCTGGTGGTGCCCGACGAAGCGGGCCTGCAAGAGCCCGACAAGCAGGAAATGCTGTCGGACGCGCAAGAAATCGTTCCTGATATTCAGGAAGGCGAATACATCGAAGAGCCGCTTGAGCCCATCGAATTCGGCCGTATCGGCGCGCAGGCGGCCAAGCAGGCCATCTTGCAAAAGATCCGGGACGCTGAACGCGAACAGGTGCTGAACGACTTCCTGGACCGTGGCGAAACCATTGTGTCCGGCACGATCAAGCGCATGGACAAGGGCGACGCCATTGTCGAAACCGGCAAGATCGAAGCGCGCCTGCCGCGTTCCGAAATGATCCCGAAGGAAAATCTCCGGGTTGCCGACCGCGTCCGCGCCTACGTGTTGCGTGTTGACCACGCCGCGCGTGGTCAGCAGGTGATCCTGTCGCGCACCTCGCCCGAGTTCATTCGCCAGCTGTTCGAGAACGAAGTGCCCGAAATCGAACAGGGTCTGCTCGAGATCAAGGCTGCCGCTCGCGACGCGGGTGTGCGTGCCAAGATCGCCGTGGTGGCATACGATAAGCGTATCGACCCGATCGGCACCTGCGTCGGCATGCGCGGTTCGCGCGTCACCGCGGTTCGTAACGAGCTGGGTGGTGAACAGGTCGACATCGTGTTGTGGTCTGAAGACCCCGCGCAGTTTGTCATTGGCGCCTTGGCGCCGGCCAACGTCGAATCGATCGTCGTTGATGAAGACAAGCATGCGATGGACGTCGTGGTTGACGAAGAAAACCTGCCCAAGGCCATCGGCGCCAAGGGTCAGAACGTGCGCCTGGCGTCCGAGCTGACGGGCTGGCAGATCAACATCATGACGCCGGAAGAAAGCCTGAATCGCCAGGAAGTCGAGCGTTCGGGTCTGCGCACCACGTTCATGAGCAAGTTGGACGTTGATGAGGAAGTCGCCGACATCCTGATCGACGAAGGTTTTACCGGTATCGAGGAAATCGCTTACGTACCCATGCAGGAACTGCTGGAAATCGAAGCGTTTGACGAAGACACCATCAATGAATTGCGCGCCCGTGCCCGCAATGCGCTGCTGACTGAGGCAATTGCCCAGGAAGAGCGTCTTGAGACCGCACAGGATTTGCTTGAACTCGAAGGCATGACGCAAGAACTGGCTGCAAAGCTGGCCGAGCGTCAAGTGCATACGCGTGATGATCTGGCCGAATTGGCAACGGACGAACTGGCGGAAATCGCCGGCTTGACCGAGCAGGAAGCCAGCGACCTCATCATGCGTGCCCGTGCCCATTGGTTCGACGAAGAATAACCAAAAGGACACGGGTCTGCGGTGGGTAGTGCTGGATTCATCCACCGCAAGTTCACGTTGTTTGTAATAGCTGCATATAGGGAAGAGAGAGCCTAATGTCGAGTAACACCGTCGCCCAGTTCGCTACCGAGCTGAAAATGCCTGCCAATGTGCTGCTGGATCAGCTGCGCTCGGCTGGTGTTGACCTCAAATCGGTTGACGATTCCGTCACCGACAGCGACAAGGCGAAATTGCTCGAATCGCTGCGTCGCGCCCATGGCGCGACCGAAGGCAAGAAGATCACCTTGACGCGCCGCCAGACGTCCGAGATCCGGCAGGCTGATGCCACCGGCCGCTCGCGCACGATTCAGGTCGAAGTGCGCAAGAAGCGCGTGTTCGTCAAGCGTGATCCCTCCGAAATCGCCCTTGAGCAAGCCGCGTCCGCGCGTGCCGAAGATGAAGTTGCGATCGAAGAAGAGCAGCAGGTGTCCGCGCCGGCTGCACCCGAGGCTCCTGCCGTGGTCGAGCCCCGCGAGACCACTGCCGACAAGGCCGAGGCTTCGGCCCCTGCCGCGGCACAAGAGCCCGTTGCTGTAGAAGCGCCCGCGCCGGTTGAAGCGCCCGCGCCTGTTGAACCCGTCGCGGCCGAAGTGCCCGCCCCCGTCGAGGCGCAAGCCGCCGAAGTCCAGGCCCAGCCTGAACCCGAACCGACGCCGGCGCCTGCTCCTGCCGAGCCCGTGGCCGAAGAGGCCAAGCCCGAAGTTAAGACTGAATCCACCGAGCCCAAGGCTGAAGAAGCCAAGCCGGAACCCGTTGTGCTAGCCAATAAGTCCGATACACCTTCCCCCGAGGCCACTGCGCCGATCGCCCAGGCGCAGCCTGCCGCGAAGTCCGAACCCGTGAAAACCGCCGCGCCCGCGCCGGCCGCGCCCCCCGTCAAGGTGGGCAACCGTGCCGACAACCGCCGCGCCGGCCCGCCCCTTGCTGCGTCCGCTACGTCGGGTGGCCGCGATGAGGCGCGCCGTGCCGCCGAGGCCGAAGCCGCCGCGCTGCGCGAGATGCTGAATCGTCCGCGCAAGGTGCTGCGTGCTCCTGAACCGGAGGCCCCCGCTGCCGCCGCTGCCGCGCCGATTTCCGGCACGCTGCACAAGCCGGCCGGCAAGCCGGGTGCCACGCCTGGCGCCAAGAAGGACGCCAAGCCCGCCGCTCCTGGCGCGAAAAAGACCATCAAGACCGCCGAAGTTGCTTCGACCTGGTCGGATGACGCCTCGCGCAAGAAGCCCGCCGACAAGCCGGCCGCCCCGGCCAGCCGTGATGGCTGGCGTGCAGGTGGCAAGGGTGGTGGCAAGGGCGGCGGCCGTGGTGGCCGCAACCAGCAGAACGACCGCCGCAACGAGCCCGCACCGCAGGAATTCATTGCACGCGAAGTTCACGTGCCGGAAACCATCAGCGTGGCCGACCTGGCTCACAAGATGTCCGTGAAGGCCGCCGAAGTCATCAAGCATCTGATGAAGCTGGGCCAGATGGTCACCATCAACCAGGTGCTGGACCAGGAAACGGCCATGATCGTGGTCGAGGAACTGGGCCACGTGGCCATCGCCGCCAAGCTGGACGATCCGGAAGCATTCCTGGACGAATCCGCCACGGTGTCCGAAGCCGAACAACTGCCGCGCGCTCCGGTCGTGACCGTCATGGGCCACGTCGACCACGGCAAGACCTCGCTGCTGGATCACATCCGCCGCGCCAAGGTTGCCGCGGGCGAAGCCGGCGGCATTACGCAACACATTGGCGCCTACCACGTTCAAACCGAACGCGGCATGGTGACCTTCCTTGACACCCCGGGCCACGAGGCGTTCACCGCCATGCGTGCCCGCGGCGCCAAGGCGACCGACATCGTGATTCTGGTGGTTGCCGCCGACGACGGCGTGATGCCGCAAACGCGTGAAGCCATCCACCACGCCAAGGCCGCGGGCGTGCCCATGGTTGTGGCCGTGACCAAGATCGACAAGCCGTCGGCCAACCCGGAACGCGTCAAGCAGGAACTGGTTGCCGAACAGGTCGTGCCGGAAGAATACGGTGGTGACGTGCCCTTCGTGGGCGTGTCGGCCAAGACCGGCGAAGGCATTGACGATCTGCTGGAAAACCTCCTGCTGCAAGCCGAAGTGCTGGAATTGAAGGCTCCGGAAGACGCACCCGCCAAGGGTCTGGTCATCGAAGCCCGTCTGGACAAGGGCCGTGGCCCGGTCGCGACGATCCTGGTGCAAAGCGGCACGCTCAAGCGCGGCGACGTCGTGCTGGCCGGCGCAAGCTTTGGCCGCGTGCGCGCCATGCTGGACGAAAACGGCAAGCCGATCCAATCGGCGGGCCCGTCCATCCCGGTGGAAATTCAGGGTCTGACCGAAGTTCCCGCCGCCGGCGACGAACTGATGGCGCTGTCCGACGAACGCAAGGCGCGCGAAATCGCGCTGTTCCGCCAAGGCAAGTTCCGCGACGTCAAGCTGGCACGCCAACAGGCCGCCAAGCTGGAATCGATGTTCGACAACCTGGGCGAGGGCACGCAAACGCTTACCCTTATCGTCAAGACCGACGTGCAGGGTTCGCAGGAAGCGCTGGTTCAGTCGCTGGTCAAGCTGTCGACCGACGAAGTCCGTGTGCAAGTGGTGCACGCGGCCGTGGGCGGCATCTCGGAAACCGACATCAACCTGGCTATTGCCTCGAACGCGGTCGTGATCGGCTTTAACGTGCGTGCGGAAGCAAGCGCCAAGAAGCTGGCCGAGAACAACGGCATCGACGTGCGCTACTACAACATCATCTATGACGCCGTGGATGAAGTTAAGGCGGCCATGTCGGGCATGTTGGCGCCCGAGAAGAAGGAAGAAATCATCGGCCTGGTCGAGATCCGTGAGGTCTACAGCATCTCGCGCCTTGGCAACATCGCTGGTTGTATGGTGCTTGACGGCATCGTCCGCCGCGATTCCCAGGTACGCCTGCTGCGCAACAACGTGGTTCACTGGACGGGGCATCTTGAATCGCTGCGCCGCTTCAAGGACGACGTCAAGGAAGTCAAGTCGGGCTTCGATTGCGGTCTTACGCTGCGCGGCAACAACGACATCCAGGTGGGTGACCAGCTGGAAGTCTTTGAAATCAAGGAAATCGCGCGTACGCTGTAAAGCGTCGCGAGGCATTATTGCTAATGAGCCGTCACAAGTCCAAAGCCATCCCCGGCCGCAATTTGCGGCTGGCCGACCAGATCCAGAAGGATCTGGCCGAGATCATCCAGCGCGAGATCGATATGTCTCGCGCCGGGCTGATCACGCTCTCTGGTGTGGAATTGTCGACCGACTACGCGCATGCCAAGGTGTGGTTCACGGTTTTGGGCGCCGAGCCCGAAGCCGCCACCGCCTTGCTGAACGAAAAAGCCGGTTGGCTGCATTCCCAGCTTTACAAGCTGCTGCACATTCACACTGTCCCCACTTTGCGCTTCTTCCACGACGAGCAGATTGCCCGTGGCATCGAAATGTCGATCCTCATCGACCGCGCAAACCGGCCCGGCCCGCACTCGGGCGTGCCTGACGAACCTGAAGACCAGTCCTGATCGGGCTGTCGTCACTGCTTTTCAACCGGATTCCGACGATGGCTAAACGACGCGGGCTTTTGCTCGACGGTGTGCTGTTGCTCGACAAACCCGTAGGTTTGTCGAGCAACCACGCCTTGCAACGCGCCAAGCGTTCCATGGACGCGGCGAAAGCCGGTCATACGGGCACGCTGGATCCCTTCGCCACCGGCTTGCTGGTGTGCTGCATGGGACGCGCAACCAAGATTTCCGGCGCGATGCTTAACGCTGACAAGGCGTATCGCGCTACGCTGCAATTTGGCAGCGAAACCGATTCTGGCGACCTGACCGGCAATGTCGTGTCCACCGCCGAACCGGGCTTTACCGTTGACGAACAGGCGCTGCGCGACGCGCTGTCACGTTTCTCGGGCACGATCGAGCAGATTCCGCCGATGTACTCCGCGCTTAAGCGCGATGGCAAACCGCTGTACGAGTACGCGCGCGCCGGCATCGAGCTGGAACGGGCCCCGCGCCAGATCACGATTCACCGCATCGAGCTGTTGTCCCTTTCGGGAACGCAGGCAGAGATCGATGTGGCTTGCAGTAAAGGCACATACATCCGAACACTGGCCCAGGACATCGGGCGCGTGCTGGGCTGTTTCGCCCACCTGACGGCGCTGCGGCGCACGCATGTCGGGCCATTTTCTCTGGAACGCGCCGTTGAGCTGGAAGCCTTGCAGGCCATGCCAGACCCCAAGCAGGCATTGCTTGCACTGAACGAATTGCCGGAGGGCTTGCTGCCCTCCACCCTGACCTTAAAGGACTCGCTATGACTCGCGCCTTGCGCAACGTCGCCATCATCGCCCACGTGGACCACGGTAAAACAACCCTGGTCGACCAGCTGCTGCGCCAATCCGGCACCTTCCGCGAAAACCAGGCGCTGACCGAACGGGTCATGGACTCGAACGACCTGGAAAAAGAACGCGGCATCACGATTCTGGCCAAGAACTGTGCCGTTGAATACGAAGGCACGCACATCAACATCGTCGACACCCCGGGCCACGCTGACTTCGGTGGCGAAGTCGAACGCGTGCTGTCCATGGTTGACGGCGTGCTGCTGCTGGTTGACGCCGTTGAAGGCCCGATGCCGCAGACCATTTTCGTGACCCGCAAGGCGCTGGCCCTGGGCCTGAAGCCGATCGTGGTCGTCAACAAAGTTGACCGCCCGGGCGCCCGTACCGACTTCGTCATCAACGCCACGTTCGACCTGTTCGACAAGCTGGGCGCGACGGAAGAACAGCTGGACTTCCCGGTGGTGTACGCCTCGGGCTTGTCCGGCTACGCCGGCCTGACCCCGGACGTGCGCGAAGGCAACATGCGCCCGTTGTTCGAAGCCATTTTGCAGCACGTGCCGCAGCGTGACGACGATCCCAACGGCCCGCTGCAGATGCAAATCATCTCGCTGGACTACAACAGTTACGTCGGCAAGATCGGCGTGGGCCGCATCAACCGTGGTCGCATGCGCCCCGGCATGGAAGTGGCTTACAAGTTTGGTCCCGACGGCCAAGGCGGCAAGGGCCGCATCAACCAGGTCCAGAAGTTCCATGGCCTGGAGCGCGTTGTGGTTGAAGAAGCCGAAGCCGGCGACATCGTGCTGATCAACGGCATCGAAGAACTGGGCATTGGTTGCACCGTGACCGACGTGATCACGCAGGAAGCCCTGCCGATGCTGCGCATCGACGAGCCGACGCTGACCATGAACTTCATGGTTAATACGTCGCCGCTGGCCGGCCGCGAAGGCAAGTTCGTGACCAGCCGCCAAGTGCGCGACCGCCTGGACCGCGAACTGAAGTCCAACGTGGCGCTGCGTGTGCGCGACACGGGCGACGACACGGTGTTTGAAGTGTCGGGCCGTGGCGAACTGCACCTGACGATTCTGCTGGAAACGATGCGTCGCGAAGGCTACGAGCTGGCCGTGTCGCGTCCGCGCGTGGTGTTCAAGGACATCGACGGCGTGAAGTGCGAGCCGTTCGAATCGTTGACCATCGACGTTGAAGATGCCCACCAGGGTGGCGTCATGGAAGAGCTGGGCCGCCGCAAGGGCGACCTGCAGGACATGCAGCCGGACGGCCGTGGCCGTACGCGTCTGGAATACCTGATCCCGGCCCGTGGCCTGATCGGCTTCCAGAACGAATTCCTGACGCTGACGCGCGGCACGGGTTTGATGAGCCACATCTTCCACGAATACGCCCCGGTCAAGGAAGGTTCGATCGGCGAGCGTCGCAACGGCGTGCTGATCAGCCAGGACCAAGGCGATGCCGTGGCCTACGCGCTGTGGAAGCTGCAGGATCGCGGCCGCATGTTCGTGAGCCCGGGTGATGCGCTGTATGAAGGCATGATCATCGGCATTCACAGCCGTGACAACGACCTGGTCGTGAACCCGATCAAGGGCAAGCAGCTGACCAACGTGCGCGCCTCGGGTACCGACGAAGCCGTGCGCCTGGTGCCGCCGATTCAGATGTCCCTGGAATACGCCGTGGAATTCATCGACGACGACGAGCTCGTTGAAATCACGCCGAAGTCGATCCGTCTGCGCAAGCGCCATCTGCTGGAAAACGAACGCAAGCGCGCCGCGCGCGAAGCCTCGGTCTAAGGCGAGCCCCCGGGGATATTCCTCCCTGGCGGTTCGGCAGCAAAAAGCCGCGCACCTGTTGGTGCGCGGCTTTTTTTCATGCGTGCGTCGGCCCGCTGCGGGGCCGCCGCCGGAGGACTACACCCCGCTTTGCTGATGCCGGTATTCCTGCGTGGCGCCGCCGTATCCATAGGCTGCTGCCCGCGCGTCGATCACGTGCACGTACGAGCATTCGTGCAGCTCGCCCAATATCTGCTGGAAGGACGCATAGATCTCTTTGATATAGCGTGCCTTTTCGGCCTTGGTGTTGGTTTCGTCCGTGACGCTGATGTCCAGGTGGAAGGCGTTCTTGCCCAGTTCCGATAGCGGCTTGCCGCCGATGAACCAGAGATCGTGCGGAATGTGCTGCAACGTAATGGCGATGACAGGCAGCTTCTTGCCCAGCACGGACTGTGTCAGTCCGGCCACCGAGTCGACCACGCGACGATTGATGGCGGGGTCCGATTGACCGGAAATGTGTACGACGATATGGGGCATGACTGGCTCCTGTGTGTGAGGGTACAAGGCCAGTGTAGGGAAGCGTTTGACATCGGAAAAGCGGGAAATTACGATTCCATCCATCGACTTATCCGTTGGATACGCTATGTCTGGATTTGACCTTGACCAGTTGCGCACGCTGGTCGCCGTGCTTGATGCCGGCAGCCTGACGGCGGCGGCGCCCAAGGTTTTTCTGTCGCAGTCATCGGTCAGCGAACAGATGCGCAAGCTGGAAGAGCGCGCCGGCCAGGCGCTGCTGATACGCGCCAAAACCGGCGTGACGGCCACGCCGGCGGGCGAGCGGCTGCTGCGTCACGCCCGCGCCATTCTTGCGCTTAGTGACGAGGCCTATCGCGATTTACGCGGCGTGGCGCTGCGCGGCGAATTGCGGCTGTTCATCACGGATTACTTTCGCCCCGGCGATGTGGCGCGCATGCTGCGGCGCTTGAACGAACAGTATCCGCAGGTGCGCTTGCACGTGACGATCATGAAAAGCGGCGCGATCGAGGCTGCCTACGAACGAGGTGAAATCGACGTGGGCATATCGATGTCGATCCAGGAACGCGGCGCGCCACGGGCCAGGGCCCAGGGTGCATTGCTGCGCCGCGAGCCGCTGCTATGGATGGCGGCGGAAGGCGCCGCGGCGCCCGCTGGCGAGCCCTTGCCGCTGCTGGTCTTGCCCGAGACATGCGCATTGCGCCAGTACGTAGAGCGTCAGTTGACGCGGCGCGCCGTGCCCTACGCGGTGGCGCATGTGGCATCCGGCGTGGCGGGCTTGCAGCTGGCTATTTCGGCGGGCCTGGGGGTGGCCTGCCTGAACGAGTCGGCGCTTGCGCCCGGCATCGCGCGGTTGCACGCGCCCGGCCTGCCGACGCTGCCGTCGGTGGAATTTCGGCTATTGCCCGCCCGCCCCGGAGAGAGCGAATTCATCGGCCTGGCGCGCGAAGCCATCGTCAAAGCCATGGCGTGAGGCGATGGGCTGAGATGACGACCCGAGATGCTGGCGTGAAGCCATGCGCTTGAAACGGCGGCCTGGGGCGGCCGCCGCATCATGCTTGAAGTCGAGCCCAGGGCTCAGGCCGGAGCTCAGGCCAAGCCTCAGGCTCAGGCGGGCAGGGACGGCGCGTATTGGGCTTCGGAAGTGACTTTGTCATGGAATTCCACGACGCGGCGCACCACTTTGACGGGGTCGTCCTCGATGATGAAAAGGTCAAGGTCGTGCGCGCCGATCATGCCGTTACCCAGCACCTGATCGCCCAGCCACTCGACCATGCCCGACCAGTATTCGCTGCCCACCAGCACGATGGGCGCGGGCGGCACTTTGCCTGTCTGGATCAGCGTCAGCGCTTCGAAGAGCTCGTCCAGCGTGCCAAAGCCGCCCGGCATCGCCACGTAGGCGAAGCTGTGCATGAAGAACGTGGCCTTGCGCGAGAAGAAATACTCGAATGACAGGCTGATGGTTTGGTATTCGTTGTTGTGCGCTTCGTGCGGCAGGCTGATATTCAGCCCGATGCTGGTGCCGCCTGCTTCGAAGGCTCCCTTGTTGGCGGCCTCCATGATGCCGGGGCCGCCCCCTGCAATGACCGCGAACCCGGCGCCGGCCAAGGCGGCCGAAATGGCAACGGTGGTTTCATAGTGGGGGGAGTTGCGGCTGACGCGTGCGCTGCCGAAGACACTGACTGCGGGCCCGATGTTCGCGAGCTTATCTGCCGCCGTCCGTATCTCTGACATAATCAGCGGAATTTGTTTGCCGGCGGGTGTTTCCATATCTGCCTTTGTAACCATGAAAAAAACCTTATTACTGGTCGACGGTTCAAGCTACTTGTACCGCGCTTTCCACGCTATGCCTGATTTGCGCAACGCGCAAGGCGAACCCACGGGTGCGCTGTACGGCGTGGTCAATATGCTGCGCAAGCTTGTATCTGATCATAAGGCAGAGTATGCCGCATGTATTTTCGATGCTCGCGGCAAGACTTTCCGAGACGATCTGTATCCCGAATACAAGTCGCATCGCCCGCCCATGCCGGAAGATCTGGCCGCGCAGATCGAACCCATCCACCGCGCGGTGCGCGCGCTGGGCTGGCCGGTGCTGGCCATCGAAGGGGTAGAAGCCGACGACGTGATCGGCACGCTGGCCAAGCGCGCCGCCGAACACGATGTGCACACCATCGTCTCGACGGGCGACAAGGACCTGGCGCAGCTGGTCAACAGCCACGTCACCCTGGTCAACACCATGACCGGCGAAGTGCTGGACGAACCCGGTGTGGTCAACAAGTTTGGCGTGCCGCCCGACCGCATCGTCGACTACCTGATGCTGGTGGGCGATACCGTCGACAACGTGCCGGGCGTGACCAAGGTCGGCCCAAAGACGGCCGTGAAGTGGTTGTCCGAATTCGGCTCGATCGACAAGCTGATCGAAGGCGCCGACAGCATCAAGGGTGTAGCCGGCAACAACCTGCGCGAGGCCATCCCCAACTTTCCGCTGACCCGCCAATTGCTGACGGTGAAGTACGACTGCGACCTGACCGGCCATGTCGAAAGCGTGGACGACCTGAAGCCGCGCGAGCGCGACGACGCCACCTTGACCGAGCTGTACGAGCGCTACGGCTTCCGTACCTGGCTGCGCGACCTGACCGGGGATGCCGAGCGCGTGCCCGCGGGCGATGCGCGCATCGCGGTGGATGTGCCGGAGGCGCCCGCCGAGCTGGACTACCGCATCATTTCCGACTGGGCCGAATTCGACGCCTGGTTCGAGCGGCTGCAACACGCGTCCCTGGTGGCGCTGGACACTGAAACCACGTCGCTGGACCAGATGCAGGCACGGCTGGTGGGCTTGTCCTTGGCGGTAGAGCCGGGCGTTGCCTGCTACATCCCCGTGGCGCATCGCGGGCCGGACGGCGCCACGCAGTTGCCCAAGGCCGAGGTGCTGGCGCGCCTGAAGCCGTGGCTGGAAGATGCGTCGCGCGCCAAGCTGCTGCATCACGCCAAGTACGACGCGCATGTGTTCGCCAACGAAGGCATTGCGCTGGCCGGCATCACCGACGACACGATGCTGCAAGCGTATGTGCTGGAATCGCATCGCGGCGTGGGGCTGAACGACCTGGCACAGCGCTATCTGGGCCGCAGCGGCGTGTCGTACGAAGACCTATGCGGCAAGGGCGCCAAGCAGATCGGCTTTGACGAGGTGGCTGTCGACAAGGCGGGGCATTACGCCGCCGAAGACGCCGACTTCACCTTGCAATTGCACCGTGTGCTGCGCCCGATGGTGGCGGCGGACCAGGGCCTGGACCGCATCTACCAGCTTGAGATCAAGGTGTCGGCGGTGCTGACCACGATCGAACGCAATGGCGTGAAGGTGGACGCCGAAGAGCTGGGCCGCCAAAGCCACAAGTTGGGCCAGGAAATGCTGCGCCTGGAGCAAAAAGCCTATGAACTGGCCGGCCAGCCCTTCAATTTGAATTCGCCCAAGCAGCTGGGCGAAATCCTGTTTGAACGCATGCAGTTGCCGGTGGTGCGCAAGACCGCCAGCGGTGCACCGTCAACCGACGAAGACGTGCTGACCAAGCTGGCGCTGGACTACCCGCTGCCCCAGGTGCTGCTGGAATACCGGGGGCTGTCCAAGCTGAAGTCCACCTACACGGACAAGCTGCCGCGCATGATCAACCCGGCCACGGGCCGCGTGCACACGCGTTATTCGCAGGCGGCGGTCATCACGGGCCGCTTGGCCTCGTCCGATCCCAACTTGCAGAATATTCCCGTGCGCACCGAGGCGGGCCGCCGCGTGCGCGAAGCCTTCATTGCCGAGCAGGGCGTGCTGCTGTCGGCCGACTATTCGCAGATTGAACTGCGCATCATGGCGCACGTGTCCGATGACGCCAATCTGCAAAGCGCGTTCGCCGCCGGCGAAGACATTCACCGCGCCACGGCGGCCGAAGTGTTCGGCGTGGCCTTGGCGGACGTGTCGACGGACCAGCGTCGCGCGGCCAAAGCCATCAACTTTGGCCTGATCTACGGCATGGGCGTGTTCGGCCTGGCGTCCAACCTGGGCATCACCCGGGACGCCGCGCAAGCCTACATCGACCGCTATTTCGCCCGCTATCCCGGCGTGGCGATGTACATGGAAAATACCCGCAGACTGGCGCGCGAACAGGGCTACGTCGAAACGGTTTTCGGTCGACGCCTGCAACTGCCCGAGATCCGTGGCGCCTCGGGGCCGCGTCGGCAAGGCGCCGAGCGGGCCGCCATCAACGCGCCCATGCAGGGCACGGCGGCTGACCTCATCAAGCTGGCCATGGTGGCCGTGCAAGATTGGCTGGAAGCCGAAAAACTGCAAACCCGCATGATCATGCAGGTACACGATGAACTGGTTCTGGAAGCGCCGGATGCCGAGATCGACGTGGTCAAGGAAGCAGTGCCTCGCCTGATGTGCTCGGTGGCCGAACTGCGCGTGCCGCTGGTCGCGGAAGTGGGCATGGGCAAGAACTGGGAACAGGCGCACTAAGCGCTGCGGGTTCTGCACGGAAATTCCGATGGGCCGTCCTTGGACGGCCCATTTCCGATTTTGGGATTGCAACAATATAATGTTGCGCTTCCTCCCCGCCTATACTGCGTCCCCCAAATGTTGCTGCTCTGGGTCCTGCTTGCCACCATAACCGGCGGGCTTATTGCCGTCTTTGTCGCCAGCTGGCTGGCCTACAAGGTGTTCGCCCAATACCTGCATCACATGGTGAGCCTGTCGGTGGGCGTGCTGCTGTCGGTGGCGCTATTGCACTTGTTGCCCGAGGCCTTCGAGGGCGCGGTCGGCAACGCCCATGCCTTGTTCGGCCTGATGCTGGCGTCGCTGATCGGTTTTTTCGTGTTGGAAAAGATTGCGCTGCTGCGTCATAGCCATCACCACGAGGGCGACGGGCATCACCACCACAAAGGCCACGACCACCACGAAGCGGGGCGGGGCGGCGTGCTGATCCTGATTGGAAGTTCGCTGCACAATCTGTGCGACGGGGTGCTGGTGGCGGCGGCGTTCCTGACGGACCCGCTGCTGGGCGTGCTGACGGCGGCGTCGATCATCGTGCACGAAGTGCCGCACAAGCTTAGCGATTTTGTCGTGCTGCTCAATGCCGGGTTGCCGCGTCGCCGTGCGTTTTCGTTGATCCTGTTCACCAGCTTGTGTTCAGCCGTGGGCGGCATAATAGGGTACTTTGTGCTGCAGCAGGCGCAGGACTGGGTGCCGTATATCTTGGTGGTTGCCGCAAGCAGCTTCCTGTATATCTCGGTGGCCGACCTGATGCCGCAGATGCATGAACGGGTGTCCCTTTCGGATGCCGTCCCGCAGTTGTTGCTGGTGGGCTTGGGTGTCGCGCTGATCTACAGCGTGACCACGCTGATGCACCATGGGCACGAGCACGAGGCCGACGCCGGCACTGGCGCGCCCCATGCGGAGCACGCCCACACGCATTAGGGCGCGCGCGGACGGGATGCCTGCTTGTCGATCTGTCGATCAATCCCCCACAGGAGCGTCCCCCATGAGCTTTTCCGCCGCCGCCGGCAACGTTGCCCCCACCGTCATCCACACTGACACCGAAGGCCTGGTTCACGCTGACTTCAAGCTGCCCGTGGCAGACGGGTCCATCGCCGCCTATTACGCCGCGCCCGAAGGCCGCCAGGACCTGCCGATCGTGCTGGTGGTGCAGGAAATCTTCGGCGTGCACGAACACATCAAAGATCTTTGCCGACGCATCGCCAAGGCCGGTTATCTGGCCGTGGCCGCGAACCTGTATGAACGCCAGGGCGACGCCTCCGTCTACACCGACATTCCGAAACTGATTGCTGAACTGGTCAGCAAGGTGCCGGATGAACAGGTGTTTTCCGACCTGGACGCCAGCGTGGCCTGGGCGGCGGAAAACGGCGGCGACCCCAAGCGCGTGGCCATCACGGGCTTTTGCTGGGGCGGTCGCCTGACGTGGATGTACGCGGCTCACAACCCGGACGTGAAGGCCGCCGTGGCCTGGTACGGCAAGCTCAGCGTGGGCCACGGCCCGCTGATCAAGCGCGTGGCGTTCGATGTGGTCAACGAGCTGCATGCGCCGGTGCTGGGCCTGTACGGCGGCAAGGACGCCAGCATCCCGCTGGCCGATATCGAGACCATGAAGACCAAGCTGGCGACCGGCAACGCGGCGGCCAGGCAGTCGGAATTTGTGGTGTACCCGGACGCGGACCACGCGTTCCTGGCGGACTACCGAGCCAGCTACCAGCCTGAAGCGGCCAAGGACGGCTGGAGCCGGATGCTGGCGTGGTTCCAGCGCTATCTGTAATGTGCGCCGGGGGCAGGGTCAGTTTGCGCTGTCCTGACTAAAGCGCGGGGCCGGGCGGGGGAACCGCCCGCCGTCCGCTGCAACAGACCTGGGTCGGTGGGCTTCCGTCTAATGCCTGCTTGCGCGCGCGGTTGCCGCTTTCCCGGACCCCGCTTTCGCTTAGTTGCCCGCTTCGCGCAAACGGCTGGGCAGAAGCTCGCCGTGGCGGGCCAGCAGCGGATACGCCGCGGCGCCCACCAAGTGAGAGTTGATTCCCTTCATATCCCGCAGGATGTCCAGGTACAGCGCGCCGACTTCGGCCGCGTCCACCTGGCCTGACTTGATCTTTTGCAGATGCGTGTCGGCGGCCTGCGTTTCGATGGTGCGGAAACGCGCCTTTTCGCCGGCCAGCGCCCGCGCCTGGCGCAGATCGTCGTTGACGAACAGGGCAGCGGCCTGGCGCTGGTTTGCGATCAACTGGCCCAGCGTGTCATCCAGGCTGGCGCGCTGTTCGGGCGAGAACGTCCAGCCCTGTTTGCGCAGCTTGGCCACGTGGCTCAACAGGCCGTGGTGGGCGATATCGCCCGCGTGGCCGATGTTGCTGGCAAAGGCCAGGATGTCGTCCATGCGTTGAATGTCGTCACGCGTCATGTTTTCCTGGTCCAGCGTGGCCAAGTAGGTCGTGATGGCGTTTTCCAGCTTGTCCAGCGCGGCATCCAGCTGCCGTGCCTGCACCATGCGGTGGCGGTTGTCGCGCTTGAAGCCGGCGCGCGCATACAGCAGCAGCGTCTGCACCATGTCGGCCATGCGCAGCGCTTCGCGGGCGGCGTTGCCCAGCGCCACGGCGGGCACGTCATGCGCCCATTCATCCAGATATTGCGGCCGGGAAGGGTCGTTGGGGTCGGCGCGCTTGGGCAGCCAGCGTGTCAGCAGGGCCGCGTAGGGCGACAGCAACGGCAGGAACAGGATGGCGATGACCGCGTTGAACAGCGTGTGGAAATTGGCCACGGCGCGGGCCGGGTCGCTGGCCATGTCGCTCATCAGGGGTTGCAGCACGGGCAGCAGGATCAGGCCGGCCAGCACGCCCAGCACGCGGGTCAGCAGGTTGCCCAGCGGCAGGCGGCGCGCGGCGGGATCGTCGCCCGTGACGCCTTCGATCATCGGGTTGATGGCCGTGCCCAGGTTGGCGCCCAGCACCAGCGCAAAGGCCACGTGCGGCGCCACCATGTGATGGCTTGCCAGCGACATCACCAGCACCACGACGGCCACGCTGGAGTGCGCGGCCCAGGTGAACGCGGCCGACAGCAAGACGGCGGCAACGGGCTGGGTCGACAAGGCGTCCAGAATCATGCCCAGCATGGGCGCCGTCTGGAACGGCTCGAACAATTCAACCAGCTGATGCAGGGAAAGCAGCAGCAGGCCCAGACCGATGAACACGCGGCCCAGGTCGCGCGTGCGGCCGGGGGGATACCGGCGGAACATCCAGACGCCCGCCAGGATAAGGATAGGCGCCAGCGAGGTCAGGTCGAATGACAGCAGCTGCACGATCAGCGTCGTGCCGACGTTGGCCCCCAGCATGGCGGCCAGCGCGGGCACCAGGCCCACCACGCCGCCCGCGGCGAACCCTGTGATCATCAGCCCCGTCGCGGTGCTGCTTTGCAGGGCGGCGGTAATGCCCAGGCCGGCGGCAAAGGCGCGCAGGCGCGTGCCCAGGGCCCGGCCCAGCGCGGCGCCCAAGGCCGCGCCGAACGCGCGCTGGACGCCCGTTTGGACCATGTGCACGCCCCAAAGCAGCAGGGCGACGTAGCCGGCGAAGTCAAGCAGGGTAATAAGTCCAGACATCCAGGGGTGTTCCCGTTCTTTTTATGACAAGTAATAATTCTGTAATGATCGCATGCCTGACCGGGTGACGGAACCGGTGGCGGCGATACAGCATACGCCCCGCCGTCCATTCCTGCGCGCGGGGGTGGCAACGCGTATCATTGCCTGACTATTCTTTGATGTATTGGAGTATCGCGTGGCCGTTTCCGTATTCGATCTGTTCAAGATAGGCATAGGCCCGTCTAGTTCCCATACGGTGGGTCCGATGCGGGCCGCCTTGCTTTTCGCGCAAGGCCTGGAACGCGATGGCCTGATGTCGCGCGTGGCGTATGTCCGCGCCGAGCTCTACGGGTCGCTGGGCGCGACCGGCAAGGGGCACGGTACCGACAAGGGCGTGCTGCTGGGTCTGATGGGCGAAGCGCCCGACACGGTCGACCCCGCCGCCATTGCCGGCATGATCGCCTCGGTGCGCGCCAGCCGCCAGTTGCCGCTGCTGGGCCGTTACCCGGTCGCCTTCATCGAGAAAGAACACATGGTGTTCTATCGTCGCGAAGCCATGGCCGAGCACCCCAACGGCATGAAATTCCACGCCGTCGACGCCAATGGCGAGTCGCTGCGCGAATCGCGGTACCTGTCGGTGGGCGGTGGCTTCGTCGTGACCGCCGGCGCCTCGAACAGCCAGGTGATCGCCGCGCACAATCAGCTGCCGTACCCGTTCCGCTCGGGCCGCGAACTGCTGACGATGTGCCGCGAAAGCGGCCTGACCGTGGCGCAGCTGATGATGAAGAACGAGCTGACCTGGCGCGAGGCCGCCGAGACGGACAGCGGCCTGGACCGCATCTGGCAGGTCATGCAGGACTGCGTGGCGCGCGGTTGCGGCATCGACTACCCGGAAGCCGACGGCGAATTGCCCGGACCCTTGCGCGTGCGTCGCCGCGCGCCGGAGCTTTACCGCAATCTGACCCAGCGCGCAGAGCGCACCTTGTCCGACCCGCTGTCGGTCATGGATTGGGTCAACCTGTATGCCATGGCGGTCAACGAAGAGAACGCGGCGGGCGGCCGTGTCGTCACGGCGCCCACCAATGGCGCGGCCGGCATCATCCCCGCCGTGCTGCACTATTACGATCGCTTCGTGCCCGGCGCCAGCCGCGAGGGCGTACGCGAGTTCCTCTTAACCGCCGCGGCGATCGGCCTGCTGTACAAGTACAACGCATCGCTGTCGGGGGCCGAAGTGGGCTGCCAGGGCGAAGTCGGTGTGGCCTGTTCGATGGCCGCCGGCGGCTTGGCCGCGGCGCAGGGCGGCACGGTGGAACAGGTTGAGAACGCCGCCGAGATCGGCATGGAACACAACCTGGGCCTGACGTGCGACCCCGTTGGCGGGCTGGTGCAGATTCCCTGTATCGAACGCAACGCCATGGCGTCCATCAAGGCCGTCAACGCCGCGCGCATGGCCCTGCGCGGCGACGGCCAGCACTACGTGTCGCTGGATTCCGTCATCAAGACCATGCGCGAAACCGGCGCCGACATGAAGACGAAGTACAAGGAAACGGCGCGCGGAGGCTTGGCGGTGAACATCGTCGAGTGCTGATGCCCGAGCGCTGAAGCCTCAATAGAAAAAGCCCCTCGGGTTTCTGACCCCAGGGGCTTTTTGCTGCCTGCTTGAACCGGGCGGGCGATCAGACCACGCGGGCGTTCTGCAAGGCGGCGATGCGCGACGGGATGGGCGGGTGCGAGGCGAACATGGCCGCCAGGCCGCCGCGGCCGGTGATGCCCGAGGCCTCGAACGACTTGGGCAGATCGCCCGGTTCCAGGCCGCCCAGCCGGGCCAGCGCGCGGATCATGGGTTCGCGCGCGCCCATCAGGTGGGCAGAGCCGGCGTCGGCGCGGTATTCGCGCTGGCGCGAGAACCAGGCCACGATGATCGAGGCCAGCACGCCGAAGATGATTTCACAGACCAGCACGGTGATGTAGTAGCCCGGGCCGATGCCGCGTTCGTTCTTGAACACGACGCGGTCGATGAAGTAACCCACGACGCGAGCCAGGAACACCACGAACGTGTTCACGACGCCCTGGATCAGCGTCAGCGTGACCATGTCGCCGTTGGCGATGTGGGCCACTTCGTGCGCCAGCACGGCTGCCACTTCTTCTTCGCTCATGCTTTCCAGCAAGCCCGTCGACACGGCGACCAGCGAGTCGTTCTTGAACGCGCCGGTGGCGAAGGCGTTGGGCGCGCCTTCATAGATGGCCACTTCGGGGCGGCCGATACCCGCGCGGTCGGCCAGTTGGTGAACGGTGTCGACCAGCCAGGCTTCGCGTTGATTGCGGGGGGCGTTCGGGTCCAGCACTTGGGCCCCGGTGCTCCATTTGGCCATCGGCTTGCTGATCAGCAGCGAGATGATCGCGCCGGTAAAGCCCACGACCACCGAGAAGATCAGCAGGGCGTTCAGGTTCAGGCCGTTGGCGGTGATGTAGCGGTCTACGCCCAGGATGCGCAGCGTGGCCGACAGCACGAGCATGACGGCCAGGTTGGTGATGACGAACAAGACAATGCGTTTCATGTTTTTTGTGTTCCTCTGCGAGCGGGAAATACCCGGGTTCGACATGGCGGCGGCCCGCCAGTTCCCCGACTCGCCGGCACCGCTCCCGGTGGGCAAGAGTATAGTATCGCTTTCCCCTATTTCCCCTCACTTTTCCCTTAGCGTAGACCCCCAATGCAGGCTCTCTGGATGTTGTTGGCGTCCGCCATGTTCGCCATCATGGGGTCGTTCGTGAAGTTCGGCACGGAACACGGCGCGTCGCTGCCGCAGATCGTGCTTTTTCGCGGGCTGCCTTCCGTCCTACTTTTGCTGCTGTGGGCGCGCGCTGGGCGGCAATCCATCGTTCCGACCAGCTGGAAGTTGCACCTGTGGCGCAACCTGTCCGGCGTCACGTCGATGTGGCTGGGTTTCTTCGCCATCTCGCACCTGCCGCTGGCCACCGCGACCAGCCTGAACTACACCGCGCCGCTGTTCATCGCCTGTTGGATGCTGGGGTGGGGCGGCGCCCAGCGCGACCCGGTCCGCATCCTGGCGGTAGCGTTGGGCTTTCTGGGCGTGATCGCCGTGCTGCGGCCCAGCATCAATGAAGACCAGTGGCTGGCCGCCGTCATGGGCATGGGCGCGGGCGCCATGTCGGCCATCGCGATGATGCAGATCCGCCAGCTGGGCCGCATCGGCGAACCCGAATGGCGCACCGTGCTGTTTTTCTCCGTGGCGGTCTGCGTGTCCAGCATCGCCGGCTTGTGGTTCGAAGGCTGGGGCCACGCCGACTGGCAGGGCTACGCGTCGCTGTTCGGCGTGGGCGTGGCCGGCATGTTCGGCCAGCTTGCCATGACCCGGGCCTTTGGCATGGGGTCGGCGCTGCTGACGGCGGCGCTGCAATACAGCACCATTATTTTCGCGGCCTTGCTGGGCATGGGCTTCTGGGGCGACCATCTGGACGCCCTGGCCTGGGCCGGCATGGGCTTGATCATTTCCGCGGGCCTGCTGTCGGTGTGGCGCACCATGCGCGACCCGAAGCCGACCTGACCCGCCCCCTTCGATCAGGAGCACCCCGAATGACGACCACACTGATTTCCGCCGCCGACCTGGCCGCGCGCCTCGATTCGCCCGACGTGCGCGTATTCGATGTGCGACATGACCTGACCAACCACGCCGCCGGCCGCCAGGCCTACGACGCCGGACACATCCCCGGCGCCCGTCACCTGGACCACGAAACCGAGCTGGCGGCACCGCGCACCGGCAAGAACGGCCGGCATCCGTTGCCGTCGCGCGCCGAATTCGGCGGCCTGATGGCGGCTCATGGCGTGACGCCGCAAACGCTGGTCGTGGCGTACGACGCCAGCGGCGGCATGTACGCCGCGCACCTGTGGTGGATGTTGCGCTGGTTGGGCCATGAACGCGTGGCCGTGCTGGACGGCGGTTGGCAGGCGTGGGTGGCGGCCGGTTTGCCGACCACGACCGACGCCGCGCCACCGGTCAAAGCCGGCCAGCCGGTAGAGCCCGGGCAATCGCTGGCCGGGTCGGTCAACGCCCAAGCCGTGCTGGACAACATCGCCCAGCCGGCCTTTACCGTGATCGACGCGCGCGCGGCCAACCGCTATCGCGGCGAAGTCGAACCCATGGACCCGGTGGCCGGCCACATCCCGGGCGCGCTGAACCGTCCCAACGGCGAAAACCTGCAAGCCGATGGCCGCTTCAAGTCACCCGAGCAACTGCGCGCCGAATTCGCCGATCTGCTGGGCGACCGCGACCCCAAGGCCGTGGTGCATCAGTGCGGCTCGGGCATCACCGCGTGCCATAACCTGTTGTCGATGGAAATCGCCGGCCTGTCCGGCTCGCGGCTGTACCCGGGTTCATGGAGCGAATGGTGCAGCGACCCGTCACGCCCGGTGGCGAAGGGCGCCTGAAGCCTCAGGCGCCTGGCCCGCGCACTCGGAAGCGCGGGTTGCGGCGCCCTTGTTGCGTGCGGGCCGGCGCTGCGCCCCGGTTCGCTACCAAATCGCGGCCAGCTTTACGCGGCCCGATACGCTTTCCGCGATTTCCAGAAAGTGATCCAGCGGCGGCGTGGCCAGGCCGGGAACCTTGGCCATGTCGTCCCAGCGTCTTAGCCGAATCGCGTCCGGCGCGCCCGGCATGCTGGCGAAATCCACCGCCTGGCTCGCATCAAAACTGCCGCCCTGTAATGCCAGGCTGCGCTTGGAATCCTCGGAGAGCGACGCTTCATATTGCGGCTCCACGTAGCACAGGTAACGCTTGGCTTCGACGTGCAGCCGGATCGGATCCAGCACCGCCGAACTGAACAGCCCGCGCAGGAACGGCAGCACGAAATACTGGTGTTTGTCGTCGATACCGCGCAGGGTCGGGGTGCCCGGCCGGTCTGCGATCAGGTGCCCCAGGTCGTGCAGCAGGCTGGCGGTGATCAGGTGTGCGCTGGCGCCGTGGCGCTCGGCCAGCGATGCCGTTTGCAGCGCGTGGCGCAAATGGCTGACGGATTCACCGTGATATGACCGGTGTCCGCGTTCCAGAAAAATCTGCTCGATGTCTTGCAAGGTCAAGGCCATGGTTGTCTCCTGATTGGCCGCAAGGGGGAGGGGGCGGGCAGTGACCCAGTCGGGTCAGCCGGCTGCCGGCGCCATCTCCAGGAAGCGCGCGATCAGCTGCACCGGTTGGCGCTCGCGCAGGCAGTACAGGTATTCATTCATCACGATGTCGGCGCCGTCGATGTCCAGGGCGGCCAGATCGGGATGGGACGGAATCTCGCGCGACGGGATCAGGCTGATCCCCAGGCCGCACAGGATGGCCTGCCGGATCGATTCCCGGCTGCCGATCTCCAGCGTGCGCCGCACCGTGACGCCCGCGGCTTGCAGGGCGTCTTCGGTCAGTTGGCGCGTCATCGAACCGGGCTCGCGCACCAGCAGCGCGTGCTCGGCAAGGTCGGCCAGCCGCACGCGGCCGCGGCGGGCCAGCGGATGGTCGCGGTGGGTGACCACGCGGATCGGGTCGGCCGCGATCATCCGCCGATACAGGTGCTTGTCATCCATCAGAAAAGACGACGTGGCAATCTCGATGCGGTAATCGTGCAGCGCTTGCAGCATCGACTGTGAATTGCCGATCGTGACCGTCAGATCAATGCCGGGGTAGCGCTGGTTGTATCGGCGCACCGTGTCCATGATGTAGAACGGGCCGGTGGCGCCGACACGCAGGTTGCCTTCGCGCAGGTCGCTGGCGTCGCGCAGCCGGAAGTCGATCTCGGTTTCCTGCTGCACCAGCTTTTCCACCATGGGCATCAGATTCTGTCCGGCATCCGACAGGCGCATGCCGCGCCCTTGGCGATGGAACAGTTCGATGCCGTAGCGAGATTCCAGCTGACGCAGCTGCCCCGTCACGGTGGGTTGGCTGACGCCCAACTGGGCGGCGGCCTTGGTGACGGTGCCGCAGCGGGCCACGGCGTAGAAAGATTTGAGTTCGGCGACAAGCACGATGACGGGGGGCGGGAAAGGGACGCAATGCGCAAGACCGCCAGTACACCAAAATAATTTGATGTTTTTATTACTGCATTTGCGCGAAGTGTCATAAACGCTCAATACGCGGCTTCCATACTGCCTTCGTTCCCAGACCGGAGGCAGCATGCCCCAAGCCGATAACGACCTTTACCCCGCCGGGCCGCCCCAAGGCGGGCTTGACCCCATTGCGGGCAAAGAGCCCCAGCAAGGGGCAAAGCGTGGCGGCTTTCTGACCGTGCGAAACCTGGTCAAGACGTTTGGCACCCACAAGGCGCTGGCCGACGTTTCGCTGGATATCCGTGCCGGAGAACTGGTGTGCCTGCTAGGCCCCTCCGGTTGCGGCAAAACGACGCTGCTGCGCGCGATTGCCGGGCTGGAGCGCCAGGACAGCGGCACCATCGTGCTGTCGGGCCGCGATATTTCCCATGCCGAACCGCAAGAGCGCGACTACGGCATCCTGTTCCAGTCCTATGCGCTGTTTCCCAACCTCACGGTCGCCCAGAACGTGGCGTACGGCCTGAGCGGCAAGCGCGCGCATCGCAAGCACGTGGCCCACCGTGTCGAGGAAATGCTGACGCTGGTGGGGCTGGCCGGCGCCGCCGACAAGTATCCGGGGCAGATCTCGGGCGGGCAGCAGCAGCGCGTGGCGTTGGCGCGCGCGTTGGCCCCGTCGCCGTCCCTGTTGCTGTTGGACGAACCGATGTCCGCGCTGGACGCCCGCGTGCGCGAGCATCTGCGTATTGAGTTGCGCGCCTTGCAAAAGCGCCTGTCCATTACGACGCTGATGGTCACGCACGACCAGGAAGAGGCCATGGTGATGGCCGACCGCATCGCCGTCATGAACGGCGGCGTGATCGAACAGTACGGCACGCCGCGCGAGCTGTACCGCCAGCCGGGATCCGCCTTCATCGCCGATTTCGTGGGCGAGGCGAACTGGCTGCCGTTCGAACGCGTGGATGCGCACCGCGCCCGCGTCGGCCGCCAGGAACTGGCGGTGGACGACACGCTGGATGGCCGATTCGGCAAGCTGTTCGTCCGGCCCGAGGCGGTGCGCGTCAGCATGGCGCGCCCGGAAGAGCCCAATTCGATGCTGGCCGACGTGCTGGACGGCGTGTTCCTGGGCCGTGGTTACCGCCTGGCCTTGCGGCTGGAAGGCGTGCCCGGGTCCACCGTGCATTCCATCGTGTCCCCCGAAATCGGAGACGCCCTGTTGGGTCCTCATGCTGCCAGCCGCTGCTGGGTGGAGCTGCCGCGCCATGCGATTCGCGCCTACGCTTGATTCCCCCATGACCGGTTCTCCTTCCGTGGCGGAAACGCCGTCGGCTTCGGCTTCGCCCGTGGCCTTGGGCCGCCGCCCCATGCCCGCCTGGATCGGCTCGTTGGGCCTGACCGTCGGGCAGGGCGCGTTGCTGCTGTTCCTTGTGCTGTTCCTGGCGTTGCCGCTGGCGGCCATCCTGGCCAAGTCCGTGACGGACAACGACGGCGCCTGGGCTGGCCTGTCGGTGCTTACCGGCATCATCGGCGCAGACGGCTTTCTGGCGATGGTCGGCCGCAGCCTGACGGTGGGCCTGGTGACGATGTTGCTGGTGGTGCCGTGCGCCTACGGATTTGCCTATGGACTGACGCGTACGCGCCTGCCCGGCAAGGGCCTGTTGCGCACCATCGCCTTGCTGCCGCTGCTGGCGCCCTCGCTGCTGCCCGGTATCGCCCTGGTCTACCTGCTGGGCAATCAGGGGCTGCTCAAGGGCCTGACCGGCGGCGCCACCATCTACGGTTTCTGGGGCATCGTCGTCGGCGAGGCGTTCTACACCTTCCCGCATGCGCTGATGATTTTGTTGACCGGCCTGACGCTGGCCGACGGGCGCCTGTATGACGCGGCGCGCGCCATGGGCGCCGGCCCGTGGCGCACCTTCCTGACCGTGACCCTGCCCGGCACGCGCTATGCCGTGTTCTCGGCCTGCTGCGTGGTGTTCACGCTGACTGTCACCGATTTTGGCGTACCCAAGGTGGTGGGCGGCGACTACAACGTGCTGGCGATGGAAGCCTACAAGGCGGTGGTCGGCCAGCAGAACTTTCCGAAGGGCGCGGCCATCGGCATCCTGCTCTTGCTGCCCGCCTTGCTGACCTTCGTGCTGGACCGGCGCCTGCGGGCCCGCCAGGGCGCGCAGATGAGCGGCCGCGCGCAGGCCTACGCGGCAAATCCGAACCGCCGCCGTGATGCTGCTTTCCTGGCGCTGGCCGGCGTGATGGCCGCGTTCCTGCTGCTGATCATCGGCGTGGCGGTGTGGGCGTCGTTTGTGAAGATGTGGCCCTACAACCTGTCCATGTCGCTGCGGTCCTACGACTTCGACAACATGGACGGCGGTGGCTGGCTGGCGTGGCGCAACAGCTTGCAGTTGGCGTTCTTCACCGCCGTGATCGGCACGGCCGTCGTCTTCGTGGGCGCCTGGATGATGGAAAAAGTACCGGCGCGCGGCCAACTGGGGCGCGGCCTGCGGGGGGCGGTCAGCATGCTGGCGCTGATGCCGATGGCCGTGCCCGGCCTGGTGCTGGGCCTGGGCTACATCTTCTTTTTCAATAGCCTGATGAATCCGCTGAACGTGCTGTACGGCACCATGCCGCTGCTGATTCTGTGCACGGTCGTCCACTTCTACACCAGCGCCCACCTCACGGCCGCCACCGCACTGAACGCGCTGGACCCGGAATTCGAAGCCGCGTCCGCGTCGCTGAAGGTGCCGCGCATGACGACGTTCCTGCGCGTCACCCTGCCGATGTGCTTGCCTGCCGCGCTGGACGTCGCCCGCTATTTGTTTGTATCCGCCATGACGACGGTGTCGGCCGTGGTGTTTCTGTACAGCCCGTCCACGGTGCTGGCCGCCGTTGCCGTCCTTAACATGGACGACGCCGGCTTCATCGGCCCGGCCGCCGCCATGTGCACGGTAATCATGGCCAGCTCCGCCGTCGCGGCCCTGCTGCTGCATCTGGCCAGCCGCGCGCTGGTGTCGCGCAGCCAGGCCTGGCGCCGCCCCGTGGCCCTTTGAACGATTGATTCCAGGATGACCCTTATGACTGTTTCTTCCTTACCCGTGCAGCTGGAAGCCGTGATCTTCGACTGGGCCGGCACGCTGGTCGACTTCGGATCATTTGCCCCCACCAAGGTGTTCGTCGATGCGTTCTCGCAATTCGGCATGGACGTGTCGCTGAAAGAGGCGCGCGGCCCCATGGGCATGGGCAAGTGGGACCACATCCGCGCGTTGTGCAATCAGCCGGCCATCGCCGCCCAGTATCAGGCCCAGTTCGGCCGCGTGCCCAGCGACGACGATGTGACGGCCATCTATGAACGCTTCCTGCCGATGCAGATGGAAAAGGTGGCCCAGTATTCGGCGGCCATCCCCGGCGCTGCCGAGCTGTTGCGCGCGCTGCGCCGTAAAGGCCTGAAGATCGGCTCTTGCTCGGGCTACCCGGACAGCGTGATGCGCCGCGTGGTCGAACGCGCCGCGTCCGAAGGGCTGGAGCCCGATTGCATCGTGGCCAGCGACGACGTGCCGCGCGCGCGTCCGGCGCCGGCCATGGCGTTGAAGAACGTGGTGGAACTGGGCCTGTCGGACGTGGCCGCGTGCGTCAAGGTCGACGACACCGCGCCCGGCATCGAGGAAGGGCGCCGCGCCGGCATGTGGTCGGTGGGCCTGCTGCTGTCCGGCAACGCCGCCGGCCTGACCCTGGACGAATACCTCAGCCTGGACGAGGCGGGCCGCGACTTGGCCCGCGCCGACGCCAGCCGCGAGCTTGCCACCGCCGCGCCGCATTACCTGATCGATACGGTGGCGGATCTGCCGGCCGTCATCATCGACATCGAAGCCCGTCTGGCACGAGGCCAACGCCCCTGAATTAGCTTCCCCTTGCCGGTACTGCCGGCCCTGCTTTCCCTTTGTGTGCGCCTTTGTACCGCAGCCGGCATCCGCCGGCAGTGGGGGCGACGTTCACCTTTTTTGCGCGTTTTTCCGCATATTCACGGAGTTCTTCATGAATCGCTACAAGCTGCTTGCACTGGCCGCCGCCCTGACGGGCGTGATGGGCGCCGCGTCCGCCGAGACCACGCTGACGGTCTATACCGCGCTGGAAGCCGATCAGATCAAGGTCTACCAGGCCGCGTTTGAGAAGGCCAACCCCGACATCAAGATCCAGTGGGTGCGCGATTCCACCGGCATCATCGCGGCCAAGCTGCTGGCCGAAAAAAGCAACCCCAAAGCCGACGTGATCTGGGGCCTGGCCGGGACGGCGCTGGGCCTGATGGACAAGGAAGGCATGTTGCAGCCGTACGCCCCGAAGGGCCTGGACCAGATCGCCGCCAACATGCGCGACGCCAAGGCCGAGCCGTCGTGGGTGGGCATGGACGGCTACGCGGCCGCGATCTGCTTTAACACCATCGAGGCCGAAAAACAGAAGCTGCCCAAGCCGACGTCGTGGCAAGACCTGACCAAGCCGGTGTACGCGGGCAAGATCGTCATGCCGAACCCGGCGTCCTCGGGCACGGGCTTCCTGGATGTCAGCGCCTGGTTGCAGATCTTTGGCGAAGACAAGGGCTGGGCCTACATGGATGCCCTGCACAAGAACATCGGGTCGTACACGCACTCGGGCTCGAAGCCTTGCAACATGGCGGCCGCCGGCGAATTCCCCATCGGTGTGTCGTTCGACTATCGCGCGGCCAAGCTCAAGGCCGACGGCGCGCCAGTTGAAGCCGTGTTCCCGTCGGAAGGCCTGGGCTGGGAAGTCGAAGCCACCGCCATCATGAAGGGCACCAAGAACCTGGACGCGGCCCGCAAGCTGGCTGACTTCTCGGCCAGCCGCGAAGCCAACGAACTGTACAAGGCCAACTTCGCGGTGCTGGCGATTCCGTCCATCGCCACGGTCAACCCGAACCTGCCGGCCGACCTGACCCAGCGCATGATCAAGAACGACTTTGTGTGGGCCGCGACCAACCGCGAACGCATCATCGCCGAGTGGACGCGCCGCTACGACGGCAAGTCGGAACCCAAGAAGAAGTAAGGCACGGCCCGCGATGAAAACATACGACGTAATCGTGGTGGGCGCGGGCATGCTTGGCATCGCCCACGCCTGGGCGGCCGCCAAGCGCGGCCTGTCGGTGGCGGTGATCGAACGCAGCCGCCAGGCGCATGGCGCCACCATCCGCAACTTCGGCCAGGTCATTGTGACCGGCCAGGCGCCCGGCATGATGCTGTCGCATGCCCAGCAGGCGCGCGAGCTGTGGCTGGACCTGGCCGCCAAGGCGGGCTTTCATGTGCGGGCCAACGGCGCGCTGGTGCTGGCGCGAAATATCGACGAGGCCAGCGTGTTGCAGGAATTCGCGGACACGCGTTTGATGCAGGAAGGCTACCGTGCCGAGCTGCTGTCGGCGCGTCAGGTGGCTGGCCTGTATGGCGGTCAGCTGGCGCATCACTGCCTGGCGCTGCGCGGGCATGACGACCTGCAAATCTATTCGCGCGATGCGCTACCGGCCATCACGCGATACCTGGCCGAGTCGCTGGGCGTGACGTTTATCACCGGCACCCTGGCGCGCGCGGTCGAGAACGGGTTGGTGGGTACCACCGCCGGCGATTTTCAGGGCAAGCATGTGTTCGTGTGCCCCGGCCATGATTACCTGACGCTGCTGCCCGAACGCTTTGCGCCGATGAACCTGGAAGTCACGCGCTTGCAAATGCTGCGCGCGGCGTTCGAGACGAACCCCATCGCCCTGGACCGCCCGGTGTTGACGGGTTTGTCCTGCGTGCACTACGGCGCGTTCTCGGACTTGCCCACGGCGCATGCGCTGCGCCAGGTCATCCAGGAACGCACGCCGATGCTGCTGGAAAATGGCATACACCTGCTGATCAGCCCTACGCCCAACGGCGAACTCATCATTGGCGATTCGCATCGTTATGGGACGGACGCGTTCCCGTTCAACGACGAAGCGGTCGACAACACGATGCTGGACCTGGCCTCGCAGGCGCTGGGTGCGCGCTTGCGTGTGCTGGAGCGCTGGCAGGGGGTTTACGGCGCGCACGGACCGGCGCCGTTTTCGGTGATGCCGGTGGACGCAGCCACCACCGTCGCGGTCATGCATTCGGGTGTGGGCATGACGGTGGGGCTGGCCATCGGCGAACGCACGGTGGCCCAGGTGATGGGACGTTAACGGCGCTGATCGGATCACGGTCGGGCAGTCGTCGACCCTGATCCGATTGCCCTTGTGGCAAAAGAAAAAGGGCTTTGCGTTGTGTGACGCAAAGCCCTTTTTGTATGGCGGGTATGGCGGGTATGGCGGGTATGGCCTGTATGGAAGAAGGCCAGGATGCCTACAAGTCCTGCATGATCCGGCGATACCACTCGTGGAAGTGCTGCATGCCGTCTTCCATGGGCGATTGGTAAGGGCCGGCTTCGTTCACGCCGCGCAACATCAAGGCCTTGCGGCCCGCGTCCATGCGTTCGGCGATCTCGTCGTCTTCAATGGCCGTTTCCATGTAGGCGGCGCGCTGGGCCTCGACGAATTCGCGTTCAAACGCCGAGATTTCCTCGGGGTAGTAGAACTCGACGACGTTCACCGTTTCCTGCGGGCTTTTCGGGTACAGCGTGGACAGCACCAGCACGTGCGGATAGAGCTCGATCATGTGGGTCGGGAAGTACGTGACCCAGACCGCGCCGAAATCCGGAGCGTCGCCTTCGCGGAACGACAACAGGCGGTCGTGCCATTGCTTGTACACATCCGAACCCGGTTGCGCCAACGCGTTGTGCACGCCCACTTTTTGAAGGCTGTACCAGTCGTTGAATTCCCAGGTCAGATCGTCGCAGGTGACGAAGCGGCCCAGGCCCGGGTGAAACGGGCCAACGTGGTAGTCCTCAAGGTAGACCTCGATGAAGGTCTTCCAGTTGTAGTTGCACTGATGCACCTCGACATGGTCCAGCACATAGTCGCCGAAGTTGAATTCCGGGCGCGAGAACAGCGGCGCCATGTCGGAAGCCGGATCGCGCGGGCCTTCGAAGAGCAAGCCGTGGCAATCGCGCAGGCGAAACTTCTGCAAGTTCATGCAGGGCGTGGTCTCGAACTGAGGCGCGCCCAACAACTCGCCTTGGTTGTTGTACGTCCAACGGTGCAGGGGGCAAACGATGTTGCCACCGGTTGCCTTCAGGTTTCCGTGCGTATTGCAGTTGCCGGCCACATTGCCGGCTTCGCCGCCCAGCATCAAAGCCTGACGGTGGCGGCAGACATTTGAGATGAGTTCAACGCCTTGCTGGTTGCGAACCAGCACGCGTCCCCCGCTTTCCTGTACCAACGACCGCCAATCCCCGATTTCAGGCACCAATTTCTGATGGCCGACATATTGCGAGGATTGCTTGAAAATGAGTTCTTGCTCGCGGGCAAAGAGGGCTTCGTCAAAATATGCACTGACGGGTAGCTGGGTGCGAGCTGGCACGACATGTGCCATCCGACCGATGTCGGTCATGATTCCCTCCGCTCGGATAAAAAAGCCAGGACGGTTTGAGCTCTGCCAAGCGCTTTTGTTCAAGCCCAGCAGTTTTAATGACCGGATCCGAAAATTGCGTCGAAAAACGGTCTGAAAACTGCTTGGAGCTCAACCGTGAGCTTGGCTACGTACGTGCTGGCGCGAAGAAAAATCGGTGTCTGGCCGATCAAATAAGCCGTGAATTGTACCCCAAGGGCCTCCCTGCCGCCCGGGAAGATGGACGGGGCTAAATCCAGCGTTGGCGGGGCCTGCCGGCCCCGTTCCATCGTCCGATTAACCCTTCGCGGCGTAGGTCTTTCAGACGAGCTTGCGCGTGGCCGGATGACGCCTTAACAGCCAGCTGCTGGCCGCCGACAGCGCGAACACGGCAACGGTCAGCAAGGGCACTGCCCAGGCGTCGCGCGGGTTGCCCGAGATGGCGCCCGCGCGCCGTGCCACGTCCAGGAATACGGGGTGGATCAGGTACACGCCGAAGGTTAAGGGCGCCAGCGCGGACAGGCGCGGCAGCCAGGGTGAAGACACGATCCACTGGAAGGCGGCCAGCGACATGAACGGCACTGTCAGGCTGAAGTAATCATAAAAGTACGTATCCAGCGCGTGGCCGTCGGACATCACGGTGACGCCAAGCGCCGTGGCCGCAACGCTGCCCGCAAGGACCAGGCCCGGCCGGGGGATGCGCAGGTCGCCATCAAAAATCAACCGGCCCGCCACGAAATAACCCAGATACGGCAGGAACCAGGTCAGGAAGAACCCGTGCGGGGCGCCCAGCGCGCGGCGGTACAGCGCGTCAAGAATGGCCACGCCCAGAATACCCACCACCCATAGTGACCGGCCGCGCGGCGTGCTGCGTGCGTACAGCAGGCGGGCCAGCGGGGCAAACAGGTACAGCCCCACGATCATGTACAGGTACCACAGGTGGTAATAGGGTTCGCCCTGCGCCACCTTGCGGGGCCAGAACGAAAAGTCCACCCGGCCGTCGTCCCACCAATCCAGCCCGGTGCGCCAGGCCAGATAGAACAAGGTCCAGAACAGCAGGGGCGCACAGATGCGCGCCATGCGGCGGCTGTAGAACTTGCGGGCGTCGTGGGGTTTGTTCGGGTCCAGCAGCAGGGCGCCGCTGACCATGACGAAAACGGGCACGCACCAGCGCGCCGCCGAGTCGTACAGATTGGCGGCCAGCCACGCGCCGCCGCCATACGCGGCAGGGTCACTGACAATCAAGGCCGCGCTGTGCAGCAGGACCACGGCTACGGCCGCCAGCCAGCGGGCGGCGTCCAGTCGGGCATAACGGTCTTCGGGGGGTTGCATCGGGCTCCCGCTGGTGTTTTCGCATCTTCACCTTAGCAGTGAGCCCGGGTGCGCTTCTGTATCCAGCGGTTAGGCAAGGCATGAAAAACCGACAGGACCCAGGCGGGCGCTGTCGGTGCAAAGGGGGGGAGGCCCGGGGGCCCGGCAAGGTCCGGCGGCTTGGCCCACGCGCCAACGATTTGTCACGAAACCGTGGGCGGCGGGGCGGCCGCATCAGGGCATTGCCGCCTTACTGCAAGACGATGTTGGCTTGCTTGATCAACTGCGACACGATGGGCTGTTCGGTCTTGATCTGCTTGTCCAGCTCGGCGGCCGTGCCGGAGCGCGGGTCGATGCCCATGTCCAGCATGCGCTTCTTGACGGCTTCGTCTTTCAGGGTTTCAGTCAGCGCGGCTTGCAGCTTTTCAAGCACCGGTGCGGGGGTGCCCTTGGGCGCCACGAAGCTGAACCAGGCCGTCATGTCGAAGGCGGGGTAGCCTTCTTCGGCCAGCGTTTGCAGCTTGGGCAGCGTGGCCAGGCGCGACGGGCTGGTGATGGCAAACACCTTGACCTTGCCCGCGTCCGCCTGCGGCATTCCGGTGGCGACCATGTCGAAGAACAAGTCCACGTCGCCGCTGATCAGGGCGGGCAGCGCCTGGGTCGCGCCCTTGAACGGCACGTGCAGGATGTCGATGCCGGCGCGTTCCTTGAACAGTTCACCCGCCAGATGGGACGAGGTGCCGGGGCCGAACGTGGCGAACGTCAGCTTGCCGGGGTTCTGCTTGGCATAGGCCACGACGTCTTGCGTGCTGTTGAACGGGCGCTTGGGGCTGGACAGCAGCACCAGGGGGCCCACGCCCACCATGCCGATACGGGCAAAACCGTCCGGGTCGTAGGGCAGTTCCTTATACAGATAGCGGTTGGTGACCAGCGTCGAATTCGTGGCCATCAGGATGGTGTAGCCGTCCGGCTGCTCGCGCGACACGTAGGCCGCGCCGATGGACGTGCCGGCGCCCGCCTTGTTTTCCACGATCATCGGCTGGCCCAGCGTCTTGGCCATGCGCTCGGCCAGGATGCGGGTCAGCACGTCGGTGGCGCCACCGGCCGGGAAGGGCGAGATGACCTTGATCGGGCGGGTCGGATAGGTCTCGGCCTGGGCGCCCAGCGCGGCGGCGCTGAGCAAGACGGTGGCCAGCAGTTTGAGGCTCGTGCGAATCATGTTTTCCCCTTGAAATCGCGTGCATGAGTGGATCGCCGGGCCTGGCTTGGCCGCCGCGTCGCGTGACGCCGCGCGGTGGCTTGCCAGGTCTCCTTGGATGTTTTAAATTCCGTATATTGGAATTTAGTTTTGTCATTCGAAATAAACTATAAAAACGAAGCGAATAGAAATGCAATCTTTTTCTGACTCCAAGCGCGTGGTGCACGCCGCCGTCAAACCGGACGAAACGCTGGAACTGAGCCAGCCGGCACGCCGCAAACGCACGGCCGGCGTGGGCGAGGGCGCCAATTCGCCGGACTTCATTACCGCCCTGGCGCGCGGCCTGGACGTCTTGCGCTGCTTTCGCCATGGCGTGACGGCGCTGGGCAACCTGGACCTGGCGCGCTTGACCGGCCTGCCCAAGCCCACCATCAGCCGTATCACCTACACGCTGACCGAACTGGGCTACCTGCGCTATCACCCCGACACCGGCAAGTATTCGCCCGGCTATGGCGTGCTGGCGCTGGGCTTCGGCTTGCTGGCCGGGCTGGAAGTGCGCGAACTGGCCAAGGCGTCCATGACGGAACTGGCGCGCGACACCGGCGGCGCCGTGGCCTTGGGCGCGTTCGACGGCGACGCGATGACCTACGTCGAAGCCATCCATGGATCCTCAGCGCTGTACCTGCGGTTGCCGGTTGGCTATCGCGCCAGCCTGGACAGCGCCATGGGTCGGGCCTACCTGGCCAGCTTGCCCGACACCGCTTGTCAGGAGGTGATGGCGCGCCTGGGTCCGGTGGCCCCGCCCGTGGCCGCCATCGATCGCGCCCGCGCTGAATTACAGGAATTCGGCTGCTGTTTCGCGCTGGGCGAATGGCAATCCGGCATCAACGCCGTCGCCGTGCCGTTTACCTCGATCACCGGCGAAGGCGTCTTCGTCATGAGCTGCGGCGGGCCATTGAGCCTCTTGCCCGAACCCGAGCTGCGGTCCCGCGTCGGCCCCGCGTTACGGGCCGCGATTGCAGGACTGGCGGGGGCGTCGGCCTGATCCTTGCGGCGCATCCGGGTCCGCGTTGGCTATCTCGTACAATTCACAAATTGATCCACCCCTAGCGCCCTCGGAGACCCGTTTGGCCAACCCCACACAAGCCGATCCGCAGATCGATGACCGTCCCTTGCCCCAGGATTTTGAAACGGCCCTGGCCGAATTGGAATCGTTGGTTGCGGCCATGGAAGACGGCTCGTTGCCGCTTGAGCAGTCGCTGGCCGCTTACCGGCGCGGCGTGGCGCTGACGCGGGTCTGCCAGGAACGCTTGGCGCAGGCGGAACAGCAGGTCAAGGTATTGGAAGGCGACTTGCTGCGCCCGCTGGACCCGGCGGCGCTGGATGACGAATAAGAAACCGATGAAGACCACTCAACTCCCCTTCGCGGAGTGGTTGCAGGGGCGCGTGCGGCACGTTGAAGACGTGCTGGACGACCTGATGCCGCCCGCGGATGTGCTACCCGTCCGGTTGCACGAAGCGATGCGCTACGCCGTGCTGGGCGGTGGCAAGCGCGTACGCGCCGCCATGGTCTACGCCGCCGGGCAGGCCTGCCCGGTAAGCGGCAGTGTGCTGGCCATCGAGGCCTCGCTGGACCGCGCGGCCGCCGCTGTCGAATTGATCCACGCTTATTCGCTGGTGCATGACGACCTGCCGTGCATGGACGACGACACCTTGCGCCGTGGCCGGCCCACCACCCATGTGCAGTTCGACGAAGCCACCGCCATGCTGGCGGGCGACGCCTTGCAGCCGCTGGCGTTCGACCTGCTGGCGTCCATGCCCATCGCGCCCGCGCTGATCGTGCAGGCGACGCAGTCGCTGGCGCGCGCCGCCGGCAGCCAGGGCATGGCGGGCGGCCAGGCCATCGACCTGCTCAGCGTCGGCCATTCGTTGTCGCGCGATGAACTCCAGACCATGCACAGCATGAAGACCGGCGCCATGCTTGCGTGCAGCGTGGCGCTGGGCGGCATCGTGGCGGGCGCCAGCTCGGCCTCGCGCCAGGCGCTGGACGCGTACGCGCAGGCCATGGGCTTGGCGTTCCAGGTGGTGGACGATATTCTGGACGTTACCGCCGACACGGCCAGCCTGGGCAAGACGCCCGGCAAGGACGCGGCGGAAAACAAGCCGACGTACGTCTCGCTCCTGGGCCTGTCCGAGGCGCGCGAGTTCGCCGAGCAATTGCGTGTGGCCGCGCTGGCGGCGCTGGAGCCCCTGGGCGATGCCGGGTTGCGCCTGGCGCAACTGGCCGATTTCATCGTCCTTCGAGACCGCTGATCCGTGACAAGCCCGGCCTGAGTCCAGGTCGGGTCAACGAACCCCAAAAAAGCATGACGACTGATTTATTGGACCGCATTCAATCCCCGGCAGACCTCAAGCGCCTGGATCGTCGCGAGCTGAAGAAGCTTGCCGACGAACTGCGCGGCTTCGTGCTGGAGTCGGTATCCAAAACGGGCGGGCACCTGTCGTCCAACCTGGGCACGGTCGAGCTCACGCTGGCCCTGCACCAGGTGTTCGACACGCCGCATGACCGCATCGTCTGGGACGTGGGCCACCAGTCCTATCCGCACAAGATCCTGACCGGCCGCCGCGCCGGCATGGCGCAGTTGCGGCAACAGGGCGGAATTTCGGGCTTTCCCAAGCGCAGCGAATCTGAATACGACGCCTTCGGCACGGCGCACTCGTCCACGTCGATCTCGGCGGCGCTGGGCATGGCGGTGGCCTCGCGTAATGCCGGCGTGCAGCGCCAGCACATCGCCATCATCGGCGACGGCGCCATGTCGGCGGGCATGGCTTTCGAAGCCATGAACAACGCGGGCGTCACGCCCAACATCAACCTGCTGGTGATCCTGAACGACAACGACATGTCGATCTCGCCGCCGGTGGGGGCGCTGAACCGCTACCTGGCGCGCCTGATGTCGGGCCGCTTCTACGCCACCGCCAAGAACGTGGGCCGCGCGGTCTTGCAGCACGTGCCGCCCGTGCTTGAACTGGCGCGCCGCTTTGAAGAGCACGCCAAGGGCATGGTCACGCCGGCCACGCTGTTCGAGGAATTCGGCTTCAATTACGTCGGCCCCATCGACGGCCATGACCTGGACGCGCTGGTGCCCACCTTGCAGAACCTGAAGGCGCTGCAAGGCCTGCAATTCCTGCACGTGGTCACCAAGAAAGGGCAGGGCTACAAACTGGCCGAGGCGGACCCGGTGCTGTATCACGGCCCGGGCAAATTCGATCCCGCCGTCGGTATCCTGCAATCGAAGGCGCCGGGCAAGCGCACGTTCACGCAGGTCTTCGGGCAGTGGTTGTGCGACACGGCCGAGCAGGACACGCGCCTGGTCGCCATCACCCCCGCCATGCGCGAAGGCAGCGGGCTGGTCGAATTTGAAAAGCGGTTTCCGCTGCGCTATTTCGACGTCGGCATCGCCGAGCAGCACGCCGTGACGTTCGCGGCGGGCGTGGCCTGCGAAGGGCAAAAGCCCGTCGTGGCCATCTACTCGACCTTCATGCAGCGTGGCTACGACCAGTTCATCCACGACGTGGCGCTGCAAAACCTGGACGTGACGTTCGCCCTGGACCGCGCCGGCATCGTCGGCGCGGATGGCGCCACCCATGCCGGCAATTACGACACCGCTTTTCTGCGTTGCGTGCCCAACATGGTGGTGGCCACGCCGTCCGACGAAAGCGAAACCCGCTTGCTGCTGTCGACCTGTTATCAGCATCCCGGCCCGGCGTCCGTGCGCTATCCGCGCGGCGCGGGTTGCGGCGCGGTCGAGGCCCCTGGCCTGGATACGGTGGAGCTGGGCCGGGGTGTGGTGCGGCGCGAGGGCAAGAAAATCGCCATCCTGGGTTTCGGCACGCTGGTGCAAGCGGCGTTGGCCGCAGCCGGCAAGCTGGACGCCACGGTGGCGGACATGCGCTTCGTCAAGCCGATCGACAAAGCCCTGATTCTTGACCTTGCCGGCCGCCACGATGCGTTCGTCACGATCGAGGACGCGTCCATCATGGGCGGCGCGGGCAGCGCGGTGCTGGAAGTGTTGAGCGCTGCTGGCGTGCAGATTCCGGTCCTGCAACTGGGCTTGCCGGATGTCTTTATTGACCATGGCGAACAGTCGGCCCTGCTGGCCGGCATCGGTTTGGATGCCGCCGGTATCGAGCAGTCGATCCGTAACCGCTACGCCGAGCTGCTGGCGAAAGACTAAGGCGGTGGCACTTAGCCGGTTTCACTTGGCCGGCTGGGTGAAACCTGCCGTGATCTTCCCACTCGGCGGCCGACCCAGCCGTACTTTCCGGCCATGGCCTCGCCATTGCCCGGAATCTGGAACAGTCTGTTCCGCCGTCACCGACCTACCCATAGAAGGGTTTTCCCAGGCGTAGGCAAGGCTTTGGGCGATAATGGCCCCCTCTTCAAGTTTCCTAGGCGCGTCCGCAAGCGATCGATCGCCTAGACAGGTACGCTGACATGAATTCTCCGATCGACCCCGCCCTGGTAATGCCCGATGTCCAAAGTTCGACGGACACCCGGCACATCCCGATTCAGCGCGTGGGCATTCGTGGCGTGCGCCATCCCATGCTGGTGGAAGGCGGTGATGGGGCGCCCCAGGGCACCGTCGCCAACTGGACGCTGACCGTTGCGCTGCCGCCCGAAGAAAAAGGGACGCACATGTCCCGCTTCGTGGCGCTGCTGGAAAAGTACCGCAGCACGCCCATGACGCCGGCCCGGTTCCGCGCCATGGCGGCCGACATGCTGCCGTTGCTGCACGCCGAAAGCGGCGATATCACCGCCGCGTTTCCGTATTTCATCAACAAATCAGCCCCCATTTCGGGCGTGCAAAGCCTGCTGGACTACGAAGTTCAGTGGATCGCGCGCGCCAAGGGTGATGCGGTCGAATTCGAGCTGGTCGTCCAGGTTCCGGTGACCAGCCTGTGCCCGTGTTCGAAGGCCATCTCGGAGTACGGCGCGCATAACCAGCGTTCGCATGTGACCGTGTCGGCCATTCTTAGCGACGACATCAGCATGGACGGCGTGATCCGCCTGATCGAAGAAGAAGGCTCGTGCGAACTGTGGGGTCTGCTCAAGCGGCCTGACGAGAAGTACGTGACCGAACGCGCCTATGACAATCCCAAGTTCGTCGAAGACCTGGTGCGTGACGTGGCCGCGCGCTTGACGGCGCACCCGGGCATCGCGCGGTATCGCGTTGAAGCCGAGAACTTCGAATCGATACACAACCACTCGGCCTACGCCGTCGTGGAAGGCTGAGCCCACCGTGCATCATCCGGCGGCCACCGATTGGCCGCTTATCGCAAGGCTGCAAGCCTGGGAATCGCGGCTGGCCAATAACCTGGCCGGCCGCGGCCGTTTGGGCGTGGCGTTCTACGAGTTTTTCCGCTTTGGGGTCAAGCAAGCCTGGGCCTGCCTGTTCGGCGGGTTGATGTGCGCGCTGTTGCTGGGCACGCACTGGTGGTATCCCAAGGATGCGCTGCTGGCGCGCTACGATTTCCTGACGCTTGCGGCGCTAGGTATCCAGGCCGTCTTGTTGGCGCTGCGCATGGAAACCTGGAGCGAAGCCCGCGTGATCCTGATGTTCCACGTAGTGGGCACCGGCATGGAAATCTTCAAGACGGCGGCCGGGTCCTGGATCTACCCCGAGGCCAGCGTGCTGCGCATCGGCGGCGTGCCGTTGTTCACGGGCTTCATGTATGCGGCAGTGGGCAGTTATCTGGCGCGCGTCTGGCGCCTGTTCGATTTCCGTTTTCGCGCGCATCCCCCGCTGGTGGCCACCGTGGTTTTGTCAGCGCTGATCTATGTGAACTTCTTCTCGCACCATTTCGTCATGGATTTCCGGTGGTTGCTGTTTGCGCTGACCGCCGTGCTGTTTGCCCGCACCTGGGTGTATTTCCGCATTTGGCGCGTCTATCGCCGCATGCCGTTGCTGCTGGGGTTCGTGCTGGTGGCCTTGTTCATCTGGTTTGCCGAAAACATCGGCACTTTCGCCAATGCTTGGCGCTATCCAAACCAATCCCACGCGTGGCAATGGGTGTCCATCGCCAAGCTGGGGTCGTGGTTCCTGTTGATGATCATCAGCTACGTGATGGTCAGCGTGGTTAATCGGCCCAGGGAAGTCGCTGTTGCCGATCTGCCGCAAGCGGCGGGGCAGGGCGGCGAAAACGCCCCGTCCCTGATTTCCTGACGCCCCAGTCGCTTGCGAACCGATGCTCAATCGGTAATAATCGAGGGCTTTCTTGCTCGACCGCCCATGGTTTTTGGGTAGCGGGCTGCCCCTTGCCGGGCTGATGTCTTCTGTGTACCACCACAGTCTTCTGTGAACCACTACACAACCACCCATGATGGAAAGCGCGGGTGCAAGACGCCAGGCCGGCAGGACATCCTCAAGGAGTTTTACTCATGCGTCACTACGAAGTAGTGTTTATCGTTCACCCCGACCAAAGCGAGCAAGTGCCCGCCATGGTCGAACGCTACCAAGCGCTGGTTACGGGCCAAGGCGGCTCGGTTCATCGCCTGGAAGACTGGGGTCGCCGCCAACTGGCCTACCCGATCCAGAAGCTCGTCAAGGCTCACTACGTCTGCCTGAACATCGAGTGCGGCCAAGCCACGCTGGATGAGCTGGAACACTCGTTCCGCTACAACGACGCCGTTCTGCGCCACCTGGTCATCAAGACCAAGAAGGCCCAGACCACGCCCTCGATCATGATGAAGTCGGTTGAGCGTGAAGAAGCCCGTAAGGCTTCGGCTGAGGCTGTCGCGGTTCAGCCCGAATAAGCAGGGCTCACGCAGAGCTCAACTTATGAAGTCCCCTTGGTGCCTGGCAGGATGAATCAGCTGGAACTTAGCGCGCGCGTTCTTGAATGCGAGCCTTTGCGCCACACTCCCGCCGGCCTGCCCGCACTGGAAATGGTGCTGGCACACGAGTCCGAAGTTATCGAAGCCGGCCATCCGCGCCGTGTTGAATTGACGATTACGGCCGTGGCACTGGGCGATCTGGCGTTGCTGTTGAAGAACACCGCGTTAGGGTCTGAATTGCTGGTGCAGGGGTTT
This sequence comes from Achromobacter sp. B7, assembly GCF_003600685.1. NCBI lineage: Bacteria > Pseudomonadati > Pseudomonadota > Betaproteobacteria > Burkholderiales > Alcaligenaceae > Achromobacter > Achromobacter sp. B7. Next base: position 1,627,625 of record NZ_CP032084.1, read on the forward strand.
TTGGCTCCCGCCCGCAAGGACTCGGTGAAGATCAAGCTGCATTTGCAGCAGGCACGCAAGATCAGCGGTAGCGCAGGACGCGATCCGCAGGTGGCTTGAACGGGTTGAGCAAAGGGTGCGAGAGCGCCTTCTGAATACGGATAGGTTATGGGGAGCTGGGCCCGGTTTCTAAAAACCCCGGGTAAAACCCGCCCCCTCAAACATAGAGGCACATATCATGGCTTTCTTCGGAAAACGCAAAGAAAAACGCAAATTCACGCAGCAGAACCCGCTTTTCAAGCGTCGTAAGTTCTGCCGCTTTACCGCAGCCGGCGTCGAAGAGATCGACTACAAGGATCTGGACACCCTGCGCGACTTCGTGCAAGAAAACGGCAAGATCATCCCGGCTCGCCTGACCGGCACCAAGGCAATCTACCAGCGCCAGCTGGACACGGCCATCAAGCGCGCGCGCTTCCTGGCTCTGTTGCCTTACACCGACAACCACAACTAATCCGGGGCACTGAAAATGCAAGTTATTCTGCTCGAAAAAGTCGTCAACCTGGGCAACCTGGGTGAAGTCGTTCGTGTGCGTGACGGTTACGCCCGCAACTTCCTGATCCCCCAGCGCAAGGCCCGTCGTGCTACCGACGCCGCCCTGAAGGAATTCGAAGCTCGCCGCGCCGAACTCGAAAAGGCCCAGGCTGAAAAGCTGGCCGCCGCCCAAGCTCTGGGCGAGCGCATCTCCGGCTACCAGCTGAAGATTGCCCAGAAGGCTGGTGTTGACGGCCGTCTGTTCGGCTCGGTCACCAATGCCGATATCGCCGAAGCCCTGAAGAAGGCCGGTTTCGAAGGCGTTGAAAAGGCGCAAGTGCGTCTGCCCAACGGCCAGCTGAAGTCGGTTGGCGAGTTCCCGATCCAGGTCGCCCTGCACGCCGACGTTGTCGTCGACGTCACGGTTCTGGTGGAAGGCGAACTGTCCTAAGCCGTACCCGCGGTAAAAAGAAGCCGGCCCGCGCGCCGGCTTTTTTTCTTTTTGACCGGCCGTCGTTGCGTTCCGCCCTGTCGGCATTACGCATCGCGCGCCATCTTGCCCAGCTCAGAGGACCTCTTGACCCACCCGCCCGTCCATCACAACGCGCCGCCCGGCCTGCGCGCCTGGCTCGACAGCGTCGACGCCTTGCGCGAACCTTCGGTGCGCGACGTGACGATCGATGGCGTGCGCTGCATCGTCAAGCGCCGGCGGCCCAGTTTTGGGCGTGGCGTCAGCTATGCGCTGCGCTATGTGCGCGCCTTTCTGCTGGGCGTGGGCTGCAAGCTGTTCCTGGGTGAATTTCCGCGCCCCGGCGTGTTGCTGCGCAATGGCCTGACGCATGAAGCCCAGCGCCTGTCGATGCTGCTGGAGGCCGGTTGCCGTGTGCCCGAAGTGTGGTGGCAGGAACAGGGGCTGTTGGTGCTGGAATACGTGGGCGACGACCTGGCTGATCTGATTCGCAACGAAGACGCGACCTCGCAGCTGTGGCTGACCCGCGCGGCGGCCGCCGATCTGGCGGCCTTCCACGCGCGTGGCATGTGGCACGGCGGCGCGCAGATTCGTAACGTCACCCTGCAGGACGGCGAGCTGTGGCGCATCGACTTCGAAGAGAACATCGGGTCGACGCTGTCGCGTCCGCTGGCCCAGGCGTACGACCTTTTCCAGATGTTGTCCTCGCTGGTGTCTTTGCGTAAATTGCCCGATGACGTTGCCGTCACGCTGGGTACACTGGCGCTCGACGTGTATCTGGACAGCAATCCCGATGCCGCCGTCAAAGCGCGCCTGACCCGTCTGGCCCGCATTCTTTGCAGTGTCGCGGCGCCTTTGCGTCCCTTGTTGCGGCGGCTTCCGTCGCGCGATGTGCAAGGGTTTTTTCGCGTTGCGGACATCCTGCAGCCGTTACTATTGAAGTCATGAATACACCTGCCGATCCCCAGCTTGAATACCTGCGCGTTCCCCCCCATTCCATCGAGGCGGAGCAGTCGGTTCTGGGCGGCCTGCTGCTGGACAACACCGCGTGGGACCGCATCGCCGACGTGCTGGTCGAAGAAGATTTCTACCGCCACGACCACCGGCTGATCTGGCACCACATCGCCCGGCTGATTGGCCTGGCGCGTCCCGCCGACGTCATCACCGTCAACGAATCGCTGATCAGTGCCGGCAAGGCCGAGGACTCGGGCGGCCTGGCCTACCTGAACGCGCTGGCGCACAACACGCCGTCGGCCGCCAACATCCGCCGCTACGCCGAAATCGTGCGCGAGCGCGCCATGCTGCGCAAGCTGGTGTCCATTGCCGACGAGATCTCGTCGGCCGCCCTGAATCCGCAGGGCAAGGAAGCGCGCCAGCTGCTGGACGAAGCCGAATCCAAGGTGTTCAAGATCGCCCAGGAAGGCTCGCGCGGCGCCGCCGGCTTCCAGGAAATCCAGCCGCTGCTGACCCAGGTAGTGGAACGCATCGACGAGCTCTACCACCGCGAAGGCAGCTCGGACGTGACCGGCGTGCCCACCGGCTTTACCGACCTGGACAAGATGACGTCCGGCATGCAGGGCGGCGACCTCATCATCGTGGCCGGCCGCCCGTCCATGGGCAAGACCTCGTTCTCGATGAACATTGGCGAACACGTCGCGATTGAGCAGGGCCTGCCCGTGGCGGTGTTTTCCATGGAAATGGGCGCCGTGCAGCTGGCGATGCGTATGTTGGGTTCGGTCGGCCTGCTGGACCAGCATCGGATGCGTACCGGCAAGCTGATCGCCGACGACTGGCCGCGTGTGACGCACGCGGTGCAGTTGATGCAGGATGCGCAGGTGTACATCGACGAAACGCCCGCGCTAAGCCCCATGGAAGTGCGCGCGCGTACGCGCCGCCTGGCGCGCCAATGCGGCCAGCTTGGGCTCATCATCATCGACTACCTGCAACTGATGTCGGGTAACGGCTCGGGCGAAAACCGTGCCACCGAAGTGTCGGAAATCAGCCGCTCGCTCAAGGGCCTGGCCAAGGAACTGAACTGCCCGCTGATTGCGCTGTCGCAGCTGAACCGAAGCCTGGAACAACGCCCCAACAAACGCCCCGTGATGAGCGATCTGCGCGAATCGGGCGCTATCGAACAGGATGCCGACGTGATCCTGTTCATCTATCGCGACGAAGTCTACAACCCGGATTCGCCCGACAAGGGCACGGCCGAAATCATCATCGGCAAGCAGCGTAACGGCCCCATCGGCACGGTGCGACTGACATTCCAGGGTTCGAGCACGCGCTTTTTGAACTTCTCGGGCGCGCAGCCGCGAGACATGTACTGACCCGGTACTGACCCTGTACTGACCGCCATCAAGACTGCCTTGGTCGCGGCCCAAAAAAAACCGCGCCCCGTTTCATGGGGCGCGGTTTTTTTAACCCTGAGCGCAATAGCAATCGCGGCGATCAGCCTTCGATTTCAGGACGCTTGCCATAGCGCGCGGCCAACACGCCGCACACCATCAGCTGGATCTGGTGGAACAGCATCAAGGGCAGCACGATGGCGCCCACGGCGTGGCCGGCGAACAGCACCTGCGCCATCGGAATGCCGCTGGCCAGGCTCTTTTTCGAACCGCAGAAGAGCAGGGTGATGCGGTCTTCTACGTTGAAGCCGAACATCTTGCCGGCCAGCGCCGACAGGCCCAGGGCAAGCGCCAGGATGACCGCGCAGCACACCACCAGGCCGGCAAGTGCCGGGATGGGCGTGGTGCTCCACAGGCCTTCGTTGATGGCCTCGGAAAAGGCGGTATACACCACCAGCAGGATCGAACCCTGGTCGACGAACTTCAGCATGGCCTTGCGTTTGTGCACCCAGGCGCCGATCCAGCGCCGCGCGAACTGGCCCAGCACGAAGGGCAGCAACAGTTGCAGCATGATCTTGCCTACCGCGTCGAACGAAATCGGCGCGCTGCCGGCATTGGCCACGACCGTGCCCACGAGCAGCGGCGTCAGGAAGATGCCCAGCAGGCTGGAGGCCGACGCGCTGCACACCGCCGCGGGCACGTTGCCGCGCGCCATCGACGTGAAGGCGATGGCCGATTGCACCGTGGCGGGCAGGCAGCACAAGAACAGGATGCCCAGATACAGCTCGGGCGTGACCAAGGGTTCCAGCACCGGCTTGAGCGCAAGGCCCAGCAAGGGAAACATCAGGAACGTGGCAGAGAAAATCGTCAGGTGCAGCTTCCAATGCGTCAGGCCGGCGATGATGGCCTCGCGCGACAGGCGCGCGCCGTGCAGGAAGAACAGCAGGCCGACCGCGATGTTTGTGATCCACCCAAATATCACCACGCCCTGCCCGTGCGCGGGCACGATGCTGGCGATGATGACGGTGCAGATCAGGTAGAGGGTGAAGCGGTCGGGCAGAAGGCGGACTAGGCGTGACATGGATGGATAGAGAGGAGCAGACGAAAGCGGGAACAACGCGCTGCGAACCAGGCGGCAAGGCAAGCGGCAAGCCAAGCGGCAAGCCAAGCGGCAAGCCAAGCGAAAACCCCGCGGCGAATCAAGCCTGGGCAGTCGGCGGCGCATGGGATGCGTCGGAAACGGGGCGTATTGTAGTCCCCGTCGCCGTCGTGCGCCTCAGGGTGTCATTGCCAGCGCCAGGTCGAACGCGGCGACCAGCGAGGCGTGGTCGGCCACACCCCGGCCGGCAATGTCGAAGGCGGTGCCGTGGTCGACACTGGTGCGCACGAAGGGCAAGCCCACCGTGACGTTCACGCCGTGGTCCAGCCCCAGGTACTTGACCGGGATCAGGCCCTGGTCGTGGTACTGCGCGACCACGATGTCGAATTCGCCCCGGCGGGCGCGCATGAAGATGGTGTCGCCTGGCCAGGGGCCGCTGGCGTCGATGCCCTCGGCGCGCGCGCGGGCGATTGCCGGTTCAATGATGTCGACGTCCTCGCGGCCAAACTTGCCGCCTTCGCCGGCGTGCGGGTTCAGGCCCGCCACCGCCACGCGCGGCGCGGCGATGCCCATCTGGCGGCACGCGCGGTCGGCCAGCCGCATGGCGGTCAGCTCGGCGTCGGGCGTGATGCGCGCGATGACGTCGGCCAGCGCCACGTGTATGGTCACCAGCAGGACGCGCAGCTCGTCGTTGGCCAGCATCATGGCGAAGTCCTGCGTGGCCGAGCGGTCGGCCAGGATTTCGGTGTGGCCGGGGTAATCGATGCCGGCCTCGTGCATGGACTTTTTGTTCAGCGGCGCGGTGACGATGGCGCGGATGCGCCCGGCCTGCGCGTCGTCGATCGCGGCGCAGACGTAGTCGTAGGCGCCGCGTCCCGCCGCTGCGCTGATCTGCCCCAGCGGCAGATCGTCAGGCAGGGCCGGACTACAGGCGATGACATGGATGCGCGCCGCATCGGGTCCGGCCTGGCTGACATCGCGAACTTCGACAACGTCCAGGCGTGCGCCCAGCTGGGCAACCGCGCGGCGCAGCGCGCCCGCATCGCCGTACACCACACAGGGGGCGCTCAGGCCTTGCGCGATCGCCTTGACGACGATTTCAGGGCCGATGCCGGCGGCATCGCCCATGGTGATGCCCACGGGCAATGCGGCGTTCACGATGCCTTGTCCTTGGGCGGCTCGACCACGCCGCATTCGAACGTGACCGTGGCGCGCTTGGAGCCCAGGCCCGTGGCGTGGTTTGACGTCACCTTCGGCTTTTGCAGCTTGCGGCCGATGTCCTGGCAATACTGATCGGCGCGTTGCAGCGTCTGGTTCTTCAGTTCTACCCACGTCAGCAACTGCGTGCCCGAACTATAGGTAACGCTGTAAGTGTCTTTGCCGACGGAGGTGACCTCGCTCATGCTGGAGCAGGCGGCTAGCAAGGTCAGCAGGGCGGCGGCGGGGGCAAGGCGTGCAAGCATGGGGCATCCAGAAAACGCGATATCCGCCATTACAACACCATGTCGGTCCGCGAGAAAAGACGGCCGGCCGGTCCAGGCGGGGGCAGCAGACGCCTGGGGGCGCCTTCAGGGGGCGGCCACGGCGCTCCGGCGGTCGACCTTGCGGCTAAGGACGATGGACGTCTGCGTTTGTTTGACGCCGTCGATCAGGCCTATGCGGTCCAGCAGCTCGTCCAGCTGCTCGTGGGTTTCACAGCGCAGGAAAATCAGGTAGTCATAGGGCCCGCTGACGGACGAAACCTCTTCCACTTCCGGCATCCGTTCCAGTTCGCGGATCACGGCGGCCGGTGTCTTGGGCAGCACGCTGATGAAGCAATAGGCGCGCACGGCGGCTTCTTCCAGCCGGCGACCCAGGCGCACGCCGTAGCCCGACACGATGTGCTCGCGTTCCAGCCGCGCGATGCGGGCGACCACGGTGGTGCGCGCCAAACCCAGCTTGCGCGCCAGGATTGCGGCGGGTTCGCGCGCATTGGCTGAGAGCAGGCTGAGCAATTGCCGGTCGATGTCGTCGAGTCGTTCGTTCATGCAAAAGGCGTGCGGCAAATAGCGAAGAGCCGACGGTACAGGCGCGGGCCCGCCCGCGTCAATGCGACGACGCGTTGCTAGCCGTCCGATTCCGGCGGAATGCCGCCGTGGTAGATGCGGCCATCGAATTCGAATCGGGTGATGGTCTTGTGGGCCGCGTCAAAAATGCGATCGCGGCTGGCGTCGGTCAGGCCGTCGTGGTCGGCGAAGCGGAAGCGGCAAAGGTCGATGTCGCTGTCATAGAACACCGAATTGACGTAGCGGCTGACGTCGGCTTCATGCGCGAAGTGCGCGAATTCGCGCAGCTGCTCCATTTCGTGGAAGGCGCCGTTACGGCTGACCAGCAACATGCCGAATTTGCGTTCCTCGTCGGGCACTGGCTCCGGCGCGGGGGGCGTGCTGGCTGACAAGGCCTCGTCATAGTCGAAGCGGGCGCCGGCGTCGTGCATGGCGTCCAGCACGCGTTGCCATTGCGCTTCATCCAGCGACAGGCGCGCCATCATGAAGAACAGGCGTTGCCGGCCTAGCGTGCGGGGCTCGGGGCCGCCCACGAAACTTGACCACGGCGTTGCGGCATCCAGCCCGGCCAACTCGGCCATGCGCGCGTCACTGAATCCCAGCCTGTCCTGCAAGCGCTGCAAGGATTGGGCATCTGGCGGTGCATAGTTCTGGATCGTCTTCATACGCGCGCTCCGGTGGCCCCGTGCGCCGTGGATGGCGCCCGGCGGCGTGCGCCGCGGTGCTTGAGCGGCTACGCTTTATGCTAGCGCGGGCCCTGGCGCTTGCCTAGCGCGGCCCAGGCGTACGGGGGCGGTGGGGGGCATGCTAGGATTTGCGCCGATCATTACTGCCAGGAGGCTTCAGCCATGGATACTCAAGAACAAATCGCCGTTATCGTCCACACCATTTCGCACCAGGGCGGCCGCATCGACGCGTTGAATTCGACGCTGCTGTCGATGCTGCATCTGGCCAAGGCATCGCCGGGCCTGCGCGAGGCCATCGAGGCGCAACTGGAACAGAACTACTCCAGCCTGCTGGCCCGTTCCGAAAACCCCCAGTATGTGGCGGGCTTCGAAAGCGTGCGGGACATGATCATTGCCGCGTTGAAATAAGCGCCTGGGGGCGGGCGCTCGGGATCTGTCTTGGCAAGGGCTGTTCTGCGTTGCATCGACCGGAAAGTTACCCACAGCTTCTGTGGACAAGCCTTGGGATAGTCCGGGCATAGATTCGCATTTTCCTTTAAATACAAAGGCTTGGACAGGGCGGTCAAAGGTGGCTCCATTTGCGCGTTTCAAGCGCGCGATTGTGTGGTGTCCACACGGCCGCCAAGCCGGGTAATATGCGGCCCCATGCGGAATCAGTATCGATTGGAACATCCGGGCAGCGTCATGTTGGCGCGTGTCTCGGAAGCGGCAAAGCTGGCGGCGTTCGACCCCGGCAAACTCTCACCCGAAGCGCGCGAGAGCTGGGAGCGCATGGGCCATGGCTTCAAGGCGTGGCACGACTTCGACCAACGCCATCCCATCCTGCGCCGCCTGGCGCTGCTGCCCTTCATCGGCGGCTGGTACCGCAAGGCCCGCCGCCGTCACGTGCTGCGCGCCAGCGGCAGGTTATTCAGCTGACGACGGCGGTCAACGACGGCGCCGCGCCAGCAGGTGATAGGCCAGGCCGATCACCACCCCGATCGCCAGGGCCACGGCCAGCTTGGTCTCTACGCCATGCAGGCGCCCCAGCAGCGATTCAATCGTCTGGCCGAACGCATACCCCACCAGGCTGAAGCAGACCGCCCAGATGACGGCGGCAATGGCATTGAGCACCAGAAAGCGCAGCGGCGGCACGCGGGACATGCCCAGCGCCACCGGGCCGACGGTACGCAAGCCATACAGGAATCGCAGGCTGAGGATGAATCCGTGCGGGTAGCGGTCGATGGCGGCAAGCGCTCTTTCAAAGGCGGGTTTTTCGCGGATGCGCCGCACGTAGCGGTGATCGCGATAGCGGCGGCCCAGGAAAAAAAGCAGCTGGTCCGCGATGAACGACCCGGCAAACGCGCACAGCATCACGTACGGCAGGTGCATCAGATGCTGGTGCGCCAGAAAGCCGGCGAATACCACGACGCTCTCGCCTTCCAGGAACGTGCCGGCCAGCACGGCCCACAGCCCGTAATCGACTATGAACTGGTGCAGAGACGCATTCATGTGGCGCCTTCACCGACAATGCGCGCCAGGGTCAGCAAGGCGCGCGAGATGTCGGGCGTGGTGCGCTGGCCGCAGCTGATCCGCAGGAAGTGGTTGTAGCGCGTGCTGTTGGAAAACATGGCGCCGGGCGCGACCCGGATGCCTTGGCGCAACGCGGCTTCGAACACATCCATGCCGGACCGGCCGTCTGGCATTTCCACCCACAGCAGCATCCCGCCATGCGGCACGCTTAGCCGTGTGCCGCGCGGAAAGTGCGCGGCAATGGCTTCGGCTGTCTGGTCGCGCTGCGTTTTTAAATGTCGCCGCAACCGTGCCAGGTGGCGGTCATAGGCGCGCGACCCCAGGTATTCGGCAACGGCGATCTGCGCCAGCGGTTCATTGGGCCGGCTTTGTGCGTACTTGAGCATGGCGATGCGCGCCTTCCAGCGTCCGCCCAGCAACCAGCCCAGCCGCATGCCCGGCGCCAAGGTTTTGTGCATCGACGAACAATAGATGACGTTGCCGGTGGCGTCCCAAGACTTGGCGGCCGCCAGCGGCGCGTCGTCATCGGTCAAGGCGCCGTAGGTGTCGTCTTCGATCAGCGGCACCTGCTGGCGCTCGCACAGCGCGACCAGACGCGCCTTTTCCGCGTCGGGCATGACGCAGCCCAAGGGGTTCTGGAAATTTGGCACCACCACCACCGCGCGAATATTGCCGTGCGTCTGAAACGCCAGGTCCAGGGCCTCGATGGACAGGCCATGTTGCGGGCTGGTGGGGATTTCCAGCGCCCGCATGCCCAGGCTTTCCAGGATTTGCAGCAGGCCGAAATAGGTGGGCGATTCGACGGCAATGGTGTCGCCGGGGCGGGCCACCGCGCGCAGCGCCAGGTTCAACGCTTCAATGCAGCCGTGCGTGACGATGACGTCATCCGGCGTGGCATTGATGCCGTTGGCCAGGGCGCGGCGCGCCAGCACGGTGCGCAATTCGGGATGGCCTTGCGGGGGCACCGGGCTGACCAGCACATGGGGCGACACCCGCAGCGCGCGCGTCATTGCCTGCTTCAAGGCATCCATCGGATACGCCTCGGGCACCGCCGCCGCCAGCGCAAAGTTGGCGCTGACGGGATGGGCCTCGCATTTGGCGATGAAGTCCGAGACGCGATCGTGGATGCCGACATATTGCGCGGCGCCCAGCGCTTGGCGGATGTCGGGCTCGCTAACGGGGGGAATGCTGTTGCGGCGCGCCTGCAAGACGAAATAGCCCGAGCGGGGCCGGGCTTCGATCAAGCCGTCGTCTTCCAACCGGCGGCAGGCCTGCAAGGCGGTAGACAAGCTGACATGGTGCGTGCGCACCAGCGTGCGCACGGAGGGCATGCGCTGCTCGGGCGCCAGGACGCCCGTCTGGATGGCGCGCCGGTAGTGGTTCGCCAAGCGTAGGTACAGCGGTTGTGGATCCATGTGCCGATCATGCTCCGGGTGGTTGGACTGAAGGAAGGCACAGATTCGAGAAAAGTACACCATAACAGCGGCGAAATCGAGCATCTGCATCGGTACAGAAAGCGGCGCTGTGTGGCTGTTGCGCGAAGCAGGGCGGGCGTAGCCTGTCATTGTCCGATTGGAGAACATCATGCACCCCGACCTTGCTTCCCCCACCCCCTCCCAAGCCCCCTCTCGCCGTGTCGAAATCGCCTCGGGCGCCAGCCGCGCATTCGTCCTGAAGGCGGGGGCAACGCTGGTCTGCGTGTCTGGCCGCGTACGGGTCGAACAAGTGGCGGCGGGCGCGGAAGCCGCGGGCTGCCTGCATCTGCCGCGTTCGGTGCGCGTCAATGCAGGTGAAGCGCATGGCATGGCCGAAGGCGGGGTGGTACGCGTGACGGCGATTCAGGCCGCGGATGTGATCTGCGTCGACCTGCCCGGTCCAATTGCTCGCTTTTTGAACGCTATGACAAAAATATTTCGCCGTAAAACGGCCAAATCTGCGAATAATCGGCTGGGTGCGCTGCACAAGATTTCATAATGGTGTATGATTCATCACATCAGACGCGGGGTGGAGCAGTCTGGCAGCTCGTCGGGCTCATAACCCGAAGGTCGTAGGTTCAAATCCTGCCCCCGCAACCAGTTTCAAGAAAAAGCCGCGATGCATATCGCGGCTTTTTTTCGTCTGCGCTTTTCGTCTGCGCTTTTCGTCTGCGCTTTTCGTCCGCGCCGATGGTCTGTTCTTTTCACGTTCACTTGCCCTGGGTCAATCCTTTGTTCCAGTCCGGAGTTTCCCGGATGTGCCCGCCCGCACAGCGCCGCAACCCTGAGCTACCATGGGTCACGCGCGCTAGGTTGCCGCACAAGAGGAGGGTCCATGGGTACAGCAAAATACGATCATCCCGGATTTGTCGCCGACACAGGCGCTGAAGGCAAATACCACGTCGGCATCTGGTGCCCGCACGGTTATCCCGCCCACATCCACATTGGCCGGCCTGCGGAACGCGGTGATCCCCAAGCGCTGTTGCGCCTGCGCATCCCGGATGGCGTCTTCCAGTCCTTGCCCGATGATCCCGAAACCCTGTGCCGCCGGGCGCTGGGCCAAGCCATGGGCGCGGGCTTGCTGCGAACCGTGGCCGTGGACGGCGAATATCAGGAGCTACGTTTCGAGATGGACGCCGAGCCCTGGTCGGGGCCCATGCAAGCTGCGGGTAACGCCTGAGGGCGGAAGTTACCCACAGCGACTGTGGACAAGCCTTGGGATAGCCTTTGCGCATGTCCGAATTGTCCAGTGATAACAAAGGCTTGGCGCCTGCGGTCAATAAGTGGCCGGTGCCAGGCCTTTTTCTTTGCCCGATAGCGGCGTTGCGCTGACTCCGCGCGCACCCGCAAGCCGGTCAGGCGCCAAGCGCCATGCGACAATCCTTCCCGCGTTTTGTCGTCTGCGACTCGTTCCCACTTCTCCATGCACTGTCTTCTCTCTTTCCTTCCGCCCGCCATGATGGGCCGGCTGCCATGACGAACCTGCACCAGGAGGCGTCCTCCACCGCGCCGCGCGTCGCGGTCATTGGCGGTGGACCGGCGGGGCTGATGGCGGCGGAAGGCTTGGCCGCACAGGGCTTGCAGGTCGATGTGTTTGACGCCATGCCCTCTGTCGGACGCAAGTTCCTGATGGCTGGACGCGGCGGGCTGAATCTGACGCATAGCGAAGGCCCGAGTGCATTCCTGGCGCGCTATGGCGCGCGCGCGGATTACGTCGCGCCCTGGCTGCAAGCCATGGACGCGACGGCGCTGCGCGAGTGGGCCCACGCACTTGGCATCGAAACGTTTGTGGGCTCGTCGGGCCGCGTATTCCCGCAAGAGATGAAGGCCGCGCCGCTGTTGCGCGCGTGGTTGGCGCGGTTGCGTGCCGGCGGCGTGCGTTTCCACATGCGGCACCGTTGGCTGGGCTGGCCGGAAGATCAGGCGATGTCCCCGCAAACGCTGCGCTTCGAGACGCCCGACGGGGTCCGGACGTGGGCGGCGGATGCGCTTGTGTTGGCGGTGGGCGGCGGAAGCTGGGCCAAGCTGGGATCGGATGGCGCCTGGGTGCCGGGATTGCGGGCGCACGGCGTGCCTGTTGCGCCACTGCGCCCGGCCAACTGTGGCTTCGACGTGGCGTGGTCCGCGCACTTTGTTGAGCGTTACGCGGGCCAGCCCGTCAAGTCGGTGTCCATGTCGTGCGCCGCGATGCCGACGCGGCAAGGCGAATTCGTGGTGTCCGCAAGCGGTATCGAAGGCAGCCTGGTGTATGCGCTGTCCGCGGCGTTGCGCGATGAAATCGACCGATCCGGCCGCGCGGTCGCGATGCTGGACCTGGCGCCCGACTGGACGCAGGACAAAGTCAACGCAGCCGTCATACATCCACGCGGTGCGCGGTCCATGTCCAGCCACCTGCAAAGCCGCATGGGGTTGACCGGCGTGAAGGCGGGCCTGCTGCGCGAATGCGCGACGGCGGAAGACTTCAAGGACCCGGCTCGGTTAGCCATGCGCATCAAGGCACTGCCGGTGATGCTGTTGCGGCCGCGTCCCATGGACGAAGCCATCAGCACGGCGGGCGGCGTGGCGTTTGATGCGGTGTCGGCGGGTCTGATGCTGGAATCGGCGCCCGGCGTGTTCTGCGCGGGCGAAATGCTGGACTGGGAAGCGCCGACGGGAGGCTATCTGCTGACGGCCTGCGTGGCCAGTGGCGTGGTCGCCGCACAGGGCGTGCGCGCATACCTGGCTGGCCAGCGCTAAGGCTGGCCGCCCGCTCTTGGCGCTGCCTTCAAGACCCCGACGGGTAGGGAGACATGCCCACCGGCGCGCGCGGAGCCAGGTCGCCGACCACATGGCCGACCACCGGGGGCGCGCCTTCTTCGGGCTGCGTAATGATGCCGATCACGCGTGTGATGGCGCTGGCGGGAATGCCGGTGCCGTGCGCCGGATCTTGCACCAATTGCCACACGGTGGCGTCGGCGGGGCCGGCGTCCGTCATGGTTTCGATGGAAGAATCCAGGCAGCTGCGCGCAAAGAAGGACCAGTCCGATGCGCTGCAAGGCAAGCCGTGTGCCGTGGCCAATCGCGCCAAGGCCAGAGGTGCATCCGCCTGGCTCGCGGCATGCTGGGCGGCCGAGCCCAGCGTGACGTCAAGGGACAGCAAGCGGAGAAACTCTACGACGTTGTCTGAATTCATTGTGGGTCTCCTGTCAGCCGGGGCTTTGTCCCAGCATCGACACTAGCGATTTCTTCAGGCGCGCCGAAAAGATCGGCACCGTGTGCGACACGCCATTGCGGTCGACGCCTTCTTTCAGCTCAACGGACTGCCCCAGGAAAATCTCGGGCGCGGCGTTGATGTCGTTGTAGCGGGCAAGCAGTTCATTGACATGGCTTTGTGCGTCGGCAAGGGTGCTGCTGTCGGCAAGCTTGCCCGCCGCGTGGGCCTGCAGAATACGGTGCAGATCGTCGATAAACAGCGCCAAAGCCGCTTGTCCGCGGCACTGCGGCTGTTCCCAGCCCCAGCCCTGTGGGCCGGCGCCAGCGTTCTGCGATACGGGTTTTTTGTTCATTTGCGAATCCTAATCCATTGCAGGCAAATACGCGACACCGCGCCGGGACGGGGTTGTCACGGCAGCGTAAGGGCGGTTACGGGGTTTGGTCCGGCCGGGTTACAAAGTGCGGCCAACGGCCCGCAGCCTGGCTGGCGGCCGAATTGTAGGCGCGAATTTGTAGGCCCGATGCGACACCTGCTGCAAGCTGGCTGTCAGGGCGTCCCGGTGGTGCGCAACTCTGTCCCTTTGCGGTATGCTGGCTTCGGTTTTCACGCCCAGACAGGAGATGTTTATGAAAAACAAAGTTGTTCTCGTCATGCTGCTTTCGATCGCCGCGCTTTCGGCGGGCTGCAATACTGTTGCGGGCGCCGGCAAGGATATTCAACGAGGCGGTGAGAAGATCGAAGGCGCTGCGAAGTAAGACCGCAACGCCGAGTTGCTGATGAGTCAGCCCAAGGCCACGCGCGAAATGCCCAGGCATTTCCCGCGTGGCCTTTTTGCGGCCGCTGGCATAATCGCAAAAGTCAGAATTTCAATGCGGGAAGAATCATGCGCAAGTCTGTATGGGTGGGTGTAACGCTGGCAGTGCTGTTGGCCGGCTGCGCGAGCAAGGGGGTTTACGAATCCGACGCCGTGCAAAAAGAGACCTTTAGCGTCGACACCAACTACCAGGCCGCCTTCCGCCGGGGCGGCGAATATGTGCGCACCTGCCACGTGAATGTGCAGCATCCGTATGGGGTGGCGTACGCGTGGCGCCACACCCTGGGCGAGAAGGGCGCGCCCGATGAAATCCAGGTCTACAAGGTGGGCGAACCCGCCAAGGTGCTGGAACTGATCTCCGCCGAGGCCGACGGCCCCGCCAAGTCCAAGGTCACGGTCACCGTGCTGGGACAGGGCCGCTGGGACGCGGCCGAAATCGCCGCCGCGCGCGCCTCGATTCAAAGCGCCACGCCGGCCTGCCGCGCCGGCAACGGCGGCTGATTCATGGACGCCCGCAACCCGCAGCGTCGATCCTCGGGGATGTCTTTTGCGTTGCTCGCGGGCGGCTTCCGATTTTTGGGCTGGCTCAACGGCGCATCCGCGCTGGCGCTGGTCGCGTTCTCGCTGGGCATCGTGGGCGGCGACATCGCGGCGCCCGATCTGCAATTGCCGTTGGCACTGTTCCTGGCCGGCTTGTTGACCTCTTGCATGGGCCTGTTGTTCGGCTACCTGGCGCAGGTCAGCTTGTTGCGACAGGGCGACATCGGCCACGTCACACGGGGCCACTGGCCGGCGCAGCTGCTGGCGATGATCTGCTATCTGTTGGGCGCATTGGCGTTCTGCGCGGGCTGCTGGTTTTCGCTGGGTCAGGTGGCGCCGGGGGCGCAGCAGAACACGTCCTACGCCAGCCGGTAGACCATGGGGCCGCGTCCCCATCGGCCGCTGCCAAGGCGTGCTGCCCGGGCGGCCGTGGCGCGGAAATAACAAGGGTAAACCCTTGTACGCAAAAATATTGGACTTGCACTTGTGTTGGGAATAATATGCGCGCTGCGTATATAAATCCTCTTTCTCGGGGCCCGTCATGACCATCTCCCAGCAAGCCTTCCTGCGCGACGCCATGCGACGTCTGAACCTTACGCGCGACGTGTTCGCGACGCGCATCGGTGTCAAACGCCGGGCGCTGGACACGTGGTTGCTGCCCGAGGGGTCGCAAGAATTTCGCGCCATGCCGGAAGTGGTGCAGCGCTTTGTCAGCGAGATCGTCCAAAACGGCGTGCTGCTGGAAAAATATACGCAAAGCGTACAAGACGGCCCCCTGCGTGAAAGGATCGCCGTGGAAGGCAAGAACCAGTTGCTGTCAGTGGACCAGTTCACCCGCGAATCGGTTGAAGACCTGTTCCGAGTGGCCGACATGATGCAGCCCATCGCGCGCCGCCAGAAAGTGTCGCGCGTGCTGGAAGGCGCCGTGCTGGGCAACCTGTTTTTTGAAGCCAGCACCCGCACCCGCGTCAGCTTCGGCTCGGCATTCTGCCGCTTGGGCGGTTCGGTGTGCGACACCACGGGCTTCACGTTTTCGTCGATGGCCAAGGGTGAGTCGATCTATGACACCAGCCGCGTCATGAGCGGCTATGTAGACGCCATGGTGATCCGCCACCCCGAGCAAGGTTCGGTTGCGGAATTCGCGCGCGCCACCAACATTCCGGTGGTGAACGGCGGCGACGGCCCGGGCGAACACCCCAGCCAGGCCCTGCTGGACCTGTACACGATCCTGACGGAATTTTCGCGCCTGGGTAAGTTGCTGGATGGCGCGCACATCGCCATGGTCGGCGACTTGAAGTATGGCCGTACCGTGCATTCGCTGATCAAGCTGATGGCGCTGTACAAGAACGTGAAGTTTTCGCTGGTGTCGCCCAAGGGGCTGGAGATGCCCAGCTACATCATTGAGCAGGCCAGCCGCAACGGCAACATCATCGAGCAGAAGACGTCGCTGGCTGAAGGCCTGGCGGGCGCGGATGTGATCTACGCGACGCGCGTGCAGAAAGAGCGCTTCGCCAACGAGGAAAACGAAGGCTACACGCCCGATTTCCAGATCAACCGCGCCATCATCGACGCGTATTGCAGCCCGGAAACCATCGTCATGCACCCGCTGCCGCGCGACAGCCGACCGGGCGCCAACGACCTGAGCGTGGACCTGAATCATGATCCGCGCCTGGCCATCTTCCGCCAGACGGACAACGGCATTCCGATCCGCATGGCGATCTTCGCGGTGCTGCTGGGCGTTGAAGGGCTGGTGCAGCATTCGCTGCGCGACGTCACGTGGCAGCATCCGTCGCACGTGGGCCCGGACGATTCGGTCTTCCACGGCCTGGAATAAGCGGCGTCATAAGCCGCGATACCGCCGCCGCGCGTGGGCCCCTCTAGGGGCCCACTTTCTTTTAGCGCATAATCCGCGCTGGTTTTTCGTCGCGTGTCGCTTTTGGCACGCGCGAAGTTTTTGGGGCGGATGATTTATGTCTTCGAGCAAGACGGCGTTGCCGGTTTGGACAAGCGGCGCTGATCAAGCGTGCTACCTCAGCGCATCCAACGCGCAAGCGTGGGAAGCGGTCTACCAGTCAGTGGACGCCTACACGCGCGGCCAGGTGGCCGCCGTGGTCGCGGACAGCGCCAAGGAACTGGTGGACGCGTTCTATTCGACCTTGCTGGCCGACGTTGAAGCCGGCCCGCGCCTGTCCCACGAGATCGTCTCGACGCGGCTGCACAAAGGCATGAAGCACTGGCTGCTGGGGCTGCTTTGCGTGCGCGACCAGGGCGATATCGTGGCATTGATGGCCACGCAGAAAAAGGTGGGCGAAGTGCATGCCCGCGTCCATATCCCGATCCATCTGGTGATGGCGGGCGCGCGCGTGCTGAAAAACGAGATTGCCGAACGGCTGCGTGCCAGCGATCTGGACGGCATGGCTGCGTCCATCGCCACGCAATACGTTTGCAATCTGTTTGACCTGGCCATCGAGCAGATGAGCCGTGCCTTCATGCGCGACATCAACCGTGGCGCGCGCAACGACGAGGCCTACCGGCTGTTCGCGTTGGGGCAGAACATTTCCACCGAACGCGAGCGCCAGCGCGCCGCACTGCTGGAGTGGAGCCAGGCAGTGCTGATCGGCCTGCATTACCGCGCGCCGGAACAGGCGCTGCCGCGCCTGGCGGCTTCGGAATTCGGCCTGTGGTTGCAGCACAAGGGCGGTGTGCTGTTTGAAAGCGCGCCTGCATTGCGCCAGATCACCGACGCGGTTGCCGAGCTGGACGACGTGGTGCTGCCCCGGCTGCTGATGGACGACGGCGAGCGCCAGTTGTCGATGCCTGACCAGGTGCGGCAATTGCAGGAGCTGGTGGCGCGCATCAAGCATCTGCTCAATGGCCTGTTCGATATGGTGGCCGAGATTGAAAGCGGCAGCGACCCGCTGACCAACGTGCTGAACCGGCGCTTTTTACCGTCGGTCATTGGGCGCGAGATTGCCATTTCCAGCCGGCAGAGCAGCCTTTTTTCGGTGCTGCTGCTGGACATCGACCACTTCAAGGCCATCAACGACGCGCACGGGCATTCGGGCGGCGACCACATCCTGCGCCAGTTTGCCGAAGTGGTTCACCAGTCGTGCCGGTCCAGCGATTTTGTGTTCCGTTATGGCGGTGAGGAATTTCTGGTGGTGTTGGTGGACACCGGCCGGGAAGCCGCGCTGGCGGCGGCGCAGAAGCTGGGCGCCGAGATCCGCCGCCACGCGTTCACCATCCCCGAGGCGGGGGCGCAACGCATCACGGCCAGCATCGGGGTGGCCACCTTTGACGGCCACCCGGACTACGCCTACCTGATCGACCGGGCCGACAAGGCGCTGTACCAGGCCAAGCTGGCCGGACGCGACCGCAGCGTGGCGGCGTAAGAGGGCGCGGCGGTTTCGTGCGCTCGCAAAATAGCCGCAAAAAAAGACCGCCCATTCATGGGCGGTCTTTGCTTGGGGCGTGATCCGCGTAAGCGATCAGATCTTCTTTTCGCCGCCCAGCGCTTCGACCAATTCGGCCATCATCTTGGCCAGTTCGCCGGTCATGAGCATCATGTCGGAATCGAACTTTTCATCGTCGTTGGCGGCAACGCCTTCGTTGCCTTCCTTCAGTACGTCCAGCGGCGACACGCGCTTGACGTCCAGGCCTTCGGTCAGCACGAACGAAATGCGGTCGGCCCACGTCATGGCCAGGCGCGTGCACTGCTTGCCCGACTGGATGTGGCGGCGCACGTCGTCGGCGTCGATCGAGTGCTTCACGTAGCGGATGGCCGCGCCGCTTTCACCCGACGAACGCAGTTCGGTGTCCTGGTCGATGCTGAAGTTCGAGGGAGCCTCGTCTTCGGCCAGCCAGCCCGTCATGGCGGACGCGGGCGATTGCGCCACGTACAGGTTTTCAAGCGGGAAGGGGTCCACGCACTTGGCCAGCAGGCCGATGACTTCGTCGGCTTTCGCGGAAGCGGCGGCGTCAATGACCAGCCAGTGGTTCTGCGGATCGATCCAGACGCGCGTGTCGCGATAGACGCTGAAGGCGCGCGGCAGCAATTCGTCAGTGACGCGTTCCTTGATTTCCTTCATCTGCTTGCGGCCCGGCTTGTAGCCTTGCTGCTCTTCGATTTCCTGGGCGCGCGCCTTGGCGACCTGGTTCACGACGGTGCCCGGCAGAAGCTTCTTTTCCGCGCGCAGGCTAAGCAGGATCTGCCCGTTCACGACGTGGGCAAGCCCGCCGTTTTCGCGCGGCGGGACCCAGCCCAGGCTTTGCATTTCAAGGTTGTTGCCCGCTTGGTAGGCGTGCCGCGCAAGCGTTTCTTCAAGCTGATCGCCAACGAGAGTCCACGGCGAGGAGAGGCGGTAAATCTTGAGGTTTTTGAACCACATGAGCGTCGGCCAAAAGGGTTGATTCTATACGACGCGGCCGGTTTGCCGAAGTGCTGCAATACGGTTGCGACAGGCGACACGTTCTGTCACTGACATAGGGCGGGCGTTGCGTTAACTTGCGCGCACCGACATGGAATCGGAGAGGAAAAACATGAAAATCATTGGCGCCATCCTGATCGTCCTGGGCATTGTGGCTTTGGCCTACAAGGGCTTCAACTACAAGTCCGAAGAGACCGTTTTGCAGATCGGCTCGGTCAAGGCCACGGCCGAAACCGAGAAGTCGGTGCCGATCCCGATGTGGGCCGGCATTGCCGCCATCGTGGCGGGCGTGCTGGTTATCGGTGTGGGCATGCGCCGTTAAGCAGGCCCCGCATCCGCACAATGATGGCCGCCTGGCGGCCATCTTTTTTTTGGGCGCTGACTTTGTCGCGCTGACTTTTTCGCGCGGAAAAAAAAGCGGCCCGGCTCAATAAAGGCCGGGCCGGTACGGGAGCACACAATACCGCGTCATAAAAGGCTCGCGGGGAACGCGGTATCGGTGTCAGAGCACTGGCCCTGCAATCGTCTGACAGGGGGATCAATCGTCATTCGATCTGAAGCAAGGCCGCAATCTGAGGCGCCAGTCTAAGCGCCAGGGTCTGACATCGTCCTGAAAATGCGCAGAAGTTTCGGGCAAAAAAAAAGCTCCATAAGGAGCTTTCAAGGCCGGGCAGGCGCAGCAGTCCCGCCCGGCGGGGGATGGTCTTTACGCGTTGATGTCGTTGTCCTTGGATTCGCGCACGAACAGCGTGCCGATGACCAGGGTCATGACGGCGATGATGATCGGGTACCACAGGCCGTCGTAGATGTTGCCCGTGGCTGCCACCACCGCGAAGGCCACCGGGGGCAGGAAGCCGCCGAACCAGCCGTTGCCGATGTGGTACGGCAAGCTCATCGAGGTGTAGCGGATGCGGGTCGGGAACATTTCCACCAGCATGGCCGCGATGGGGCCGTAGACCATGGTCACGTACAGCACCAGGATCGCCAGCAACACCACCACCATGACATTGTTGCTTTGCGCCGGGTCCGCCTTGGCCGGGTAGCCGTGGCTGCGGATCGCGGTGGTCAGCGCCTTGTCCAGTTCAGCGGCCTTGGCCTTGAAGTCGGCCGGGGCCATGGACTTGCCGTCGAACGAGGTGAATTCGTCGTTGCCGATCTTGACCTTCGCGACCGAGCCGGCCGGTGCGGCTTCGTTCTTGTAGTTCACCGAGTTGCGGGCCATGAAGGACTTCACGACGTCGCAAGAGCTGGTGAACGCGGACGTGCCCACCGGGTTGAACTGGAACGAGCACGTGCCGGGGTCGGCAATGACGGTGACCGGGGCGGTGGCCTGGGCCTTTTCCAGCGCCGGGTTGGCAAAGTGCGTAATGCCCTGGAAGATCGGGAAGTACGTTGCCGCGGCGATCAGGCAGCCCGCCATGATGATGGGCTTGCGACCGATCTTGTCCGACAGCGCGCCGAACACCACGAAGAAGGGCGTGCCGATCAAGAGCGCGACCGCAATCATGATGTTGGCCGTGTTGGCGTCGACCTTCAGCGTTTGCGTCAGGAAGAACAGCGCGTAGAACTGACCCGTGTACCAGACCACCGCCTGGCCGGCGGTCAGGCCCAGCAGCGCCAGGATCACGACCTTCAGGTTCTTCCACTGGCCGAACGATTCAGCGATCGGCGCCTTCGAACCCTTGCCTTCTTCCTTCATGCGCTTGAAGGTGGGCGATTCGCTCAGTTGCAGGCGGATCCACACCGAGATGCCCAGCAGCACGACCGAAATCAGGAACGGAATGCGCCAGCCCCAGGCTTTGAAGTCGTCTTCGCCCATGACCGTGCGGATGCCCAGGATGACCAGCAGCGACAGGAACAGGCCCAGCGTTGCGGTGGTCTGGATCCACGACGTGTAGAAGCCGCGGCGGCCGTGCGGCGCGTGTTCGGCAACGTAGGTCGCCGCGCCACCGTATTCACCGCCCAGCGCCAGGCCTTGCAGCAGGCGCAGCAGGATCAGGATGGCCGGAGCCGCCAGGCCGATGCTGGCGTAGCTGGGCAGCACGCCCACCAGGAAGGTGGACAAGCCCATGATCACGATCGTGACCAGGAAGGTGTATTTACGCCCTACCAGGTCACCCAGGCGGCCAAACACCAGCGCGCCGAACGGGCGCACGGCAAACCCGGCGGCGAACGCCAGCAACGCGAAAATGAAGCCCGCGGTGGGGTTCACGCCAGAGAAAAAGTGTTGCGCGATGATGGCTGCAAGCGAGCCGTATAGATAAAAGTCGTACCACTCAAAAACCGTGCCCAGCGACGATGCGAAGATGACGCGGCGTTCATCCTTGGTCATCGGGCGCGGTTCCGCGGAAGGACCGCGGCCTGCCATGGTTGTTGTGCTCATGATGTCTCCTCGTTTTTTGGCCGGCGGTTTTCCGCCGTGCTTGGCCCTTTGCCGGTCAAGCCGACATCGAGCTATGCGCAACATTGAGCCGCGACCCTGACGAGGTTCTGACGTAACCCTTACCCGAATCTTAAAATTGAAACTGAACGTAACCTTTCCGCAGGGAGCTAGGGATAGTCCTTATCTGCCGGCCGGGGCTGCCCGACACGCGCCGCGCTAGCTTTCGTGCCGATCCGACGGGTCGGCGTACTGCGGGAACACGACGCTGATGCGGGTGCCTGGCAGGTCCGAGTGGGGGTTGGGATGGTCGTCGATCAGCACCGTCGCCTGATGCTTTTGCGCGATTTCGCGCACGATGGCCAGACCCAGGCCGCTGCCGTCGGACGCGGTGCCCAGCACCCGATAGAAGCGGTCGAAGACGCGCTCGCGCTCGTCGGGCGCAATGCCCGGGCCGGAATCTTCCACTTCCAGCACGGCCTGGTTGCCGCGACGCTGCACACGCACGGTGATGTGGCCGCCGCGCGGTGTATAGCGCAGGGCGTTGTCGACCAGGTTGTTGAGCAGTTCGGCCAGCAGGAGCGGGTTGCCGTTGATCTCGACCGGATCGTCAGAGCCCTCGAAGCCCAGGTCGGTGCTCAGCGACAACGCCTGCGGCACCCAGTGCATGGCCTGCTCGTAGGCGATGGCGTTCAGATCGGTGCGCGTCAGGCCGATCGCACTGGGGTTTTCGGCGCGCGCCAACAGCAGCAACTGATTCACCAGCCGTGTGGCGCGTTCGGACCCCGTCACCAGCTGACGCAGGCTGGATTGCATTTCTTCGGGGCTGGCATCGCGCAGCGCCAGTTCAGCCTGTGTGCGCAGCCCGGCAAGCGGCGTCTTCAGTTGGTGGGCGGCGTCCGCCACGAAACGGCGCTGCGCCTGCACGTTGGCCGACAGCCGATCCAGCAGGTCGTTCATGGCGGCGACCAGCGGCGCGATTTCTGAAGGGGCCGCGCGTTCGTCGATGGGCGACAGGTCGTCGGGCCGACGCGCGCGCAGGCGCTGCTGTAGCGCGTTCAGCGGCGCCACGCCGCGCGACAGGCCGAACCACACCAGCAGCACCGCGATCGGCAGCACTACGAACTGCGGAATGATCACGCCCTTGATGATGTCGTTGGCCAGTTGCGTGCGCTTTTCCACGGTCTCGGCCACGATCAGCAGCGCGGGCTGCGTGTTGGGCAGGTTCAGGTCCACCCACGTGAACGCCAGGCGGATGCCGAAACCGCGCATGGTGTCGTCTTCGTATTGGACTTCGCCCGGGCGCGGCTGGCCCACGGTGGCCGGTAGCGGCAGCGCGCGATCGCCGCCCAGGTATTCGCCCCGGCTGCCCAGCACCAGCCAGAAGACGCTATCGGTTTCGTCGGCGCGCAACACGTCGCGCGCGGCGTCGGTCATCTTCAGCACGGCCCGGCCATCCTGCGCATGAACCTGCCGCGTCAACACATGCAGGTTGTTGGCCAGCGCCCGGTCGTACGGCACGTTGGCGATGTTCTGGGCGACCACGTACGTGATCGCGACGCTCATGGGCCACAGCAGGAACAGCGGCGCCAGCATCCAGTCCAGGATTTCGCCCAGCAGCGAACGCTGCGGCGGCGCAAAGCTCGGGCCCTTGGACCCGGCTTGCATGATATCCAGCGCTTCCTGATTCAGCGGCTCGGGCCGGGGGTCAGCTGGCGAGGTACGCGGCACCCTGGTCCCGCTCCAGACAGTAGCCCAGGCCACGCACGGTGACGATCTTCACGCCGCTGGGTTCCAGCTTCTTGCGCAGCCGATGCACGTAGACCTCGATGGCGTTGGTGCTGACTTCTTCGCCCCATTCGCACAGGTGGTCCACCAACTGCGTCTTGCTGACCATGCGGCCGCTGCGCGTCAGCAGGATTTCCAACAAGCTGACTTCGCGCGCCGAGAGGTCCAGCGTCTGGTCGTCGACGATGGCGACGCGGCCCGTCTGGTCGAACAGCAACCGGCCATGCTTGAGCATGGTGGCGCCGCCGCCCGCGCCGCGCCGCGTCAGCGCCCGCACGCGCGCTTCCAGTTCGGACAGCGCAAAAGGCTTGGCCATGTAGTCGTCAGCGCCCAGGTCCAGGCCTTTCACGCGCTGTTCGATGCTGTCGGCGGCGGTCAGGATCAGAACGGGCAGGGCGGAGTTGCGGGCGCGTAGCCTGCGCAGCACTTCCAGCCCGGCCAATTGCGGCAGGCCCAGATCCAGAATGAGCAGGTCAAACGCCTGGGCCGCCAGCGCAGAGTCGGCGGCAAGCCCGTCACGCACGGCGTCTACCGCGTAACCGTTATGCCGCAATGACCGGGATAGGCCATCGGCCAGAATGCTGTCGTCTTCGGCGATCAGGATGCGCATGGGGGCGGCACGGAAGCTGCAAAAAGGTCCCTGTGGCGCCGGCGCTTTGCGTGCCGGCTGCCCCGGGGTAGGGGGCTATCGCCTTGTGGGCGGCCCGGCGGTGGAATAGGGACGAAACGCCGGGGTCGGCTTCGATTCTGTCATACGGCGCCAGGCTTGCCCACTCAGGGAATACGTGCAAAACTCTGGCACACTGGTTTTTTGTACAGTACAATCCGATGCAATAATCTGAACCTGATTCAAAACAGCAACGCTGCGGTCCAAGGGTGCTCCTTCATGCCGCAACCACCAGATACGTCACAGACAGGACTTTACATGGACGACAAAACCACCAAGGCCGCCGCATCGGAAAAGGCCAAGGCGCTTGCCGCCGCGCTTTCGCAGATCGAAAAGCAGTTCGGCAAGGGCTCGATCATGCGTTACGGCGATAACGAGGTCTCGCACGATATCCAGGTGGTTTCCACGGGGTCGTTGGGTCTGGACATCGCCTTGGGCGTCGGCGGCCTGCCGCGCGGCCGTGTGGTCGAAATCTACGGCCCGGAATCGTCGGGCAAGACCACGCTGACGCTGCAAGTCATCGCCGAAATGCAAAAAATCGGTGGCACCTGCGCCTTTGTCGACGCCGAGCACGCGCTGGACGTCCAATACGCCAACAAGCTGGGCGTGAACCTGACGGACCTGTTGATCTCGCAGCCCGATACGGGCGAGCAAGCGCTGGAAATCACCGATGCGCTGGTGCGTTCGGGTTCGGTTGACCTGATCGTCATCGACTCGGTGGCCGCGCTGGTGCCCAAGGCTGAAATCGAAGGCGAAATGGGCGATTCCCTGCCGGGCCTGCAAGCCCGTCTGATGAGCCAGGCGCTGCGCAAGCTGACCGCCACGATCAAGCGCACCAACTGCATGGTCATCTTCATCAACCAGATCCGCATGAAGATCGGCGTCATGTTCGGCAACCCCGAAACCACCACGGGCGGCAACGCGCTGAAGTTCTACGCGTCGGTGCGCCTGGACATCCGCCGCATCGGCTCCATCAAGAAGGGCGACGAGGTCGTCGGCAACGAAACCCGCGTCAAGGTCGTCAAGAACAAGGTGGCGCCGCCGTTCAAGCAAGCTGAATTCGACATCATGTACGGCGCCGGTATTTCGCGCGAAGGCGAAATCATCGACCTGGGCGTGGCCGCCAATGTGGTGGACAAGTCGGGTGCGTGGTACAGCTACAACGGCAACCGCATCGGCCAGGGCAAGGACAACGTCCGCGAATACCTGAAAGAGCACCGCGACATGGCGATCGAAATCGAAAACCGAGTTCGCGAGAACCAGGGCATCGTCAGCCGCGCCGCTGAATTCGTGCCCACGGCGGAAGACACCGCCGAATAAGCCTTCCGCCTGCCCCGGGCGCAGTGTCGCCAGGGGCGGCGGACAGGCTTATCGCAGCGGGGCTGGGCGGTGATGCCGCACAGTCAGATACGGCAGGCGCCATGACGGGCCTGCCGTTTTGCATTATTCGTCGGACAGGGTTCGCCGCGTCTTTATCGATCCGGCGTCCGTCCTTGACCAAGGCAGAAAGCGCATGAGCTGGAAATCGACCCCCGCGTCAGCCGACCGCCTACGCGCCAAGTTGGATGACGAGTTTGAAACCGTCGCCAAGCCGCAAGGCTTGCGACGCAGTTCGGACGCGCGGCGCGAACAGGAAGCGGCCGAGCCCGCCGCTGACAAAGATGTCTGGCAGCGCAGTTCCGAGCAGCGCGCGCTGAAGCCCCGCACTTCCCGCACGTCACGTACGTCGGGTACGTCGGGTACGTCGGGTATGTCGGGCACTTCGCGTACATCGCGGACATCGCGTACCCAGGACACTTCCGACACCTCGGATACGTCGGACACCTCTGACACGTCGCCAACAGGTGACAACGCCGGGGATGCGGCCAAGCCTGCCCGCAAGGGCCCGTCGCTGAAAATGCGCGCGGTGGGATATCTGTCGCGTCGCGAGCACGCCCGCGAGGAACTGGCGCGCAAACTGGTCGCCTACGCCGAAGACGCCGATGAAATCGACAGCGTGCTGGATGCGCTGGAAAAAGAAGGCTGGCTGTCCACCGAACGGTTCGCACAAAGCCTGGTGCATCGGCGTGCGTCGCGCCAAGGCGCGGCGCGCATCGTGCAGGAACTACGCCAGCACGGCGTGGACGATACGCAGGTGGCCGAATTGCGCGAACAACTGCGCGCCACCGAATACGACCGCGCGCTGGAGGTCTGGAAAAAACGCTTCGACGCCAAGCCGCCAGACCGCGCGGCCTACGCCAAGCAGGCGCGCTTTCTGGCTAGCCGGGGTTTCGCGCACGATGTCATCCGTCGAATCCTGGGCGAAGGCGAAGGCGACGGCGACGGCGATTGACCGGATCTTGCGCGGCCCCGCGAAGATGGCCCGTCGCTGCCGCCCCATGGACGCCGCCCCCCGGGCGGCTTTTTTTACGTCTTGGCCGACTTGATGCCCGACAGCGTCTTGAAGCATACGTCGCGCGTAATGGTCAGGAATTCGTCGATGTAGGACGCGTCCGTATCTTCGCTGCGCACGGTCGCATACAGCGTGCGCCAAACGCCTTGCGGTCCCAGCCGGCACAGCCGCAACCAGCCCTGGTTCATGTATTCCGTCAGCGCCCAGTTCGGCAAGGCCGCCACGCCACGGTTGCTGGCGACCAGCTGCGCAATGATCGGGGTCAGTTCGGCCTTGCGAATGGCGGCGGGCTCGACGTCGGCGGGGTCCAGAAACGCGGTGAAGACGTCCAGGCGTTGTTTGTCCACCGGATACGTAATCAGCGTCTGGTCCGCCAGCTGGTCCGGCATGATGAATTTGTTCCCGGCCAACGGGTTCGCTTCCGACACCGCCAACACCAGTTCGTACTTGAACAAGGGCAGGTATTCCACGGCGTCCAGCGGTTGCGGGTCCGACGTGATCACCAAGTCCAAATCGCCGCGCACCAGAGCGGGCAGGGGGGCGAACGAAAACGCCGCCGACAGGTCCAGCGCGACGTCGGGCCACTGCACCCGGAATGCGTCCAGCGCCGGCATCAACCACTGAAAGCAGGAATGGCAGTCAATTGCCAGATGCAGTCTGCCGCCGCGGCCGGCCGCCAGCCGTTGCAGGTCGCGTTCGGTTGCGCGGATGCGGGGCAGGACTTCATCCGCCAGCGCCAGCACGCGCAAGCCGGCCGTGGTCAGGCGGGCGGGGCGGGTGCGGCGGTTCAGCAGCGGCGTGCCCAGCCGGGTTTCCAGGTCGCGCAATTGATGCGACAGGGCCGACTGCGTCAAGTGCAGCCTTTCGGCGGCTTCTTGCAGACTGCCGCCCTCGCGGATGGCGGTAAGCGTTTCAAGATGGCGGATTTCTAGCATGGGAAGGACAGGCCGACGAAGAATGATCGCCCTAGTATATGAGAAATCCTCATCTTATCCATGTAGACATTGATTTTGATTCATGTATGTTTGCCTGCACAATGGTCGTCACTTGAACAAACTTTGTCTAACGGCGGTGTTCTCATGACTACTATTCATAATCTGGGGTTCCCCCGAATCGGCGCCCAGCGCGAATTGAAGCGCGCGGTCGAGGCCTATTGGGCCGGCAAGCAAACCGCGCAAGCGCTGGAAGAGACGGGCCGCGAGTTGCGGGCCAGGCACTGGAAGCTGCAAGCCGCCGCCGGCTTGAAGTTTGTGCCGGTGGGAGACTTTGCCTGGTACGACCAGATCCTGGAATGGACCACGCTGCTGGGTGCCGTGCCCGCCCGCTTTGGTCAGAAGGACAACGAGGCTGTGTCGCTGGACACGCTGTTTCGCATGGGCCGTGGCCGCGCGCCGTCGGGCAAACCCGCCGCCGCCTGCGAGATGACCAAGTGGTTCGACACCAACTATCACTACATCGTGCCGGAACTGGTGCCCGGCCAGACGTTCCGCATCGCCCGCGAATCGCTGTTCGAACAAGTCCAGGAAGCGCAGGCGCTGGGCCACGAGGTCAAGCCCGTGATCCCCGGCCCGCTGACGTGGCTGTACCAGGGCAAGGGAGACGCGTTCGCCGGTGGCGCCGCTGACGAAGGCAAGCTGCAACTGCTGGCTGCGTTGCTGCCGGTGTATCAGCAAGTGCTGGCGCGTTTTGCCAAGCAGGGCGTGCAATGGGTGCAGATCGACGAGCCCATCCTGGTGCTGGACCTGCCCCAAGCCTGGCGCGATGCCTACGAATCGGTATACGCCACGTTGGCGGCCAGCCCGGTCAAGCTGCTGATCGCCACCTACTTTGACGGCTTGAAAGACAACCTGGCCACCGCGCAAGCGCTGCCCGTGGCGGGCCTGCACGTGGACTTGGTCCGCGCACCCGAACAATTGCATGACGTCGTGGCCGGTTTGCGAGCCGGCCAGGTGCTGTCGGCCGGCGTCATCAACGGCCGCAATATCTGGCGCACGGACCTGGACGCGGCTATCGCCACGCTGGCACCCATCAGGCAACAACTGGGCGACCGTCTGTGGTTGGCCCCGTCGTGCTCGCTGCTGCATGTGCCGGTAGACCTGGCTAATGAAACGGAGCTGGATGCCGAACTCAAGAGCTGGCTGTCGTTTGCGGCGCAAAAACTGCAAGAGCTGAACCTGTTGGGTCGCGCGTTGAACAACGCCACCGACACCTCTGTGCAGGATGGGCTGATCAAGCAACGCGCCGCGCTGACTGCTCGCCGTTCGTCGCCGCGCATTCACAACCCGCTCGTGAGCCAGCGCATGGCTGGCGCGACCGCCGTGTCGCGAGACCGCGCACCGTTTGCCGGCCGCATTGCGCGCCAGCAAGAACAGCTGGGCCTGCCCGCGTACCCGACCACCACGATCGGATCGTTCCCGCAGACCGCCGAAATTCGCGCGTTGCGTCGCGACTGGAAAGCCGGCGCGCTGACGGATTCAGGCTACGAGAACGCCATCCGCAAGGAAATTGAAGAAGTCATCCGCTTCCAGGAAAAGGTGGGCCTGGATGTCTTGGTGCACGGTGAACCCGAGCGCAACGACATGGTGGAGTATTTTGGCGAACTGCTGGCCGGCTTTGCGTTCACCAAGAACGGTTGGGTGCAAAGCTATGGGTCGCGTTGCGTCAAGCCGCCGATCATTTTTGGCGACGTGGCCCGGCCCGCGCCGATGACGGTGGGTTGGTCGTCGTACGCGCAATCGCTGACGGACAAGCCGGTCAAGGGCATGCTGACGGGCCCGGTCACCATCTTGCAATGGTCGTTCGTGCGAGACGACCAGCCGCGTGAGCAAACCTGCCGCCAGTTGGCACTGGCGCTGCGCGACGAAGTGGTGGACCTGGAAACCGCGGGCATCAGCGTTATCCAAATCGACGAGCCTGCCATCCGCGAAGGCCTGCCGCTGCGTCGCGCCGACTGGAAGGCGTACCTGGATTGGGCGGTGGATTGCTTCCGCTTGGCGACGGCGGGCGTGCGCGATGAAACGCAGATCCACACCCACATGTGCTATTCCGAATTCAACGACATCATCGAATCCATCGCCGCCATGGACGCCGATGTGATCACAATCGAAACGTCGCGTTCGAACATGGAATTGCTGAAGGCGTTTGAAGATTTTGATTATCCAAACGACATCGGCCCCGGCGTCTACGACATTCATTCGCCCAACGTGCCGGACGTCGATTGGATGGTTGGCTTGATGGAAAAGGCGGCGACCCGCCTGCCCAAGGAACGCCTGTGGGTGAATCCTGACTGCGGCCTGAAGACGCGTGCCTGGCCTGAAACCGAAGCCGCGCTGATCGGCATGGTGCAGGCGGCGCGCGCGCTGCGCCAATCGGCCTGACGCCAAACCGTCACCGGCCCGCCTGGCTTCAAACGGGGCGGCGCCAACAACCCCTTGCGTGATGCCGCCGGCATTGCGCAAGGGGTTTTTTTAATGCGCGGGCGTGAACGAATTTTCGCGGCGCTGGTCCATTAAGCCACCCTGGCATCGGCAGCCGCCCATGCCATGGCTGCTGCGTTAGTTGCCTCCTATTCTTTGCTGCCGGATTGTCGCCGTCCCTATGATTCTCCAAGGCCCTTATCGGCCGGATCTGCTTCTTGCGGAAACGCTGCCCGATATTTTGGAAGCCACGATCCTGCGGCACCCCGCCGCCATCGCCATCCACTGGCAGGATCAAACACTAAGCTACGACACGCTGGGCCAACGCGCATCGCTTGCCGCGCACCATCTGATCCAGGCGGGCGTGCGGCCCGGGCATATCGTCGGCTTGTGCTTGCCGCGCGGCGCCGACCTGCTGGTGATGCAGGCGGCCATCGCGTTGGCCGGCGCGGCCTGGCTGCCCTTTGAAGCCGACACGCCGCCGGACCGCATGCTGGTGTGTTTGCAGGACGCTGGCGCGAACGGCCTGATCGCCGGCCCGGACGTGCGTCTGGAAGGCCTGGTCACCTGGACGCCGTGGGCGCTGGCCGTTCCCGTCCAGGGCGCACTGAACCGGCGCGCAGGGCTGCGGCCTGAACACCCCGCTTATGTGATCTACACCTCTGGCTCAACCGGCAAGCCCAAGGGCGTGCCGATCACGCATGCCAGCATCTGCCATTTCCTGCGCAGCGAAAACGAAGTGTTGGGCGTGCGCCAGGACGACAAGGTCTACCAGGGCTTCTCGGTGGCGTTCGACATGTCGTTCGAGGAAATCTGGATCAGCTACCTGGTGGGTGCCAGCCTGTGGGTGGCGCCCAAGATGTTGACGACCGACCCCGAAGGGCTGCCCGACGCGCTGGTGCGCGAAGGCGTCACGGTGCTGCATGCGGTGCCTACGCTATTGGCTTTGTTCGCGCGCGACGTGCCCGGCTTGCGCATCGTGAACCTGGGCGGCGAAGTGTGCCCCGACTTTCTTGTGCCGCGCTGGGCCACGCCCGGCCGTCGCTTGTTCAACACGTACGGGCCGACTGAAACCACTGTGTCCGCCAGCGTGGCCGAGCTCATGCCGGGGCAAGCGGTGACGATCGGTGTGCCGCTGCCCAATTACGGCATGCTGGTGCGCGGTGATGACGGCGCGGTGCTGCCCGCGGGGCAGGTCGGCGAGCTGTGCATCACGGGCCCCGGCGTGGCCGACGGCTACCTGGGTCGGCCGGCGCTCACGGCAGAAAAATTCCTGGCCAATCCTCGGCCCAGCGGCAGCCATGACACGCGCATGTATCGCAGCGGCGATCTGGCGCGCATCGACGAGCACGGGCAGATCCATTGCCTTGGGCGCAGCGACGATCAGGTCAAGGTGCGCGGCTTTCGCGTCGAGCTTGGCGAGATCGAGGCGGCGCTGTATCGCCAACCCGGCGTGGGCGCCGCCGCCGTGGTGTTGCGCGATCTTGCCGGTATCGACCAATTGGTGGCGTTCGTAATGCCGGAAAGCGACGCGCGCCTGGATCCGCACGCCTTGCGCGCCGCCTTGTCACAAGAGCTGCCGGCGTACATGATTCCGGCCCGCTTTGAATTCGTGGCCGAGGTGCCGCGGCTGACGTCGGGCAAGATCGACCGCAAGACGCTGCGGGCGCGCGAGCTGGACACCGCGCAGCAACCGTCCACGGAAGACGACGAGCCCGTCACGGCGGGCGAGCGCGCGTTGTTCGATGCGCTGCGCCCGTTGTTTCCGGGGCAGCCGCTGCATCTGGCCAGCGACTTCTTCCGAGATCTGGGCGGCCATTCCCTGCTGGCCGCGCGGCTGGTTTCGTCGCTGCGCAAGCATCCGGATTTGTCAGCGCTGAGCATGCACGAGCTATATCAGCATGCTGGCGTGGGCGCGTTGGCGGCGCGCCTGGATGCGTTGATGGCAACGGCAACGGAAACGGCAACGGCTAGGGCAGCCGAAGCCGCCCCGGCGTCCACCGTACCACCGACCGCCACCGGGGGCGCCGCGCACGAGGCCTCGCTTTCCCGCGCGCCGGAATGGCGCCGCTGGACGTGCGGCCTGGCGCAATTGGCCGCGCTGCCGTTGTTGATCGGCGTGCGCATGCTGATCTGGCTGACGCCGTTTTTCACCTATCACTACCTGACCGGTGACGATGGCGATTCGGTCTGGCGTGCCGTTGCCTGGTCCATCGCCAGCTACCTGGCCTGCAACCTGCTGAGCTTTGCCGTGGCCGTCGCCTGTAAATGGGCGATTGTCGGCCGCCAGAAGCTGGGCCGCTATCCGTTGTATGGCTGGCGCTTTTATCGTTGGTGGCTGGTCGACCGCATTCTGGATATTCCGCCGGCGCACCTGCTGGCGGGCTCGCCGCTTCAAGTCTGGTATCTGCGGGCGCTGGGCGCGCGCATCGGCCGCGGCGCTGCCATCAGTCGGGTGTCGGTGCGTGCGCCAGACCTGCTTACGGTGGGCGATGGCGTCAGCATCGGCGCCGCCGTCAATCTTGAAAACTTCGCCGTGCGGGGCGGCATCTGGGAAGTCGGCCCGATCACGCTTGCCGACAACGCCTATGTCGGTTCGTATTCGGTGCTGCAAGGCGATGTCGAGATGGGCGAAGGCGCGCGGCTGGAAGGGCTGTCATCGCTGGCCGGCGGTACGCGCGTGCCCGCGGGGCAAACCTGGACGGGCGCGCCGGCGCGACATGACCCGCGCGCGCAGCCGTCTGATCTGCCGCCCCGGCCCGTGCGCGAAGGGCGCTGGCGCCGGCTGGACGTGCTGGCCTACGCGGCGGGCGGCACGCTGATCGCCGCGCTGTTCTTCATGCCGGTCTTTCCCAGCTTCGTGTTGATCGATTGGATCGACGCGCGCTGGCTCGACCTGATGGGCTCGCGCGCGTCGTGGCCCATCGCATTCCTGTGCTATCTGCTGCTGGCGCTGCCGGCCAGCGCCTTGCTCTTGCTGTTGACCGTGCTGGCGTGCGCGGTGCTGCGCTGGTCGCTGCTGCCCAGGCTGTCGGCCGGCCGCTGGCCGGTATATGGCCAGATCTATCTGCGCCGTTGGTTGACCAATCAGATCCAGGAGGCCAGCCTCAGCGTGCTGCACGGCCTGTATGCGTCCATCTATGCCGGGTTGTGGTACCGGCTGCTGGGCGCGAAAGTAGGGCGCGGCACCGAGATTTCCACGGCGATGGGCATCGTGCCAGACATGCTGACCTTGGGGCGCGACAGCTTCATTGCCGACGGCGTGATGCTGGGCGACGAGGAAATCGACCAGGGCTGGATGCGCTTGCGCCCGACCGTCATCGGCAACCGCAGCTTTGTGGGCAACGGGGCGTACGTGCCGGATGGATCGGTGTTGCCCGATGACGTCCTGATCGGCGTGCAAAGCCGCGCGCCAGCGAACGCCGCGATGGCCAGCGGCCAGACATGGCTGGGCAACCCACCGCTGGCGCTGCCCGCGCGCGAGCAGACGGCCGGCTTTCCCGCCCACTTGACCTTCCGGCCCAGCACCGGCCGCAAGGTGGCGCGCGGCGCGGTCGAGGGCATGCGCATGATCCTGCCGCTGGCGGTGGTGATCGCGGTGGGCTATCTGACCGTCATGCGCGTCATTCCCATCGCGGCGGTCGACGGGTTTATCGGCGCGTTCGACGAATTGATGCTGGCCGGCGTGCTGTACGGCGTGGGCACCTTCCTTTTCGTGGTGTTGCTCAAATGGGCACTGATGGGCCGCTACCGGCCGCGCGCCGAGCCGATGTGGACGCCGTTTGTGTGGAAAAGCGAGGCGGTGACGAGCCTGTATGAATCCATCGCGGTGCCGAACTTCTTCAATTTCCTGCGCGCCACCCCGTGGTTGCCGCTGGCGCTGCGCTGCTTGGGGGCGCGCATCGGCAAGCGGGTGTTCATGGATACGACCGACGTCACCGAGTACGACTGCGTGTCGATCGGCGACGATGCGGTGCTGCACGCCGGGTCGGGGCCGCAGACCCATCTGTTCGAAGACCGGGTCATGAAGATCGGGCCGGTCGATATCGGCCCGGACGTGAACGTCGGCCCCCGCAGCACCATCCTGTACGGCACCCACGTGCAAGCCGGCGCCCGCCTGGGTCCACTGACGCTGGTGCTCAAGGGCGAGACGATTCCGGCGGGGCAGGCGTGGATGGGCAGTCCGGCCACACCGTGGACAGTCTGAGGGCGCCGGGCAGGGCGGGCGGCGGGGTGAGCCGGATGGCGCGCGGGAGCGCCGGCATGGCCCGCCCCCGCAAACCGGCCATTTGTTACCAGGCCGCCTGCGCTATACTTTCAAGGTTTTGTTGCCGCGCACCATGCGCAGGCCATCTTCGCCCCGCAGGCCCCCAGCATGCCCTTGCCACCGCCCGATTACCCTCGCCAACCGCTGCACACGCGTTCCATACGCGTGCAGTCGTATGCGCGCGAGGACGGCAATTGGGACCTGGAAGCCGAGCTTATCGACGTCAAGGCGTACGATTTCCCCAAAAGCGACGGCAAGATGTTCAAGGCCGGGCAGCCCATCCACCATATGCACCTGCGCATCACCATCGACGAGGAATACTCGATCGTGGACGCGCAGGCTGTCTATGATGCGGCCCCTTATGGCGGTCATTGCATGGCCATCGAGGCGGCTTACACTGATTTGATCGGCATGAATCTGCTTAAGGGATTCCGCCGCCAGGTCAAGGAGCGGTTCGGGCACGTGGCGGGCTGTACGCACATGACCGAGCTGTCGCAGGTGCTTCCCACCGCGGCGGTCCAGACCATGGCCAACCGCCGGCGGCAGGAAACCAACCCGAACCGGCGTCCATTCCAACTGGACGGCTGTCATGCGCTAAGCACTGGCGGCCCGGTGGTGGCTGAGCACTATCCCAAGTGGTACACGGGGGGTAGCGCTGAGGCATCGGCCGATTCGTCCTCCGATTCACCTTCTCTTTCTCATACGTCCTGACAGGTAACACATGAAAATCCACGAGTATCAAGGCAAGGAACTGCTGAAGCAATTTGGCATCCCGGTGCCGCGCGGGATCCCCGCTCTTTCCGTCGACGAGGCCGTGGCTGCCGCTGAAAAGCTGGGTGGACCGGTCTGGGTCGTCAAGGCGCAAATCCACGCGGGCGGCCGCGGCAAGGGCGGTGGCGTCAAGCTGGCGCGCTCGCTGGAAGACGTGCGCAAGCTGGCCTCGGAAATCCTGGGCATGCAGCTGATCACGCACCAGACCGGCCCGGAAGGCCAGAAGGTCCGTCGCCTGTACATCGAAGACGGCGCCGACATTCAAAAGGAATACTACGTGTCGCTGGTCACTGACCGCGCCACGCAAAAGGTTGCCTTCATCGCTTCCAGCGAAGGCGGCATGGACATCGAGGAAGTGGCTCATTCCACTCCCGAGAAGATCATCACCGAATACATCGACCCGCTGACCGGCCTGTCGGCCGAGCAAGCCACCAAGATCGCCAACGCGATCGGCCTGCCCGCCGACTCCACCGCCCAAGCCGTGGACGTGTTCCAGAAGCTGTATCAGTGCTACATGGAAACCGACGCGTCGCTGGTTGAAATCAACCCGCTGAACCGCGACGGCAAGGGCAACATCATCGCCCTGGACGCCAAGTTCAACTTCGACTCCAACGCCCTGTTCCGCCACCCGGAAATCGTCGCTTACCGCGACCTGGACGAAGAAGACCCCGCTGAAATCGAAGCCAGCAAGTTCGACCTGGCCTACATCCAGCTCGACGGCAACATCGGCTGCCTGGTGAACGGCGCCGGTCTGGCCATGGCCACGATGGACACCATCAAGCTGTTCGGCGGCGAGCCGGCCAACTTCCTGGACGTCGGCGGCGGCGCAACGGCCGAGAAGGTCACCGAAGCGTTCAAGATCATGCTCGCGAACAAGAGCGTGAAGGCCATTCTGGTCAACATCTTTGGCGGCATCATGCGCTGCGACGTCATCGCCGAAGGCGTGATCGCGGCTTGCAAGGCCGTCAACCTGAACGTGCCGCTGGTCGTGCGCATGAAGGGCACCAACGAAGAACTCGGCAAGAAGATGCTGGCCGACTCCGGCCTGCCGATCATCAGCGCCGACACGATGGCCGAAGCGGCCACCCGCGTCGTAGCCGCCGTCAAGTAAATATGCCCCCTCGCCGCGCCCCTTCGTGGCTTGCTGCCCCCCATGGGGGAGCTTTCCACCTTGGGACGGCCCGGCGGTAAAAGAAATTGCCAAGGATTCACAAATGTCGATTCTGATTAACAAGGACACCAAAGTCATCACCCAGGGCATCACGGGCAAGACGGGCCAGTTCCACACCCGTATGTGCCGTGAGTATGCCAATGGCAAAGCCGCCTTCGTGGCCGGCGTGAACCCCAAGAAAGCGGGTGAAGACTTTGAAGGCGTGCCGATCTTCGCTTCCGTCAAGGAAGCCAAGGCCGACACCGGCGCAACCGTGTCCGTCATCTACGTGCCGCCCGCCGGCGCCGCTGCCGCCATCTGGGAAGCCGTCGAAGCTGAACTGGATCTGGTGATCTGCATCACCGAAGGCATCCCGGTCCGTGACATGCTGGAAGTCAAGAACCGCATGAAGGCCAAGGGCAGCAAGACGCTGCTGCTGGGCCCGAACTGCCCCGGCCTGATCACGCCGGACGAAATCAAGATCGGCATCATGCCCGGTCACATCCACCGCAAGGGTCGCATCGGCATCGTCAGCCGTTCGGGCACCTTGACGTACGAAGCCGTGGCGCAAGTCACCGAACTGGGCCTGGGCCAATCCAGCGCCGTCGGTATCGGTGGCGACCCCATCAACGGCCTGAAGCACGTCGACGTCCTGAAGATGTTCAATGACGACCCCGACACCGACGCCGTCATCATGATCGGCGAAATCGGCGGTCCGGACGAAGTCAACGCCGCTGAATGGGCGAAGGACAACATGAAGAAGCCGGTCGTCGGCTTCATCGCTGGTGTCACCGCTCCTCCTGGAAAGCGCATGGGCCACGCTGGCGCCCTGATCTCCGGTGGCGCCGACACGGCCGACGCCAAGCTGGAAGTCATGGAAGCCTGCGGCATCCGCACCACGCGCAACCCCTCCGAAATGGGCAAGCTGCTCAAGTCGGTGCTGTAAGTCTTACAGCATTGCGTTTAAGAAAGCCCGCTTCGGCGGGCTTTTTTTTGTCCGTTCGGCACGTGTCCGGATCGAAATTTCTGTGGTTTTACTAGGGTAATCCCGTGTCCAAACTGCGTTCGTCCAAACATACGGAAAGCTGAACGAAACTATAATGAAAGAAATTTCGCACGTACCCAGCAAGAATGCCGTCGGGCTCGCACCAAGACGGTCAGTACGGCTTTTGGTTTTTTTCATCCATTAATTTGGTTCGTCCTAGGGGGATCAACACCTAGGAAAGAGAGGCATGGAACTCAGTTCAGCGGCATTCTGGATAGCGCTGCTCCAGATCATTTGGGTCAATATTCTGCTATCGGGCGACAACGCCGTGGTTATTGCGCTGGCGGCGCGCTCGCTGCCTCCGGCGCAGCAAAAGAAAGCGATCACGATCGGCTCGGCCGCCGCGATCATCATGCGTATCGTGCTGACCCTGGTGGCGGCCAAGTTGCTGTTGTTGCCGTACCTGAAGCTGATCGGCGCGTTGCTGCTGGTCTACATCGGCGTGACGCTGTTGTTGCCGGAAGGCGAAGACGACGGCGCGGGCAAGACGCAGGGTAATCTGCTGACCGCCATCCGCACTATCATG
Organism: Achromobacter sp. B7; assembly: GCF_003600685.1. Taxonomy (NCBI): domain Bacteria; kingdom Pseudomonadati; phylum Pseudomonadota; class Betaproteobacteria; order Burkholderiales; family Alcaligenaceae; genus Achromobacter; species Achromobacter sp. B7. The sequence continues at coordinate 1,665,142 of NZ_CP032084.1, forward strand.
ATTGCCGACTTGGTCATGAGCCTGGACAACGTGGTGGCCGTCGCTGCCGCGGCGATGGGCGACACGACCTTGCTGGTGTTGGGCCTGGCCATCAGCATCCCCTTGGTCATCTTCGGCAGCACGTTGCTTTTGAAGGTTATCGAGCGCTTCCCGATCATCGTCTGGGTGGGTGCGGCGTTGCTGGGCTTTATCGCCGGCGAATTGTTGGTGGGTGATCCCGCCTTGCAAGAGCCGGTGGCGCGTATCGACGCGGCCCTGGGCGTATCGCATCACAGTTTCGAACTGATGACGGGTGCATTGGGCGCGATTCTGGTGCTGGCAATTGGTAAAGTTTTGCTGATGCGCCAGAAAGCTGAATGAAAGCTGAATTACAATAATTAGTTGTTTGAATGATCTCGCCGCGCAGCGCGCGGCGAGGTGGCCGGCTCGGGACCGGCCTTTCTTTTCATAAATGCCTTCGGGGGTTCATAGTGCTTGAGTTTTTCCAGACGCTGAGTTGGGCAGCGGTATTCCAGATCATCCTCATCGACATCCTGCTCGGCGGCGACAACGCGGTGGTTATCGCGCTGGCGTGCCGCAACCTTGCGCCCAAGCAGCGCATGCAGGGCATTCTTTGGGGCACCGCGGGCGCCATCATCCTGCGTGTCGTGCTGATTGCTTTCGCATTGACGCTTCTGTCGATTCCTTTCCTGAAGGTCGTTGGCGGTCTGCTGCTGGTCTGGATCGGCGTCAAGCTCTTGATCCCTGAAGACGATGCCCATGGCAACGTGAAGGGCGGAACGTCCATCGCCGCCGCCATCAAGACCATCATCATTGCCGACTTCGTGATGAGCCTGGACAACGTGATCGCCATCGCCGGCGCGGCCCAGAACGCCCACGCCGACCATCAGATCGGCCTGGTTGCCTTCGGCCTGATCGTCAGCGTGCCGATCATCATCTGGGGCAGCACCCTGGTCCTGAAGCTGATCGACAAGTATCCCTTGGTGGTTACGTTTGGCGCCGCGCTCCTGGGCTGGATCGCCGGTGGCATGCTGATTACCGATGTGGTTGTCGAACGTCAATTCGGTGTTCAGCCGACTACGGTTAAAATCGCTGCAGAAATTATCGGCGCCTTGCTCGTTGTTGTCCTTGGACGGTGGCTGGCAAGCCGCAAAACCGCTTCCAAGGAATCAGCACATGAGTCTGCGTAGATCCGTCGATCCCCAGCAATCCGAATCGGGCCTGAGCCTCCTTCAGGGCCTTTTCGTGCTGGCCATCCTCGGGGTAGTCGCGACGGTCATCGTCTCCAATTTCGTTTGATGACCGCACGTGTCTCTTCCGCAACGCCTGGTCATCGCGACCCGCGCCAGCCGGCTTGCCCTGTGGCAAGCCGAGCATGTGCGCGACCGGCTGCGCACGCTGTACCCGGCGTGCGCGGTTGAGCTTCTTACCCTGACAACCCGAGGCGACCAGATCCTGGACCGTACCCTGTCCAAGGTCGGTGGCAAGGGTCTTTTCGTCAAGGAACTTGAAAACGCGTTGCTCGACGGGCGCGCCGATCTTGCCGTGCACTCGTTGAAAGACGTGCCGGTGGATCTGCAAGCCCCGTTCGAGCTTTGCGCCATTCTTGATCGCGCGGATCCGCGCGATGCCTTCGTATCGAATCGCTACGCCTGTCTGGCAGATCTGCCGGCGGGCGCGGTCGTGGGTACGTCAAGCTTGCGGCGCGAATCGCAGATTCGTGCGCGCTTTCCTGAACTGGTGGTCAAACCGCTACGCGGCAACCTCGACACGCGTCTGGGCAAGCTGGACAAGGGCGAGTACGACGCCATCGTGCTGGCCGCCGCGGGGCTGGAACGCCTGGGCCTTCAGGCGCGCATCCGCAGCCTGCTGGACCCGGCCGACAGCCTGCCGGCCGCCGGGCAGGGCGCCTTGGGCATCGAAATCCGCAACGACCGCGACGACATGCGCGCGTGGCTCGCGCCGTTGATCAGCGCGGCCACCACGTCATGCGTGCAGGCCGAGCGTGCGGTGTCCCGCAGGCTGGGCGGTTCCTGCCAGGTGCCGCTGGCAGCGTTTGCCCAGATCTCTGGCGACACCTTGTCATTGCGCGCCTTGGTGGCCTCGCCGGATGGCGTACGCATGGTCCACACCACCCGTAGCGGCCCGGTGGCCGATGCCGAAGCCCTGGGTGAAGCCGCCGCACAAGAGCTGCTGGATGCCGGCGCCGCCGCCATCCTCCAGGAACTGCTGCAAGCCGAGCCCCGGCCGGACTGATGTCCACCCCCGCCCGAGTCGCCGTCCTGACGCGGCCCGAAGGGCGCAACGAGGCGCTGGCCGGCCGTCTGACCGACGCCGGCTGGTCCGCCTGCATTCTGCCAGCACTGGAAATCCACCCGCTTGATGTCCCCGCCGCGCAATTGCCGCGTCCGGACGACTTCGACATGGTCGTGTTCGTCAGCGGCAACGCGGCCAAGCAGTACTTGCGCCAACTTGCTGCCGCGCACGGTCCGCGCCCCTGGCCCGCCGGGGTGATTGCCGCCACGGTGGGTCCGGCCAGCGCCCAAGCGCTGCGCGAGTCCCCCGCGTTTGGCGCGAATACAACAGTTCTGCACCCTGGCGACGAGGCTGCCAGCCACGATTCCGAAGCCTTGTGGGCGGTGTTGTGCGGCTTGCCTGCCTTGCCGGCGCGCGTGCTGCTCGTGCGTGGCACGCAGGGCAGGGACTGGCTGGGCGACAAGTTGCAGGCCCATGGTGCAGCCGTGACGCGCTACGCCGCCTATCTGCGGCGGCCCGCCGTCTGGGACGCCTCGGCGCTGGCGCGATTGCGCGGCTTGGCCGAGGCGGGCGTATCGGCTACCTGGCTTATCACGAGCGGCGAAGGGGCCGACGCCGTGCGCGCAAATCTGGACGCCGCGGGCCTGGCCGCGTGGTGGCGGCAGTGCCAGTTTGTGTTGACGCATCCAACGCTGACGCGGCGCGTGCCACCGGCCTGTCATGGCGCCGACGGGCCAGCAATGGTAAAAATCTGCTTGCCCAACGACGAGTCGATATTCCAGGCTTTTGTTGCTGCTTGATTCGTTGCATCGGACTGACACCGAATACAATCGCGTCATGACAGACAAGACTCCCGCTACCGATCCGGTCGTTCACACGGCCGCCCCGGGCGCAAGCGCGCCCGCATCGGCCCCGGCCGATCCCGTCAAGGCCCGTCCGGCCAAGCGCGGCAATGGCCCCTTGGTCACCGCCCTGATAATCGTCATCCTGCTTGCCGTGGGCTTGGGTTACGCGTTGTGGAAGCAACGCACCCAATTCGTGTCCGCCGGCCGCGAGGTTGCCACGCGCATCGACACGCTGACCGCCGATGTGGCACAGGCGCGCAAGGACACGCGCGAGGCCCTGGCGCTGGCGCAAGCGCAAGCCGGCCGCGTGGGCGAGCTTGAAGACACCGTCCGCGAAACCCAAAGCCAGTACAACGCGCTGCAACAGGCCTGGCAAAACTTCAACGACAGCGCCAGCGACGAACTGCTGGCCAACGACGTCGAACGCCTGTTGACCATCGGCAACCAGCAATTGCGCCTGGCCGGCAACGTGTCCAACGCCATCGTTGCGCTGGAAACCGCGCAAGCCCGTCTGGCACGCGCCGACCGTCCGCGCTTCTCAAGCCTTCAGCAAGCCATCAACGGCGACCTGGACCGCCTGCGCGCCGTCTCCACCGTGGACATTCCCGCGCAATCCGCGCGCATCGAACGCCTGGTGGCGCTGGTCAACAAGGCGCCGCTGCTGGTGCCCGATTCCGCCGCGCCGGGCATGGTTGCCACGGGCGATGCCCAACCCGCCGCCGCGCCCGCGCCGACGATCGATCCGCAGGCCGGCTTGCCCGCCGACGCGCCCTGGTGGCAGCGTTGGCGAGCCGAAGTCGCGTCGTGGCCCGGCCGTGCAGGTTCGGCCCTGGCGCACGAGCTTGGCGGCCTGATCACCATTCAGCGCGTTGACGAACCCGCTGCGTTGCTGCTGTCGCCCGAGCAAGCCGACCAGGTGCGCGGCACGCTGCGCCAGCGCCTGTTGACCGTGCAGTTGGCCATGCTGATGCGTCAGCCCGCCGTCTGGAAGAGCGAGCTCGACAACGTCGGCGTCACCCTGTCCAAGTACTTCGATTCCCGTTCGCCCGATACGGTCGCCGCGCAAACGTTGGCGCGTGAACTGGCCCAGACGGACATCGCCGTGCGCATGCCGGACGTGGCCGACAGCCTGAATGCCGTGGCCGCCTTGCGCGCCGCGGGCTTCAAGAACAGCGGGCAGGATTGAGCCTTATGCGTACCTGGTTCTGGACACTGCTGCTCGCCGTCATCGCCGTCGCCCTGGCGGTGGTGCTGCGCTCGCATTCCGGCAACGTGCTGTTGCTGGTCTGGCCGTGGCGCATTGGGATGTCGCTGACGTTGGCCGTGCTGCTGATCGTGGCCGCCTTCATCGTGCTTTATGTGGGTTTGCGTTTGCTGGCGTGGCTGCTTGCCATTCCGGATCGCGTTCGCGTGTGGCGCGGCAAGCGCGCACAGGCGCGTGACCACGAATTGCTGGAACGCGGCTGGATCGGCCTGCTTGAGGGCCGCTACGCGGTCGCCGAGAAAGACCTGACCAAGCTGCTGGACCAAACCAAGGTGCAAACGCGCCGGGTGCTGGCGGCCTTGTCCGCGGCGCGCGCCGCGCATGGCCTGGGCGAATTCGACCGGCGCGACCGCCTGCTTGCCACTGCGCAAGAACAGGCCGGCACCGACCCTGGACTGACGGAAGCCACGGCAACCGTGTCGGCCGACATGCTGCTGGACCAGGGCCGCCCCGAGCGCGCGCTGGCGGTACTGGCGCCGTTGGCTGACGGCGGCGCGCGCCATCTGCACACGATGCGCCTGCTGCTGCGCGCGCACACCGCGTTGCATCACCAGGAACAGGTGTTCACGCTTGCGCGTGGGCTGGTGCGTCGTAATGCCCTGGCCCGTGCCGAGGCCGACGTGTTGATCGACACGTCCGGCGCCGCACGCCTGCGCGCGGCCGCCCACAGCGACGCGTGGCGCGCCATCTGGAAAGATCTGAAGGCCGAAGAGCGCCTGCTGCCCGATATCGCGCTGGCTGGCGCCGCCGCCTTCGACGCGGCCGGCGAGCCCAACGAAGCGGCGCGCGTGCTGGAAGCTGCCATCGCCGTGAAGTTCAACCCCGCACTGGTGGCCGCCTACGCCCGCTGCGACGCCGAACAGGTGTCGCGCCGTCTGGCCAAGGCCGAGACCTGGTTGCAGCAACGTCCGACCGATCCCGATCTGCTGACCGCGCTGGGCATGCTGTGCCTGAACGGCCAGTTGTGGGGCCAGGCCGAGCGATACCTGTTGCGCAGCCTCAGCCGCCGCAGCGATGCGCAAACACATGCGTTGCTGGGCAGCCTTTACGACCGCCTGGATCGGCCCGCCGATGCCGTGCGCCACTGGCGCCTGGCCACGGCGGCCAGCATGGCGCTGCCGGTGCTGGCGGCCGACGCGGCCTTGCCCGCGGCGGACACCGGATCGGACCCGTACCGCGTGGATGCCGAAGGCGGCTATGCGGTGGGCTTGTCGGACACGGACGGCGATGCCGATGTGGGCGGCGACTACCCGTCGTTGCCACCCGCGGTAGCGGCCTCGGCCTCTGACTACGTGCTGGACCCGGACGCCCGCGTCAGCCGTGACCAGCGCGACCGCGCGCTGGCGCCCGAAGACGCGCCGCTGGCCGGCGGCACGTCGGATATCGACGAGTACTTCGACAGCGCCCCGATTCCGGCGGCGGCTTTCGATGAGCCCGTGCCTACGTATTCGCCGGCGCCCGCCGCCCCCGCCAAGCCCACGCCCGCCCCGGCGTCGGCGCCGGTGCCGACGACCAAGCCGCCGTTCAAGGACGACGGCTCGCTTTGAACATTTCTTCAGACAAACAACAAGGTTGAATCATGAGTCTTGATCGCGTCTCCCCTGGCAAGAAGCTGCCGGAAGACTTCAACGTCATCATCGAAATCCCCATGAACGCCGACCCGGTCAAGTACGAGGTCGACAAGGACACGGGCGCGATTTTCGTTGACCGCTTCATGCTGACCGCCATGCACTACCCGTGCAACTACGGCTACATCCCGCAAACCCTGTCGGACGACGGCGACCCCGCCGACGTGCTGGTCCTGACCCCGTTCCCGATCCAGATCGGCGCCGTCGTGCGCTGCCGCGCCATCGGCGTGCTGGAAATGGACGACGAGTCGGGCGGCGACGCCAAGCTGTTGGCCGTGCCGATTGAAAAGCTGTACCCCCCGTACCGCAACATCAAGTCGTACGAAGACCTGCCGACCGAAGACGTCGCGCGTATCCAGCACTTTTTCGAGCACTACAAAGATCTCGAAAAGGGCAAGTGGGTCAAGGTCAAGGGTTGGAAGGGTGTGGACGCCGCTCACGAAGAAATCGTGAACAGCGTCGAACGCTACAACAAGGCCTGATCAGGCTTTGGTCCGCGCCGGTGTTGCACCGGCGGGGGCCTTGATGCGGCGCGGCCGCGACGGCATGATGCCGATCGCCGCCGCGCCGTTGCTTTGTGGGGCTTGCAGGTTCTGGGACACTTCGGCCGCCGCCACCTGGATGCGCGCTTGCAAGACCTCAAGGCGCGATGCCGACGTGTTCGCCTGGGCCGCAATGAAGACCAGGCTGCCCACCACCTTTTGCTCGGGGCTGAAGATCGCCGCGCCGATCCCCATCAAGCCGGGGTCGACCTCGCCATGCGACACGCATACGCCCGCCGTGCGCAGCCGTTTCAGGTTGGCGCGAAATTCGTCCCAGTCTTCACCCAGGCCCGCCTCGCGGATTTCGGCCGCGTGCCACAGCATCAGGTTGCGCAACTGGTAGGGCGGCAGGTTCGCCAGGATGGGCTTGGCCGTCGCGCCCCGGAACATCGGGAACGGCCGGCCGCGCGCATAGCTCGATTCGATCGAGTTGTCGGTCCAGTAGCGGTCCACGCACATGACCTTGTCGCCGTAGTAGCTGCACAACATCAGGTTGGCGTGCAGTTCGTCGCCCGTGGCGCGCATGACGTCGCGCGCCGCGCGCATCAGCGGGTCGTGCTGGCGCAGATGGCGGTCCAGTTCGATGATGCGCGAGCCCAGCACGTAGGCCCCGCCCGCGGTGGGCGCCAGCAGCCCGCTTTCCGTCAGCGATTTCAGGTAGCGATACGCGGTGGCGCGCGAGCAATCCAGATGGGCCATGACGTCCTCCTGGAACGCGGCGGTGGTGTCGTCGCGAAAAAGGTCAAGGATGGACAGCATGCGGTCGGGAGTGCTCATTGCGTGGGGACGTGCCTAGTGAATGTGGAAGCCGCCGTTGACGTCGACCACGATGCCGGTTGAATAAGAGGACAGGTCCGAGGCCAGGAACAGAATGGCTTGGGCAACCTCGGCGGGCGAGCCGAAACGTTGCAGCGGAATGCCCTGTTTGAGTTCTTGTTCCCAATTTTCGCCGAATTTTCCCAGCGTCATGTCCGTTTCGATAATGCCGGGCGCTACGCAATTGGCGCGTACGCCGCGTGGGCCCAGTTCGCGCGCCAGCGCCTTGGTGAAGCTGATGACGCCGCCTTTGGACGCCGCGTAATGCGAGCCGCCCAGCAGGCCGCCGCCGCGCAGGGCGGCGGTGGACCCCAAGTTGACGATGGCCGGTTGCCGCGTGCTTTCCAGCAACGCGGGCAGGGCGGCGTGCGTGACGTTGTAGGTGCCCGTCAGGTTGACGTCGACCATGCGCCGGAATTCGTCTTCGGGCAGATCCCAGATTCGCGTGGCGGCCACGATGCCGGCGTTGTTGACCAGCACGTCGAGGCCGCCCAGCGCCTGTACGGCGCGGGCCAGCGCGGCCTCGCACGAGGGGCCGCGCGACACGTCGCAATGCAGGTTGACGCGGCCGTCCACCAAGGCGCCCGGGCCGTCTTCGGCATAGGCATGGTCCAGCACCGCGACGCTGGCGCCCTGCGCCAGGAAAAGCTCGACAACGGCCGCGCCGATGCCACGGGGATTGGCGCCCCCCGTGATCACGGCGCGCTTGCCGGCCAACAGCGACAGCGCGCCGTCCATCACGACTTCACCAGCGAGCAGCCGCCGTCCTTGAGCGGGCGGAACGCCTGTTCGGCCGGAATCTTGCGCACCAGGTTGTAGTAGTCCCAATCGCGCTTGGACTCCGACGGTTTCTTGACCTGGAACAGATACAGGTCGCGCATGACGCGGCCGTCCTCGCGGATGCGGCCGTTTTCCGTCATGAAGTCGTTGATGGGCGTCTCGTGCATCTTTTTCAGCACGGGTTCGGATGCGTCTGTGCCGGCGGCCTTGACGGCATTCAGGTAGTGCATCGTGGCGCTGTAGTTGCTGGCTTGCACCATCGACGGCATGCGGCCCGTGCGCTTGAAATAGCGTTCGGACCATTGGCGCGCCTTGTCATCCTGGTCCCAATAGAACGGTTCGACCAGGTTCAGCCCTTGCGCGTATTCCAGCCCCACGCTGCGCACATCGACGATGCTCATGAACAGTGCGGCCACTCGCTGCTTGCTGCCCATGATGCCGAATTCAAAGGCCTGCTTGATGCTGTTGATGGTGTCGCCGCTGCCGTTGGCCAGGCCGATGACCTGCGCCTTTGACGCTTGCGCTTGCAACAGGAAAGACGAAAAGTCCGAGCTCGCGATGGGATGGCGCACGCTGCCCACCACCTGGCCGCCCTTGGCCTTCACGACCGCCATGGCGTCGCGTTCCAGCGAGTGGCCGAACGCGTAGTCGGAAGTAATGAAAAACCAGCTTTTGCCGCCGTCCTCGATCACGCCGTTGGCCACGCCGGTGGCGTAGGCGTAGGTGTCGTAGGTCCAGTGCATGCCGTTGGGCGAACACGCCTTGCCCGTCAGGTCCGCCGACCCCGCGCTGGTGAAGATGACCACGCGCTTCATCTGGCGGGTCAGGTCCTGCACGGCCAGCGCGATGGCCGAGTTGGGCACGTCCAGGATCAGGTCCACCTTGTCGTTCTCGTACCAGCGGCGCGCCACCGACACCCCGATGTCCACCTTGTTCTGGTGGTCGGCCGAGATCACCTCGATGGGCTTGCCCAACACGTTGCCGCCGAAATCCTCGACGGCCATCTTCACGGCTTCCACGCCGAACTTTCCGGACAGGTCCGCCATCATGCCGGACTGGTCGCCCAGCACGCCGATCTTCACGACGTCGTCCGATACCTGCGCCATGGCGGGAATGGAAAGGGCGCCCAGCACGCAGGCGGCAAGGCTGTTCTTGATACGGGTCTTCATGGGGTGTCTCCTTGGGGGCTTGTTCTTTTGCGCGCCGCCCTGTGCCGGGCGGTCATGCGGGGTCGTGCGGGTTGAAAAAGCCGGGGCTTACTCCAGCGTCTGGCCGGCGTAGGCGTCGATGAACAGATTGGGCTTTAAGAAAAAGCTGAGGACGAGCGCGCCGTTAGGGGCGCGCGCAATGTGCTGGTTGCCGCGTGGCCGCCAGACGTAGTCGCCCGCGCAGACTTCGCCTTCGGCGTCCACGATGGAACCTTCCAGCACATAGGTCTGTTCGACTTCCACGTGTTCGTGCAGCGGCAGTTCGGTGCCGGGCTGCCAGCGGAACAGGGCGGTCAGCAAGCCGGTTTCCTTGTCCTGCATCAGCACCTTCATCTCGATGCCTTCCACTTGCGTGGGTTTCCAGGGCAGGTCGGCCACTTTCAGAAAGCGCGACGCCAGGGGCGGCAGCGCATTCGCGGCGGGGCAGCCGGGGGTTTCGAGGGCCATGATTGTCTCCTAGCCAGAACTCGTTATCGAAGATAAAGCAAAAATCTTGTTATTGAGTGTTCAAAAATAGTCGCGTATATTGAGATTCATGTCAACCGTGTTTTGTACGAAGAAGCAGGGGCGACACAGGCCGGACCTAGAGATCCGATGCCTATAAAACAAGGAGACAAGCTTGAAACACGACTATCTGGACCAGACGTTCGGTCTGGCGGGGCGCGTCGCGCTGGTGACGGGCGCGGCAAGGGGCCTGGGCTACGCCATCGCTGAAGCGCTGGGCCGCGCGGGGGCGCGGGTGGTGGTCAACGACCTGTCGCAAGCCGCCTGCGACGCCGCGGCCGCCAAGCTGGCCGCGCTGGGAATCGACGCTCATGGCGTGTCTTTTGACGTGGCCGACGCGAGCGCCGTGACCGACGCCGTGGCGCGTCTGGATGACGCGGGCCTGTCCATCGACGTATTGGTCAGCAATGCCGGCAACCAGAATCGCAAGCCCGTGGTCGAGATGACGCCGGCCGAGTGGCAGGCCTTACAGAACGTGCACGTGAACGGCGCGTTTCATTGCGCACGCGCCGTGCTGCCGGGCATGGGCAAGCGCGGCTTCGGCCGCATCGTGCTGATGTCATCGGTGGCGGGGCAGGCGACCATGCCCAACATTGCCGCCTACGCCACCGCCAAGGGCGCCATCGCCGCCTTCACGCGCGCACTGGCGGTGGAATACGGCGCCAGCGGCGTCACGTGTAATGCGCTGGCCCCGGGCTTTGTGCGCACCGATTTCACGCAGGGGCTGCAAGACAACCCCGACTTCCAAACCTTCCTGTCGGCTTCGGTGCCGGTGGGCCGATGGGCCACGCCGCAAGACGTTGCGCCTGCCGTGGTGTACCTGGCCTCGAAGGCCGCCTCGTTCGTCAACGGGCATGTCCTGGCGATCGACGGCGGCCTGTTGGCCCGCATGTAAGAGGCCCACCATGACGACGCCAAGCACCCCAGCGGTTCTGTCCGCACAGGGGCTGGTCAAGCGCTTCGGCGGCTTCAATGCCGTCGATGGCGTGACCCTTGCCCTGCACGAAGGCTCCATCCACGCCTTGATCGGCCCCAATGGCGCCGGCAAGACCACCTGCTTCAATCTGCTGACCAAGTTTTTGACGCCCGACGCGGGCGTCATCCATTACCGTGGGCGCGACATCACGGCGCTGGCACCCGAGCAGATTGCCCGGCTGGGCATCGTGCGGTCGTTCCAGATTTCGGCCGTGTTCCTGGGCCTGACCGTGTTGCAGAACATGCGTGTGGCCTTGATGCGCCAGCATGGCGACGGCATGCGCTTCTGGCGCAGCCGCCGTAGCGTTGACCGCCTGAACGAACGCGCCATGGAGCTGCTGGACGCGGTGGGCCTGGCCAATCTGGCGGACACGACGGCGGCCATGCTGCCCTATGGCCGCAAGCGCGCGCTGGAAATCGCGATGACGCTGGCGCTGGACCCCGACATCATGTTGCTGGACGAACCCATGGCGGGGCTGGGCCAGGAAGACGTGGCTCGCATCGCCGCATTGATCCGGCGCGTGGCGGTGAACCGCAGCATCCTGATGGTCGAACACAACCTGTCCGTGGTGGCGGACCTGTCCGACACCATCACCGTGCTGGCACGCGGCGCGGTGCTGGCGCAAGGCGATTACGCCGCCGTGTCGCGCGATGAACGCGTCATCACCGCGTACATGGGCTCGGACGAGGAGGCGCACTGACATGCTGGCCATCAACGACCTTAACGCCTGGTACGGGGAATCCCACGTGCTGCACGGCGTGAACATCGACGTTCAGCGTGGCGAACTTGTCACCATCCTGGGCCGCAACGGCGCGGGCAAGACCACGACGCTGCGCGCCATCATGGGCATTCTGGACAAGCGGCGCGGTTCCATCCGCTTGAACGGGCAGGAAACGGTGAATATGGCGCCGCACCGCATCCCGCGGCTGGGCGTGGTGTATTGCCCCGAAGAACGGGCGGTGTTCCGCAGCTTGAGCGTCACCGAAAACCTGCTGCTGCCGCCGCGCCTGGCCGACGGCGGCATGTCGCTGGACGAAATCTACACGCTGTTTCCCAACCTGCGCGAACGCAGCGCCAGTTCCGGCGGCAACCTGTCGGGCGGCGAGCAGCAGATGCTGGCCATCGCGCGCATCTTGCGCACCGGTGCGCAGCTGATCCTGCTGGACGAGCCCACCGAAGGCCTGGCGCCCGTCATCGTGCAGCAGATCGGACACGCCATCCGCACGCTGAAAGAACGCGGCTTCACCATCGTGCTGGTCGAGCAGAACTTCCGCTTTGCGACCAAGGTGGCCGACCGCCACTACGTCATGGAGCACGGTTGCGTGGTCGATCAGTTGTCGGCGGACGAGGCGCGCCGCGATCCTGCCCGGATCGCACGCCGCCTGGGCGTCTGAAAGGAGAATCCCTGTGTTCGAAATTTTCGGTGTGCCGTCCACGGCGCTGTTCGGCCAGCTGTTGCTGGGCCTGATCAACGGGTCTTTCTACGCCTTGCTCTCGATCGGGCTGGCGGTGATTTTCGGTCTGTTGAACATCATCAACTTTGCCCATGGCGCGCAGTACACGGCCGGTGCGTTCCTGGCCTGGATGCTGCTCAATTACCTGGGCGTGAACTACTGGTCCGCGCTGGTGCTGGTGCCGCTCATCATGGCGGTGTTTGCCGTGGTGGTCGAGCGCCTGCTGATATCCCGCACCTATCGCATGGACCACCTGTACGGGCTGCTGCTCACGTTCGGCATCGCGCTGCTGATCGAAGGCGGGCTGCGCCAGGCCTATGGCGTGTCGGGGCTGCCGTACACCATCCCAAAGGCCTTGTCCGGCGGTGTGAACCTGGGCTTCATGTTCCTGCCGTGGTATCGCGGTTGGGCGGTGGCCGTGTCGCTGGTGCTGTGCCTGGCGGTCTGGGTACTGATCGAGAAAACGCGCGTGGGCGCCATGCTGCGCGCCGCAACGGAGAACCCGACCATCGTGCGTTCCTTCGGCATCAACGTGCCGTTGTTGATCACGCTGACGTACGCGCTGGGCGTGGCGCTGGCATCGGTGGCGGGCGTGATCGCCGCGCCCATCTATCAGGTCAGCCCGATGATGGGATCGAACCTGGTCGTCGTGGTGTTCGCGGTGGTGGTGATTGGTGGCATGGGGTCCATCATGGGCGCCATCGTCAGCGGCTTCGGGCTGGGCATCATCGAAGGGCTGACCAAAGTGTTCTACCCCGAGGCCGCCAACCTGGCGATCTTCATCATCATGGTGCTGGTGCTGCTGTGCAAGCCGGCCGGGCTGTTCGGCAAGCCCTTGCAGGTGCAGAACGTGCTGGCGGCCGAAGCGACGCGCCAGCCCGTGCAACTGAGCCGGCGCGCGATGCGGATATCCATGGCGGTGCTGGCCGTGGTGGCGCTGGCGGCGCCGTGGTTCGTCTATCCCACATTCCTGATGAAGGTGCTGTGCTTTGCGCTGTTCGCGGCGGCGTTCAACCTGCTGGTGGGCTACGTGGGCCTGCTGTCCTTCGGCCACGCGGCCTTCTTCGGCGCGGCGGCCTATGCAACCGGCATCGTGATGAAGGTGCTGGGCGCCACACCCGAACTCGGGTTGTTGGCGGGCGTGGTCACGGGCGGGTTGCTGGGGCTGCTGTTCGGCGCCATCGCCATCCGGCGCCAGGGCATCTACTTCGCGATGATCACGTTGGCGCTGTCGCAGCTGGTCTACTTCATTGCGGTGCAGGCGGGCTTCACGGGAGGCGAGGATGGCTTGCAAAGCGTGCCGCGCGGCAAGCTCTTCGGAATTTTCGACCTGCAAAACGTGATGCCCATGTATTACTTCACGCTGGCCGTGTTCGCGCTGGGCTACGCCTTCGTGCTGCGCGTGCTCAATTCCCCCTTTGGCGAAGTGATCCGATCGGTGCGCGACAACGAGCAGCGCGCCCGCTCATTAGGCTATTCCACGTCGCGCTACAAGCTGCTGGCCTTTACGCTGTCGGCCTCGGTGGCCGGGCTGGCGGGCGGCTTGAAGGTACTGGTGTTCGGCGTGGCCTCGTTGACGGATGTGCATTGGCACGCCAACGGCGAAGTTGTGCTGATGGCGCTGCTGGGCGGTATCGGCACCGTGTTCGGTCCGCTGGCCGGGGCCTTCACGTTTGTGTCCCTGCAAAACTACCTGGCGCCGCTGGGCTCGTGGGTGCTGATCGTGCAAGGGGCCATCTTTGTCTTGTGCGTGTTGCTGTTGCGAGACGGCATCATGGGATTGGTTGCGCGCGCCTGGCTGGCAGCGACGCGTTCGAAGAAGGAGTCCTGATGTTTCTGCATGTGGTGATGTTGCAACTGTCGTCCGCCGCCGATGCCGGCTTTCATGAACGCGTCCAGGTGTATTGCGATCGGGTGCTGGCGGAATGCGATGGGGTGGCGGGCTATGCCTTTCGACCCAACCAGGCCAGCCGCGCCGACGGCCTGACGCACGCGGTGGTGGCCGCCTTCGCTGACGAGGCGGCCCATGACCGCTACCAAGTGTCGCCCGCGCACCAGGAAATGAAAACCTATATGGCCGGCTTCATCGAGCGCCTGGTGGTTTTCGATGGTGAAATCCCTACGTTTTCCTGAACGAAAACCCGGCCGCCCGTGGCGCCGGGAAAGGGATAAACTCGCGGATGATTTTTACCTTACGCGCCGCGCCTCGCGCGCGGAGGTAAGATATTTGGCCGGTTTTCAGTCACGTATTTGTCATAGGTTGATCGCTCATGGACTACGTATTACCTCCCCAGCCGCCCGTCGCGGTCCCCGTGGACGGCAGCGCCGCGTTGTTTCCGGTGCGCCGCGTCTATTGCGTGGGTCGCAACTACGCCGAACACGCCAAGGAAATGGGCTTCACCGGCCGTGAAGACCCGTTCTTCTTCTGCAAGCCCGCGGACGCCGTCCGCCCCGTTGCCGACGGTGAAACGGGCAAAATGTCGTATCCGCCCAAGACCTCGAACCTGCACTACGAGATGGAACTTGTCGTGGTGCTGGGCAAGGGCGGCCGAGACATTCCGGTCGAGCAGGCCAACGAATGCGTGTGGGGCTATGCGCTGGGCCTGGACATGACCCGCCGCGACCTGCAAGGCGAAATGAAGAAGCAGGGCCGTCCCTGGGAAATCGGCAAGGCGTTCGACGAGTCCGCCCCGATCGGCCCGATCCACCCGCGCAGCGTCGTGGGCACCCTGGACAAGGGCGCGATCTGGCTGGACGTGAACGGCCAGCGCAAGCAATCCAGCGACATCTCGCAGATGCTGTGGAACATCCCGGAAAGCATTTCGTACCTGTCGGGCCTGTTCGAATTGCAGCCGGGCGACATCATTTTCACCGGCACGCCGGAGGGTGTGGGCGCCGTGGTGCAGGGCGATGTCATCACCGGCGGCGTGGAAGGCCTGGGCGAACTGCGCGTGCAGATCGTTTGACCTTCACCCCCACACACTTGCATCGATTTTTTTGTTCAGGAGTTGACAGCATGCGCGGCAAGATCGTGCTGACCGCCTTTGTCGTATTCGGATTCGTGCTCGCCGGTTGCAATACCGTAGCGGGCATGGGCCGCGATATGTCCCGGGCCGGCAATGCCATCACCAACGCGGCCGACAAATAAGCACCGTCGGTTGATTGGTCCAGGCAAGAAAAAGCCCCTTGAAGTCTCTTCAAGGGGCTTTTTTTGCGGAGCGTGTGCAGTGATCGTCCGGACCTTACAGCACATCCCCCGCGTAGTCGGCCAGGCGCGAACGTTCGCCGCGCTGCAAGGTAACGTGGCCGGAATGCGGCCAGCCCTTGAAGCGGTCTACGACGAACGTCAGGCCTGAGCTGCCTTCGGTCAGGTACGGCGTATCGATCTGGGCAACGTTGCCCAGGCAGATCACCTTGGTGCCGGGGCCCGCGCGGGTCACCAGCGTTTTCATCTGCTTGGGCGTCAGGTTCTGGGCCTCGTCGATGATCAGGTACTTGTTCAGGAACGTGCGGCCGCGCATGAAGTTCAGGGACTTGACCTTGATGCGTGAGCGGATCAGGTCCATGGTGGCGGCGCGGCCCCAATCGCCGTTGCCTTCGCCGTCGCCCATGTTCAGGACGTCAAGGTTGTCTTCCAGCGCGCCCATCCAGGGCAACATCTTTTCTTCTTCCGTGCCGGGCAGGAAACCGATGTCTTCACCAACCGGCACCGTGACGCGCGTCATGATGATTTCGGTGTAGCGCTTGGTCTCAAGCACCTGCGTGATACCGGCCGCCAGCGCCAGCAGCGTCTTGCCCGTGCCCGCCTGACCCAGCAGCGATACGAAATCGCACTCCGGGTTCATCAGCAGGTTCATGGCGAAGTTCTGTTCGCGGTTGCGCGCCGTGATGCCCCAGACGTTGTTCTTGCCGTGGGTGTAGTCGCGCAGGGTGGCCAGCACCGCCATTTTGCCGCTGACTTCGCGCACCTGCGCGTACAGCGGCATCTGGCCTTCGAAGTAGACGAACTGGTTGACGACGAACTGCGAGCACAACGGACCATGGATACGGTAGAACGTGGTGCCGCCTTGCTGCCAGGATTCCACGTCCTTGCCGTGCTTGTTCCAGAAGTCCTCGGGCAGTTGCATCACGCCCGTGTACATCAGGTCCGAATCTTCCAGGACGTGGTCGTTGAAGTAGTCTTCGGCGGCCATGCCCAGCGCGCGCGCCTTCAGGCGCATGTTGATGTCCTTGGACACCAGCACGACCTCGCGCTGCGGGAATTTTTCTTGCAGGGCGCGCACCACGCCCAGGATCTGATTGTCGGCCTTGCCCATGGGCAGGTCGGACGGCAGCGTGCTGTGGATGGCGGTCGTCTGGAACATCAGGCGGCCGGTGGCATCCTTGTTGCCCAGCTTGGCCAGCTCCAGCCCTTCGTCCAGCTGCGTGGCGTCTTGCACCAGCGCGTCCAGCGATCGGCTGACCTGACGCGCGTTGCGCGCCACTTCCGACATGCCTTTCTTTTGATGGTCCAGCTCTTCCAGCGTCATCATCGGCAGGAAGATGTCGTGCTCTTCAAAGCGGAACAGCGAACTGGGGTCGTGCAGCAGTACGTTGGTGTCCAGCACGAACAACTTGCGGGGTTCGTTCTGGGCGCGCGGCTTGCCGCGCTTGGCCGGGGCGGGCGCCGTCTTGGCCGCGCGCGTTTCGGCGCGGGTTGCCGCCGGGGCGGCGGGGGCGGGCGGAGGAACCTGGCGGGCGGGCGCGGGAATCTGCGCCTTGCGTGCCGGCTCGGCCATGCCGTCAAGTTCGGGCTGCACAAGCAGCTCGTCATCGTCGTCGGCAAGCGCGGCGTGGGTGCTGGACTGCGCAGCGGCAGTCTTGGTAGTGCGGGCCTGCGCCCGGGCGGATTCGCCCGAGGGGAAGGTCAGGATGGCTGCGGGGCGGGTGGGCAACTTCGGAAGCGGCATATGCGTCACTCTCCAGGGTGGGCCGGCAATAGCGCCTGACGGGTATTCCTGTACGGCTAACCGATACTTTTCGCGGCCTGCAGGACTTCCTTGGCGTGGCCCGGGACCTTCACCCCGCGCCACTCCTGCACCAGCACGCCATAGGCGTCGATCAAAAAGGTGCTGCGCTCGATGCCTCGCACCTGCTTGCCATACATATTCTTCTGCTTGATGACGCCGAACAGATTGCACACGGTTTCGTCGGCGTCGGAGATGAGCGGGAAAGGAAGTTCGTACTTGGCCTTGAAGTTCTCATGCGACTTGAGCGAGTCGCGCGAGATTCCGATGACCACCGCGCTGGCCGCCAGGAAGTCGGCGTGCAGGTCGCGGAAGTCCTGGCTTTCGGTGGTGCAGCCGGGCGTGTTGTCCTTGGGGTAGAAATACAGGATCACGGCACGGCCCTGGCACTGTTCCAGGCTGATCGGACCAATCGTGCTTTCCGCGGTGAATTGCGGGGCGGGCTTGCCGATGCTGGGCGTCATTTCTGTGGATCTCCATTGGGGGGGATGAGGGCGACGACCACGCGCCGGCCCTCTGCCATCAGGATGTTGTAGGTGCGAGAGGCGGCGTGCGTGTCCATGATCTCGACGCCGATTCCCATGGCCAACAGGGGACGCAACACTTCGGGACGCAGGAACTGTTGCCGGGCGCCCGTGCCTACCAGCAAGACTTCCGGCGCATTGGCCGGGCGGCTGGGGCTGGCTTCCGGTTCATCCAGAAAAGCCATCGGGTCGCGGACGGGCTCGGTCAAACCGGCCGCCTGGTGCAACAGGGTAGAGGTGATGTCGGCCGGCGAGTCAACAGGCCATTCGGTAACTTCGCCTTCGGGGCCAAATGCGACCGACGAGGAAAAACGAACTTGGTTGACCTCGATATACCCCTCACCGTAAGCAGTCACGGTGTTCAGGGCGGCCGTCGCAGGATCAGTATGCAGCTTCAATAAAAACTCCGGCTTTATGGGCTTGATGATAGCGCATCAAACTCGCCATGGGTTGCAGTGTTGGGGGCTTCGTTGCTTGACGGTATAAGCGGATTCCCTGCCTTGCAACAACGTGGTTTTTGGCGCGTGTGGACAGGTTAAAAAAAGCCTGTCTTTTCAATGGGGAAACGGACCCGTTTTTGCCCCATTTGCCGCATGGCCGTCGTTGCGCTAGATTACAGGGTTTTGCTGCGCTGCAATCGTGTGCTGGCGCGGCTTTAAGCCCCTTTCCCCTTCGCGCGACCGCGCCCTGGTTTTTTCGCCCTTTCCGCCCCTAAGGATTCCCATCATGAGGAAGTTCTCTCGCATCGAGCGTTTGCCCCCGTACGTTTTCAACATTACTGGCGAGCTCAAGATGGCGGCGCGGCGGCGGGGCGAGGACATCATCGACATGTCCATGGGCAACCCGGACGGTGCCACACCCAAGCACATCGTCGACAAGATGGTGGAGGCCACCTCGCGTCCCACCACTCACGGCTATTCCGTGTCCAAGGGCATTCCGCGTCTGCGCAAGGCGATTTGTGATTGGTATCAGCGCCGCTACGCGGTCGAGTTCGATCCGGATTCCGAAGCCATTGTCACCATCGGCTCCAAAGAAGGCCTGGCGCACTTGATGCTGGCCACGCTGGATCGCGGCGACACGGTGCTGGTGCCCAACCCCAGCTACCCGATCCACATCTACGGCGCGGTGATTGCCGGCGCCAACATCCGTTCGGTGCGCATGACGCCCGGCGTCGATTTCTTCGAAGAGCTGGAACGCGCGGTGCGCGAGTCCATCCCGAAGCCCAAGATGATGGTGCTGGGTTTTCCCAGCAACCCGACCGCGCAGTGCGTGGACCTGTCGTTCTTCGAACGCGTGGTGGCGCTAGCCAAGGAACACGACATCCTGGTGGTGCATGATCTGGCCTACGCCGACATCACCTTTGACGGCTATGTCGCGCCGTCCATCATGCAGGTGCCCGGCGCGCGCGATGTCGCCGTCGAGTTCTTCACGATGAGCAAAAGCTACAACATGGCGGGCTGGCGCATCGGCTACATGGTGGGCAACCGCGAGCTGGTCAGCGCGCTGGCGCGCATCAAGAGCTATCACGACTACGGCACGTTCACGCCGATCCAGGTGGCGTCGATTGCCGCCCTGGACGGCCCGCAGGATTGCGTGAGCGAGATCGTGGCCCAATACCAAAGCCGCCGCGACGTGCTCGTGCGCGGCCTGCACGAAGCAGGTTGGAATGTGGAAATTCCCAAGGCGTCCATGTATATCTGGGCGCAGATCCCCGAGCCCTACCGGGCGATGGGCTCTTTGGAATTTGCCAAGCGTGTCCTGTCGGATGCGAAAGTGGCCGTGTCCCCCGGGATCGGCTTCGGCGAGTATGGCGACGACTACGTACGCTTCGCTCTTATCGAAAACGAGCAGCGCACCCGCCAAGCGGTGCGCGGCATCAAAGATATGTTCCGCAAGGACGGATTGCTGAAATGAATACCCCTGAACGCTCACCCGCCGCGCACGCCCCCGAGGGCGGCGCGATGCGTCCCATGAAGGTGGGCCTGCTTGGTCTTGGCGTTGTTGGCGGAGGCACATGGACCGTGCTGTCGCGCAACGCGGAAGAAATCGCCCGCCGCGCCGGCCGCCGCATCGAAGTCACCCGCGCCGCCGTGCGCGACGTGGCCAAGGCGCGCGCCCGCGTGGGCGACTCGATCCTGGTTGATACCGATGTGCACGCGCTGGTGCGCGACCCGGAAATCGACATCGTTGTTGAACTGATCGGCGGCGACACGCTGGCGCTGGAACTGGTGATGGAAGCCATCGCCAACGGCAAGCACGTCGTCACCGCCAACAAGGCGCTGCTGGCCAAGCACGGCAACGAGATCTTCGCCGCCGCCTACGAGCGCGGCGTCATGGTCACGTTCGAAGCCGCGGTGGCCGGCGGCATCCCCATCATCAAGGCGATCCGCGAGGGCCTGACTGCCAACCGCATCCAGTGGGTGGCGGGCATCATCAACGGCACCACGAACTTCATCCTGTCGGAAATGCGCTCGCGCGGGCTGCCGTTCGCCGACGTGCTGGCCGAAGCCCAGCGCCTGGGCTACGCCGAAGCCGATCCCACCTTCGACGTGGAAGGCGTGGACGCCGCGCACAAGCTGACGCTGCTGGCCTCGCTGGCCTTTGGCGTGCCGGTGCAGTTTGACCGCGCCTACATCGAAGGCATCTCGCAGCTGGCCGCCGAAGACATCGAACATGCCGAGCGCCTGGGCTACCGCATCAAGCTGCTGGGCGTGACCAAGCGTCGCCCCGACGGCATTGAACTGCGCGTGCATCCCGCGCTGGTGCCGTCCGAGCGCCTGCTGGCCAATGTCGAAGGCGCGATGAACGCCGTGCTGGTCAAGGGCGATGCCGTTGGCCCCACGCTGTATTACGGTCAGGGCGCGGGCGAAGAGCCCACCGCATCCGCCGTGGTGGCCGACCTGGTCGACGTGACGCGCCTGCACACCGCCGATCCGGGCAACCGCGTGCCGCACCTGGCGTTCCAGCCGGATGCCATGTCGGACACGCCGATCCTGCCGATCGAACTCGTCAGCACGTCGTACTACCTGCGCCTGCGCGTGGACGACCAGCCGGGCGTGTTGGCGGACATCGCCCGCATCCTGGCCGACCGCTCGATCTCGATCGGTTCGATGATTCAGCAGCCCTCGCACATCGGCGGCGCCGACATTATCTTCCTGACGCATGAAGCCGTGGAAGGCAACATCAATCAGGCCATCGAGCGCATCGAGGAGATGCCGTTCGTGCGGTCCAAGGTCACCCGTTTGCGCGTGGAGAACCTGACATGAAATACGTCTCGACCCGAGGCGGCATGGCCGCCCAGCCCTTTTCCGACATCCTGCTGGAAGGCCTGGCCCCCGACGGCGGCCTGGCCGTGCCGGAACAACTGCCCCAGGTCTCCGAGCAAACGCTGGAATCGTGGCGCGGCTTGTCCTACGCCGACCTGGCGTTTGAAGTGCTGTCGCTGTTTGCCACCGACATTCCGGCCGACGACCTGCGCCGCCTGACGCGCGCGGCGTACACGCAAGAGATCTTCAACAGCGAAGACATCGTGCCGCTGCGTCCGCTGGACGGCGGCTTGTCGCTACTGGGCTTGTCCGAAGGCCCGACGTTGGCGTTCAAGGACATGGCCATGCAGTTCCTGGGCCAGGTCTTTGAATACACGCTGGCCAAGCGCGGCACCACCTTGAACATCCTGGGCGCGACCTCGGGCGACACGGGCTCGGCGGCCGAATACGCGTTGCGCGGCAAGCAGGGCGTGGCCGTGTTCATGCTGTCGCCGCATGGCCGCATGAGCGCTTTCCAGCGCGCACAGATGTATTCGCTGCAAGACGAGAACATCCACAACATCGCCGTGCGCGGCGTGTTCGACGAAGCGCAGGACATCGTCAAGGCGCTGGCCAGCGACCTGGCTTTCAAGACCAAGTACCGTCTGGGCGCCGTTAACTCGATCAACTGGGCGCGCATCGCCGCCCAGGTCGTGTATTACTTCCACGGCTGGTTGCGCGCCACCGACAAGCCGGGCCAGCAGGTCTCGTTCGCGGTGCCGTCGGGCAACTTCGGCAACATCCTGTCGGGTCACATCGCGCGCAGCATGGGCTTGCCGGTGCGCCGCCTGGTACTGGCCACGAACGAGAACAACGTGCTGGAAGAGTTTTTCCGTACGGGTATCTACCGTCCGCGTCCGGCCGAGCAGACGTACGCCACGTCCAGCCCGTCGATGGATATTTCGCGCGCGTCCAACTTCGAACGCTTCGTCTTCGATCTGGTGGGCCGCGACGCCTCCCGCGTGAAGGCGCTGTGGACCACCTTGGCGCAAGAGGGCTCGTTCGACCTGTCCGACCTGAAGCCGCAGTTCGAATCGCGCTACGGCTTCGTGTCCGGCCAAAGCTCGCACGAGGCGCGCCTGGCCACCATCCGTTCGCTGTACGACGAGACCGGCGTGCTGGTCGATCCGCACACCGCCGATGGCGTGAAAGTGGCGCGCGACTTCGTTGAGCCCGGGGTGCCGATGCTGGTGCTGGAGACGGCCTTGCCGGCAAAGTTTTCCGAAACCATCGAAGAAGCGCTGGGCCGTCCGGCCACGCCGCCGGGCAACCTGGCCAACCTGGAGTCGCTGCCGCAGCGCGTACAGGTGATGGACTGCACGATGGCCGAGGTGCGCCGCTTCATCGAGGCCAACGCCAAGGTCTGAGCCCGTGCGCTGACCTGTAACGGCTTGCGGTTTGTGTAAGCGTAAAACCCCTCACAGGCTTGCCCGTGAGGGGTTTTTTTACGATGTGGGTTGCGGGGTTTACGTTTTTTCTCAATTTGCCGACAACCCGACACGATATCGGGGCCAGGTTCCCGATACAGTGGAATCACCTATTCACACTTGGAGAACACGCCCATGAACCTGAAGACCATGACGTTGGCCCTGGTGGTGACCGGAGTTGGGGTGCTGGCCGGATGCTCGTCGCCCTCGGTCATTCAGCAACGGGACGGTAGCTCGACCGTGACGCCCGATTCGCCGTCTTATGACAAAAAGTCCGGCATGTATGAATACGACAAGGACGGCAAGAAAGTCCAGATCAACAAGGACGACGTAAAGTCCATCGAAGAGGTCAAGTGACCGCCGTTGCGCCGCGCGCAATAAAAAAAGCCCCTTGAGCATCAAGGGGCTTTTTGCTTTTCAGCGTTTTGCTTTTCAGCGCGGCATTACTTCGCCGCTTCCTCGGCGTGATAGCGGCCCACGCGCTCGACTTCGTTCTTCGAGCCCAGGATCACGCTGACGCGCTGGTGCAGCTTGTCCGGCTGGATGTCCATGATGCGCTGGACGCCGTTGATCGCGGCGCCGCCGGCCTGTTCGACCAGGAAGCTCATCGGGTTGGCTTCATACATCAGGCGCAGCTTGCCGGCCTTGCCGGGTTCGCGCGCATCCCAGGGGTACATGAAGATGCCGCCACGGGTCAGGATGCGATGCACGTCCGCCACCATCGAGGCGATCCAGCGCATGTTGTAGTCCTTGCCCAAGGGGCCCGTGGCGCCGGCCAGGCAGTCGTCGACGTAGCGCTTCACGGGCGGTGCCCAGTGGCGGCTATTCGACATGTTGATGGCGAATTCCTTGGTGTCTTCCGGCACCTGGATGTTCTCGTGCGTGAGCACCCACGAGCCCATTTCGCGGTCCAGCGTGAAGCCGACCACGCCATTGCCGATGGTCAGCACCAGCATGGTCTGCGGGCCATAGACGGCATAGCCGGCCACGACCTGCTTGTTGCCGGGTTGCAGGAAATCGTCTTCGCAGACCGGAGCGCCCGACACGTTGTGCGGGGCCTGCAGCACCGAGAAGATGGTGCCGATGGAGACGTTGACGTCGATGTTGGACGAGCCATCCAGGGGATCGAACAACAGCAGGTATTCGCCCTTGGGGTAGCGGTTCGGAATCAAATGGATGGTTTCCATTTCTTCCGAGGCCATGGCCGCCAGGTGGCCGCCCCATTCGTTGGCTTCAAGCAGGATTTCGTTGGACAGGACGTCCAGCTTCTTCTGCACTTCGCCTTGGACGTTTTCGCTTTCCAGGCTGCCCAGGACGCCGCCCAGCGCGCCCTTGCTGACGGCGTGGCTAATCGCCTTGCAGGCGCGCGCGACCACTTCGATCAGCAGCCGGACTTCCGGCGCCAGGGCTTGGGCGGAGCGTTGTTGCTCCACCAGGTATTGAGTAAGTGTTTTACGTTTCAAGAGGGTCTCCCTATGCTGCGAATTCTAAAGCCTTGGATACGATTTCCTGCACGTTGCGCGACAAGCCCGCATGGGCGCGCACCTGTTGCAGCGCGGCCTGCATGGGCGTGCGCAGGGCCGGCACGAAGCGCGACCAGTTGTCCAGCGCACGCGCCAGCCGAGCCGCGACTTCGGGGTTCAGGGCGTCCAGCGCCAACACCTGCTCGGCCCAGAACGCATAACCCGAACCGTCCGGGTGGTGCATGCCGCGCGCATTGTTCAGGCAGAACTGGAAAATCAGCGCGCGGGCGCGGTTGGGGTTGCGCAACGTGAAGGCGGGGTGCGTCATGAGTTCGCGGGCGGTATGCACCGTGGTCGAACGCGCGGCCGCCTGCAAGGCAAACCACTTGTCCACCACCAGCGGGTTGTCGCGCCACTTGTCATAGAACGCTGCCAGCGCTTCCTGGGGGAAGTCGCCCTGGCCGTAATTGATCAGGGCAGACAGCGCGGCCATGCTGTCGGTCATGTTGCCGGCGTGCTCGTACTGATGCTCGGCCAGACGCTGCGCGTCGTGTTCGCCGGCCGCCAGCAGATGGCTCAAGGCCAGGTTCTTCAGGGCGCGCTTGCCGGCGGGCACCGGCGCGGGGCTGTATTCGCCCGGCGTCTGGTTCTGATCGAACGCCTGGCGCAATTCCGTGGCCAGCTGCCGGCCGAGTTCGGCGCGCAGGAAGTCGCGGGCCACAGCCAGCGCGGGCGGGTCCACCGCCTGCATGCGCTCGGCCAGCGTCTTCTCGGACGGCAGGGCCAGCGCGCGGGCGCGATAGGCGGCGTCCAGGGCCGGGTCGGTCAGCAGTGCGCGCCAGGCGTTGATGAACGCCGCGTCCGCGTGTAGCGTGCGCCCGGCCTGGCGGGCTTCGGCCAAGGCCAGGATCTGGCGCGTGGCCAGTTCCTGGCCGGCTTCCCAGCGGGCGAAGGGGTTGGTGTCATGCGCGGACAGCAGCGCCAATTCTTCGTCGGTCCAGTCATAGTCGACGATGACCGGGGCCGAGAAATCGCGCAGCAACGAGGGCACGGGCCGCTCGGCGATATCTTCGAACACCCATTGTTGGCTGGGCGTGGTCAGTTCCAGCAGGGCGGTGTCGCGGGTGGCGCCGTCGTGACGCAGCGGCAGCGCGCGGCCGTCCTGGTCCAGAAGGCCGATCGCAAACGGGATGTGGTACGGCGCCTTGACGTAGTCAGCGCCGGCTTTTTTCTCGACGCCCACCGGCTGGCATTGCTGGGTCAGCGTGACCGTGCAGCGGCGGGTGGCGGCGTCGTGTTCAAGCGTGACGGCCACGCGCGGCGTGCCGGCCTGGCGGTACCAGCGGCGGAACACCGACAGGTCGCGGCCCGGGTGCTGGCGCACATAGACCGATTCCATGGCGTCGACAAAGTCGTCGCAGGTGACGGCCTGGCCGTCGTGGCGGCGAAAGTACTCGTCCATGCCGGCGCGGAAGCCTTCCTCGCCCAGCAGCGTGTGCTGCATGCGGATGACTTCGGCGCCTTTCTCGTACACGGTTGCCGTATAGAAGTTGCCGATTTCCTGGTAGCTCTCGGGGCGGATGGGGTGGGCCATGGGGCCGGCATCTTCCGGAAACTGCGCGGCGCGCAGGGCCACCACGTCATCGATACGCTTGACGGCGCGCGCGCTGGTGGCGGCGGCGGCATCCATGTCGTGCGCCATCATGTCGGCGCTGAATTCCTGGTCGCGGAAAACGGTCAGCCCTTCTTTCAGGCTCAGCTGGAACCAATCGCGGCAGGTGACGCGGTTGCCGGTCCAGTTGTGAAAGTATTCATGGCCGATGACGGATTCGATGCCTTCGTAGTTGGCGTCGGTGGCGCTGTCGGCGTCGGCCAGCACGTAGGCGGCGTTGAAGATATTCAAGCCCTTGTTTTCCATCGCGCCCATGTTGAAGTCATGGACGGCGACGATCATGAAGCGGTCCAGATCCAATTCCAGGCCGAAGCGGGTTTCATCCCAGCGCAGGGCGCGCACCAACGAATCAAGCGCCCATTCGGTCTTGGTTTCAGAGCCGGGGTCGCTGTAGACCTGAAGCAGCACGTCGCGGCCGCTGGCCGTCTTGACGGTGGTTTCACGGTGCGTCAGGTTGCCGGCCACCAACGCAAACAGATAGCAAGGCTTGGGGAACGGGTCTTCCCATTCGACTTCGTTGCGGCCGTCGGGCAACTGGCGCGATGCCATCAGGTTGCCGTTGGACAGCAGCACGGGGTATTGCGGCTGCGCCCGCAGCGTCACGCGGTAGCGCGACATCACGTCGGGGCGGTCGGCAAACCACGTGATGCGGCGAAAGCCCTCGGCCTCGCATTGCGTGAAGAAGTTGCCGCCGGACACATACAAGCCCATCAGCGTGGAGTTGGCCGATGGATTGCAGCGGCTGACCACATCGACCGTGGCGTCGGCGGGCAGGCCGTATATGGCCAGGCTGTGCTCGGACAGGTGATAGGCGTCGGCGTCCAGGGTGGCGCCGTTGACCGCTACCGACACGAGTTCCAGGTCTTCTCCATCCAGGATCAAGGCCGCGTCGGCGCTGGCGCCGGGCTTGCGTTGCACGTGCATCGTGCAGCGCACTTCGGTGGCGTCCGGCGCCAGATCGAAGGCCAAAGCGACTTCGGGAATGTCGTAGGGGTAGGGCTGGTAATCCTTGCGATAAACGGTAATGGGCGTGTCGGTGCGCATGGAGTTGCAGTCCTGGTTTGAACGAGGGGTCTATTGTAGTAGGTGGGCGCGGCGCGCAGTCTGGGGCGTGCGGGCTACGGCAAACTTTTTGCCGTGGGCATAGTCAAAGCTCAGTATGATGGCGCCGTCGCGCGCAACAGGAGTCGCAAAATGTTCCGAAAGTCGTTGTTCAGTGTGGGCCGTTGGGCAGGATTAACGGCTGTGGCGGCAACGCTGGCACTGACCGGTTGCGCCGCGCCGTCCGTTTCCGCGCGGGTGACTTCGTTCCAGCAATGGCCTACCGGCGTTGAAGGGCAGACTTACCAATTTGTGGCCGCGGATCCGAATCAACTGAATAATCTGGAATACCAGTCCTATCAGGACATGGTGCGCGCCGGCATCGGTGCAACGGGTTTGGTCGAAGCCCAGCCCGGCGCCAAGGGGCGTTTTGACGTGTCGTTTACCTATGGAACCAGCCAGACCCAGGTAATGGTGCGCCGCGCCTACGATCCCTATTTCTACGGCGGCTACGGCTATGGCGGATATGGCGGTTTCTACGGGCCTCGCCCCTGGGGCGGCGCCTATGGGTACTGGGGGCCGGAATGGGTCGATGTGCCCATGGCGGTGCAGCGCAACACACTGAGCTTGAAGATTCGGGACACCCAACGTGGGGGTGCCGAGGTTTACCGTTCCACGGCCTTCATACTTAGTCAGGGCGATGATTTCATGCGCACGATGCCCTATCTGGTACGCGCGATATTCGACAATTTCCCCGGGAATAATGGGGCGGAACGCGAAATTCAGTTCCCCGTTCAGTAAGCCCTGACGGCGCTTCGACGCTGAATTCCAAAATAAATCGGCGCACCAGATTGGTGCGCCGATTTATTTCTTACTACAGAATAGGTTTTATTCTTTGATAAGAAAGCTGTCGCGTGTCGCGCCACCGGCTTCTTCAGCCGCGAGCCAGCGCGGGGCTTTGCCACGGCCGCTCCAGGTTTCGCCCGTTTGCGGGTGACGATACTTCGGGGCAACGGCACGCTTGGCGGCGGTGGCGGGGCGTGCCGCCGCGCCAGCCTTGCGTCGGCCACCGGGGGCCACGCGCGCGGGCTTGCCCGAACCGTATGCCGCAATGATTTCTTCCGGGGTGATGTCGTATTCGCGCATGGACGTGATGATGGAGGTGATCACGGGCTTGCGACGCTTCGTTTGGAGGACTTCCGCCTTCTTTTGAAGCTTGTTGATTTCCTTCTCGATCTTTGCTTGCAGAGCTGCGTATGTTTCTCGGGCCATGGTTTATTCCTGATTATGGAACTGCTTTAATCGCCGGCGAAGTAATGTTTAATTGTTGTGCTTCGCATAATACATAAGTTGCGGCTTGACTTCTCTATTTTCGAGCTAATTACTTTGTATCAAAAGAGCCGCAAGGCCTGACGGTATGCGGCCCTCGGGCAGGAACAAGTTTTGGGAAGGATATTCCCAAATTTAGGACGATTTGAAACAGACGCGAATTGGGTTCACAAGGCGGACGAATCCCGCAAACAGGGGCTGTTCCCGGCGTCATTTGTTTCAATTAGCGAAAGAATCGCGTTTTGTGACAGCCTTCGCCGAGTTTATGTTGTTGGTCGTGGACGATTTAAAGCCGGGCCATGCCAGCCCCGATTTATGAGCCAAGGAGGGTGACCGAATTGACACTTTCGTTGCCTCGATGCGGCCGCCATGCATTTTGGCATTGCCCGCTCAGCGGATTGATATGGTGAATTAGGGTGTCTTCCGGGCCGAGTTTCCGCATTTTGATCAGCGCTTGTCAGACCAATCCTGGGTATTTCTCACTCTTGTATGCCAAGAGCCTAGGAGTCGTTCAACCGCGTTCCGGAGCGGCTCCCCAACTGTTATGTGGTGAAACAATATTTAGTTGTTTTGCTTAACTTGATACTTCATTCGATGTCCCCATATTTATTCACGCGTGAATAATCTTTCACCCCTCGGCAGTGGCCGCCTTGCCAAAGTCGGGACGAGGGGGGCCGGTCAGCGGTACGATACGGTCTTGTGCATCCACGCAACGCGTGCGCCCGTGCCGCGCCGATGCCCCCTGAATAGAGCCTATGAAAATCACTGATCCCGCTATTGCTTCCCTTGCCACCGCCAAATCGCTTTTGCTTGACCCCTGGGGCCTGACCGAAGCGGATATGGCGCGTGCCCTGGGTGAGATCTTCACCCACAAGGTCGATTACGCCGACCTGTACTTTCAGTACACGCGCAGCGAGGGATGGAGTCTGGAAGAGGGCATCGTCAAGACCGGCAGCTTTTCCATCAGCCAGGGCGTCGGCGTGCGTGCCGTCAGCGGCGAGAAAACCGCCTTTGCCTATTCCGATTCCCTGTCGGCCGACGCGCTGCTGTCGTCTGCCCACGCCGTGCGCGGCATTGCCCGGCGCGGCGCCGGCAAGGTCAAGGTGGCCGCTCAGGTCGAAGCCGAAATGGGCCGCAGCCTGTACGCCGACATCGACCCCGTCGCCACGCTGAGCGCGCCGGAAAAGGTGGCGCTGCTGGAACGCATCGAGCGCATGGCGCGTGCACGCGACCCGCATGTCATCCAGGTGATGGCCGGTCTGGGTGCCGAATATGACGTCGTGCTGGTGGCCGGCAGCGATGGCCGTCTGGCCGCCGACGTGCGCCCGCTGGTGCGCCTGTCGCTGACCGTGATCGCCGAACGCAACGGCCGCCGCGAAATGGGCCATGCCGGGGGCGGTGGACGCTTGGGGCTTGCCTACTTCACGGACGAAATGCTGCAAGGCTATGTCGAACGTGCCGTGCATGAAGCCATGGTCAACCTGGAAGCGCGCCCGGCGCCCGCCGGCGAGATGACGGTGGTGCTGGGGTCCGGCTGGCCCGGCATCCTGCTGCACGAGGCGGTGGGCCACGGGCTGGAAGGCGACTTCAACCGCAAGGGCTCCAGCGTGTTTTCCGGCCGCATCGGCGAACGCGTGGCATCCAAGGGCGTCACCGTGGTCGACGACGGCACGCTGCCCGATCGCCGCGGTTCGCTCAACATCGACGATGAAGGCAATGCCACCCAGCGCAACGTGCTGATCGAAGACGGCATCCTGCGCGGCTACATGCAAGACACGCTGAACGCGCGTCTGATGAAAACCGCCGCCACCGGCAACGGCCGCCGCGAATCGTTTGCGCACCTGCCGATGCCGCGCATGACCAACACGTACATGCTGGCCGGCGACAAGCCTGCTGAAGAAATCGTGTCGTCGGTCAAGCGCGGCCTGTACGCCGTCAATTTCGGCGGGGGCCAGGTGGACATCACCAGCGGCAAGTTCGTGTTCTCGGCATCCGAGGCCTACATGATCGAAGACGGCAAGGTGACCTACCCGGTCAAGGGCGCCACGCTGATCGGCAACGGCCCTGACGCCATGACCCGCGTCACCATGATCGGCAACGATCTTCAGCTGGATTCCGGCGTGGGTACTTGCGGCAAGGACGGCCAGAGCGTGCCGGTGGGCGTGGGCATGCCGACCGTGCGCATGGAAGGGCTGACCGTGGGCGGTACCGCCTGAACGTCAGATCGGGCCGCCACCGTCGCCAAAAAACGATGTGACGGCCCGAATGTTTTGTGCTAGAGTCATTTCCCATGAAATTCGCGTCCCCCGCCTTTACCTTTTATTTTTATGGTTTTCTGAAGCCGCTGGCGGAGGAAGGGACGCACTCAATCTGAAGTTTGGAAAGAATCCCCCCAAAAAGCCGCCAGCGAACTGGCGGCTTTTTTTGTGCCGCCGGGATCGGAAACCACCGATCGGAGATGGACCCGTTGGCGGGCAACCCAGGAGCAGTACCGTGTCACACAATACCGACGACCTTCGCATCCGAGAAATCAAGGAACTGAATCCGCCCGCGCACGTGATGCGCGAGTTTGCATGCACCAAGGAGGCGGGCGACACCGTGTTCGCTGCCCGCCAGGGCATGCACCGCATCCTGCACGGCATGGACGACCGCATGATCGTCGTGATCGGCCCCTGCTCGATTCACGACACGCGCGCCGCCATTGAATACGCGAAGCGTCTGAAGCCGGTGCGTGACCGCCTGAGCGCCGATCTGGAAATCGTGATGCGCGTGTATTTCGAAAAGCCTCGCACCACGGTGGGCTGGAAGGGCCTGATCAACGATCCGGATCTGGACGGCAGCTTCGACATCAACAAGGGC
This sequence comes from Achromobacter sp. B7, assembly GCF_003600685.1. NCBI lineage: Bacteria > Pseudomonadati > Pseudomonadota > Betaproteobacteria > Burkholderiales > Alcaligenaceae > Achromobacter > Achromobacter sp. B7. Next base: position 1,696,041 of record NZ_CP032084.1, read on the forward strand.
GTGCGCGTGGCCCGTGAACTGCTGCTGGATATCAACAGCCTGGGGTTGCCGGCCGGTTGCGAGTTCCTGGACATGATTACGCCGCAGTACATCGCGGATCTGGTCTCCTGGGGGGCGATCGGGGCACGCACGACGGAAAGCCAGGTGCACCGCGAACTGGCGTCCGGCTTGTCGTGTCCGGTGGGGTTCAAGAACGGCACGGACGGCAATGTGAAGATCGCGGTCGACGCGATCAAGGCTGCGTCGCAGCCGCACCACTTCCTGTCGGTGACCAAGGGCGGGCATTCCGCGATTGTGTCCACCGCCGGCAACGAGGACTGCCACGTCATCCTGCGCGGCGGCAAGACGCCGAACTACGACGCGGCCAGCGTTGACGCCGCCTGCCAGGACGTGTCCAAGGCCGGCCTGGCGCAGCGCATCATGGTGGACGCCAGCCACGCCAACAGCAGCAAAGACCCCGAAAACCAACCCCGCGTCATCGACGACGTGGCGCGCCAGATGGAAGCGGGCGACGCGCGGCTGATCGGCGTCATGGTGGAAAGCCACCTGTTGGGCGGGCGCCAGGACATGGTGCCGGGCAAGCCGCTCGTGTACGGCCAGAGCATTACCGACGGCTGCATCGACTGGGACGCGTCGGTTGCCGTGCTGGAGCGCCTGGCGCACGCGGTGCGCGAACGCCGCCGCGTTGCGCTGACCTCGGGCAAGTAAGCGGCCGGTCACGCCGGCGCGCCGCACGCCGTCTTCCTGGGGCGGTTTGCGGCGCAGCATGCGTGGCGGCGTAGAATATTCGGATTAACGAACCCGCGCTCGCCGCGAATTCCCCGAGAACACGCTGATCATGAATGCTCCCTTGCACGCTGAAACGTTGCGCCGTCCGGTGCCGGCCGCCTGTCTGGACGCCTTGCGCGCGCGCTTTGGCGACCGCCTGTCTGAATCCTCGGCCGTGTGCGAGCATCACGGCCGCGACGAGTCCCCGTATCCCGCCATGCTGCCCGACGCCGTGGTCTTCGCGCACAGCACGGAAGACGTGGCCGCGGTGGCCAAGCTGTGCAACGAACACCGTGTTCCGTTGATTCCCTATGGCGCCGGCTCGTCGCTGGAAGGCCACATCCTGGCGATCCAGGGCGGCATCAGCCTGGACCTGTCGCAGATGAACAAGGTGTTGGCGATCAACGCCGAAGACCTGACCGCCACCGTACAGGCCGGCGTCCTGCGCAAGCAGTTGAACGAAGAGATCCGCAGCACCGGCTTGTTCTTCCCGATCGACCCGGGCGCCGACGCCAGCCTGGGCGGCATGGCCGCCACGCGCGCCTCCGGCACCAACGCCGTGCGCTACGGCACCATGCGCGAAAACGTCATGTCGTTGACCGTCGTGACGGCCGATGGCCGCATCATCCGCACGGCCGGCCGCGCGCGCAAATCGTCGGCAGGCTACGACCTGACGCGCATCTTCGTCGGTAGCGAAGGCACGCTGGGCATCATCACCGAAGTCACCGTGCGGTTGTACCCGCAGCCCGAAGCCGTGTCGGCGGCCGTCTGCAACTTCCCCACGCTGGACGCCGCCGTGCAAAGCGTGATTGAAATCATCCAGATGGGCGTGCCGATCGCGCGCGTGGAATTCATGGACGCCGCCAGCGTGCGGTCGGTCAACCAATACAGCAAGCTGAGCCTGCGCGAAACGCCGCTGCTGGTGTTTGAATTCCATGGCAGCCCGGCCGGCGTGCAGGAACAGGCCGAAACCGTGCAGGCGATTACCGCCGAACATGGCGGCATGGACTTCGAATGGGCCGAGCGCCCCGAAGACCGCAGCCGCCTGTGGACGGCGCGCCACAATGCCTACTTTGCGGGCCTGCAATTGCGTCCCGGCTGCCGCGCCAGCACCACCGACGTGTGCGTGCCGATTTCGCGCCTGGCCGATTGCGTGCGCGACACCGTCGAAGAATTGGAACGCGCCAGTTTCCCGTATACCATCGTCGGCCACGTGGGCGACGGCAATTTCCACGTATTGATGCTGCTGGACGCCGACAATCCGAAGGAATGGGAAGAGTCGGAAACGATCAACCACAACCTGGTTCGCCGTGCGATTGCGGCGGACGGCACCTGCACCGGCGAACATGGCGTGGGCTTGCACAAAATGCAATTCATGGCGGAAGAGCATGGCGACGATGCGCTGGATCTGATGCGTAGCCTGAAGCACGCGTTTGATCCGAACAACATTCTGAATCCCGGCAAGATCGTGTCCTGGTAAGACATCAAGCGGGCCGCGCGCCTTGCTGAAGCCGACGGTATTGCCGTCGGCTTTTTTACGCGTGCACCGCGCGCAATTACTGCTGGTTACGAGTCGGGCACGGCGTTTATCCCATGGATGCGGGTAAATCCCGGCCTGTTTTCATAGTGCGCTCGCGCTATTGTTGCGCTCATGAATTCACTGGTCGAAACCGGCCTGGCACAAGTGCAGGCGCCTTATTCTTTGCAGCAGCTCATCGAGGCGTTGTCGGCCGCGTTGCCCGCGCACTGCGTATTGTTCCGCGAAGAAGATACCCGTCCCTACGAGTGCGACGGCCTGTCGTTGTATCGCGCGCTGCCGGCCGTGGTGGCCCTGCCTGAAACCGAAGAACAAGTGCAAGCCGTCATGCGGATCTGCAAGCGGCTGAATGCGCCGCTGGTGGCGCGCGGCGCGGGCACGGGCTTGTCTGGCGGCGCCATGCCGCATAGCCAGGGCGTGCTGCTTGGCTTGTCCAAATTCAATCGCATCAAGCATATCGACCTGGCTAGCGCCACCGCCATCGTGCAGCCCGGCGTGCGCAACCTGGCCATTTCCGAAGCGGCCTCGCCCTATGGCCTTTATTACGCGCCCGATCCGTCCAGCCAGATCGCCTGTTCCATCGGCGGCAACGTGGCCGAGAATTCCGGTGGCGTGCATTGCCTGAAGTACGGCCTGACCGTGCACAACGTGTTGCGCGTGCGGGTCGTCACCATTGACGGCGACATCGTCGAGCTGGGCTCCGAGGCGCCCGATGCACCCGGGCTGGATCTGCTGTCTGTCTTCATCGGATCAGAAGGCATGTTGGGCGTGGTCACCGAAGTGACGGTAAAGCTCATCCCCAAGCCCGCTTGCGCGCAGGTGGTGATGGCCAGCTTTTCGAGCGTCGAGGCGGCCGGCAATGCGGTCACGCAGGTCATTGCGGCGGGCATGATTCCTGCTGGGCTCGAGATGATGGATCGCCGCGCCACGCATATGGTCGAACCCTTTGTGTGCGCCGGCTACGATCTGGATGCGCAAGCCATCCTGCTGTGCGAATCGGACGGCACCCCTGACGAGGTCGCCCACGAAATCGCGCGGATGGAAGCGGTGTTTCGCGATGCCGGTGCAACGCGTTGCCAAGTGTCCACGTCGGAAGCCGAGCGCTTGAAGTTCTGGGCGGGACGCAAGAATGCGTTTCCGGCGGCCGGCCGCGTATCGCCTGATTATTACTGCATGGACGGCACGATTCCGCGTCGCCACTTGGCGCGGGTGCTGGGCGCCATCGAGCAAATGGAAGACGAATTCGGCTTGCGATGCGCCAACGTTTTTCATGCAGGAGACGGCAACCTGCATCCGCTGATTCTGTTCGATTCGAACAAGCCGGACGAGGTCGAGCGCGCCGAGAAATTCGGCGCCGCGATTCTTGAGCTGTGCGTGCAGGTAGGAGGCACCGTGACCGGAGAGCACGGTGTGGGTATGGAGAAAATCAATCAAATGTGCGTGCAATTCTCTCGCGAAGAACTCGACGCGTTCCTGGCGGTCAAGCGGGCGTTCGACCCGCCGTGCCTGCTGAATCCTGAAAAAGTCATTCCCACGCTGGCCCGCTGCGCCGAATACGGCAAGATGCACGTCCATGCGGGCGAGTTGCGGTTCCCCGATCTCGCCCGTTTCTAGGACGCATCCCCTATGGATTTTGTCCTGTCGGAATTGTGCGACCAGGTCATGACGGCTCGTGCCGGCCACAAGCCGTTGTTTGTCATGGGCGGCGGCAGCAAGGCGTTCTACGGCAACTATCGCCCGGTCACGCCGCAAGACGGCCACTGCCTGCTCGACATGACGCCGTATCGCGGCATCGTCAGCTATCACCCGTCCGAGCTGGTGGTGACCGTACGCGCCGGTACGCCGTTGACCGAGCTTGAAGCGGTGTTGGCCGAGAACGGGCAGATGCTGGCGTTTGAACCGCCGCACTTCGCGGCATCGGCAACCGTGGGCGGTTGCGTGGCGGCGGGGCTGTCCGGGCCGCGCCGCATGAGCGCCGGCGCATTGCGCGACTTCGTCCTGGGCACCCGGCTGCTGGACTCGGAAGGGCGCATGCTGTCGTTCGGCGGCGAAGTCATGAAGAACGTGGCCGGGTACGACGTGTCGCGCTTGTTGGCGGGGTCGCACGGCATCTTCGGCGCGATTCTTGATGTGTCGATGAAGGTGGTGCCGCGACCCATGGAAGAACTGACGTTGGTACTTCCCGCCACGCAGGCGCAGGCGTTGGCAAGCTTTGCGTTGTGGCGCGGCAAGCCGTTGCCCATTTCCGCCACCAGCTGGACGGGTGACGATGACGGGGGCGAAGGGCTTATGCACGTGCGGCTGTCAGGCGCGCCGCCGGCGTTGGCCAGCGCGCGCCACGTCATCGGCGGGGACGCGCTGTTGCCGGATGCCGCGCTGGTGTGGTGGCGCTCGTTGCGCGAGCAGACGCACCCGTTTTTTCACCCCGGCCGGCCTTTGTGGCGCCTTGCGCTGCCGCCCACCGCCGCTGCGTTGGGCCTGGGGCCCACATTGATCGAGTGGGGGGGCGGCCAGCGTTGGCTGTCCGGCCAACGTGACGCCACCGAGCTTCGCGAAATCGCCGCGCGGCTGGGCGGGCACGCCACCTTGTTCCGCCCCGGCAACAGCAAGCCACCGGTCGACGGGGTATTTCATCCGCTGGCGCCCGGCGTCGCGGCGATCACGCGCCGGCTCAAGCAGGAGCTTGACCCGGCCAGCCTGTTCAACCCCGGCCGCCTGGTTCTGGAGCTATAGCGCATGCAAACCAACCTGGCATCCTGGGCCCGCGATACCGACTTGGGCAACGAAGCCGACGCCATCTTGCGGCGCTGCGTGCATTGCGGTTTCTGCACTGCCACCTGTCCCACGTATCAAGTGCTGGGCGACGAGCTGGACAGCCCGCGCGGGCGTATCTATCTGATCAAGCAGGTGCTGGAAGGCGCCGAGCCCACGCAGTCCACGCAACAACACCTGGACCGTTGCCTGACCTGCCGCAATTGCGAAACCACGTGCCCGTCGGGCGTTCAGTACGGGCACCTGATCGACATCGGGCGCAAGATCGTGGACGAACGCGTGCCGCGTTCATGGGCCGACAAGACCAAGCGCAACCTGCTGCGTCGTGCGATGTTGTCGCCCATGTTCGCGCCCGCGATGAAAGCGGGGCAGGCGATGCGCGCCATGCTGCCCGAGGCGCTCAAGCGCAAGGTGCCCGAGCGCCGCGATGCGGGCGCCTTGCCCGTTGTGTCAGGGCATGCACGCCAGGTGCTGATGCTGACCGGCTGCGTGCAGCCGGCCATGATGCCCACCATCGACGCCGCCACCATCCGCGTGCTGGATGCGGTGGGTATCGGCGCGCGGCTGGCCCCAGGTGCGGGGTGTTGTGGCGCGGTCAGTTTTCATCTGGACGCGCAAGACGCCGCGTTGGCGCAGATGCGCGCCAATGTGGACGCGTGGTGGCCGCTGATACAGGGTGGGGCGGTGGAGGCCATCGTCATGAACGCTTCCGGCTGCGGCGCGATGGTCAAGGAATATGCGCATCATTTGAAGCATGATCCTGCCTACGCGCAGAAGGCCGCGGATATCGTTGCGCGCGTCAAGGACGTGGCCGAAATTGTCGCCCCGCATGCAGCCCAGCTGCGTGCGCGTTTGCCCGGCGGCGCGCGGGCCGCGTATCACCCGCCCTGCACCTTGCAGCATTGGCAGGGCCTGCGGCCGCTGTCCGAGCAGTTGCTGGTGGATCTGGGTTTCGATTTGCAGCCGTTTGCCGACAAGCACCTGTGCTGCGGCTCGGCGGGTGCGTACTCGGTGCTGCATCCGGATATCGCGTTGCAGCTGCGCGACCGCAAACTGACGGCCATTGCCGCAGGCGGGCCCGACGTGATCCTGTCGGCCAACATCGGCTGCATTGGCCATCTGCAAAGCGGCACCGACACGCCGGTGCGGCATTGGGTGGAAGTGGTGGACGAACAGCTGCGCCAGACGGCGGCGGCGTAGGTACAGAAAGGCGCCGGTCCGAAGCTCGGATGAAGGCGCGCAACGAACGCCTGTCGCCAGGCGTTCGTTGCATGGCGCGGTTTATTCGACCGCCTTCACCATATCCTCAAGCACCTTCTTGGCATCGCCGAAGACCATCATCGTGCGGTCCATGTAGAACAATTCGTTGTCCAGCCCGGCGTAGCCGGATGCCATCGAACGCTTGTTCACGATCACGGTGCGCGCCTTGTAGGCTTCCAGGATCGGCATGCCGGCAATGGGCGACTTCGGATCGTTCTTGGCGGCGGGGTTGACCACGTCGTTCGCGCCCAGCACCAGCACGACGTCGGTCTGCGCGAACTCGCTGTTGATGTCGTCCATTTCGAAGACCTGGTCGTAGGGCACTTCGGCTTCGGCCAACAGCACGTTCATGTGGCCCGGCATGCGGCCCGCCACCGGGTGGATGGCGTACTTGACCGTCACGCCGCGTTCCGTGAGCTTGGTGGCCAGTTCTTTCAGCGCATGCTGCGCGCGCGCCACCGCCAGGCCGTAGCCCGGCACGATCGTCACGCTTTCGGCGTTGGTCATCAGGAATGCCGCATCGTCGGCGCTGCCCGACTTGACGCTGCGCTGCTGCGCCGCGCCCGCATCCGCCGCGCTGCCCGCCTGCCCGCCGAACCCGCCCAGAATCACGTTGAAGAACGACCGGTTCATCGCCTTGCACATGATGTAGGACAGGATGGCGCCGGACGAGCCGACCAGCGAGCCGGCGATGATCAGCATCGGGTTGTTCAGCGAAAAGCCGATGCCCGCCGCCGCCCAACCGGAATAGCTGTTCAGCATCGACACCACCACCGGCATGTCCGCGCCGCCGATCGGGATGATGATCAGCACGCCCAGCACGAAGGCCACCAGCGTCATGATGATGAAGGGCGTCCATTCCTGCGTCAGCATGAACCACAGGCCGCAGCCCAGCATCACCAACGCCAGCGCCAGATTCAGCATGTGTTGGCCGGGGAACACGACGGGCGCGCCTTGGAACAGCCGGAACTTGTACTTGCCCGACAGCTTGCCGAACGCGATGACCGAGCCCGAGAACGTGATGGCGCCCACGAAGGTGCCGATGAACAGCTCGAAGCGGTTGCCCGTGGGAATCAGCATGCCGGCCGGCACGATGCCGAAGGCGTGCGGCTCGGCGACGACGGCAACCGCAATGGCGACCGCCGCCAGGCCGATCATGCTGTGCATGAAGGCGACCAGTTCGGGCATCTTCGTCATCTCGACGCGGCGGGCCATCAAGGTGCCGATGGAACCGCCCACCAGCAGGCCCAGCAGGACCCACCCCAGGCCGATGGTGGCGGTGCCTTCGCGCGCCAGCCCGATGATGAGCGCTGCCGTGGTCAGCACGGCGATGGCCATGCCGGCCATGCCGAAGGCGTTGCCCAGCCGGGACGTGGTCGGATGCGACAGCCCCTTGAGCGCCTGGATGAAGCAGACCGAGGCAATCAGGTAGAGCAGGGTGACGAGGTTAAGCGAGATCATTTCGCTTCCTCCTTGCCCGGGCCAGGCTTGCGATCCTTTTTCTTGAACATTTCCAGCATGCGCCGCGTGACAAGAAAGCCACCGAACACGTTCACGGCCGCCAGCGCCACGGCGAACACGCCCATGCCGCGCGCCAGGCCGCCTTCGGTCAGCGCGGCCGCCAGCATGGCGCCCACGATGATGATGGCGGAGATGGCGTTGGTCACCGCCATCAACGGCGTGTGCAAGGCGGGCGTGACGTTCCACACAACGTGGTAGCCGACATAGATGGCCAGCACGAAGATGATGAGATTCATCAGGGTGGGGTTGATCGCTTCCATGTTCAGGTCCTTTGCATCACATTGCCGCCTTCGCACACCAGGCAGGCCGCCACGATTTCATCGTCGCGCTGGATCGCCAGCGCGCCGTCCGCATTGATGATGAGCTTCAGGAAGTCCATGACGTTGCGCGCATAGAGCGCGGACGCGTCGGTGGCGACCAGGCCGGGCAGGTTGGTCAGGCCGACGATCGTCACGCCGTGTTTTTCCACGATCTTGCCGCGTTCGGACAGGGGGCAGTTGCCACCGCGTTCGACCGCCAGGTCCACCAACACGGAGCCGGGTCGCATGGCCGCGACAGTGTCGGCCGACACCAGCGTGGGGGCGGGGCGGCCGGGGATCAGCGCGGTGGTGATGACGATGTCGGCCTGCTTGCAGCGTTCGGACACCAACGCTGCCTGCCGCGCCATCCATCCGGGTGGCATGGCGCGCGCGTAGCCGCCTTTGCCTTCGGCGATTTCGCGTTCTTCGTCGGTTTCGAAGGGCACGTCGATGAACTTGGCGCCCAGGGATTCGACCTGTTCCCTTGCGGCGGGGCGCACGTCGGACGCCTCGACGACCGCGCCCAGGCGCTTGGCGGTGGCAATGGCCTGAAGGCCGGCCACGCCGGTGCCCAGCACCACGGCGCGCGCGGCCTTGAGGGTGCCGGCGGCGGTCATCATCATGGGGATCAGCCGGCCGTAGTGGTGGGCGGCCAGCAGCACGGCTTTGTAGCCGGCCAGGTTGGCTTGGGAAGACAGCACATCCAGGCTTTGCGCGCGCGTGATGCGGGGCGCGGCTTCCAGGGCAAAGCCGGTCAGGCCGGCGGCGGCCATCTGTTCGATGCCTTCGGCGTCGAACGGGTCCAGCATGCCGATGATGACGGCCCCGCGCTTCATGTGGGGCACTTCATCGGCGGAGGGGGCGCGAACCTTCATGACCAGGTCCGCGCCCAGGGCATCCTGGGCAGAGCCTAGCGTGGCTCCCGCGGCCTCGTAGGCGTCGTCAAGATAACGGGCGGCGACGCCGGCCCCGCGCTCCACGACAACGGTGTGTTTGCCGCCTACGTACTTCTTGACGGTCTCCGGTGTTGCTGCGACACGGGTTTCCCCGTCTCGGGTCTCTTTGGGTATCCCGATGTGCATCGACGCCTCTCCTCAGAAGGTTCGCCGTAGTTATACACGTTAATGTTGCCCCCACGCGCGCTCATTGCATTCGCGCGCTGCCCCCCAAGGGGGCTGGCCCGCCTTGGGGCGGCCCGGCGGCGGGCCGTTGCCCCCACGCTGCGCTCATTGCATTCGCTGGCTGCCCCCCGAGGGGGCTGGCCCGCCTTGGGGCGGCCCGGCGGTGGGCCGTTGCCCCTACGGTGCGCTCATTGCATTCGCTTGCTGCCCCCAAGGGGGCTGGCCCGCCTTGGGGGTGGGCAGGTTCTTTGGGCTACGGCATTTGCCGGACGAAAAAAAGCCCCATGGCGAACCATGGGGCTCCGGGTTTTGCAACCCACTTGCTCCGGCCAGTCTTACCACGCCGCTGGCCGGCACTTGCGCGTAAACGTCCGGCGTCAGGCCGTTTGCGCGCGAGTCCAGTTGATCAGCGCGGCGGTCAGGTCGCGCAGATCGGCCTTCAGGCGGCCATAGTTTTCGGTCGGACGCAGCGTCACTTCGTCCATGTACAGCTTGCGGTTGATTTCGATCTGCAAGCTGTGGCGGCCTTCCTGGGGGCGGCCAAAAGCGCGGACCAGTTCGACACCCTTGTACGGGTCGTTGACCGTGACGTTATAGCCACGCTCGCGCAGCCATGCCGCGATGAACTCGCGGAACGCCGGGTCGCTGGTGCTGCCGTCGCGGTCACCCAGCACGAAGTCGGGGTGGACCAGGCCGGGGCGGTCGGTGGCGAAGGCGCCGGCCACGCTGGGCATGGAGTGGCAATTGATATGCCAGACCTTGCCGAACTTCTTGTGGGCGGCATCCAGCACCTGGCCGAGCGCGGCATGGTACGGCTTCCAGCAGGCGTTGATGCGGTGGCGGACTTCTTCCACCGTCAGCTTGCGGTTGTACAGCGGCGTGCCGTCGTCCAGCATGCGCCAGATCAGGCCCTTGCCCAGCTTGACCTTGGGCGATGCGTTGACGGCATCCGGCCAGGCTTGGTCCAGCAGCAATTCATCGATCTCGTCGGCCGCGCGGTTGGCGTCGATGTAGGCGCGCGGAAACGCGGCGGCTACCATCGGCACGCCCATGTCGAGCGCGTCGCCCCACAGGTCGTCAACCCAGGTGTCCTCGGCAGTGCGCAGCGCGCCAAAGTCCACCGCGGCGGCGAAGTCGGGAGGGTAGGCGGTGCCGCTGTGCGGAGAGTCCAGCACGAGCGGGGCCGAGGGCTCCGAATCGGGATATTGCTGCGGAAGGTCGAGCCGGTAAGACAGGGGTTGGGTAATTCGCATATAGAGGTGTTGCGTTCGTGATTCGAAAGGCCCGCGCTGCCCGTGATGGCGCGGCGCGGGCCGAAGATCGCTTAGTCGATCTTCACGTTGGCTTCTTTGGCGATGCGCTTGTTCTTGGCGATTTCAGCGGCGATCTGCTTGCCGAAGTCGGCCGAGCTGTTGGCGGCGGGTTCGGCGCCCAGGGCTTCCAGGCGCGACTTCACGTCGGCGTCGGCGCTAACCTTCTGCACGGCGGCGTTCAGCTTGGCCAGGATGGGTTCCGGCAGCTTGGCCGGGGCAACCAGGCCAAACCACGACGCGTCGTTCACAGCCGGCAGGCCGGCTTCGGCGAACGTGGGCACGTTGGGCAGGCTGGCCACGCGCTTGGGCGAGGCCACGGCCATGGCGATCAGGCGGCCGGACTGCACGTGCGGCAGGGTGGACGGCAGGTTGTCATACATGACGTCGACCTGGCCGGCCAGCGCGTCGTTCAGCGCCGGGCCCACGCCACGGTACGGAACGTGCATCAGGTCGGTGCCCGAGGCCATCTTGAACAGTTCGCCCATCATGTGCGAAACCGAACCGTTGCCGGCCGACGCGTACGTCAGCTTGCCCGGCTGGCTCTTGGCCAGCTTGATGAAGTCGGCGATGTTCTTGGCGTCAACCTTGGGGTTGATCGTCATGATGTTCGGCACGGCGGCCAGGTTCGAGATGGGCGTGAAGTCCTTCTCGCCATCGAACGGCAGGTTCGGGTAGATGGCCGGGTTGATGCCGTGCGTGCTGACCGTGGCGATGCCCAGGACGTAGCCGTCCGGTGCGCTGCTGGCAACGAATGCGCTGCCGATCGAGCCGCCCGCGCCACCGCGGTTTTCCACCACGACGGTCTGGCCCAGTTCCTTGCCCAGCTTGTCCGCGAACAGGCGGCCGACGATGTCGGTGGTGCCTCCGGGCGGGAAGGGAACGATCAGGCGGATGGGCTTGCTGGGATACGCGTCTTCAGCGTGCGCGATACCCGAGGTCAGCGGCATGGCCAGGGTCGCGGCGGCGACACACAGGCCCAGTACTACGTTACGGCGTTGCATGGATTCCCCTAATAAATGGAAAGCGAATGCGCAAAGGCAGTCGCAAACGCAACGATTCTTTCCTGGCGGGGCGGTTTGCGCAAACGAAAGTTTCTCCGTAAGCTATGACTTTTTTTCATGCCTCCCGTTTGCCGACACGATTCGGGCGTTACTTTTGTGTAACTTTTCCGCACTTGGCACACGCGATCGAGGCCGGGGAAACATCCCCGATCAAGCCCCGCCGGGGCGGGAGCCCCACGCGACGTGGGGGCGAATCATGCGACGTTTCTGTCCCTCTTTAACGGATCTTCAAGCATTTGAAGTTGCCGCGCGGCACAGCAGCTTTACGCGGGCGGCTCAGGAATTGTGCGTCACGCAAGGCGCCGTCAGTAAACAGGTGAAACATCTGGAAGAGTTCGTAGGCGTTGAACTATTCCTGCGCATCAGGCAAGGCCTGGTGCTGACCGAGGCCGGCCGCAGTTATCTGACCAAGGTTCAGGCGGGCTTGGGCCAGATCGAAGCGGCCACCGTCGAGCTGATTGCGCATCAAGGGCAGGGCGGCACGTTGAACCTGACCTGTATGCCCACGTTTGGCGCGCGCTGGTTGATCCCGCGCCTGACGGCTTTCATGCGCTTGCGCCCCGACATCCACGTTGAATTCCTGCCGCACCGCCAGGGCTACGATTTTTCCACGCCTGAACTGGATGCCGCCGTGCGATTCGGCGAAGGCATCTGGCCGGGCAGTGGCGCCGACTACATCGTGGGCCGCGACATCGTGCCCGTGTGCAGCCCGCGCCTGATTCCGGGCGGCTGTCCATCGCCCGAGGCTCTGCTGGCGTATCCGCTGCTGCACCATACGTCGGCGCTGGAGGGTTGGCGCGATTGGTTCGAGCAAGCCGGCTGTGACAGCCGTCGCAGCCTGGAAGGCGCGCGCTTTGACCAGTACGCGCTGTTGTCGCAGGCCGCCGCCGCCGGTTTCGGCGTGGCGCTGATTCCGCGTTGCCTGATCGAAGACGAGTTGCGCGACGGCAAGCTGGCCGTGGCCATCAAACTGCCGATCCGCGCGCGCATGGGCTATTACCTGTGTTACCCCGAGCAGAAGGCCAACCTGCCGACCTTGCAGGCGTTTCGCGCCTGGCTGATGGAAGTGTCCCGGGCAGCAGAGCCGCAGCCCAACGCCGAGCCGGCGCCCGAAGCCGCGTCCGAACTAAAATAGCCGCATCATGAGTCAAATATCCACCAAGAAAGGCCGCGTTGTCGTGGGCATGTCGGGCGGGGTCGATTCTTCGGTCACCGCATGGTTGCTCAAGCAACAAGGCTATGAAGTCGTCGGCCTGTTCATGAAGAACTGGGAAGACGACGACGATTCCGAATACTGCTCTACCCGCCAGGACTTGCTGGACGCCGCCAGCGTCGCGGACCTGGTTGGCGTGGACTTCGAGTTCGTCAACTTCGCCGCCGAATACAAAGACCGCGTGTTCGCCGAATTCCTGCGCGAATATTCCGCCGGCCGCACCCCCAACCCCGACGTGCTGTGCAATGCCGAAATCAAGTTCAAGGCATTTCTCGACCACGCCATGGCGCTGGGCGCCGAGCACATCGCCACGGGTCACTACGCCCGGGTGCGCGAAGTGCCGGCCGAGGCGGGCGGCACGCAGTTCCAGTTGCTCAAGGCCCTGGACGCGTCCAAGGATCAAAGCTACTTCCTGCACCGGCTGAACCAGGCGCAACTGTCGCGCACGCTGTTCCCCCTGGGCGAAATCCACAAGACCGAAGTGCGCCGCATCGCCCACGAGATCGGGCTGCACAACGCCGCCAAGAAGGATTCCACCGGCATCTGCTTCATTGGCGAGCGCCCGTTTCGCGAATTCCTGAACCGCTACCTGCCGACCGAGCCGGGCCCGATCCTGACGCCGGAAGGCCAGCAGGTGGGCCGCCACGAGGGGCTGTCCTTCTACACGCTGGGCCAGCGCAAGGGCCTGGGCGTGGGCGGCGTGAAGGGCCGCCAGCGCGAGGACGGCACGGCCGAGGCCTGGTACGTGGCGCGCAAGGACCTGGAACGCAACATCCTGTACGTGGTGCAGGGGCATGACCATCCCTGGCTGCTGTCCGGCCAGTTGCAGGCCCAGGACGCCAGCTGGGTGGCGGGCCATCCGCCCGCGCTTGCCGGCTACGGCGCCAAGACGCGTTACCGCCAGGCGGATGCAGCCTGCCGTCTGGATCGGGCTGAAGGCGATACGTTTGCGCTGGACTTCACCGACCCGCAATGGGCCGTCACGCCGGGCCAGTCGGCCGTGCTTTACGATGGCGAGGTTTGCCTGGGCGGTGGCATTATCCTGTAGCGCACACGCCGCACCGGCACATGCGCGATCAAGCAAGGCCCCGTGGGCGCGTCGCCCGCGGGGCCTTGTTCATGAACCTGAGAAATCAAAACGAGAGGAGAGGGTTGTGGATGTTTCGATGGTGATTTGCCTGCTGGTGCTGGGCGCGGTGGCCGGCTTTGCGGCGGGGCTGCTGGGAATCGGTGGCGGGATGCTGCTGGTGCCGCTGCTGACCATGTTGTTCTCTTGGCAGGGCATGCCGCCCGAACTGGTGGTGCACGCCGCCATCGCAACGTCAATGACGTCCATCCTGTTCACGTCGATCTCCAGCGTGCGGGCGCACCAGCAGCGCGGCACGATCAAATGGAACATCGTGTGGGCGATGGCGCCGGGCATCATCATCGGCGGGCTGATATCGGGCGGAGCGGTGTTCGCGGCCCTGAACACGCTGTGGCTGTCGCTGTTCTTTGCGCTGTTCGTCGGTTATTCCGGCTGGAGCATGCTGCGCAACAAGAAGCCCAAACCGGCTCGGCAGATGCCCGGCGTGGTGGGCACCAGCGCGGCGGGGGCGGGCATCGGTTTCCTGTCCGGGCTGGTCGGCGCGGGCGGCGGATTTCTGTCGGTCCCGTTCATGGTCTGGTGCAACGTGGCCTTGCACAACGCCGTGTCCACGTCGGCCGCGCTGGGTTTTCCCATTGCGCTGGCCAACAGCGTGGGTTACGTGGTGTCGGGCCTGAATGAAGGGGCGACGCGCCCCGGCATGCTGGGCTACATCTATTGGCCCGCGTTGCTGGCGCTGGTGTGCACCAGCGTATTGACCGCGCCGCTGGGCGCGCGGATGGCGCACCGCCTGCCGGTGCAGACCTTGAAGCGCGTGTTCGCATGCCTGCTTTTCGCCTTGGCGGCGTACATGCTGTTCAAGGCCTGGCAGACGTTCGCGGCGCAATAAGGCAGTTCGGCGGCGGCCCTGGCCGCCGCGCCGGCAAGTCTGACGCCCGCGCAATGCAAACCGGCCACACAAGGTGGCCGGTCATCAAGCACCCGTGTAAAACGGGCAGGCGGGGAACCGCTCAGGCGGTCTTGGGCGCGGTGTCGATAAATGACTGCCGCTGCGCCAGCTTGTCGTGCAGGCGCGCCAGGTTCAGGTGGTTGGCGCGCCAGTCCAGCGCGGCGAAGCGCAAGTCCAGGTAGCCCAGCGCGCAGCCGACGGCGATGTCGGCCAAGCTGTAGTTGATGCCCATGCAGTGGGCGTTGTCACCCAGGCTTTTGTTCATGGCGTCCAGGCTGGCGTGGATCTTGCCGTATTGGCGTTCGATCCATTCCGGGCTGCGCTGGGCCTCGGGGCGCTGGTTTTCCTTGACGATGGCGACACAGGCGTCCAGGACGCCATCGGCGATGGCCTCCCAGCACTTGACGGCGGCACGGTCACGCCCCTGTTGCGGAATCAGGCGGGCAACGGGCGACAAGGTGTCCACGTACTCGACGATGACGCGCGAATCAAACAGCGCGCCGCCATCTTCCATGACCAGGCAGGGCACTTTGCCCAGCGGGTTGTACGTTTGGATCTGCGTGTCGGCGGACCAGACGTTTTCGAGTTCAAGCCGGTAGTCCAGCTTTTTCTCGGCCATGACGATACGCACTTTGCGTACGTATGGACTGGTAAGCGAGCCGATCAGTTTCATGGAGTCACAAGCGGAGTCGAAAAGCGGCCGAAGTATAGCAGGCCGTATGACGGTCAAGCCGTCCGTTGGCCGGAATCTTCGCCAGTTTGCCACAATGTTGCACGCCCCTGGATGATAAAATCGCCGGGTTTTCCCATCCGTAGCCATTTCTTCTTCAGACCATGCAAATCGCCGACCAGTTGAGCCAACTTAATGCCCTTTCGCCATTGGATGGCCGTTACGCTTCCCGGAGCGACGCGCTGCGCGGCCTGCTGTCCGAAGCCGGCTTCATGGCGCATCGCGTCGAAGTCGAGGTGGCCTGGCTGGTCGCCCTGTCCGACGCCGGCCTGCCCGAGCTGCCCGCCTTTTCGCAGGCCGCCCGCCAGCGCCTGCAACAGCTGGTGCAGGATTTTTCGGAAGCCGATGCCGGCCGCATCAAGGACATCGAACGCGTCACCAACCATGACGTGAAGGCCGTTGAGTACTGGCTGAAGGAAAAAGTGGCCGACGACGCCGAGTTGGCGCGCGCCGCCGAATTCATCCACTTCGCCTGCACCTCGGAAGATATCAACAACACCTCGCACGCGTTGATGCTGTCGCGCGCCCGCGATCAGGTGGTGGTGCCGCGCCTGCGCGAACTGGCCGCCAAGCTGAACGACATGGCCGTGGCGCAAGCCGACCAGCCGATGCTGTCGCGTACGCACGGCCAGCCGGCCAGCCCCACCACGCTGGGCAAGGAGTTTGCCAACGTGGCCGCGCGCCTGAATCGCGCCATTGCCGCTGTCGAAGCCGTTGAACCGCTGGCCAAGCTGAACGGCGCCACCGGCAACTACAACGCCCACCTGTCGGCCTACCCGGAAATCGATTGGCCCGCCTTCAGCCAGCGCGTGCTGGCCGGCCTGGGCCTGACCCAGAACCGCCATACCATCCAGATCGAACCGCACGACTGGATGTCGGCCCTGTTCGACGCCATCACCCGCGCCAACATCATCGTGCTGGATCTGGACCGCGACGTCTGGGGTTATGTGGCGTTGGGCTACTTCAAGCAGCGCCTGAAGGAAGGCGAGGTCGGTTCGTCGACCATGCCGCACAAGGTCAACCCGATCGACTTCGAAAACTCCGAAGGCAACCTGGGCCTGGCCAATGCCGTGCTGCGCCACCTGGCCGACAAGCTGCCAATCTCGCGCTGGCAGCGCGACCTGACCGACTCCACCGTGCTGCGCAACCTGGGCGTGGGCCTGGGCTATTGCCTGGTGGCGTGGGACGCCTGCATGCGCGGCCTGGGCAAGCTGGAAGTGAACACGGCAGCCATCGACGCCGACATCGATGCTTGCTGGGAAGTGCTGGCCGAGCCGGTGCAAACGGTGATGCGCCGCTACGGTCTGCCGCAGCCTTACGAACAACTCAAGGCATTGACGCGCGGCAAGGGCATTACCGAAGAAGCGCTGCGCGAATTCATCCAGGGCCTGGCGTTGCCGGAAGAACCCAAGGCCCGCCTGTTGGCAATGACCCCCCGTTCGTACATCGGACTGGCCGCCGAGCTGGCCCGGGCGGTATAGTCGCCATGCCGCGCGCGTCATGCGCGCGGCATTCTTGTTGTTCTTACGGGAGATTGCAATGCAAAAGTTGTCCACGCTAGTCGCGTTGGCCTGTATGACCGTGGCGCCGTTGCTCGCGACGACCGCCTCGGCACAGTTCGCCAAGCCCGAAGACGCGGTCAAGTACCGCCAATCGGCGTTGACGCTGATGGCCTCGCACTTTGGTCGCATGACGCCGGTGGTCAAGGGTCAGGCGCCTTACGACGCCGCGCAGATCAAGGCCAACGTCGAAGTGCTCAAGACCTTGTCGGCGTTGCCGTGGACGGCTTTCGGGCCGGGAACGGAAGGCGGTGATGCTCGCCCCGAAATCTGGAGCGACGCTGCCGGCTTCAAGCAAAAGCAACAAGCCTTCCAGGACAATATCGTCAAGTTATCGGCAGCTGCTGATTCCGGCGACCTGGACAAGCTGCGTGCGGCCTTCGGCGATGTGGGCGCCAGCTGCAAGGCTTGCCACGACTCGTACCGCAAGAAGAAGTAAGGCGCTGCCGTCTGGCGACGGCATCGATACTTTCCAAGCAAAAAGCCCTTCGATGCATCGAGGGGCTTTTTGTTTTTCCGGGCGCTGCGTTCGTGCGTGGCGGATTACGAAAACGACATGTCGGCCATGATTTCCAGTGACCGTATCCACAGCACCAGGCCCGTCACGCAGGCGCCCAGCAGCAGTGCGCGCAACCACACGGCGAAACCGTCCTGTGCGGGCGGCGTCCCGGCGGGCAGGTCCTTGGCGTCGACATCGCCCGTGATGATGGATCGCACCAGGCGCTTGCGGCGCACCAGCGCGTACCAGGCAACCGCCACCAGGTGCAGCGCGATCAGGCCGATGATTACCCACTCGTTCAGCTTGTGCCACGACGTCAGGGTGCTGGCGGTGTCGGCGCTGACGTAACCGAACAAAGGCCCTTGCATCATGATGTCGTCGGTGGTGAACAAGCCGCTGACGGCTTGAAAGCCGATGACCAGCAGCAGCGCCAGTACCGACAGGGCGCCCAGCGGATTATGTCCGGCGGGCGCGGCGGCGCCCTTGAGGTATTTGGCCACCGCGCCGGGGCCGCGCACGAACGTGGCAAAGCGCGCGTAGCGCGGGCCGACGATGCCCCATAACAGGCGGAAGATAATCAGGCCCAGCGCCGTACAGCCAAAGCGCACGTGCCAGTCCATATACAGGCCGCCCAGCTTGACGCTGACGAACGCGCCGACAATACAGACGACTAGCGCCCAGTGAAAGAGGCGGGTGGGAAGGTCCCAGATCCGTACCGCGAGTCGATTGTTCTGCATGGTAAGCGTGCCAGGGCTGCGTTGCGAGCGACTTTATCACGCAACAATGAAATCGCCGCGCACCAGGCGCGGCGAAGCTGTCAGCGATATCGGCGCGTGGCGCCGATGGGTTCAATACGAAGCGTTGCGCACCGATTCGATGCGATGCACGTGTTCGTGGCGGAAACGGATCCGCTGGCCAGGGGCCTTCTGCGTGGTATTGCCGCAAGCCACGACTTCCGTCGTGTAAGTCGTCGTGCCGTTGATCGGCGCGTTGAAGATGACGGTTGCGCGAATGGCCGGGCCATTGGCCGGTTGCAGATGAACGATGTCGCCGATATGGATCGGGGTGTTGTCCAGCGTCGTGTGAGCCGGGCGGCGGATCAGGTCCGAGGTAGTGAAACGAGTATTCATGGTGTGTGTTCTCTTAGGTTCTAGTTATTAGAAAAGCTGCGTCTGGCGCATGCTGCGAAGGGCGGACGTACCAAAAGCGCCTCGCGTCCTCGCGGTTGCCTTGTCACCGGGTTTTGTTTTGACAGGGCAGGCATGACACTAACGCATAAGTGTTGCCGTCAGTTTGCGCATTCTCATGTTTTTTGCGTGCGCGCGTAACGGGGTACTGCGGGGGTGCTGCGGCCCAATGCCATCGGTCAGTCCTGGACGACATTGGTTCGAGCCAGAGGGCTGCCATGTCGGTGCATGCGCCTGCGGGCTCAAGGGATCGCACAGAGCGGGTTGACTCTGGCGGGTGCTGTGCGACCTGGAATGTGATGGGTAATCACGATCCTGGTTGCAACGTGTCTTGTTGCTTCTTTCCAAGCCGGACTGGCGGATTGGTGAAGATGTGGCGGGGTAGTGCCATGTATCCGGACGGATGCTGGCGATTTGCGCGTTTTTTCTCGTGATTGGTTTTGGGAAACCTGGAGTTCTTGCAAATCAGACTGCAATGCCGGGAGGCTGGGTAGCGCGCGGTTTTCGCGGCGGGTACCCGGGTTCAAGCCCCTGGTCTAATGTTTTCGGCCAATTTATTCTGGGAAATATGGGGCGCGAAAATGCATTAGTCGTCGATATTATCGCGACTTTTATTGCCGTGCAAGTGTTTTTTAAGGGGGCCAGGCCAGGCCCCCGGGGCGGGCTCAGTGCTCGGCCTGTCGGGCCCGGCGCTGGGCCTCGATGATCAGCTCTTCAAGGCGGGGAGACATGCGCAACGCCACTTGCGCGCCCATCGATCCGTCGGGCTGGCGCTCGGTTTCAAGGGCCAGAACGATGCTTTCGTCGTTGAACGCCTCGGGCGCCGCGTCAAGGTCTGCATAGCGCAGGACCAGCGCGTCCACGGCCTTTTGGGCGGCCGCCAGGGCGTCTTCCGACAACTGGCCCTGCCCAAGGTACTGATTCACCACGCGAGCCAGGTCGTTCATGAAATACAGCAGCGCGGCCGCACCGCGGCAGTCGGGCAGGGTGAATCCCCAAGGGGCGGAAGAGGCGGGTTGAGTCATGAAGTGCGGTACCACGTAACGAAGGCCGGCTGGCCGGGATTTCGCATTTTACGGCCCCTTCAAGGCGGCTTCCCTCGGAAGCATCACCCGGCGCGCCCCGCCGGGGCGGGTTCCCTTCGGTGCCTCTCTTCTCGTGCATCCCTTTGATGCATACTTCCGGGCCATCATGATTCGACTTGCCCATTCTTGCGACCTGACCCGCCTGGCCGACATCGAACGCTCCGCCGCCCAACGCTTTCTTGGCACGGACATGGCGTGGGCCGCCGACGGCGACACCTTGCCGTTGGACACGTTGCGTCAGGCCCTGGCCGCTGGCCTGCTGTGGGTTGCCGTGGACGGCGAGCGGCTGTGTGGTTTTGCGCTGGCCATGCCGCTTGATGGCGACCTCTACCTGGCTGAAATGTCCGTGGCCATGCCCGAGCAGGGGCGCGGTCTTGGGCGCGCATTGATGCGGGCGGTGCTGGATCACGCTCGGCAGGCGGACCGCTACCGCGCCGTCGTGCTGACCACCGACCTGCATCTGCCCTGGAATGCGCCGTTTTATCGACGGCTGGGCTTTGACGTAGTGGCGCCGTCGTATTCGTCCGGCTTGCAGGCGCGCTTGCAAGCAGAAGCCGCTGCGGGCTTTGACCCCGCGCGCCGCTGTGCGATGGCTTATCCCTTGGCGCAACGGCCCGTCCAGCGGTGAGCCACGGCGTCCGTTTGCCGGCCCCTGTGTCAACTCGCTTCGATCGCAACAAATTCCACCCGTGGGCGGCGCGCGGCAAGGGCTTCAGGATAATCTGGCCTCATGCGTCGGCTTCCGTTTCGAAGGCGGCGCGGTTTTGATCGGTCTATACATCAACCCGCTATGGCGAGGAGGACACGCATGTCACTGTGGCGAGCCGGCCTGATGGTTCTGGCAACGGCGTCGCTGTTGTTCGCAACGGCGTGCGTCAACAAAGAGCCCCAGGAGCGCGCGGCGTTCATCCAGCTGCTGCAAGCGCGGGTCAATAACGATGCGCTGCTGCCCCTGCCCGCCCTGAGCAAGGCGGAAAAGGAAGCGGTGGGCGATTACGCCGACGCCTACGAAGTCATCACCGACTTCCAGCAGAAAATGGCCAAGTCGGCCCAGGACATGCACGCAGTGCTTGAGTTGGAAACGATCCGATCCGTCGGTGAAATCGTCCAGCGTCAAAGCGGTTTCGAGGCCGCGCGCAAGACGCTTGCCGACAGCGCCGGCCGGCTTGAGGACGCCCGCGCGAAGGCGGACAGCGCACGCGCCAAATTGGAATTGCCGGCGGATCTGGCGCCGGTGTATGACGGCGTGTATGACGAGGCCGTGACCGGGCCCGCCACCGAGCTCATGCGGTCGGCTTCCAAAATGGATTCGGTGGCGCGCGATGCGCTGGGCGTTGGGGCCTTTGTGGCCGCCAATGCCGCCGATATACAGCTGGTGGACGACCAGGCGCGCGTGGCGACGCCCACTCTGCAACAGGAACTGAACCTGCGCCTGCAAGGCCTGAACGCACAGTCGGACGCCTTGACCCAGGCTCGCCGGACGATCCTGTTGGCCGCGCGGCGCGGCGAGTGACAGGGCGCCGGTGCATGGGCTTTGTACAATGCCGGTCTCGCGGCGATCGCCGTGCCTGGAATGGAACATGAGCCAATCACCCAGCTTGCACTACAGAACCTTTCTGCTCCTGCTCGTGGTGGTCTCCATCGCGTTCGGCTGGCTGTTGTGGCCTTTCTACGGCGCCGTTTTCTGGGGTGCCATTCTTGCCATCATCTTTGGACCCTTGCAGCGCCGTCTGGTCAAGCGCATGGGCGGGCGGCGCAATCTGTCCGCGCTGATCACATTGCTGGGCGTGTTGCTGTTGGTCATTCTGCCGTTGGTGGCGATTACCGGGTCCCTGGTTCGCGAAGGCGCCAACCTGTACCAGAGCATCAAGTCCGGCGAACTGAATTTCGGCGCCTATTTCCAGCAAGCCATGGCGGCGTTGCCGCCTTCCGTGCATGACGTGCTGGCGCGCTTCGATCTGGCCGATATTCCCAGCTTGCAAGAAAAACTCAGCGCCGGCGCGATGCAGGCCAGCCAGTTCCTTGCGACCCAGGCGCTGAGCATCGGGCAGGACACGTTCCAGTTCGTCATCAGCTTCGGCATCATGCTGTACCTGCTGTTCTTCCTGCTGCGTGACGGGCCAGAGCTGTCGGCGCGCATCAAGCGCGCCATGCCGCTTAGCGACGCGCACAAGCAACATCTGTTCCGCAAGTTCACGACCGTGGTGCGCGCCACCGTCAAGGGCAACATCGCGGTGGCGGCCGCGCAGGGCGCGCTGGGCGGCATTATCTTTTCGATTCTGTCGATCCAGGGCGCGCTGCTGTGGGGCGTGATCATGGGGTTTTTGTCGCTGCTGCCGGCCATCGGGGCAGGCCTGATCTGGGCGCCCGTCGCGATCTACTTCCTGCTGACCGGCGCCGTGGTCAAGGGCGCGGTGCTGATCGCATTCGGGGTGCTGGTCATCGGCATGGTCGACAACGTGCTGCGACCCATCCTGGTGGGCAAGGACACGAAGATGCCCGACTACGTGGTGCTGATTTCCACGTTGGGCGGCATGGCCCTGTTCGGGCTGAATGGCTTTGTGATCGGGCCGCTGATCGCCGCGCTGTTCATGGCGTGCTGGGACCTTTTTTCGCCCACCGACAACACGCTTGAGCAGCAAGACAAGCTGCCGGTGGCGCCGCCGAAATAACGATTCGGCGCTGGCCGACTAGCGCCTGGCGGCTGGCCATTGCATCAACGCAGACGTAGCAACTGGTCGCCAATGAGCAGGTCGCGATCGGCTCGGGGGCGGGTGCGCACCAGCCCCTGCTTTAACGCCTGCGCCACATCGTCCACGCCGGTGACGTCTTCCATGGGCTGTTCAAAGCTGGCGGCGTGCAGGTCGCCTAGATAACGCCATTGGTCGGCCGCATCCAGCGTAAACGCGCTGAAGCGGTCCGGCCCCGGGTAGTCTGTGTCGGATTGCGGCGCCACGTACAAAACCAGTTCGTCCGCGCCGTCACCCGTCAGGTCGGCGAAGATGACACGGCAGCGCGACACAGGCGGTGCCTCGGCAGTAGACGCAGCGGCGCCCGACGCATCGGCGCCCGACGCTTCGGCGCCCGACGCAGCGGCGGCCGAGGCTTCGGCACGGGCCTGGGCCTGCGCCTGGGCACCAGGCACGCACGCGCGTGCCAACGCGGGATGTTCGCGTCGCAGAGTGCGCCACCACGCCACCGGGACGTCGCGCCCGGCCGGTGTCACGGCCAGCGTTACAGCAAGGTCGGGGGCTTGATCCCGCGCGGGATCCAAGGGCGCGTCCCAGCGGAAATATCCGCCTTGCAGCGTCTCTTTGGCGGCTTCGGCAATACGAGGGTCGCGCGCATTGGCAGCGCCGTCCGCCAGCCGGCGCAAGGCATCGTGCCCCCACACGCCGTAGTCTCTGCCCATGGCATGAAAGCTGAAATCCTCCGGATCCTTGCGCCCGTCCACCAGCCGCTGAAACTGGCTTTCGGCGCTCAGGCGCAGCGGGTTGGCCAGCGGCGTGGCAAGCGCCAGCAGCAGCGCCACCGTGGCCAATGCCGCGACCAGATTGGTGGCTGCAAGCGCCGCATGATGGTGTTTGCCACGTATCGCCGCCCACGCATACCCGACCCCGTACAGCACCAGGATCGCAGCGGCACCCACGCCCCAGGCGCGCAGCACCGTCCAGCCGTATTGCTCGACGCGAATTACCGCGCCGGTCAGGGCGACGGCCGCCAACGGCAACAGACACACCATCGCCCAGCGCAACAGCCGGCGCAGCCGAGGCCCAAACGGGTCTGCTTGCGGACCGTCTTGCCAGGCCGCGTTGATCAGCTTGATCCAGACCAGTAAAAAGGCGATCAGCGCGCCGGCGGATAATTGCACGGCCTGAAGCCCCAGCGCCAGCCTTGCCGCCAGCGCAACGGTAAAGGCCAGGCCCACTACCGTCACCAGCGGCAGCAGCCACGCATTGAGCGTCAGCCAGGCGCGTTGCAGGATGTTCGTCAGCGCCGGCCGGCGGCGCAGGCCGACCAGGCAGGCGGCCAGGACCATCGGCCACACGGCAAAGCGGAACGTCGCGTCCTCGACCAGACTGCGCACGATGCGGATTCCGATCATGTCGAACATCGCCCCGGCCGCCGCCATCAGCATGAAAACGCAAAGCGCCAGGCCAAGGCTCAAGCCCAGGTGGACCGTGTTGCGCCATGCAGCGCGGAAAATGGCGGGGTAGTTCCAGCGAGGCCTGTGAACGTCCAGCGCCTGCACCAAGGCCAGCAGCACAAAGCCGACCATGCCCGCCAACAACAGCGCCATTGCCGTCTCGCCACGGCCCGCCCAGCCGCCTCGTTCATCAGGCATGGATCCAAAGGCAGCGGTCATGCCGTAAGCAGTGACCAGCGGCAGCAACACGCCGAAGATGCCCAGCGCCGTCAGCCACCGTCGACGGCTTTTCATTCCCGACAGCAACGCTGCGGCAAGCGGCATCAGCGCCAGCCATTGCAGCAGGAAATACAAGGCGAAGGGGTGGCCCCAGGGCCAGGCCCGATGGGCCATTAACTGCTGCATGCCCGCGCCCAGCAGCGCGGCGATGGCGCCATGGATCAGCACGGTAATATCCGCCGCGTCCAGGCGGGCGCCGACGGTCTTTTTCAGGGACGGATTGTTCATGGCGGCGATAGTAGCAACAGCTTGGCTGTCGCGCCCGGACAAGACGCGTTTCGCCCCCATCAAATCGTCGCGGGCGCGGATTTTTCGGAGTAAATTGGGGACGCGATGTGGCGCGCCAAAGGCGTGATAACGCCCCGAAAAGGCGTCTGTGCGCGGAGTGTGCGGTTGCGGCTTCTGCAATAATTTCTGAATTTCATCCTGACCGGACGGCGATCCGTACAGGACGTATCGGGAGGCGCATGGTTCCAAGGGGGAAGACGATGGCTGATGGCGAAAGCCTGCCTGGCGTGCGGACGCGCCCTCAACACCGGTATTCAATGCGCACCGGTCTGCTGACACTCGTCTTTGCCTGTATTTTGCCGGCCCTGGTCGTGGCGTCGGTGGCGGTGTACGAAAGTTACGTCGTCCAAAAAGACCGGATCCTGCGAGACACGATTTTCCTGGCTCGCAACCTTGCCGCCATCCTTGATCGCGAGCTGACCGGCGTTCAAGCCGGCTTGCAGATGCTGGCCACCTCGCCAGACCTGCTTAGCGGCGACCTTGCCAGTTTTCATCAGCGCGCGCGGGATTCGTTGCGTTTTCAGATCGTGGACAGTTATGTCCTGACCGACCACGACGGGCGCCAGCTGATCAATACCCTGGCGCCCTTTGGCGCGCCATTGCCTCTGAGCGGTGCGCCCGATGACCTGCGACGGGTATTCGCTACGCGGGCGCCGGTGCTGACCAGCCTGTTCATCGGCGGCGTCAGCAAGAAGCCGACGATTGCGATGGGTGTACCGGTGGTGCGGGCCGACAATGTGATTTACAGCCTGAACGTGGGCTTGTCCCCCGACCGTATCGGCCACGCGCTGGCCCGGCGCGCCTTGCCCGAAGGCTGGGTGGCCGCGGTGCTGGATGGCTCGGGAACAATCATCGCTCGCACTCGCGACGGCGCGAAGTTCGTCGGCCAGAAGGCCGTGCCCGCGCTGGCGCAGGCCGTGCAGCAGGAAGGCGAAGGGGCGTTCGAATCCATCACCAAGGAAGGCACGCCGGTCTACACGGCGTTCAGCCGTTCGATGTTGTCGGACTGGACGGTTGTGGCGGGTGCGCCCATGAGTCTGGTCACCACGGATCTGTACCGGTCGATTGCCTGGATTGCCCTGGGCACCTTGTTCGCGTTCGGCCTGGGGCTGTGGCTGGCGTTGCGTCTTGCCAGCCGCTTGACGTCTGCGGTGCAGGGGTTGGTCGGGCCGGCGTTGGCGTTGGGGGAGGGGCGCACCGTCGAGCTGGCGGGCACAAGCGTCAAAGAGGCAGAGGAAGTCGGCACGGCGTTGTTGCAGGCGTCCCGCATGCTGGCGCACGCGCAGCACCTGGCACACTACGACCCGTTGACGGGCCTGTGCAACCGGGTGCTGTTCGGTGAGCTCGTGCTGCGCGAATTAGCCGTGGCGCAGCGCAGCGGCGAATCCTTCGCCATCCTGGCCATCGACCTTGACGGCTTCAAGGCGGTCAACGACCTGCACGGCCATGCCGCTGGCGACACCGTGCTGAAAGAGGCCGCGGACCGCATGGCGCGCGCGATCCGCGTGTCCGATGTGGCAGCCCGGCTGGGCGGCGACGAATTCGCGGTGCTGCTGCTGGGAGTGGGCCAGGAACAGGCACAGTCCGTGGCCGAGGCGCTGGTCGATAGCTTGTCTTTGCCCTATCCGGGCATCAGCGTGGGCGTGTCGGCCAGCGTGGGTATTGCCGTCTATCCCGACTCCGGTATTACGATGTTGCAGCTGCTTGAGCGCGCCGATGTGGCGCTCTACAAGGCCAAAGGCGAAGGCAAGCGGCGGGTGGCGTGGGATCGCTAGCGCGGGGCGCCAGGCGGTTTACGCATCAGGCCGCGGCGGTTGCTGGGGCGCCAGCGCCGTCAGGACCTCGCCGGAATTCAACTGATATCGTCGCTCACCCAGGGCGATCACGCCTTCTCCCTCAGAGGTTCTGAGGATGTACCGGGACGTCGCAAGCAGGGGCGGGCCGGACGCACCGGGCGTATCCGCTTGCAAGAAGACTTCGATCCGGTAAAGCCGGCCCGACTCCGTGCTGGCTAGCACATCGCTCAATCTGCGTATGGAAATGGCCATGCCGCTGATACTCCCTCTTGTTTGATGTTTCAGTGGGTCTGTCGCGTATCCCGGCGCGGTACTGGCCGCCCCGGTCGGTCACTACGATAACGATTGGTTTTCGCTACACTGCCCGCCTGCCGCCGCTCGGGTGCCAAACGAGGGGCATCAAGCAAATTAGCGGAAACGGTAATGCGATTCTCTCCCGGCCGGAATACGGCCACATTTTTCGGTCTGCTGGCGATCTTGCTTTGGGGCACGGTCGTCGGCCTGATTCGCGGCGTCAGTGAGAATTTCGGCGCCGTCGGGGGCGCCGCGCTTATTTATACGGTAGGTTCAGCCTTCCTTGTGTGTCTGCTTGGGTTTCCGACGTTACGGAGTTTTCCGAGGCGTTATCTCTGGGTGGGCAGCATGCTGTTCGTTGCGTATGAGATCTGCCTGTCGCTATCCCTGGGGTTTGCGCTGGACCGCGCCCAAGCTATCGAGCTGGGCATCGTCAATTATCTTTGGCCTTGCCTGACTGTGCTGTTCGCCATTGCCATGAACGGGCAGCGCGCCAATGCCTGGGTGGTGCCCGGCATATTGCTGTCGGTATGCGGCATCGTGTGGGTCGTGGGCGGATCAAGCCTGTCTTGGGAACGCACACTGGCAAACATTTCCAGCAACCCCCTGAGTTATGGATTGGCATTGGGCGGCGCCATTATCTGGGCCGTGTATTGCAACGTGACCAAACGATATGCCGACGGTAAAAACGGCGTGACCTTGTTTTTCATGCTGACGGCGGCAGCCTTGTGGGCCAAGTACGGATTCAGCGCCGAACCGCCGTTGGCGTTTACCGTGCCCGCCACGCTTGAACTCGTTATTACCGGCGGTGCAATGGCTGCCGGTTACGCGCTGTGGAACGTGGGCATACTGAACGGCAACTTGACCTTGTTGGCGACGGCGTCCTATTTCACTCCGGTGCTGTCCACCTTTTTCGCAGCCGTATGGCTGTCTACCCGCTTGACCGCGTCATTCTGGCAAGGAGTGGCGATGGTCACAGCGGGCTCTTTGTTGTGTTGGGCAGCAACGAAAAGCAAAGCCGCTCGGGGCGTGTAGCCCGGGGCGGCGATTACCGAAGGTTAAAAACAATCAGTCGATCAGCATGGATTGCGCCACCGCGTATCCCAACGGGATAAGCAACAACGACGCAAAAGTTGAACTGACAATCGCCGCCGATATCTTCAGCCAGGGCTCGGGGCCCGCGCTTCGAATCGTTTGAACCACTAATCCGACGATACCCATAACCATCAAACAGCT
Organism: Achromobacter sp. B7; assembly: GCF_003600685.1. Classification (NCBI taxonomy): domain Bacteria; kingdom Pseudomonadati; phylum Pseudomonadota; class Betaproteobacteria; order Burkholderiales; family Alcaligenaceae; genus Achromobacter; species Achromobacter sp. B7. The sequence goes on from NZ_CP032084.1 coordinate 1,724,042, forward strand.
CATTACCACTGCTACGTAAGTCATGTTGTCTCCGTCCTCGCCTGATTAAAGGGATTCGGCGCCGCGTTGTACGGTCTGTATGTGTGAACTGATTGTGCGCCTGTATTTGCGGACTTGGCCCTAGGGTTTTCCTGGCGCGGGGATCTCGGTGTGGCGTTTTTGCCGCGCGGTCCGCAGCATGAATTCGTGTGCGGTTGCAGCAATTCAAACGGTGTACGCCAAGGGCTTCATGCATCCACGGTTTGCGCTACGATGGCGGCGTCCCATCCTGGAAAAGGCGGCAACATGCCGAACAGATTGCGCCCTGGCACGCGTGCCACGCTTCAAGTCAGGCAACTGCTGCCGGGCGAATTCGCCTGGATCATCACGTTGCTGGATCCCGAAACCGGCAATGTGCACAGCACCAATTATTCTGAAAAGCGATATGGCAGCCAGGATGAAGCTTCGGTTGCCGGTAAGGCCGCAATCATGAAAATCCTGGGTAAAGACGGAAATAATGCCGTGGCGATAAGCCGGGACGGCAAACCCAAGCCGTGAAGCCGCCTCGCTGTTGAATGACCGGAAGCCCTCGCAAGAGGGCTTTTTTGCGCGCGGTGGTAATGGCTAATGGGAGCGGAGGACGCGTAGGGCGGGTACGGCGGGGACGGGGTGGTGGGACGTTGCCGGTGCCGGGAACGCCGCTTGCTGAAGGGCAGGGCGGTGCACTTTGCGCCACAGAGGAGAACCGATCATGCCCCAGTCCCCGCATCGAGAGCCCGGCTTGCCGGACGATCTGCCGCCGGATGACCCGTCGTTGCCCGGCAACCTGCCGCCCGACGATCCCCTGTCGGACCCGAATCAGCCCCCGGATGATCCGCCGCTGCAGGACCCCACACCGCCTGCGCCGGACCCCCGCATGCCGGGCGCGATCGACCTGGCCTGAGCGCCACGTCCACTTTTTTCGATAACCCTGAGAAGGAGTCTGTCATGCGTTCCATTTTGCTTTGGCTGCTTGGCGTGCCTATTCCCATCATCATTCTGCTGGCGCTTTTCTGGCATTGATGCCGGTTGGCCGTCTCGTGCATCCGCGTCGGTGCGGCGTTGCACGCAGCCGGCGTGAAATAACAATGAACAAGGAATCACCATGGAAAACGCATCATCTTTGAGCCAACCCTACGGCGCCGTGCCGCCACGCGAGTCGGCGATATCGGCGGTGTCCTGGGCCGCGGTATTCGCGGGTGCCGTAATCGCCGCGGCGCTGTCATTGGCCTTGTTTGCCGGCGGTACCGGCCTGGGCTTCCTGTCGGTGTCGCCCTGGGGCGATGAGGGCATGTCCGCGCCCGCCGTGGGCATCAGCATCATTGCGTGGATGCTGTTCACGCAGATCGTGTCGTACGGTATCGGCGGCTACGTCGCGGGGCGCCTGCGCACCAAGTGGGTGGACGTGCATTCCGACGAGATCTATTTTCGCGACACGGCCCACGGCTTTCTGGTGTGGGCACTGAGCGCGGTTGTCAGCGCGGCCTTGCTGGGTTCGGCCATTGCCACGTTGGCGTCCGGCGCGGCCAAGGCGGGCGCGTCGGTGGCTGCCGGTGCAGGCACGGCGGTGACGGCCACGGCCGCGGCCGGCGCCAGCGGCGGTGGCATGGATCGCGCAACGGAGTACTTCACCGATACGTTGCTGCGTTCGGACCGGCCCGAAGCGGCCGGCGACCGTAACGCCGCCCGCACGGAAGTCGGCCGCATCGTGGCCATGAGCCTGGCGCGTGGTGACATGACGCCCGAAGACCGCGACTACGTGGCAAAGGTCGTGGCCGCGCAAACCGGTCAGGAACCTGCCGTGGCGCAGCGCCGTGTCGAGCAGACCATCGCCAACGCCAAAAAGGCCGCCGAAGACGCCAAGCAAAAGGCCAAGGAAGCGGCCGACAAGGCGCGCAAGGCAGCCGCCGCGTTCGCGCTGTGGGGCTTCGCATCGATGCTGATCGGCGCCTTCGTCGCCAGCCTGGCCGCAACCTGGGGCGGAAAGCGTCGCGATACGCTTCGCAAGCTGTAAAGCAGAAGCAGGCGGACGGGGCAGACGGAGGCGGAAGCGCCCCGGGCGCTTTGCGCTAATTTTGCGCAAGGGGGGGCAGCGCTTAAGCCCCCCGCCCCGGCCGCAGTCCTGCAATGCAAAAGGCCCTCACCGAAGTGAGGGCCTTTTTAAATTCTTGGTGGCGCATCCCTGATTCGAACAGGGGACCTGCGGATTATGATTCCGTCGCTCTAACCGGCTGAGCTAATGCGCCAACTTGTCCTGCTTTCCCCGTTTTTCAGTGCCCGGTTTGTTTCCAAATCCGTGTCGCTGATCAACGAAGAACGAAATTCTAGCATAAAACTTTTTTCGCGTGCAAGCGGGCGGCAAGCGAAAAATCAGCGTGCCTTTTCACGCATCCCTGGCCAGCCGAATACCCGAAAACTGCCAGCGCGCTTCCGGTGGGAAAAAGTTGCGGTAGCTGGCCCGGACATGGTCGCGCGGCGTCACGCATGAGCCGCCGCGCAACACGTATTGGTTGCACATGAACTTGCCGTTGTATTCGCCCACCGCGCCTGCGTCGGGCTTGTAGCCGGGATAGGCGTCGTACGAACTTGCCGTCCATTCCCAGGCGTCGCCAAATAGCTGGACCGGTCCGCCGGACGCGTTGCGCGCGGGCGCGGGACGCGGGTCCAGGTGGCCGTTTTCCAGCATGTTGGCGCGGCCGGGAAACACGGGGTCGGTCTGCTGGCGCGCGGCGTGTTCCCACTCCGCTTCGCGCGGCAAGCGCACCCGGGCCCAGCGCGCATAGGCATCGGCTTCGTAGTAGCTGACGTGCGTGACGGGCGCCTGCAATTCCACTTCCCGCAGGCCGCGTAGCGTGAAGACCTGCCAGTCGTCGCGTTGGCCTTGCCAATAAAGCGGCGCGCGCCAGCCCTCGGCGCACACGCGGTCCCAACCTGCCGACAGCCACAGTTCGGGCCGCTTGTAGCCGCCGTCGCGGATGAATTCCAGGAACTCGTGTTGGGTGACCAGGCGGTCGGCCAGGTAGTAAGGCCCCAGCAGCACCTCATGCGCCGGGCCTTCATTGTCAAAACCAAAACCTCGGCCGTCGTGGCCAATGCGCGTAATGCCGCCGCCATAGCGCGTCCACCCGGCCGGCGTGGCCGGTGGCAGTGCGGGCGAGCCCGGCGCCACGTACGCGGGCTTAAGGGGATTGAAGGACAGCATGTGCTTGAGGTCGGTCAGGATCAATTCCTGATGTTGCTGTTCATGGTTCAAGCCCAGTTCAAGCAGGGCATCAAACGCAGGATCATTGCCGCCCAGCCGCGAAATCAGGTCGTGCATGGCCGCGTCGACATGCTGCCGATATTGCTGGACCTCGGACAGGGCAGGGCGCGACAACAGCCCCCGCTGCGGTCGCGGATGTTTGGCGCCGATGGCGTTGTAGTAGGAATTGAACAGCATCCGGTACTGCGGGTGGAACACGCTGTAGGCCGGGTGGAAATGCGTCAGCAGGAAGGTTTCGAAAAACCAGGTGGTGTGCGCCAGGTGCCACTTGACGGGGCTACAGTCCGGCATGGACTGCACCTGGCAATCTTCAGGACTGAGCGGCGCTGCAAGCGCGGTGCTGGTGGACCGCACCGCGTCGTAGCGGTCATGCTGGCCGGCCTGCCCGCTTGCGTAGGGTCCGGTGGCGGGGTGAGTCAGCAGGCAGGCAGGTTCCATGGCGATCCTCCAGTGGCGTTGATGAACTGCCCGCGTCATGCACGGGCGCTGAAAACCGAGAACCAGCCGCGCGAATCCGACCAGTGGGCAATGTCGCCAAAGCCGGCGCGTTGCAGCAGGTCCGAGAACGCTTGCGGCGTGAACTTGTAGGAATTTTCGGTATGGATGCGTTCGCCTTCGCGAAATTCGCGCTGGCCCCCGGGCCACGACACGCGCACCGCGCGTAGCGCTTCAAGATGCATTTCCACGCGCGACCGGGCGCTGTTGAACAGGGCGACGTGGCGCCAGTCGGCCACGTCGAAATCGCTGTCCAGCACGTTGTTCACGTGCCGCAGCAAGTTCAGATTGAACGCCGCGGTCAGGTGTAGTGCATCGTCATAAGCGGGCTCAAGCACCTGCTTGGGCTTGACCCGGTCTACCCCCACCAGCAGTCCGCCACCGGCGCATTGCGCGCGGATGCGCTTGAGCATGGCAAGCGCACTGTCCGGATTCAGGTTGCCGATGCTGGAGCCGGGGTAGAAGAACAGGCGCTGCGCAGGCGGAACGCCCGCCGGCAACGCAAGAATTTGTGAGAAATCCTGGCCCACCGGAGTCACTTCCAGGTCGGGGTACGACAAGCGCAGGCGTTCCACGGCGGCTTGAAGATAATCGGCCGAGATATCGATGGGGATGTAGTGCTTGGGGCGTAAGCGCGCGAACAGGCGCTCGGCCTTGACGCAATCGCCCGCGCCCAGATCGATCATCGACTGCACCGGCCCGATGTGGCGTGCGATGTCGTGGGCGTGATTCTGAAAAATCTCGGCTTCGCAGCGCGTCGGGTAGTACTCGGGCAGTTGGGTAATGGCCGTGAACAGCGACGAACCCAGCGCGTCGTACAAAAACTTGGGGTCGATATGCGCCGGATCATCCAGCAAGCCGTCGCGCAGCTCTGCCTGTTCGGGACGGGGGGCCTGGGCCTCGTGCGCCACGAAAGACGGCGCCGCGGGGGCAAGCATTGCAGAAGGGGAAACCATGCGTTCATTCCTTTTTTGAGGCAGTTGAAGCGCATTGCAAGGGGGTTATTGTGGCGGCCAGGGGGGCTGCGGTGTCAAGCGCTAAGCCGCTGAATGCAATGGACTTTTACGAAATCGAAGCAGCGGGCCGAACCAGGGATGCCGCCCGCCCGGCGCTTCGCGGTAGCCCTACAGCAAGTTTCGGGCCGCTGAAATATCGGATTACGGCTGGTTGCGAAAGCTGGAGCGGCGCCGCCAAATGATCGGCACAATGGGGACATGGTCAACGGGGTGGCGTCGTTGACGTTGCGGCAACGCGGCGTGGCTCTCCCCCCTTGCGACCCCAATCTTCAAAGGAGCGACTATGAATCGAAAGCACCAACGCGCCGAGATGGCTCTGCACCGTGACCGGGTCAACGACAGCTTCCGCGATCTGCTCTCTGGAACCGAAGACCTCTTGCGTTCGACGGCTTCTTATACGGGCTCCGAGATTGAATCCGCCCGTGCTCGGCTGAAGTCGCAACTTGCCGAAGCGCGCCACCATGCGGGTGATTGGGAAGGCGCGGCACGCGAACGTGCTTATCGCGCCAAGGCCTACGCCGATGAATACGTGCACGAACATGCCTGGAAGTCGGTGGGCGTGGCGGCATTGGTAGGCGCCTTGCTGGGCTGCCTGGTGGCCAGCGGCCGGCGTTAAGCCGCAGTCGCCATGAGACCACCACCGGCCTTGGGCCGGGTAGTACGCGCGCCGGGCGCGCCTTCGTGGCTGCCCGGCGCGCGTCGTGGGGCGCACGCATTGGTGCTGGCGTGCGCGGCCACGCTGCTGGCGGCCTGCGCCCGCGTGCCGGACGCCGATGAACGCCAGGCCCGTAAAGAACAGGCGGGGCTGTCCGCCGAGGCCGCACGCGAAAGCTATCGGCGCGGGCAAGGCATTGTGGCCGACCCCAACACGCCGAAGGATGATTTCCTGGCGCGTCACCTGGCGGTCGAGCAAGCCGTCAGCGGCGCGCCTCTGTCGCCCGGCAATCAAGTCAAGTTGCTGGCCGACGGGCCCACGACCTATCAAGCGATGCTCAAATCCATTGCACAGGCGCGCCGCTATGTGCACATGGAGACCTATATTTTTGAAGACGACGCCGAAGGCGCGCGCTTTGCCGAGGCGCTTATCGCCGCGCGCAATCGCGGCGCCGAAGTGTCTTTGATGGTCGACGCGGTGGGCACCATCAAGACGCCCGACGCCCTGTTTCAACGCTTGCGCGACGCAGGCGTTCAGGTGGCGGTGTTCAACCCCGTCAACCCGGTCGCCGCGCGCGCGGGGTGGTCACCGAACCAGCGTAATCACCGCAAGGTGCTGGTGGTTGACGGCAAGGTCGGCTACCTGGGCGGCATCAATGTCAGCAGCGTTTATGAGTCGTCGCCGGGGGCGGCCTCGGGCTCGACCCCCGGGTCGGGTGGTAAATCCAGTGGCGGCTCGGGCAGCGGCGCGGGTAAAGAGGCTGATGCCAAGCCCGATGATGCAAAACAAGACGGCCCGAAGGCCAAGGGCGATGCCAAGGCCGCGCCATGGCGCGATACGCACTTGCGCATCGAAGGGCCGGCCGTGGCGCAGCTGGAACAGGTGATTCAGGCGGGCTGGGCGTCGCAATCGGATGAACCGATCAAGGGCGGCGGCACGCATGTCGCGCCGCCGACGGGGTCGACCACCGTGCGCATCCTGGCGAATCAACCCGATCGCAGCGACGGCTATACCGTCTATCTGACGCTGATGTCGGCATTTGAAAGCGCGCAGAAATCCATCCACATCACCATGGCGTACTTCGTGCCCGACCCGGCCTTTATCGACGTGTTGTCGGCCGCCGCGCGGCGCGGTGTCGATGTGGTGTTGGTGTTGCCCGGGTTCAGCGATTCGTCGCTGGTCTTTAACGCCGGCCGCTCGCATTACACCGATCTGCTGGAAGCCGGCGTCAAGCTCTACGAGCGCCGCGATGCCTTGTTGCATGCCAAGACGGCGGTGGTGGACGGCGTCTGGTCCACGGTGGGGTCCAGCAATATGGACTGGCGCAGTTTCGCGCTGAACTACGAGATCAACGCGGTCGTGCTGGGCCCGGAATTCGCCGGCGAAATGGAAGCGCTGTTCCAGCGCGACGTTGCCGATTCCGTGCCCATCACCCCGGAAACCTGGCGGCAGCGTGGGGTGGACGATCGGTTCATGGAGTTCTTTTCGCGGATGTTCGAACGCTGGCTGTAGCGCCCGCGTTCGAACATCGGCCCTAGCTGTCTCAAGCGGTCAGCGCTGCGTGGCTAGGCGCGGTGCTCGGCCAGCGCCGTGGTGATGTCTTGCGTGGGTTGGAACGATTGCGCCTGGGCCATGGCCCAGCCCACGCGAAACACCTGATGCCGGAATTCGCCTCGCAGCAGTTCACCTGGCGCCAACTCAGGAAACAGCGCCGACAACAAACGGATTTCGCTGGACGAGATGCGGCGTGCGATGTGATGCGGGCGCAGTTGGCCCGGGTGCGTCAGGCCCGCCGCCGCCAGAAGCTCGGCCAGCGCGTGCAGCGTATTGCGATGAAAGTTGGCCACCCGCTGGGCCTTGTCGGGCACCACCAGCGCGCGCTGGCGCAGCGGGTCTTGTGTGGTGACGCCGGTGGGGCATTTGCCGGTATGGCAGGCCTGGGCCTGGATGCAGCCGATGGCGAACATGAAACCGCGAGCCGCATTGCACCAGTCGGCGCCCATCGCCATGACGCGCGCCATGTCGAAGGCCGTAATGATTTTTCCGGATGCGCCGATCTTGATGCGGTCGCGCAGGTTCACGCCGATCAAGGTGTTGTGCACCAGGCGCAGCGCTTCGCGCAGCGGTGTGCCTACGTGGTCCACGAATTCAACCGGCGCCGCGCCCGTGCCGCCTTCCGCGCCGTCCACCACGATGAAATCCGGCGTGATGCCGGTTTCCAGCATGGCCTTGACGATGGCGAACCATTCCCAGGGGTGGCCCACGCAGAACTTGAATCCTACCGGTTTGCCGCCCGACAGTTCTCGTAGCCGCGCCACGAATTTCATCAAGCCGATAGGCGTGTCGAAAGCCGAATGGCTGGCTGGGGAGTTGCAATCCTGCCACGCGGCCACGCCGCGCGCTTCGGCGATTTCCAGCGTGACCTTGCTGGCGGGCAAGATACCGCCATGGCCGGGCTTGGCGCCCTGCGACAGCTTGATTTCAATCATCTTCACCTGCGGCGTACAGGCGTTCTTGATGAAGGCTTCTTCGGAGAATGCCCCCTGTTCGTCGCGGCATCCGAAGTAACCCGACCCGATGTTCCACACCAGGCTGCCCCCCGGCTGGCGGTGGTAGCGGCTGATGCCGCCTTCGCCAGTGTCGTGCGCAAAATCCCCTTGGCGCGCGCCTTCGTTCAATGCCAGCACGGCGTTGGCCGACAGCGCGCCAAAGCTCATGGCCGACACGTTGAAGGCAGACATCGAATAGGGCTGCGTGCAGTCCGGGCCGCCCACCGTGACACGAAAGTCCGTGTCATTGATGTGCGAGGGCGACATGGAATGGTTGATCCATTCGTAGCGGTCGCCGTACACGTCTTCCTGCGTGCCGAAGGGGCGCTTGTCGATTTCGCGCTTGGCGCGCTGATAAACAATGGAACGTTGCGCGCGCGAGAAGGGCGCGGCCTGCGTGTCGTCTTCCAGGAAATACTGGCGGATCTCGGGGCGGATGAACTCGAACAGAAAGCGCAGGTTGCCGATGACGGGATAGTTGCGCCGGATGGCGTGGCGCGTCTGGATCAGGTCGTAGACGCCAAGCGCGCCCAGCATCGCCAGCGGAACGGCGGCCCATAGCCACCACAGTGAATCGGTAGCCGCCAGGAAAGCGGTGACGGCAGCGCCGGCAAGGGTCAATAAAAAGGCCGTGTAACGGCCAAGCATCCAGCTCATGTTCTCTCCGGGGTGCGCAAGTGACGCCACCATACACCAGCCGGCGCGGCCGAAAAAAGAAAAGCCCCCTGAAAAGGGGGCGATGCGTGGAACACAGTTTTTCAGCAGCGGGCCGTCAGCAGCTGGAAGCCGGGGGCGTTTTCTCGACGGCCAGGCCGAAGGCGGGGCGCAAGCGCACGCCCAGCGCGCTGCCCGCGAAGGCGGCCGGCAGCCACAGCCAGGCATGCAGGCTGCCCGACAGGATGCCGCTGAAGTACGCGCCGATGTTGCAACCGAAGGCCAAGCGAGCGCCATATCCCAGCAACAGGCCGCCGATGACGGCGCCGGCCAGCGAGCGTGCAGGCACCTTCCAGACGGGGGCGAATTTACCGGCGGCGCTGGCGGCGGCCAGCGCGCCCAGCATCAGGCCGATGTCCATGACGGTGGTGACGTCCTGGCGCAACGGCGCGCCCAGCGAAGGCTGCTTGCTCCAGTACGTCCAGCTGGCCACATCGCCGCTGACGGCGTTCAAGGCTTTGGCGCCCCACAAGGCAAAGGCGGATGTGATGCCCCACGGGCGGCCGGCCAGCGCCAGCGTGGCGAAGTTCAACACGACCAGCGCAACGCCGCCCCAGATCAGCGGCCACGGGCCTTGCAGCAGGGAAACGGGGCGCGCGGTGCGCGAGGCAAAGGAAATCACGTGGCCGTGGCGACGCTTTTCAAGCGCGGTGGTACCCCAGGCGATCAGGGCAAAAACCACCAGGTTGGCGATCAACGCGGGCGCCAGGCCCCAGGTCTTGATCAACGATGTGGGCGCCAAGGCGGGCAGCGTCGACCACCAGCTGAAATTGGCCGTGGCAACGACCGAGCCCACAATGAAGAACAGCAGCGTGACCAGCATGCGCGTGTTGCCGCCGCCCACGGCGAACAGCGTGCCCGACGCGCAACCGCCGCCCAGCTGCATGCCGATGCCGAACAGGAACGCGCCCAGCACCACGGACACGCCCGGGGGCGATACGAAGCCGGTGACGGGTTGGCCGAACAGCGTGCCGGCGGCCAGGAACGGGAAGAACAGCAGCACGCCCACGCCCAGCATCAGCATCTGTGCGCGCAGGCCCGCGCCGCGGCGGTCGGACACGAACACGCGCCAGGCCTGCGTAAAGCCGAAAGATGCGTGATACAGCGTGACGCCCAGCAGAGCGCCAATCACCCACAGCGCACCTTGGCGCCAGCTGACGGTTTGAAGCAGATAGAGCGCGCCGGCCAGCAACAGCAGCAGCGCAATCCACAAGGGCTTGCGGTTGATGTGCAGTGGCGGCAGGGCCGAGGGCAGGGGCAAGGTCGAGGCGTTGGAACTCATGGGGCATCCCGGGGGGATTGAATCGGTTCAAAGCAAACGGGCGCGTGTAGGGGCGCCCGTGGAGATGCTTGGAAGTTTACGGCGGCGGTTTAATGGCTCAAACCATCTATTTGTGCTTGCGTAATAACTAAAAGTTATTAAAAGCAGGGGGACAGTCGCTGCGCTATTGCAGCCGCCATACCAGCGCGGCCAGCGTCAGCAGCAGTACCGGCAACGTCAGCACAATGCCCACCTTGAAGTAATAGCCCCACGTGATCCGCAGCCCTTTGCGCGCCAGCACATGCAGCCAGAGCAGCGTCGCCAGGCTGCCGATCGGCGTGATTTTCGGCCCCAGGTCGCTGCCGATGATGTTGGCGTAGATCATGGCGTCTTTCAGCGGACCGGTGGCGCTGGTGTCCGCAATGGACAGCGCGCCCACCAGCACCGTGGGCAGGTTGTTCATGACGGACGACAGGAACGCGGTGATCAGGCCCGTGCCCATCGCCGCGCCCCACAGTCCGTATTCGGCGCAGCGGTCCAGCACCTGCGCCAGGTGCGCGGTCAGGCCGGCGTTGCGCAGGCCGTAGACGACCAGGTACATGCCCAAGGAAAAAATCACGATGTGCCAGGGCGCCTCGCGCATGATCTTGCGCGTGCCCACGATGTGCTGGCGGCCGGCGATGACCAGCAGGCCCAGCGCACCGGCCGCGGCAATGGCGCTGACCGGAATGCCCATGGGCTCCAGCACGAAGAAGCCGGCAAGCAGCAAGGCCAGCACGATCCAGCCGGCACGAAAGGTGATGGGGTCGCGAATGGCGGACGCCGGGCTCGGCAATTGGCTGACGTCGTAGCGCGGCGGAATGCTCTTGCGGAAAAACAGCAGCAGCACCACCAGCGTGGAGCCCACGGCCATCAGGTTGACGGGCAGCATCACCGACGCATATTCGCCAAAGCCGATGCCGAAGAAATCGGCCGACACGATGTTCACCAGATTCGAGACAATGAGCGCGATGCTGCCCGTGTCGGCAATAAACCCCGCCGCCATCACAAAGGCCAGTGACGCGCCCGGCCCGAAGCCCAGCGCAAGCAGCATTTCCATGACGATAGGCGTCAGGATCAGCGCTGCGCCGTCATTGGCGAACAGCGCCGACACCGCCGCGCCCAGCAGCACGATCAACACAAACAGCAGCCGTCCGCGCCCGCCGCCCCAACGCGCGACGTGCAAGGCCGACCATTCAAAGAAGCCGGCTTCGTCCAGGATCAGGCTGGTGACGATGATGGCGATAAAGGTGGCGGTGGCGTTCCAGACAATGCGCCAGACGTCCGCGATGTCGGCCAGGTGCACCACGCCCGTGGCCAGCGCCAGGCCAGCGCCGATGACGGCGCTCCAGCCTATGGACAAGCCTCTCGGCTGCCAGATGACCAGCGTGATGGTAAGAATGAAGATGGCGGCGGCAAGCAGCATGACGATCAATCAAGAAATGGGGTGGGCACTGATCCACGCGACCAGCAGGCTGACGGTCAACACGGAGGCGACGGTGGAAACCAGGATGGCGCGCGAAGTCAGGCGGGCATCGCGCCCGTACATCTTGGCCAGCATGAAGGGGCCGGTGCCGATGGGCAGCGCGCTCATCAGCACGGCCGTCCATGCCCACAGCGGTGGCATCGAAAAAACATAAAAGGCCAGCACCGCGGTGACGGCCGGTTGCAGCAACAACTTCCCGGTCACCAGGCGCAGCACGCCGGGGCCGGCGGTGGCGGTTTCAGTCTGCGCAAGGAACAGGCCGATGGTGACCAGCGCGCAGGGGCTGGCGGACGCGCCCAGCAGCGCGACGTAGCGGTCTATGCCTTCGGGCAGGGTCAGGCCGGTGGCGGCCCATGCCAGCCCGAGGACCGGCGCGGCCAGCAAGGGGTTGCGCATCAAGGCGCGGCCTACCTTCAATAGCGTGGCGGCGGGGTTCGGGGCTTGTTGCCGGTCGAATTCGATCAGCGCGATGGCAAAGCCGAACAGCACGCTGGCGGTCAGCAGGGTGGTGAAGGCGGCCGGCGCCAGGCTTTCCGCGCCGAACAGCGCCACGCACAGCGGGATGCCCATGTAGCCGGCATTGGCATACGACGCGGCCAGACCTTCGATGCTGCGGTCGGTCAGTGCGCGGCGCCCGCCACGGCCGGGCAGGAAAGACACCAGGAAGGTCACGGCGATGCCGCCCGCGAAGGCGGCGACAAAACCCCAATGCGCCATGTGCGTCAGGTCTACCTGCGTCATTGCCCGAAACAGCAGTGCCGGCAGCGACAGGTAGACGACATAGCGGTTCAGCGCGTCGGTGGCGCCGGGTCCCAGCACCTTGCCGCGGGCGGCCAGCCAGCCGGTCAGGATCAGCGCAAAGACCGGCAGGGCGGCGGTAATGACGGCGTTCATCGGTGGTGATGGGGGCGTGGGCGCGGGAAGGCGCTCATTCTACTTGGCGCGGGCGCGGGTTGCGGGTGACCAGCAGGATGCCAAGGGCGGCCAGCGCCATGCCGGGCCACGCCAACATGGGTATCGGTTCGCCCAGGGCCATCAACGCAAACACGGCGGTGCAAGGCGGCACCATGAAGAAAAGGGCGGACACGCGGGACGCTTCACCGTGGCGGATCATGGTCAACAACAAGGTGATGGCCACCAGCGAATTGCCCACTACGAGATAAGCCAACGCGGCAAGCAACGGACCGGTCCATTCGATGCGCATGGGTTCCAGCCAGAATGCCAGCGGCGCGGTCACTGCCAGGCCGACGGCGTATTGCAGCAGGTTGGACGTGACCGGATGCGTGGCCACGCCAAAACGCTTTTCGTAAAGCGTGCCGCTGGTGATGCAAAGCAGCGCGCCAACGGCGAACAGCAGCCCCAGTGGCGCCAGCACGTCGATGGATGCCTTGGCCACGATCACCAGCACAGCGCCCGCCACGCCCAGCCCCAGCCCGGCCCAGCGCCGCGCGTCGACGCGCTCGTGAGCGATCAATGGGGCCAGCAGGCCGATCAGGATGGGTTGCAATGACGCGATCAGGGCCAGCCCGCCGGCTGGCATGCCCAGTTTCAGCGATAGATAGGTGCAGCAGAAATAGCCGGCTTGCAGCAGCAGGCCCACCATCGCCAGATGCCCCCAGGCGCGCGCGCCACGGGGCAGGGCGGGACGCAGCACCAGCATGAACGGCGCCAGGATCAGCACCACGCAGGCGTAGCGCACGGCCAGGAACGTCAGCGGGTCGGCATAGGCCAGACCGATTTTCAACACGACGAAACCGCTGGACCACAGCAACAGGAAAAGCGCGGGAGCGGCTTTCAACCAGGGCGGAGCGGCGGGTGTCATGTTGGATGCGGGCAACGGGGGCAAGCCGCGATCGTACCCCTTTTCGTGCCGGTATCATTCCCGCTTGAGAATGCGGCGTAGGATATTTATTGTTGATTGCCGCTCGCGAGGGAAATGAAGATGTCGACCCAAAAAAAATCAGCGGTGCGTATTGCATTGGGCACCTGGGACCGGCTGCGCGAAGACGCCAGTGCGGTTCGCTACGAGGTATTCGTCGTCGAGCAAAAGGTGCCGCCCGAGGTCGAGCTGGATGACGACGACGCGCTATCGGTGCACGCCGTGGCGTACGGGCCGGACGGCACGCCAATGGGTACGGGGCGCTTGCTGCCCGACGGGCACATCGGCCGCATGGCCGTGCAGAAGCGGGCGCGCGGCATGGGCGTGGGCGGGCTGTTGCTGGATGCCCTGATCGAGCAGGGCCATGGCGATGGCCACCGCATGCTGGTGTTGCATGCGCAGACGCATGCCGCCGGCTTCTATCAGGCGCACGGCTTTGTCGTCGAAGGCGAGGAATTCGTGGAAGCTGGAATTCCGCACGTCGTGATGACGCGCGAGCTGAAGTAGTGCGGCGCATAATGCCGTGCGTATTGCCGTGCGTATTGTCTTGACGCCGGCCGCATGCAAAAGAAAAAACCCCGGTCGTTTTCACGATCGGGGTTTTTCTTGGCGCATCACGACAGGTACCTCGTGATGTAATAATTGGTGCCCAGGAGAGGACTCGAACCTCCACACCTTGCGGCACACGGACCTGAACCGTGCGCGTCTACCAATTCCGCCACCTGGGCGCTGATGCTTCACGTGTTGCGTCGCTTGCGCGTCGTTTCTTGTTCAGCAGCAGAGAAGCGAGATTATGCACACTTTCTTTTGCGTGTGCAAGCCGGTGTCCTGCCTTTTTTTCACTTTTTCGCGCGCCTGGCGTTGGCGGCTTTCGCTATAGTGTCGCCCCATGTCACGTACCCTTTGCACGCGCTGCCTGCGTCCGGAATCCCATTGCCTGTGCGCGCTGATTCCTTCCTTGTCATGCCGCACCCGCGTCGTGGTGCTTCAACATCCAAGCGAAGCGCGCCACGCCTTGAACACGGCCCGGCTGGCCGTGCTGGGCTTGGTCGGCGCGCGCCGCGTGGTGGGCGAACGTTTTACGACCAGCGATTGGGCTGAGCCCGGCTACACGCCGCGTCTATTGTTTCCGGGGCTGGCCGCCGACGTCCTGACTCCCGGTTATGGGCGTGACCTGGACCTGCCGATTCAACTGATCGTGCCGGACGGCACGTGGGGCCACGCGCGCAAGCTGCTGCATATCAACCCCGAACTGGCTGCGCTGCCGCGCGTGATGTTGCCCGCCGGCTTGGTGACCCGCTATCGCGTTCGTCATGCCGATATTCCTGGTGCGCTGTCGACAATCGAAGCGGTCACGCATGCCCTGAGCGCCATTGAAGCGCCCATGAACGTCGATGCCTTGTTGCGTCCCTTCGAGGCGTTGATCGACGGACAGATCGAGGGCATGGGTGAAGATCTGTACGCCCGCCATCATTTGCAGCGCAAGGTGCCGTGGCGCTAAGCGGGCGCGGTATGAAAAAGGGTAGGGGATTAATACCGCGAAGCCGGCATATCGGCGTGACGATTGACAAGCTAAACCGGCCACGTCGGCGCCCGGAAACATAAAGCCGAACCAAAATGAAATAGCCCGGCGTGCAGTTAAATCGGCGACAAGTAAAAACACCGACAACAAAGCAAAAGCCCCGAATATCTTCCGATGTTCGGGGCTTTCTGTCTTGCTATCGAATCCGCGCAACGCGGCTTCGTCATCTATGCGGGTGGTGCCCAGGAGAGGACTCGAACCTCCACACCTTTCGGCACACGGACCTGAACCGTGCGCGTCTACCAATTCCGCCACCTGGGCACTGTAAGAGCCATGAGCTCTAGCAGGTTTACTGCAAGTACTGCTGATACTGCTTTGGCAGTCTTTACTGCATTTTTACTATCCAACTTGTTCGCGACCGTAGTCGGCAAGCAAGTTCGATTTAAATTCCGTGGTGCCCAGGAGAGGACTCGAACCTCCACACCTTGCGGCACACGGACCTGAACCGTGCGCGTCTACCAATTCCGCCACCTGGGCACTGAGACATGCTTGTCAGAACACTGTGATACGCTGCCGCTCTAGTTGCATTGTTTTAGCCCTGTTCTATTAAGCGCGTACGTTGTTTTCAACATACTGACTTAACCAAAACTTAACTAAAACATGCGTCCTGAGCGCACTTGGTTTTACAATGGGTCTTTCGACCTGGGGTTAGCAACCGCTTTGGTTTTCAACCCCTTCTGACCATTTCTGCTTCAGTGTTCAGCCTTGGGCGAACCACAGAAGCTGCGCATTATATACGGAACTTTCAGCTTTGGCAAAACGATCGAATAACGAATCGAAAAACAACAGATCAACACCCTTGCCCGAAGCGCCGCCGGACTTCGATCCCGATGTCCCGTCCCGTGAAGCCATCCTGACCGCACTGCGGGCCGCGGGCTCGCCGTTGTCTCCGGTGGAACTGGCCGAACGCATGGGCGTTGAGCGAGCCGCGACGATGGTGGGTTTCGAGCGCCGCCTGGGCGCTATGGAACGCGACGGCCAGTTGATGCCCAATCGCAAGGGCGTTTTGTTGCTGGCGACCAAATTGGATTTTGTCGCAGGCAAGGTGCTGGGTCACCGTGACGGGTTCGGTTTCCTGCTGCGTGATGACGGCGGCCCCGACCTGTTCCTGTCGCCGCGCGAAATGCTCAAGGTCCTGCATGGCGACCGCGTGCTGGTCAAGCCCACGGGCGAATACCGTGGCAAGCCCGAAGGCACCATCGTTGAAGTCATTGAACGCCGCACCAATAAGCTGGTGGGGCGTTTTCTGCACGAGCATGGCCTGTCCATCGTCGTGCCCGAAGATCAACGCATCAAGCACGACATCCTGATTCCGCCCAGCGACACCAACGGCGCCCAGCATGGGCAGGTGGTTGCGGTTGAAATCATGGAACAGCCCACGCGCCATACGCAGCCCCTGGGCCGCGTGGCCGAGGTGCTGGGCGAAATCGACGACCCCGGCATGGAAATCGAGATCGCCGTGCGCAAGTTCGACGTGCCCGTCGAATTCTCGGAAGCCGCTCGCAAGCAAGCCGCGCGCATCCCCGATACTGTCCGCAAAACCGACTTGAAAGACCGCGTCGACCTGCGCGACGTGCCGCTGATCACCATCGACGGCGAAGACGCGCGCGACTTCGACGATGCGGTGTATTGCGAGCCCGTCGAACTGGGCACCGGCCAGCGCAAGCGTCCAGGCTGGCGCCTGTTGGTCGCCATTGCCGACGTCAGCCATTACGTGCGTCCCGGCGACGCCCTGGACGACGACGCCATCGAGCGCGGCACCAGCGTGTACTTCCCGCGCCGCGTCATCCCGATGCTGCCCGAATCGCTGTCCAACGGCCTGTGCTCGCTGAACCCCGACGTCGACCGCCTGGTGCTGGTCTGCGACATGGTCATTCCGGCCACGGGCGCCAAGGCCGGCACGGTCACCGCCTACCAGTTCTATAACGCGGTGATGCATTCGCATGCCCGCACCACGTACACGAATATCTGGGCCGCCTTGCAGCAGCCGGGCGGCCCCGCCGCCGCGGCCATGCGCAACGTGATGCCGCATGTGCAGCATCTGTACGAACTGTTCCAGCTGCTGGTGCAAGGCCGCAAGAAGCGCGGCGCCATTGATTTCGACACCGTCGAAACCAAGATCGTCTGCAACGAACTGGGCCGTATCGAACAGATCGTGCCGTCCGTGCGCAACGACGCCCACAAGCTCATCGAAGAGTGCATGCTGGCCGCCAACACCTGCGCGGCCGACTTCATGACGCGCAGCAAGCATCCCGGCCTGTACCGCATCCACGAAGGGCCCACGCCGGAACGCCTGCAATCGCTGCGCGAATTCCTGCGCACGATGGGCTTGTCGCTGGGCGGGGGCGACACGCCCACGGCCAAGGACTACGGTGACTTTCTTGACACCGTGCGCGGCCGTCCCGACTACCAGCTGTTGCAGTCGATGTGCCTGCGCTCCATGCAGCAGGCCGTCTACAGCCCTGACAACATGGGCCACTTTGGTTTGGCCTACCCCGGCTACAGCCACTTCACGTCGCCCATTCGCCGCTACCCCGATCTGTTGACCCATCGCGTCATCAAGGCCCTGTTGGCCGGCCAGCGCTATGTGCCCAGCCTGGATGACCACGCAGTCGTCATCGGTCGCACGCAGAAAGAACACGAGCACGCCATCTGGGAAAAGATGGGTCTGGTGTTGTCGGCCACCGAGCGCCGCGCCGACGAAGCATCGCGCGACGTCGAGGCCTGGCTCAAGTGCTGGTTCGTCAAGGAACGCGTGGGCGAAGACTTCAGCGGCACCGTCACCGGCGTGGCCAGCTTCGGTATCTTCGTCACGCTGGATACCTTGCACGTCGAAGGGCTGGTGCACGTGTCTGAACTGGGCGGCGAATACTTCCAGTTCAATGATGGGCTGCATGAGTTGCGCGGTGAGCGCACCGGCATGCGCTACCGCCTGACCGACAAGGTCCAGGTGCAGGTGGCGCGCGTCGATCTCGAAGCGCGCCGCATTGAATTCCGCCTGGTGCAGGGCACCAGCTTCGACGCCTTGCGCAAGGCGGCGGCCCGTGGGCCCGACGAGCCCGTGCGCCGCGTGAAGAAGGCGGCAGCCCCGAAGCCGGCCGCGCTGAAGGGCCAGACCGCCAAGGAACGCCGCGCCGACGCCAAGAAGGCCGGCAAGCCGCCCCGTGCGTCCAAGCGCGCATCGCCCGCCAAAAAGGCGACGCACAAGCGTCATTGACACGCGCTTTGTGACGCCTTTATGACCCGCCCGCTGTAGGGCGGCGGGGCCATAAGGGGTAACATTGCGCAGATGGCCGGCTTGGTCCGGTGGCCCGCCCCCTCTGGGGCGGGTATTCGTTTATCTAAAGGTATTGCATCTATGGCGTCGACCCAAGTTCTAGCCGGGTTTCACGCGGTTGTCGCGCGGCTGCGCCACGCGCCCGACTCAATCAAGGAAATCTATGTCGAGGCCTCGCGCCGCGACAAGCGCATGCAGACGTTCATCGAGCAGGCCGAAAAGGCGGGGCGCCGTGTGCATCCCGTGCCGATGGAACGCCTGGATGGTCTGTCGCGCGGAACGCGGCACCAGGGCGTGGTCGCCTTGGCCGACGAGCGCCAACTGGCGGTGGATGTGGACGAAGTGCTCGACGTTATCGAGGGCCCGCCGCTGCTGCTGATCCTGGACGGCGTGACCGATCCCCACAATCTGGGCGCCTGCCTGCGCACCGCCGATGCGGCGGGCGTGCATGCCGTGATTGCCCCGCGCGACCGCGCCGTCGGCTTGAACGCCACCGTGCAGCGCGTGGCGTGCGGCGCGGCCGATACCGTGCCTTATCTGATGGTCACGAACCTGGCCCGCACCATGCGCAGCCTGAAAGATCGTGGCGTGTGGCTGGTGGGTACCGACGACCAGGCCACCGACAGCATGCACAAGATTGACGCCCGCCAGCCGATGGCGTGGGTCATGGGCGCCGAAGGCGAGGGCATGCGACGCCTGACCCGCGAAACCTGCGATCAGCTCGTCAACATCCCCATGTTGGGTTCGGTTGAAAGCCTGAACGTCAGCGTGGCCAGCGCCGTGTGCCTGTACGAAACCGTGCGCCAGCGTCAAGCCTGACCTTGTCCGACCCGACTACCTTGTAGCTCTTCCTTTTACGCGTCTGCCCATCATGCACCAGAACGGCTTTACCACCACGATCCTCCATTCCGACCGCCAACAATCCGTCGAGCACGGAGCGGTGCACAAGCCGATGCATCCCTCGTCGGAATTCGCCTATGACGACGCGCGCGAGCTGGCGGCGGTATTCCAGGGCAAGGCGGGCTTTACCTATGCGCGCCAGGGCACGCCCACGACCACGGCGCTGGAAGCCAAGATCAACCACATGGAAGGCGGCAAGGGCACCGTCAGCTTTGCCACCGGCATGGCGGCGTTGTCGGCCATTTTCACGACCTTGCTGCGTCGCGGCGATCATCTGGTGTCCAGCCAGTTTGTGTTCGGCAACACCAACAGCCTGCTTGGCACGCTGCTGGAGCTGGGTGTCGAAATCACCTTCGTCGATGCAACAGATGCCGAGCAAGTGCGCGCCGCGATCCAGCCCAACACGCGCATGGTCTTCACTGAAACGATTGCCAACCCGGGCACGCAAGTGGCCGACCTGGCGGTCATCGGTGAAATCTGCCGCGAGAAAAACCTGGTCTACGTCGTCGATAACACCTTGACGTCGCCGTGGATGTTCCGCCCGTCCACCGTGCATGCATCGCTGGTGATGAATTCGCTGTCGAAGTACATCGGCGGCCACGGCAACGCGCTGGGCGGCGCCGTCACGGATACGGGCCTGTACGACTGGGCCAACTATTCCAACATCTACGACGCCTACCGCAAGGGGGCGTCCACCAGTTGGGGTCTGACCCAGATCAAGAAGAAGGGCTTGCGCGACATGGGCGGCACGTTGGCCGCCGAGCCCGCGCACCGCATCGCCGTGGGGGCCGAGACGCTGGCGCTGCGCATGGCCAAGCACTGCGCCAACGCGCTGGCGCTGGCGCGCTTTCTGGATGAGCATCCCGGTGTGGCCAAGGTTCATTACCCCGGCCTGGCCGGCCACGCGCAGCATGCACGCGCCGCGGCGCTTTTTGGCTCGCGCTTCGGCGGCCTGTTGGGTGTGGAGCTTGCCGAAGGCGTGGACTGCTTCGATTTCCTGAACCGCCTGCGCATCGTGCTGATGGCTACGCACCTGGGTGACACGCGCAGCCTGGCATTGCCCGCCGCGCACACCATCTATTACGAGATGGGCGCCGAGCGCCGCAAACAAATGGGCATCGCGGACAGCCTGATCCGCGTGTCCGTCGGCATCGAAGACGAAGCCGACCTGCTGTTTGATTTCGATCAGGCGCTTAATGGTTGCCTGAAGGGATAATCCGCCAAAGGATCAGGCACATGCTTATACAGATCGCAGATGTATTCACGCCGCAAGAGGCGGCGGATATCCGCCAGCGGCTGGACGCCTCGGAATGGGTGGATGGCAAGATCACGGCGGGCTACCAGTCCGCCGAGGTCAAGCGCAACCGCCAGTTGCCCGAGCAGCATCCGTTGGCGCAAGAGCTGGGCAACCTGATCCTGCAACGGCTGGCCGCCAACAACCTGTTCATGTCGGCCGCCTTGCCGCGCAAGATATTCCCGCCGCTGTTCAATCGCTATGAAGGCGGCGAAGCCTTTGGCTATCACGTCGACAACGCGGTGCGCGGCATCACCGGCACGGCCGAGCGCGTGCGCACTGACTTGTCGGCCACGCTGTTCTTCTCGGACCCTGATTCCTACGATGGCGGCGAGCTTGTCATCGATGACACCTACGGGCCGCGCGCCGTGAAGCTGCCCGCGGGGCACATGGTGCTGTATCCCGGCACCAGCCTGCACAAGGTGAATCCGGTGACACGTGGTGCGCGGGTCAGTTCGTTTTTCTGGATGCAGAGCCTGGTGCGCGAAGACAGCCAGCGCGCATTGTTGCTTGACATGGACGTGGCCATCCAGCGTTTGAATCAGGACGTGGCGGGACATGCGTCGATCGTGCAACTGACCGGCATTTATCACAATTTGCTGCGCCGCTGGGCCGATGTTTGATTCAGGCTTGAAGTGATTTTTTTCGGTGTCGCGCAAACCCCGAAATGCGCGTTTTTGTTTATTGCGAAAATGGCTAAAAGCTAGTATTGGCGCGGGTTGTGGTGAGGTTTTTGCTTGACAGCCGCTCTACGCCAAGGCCTAATACACGTCTGCGTCGCTGACGGTTTGAAGGCATTTATGCCATCGAATCCTAAGCGGCGCAGCAGTTTAAAAGTTGTGCTTTGCAGCGCAAGAAAAAAGTCCATCCACTGTCTGTTCGTCGTTTGCCGGGCCTTGCGTTTTGTTGGTGGCGTCCCTGCATGACAGCCATGAACCGCACGGCCTCGCCAGACTCAATACCTTGTGAGGGGTACTCCTGAATGAACAAAACCGAACTCATCGATCACATCGCCAGCAAGGCCGATATCTCCAAGGCTGCCGCCGGCCGTTCGCTCGACGCCCTGATCGGTGCCGTCAAGACCACGCTGAAGAAGGGCGGTACGGTAACGCTGGTTGGCTTTGGCACGTTTGCCGTGTCGGCTCGCGCAGCTCGCACTGGCCGCAACCCGCGTACGGGCGAAACGATCAAGATCAAGAAGGCCAAGGTGCCGAAGTTCCGTCCGGGCAAGGCCCTGAAGGACGCCGTCAACTAATGGACGGCACGGCGATCGCGGGGCATCGGCCCGAAGCGATTTGCCGACAATGACGCGGTCCGGTATACTCCGGCCCGCGTATTGCTTTTGAGTACCCCGAGTTGGCTGCGAGTTAGTCACTGCTTCAAGCGAATCATCGCATTGAGGCGGCGCTGAAAGTGTCAGGATCGGGTGCTTAGCTCAGTTGGTAGAGCGGCGCCCTTACAAGGCGTAGGTCACAGGTTCGACCCCTGTAGCACCCACCAAAAGCCCATGCGTTGCGTTCGCGAATTTGAACGTACTTCTTGCAGATCACCCGCAAAACCCGCACACCTTACCGTGGCGGGTTTTTTGTTTTGGCGTTCTCTGTGTGTGGCGCATGGGCGTGATGCCTGGGCGTGTTCCTGCGCCTGCTCCACGCGTTGCGCCCTTGCGCTGGCGCAAGCTTTCTTGATGCCGTCTTGTGCTTTCTGGTTGAGCCCGGTAGGGCAGTGTTACGCTATTCCAGACGAAATAGGACGTGCGAATCATTCGCATTTAAGATATTATGATCGGCTTGTACCGGCTGGCTCACGCCGCTTTTTTTTGGCGCGCGTTTTCGTCAAGCTGGCCGGATAAGTCAATGCACCCTGGCTGATTCATGCCTAGTTTTCAACGCGGTTGGACTTCTTCTTCGCCGTCTTCATTTGGTATACGCGCTGGCGCCGGTCTTGCGGTTGTCGCCCTACACGCGGCGGTAATCGGGGCCATTTTCATGGCACCCGCGAATCGTCCTGAGCTTGAGGAGCCCGAGGCTGTCATGGTCAGCCTCATCGACGCGCCCGTTCCCCAGGTGGCCAAGGCCGAGCCCACGCCCGAGCCGCCGCAACCCGTCGTGGAACCGCCGCCGCCCGAGCCCGAACCCGTGGTCGAGCCCGACCCTGAGCCCGAACCGGAAATGAAGCCCGAGCCTGAACCGGAACCGGAACCCGTGGTTGAAAAGCCGCCGATGCCGGCCCCCAAGCCCAAGCCGAAGCCCAAACCCAAGCCCCAACCCAAACCGCAGCCCAAGCAGGAAGTCAAACCCGAGACGCCGCCCGTGCAGACGCCGCCCGCCGGCGCCGTGGATGGCGCGCAGGCGACGCAAAGCCCGCAACAAGGCCCGCCGCCCGATCAGCCCGTTTTGGTGTCCAGCATTGAATTCCAGGGCGCGCGCCCCATGCCCAGCTACCCGATGGCCTCGCGCCGCATGCGGGAAGAAGGGCGGGTGCTGGTGCTGGTGGAGATCAACACGCAGGGTCTGGTGGACCGCGCAACGATCGACACGTCCTCGGGCTTTCCGAGGCTGGACGAATCCGCGTTGACCGCGGCTCGCAAGGCCAAGTTCAAGCCCTATACCCGTAACGGCGTGGCCTATCCCGCCAAAGCCAAAATTCCGTTCGATTTCGTAATGAGGAACTGAGATGTCCAACGCACTGCATGGCGCCACCCTGGTGGCGCAGGCGACTACCAGCCCGGCTGCTCCGGCTGCCGCCGCCGCTGCGCCCGCAGCCCAACAAGCCGCCACGACCGGTGCCGGTGTCGTCCAGCAATCGGCTGACGCGCTGCAAAGCGCCGCCGCCGCGTTGCCGCCGACCGCGCCCATCGCGACCCCCGACATGGGCTTTCTGCACTTTGTCGCGCAGAGCGACTTCGTGGGCAAGAGCCTGTTCATCATCCTGATCCTGATGTCGCTGGTGACCTGGTACCTGATCCTGGTCAAGGCCGCCAGCAACGTCAGCATGCGCAGGCGTTCGGCCGATTTCCTGAACAAGTTCTGGAACGCCAGCTCGCTGGAGCAGGTCGAGCACGAGATCAGCACGCACGGCGCGCGCGATCCGTTCTCGCACCTGGCCAGCCACGCGATGCACGCGCAGGCGCACCACAACAAGTTCGGCGCGACCAAGCTGGAAGAGTCCGGCAGCAATTCCGATTTCGTCACGCGCACGATGCGCAAGGTGATCGACGAAGAAACCGCCAAGCTGGAAAACGGCCTGACGGTGTTGGCCTCGGTGGGATCCACGGCGCCGTTCGTCGGCCTGTTCGGTACGGTGTGGGGCGTGTACCACGCGCTGGTCGGCATCGGCTTGTCCGACGGCGTGACCATCAACCGCATCGCCGGCCCCGTGGGCGAAGCGCTGATCATGACGGGCCTGGGTCTGGCCGTGGCCATTCCCGCCGTGCTGGCGTACAACACGTTTGTGCGCAACAACCGCGTGTTCCTGTCGCGCCTGGACGCCTTTGCGCACGACCTGTTCGCGTTCCTGACCACCGGCCAGCAGGTTGCGCTGTCCGACGGCAAGGTCCGCGCCTTGCGCCGCCAGAACGGTAACGGCGCCGCGGTTCAACGCGGGAGCGAATAATGGCTTTTGGCAGCTTCGAGGGAAAAGGATCCGGAAGCCATACGGTTTCCGAGATCAACATGGTGCCCCTGATCGACGTCATGCTGGTGCTGTTGGTGATCTTCATCATCACGGCGCCGCTGCTGGCACACTCGATCAAGATCAACATGCCCCAGGTGGCGGCCGAGCAGATCGAAGAAGAACCCAAGACGGTCGACCTGGCGATTGACGCCAGCGGCGCATTGTTCTGGGATGAAAAGCCGGTCAATATCGATGACCTGCCCAACCGCTTCAAGTCGATCGCCGGCACCAAGCCGCAACCCGAGATCCGCATTCGCGCCGATCAGAACACGCGCTACGAAACCCTGGCCAAGGTCATGGCCTCGGCGCGCCGTTCGGGCATGTCGCGCATCGGCTTTGTCACGACGCCGCCTTCGGGTGGTGCCGCAGCGGGCGGCCAGGCACCTGCCGCGGGCGCCGCAACCCCGGCTCCCGCCGGGGCGCCGTCCGGCCGGTGAACGAATCCCACGGAAGGGGGCGCATTTCGCGCCCCTTTTTTTTCGGATCGCGCTAGAATCGCGGCATGCGAGTTCTGGTAATCGAAGACGACACCACCCTGGGCCATGCGCTCCAGGAATTCCTGGCCGACCAGGGTTATGCGGTCGACTGGCTGACGGAAGGCGACCGAGTCCTGGGCGCCCTGGCTGGCCAGCCGTATGACCTGATGCTGCTCGACCTGAACCTTCCCGGCATGAGCGGGCTTGATGTGCTGCGGCAATTGCGCCAAGACGGCAATCAGGTTCCGGTCCTGATCCTTACCGCGCGCGACGGCATCGAAGACCGCGTTGCGGGCCTGGATGCCGGCGCCGACGATTACGTCACCAAACCCTTTGAACTGCCCGAGCTGGCGGCGCGCGTGCGTGCCTTCGGCCGGCGGCGCGCGGGGCAGGCACAGCCGCTGATCGAAGTCGGCCCCCTGGTGTTCGACACAGTCGGCCGCGAAGTCCGCGCCAATGGCCAGCGCCTGTCGCTGTCGGTGCGCGAACTTTCCGTGCTGGAAATGTTGATGGCCCGCGTGGGCCGCGTCGTCACCAAGCGGCAAATCGTGAATTCGCTGTCCGCCTGGGATGCCGATTTCAGCGAAAACGCCGTCGAAGTCTATGTGTACCGCCTGCGCAAGCGCCTGGAAGGTACGGGCGCCAGCATCCAGACGGTGCGCGGCTTCGGCTACATGCTGGATGTGGAAACGGCCTGACGGCCCGGGCGCCGCCGGTATGCGCCGGCTGCGCTTCTGCATGCACCCAAGCGAGGGTATCGCGTCATGATGCACGATCGCACTCCTTCCGCTCCTACGGCGTCCCGCCCCTTGCTCCCCTCCCGCTCGCTTGCCCGGCATCTGGTCATTCGCTTGATGCCGCCCATTCTGCTGCTCGTCCTGCTGGACCTGGCGGCAACCTGGGTGATCACGCACAAGATCGATATGTCGCTGTGGATGCTGGAAGACTTCTTCTGGCTGATGGTAGTGGGGCAGGTGGCGCTGATCGCGCTGTTCACCTGGGTGGTCGTGCAGGGCGTGCGATCCGGATTGCGGTCCGTGAACCATCTGTCCGAAGAGATCCGGCAGCGTTCCATCGACGACATGCAGCCGTTGGAAGTGGCGGGCGTGCCGGTCGAAATCGAACCGCTGGTCACGCACACCAACGACCTGCTGCTGCGCCTGGACGCCTCGCTGGCGGCCCAGCGCCGATTCATCGGCCACGCGGCGCACCAGCTGCGCACCCCCTTGTCCGGCCTGCGGCTGGAATCCGAATTGATGTTGGCCCGCCCACTGCCGGACGACGTGCGGGCGCGGGCGGAACGCATCAAGGCCGTGAGCGACCGGATGATCCGCCTGGGTCAGCAGTTGCTGGTGCTGGCGCGCGCCGACCCCAATGCCCGCCCGCAAGACAGCTTTGTGCGCATCGACCTGTGTGAATGGGTGCGCGTGCACGGCGCCGAATGGTTTCCTCGGGTGCGCGAGGCGCGCTACGAGCTGGACCTGGTGGCGCCCGATGCGCCCATCTGGATCGATGCAGACCCCTTGCTGCTGGCCGAACTGCTGGGCAACCTGATCGACAACGCGCTGCGCTACGGCAACGAGACCGGCCGCATCACGTTGATTGTGGGCGCCAACCCGCCGTCCCTGACGGTCGAGGACGACGGGCCCGGCATTCCCTCCGAAGAACGCGACCGCGTCTTTGAAGCCTTTTACCGATCGCCCACCGCCACGGCGGGCGGCTCGGGATTGGGCCTGGCCATCGTGCGCGAGATCGCGCACGCGCATGGCGCCTGGTGGAAGCTGACCAGTCGCCCCGACTTCTCCGGAACCCGGCTTTCCGTCGTGTTCCCCGGCCCCCGCAAAGGGGCGCAACTAACTCGTCAAGAACCCACATCATGAGCCAAGCCACGGCGGGTGCCCCGCTTCCCACCGGCCCCCACGCGGGGGGCGTGCATGCGCCGTCGTCGCGCGCCGCGTTGATCCTGGGCGCGTTGGGCGTGGTGTACGGCGACATCGGCACCAGCCCGCTGTATACGCTGCGCGCCTGCCTGACGGGCCTTAGCGTGCACACCGACCTGGAGCCCGCCCACTTGCTGGGCGTGCTGTCCATCCTTTTCTGGATGCTGATGGTGGTGGTGTCCTTGAAGTACGTCACGCTGGTCCTGCGCGCCGATAACCGGGGCGAAGGCGGCACGCTGGCGCTGTTGGAACTGGCGGTGCGCAACCGCGACGGCAAGATGCGGTGGGTGCTGATCGTGCTGGGCATCTTCGGGGCGGCGCTGTTCTACGGCGACAGCATGATTACGCCCGCCATCTCGGTGCTGTCCGCGCTGGAAGGCATCGGCATCGTGTCCCACACCCTGGACGCGTGGGTCGTGCCCATTGCGCTGGTCGTGCTGGTGGGGCTGTTCGCCATCCAGTCGCATGGCACCGGCCTGATGGGCAAGCTCTTTGGCCCCGTGATGCTGATGTGGTTCGGCACGCTGGCGGCGCTGGGCGGCTGGCAGATCTGGCAGACGCCCGAAGTCCTGGCGGCGTTGAACCCGATGTGGGGCCTGCGGTTCGTCGTTGAATTTCCCTTGATCAGTTTCGTGCTGCTGGGCGCCGTGGTGTTGGCATTGACGGGCGCCGAGGCGCTGTACGCCGACATGGGCCACTTTGGCCGCCCCGCGATTCGCAGCGCGTGGTTCAGCATGGTGCTGCCGGCGTTGACGCTGTGCTACTTCGGCCAGGGCGCGCTGCTGCTGCGCGACCCCGAGGCCATCCGCAATCCGTTCTTCCTGATGGCACCCGACTGGGGCCTGGTGCCGCTGGTGGCGTTGGCCACCATTGCCACCATCGTCGCATCGCAAGCCGTGATCTCGGGCGCGTACTCGGTCACGCGCCAGGCGGTGCAGCTGGGCTTCTGGCCGCGCATGCAGATCCTGCATACCTCGGCGGTGGAAAAGGGCCAGATCTATCTGCCGCAGGTCAACGCGCTGCTGCTGTGCGCCGTGCTGGTGCTGGTGCTGCTGTTCCGCAACTCCGACAACCTGGCCGCCGCCTATGGGTTCGCGGTGACGGGCACGATGTTGACCACCTCGGTGCTGGCGTTTGCCGTCTTGCCGCGCGGGTCCACGGGCCTGAAGCGCATGCTGTGGTTCGGTGTGCTGGGCTTTCTGCTGCTGTTCGACGTGCTGCTGTTTTCGGCCAACGTGTTCAAGATCCACGAGGGTGGCTGGCTGCCGCTGCTGGTCGCCATCGTTGTGTTCACGCTGATGATGACGTGGCGCCGTGGCCGTCGCCTGTTGTCCGACATGCAGCAGCGCGACCGCCAGCCGCTCAAGGAATTCATGGAGCAGCTGGAACAATATCCGCCGTCGCGCGTGCCGGGCACCGCCATCTTCATGACGATGAATTCCGGCAACGTGCCCCCCGCGTTGCTGCATAACCTGAAGCACAACAAGGTGCTGCACGACCACGTGCTGTTCCTGACCATCCTGGTGGCGGACGTGCCCTACATTTCGCCTGAAGAACGCTTCGTGGTGAAGAAGCTGTCGGCCTCCAGCTGGACCGCTACCGTGAACTACGGCTTCAAGGAAGATCCGGACGTGCCCGAGGCCTTGCGCCTGGTGGCCGAAGCGTATCCGGAGCTGGACCTGGAGCCGATGCGCACGTCGTACTTCCTGTCGCGCCAGACCGTGGTGGCGGCGCGCAAGCCGGCGCTATGGCGTTGGCGCCGAGCGGTGTTTTCGTTCATGGCCCGGAACTCCACGCGCAGCACCAAGTTCTTCAAGATCCCGGCCAACCGCGTGGTGGAAATGGGGATGCAGGTCGAGCTTTAGGCCCCGGCGCGGCGCCATAAAAAACCCCTCGGTGTGATGACCGAGGGGCTTTTTGTTGCCTTGCCTGCAAGAATGCTTACTTCTTCTTCGCGGCGTCTTTCAGCTGCGGCAGCGACGTGCCGCTGGAAGCCAGCAGGCCCGTCTTCACGTAGGTGAACAGCTTTTCGCGCGTATCGACGATGTCCAGGTTGCGCATGGTCAGCTGGCCGATACGGTCCGCCGGGGTGAACGGCGCGTTCTCGACCTTTTCCATCGACAGGCGCTCGGGCGCGTACGTCAGGTTGGCCGATTCCGTGTTCAGCAGCGAATAGTCATTGCCGCGACGCAGTTCGATGGTGACTTCGCCGGTGATGGCGCGGGCCACCCAGCGCTGGGCGGTTTCGCGCAGCATGATGGCTTGCGGGTCGAACCAGCGGCCCTGATACAGCAGGCGGCCCAGCTTGCGGCCGTTTTCGCGGTACTGCTCGATGGTGTCTTCGTTGTGAATGCCGGTGACCAGGCGTTCGTAAGCGATGAACAGCAGCGCCAGGCCCGGGGCTTCGTAGATGCCGCGGCTCTTGGCTTCGATGATGCGGTTTTCGATCTGGTCGCTCATGCCCAGGCCGTGGCGGCCGCCGATGCGGTTCGCTTCCAGCAGCAGTTCAACCGGGTCGCTGTATTCCACACCGTTCAGGGCGACCGGCTGGCCTTCCTCGAAGCGCACGGTGACTTCTTCGGCCTTGACGGCCACGTCGTCGCGCCAGAACGCCACGCCCATGATCGGCTTGACGATGCGGATGCCGGAGTTCAGCTGTTCCAGGTCCTTGGCTTCGTGAGTGGCGCCCAGCAGGTTGGAGTCCGTCGAGTAGGCTTTTTCGGCCGACATCTTGTAGTCGAAGCCGGCTTGGCGCATGTATTCGGACATTTCCGAACGGCCGCCCAGCTCGTCGATGAAGCGCTGGTCCAGCCAGGGCTTGTAGATCTTCAGGTCGGGGTTGGTCAACAGGCCGTAGCGGTAGAAACGCTCGATGTCGTTACCCTTGAACGTGCTGCCGTCGCCCCAGATGTTGACGTCGTCTTCCTTCATGGCGGCCACCAGCATGGTGCCGGTGACGGCGCGGCCGATGGGCGTCGTGTTGAAGTACGTGATGCCGGCGGTCGAAATATGGAACGCGCCCGATTGCAGGGCCGCGATGCCTTCAGCCACCAACTGCGCGCGGCAGTCGATCAGGCGGGCATTTTCGGCGCCGTAGGCCAAGGCCTTGCGGGGGATCTCATCGTAGTCGGACTCGTCCGGCTGGCCCAGGTTTGCCGTGTAGGCATAGGGGATGGCGCCGTTATTGCGCATCCACAGGAGGGCTGCGCTGGTGTCGAGACCGCCGGAAAAGGCGATGCCGACCTTCTGGCCGGTAGGAAGGTTCGGGAGGATAGTGGTCATTGTTTGAGGTGAGACGCCAACAGGACTTTGACAGCAACGAGCCGCCAAACAAGAAAGGTAGCCGGCATTTTAACTCTTTTGCCTTGCGCGGCCAGACGCGGCGCGTTTTGGCGGCCGCGCGCATCACGTGGCCGGGGCAAACAGTTCGGAAAGCTTCAGTTGCCGGATCAGTTGCGCGGTGGCGGTGGCCAGGCGTGTGGCGGGACGGTGGCGGGCGCTGGCCAGCACCAGGTTGTTGGTGATGCGGGGCGAGCCGATATCCGATAGGGACAGGGCGTGCTCGGCGGCAGGTCCGCGCGCGGCCGAGCGCGGCAGGATGGCGTACGCGTCGCCTTGCGCCGCCAGTTCCACAATGGTCTGCACGGCGTCGACCTCGGCCGCCACCTTCAGGCGCACGCCTTGCGCGCGGCACACGCTTTCCACCAGGGTCCGGATCGCGTTGGGCAGGCTGGGCAGCACCAGCGGATAGTCGCCCAGCTGCGCCACGGCAACGCGGGCGGGCAGGGGCGGTTGATGGCCGGCGGCAGCGGCCAGCACCAGGTCTTCACGGAACAGCGATTCATACGCAAGCTGGGGCGAGGGCGCGGGATCGTAAAGCAGGGCCAGATCGACCCGGCCGGCCAAGAGCCATTCCCGCACCTGGGCGCTAAGGCCCTCGGCCACTGCAATGGACGCCTCTGGAAAGCCCCGCCGAAACGCCTGCACCAAGGGTGGCGTCAACACGCGCGCAATGCGCGGGGGCAGGCCCACCACCACCTTGCCGGTTGGCGTGGCGCGCAGCGTTTGCAGGTCTTCCTTGGCGCGTTCGGCCAGCGTCAGCAGCGCGCGCGCATGTTCCAGAAAGCGCAGTCCGGCCTCGGTGGGTTCGGCGCCGCGGCCGTTGCGGTAGAGCAGATGCTGGCCCAGCTCCAGTTCCAGCAGCCGTACCTGCCGGCTGAGGGTGGGCTGGGCAACGTCCAGCAACTCGGCCGCGCGCGAAAAGCTGCGCCGCTCGGCGACGCTGACGAAATATTCGATCTGCTTTAAATCCACGATGCGCCCGCGCTGTTATGTATATGTTCTATATCTGAAATCAAAGATATAGCATTGTTAGTCGGCTCGCAATCCGCGAGGATGTCGTTTTCCCAGCAGGAACCGACTGTGCCTGATTGCCGCCCACCGCTTGCGTCCCCGTCCCGTCCGCGCCACGCCATGCCGCCCGGCGCCTGCGACGCGCATTGCCATGTCTTCGGGCCCGGCAACGTGTTTCCCTATGCCGAGGGCCGTTCCTACACGCCGCCCGATGCGCCCTATGCCGCCATGGCCGCGCTGCATGCGCACCTGGGCATCGAGCGCGCCGTGGTGGTGCAGGCCAACTGCCACGGCTCGGACCATAGCGCGCTGCTGGATGCGCTGGCGCAAAGCGGTGGCCGCTATCGCGGCGTGGCGTTGCTGGGCGCGGATGCCACGGCGGTGCGTGTCCGGCAACTGCACGACGGCGGCGTGCGCGCCGCGCGCTTCAACTTCGTGCCGCACCTGGGCGGCGCGCCGAACCCGGCCGTGTTCGACCACGTGGTGGCGCTGATTGCGCCGCTGGGCTGGCATCTGTGCCTGCATGTGGACGGCGCGATGCTGCCCGAACTGCTGCCGCGCCTGTTGGCATTGCCCGTGCCTTTCGTGGTGGATCACATGGGCCGATTGAAGGCGGCCGACGGCCTGGATTCGCCCGCGATGCGCGCATTGCTGTCGTTGGCCGATGTGCCGCAGGCCTGGGTCAAGGTGTCGGGCATCGACCGCATCGCGTCCGGCAAGCGCCCGTTTGCCCAAGGCATACCCTTTGTGAGCGCGTTGGTGCAGGCCATGCCCGATCGTTGCCTGTGGGGCACCGACTGGCCACATCCCAACGTGGCGGGCGATATGCCCGATGACGGCGAGCTGGTGGATACCTTCTTTCAGGCCTGCCCCGATGCCGCCGTACGCCAGCGGGTGCTGGTGGACAACCCCGCAAAGCTGTACGGATTCGCGTAGACACCCGACGTTGCGCGTCGCTTAAAAAAATTCGATTCAACGAGGAGACACCATGTTCAAGAAATTGCTTTCGGCCACCGTGCTGAGTCTGTCCGCTTTCGGCGCGGCCCATGCCGACGGCCCGGTGCGCCTGATCATTGCGTTCCCGCCCGGCGGGCCGGTGGACCTGGTCGGACGCGTGCTGGCCGAACAGCTGGGCAAAGAGCTCAAGCAAAACGTTATTGTCGAAAACAAGGCGGGCGCCAATGGCAACATCGCGGCCGCCTATGTGGCCAAGGCGCCGGGCGATGGCTCGGTGCTGTTCCTGACCAGCGTGGGCGCGGTGGCGATCAGCCCGGCGCTGTACAAAGACCTGCCGTACGACCCCGTGCGCGACTTTGCGCCGGTGTCCAAGGTGGTCAACAACGCCACGGTGTTCGTGGTGAACCCGTCCAACCCGGCTAGCGACGCGGCGGAC
The DNA here is from genome assembly GCF_003600685.1 of Achromobacter sp. B7. NCBI lineage: Bacteria > Pseudomonadati > Pseudomonadota > Betaproteobacteria > Burkholderiales > Alcaligenaceae > Achromobacter > Achromobacter sp. B7. The sequence goes on from NZ_CP032084.1 coordinate 1,756,306, forward strand.
TTCGTGAAGAAGTCGCAGGCGGCGTCGCAATCCGTGGCGATCGGCTCGTCGGGCATTGGCAGCATTCCGCACCTGACGATGGAAATGTTCGCCGACGCCAGCAAGGCCAACGTGCTGCATGTGCCGTACAAGGGGGCCGCGCCGGTCATCAATGATGTGATGGGCAACCAGGTGTCGGGCTTCTTCGGCGACGTGCCCGGCCTGATCGGCCATATCCAGGGCGGCAAGCTCAAGGCCTTGGGCATCGCCGCGCCCACGCGCCACCCGCTGCTGCCCGATGTGAAGACCTTGGCCGAACAGGGCATTGCCGGCGTGGAATCGAATAACTGGTACGGCATCGTCGCGCCTGCCTCCACGCCCGCCGCCACTGTCGACAAGCTGAATCAGGCGGTGCGCGCCGCCTTAGGCAATGAAGCCGTGCGCGCCAAGCTGGAGAAGTTTGGTGCCCAGGCAGCGCCCAGCTCGCCGCAGGAACTGGCCGCGCTGATCGCGTCCGACCGCGACAAGTGGACCGCGCTGATCCAGCGCAAGAACATCCGTCCGGAGTAAGCATGAGCGCCAGCCGAGTCACCCCCGTTGTCCCGGGCACCCGCCAGGAACTGGCTGCGATCGAGGCGCGTATCAGCGCCGCGCGCGGCCGGATCTCGCCGCTATACCAGGTGCTGCTGAACAGCCCCGCCGTCGTGGATGGCTGGGAAGCCATGCTGACCGCCATCCGCCAGAAGACGTCCCTGTCGCCGCGTCTGCGTGAACTGATCATCTTGCGCGTAGCGACCCTGAACAACGCGCCCTACGAATTTGACGCGCATGTGCCGCACGCCTTGGCGGGCGGCATGCCGCAGGAGGTGATCGACGCCTTGCGCTCCAACCCGGCGCCGCAAGATGTGCAAGGGCTGGCCCCCGGCGAAGCCGAGGTGCTGGCGTTGACCGACGCCATGACGCGCGACATCGAGGTACCCGACGCGGTGTTCGCGCCCGTGCGAGCACGCTACGATGACGCGCAACTGGTCGAGCTGGCCGCCACCGTGGGCGCGTACAACATGGTGTCGCGCTTCCTGGTGGCGCTACGCGTCGGACATTGAAGGAGATGACAGTGCAGGAATCCGTATTGCTGGTGTCGCTGGGCGAACGCTTTGACAAGGCCCGCGCGGCCGACATGGCAGAGCGTCTGACGGCCGGGCTGGACAAGGTTGAGGTCAGCGCGTTTGCCGCGGTTGAAGAGGCGGACACGTATGTGTACCTGCGCGGCACGAGCCACGCGCTGGCCGAAATCCAGGCGCGTCTGGCCGAAAGCTTCCCTGGCGCTCGCGCCCGCGTGTTGCATCAAACGCTGGACCTGCCGGGGGCGTCGGCAGGCCAGGACGCGCCGTGGCACTACATCGTTGAAACCGATGTGCTGCCCGAGGCCGAGCAGGACTTGAACGCCTGGTATGACCAGGAACATCTGCCGGGGCTGGCGTCCGTGCCCGGCACGGTGCGCGCGATGCGCTTTGAATGTCGCGATGAATCACCGCGATACCTGGCGTGCTACGACTTGCACACCCGCGAAACCTTCGGCAGCGCGCCGTGGCTGGCCGTGCGCGCCACCGACTGGAGCAGCCGCGTGCGGCCTTCGTTTCGCAACACGCGCCGCACGATGTTCAAGAAAATCCTGTGACGGCGGGCCGGCGATGGGCCGGCAAGGAGGCATGATGAAAATGAAACAGCTGCTGACGGGGCTGACGATCGGCTGCGCGATCGTGGCGTCGACGCCTGTGCTGGCGGATGCACCCAAACGCGTCAATGTGCTGGTCGGCAACGGCGCGTCGATTGAAGTGCTGGACCAGGGGCAGGGGCCCGCGCTGGTGCTGCTGCCGTCACGGGGACGCGGCGCGCAGGATTTCGACGAACTGGCCGAACGCTTCGTGCAAGCGGGCTATCGCGTGCTGCGTCCGCAGCCGCGCGGCATCGGCGGCAGTACCGGGCCGATGTCGGGCATCACGCTGCATGATCTGGCGGACGACCAGGCCGCCGTGATTCGCACCGTGGCGCGCCAACCGGTGGTGATGGTGGGCCATGCCTTCGGCAACTGGGTGGCGCGCGCCACGGGCGTCGACCACCCCGAGCTGGTGCGTGGCGTGGTGATTGTGGCGGCGGCGGCCAAGCAATATCCCAAGGGTCTGAGCGAACACGTGGATCGCAGCGCCGAACTGTCGTTGCCCGACGCCGAACGCCTGAAGTCGATCCAGTACGCGTTCTTTGCGCCCGGCAACGACGCGCGCGTCTGGTTGAACGGCTGGTACCCGGACGTCAGCGAGAGCCAGCGCCTGGCCGGCAAGGCCACGCGCCAGTCCGATTGGTGGTCGGGCGGGGCCAAGCCGTTGCTAGACCTGCAAGCGGAGCTGGATCTGTTCAAGCCGCCGGCTACGCGCAACGAAATCCGCGATGAGTTCGGTGACCGCGTGTCCGTCGTCGTGGTTCCCGGCGCGGGCCACGCGTTGGTGCCCGAAAAGCCCCAGGCGGTGGTGGACGCCATTGCGGCGTGGGAACGTACGCTGCGTTGATTGTGGTGTATTGAATGCGGCGCGGGCCGGCCACGGAACCCCAGCCGTCGCATTGCCGCCAAAGCAGCCCAAATGAAAAGGCCTGGATATCCGAAGATATCCAGGCCCTTTGCGCTTCCCGGCAGGCTTAGTTGATCTGGCCCAGCAGCAGGAATTCCATCAATGCCTTTTGCACGTGCAGGCGGTTTTCGGCTTCGTCCCAGACCACGCTTTGCGGCCCGTCGATGACTTCGCCGGTAACTTCCTCGCCACGGTGGGCGGGCAGGCAGTGCATGAACACGGCTTCGGGGTCGGCGGCCGCCATCATTTCAGCGTCAACGCACCAGTCGGCAAACGCCGCGCGGCGCTCTTCGTTTTCGGCTTCGTAGCCCATGCTGGTCCACACGTCGGTCGTGACCAGGTGCGCGCCCTGGCACGCCTGCATGGGGTCCTTGAACTGGCGCAGCACCTTGTCCGACGGCGAGCCGATGCGCGAGGCTTCAAGTTCGTAGCCCGCGGGCGTGGACACGTGCAGCGTAAAACCCAGCATCTCGGCTGCGTGCAGCCAGGTGTATGCCATGTTGTTGGCATCGCCCACCCAGGCCACCGTCTTGCCCGCGATGGGGCCGCGATGTTCGATGTAGGTGAAGATATCGGCCAGGATCTGGCAGGGGTGGAATTCGTTGGTCAGGCCGTTGATGACCGGCACGCGCGAATGCGACGCAAAGCGCTCGATGCGGGTCTGCTCGAACGTACGGATCATGACGATGTCGACCATGCGCGAGATGACGCGCGCCGTGTCTTCGATGGGCTCGGAGCGGCCCAGCTGCGAATCGTTGGAGGTCAGGTTGATGACCGAGCCGCCCATCTGGTACATGCCGGCCTCGAACGAGACGCGGGTGCGGGTGCTGGCCTTTTCAAACACCATCGCCAGCGTGCGGTCGTGCAGCGGCATATGGGGTTCGTAGCGCTTGAACTTTTCCTTGATCAGGCGCGCGCGGTCCAGCACGTAGGCGATTTCAGCGGAAGAGAAATCCTTGAACTGGAGAAAATGCCGCAACGGGCCGTTTTGAGTCGTGGGAGGAGTCATGGTGTTGTCGCAGGTCATTGAGCCCGGCCGGGCTGGTGGCCCGGTCGGTACGTTGATTATGGTTTTTCGGACAGGAAGCGTTGGATGAGCGGGACCAGGGTGGCGACGATCTGGTCCGCCTCTTGTTGGGTAAGGATCAGGGGCGGCAGCATGCGGATGACGCGGTCGCGCGTGACGTTGATGAGCAGGCCGGCTTCAAGGGCGTGCAGCACCAGCACGCCGCAGGGGCGCGCCAGTTCTATGCCCAGCATCAAGCCCCGCCCGCGCACTTCGGTAACGCCCGCCGTGTCTGCCAAGGCTTGCGCCAGGGCGTCCTTCAGGTAGGTGCCCACCGTGTGGGCGTTGTCCAGCAGCTTGTCGTCTTCCAGCGTGTCCAGCACGGCCAGGCCGGCGGCGCAGACCAGCGGCCCGCCGCCGAACGTGGTGCCATGGCTGCCGGGCGTGAACACCCCGGCGGCAGGCCCTGCGGCCAGCATCGCGCCAATCGGCACGCCGCCCGCCAGCCCCTTGGCCAGCGTCATCACGTCAGGCTTGATGTCGGCCCATTGATGCGCGAACCACTTGCCGGTGCGGCCGATGCCGGACTGCACTTCGTCGATCATCAGTAGCCAGCCGCGCTCGGTGCACAGCGCGCGCACCGCTTGCAGGTACGAGATGTCGGATGGGCGGATGCCGCCTTCGCCTTGCAGCACTTCAAGCAACACGGCGGTGGTGCGCGGCTCGGCGTCGCCCGCGGCGCGCACGGCGTCCAGGTCGTTATAGGGCACCTGGATGAAGCCGCTGGGCAGCGGTTCGAAGCCCTTGCGGGCCTTGTCGCTGCCCGTGGCCGCCAGCGTGGCCAGCGTGCGGCCATGCCAGGACGAATCCATGGTGATGATGTGGGCGTGCTTGTTGCCGCGCTGGTAGGCGTAGTAGCGGGCCAGCTTGATGGCCGCCTCGTTCGCTTCCGAGCCGCTGTTGCAAAACAGCGCTTCCTGCATGCCCGACAAAGCGCTCAGGCGGGCGGCAAGCGCGGCCTGCTGGGGAATTTCGTAGATGTTCGACGTGTGGATGATGCGCGCGGCCTGTTCGCTGATGGCCGCCACCAGTTTCGGATGGGCGTGTCCCAGGCACGACACGCCGATGCCGGCCAGTGCGTCCAGGTATTTGCGCCCTTGGGCATCCCACAACCATGCGCCGTGGCCGTGCGTGAACGCAACCGGCAGGCGGGCATAGATATTGGCCAGAGGCGAGGTCATTGCGGATCCTCCTGGGGGATTACCAAAAAGCCGCCTTCAAAAAGCCGCCTTCAATTCGATGGACCCCGGGCGAAGCGGGGCGGAATCGGCTTTTGGAAGAGGGCAAAGGATCAATCATATACAATTCGCGGCGCAGGGCGCATGTTTGATCACGCCGAAGATCCGGCTTTCGTGAAAGGCGCGCTGTAGTGAAGAACTCATGGCAACTCGCGTCAGACAATTCGTAATTCATGGCGTTACCGAAAGCGGTAGCCGATTCCGCCCCAGCGATTGGGCGGAGCGGCTCGCTGGCGTAATGGCACAGTTCCGGCCCGCCGGCTGTGCTGGTAACCACCTCACTTATTCGCCCTATGTGCTGCCTGTCGTGATCGACGGCGTGCGCGGAATCGTGGTCGACCTGCGTTTGCGCGACCTGGAACCGCTGGCGTACAAGTTCGTGGTGGATTTCGCTCGCGACAACAACCTCAAGACGGAAGAACGCGAAATCTAAGTGCCCGAACGAAAAAGCGCCCCGACCGGGCGCTTTTCTCATTCGTGCCGGACCGGCACGCCCGAATGGGCGGGCCAGCGCCTACGCCGCGCCTGCGCGCGGCGAGGTCGGCCGCGCGGCTCAGGTGCCGTAGCGGTCAAGAATCTTGCGGATGTCGCGCACGCCCGACCCGTCGGTGCTGAGCAGCGCGCGCGCCGTCACGGATTCCAGATGATGTTCCAGCAGATGCAGCACGTGCTTTTCGTCGCGCGCGCGCAGGCCTTCCACAATGTCCATGTGTTCGCTGACCGCGCATTCGCTGGAATGCGGCCGCCCGTAAAGCGCCAGGATCAGCGAGCAGCGCGACACGATTTCGTTCACGTAGCGGGCATAGACCGCGTTGCCGGATAGCTCGGCCATCAGGATGTGGAATTCGCCCGACAGTCGGATGGATTCATTCGTGCTGTTGCGCTTGCGGGCCGCTTCCTCTTCTTCGACGTGACGCGCCAGGCGCGTCAGCCCGGCTTCGGTGATGTGTTGCAGCAGCCGGCGGGCGACATCGCGTTCCAGGCAGCGCCGGGCCTCGAAGATATCGTGCGCTTCTTCCAGGCTGGGCCGCGCCACCGCCGCGCCGCGATTGGGGCGCAAATCCACCAGCCCTTCGCTGAACAGCCGCGTCAACACGCCGCGCACAATCGTGCGGCTGACCCCGAAACGCTCACCAATGATGTCTTCGGGCAGCTTGTCGCCCGGCAGCAAGGCCTGTTCGATAATGGCGCGGCGTAAATTTATGTATACGATTTCGCTGCGGTTTACGTCTTTCTTGGCGGGCTCGTTGGCCGACGGCGCGAGAGGTTTCATCGTCTTCTTTGGCTCCTGGACGTGCGCGTTTTCATTGTAATGGGATAGGCCGCGGCACCGGCCGCCGCTGCGCACTGCGGGTGTGGGCAAGCATACTACAACGCCCGCTAAGGGTTAGCGATAGCTTGAAGCCAGAGCTCAAGCGCGTACATTGTCGGCATAAATCGTATACAAACATTTATACGAAACGGAGTTCGTTGAACGAATCCGTACGAGTTGTTTGTATACAAACCGCCGAGGTTGTTTGATGCCAGCAATGCCAGCAATGCCCCACGCCGTCACCGTCGACCGGCCCGCCTTCACGCCATACCGCCTGCTGGTGGTCAACGGCAACACCACGGCCGACTTGACCCGCAGCCTGGCCGCCCAGGCGCGCACGTTTTTCGATGGCGCGGCCCACATACACGCCGTCACCGCCGTATTCGGACCCGCCTATATCGCCAGCCGCGTCGAGGCCGCCGTGGCCGCGCATGCCGTGCTGCAAACCGTGGAGCAGGAAGTGGCCCGGGCCGAAGCGCCGTTCGATGCCTGCCTGTTGGCCTGTTTCGGCGAACCCGGCATCGGCGCCGTGCGCGAATGCCTGAACGTGCCCGTCGTGGGCATGGCCGAAGCGTCGATCATGGCCGCCATGCAGCGCGGCGACCGCTACGCCATCGTCACCGTTGGGCAGCGCTGGCCCGGCATGTTGCGCGAACAGATCCGCCAACTAGGCCTGGAAGCCCGCTGCGCCGCCATCATCGCCTTGCCCGGCAACGCGCTGGATTACGTGACGCGCTCGCCCGAATCCGCCGCGCAAGTCAGCCTGGCGCTGGACGCCGCCGTGGCGCAGGGCGCTGACGTGGTCATCGTGGCTGGGGCCGCCCTGGCCGGTTACCTGCCTGTGCTGCCGCGCCGGCCCCTCGTTCCGATCATCGATTCCTATCGCGCCGCGCTGGCCCAAATGCTGGCCCTGGCCTCGCTGGACCGCGCGCAGCGCTTGTGCGCATTGAACTGACCCCGCCGGGTCCGATCGCCATGCCTACCGCGCCGGGCCCGACCCGGCGACATCAAACCGGGTATCAACCCGATAGACAAGGGAGAGTTGCAGCCATGAAGACGTTGCTTAAATGGACCGCCGGCGCGGTGATCGCGCTGTCGGCCATCACGGGGGCTTCGGCCGCCAACACGCTTAAGTGGGGCGCCGCGCGCGACCTGGATTCGCTGGACCCGTATTCCTACGGCAGCACCTTCAACCTGGCTTTCCTGAACCATGTGTACGAAGCGTTGATCCGCTACGACGACAAGTTCAACATCACGCCCGCGCTGGCCGAATCCTGGGAATCGGTGTCGCCCACGGTGCTGCGCTTCAAGCTGCGCCCGGGAGTCAAGTTTCACAACGGCGCGCCCTTTTCGGCGGACGACGTCGTGGCGTCGATGACGCGCGTGTCGGACGAGGCCTCGCCGCTAAAGGGCAACCTGCCGGCGTTCAAGGCCGTGCGCCGTGTAGACGACCTGACCGTCGACATCGAAATGACGCATCCGTACCCGTTGATGCTCAACGACCTGACCAATATCTTCATCTTCAACCGCCAATGGCTGGTCGATAACAACAGCACGCGTCCGACCGACGCCGCCAAGAAGATCGAAGGCTATGCCACGCACAACGCCAACGGCACCGGCCCCTTCAAGGTGGAGTCATACCGGCCCGATACCCGCACCGTGCTGGTCGTGAACAAAGACTGGTGGGACAAGCCCCGCCACAATCTGGACCGCATCGAATTCACGCCCATCGCGTCGGCGCCCACGCGCGTGGCCGCGCTGCTTTCCGGCGACATCAACTTCACCGAAAACGCGCCGCTGCAAGACCTGGACCGCCTGCGTGCCGCGTCCAACGTGAAGGTGCTGGCGGCGACGGAATTGCGCACGCTGTACTTCGGCATGAACCTGGGCGACAAGCTGGTCGGCTCGAACATCACCGACAAGAACCCGCTGAAAGACCTGCGCGTGCGCCAGGCGCTGTACATGGCGCTGTCGCCCGATCTGCTGCAAAAGCGCGTCATGCGCGGCCTGTCGCGCACCACCGGCGCGCTGGTGGCCCCGTCCATTCCCGGCTACGACATCAAGCAGGAAGAGCGCCTGCCGTTCGATGCGGCCAAGGCCAAGAAGTTGTTGGCCGATGCCGGCTACCCCGACGGCTTCACCTTGTCGCTGCTGTGTTCGAACGACATGTTCGTGAACGAAGAAGAACTGTGTCAGGCCGCCGCGTCGATGTGGGCGCGTATTGGCGTCAAGGCGTCGCTGGCCAGCGGGCCGCGGTCGTTGCAGAACCCCAAGCGCTCGCGTGGCGAGTTCGACATCACCATCCACGGCTGGGCCAACGAGCCGCAGATCGATGCGCTGTCGATCCTGCTGCAAGTGATGCATAGCCGCACCGGCCCGGCGGGCGTCTTCAACTGGGGGCAGTGGGGCGACCCGGCATTGGACGCGAAGATCGACGCGGCCGCCGCCGAGATGGACCGCGACAAGCGCATCAAGATGATGGCCGAAGTGTTGCAGACGCTGCACGACGACGTGCGCTTCCTGCCGCTGCACCAGCAGCCCATGGCCTGGGCCGTGGGCGACAAGGTGGGCGACGTGCTGCAAATGCCGGACAACAAGGCGCGGCTGTGGACGGTGCGCATGCAGTAGCACGCGCGGTTCATGCAACCGCCGCGCCCCGGTCGGGGGCGGCGGTTGCAACAGTCCGACATCGGGTCTGAAGGAGGCCGCACATGCTGGCATTCATTGTTAGACGGGTCTTTAACGCAGTCGGCGTGATGCTGGCGGTGGCGTTGCTGGCCTTCGTGATATTTCGTTTTGTCGGCGATCCCGTCGACATGATGCTTAACGAGCAGGCTTCGCAAACCCAGCGCGACGAGCTGCGCGAACGCCTGGGCTTGAACGCGTCGGTGGGCATGCAGTTCGTGCACTTCGTCACCAACGCCGCGCAGGGCGAATTCGGCATTTCTTACCGCAACCAGCAAGACGTGTTCGCGCTGGTGGCCGAACGTTTCCCGGCCACGTTCGAACTGGTGATGATGGCCACGCTGCTGTCGCTTGCGATCGGCGTGCCGCTGGGCGTGCTGACGGCCATCTATCGCAAGTCACGCATGGCGCAGGCCTTGCAGTTCGTGTCCATCCTGGGTATCTCGTTGCCCAGCTTCGTCGTCGGCATCATGCTGATCCTGATTTTTTCGGTGCAGCTGGGCTGGCTGCCGGGCTTCGGGCGGGGCGACACGGTGAAGATCGGCGGGTGGTCAACGGGCTTGTTGACGCCGTCCGGCCGCGCCGCGCTGGTGCTGCCGTCGATCACCCTGGCGCTGTTCCAGATCACGCTGATCATGCGGCTGGTGCGGGCCGAAATGCTGGAGACGCTGCGCACGGAATTCATCAAGTTCGCGCGCGCTCGCGGCCTGCCGGATCGCATCGTGCATTTTCGGCTGGCGCTGCGCAATTGCCTGATGCCGGTCATTACCGTGACGGGCATGCAGATCGGCAACCTGATCGCCTTCGCGTTGATTACCGAAACCGTGTTCCAGTGGCCGGGCATGGGCTTGCTGTTCATCCAATCGGTCATGTTCGTGGACATTCCCGTCATGGCCGCCTATCTGGTGATCGTGTCTTTCATCTTCGTGGCGCTGAACACGTTGGTGGACATGATGTACGGCGTGGTCGATCCGCGCCTGCGCAGCCAGCACGTCAAAGGAGGCGCCAGTGGCCACTAAACCTTTCTCTACGCCGTATTCGGGCGGTGCGCGCAGCCGGCTGTCGCGCTTCTTGCAAAGCGATTTGTGGTGGAGCCTGCGGCACGATTATGTGGCAATGGGCGCGGGCATCGTGCTGTTGGTGGTGGTGTTGCTGGCGGTGTTCGCGCCGTGGATCGCGCCGCAAAATCCTTACGACCTGGCGCAGCTGGATCTGTTGAACGCCGAGCTGCCGCCGTTCTGGGTGGAAGGCGCCGACCCGCAGTTCCTGTTGGGCACCGACACGCAGGGCCGCGATGTGTGGTCGGCCATTCTGTATGGCTCGCGCATGTCGCTGGCGATCGGGCTGGCCACGGTGGTGCTGTCGCTGGCCATCGGCTTGCTGGTGGGCCTGGCGGCGGGCTATTTCGGCGGTTGGGTCGACAACGCCTTGATGCGCGTGGGCGACACGCTGCTCAGTATTCCCACCATTCTGGTCGCCATTCTGGTGACCGCGGTGTTCCGCCAACTGCTGCCGCCGGGCCTGCGCGAAACCTTGTCCGCCGTGATCCTCATTTTGGCCATCTCCATGACCAACTGGGTGCAGTACGCGCGCACGGTGCGGGCGTCGGCGCTGGTCGAGCGTGGCAAGGAATATGTGCAGGCGGCGCGGCTGATCCGGGTCAGTTCGCTGCGCATCATGCTGACGCACATCCTGCCCAACACGCTGACCCCCGTCATGGTGACGGCCACGCTGAACCTGGGGCTGGCCGTGCTGATCGAGGCCACGCTCAGCTTCCTGGGCGTGGGCATGCCGCCTACCGAACCGTCGCTGGGCACGCTGATCCGGCTGGGCAACCAGTTCCTGTTTTCGGGGCAGTGGTGGGTGGTGGTGTTCCCCGCGCTGTATCTGAGCCTGATCGTGCTGGTGGTGAACCTGCTGGGCGATTGGCTGCGCGACGCGCTCAATCCCCGTCTGCGCTGACGGCGCAATCTTCAATAGAGGTCAAGCATGGAAAACGCAACGCTGTACACCCACGTCCGCCCGGCGGGTGGCGAGATCACCACGGTGCTGGTCAAGGACGGCCGCTTCCACGCGTTGGGGGCCGAGGCGCCCTCAGGCGTGCCGGTGGTGGACGGGGGCGGTGCGCTGATGCTGCCGGGGCTGATCGACGCCCACGCGCACCTGGACAAGACGATGTACGGCATGCCCTGGTATCGCAACGAGGTCGGCCCGCGCCTGATCGACAAGATCGAGAACGAGCGCGCTGAAAAGAAGCGCCTGGGCATCGACCCGTATCGGCAATCGGCGCGGCAGATCGTAATGTCGATTGCCGACGGCACCAGCCACATCCGCAGCCATGTGGACGTGGACACCGACATCGGCCTGGGCGCCATCGAAGGCGTGATGCGCGCGCGCGAGGTGTACCGCGACCAGATCGACGTGGAACTGGTGGCCTTTCCGCAAAGCGGACTGCTGATCCGTCCCGGCACGCTGGCGCTGATGGACGAGGCGCTGCGCATGGGCGCGGAGGTGGTGGGCGGGCTGGACCCGGCGGGCATGGACCGCGATCCCAAGGGTCATCTGGACGCCATCTTCGGGCTGGCCGACAAGCATGGCAAGCCAATCGACATCCACCTGCACGAGGCCGGCGAGCTGGGCGCATTTTCGATGCAGATGACGATCGACCGCGTGTTGGCGTTGGGCATGCAGGGCAAGGTCACCTTGTCGCATTCGTTCTGCCTGGGCATGCCGGACACGCAGGCGGTGCAAGCGCTGACGGAAGGGCTGCTGGCCGCCGGCATCCACATCATGACCACCGGGTCCTCGTCGCGGCCGGTGCCCAATGTGGCGCGGCTGCGCCAAGCCGGCGTCACCGTCTGCACCGGCAACGACGGCATGCGCGATACCTGGGGCCCGTACGGCAAGCCCGACATGCTGGAGCGCACCATGCTGGTGGGCCTGCGCAACAACTTCCGGCGCGACGACGAACTGGCGATGGCGCTGGACGTAGCCACCTATGGCAATGCGCGCGTGATGCAGTTGCGGGACTATGGCCTGGCGCCGGGCTGCCATGCCGACTTTGTGCTGGTCGATGCCGAGACCGTGGCCGAGGCCATCGTGGCCCGGCCCGTACGCAAGCTGGTCGTCAAGCGCGGCCACGTGGTGGCGCGCGACGGGCGTGCCTTGGCGAGCGCGCCGTGATGTCCGCGATGATGTCCGCGATGATGCCCAACAGGGAAGGCCCCATCCTCTTGACCGCGCGCTGGGTGGTCGGCCATGAAAACGGCCGCCATTGCCTCTACGAGAACGGCGAAGTCGTGTTCGACGGCGACCGCATCGTCTACGTGGGCCATCGCTATCCGGGCAGCGTTGCGCGCCGCCATGACTACGGCCGCGCGGTGATCGGCCCCGGCTTCGTGGACCTGGATGCCTTGTCGGACCTGGACACGACCATCCTGGGTTTCGACAATTCACCCGCCTGGCGCAAAGGTCGTATCTGGCCCGAGACGTACATGCAGAAGGGGCCGTACGAGATGTACACGCCCGCCGAACTGGCCTTTCAGAAACGCTACGCGTTTGCGCAGCTGATCCGCAACGGCATCACCACCGCCTTGCCGATTGCGTCGCTGTTCTACCGCGTGTGGGGCGAAACGCGCGACGAATTCCTGTCGGCCGCCAACGCGGCGGGCGAACTCGGCCTGCGCGTGTACCTGGGGCCGGCCTACCGCAGCGGGCACACCTATGTGGATGCCGACGGCAAGATCCGCTGCCATTACGACGAGGCGCGCGGCATGGCGGGGCTGGCCGACGCCGTTGCGTTCTGCGATGAGATCGACGGACGTCACAACGGCCGGGTGCGCGCCATGCTGGCGCCGGACCGTATCGAAACCTGCACGCCGGACCTGCTGCGTGCATCGGCGCAAGTCGCGCAAGAACGCGATATTCCCATCCGGCTGCATTGCTGCCAGTCGCGCCTGGAATACGACCTGGTGCTGGAACAGCACGGCATGAGTCCGCCGGAATGGTTGCAAAGCCTGGGCTTCCTGTCGCCGCGCGCCTTGCTGCCGCATGGCACCTATGTATCCGGTTCGCGCCACATCCCGCGCCCCGGGAATGACCTGGACATCATCCGCGATGCGGGCGCCAGCATCGTGCACTGTCCGCTGGTGTCGGCGCGGCACGGCGCCACGCTGGACTCGTTTGCGCGTTATCGCAAGCTGGGCATCAACATCGGCATGGGCACCGACACGTGGCCGCCGGACATGGTGCAGAACATGCAGGTGGGCATGATGCTGTGCCGCGTGGTCGAAGGGTCCACCGAAGCCGTGCGCGCCGAAGACTACTACGACGCGGCCACCGTCGGCGGCGCGGATGCCTTGGGTCGGCCGGACCTGGGCCGCCTGGCCGTGGGCGCCAAGGCGGACATCGTCGTCTTCGATTTTTCGCATGACCGCAACGGCCAGATGATCGACCCGATCCAGACGCTGATGATCAGCGGCAGCGGCCGCGATGTGTCGCAAGTGATCATCGACGGGCGTTTCGTCATGGTGGACGGACGCATTCCCGGCTTTGACGCGCGCCTGGCGCAAGAGCAGGCGCAGCGGCAATTCGACGGCCTGGTTGCGCGCTACCCCGACCGCACCTGGGGCCATCCCCCGGTGCAGCAGATTTTTTCTTCCAGCTATCCGCGTCCCACAAGGAGCAGGAGCCCGTCATGATGGCAATCGACCTTAATGCCGCGCCGGTCGGCGTGCCGACCTTGTCGGTGCGCGGCCTGTCGGTGGAATTTCCCACGCGCCACGGCACGCTGGTGGCCACGCGCGACATCAGCTTTGACATTCAACCCGGCGAAATCCTGGGCATGGTGGGCGAGTCCGGCGCGGGCAAGTCCTTGACCGGCATGGCGGTGATCGGCCTGCTGGAGCCGCCCGGTCGCCTGGGCGCCGGAGAAATCCTGCTGGCGGGCAAGCGCATCGACAACCTGCCGGCCAAGGCGCGGCAGCGTTTGCGTGGCAAAGAAATCGGCGCGATTTTTCAAGACCCGCTGACCAGCCTGCACCCGCTGTTCACGGTGGGTGACCAACTGATCGAAACCATCCGCCATCACGACAAGGTGTCCGCCCCGGCCGCCCGCGCCCGCGCGCTGGAGCTGCTGCTGGCGGTGGGCATTCCGGCGGCCGACAAGCGCATCGACCACTATCCGCACCAGTTCTCGGGCGGCATGCGCCAGCGCGTGGTGATCGCGCTGGCCCTGGCCGCGCGCCCCAAGCTCATCATCGCGGATGAACCCACCACCGCGCTTGACGTGTCGGTGCAGGCGCAGATCACGGCGCTGCTGCGCCGGCTGTGCCGCGAGCAGGGCACGGCTGTGCTGCTGGTCACGCACGACATGGGCGTGATTGCGGAAACCGCCGACCGCGTGGCGGTGATGTATGCCGGCCGCATCGTCGAGATCGGGCCGGTGCTGGACGTGCTGCGTCGGCCCGGGCACCCCTATACGCAAGGCTTGATGAACGCCATTCCGGGCCTGCGCCATCGAGCCGCCCGCTTGAACCAGATCGACGGCGCCATGCCGCGCCTGCACGCCATGCCCGATGGCTGTGCGTTTCACCCGCGTTGCGCGTCTGCCGGGCCGCGCTGTGCCCACACCCGGCCGCCCCTGGCCGCTTCGCCTTCGGGCGCTACCGTCAGCGCCTGCTGGCTGCACCAGGAAGGAGTGGCCCATGCCGCGTAACGATGATGTGCTGTTGCGGGCCGACGACCTGGCCTGCTGGTTCGACGTGTCGCCACCCTGGCTGGAACGCACGCTGTCGCGCCAGCCCATGCAGACGTTGAAGGCGGTGGATGGCGTGTCGCTGGCGGTGCCGCGCGGCACGACCCTGAGCATCGTTGGGGAATCTGGCTGCGGCAAATCCACCTTGGCCAAGCTGCTGGTCGGCTTGGTCGCGCCCACGCGCGGCACGCTGCAATACGGGCGCAACCGGGCGGGCGGCGTGCTGTATCCGCAAATGATTTTTCAGGATCCCTACGCCAGCCTGAATCCGCGCTGGCGCGTCGGCAACATCGTGGCTGAACCCATCATCACCCTGGGCCTGCGCCGCACGCCCGCCGACACGCGCCGCCGCGTGGACGAACTGCTGGAGCTGGTGGGCCTGTCCGCCAGCGACGCCAGCCGCTTTCCGCACGAGTTCTCGGGCGGGCAGCGCCAGCGCATTTCGATTGCACGGGCGCTGGCGACCCAGGCGGAATTCCTGGTGTGCGATGAGCCGACCTCGGCGCTGGACGTGTCGGTGCAGGCGCAAATCCTGAACCTGATGGGCGACCTGCAAAAGGAATTCGGCCTGACGTATGTGTTCATCAGCCACAACCTGTCGGTGGTGCGGCACGTGTCCGACAGCGTGGCGGTGATGTACCTGGGCAGAATCGTTGAGCAGGCGCCGGCCGATCAATTGTTCGAATCGCCGCGGCATCCCTACACGCGGATGCTGCTGGACACGATTCCCGACCTGGACGAGCCCCGCCGCGACCGTGAACCCATGGGTGGCGAGGTGCCCAACCCGATCCGGCCGCCGTCGGGCTGTACGTTTCATCCGCGATGCCCGGAGGCGCGCGATGAATGCCGCAGCGAAGCGCCGCAGGTCACGCAAATGGGGGGGACGCAAACCGGTGGCCGGCAAACCGGTGGCCGGCAATTGCGCTGCCACGCGGTGCGCTGGGAACGCGCGGTGGCGGCCTGAAGGACCCGCCCATCACGCACGCTGCGGTGATGGGCGGTGATGGCGGTAACCCCGCCTTTTTTTACTTCGCGTAGACCAGGTCGCGCAGACTCAGCGACAGGCCCGGCCAATACGTAATCACCAGCAAGCAGACGATCACCACGCCCACGAACGGAATCAGCGGTTTGACTATCCGCTCCAGCGGCAGCTTGGCCACCGCGCAGGCGGCGAACAGGTTCACGCCGAAGGGCGGGGTGATCATGCCCAGCGCCAGGTTGACCACCATGATGATGCCGAAGTGCACCGGTTCCACGCCAAACTTCAGCGCCACGGGCAGCAGCAACGGGGCCAGCACGACGATGGACGCCGACGTCTCGATGAACATCCCGATCAGGAACAGCGCGGCATTCACGCCCATCAGGAACGAGAACTTGGTTTCGAAGATCTGCGACAGCCACGTGCCGAGCGCATCCGGAATGCCGGCGCGATTGAGCAGGAAGCTGAACACGCCCGCGTTGGCGATCACGAACATGATCACGGCCGTGGACACCACGGATTTGTGCAGCGTAACGGACAGCTGCTTGAAGCTCAGGCGGCGGTAAATGAACTTGCCGACCACCACCGCATACATCACGGCCACCACCGACGCTTCGGTCGGCGTGAACACGCCGCCGTAGATGCCGCCCAGGATGATGACGGGCATCATCAGCGCCAGCCAGGCGCTCTTGAACGCGGGCCACAGCGGCAGGCGGCCTTCGCCGTCGCGCTTGCCCAGGTTGTTGCGCTTGGCGTAGAACCACACGTAGAACATCAGCGCCAGGCCGATCAGGATGCCGGGCATCACGCCGGCAATGAACAGTTCGCCGGTGGATGTGTCGGTGGACACGGCGTACAGAATCATCGGGATCGACGGCGGAATGATCACGCCTAATTCGGCCGCGCTGGCTTGTAGCGACGCGGCAAACGGCGCCGGGTAGCCGTGCCGGACCATGGCGGGGATCAGGATGGCGCCCACGGCGAAGGTGGTCGCCACGCTGGAGCCGGCCACCGCCGCGAAGATCATGCAGGTCAGCACGCAGGTGCAGGCCAGGCCGCCCTGGATGCCGCCCACCACGCTCTTGGCAAATTCCACCATGCGCTCGGAAATGCCGCCGGCTTCCATCAGGTTGCCGGCCAGGATGAAGAAGGGAATGGCGACCAGCGGGTACTTGTCCAGCGCGGCGTACAGCTGCTGGGCAACCACCACCCAGGGCAGGCCGGAGCTGCCGACGCCCGCCAGGCTGGCCAGGCCGATCGACACGGCGACCGGTACGGACAGCCCGAAGAAGATCAGCATCGAGACAATCATTAATTGGGACATGGCGATATCTGCTGCGTAGGTTCGATGGGGGCGGCTTAGCCTTGTGCGTCGTTGCGCACGGGCACGTCGTCTTCTTCGCCGGCGCACCAGCGGGCCAGCACGGCGATGGCGGCCAGCGTGGCGCCCACGGGGATCGCCAGGTAGATCCAGGAAATCGAGATATCCAGGCTGGGCACCGTCTGGAAGCGCACGCGATAGGTCATGTTGCCGCCGATCCAGGCCAAAAAGCCCAGGAAGCTTGCGCAGATCAGGCCGATCACGGTTTCCAGCACGCGGCGCTTGGCGCCGCCCAGCAGGTTGCGCAGCAGTTCAACGCTGATCATCGCGCCATGGCGAAAGGCCAGCGCCACGCCCAACAGCACGGTCCAGATCAGCAGGGCGCGGGTCAGCACCTCGCTCCAGTCGGCGGGCGAATGCAGGACGAAGCGGGCAATGACCTGGTAGAAGGCGGCAGCCGCGGCGGCTACCAGCAGAAGTTGGGCAAGAACCGAGACCAGCTTGAACAGGCCGCGGTCGAAAGCGCAGAGCAAACGCATGATGAATCCCGATGGCGTGATACGCACAGGGTGGAAAACGGCAGGCGGCGGGATCAGCATCCCGCCGCCTGATGGCGCCGCGCCCGCACGGGGCGCGCGCCGCTTACTTGGTGTCGCGGATCGCGTCGATCAGCTTCTTGTCGAACTTCTTGTAGTACTCGGGGTAGGCGGGCTCGACGGCGGCGGCAAAGGCGGCGCGGTCCACTTCGGACACTTGCATGCCTTCTTTCTTCAGCTGTTCAACGCCGGTTTTCTCGATGTTGTCCACGTAGGCGCGCATGGCCATGGCGGATTCCTTGCCGGCCTTGTCGAAATTGGCCTTGTCGGCGGCCGACAGGCCGTCATAGACGTTGGCCGACATCAGCACCAGCGCCGGGCCGTACACGTGGCCGGTCAGCGACAGGTACTTCTGCATTTGCGACAGCTTGGCCGACGTGATGACCGACAACGGGTTTTCCTGGCCGTCGATGGTGCCTTGCTGCAAGGCGGTGGCCACTTCGGGCCAGGCCATGGGCGTGGGCAGGATGCCGATCTGGCGGAAAGCCGTGATGTGGATCGGGTTTTCCGTGGTGCGGATCTTCAGGCCCTTGGCGTCGGCCGGGGTCTTGACCGGGCGCACGTTGTTGGTCAGATGGCGAAAGCCCTGCTCGCCCCAGGCCAGGGCAATGATGCCGCGGCTGGGAAACTTGGCCAGCATGTCCTGGCCGATCTTGCTGTCCAGCACGGCGCGCGCGTGTTGCAGGTCGCGCAGCAGGAAGGGGATATCGAAAACCCCCGTCTCGGGAACAAAGTTCAGGGTGGCCCCTGTCGAAACGATGGCCAGGTCGATCGTGCCGATCTGCAAGCCTTCGATCACTTCGCGTTCGCCGCCCAGCGCGCTGTTGGCGAATTGCTGTACTTTGTATTTTCCGTTCGACGAGGCCTCGATGGACTTGGCCATGGCGTCGGCGCCCGCGCCGTAGTGCGACGAGGTCGACAGGGCGTAGGCCATCTTCAGGGTGGTCTGGGCTGCCGAGGGCAGGGAGGTGGCGGCCGCGCAGGCGGCCAGAATCGTGGCCGCAAGCCAGGATTTACGCATTGTCTTCTCCGGTATTAGGTATCTTTATGGGCGGCGTTGCCGCCCGCCCCGGGATGATATCGGGATTCGGACGGCCAATAAGCGGTTTTTAACATTGATGAATGATGGATTTCCCTGATATGTCACAGGCCAAGCGCCCCGGTTTCTGGTCCACCCTGCGCCTGGGCGCCAGGATGATGATGCGCGACGCCCGGGCGGGCGAACTGCGCTTGTTGGTGCTGGCCTTGGTGGTGGCCGTGGCCGCCGTGACCAGCGTGGGCTTTCTGGCCGACCGCGTCGGGCGGGCGCTGGAACGCGATGCGGGCCAGATGCTGGGCGCCGACCTGGTGCTGGACGCCGACGAGCCCGTGCCTGCCGCGTTTCTGGACCAGGCGCGCGAACGAGGCCTGACGCTGTCCAGCACCTGGCAGTTTCCGTCCATGGTGGGGGCGGGCGACGGCGCCCAGCTGGCCGCGCTCAAGGCCGTGGAACCTGGCTACCCGCTGCGCGGCGCGTTGCGCGTGGCCAACGCCCCGTTCGCGCCGGACGCGCCCACCCGCGACATCCCGCCCCAGGGCGCGGTGTGGGTCGATGCCCAGTTGCTGGCCCTGTTGAACCTGAAAGTGGGCGACACGCTGAACGTGGGCGACGCCCATCTGCGCGTGGACCGCGTCATCACGTACGAGCCGGACCGTGGCATGCAGTTCGTCAACGTGGCCCCGCGCGTGCTACTGCGCGCCAGCGACCTGCCCGCCACGGGCCTGATCGCGCCCGGCAGCCGCATCGGCTACGCCATGCTGGTGGCCGGCCAGCCGGACGCCGTGGCCGGTTATGCCACCTGGCTGAACCAGAACATCAAGCGCGGCCAGAAAGTGGCCACGCTGGAATCGGGCCGGCCCGAAGTGCGCCGCACGCTGGACCGCGCGCAGCGCTTCCTGTCGCTGGTCGCCTTGCTGGCGGTGCTGATTTCGGCCGTGGCGGTCGCGCTGGCGGCCGGCCGCTACATGACGCGGCACCGCGACGGCATCGCCGTCATGCGCTGCCTGGGGGCGGTGCAATCGCAGGTCTCGCGCATGCTGACGCTGGAATTTGCGCTGGTGGGCCTGTTTGCGTCGGCGGCGGGTTGCCTGCTGGGCTTTGCCGTGCATCAGGTGCTGGTGATGCTGCTGGGCTCATTGATCGACACGCGCCTGCCCGCGCCGTCCGCGATACCCGCGTTGCAAGGGGTGCTGACCGGCCTGTTGCTGTTGCTGGGCTTCGCCTTGCCCGCGCTGGCGCAGCTGCGCCATGTGCCGCCCGCCCGGGTGCTGCGCCGCGACGCGGACACGCTCAGCGCCCGCAGCGCGGTCGGCTACGCGGTGGGCGCGGTCGGCTTCGCCTTGCTGATCTGGTGGTTCGCGGGCGATGCAAAGCTGGGCACCGTGGTGGCCGGGGGCTTCCTGGGCGCCTTTGCCGTGTTCGCGCTGGTGGCCTGGCTGTGCATCCTGGGCCTGGCGCGTGTGCGCGGATTGGCCTCGGGCCTGCCCGCGCTGCGCTTTGCGCTGGCGGGCGTGGTGCGCCGTCGCGCCGCGACGATCACGCAGGTGTGCGCGCTGGCGGTGGGCCTGATGGCGCTGCTGCTCTTGACCATGACGCGCACCGACCTGATCCAGGGCTGGCAGCGCACGATGCCGGCGGATGCGCCCAATCGTTTCCTGATCAACGTGCAGCCCGACCAGCGCCAGCCCGTCACCGACGCGCTGACCCGCGAAGGGCTGGGCGGCATCACGCTGTCACCGATGGTGCGCGGGCGGCTGATCGCCATCAACGGCAAGCCGGTCGGCCCCGACGACTACGAAGAACCGCGCGCCAAGCGCCTGGTGGACCGCGAATTCAACCTGTCGTACGGCGACCAGATGCCGTCCTCCAACAAGATCGAGCAAGGCCGCTGGCTGAAGCCCGGCGCTTCCGAGGTCTCGCTGGAATCCGGCCTGGCCAAGTCGCTGGGCCTGAAACTGGGCGACAAGATGACCTTTGACGTGGCCGGCCAGCAGGTCCAAGCCGCCGTCACCAGCACCCGGCGGGTGGATTGGGATACGATGCGCGTCAACTTTTTCGCCATCCTGACCCCCTCGGCGCTGGCCGACATGCCCCAAAGCTGGATCACCTCTTTTTACCTGCCGCCCGACAAAGCGGCCGTGCTGCCCGCCCTGGTGCGCCAGTTTCCCAACCTGACCGTGTTCGACGTGGGCGCCATCCTGCAACAGCTGCAATCCGTGCTGAACGAAGTGGGCAAGGCCGTGCAACTGCTGTTCCTGTTCACGCTGGCCGCGGGCGTGCTGGTGCTGTCGGCCGCGCTGACGGCCACGCGCGACGAGCGCATGCGGGAAGCGGCGGTGCTGCGCGCGCTGGGCGCCACGCGCTCGCAACTGGCCCGGTCGCAGCGTATCGAGCTGTGGGCCGTGGGCGGTTTGGCGGGGCTGTTGGCGGCCGCTGGCGCCACCGCCATTGCCTGGGCGCTGTCGACCCAGGTGTTTGACTTCACCATTACCCTGAGCCTGTGGCCGTGGCTGGCCGGCATCGGGGCAGGCATGCTGGGCGCCTGGGCCGGCGGCGCCCTGGCCCTGCGCGGCGTGTTGCGCACGCCGCCGCTGGTCACCCTTCGAGAAACCTGATGACAACCCGAGTCCATACCATTAGCGAACCCGTGGAAAATTCCCGCAGTATCTTTGACCTTCTGGGTGGCGAACCCGGCGTGCGCGCGCTGGTCGACCGCTTCTATGACCTGATGGACATGGAGCCCGACCTGAAAGAACTGCGCGCCGCGCACGGCCCCAGCCTGGACGAGGCCCGCAACAAGCTGTTCTGGTTCCTCTGCGGCTACTTTGGTGGCCCCGACCATTACATCGAACGCTTCGGCCACCCCCGTTTGCGCGCGCGCCACCTGCCGTTTTCCATCGGCCAGGTCGAACGCGACCAGTGGGTGACGTGCATCGGGCGCGCCATGGAAGACCAGGGCATCGACCCCGCGCTGGTGGAGCGGCTGCTGGAATCGTTCTACGGCGTGGCTGACTGGATGCGCAATCGTGAAGGCTGATGACGCACGCTCGGGCGCGGTGCGCCAGGCCTGGCCAGCGCCGCTGGCCGGCGCCATGCTGAGCGACGCGCGCCTGGGCAACGCCGGCCCCGACATCTTCAACCCCGGCCACTATGGCGACCGCGCCCGGCCCGTGGACGCGGGCGGCCGCCAGGCGGCCTGGTTCGTGCAAGGGCAGGGCTGGCAGGGCGTGTTGCGGCGCTACCGACGCGGCGGCATGATCGCCCGCATCAGCCGCGACGCCTACCTCTGGAACGGCGAAGACCGCACCCGCAGCTTCCGCGAATTCCGCCTGCTGGCCGCGATGCGCGCGCAGGGCCTGGCCGTGCCCGCGCCGCTAGCCGCCGCCTACTGGCGCCAGGGCCCCATCTACCGCGCGGCCATCATCGTGGAACGCATCCCCGGCGTGCGGCCCCTGGCCCATGCGCTGGCCGAGCCGCTGTGGGGCGCCGTCGGGCAGGCCATCGTGCGCATGCATCGCGCGGGCGTCTGGCACGCGGACCTCAATGCGTTCAACATCCTGATCGGCGCCGACAACCAGGTCTGGCTGATCGACTTCGACCGTGGCACGCAGGGCGCCCTGTCCGAGCGCCAGCGCCAGGGCAACCTGGATCGCCTGCGCCGATCACTGGTCAAGGTGGCCGGCGAAGAGGGCGACCGCTACTGGATGAAATTGCGCGACAGCTACTGGACCGCCTGGGGCGTGGGCGTGCAGCCCTGACCCGGGGCTTGGCCCCGCCCTCGGTCGGCCGCTAATTGCGCGAACTCGCCGGTAAAGTTGGGCAGGTCATCGCTAAAAAGCTTTATCATTTCGCCTTTTGGTAGTCCTGACATACACGGCATACGGCAAGGGGCATGTAATGGAACTAAGGGCGGGAATGCGCTGGGCGCTTGGGGCGGTGTTGGTCGCGGCATCGGCATCGTCGGCGGTCGCGCAGAACAAGGTCGTCAACGTCTACAACTGGGCCGAGTACACGGCGCCGGACACGATTCCGGGTTTCGAAAAAGAAACCGGCATCAAGGTCCGCTATGACGTCTACGACAGCAACGACACGCTGCAAGCCAAGCTGCTTGCCGGCAAGTCCGGTTACGACGTCGTTGTACCGTCCACCCATTACGCCTCGCGCCAGATCGAGGCCGGGCTGTTCCAGAAGCTGGACAAGTCCAAGATCCCCAACTGGAAATACCTGGACCCCGAAGTGATGGCGCTGGTCGCCTCCGTCGATCCCGGCAACCAGTACGCCATTCCGTGGGGCTACGGCACCAATGGCCTGGGCTACAACGTCACCAAGGTCAAGCAGATCATGGGCGCCAACGTCGACCTGGCCAACTGGGACATGATCTTCAAGCCCGAGAACGCCGCCAAGCTGAAAGAGTGCGGCATCTCGATGCTGGACGAAGCCGCGCAGGTGTTTCCCGCCGTGCTCAAGTACCTGGGCAAAGACCCCAACAGCACCAACGCGGACGACTACAAGGCCGCGCTGGACGTGCTCAAGCAGATCCGCCCGTACATCCGCCAGTTCAGTTCGTCGGGCTATATCGACGAACTTGCCGTGGGCGACCTGTGCATGGTCTACGGGTTTTCGGGCGACGTGATGATTTCCCGCAAGCGCGCGCAAGAAGCCAAGAAGTCGTATGAAGTGAACTACTTCATCCCCAAGGGCGGCGCGCCCGCGTGGTTCGACCTGATGGTCATCCCCAAGGATGCGCCGCATCCCGAAGAGGCCCTGGCGTTCATCAACTACATCGAAACGCCGAAGGTGCACGCCGCCATCACCAACACCATGTTCTACCCCAACGCCAATAAAGAGGCGCGGCAGTACGTGGTGAAAGACGTGGCCGAGAACCCCATGATCTATCCGCCGGCCGAGGTCTCCAAGACCTTGTATGTGATCAAGGCGCTGCCCTTGAACATTCAACGCCTGCAAAACCGGATGTGGTCCGAGCTGAAGTCTGGAAGATAAGTCATGAGCGATAGCCGTTACTCGGCGCCGCATACGGTGGACCCGGACGAATTCGTCCGGGTGTCCGATGTGGTCAAGATTTTTGGCGATGTGGTCGCCGTGCGTTCCGTCAACCTGTCCGTCAAGCGCAACGAGATCTTCGCGCTGCTGGGAAGCTCCGGCAGCGGCAAGTCGACCTTGCTGCGCATGCTGGCCGGTTTCGAGGACGCCACCTCGGGTCAGATCCTGCTGGACGGCGAGGACATCACCAGCGTGCCGCCTTACCGCCGGCCCGTGAACATGATGTTCCAGTCGTACGCGTTGTTCCCGCACATGACGGTCGAGGCCAACGTGGCGTTCGGGCTGAAGCAGGAGGGCGTGGACCGCGCCGAAATCCACGACCGCGTGTTCGAAGCGCTGGATCTGGTCCAGATGGCCGGCTATTCGCGCCGCAAGCCGCACCAGCTGTCCGGCGGCCAGCAGCAGCGCGTGGCGCTGGCGCGCAGTCTGGTCAAGCGCCCCAAGCTGTTGTTGCTGGACGAACCGATGTCCGCGCTGGACAAGCAGATTCGCCAGAAGACGCAGATTGAACTGGTAAAGATCCTTGAGCAGGTGGGCGTGACCTGCATCATGGTCACGCACGACCAGGAAGAAGCCATGACCATGGCGCATCGCCTGGCCGTCATGACCGAAGGCCAGATCGTCCAGTGCGGCACGCCGCAGGATGTCTACGCCTTTCCGAATTCGCGATTCGTGGCCAGCTTCATCGGGTCGACCAATATGTTCACCGGCACCATCGTGGTGGACGAACCCGACCACGTCGCCATCGAATGCGCCGAGCTGACGCGGCCGCTCTTCGTGAACCACGGCGTCAGCGAACCGCTGGGCATGGAAGTGCACGTGTCCATCCGGCCCGAGCGCCTGCTGGTCTCGCGCGACCAACCCGACGGCGAATACAACTGGGCCCACGGCATGGTCAGCCACATGGCCTGGATGGGCAGCTACGCGCTGTATCAGATCCGGCTGGATTCCGGCAAGACGGTTGAGGCCAGCGTGCCCAGCCTGCTGCTGGCACAGATGGACGCCCCGGGCATCGACGAAGAAATCTTCGTCAGCTGGGGCGCCGACAGCGCGACGGTGTTGGCGTCATGATTCGTTTTTCGCCCCGCGACTGGTTGCCGTCGGGCCGGGCGCTGGCGGTGGTGCCGCCGTTCACCTGGCTGGTGCTGTTCCTGCTGCTGCCCTTCCTGCTGGTATTGAAGATCAGCTTTGCCGAAGTCAAATTCGGTATTCCGCCGTATACGTCGCTGGCTGAATTCCAGGATGAAGCCGTGCAGTTCAGCCTGCACCTGCGCGGCTACATCCTGTTGTTCACCGACAGCCTGTATTTCAAGACCTACCTCAGCTCGGTCAAGATCGCCGGCATCACCACGCTGATCTGCGTGCTGATCGGCTACCCCATCGCCTATTACATCGCGCGCTCTTCGCCGCGCGTGCGCAACCTGCTGTTGCTGGGCGTGATCCTGCCGTTCTGGACGTCGCTGCTGCTGCGCGTTTACGCCTGGGTCGGCATCCTGCGCAACGACGGGCTGTTGAACAACCTGCTGCAAAGCCTGGGCATCATTTCCAGCCCGCTGGAAATCTATCGCACCGATGTGGCGGTGTATATCGGCATGGTCTATGCGTATCTGCCGTTCTTCATCCTGCCGCTGTACGCCACGCTGGTGAAGATGGACCTGCGCCTGCTCGAAGCCGCTTACGACCTGGGCGCCAAGCCGTGGCAGGCGTTCTGGCAAATCACCGTGCCGCTGTCGCGCCAGGGTGTCATCGCCGGCGCCATGCTGGTGTTCATTCCGGCGGTGGGCGAATACGTCATTCCTGAAATGCTGGGTGGCGCGAACACGCTGATGATGGGCCGCGTCATGTGGAACGAATTCTTCAACAACGCCGATTGGCCGATGGCGTCCGCGGTGACCTGCGTGATGGTGTTGCTCTTGCTCGTGCCGCTGGTCGTCTTCCAGTACAACCAGGTCAAGCAGCAGGAACTGGCCAACGGAGGCCGCAAATGAAGGGCCCCAACAAAACGTTGCGCGCCGTGGTGCTGGGGCTGGGATATTTCTTCCTGTACGTGCCCATCATCAGCCTGATGGTGTTCTCGTTCAACGAGTCGCCCACCGTCACGTCGTGGGCAGGCTTTTCTTTCCGCTGGTATCACGCGCTGGCCAATGACGATGCGCTGCTGCGCGCGGCGTGGCTGTCGTTTCGCATCGCCGCGATGACGGCCACCGCCGCCGTCATCATCGGCACGTGGGCCGGCTACGTGCTGGGCCGCATGGGGCGGTTTCGCGGCTTTGCGCTGTACGTGGGCATGTTGAGCGCGCCGCTTGTCATACCCGAAGTCGTGCTGGGCATTTCGCTGCTGCTGATGTTCGTGGAGCTGCGCGGCAGCCTGGGCTGGCCGTCGGAAAACGGCGTGTTCACCATCTGGGTCGGACATGTGACGCTGTGCATGGCGTTCGTGGCCGTGGTCATCCAGACCCGTATTCGTGACCTGGACCGTTCGTTGGAAGAGGCCGCGCTGGATCTTGGCGCCACCCCCATCACCGTGTTTTTCAAGATCACGCTGCCCCTGATTGCACCGGCGTTGGCGTCGGCCTGGCTGCTGTCTTTCACGCTGTCGCTGGACGACGTGGTGCTGGCCTCGTTCCTGTCCGGCCCCAGCTCCAGCACGCTGCCGATGGAAGTATTTTCGCGGGTGCGGCTGGGGCTCAAGCCCGAGATCAACGCGCTGGCCACCTTGTTCATCCTGGCCGTGGGCACGTGCGTGATCCTGGCCAACCGCCTGCAATGGCGCAAGGAGTCTGAATCCAAATGAAGCAAACCACCCTGTATGGCCTGACCAAGTGCAGCACCTGCGTCAAGGCGCGCGACTGGCTGTCCGAACATGGCGTTGACCACGCCTTTGTGGACTACCGGGATAACCCCGTGGATGCGGCCACGCTGAAATCGTGGTCCGACCAGGTCGGCGGCTGGGAAAAGCTGGTCAACCGTTCGTCGATGACGTGGCGCAACTTGCCGGAAGACCGCAAGTCGGCCCATACCGACAAGCAGTGGAGCGACCTGATCGCCGAATACCCGGCGCTGGTGCGCCGCCCCGTCACCGTGACACCCGACGGCGAAGTCACCGTGGGCTTCAGCGAAAAGCGCTACGGCGAGCGCTTCGCCTGACGCCAGGCGGCTTGCGATGACGGCTGCAAAGTCGGCTTCCCCCAGCTCGGTATCGCGCGGCGCCGGCCAGGCGCTGCCCGATGCGTTTTTTGACCGCGATGCCTGCACGCTGGCGCGCGAGCTGTTGGGCAAGGTCATCCGCCATCGGGTTGACGGGCTGTGGCTGTCGGTGCGCATCACTGAAACCGAGGCTTATTACCTTGAAGAAAAGGGCAGCCACGCGTCCCTGGGCTACACCCACAAACGCCGCGCGCTCTTCATGGACGGCGGCGTCATCTATATGTATTACGCGCGGGGGGGCGATTCGCTCAATTTCAGCGCCGGGGGGCCGGGCAACGCCGTGTTGATCAAGTCCGGGTATCCCTGGACGGACGCCCTATCCGGCCCGGACGCGCTGGCCCGGATGCAGGCGTTGAACCCCGATGCGCAAGGCCAGCCTCGCCCGCCATCGCGGCTGTGCGCCGGGCAGACGCTGTTGTGCCGGTCGTTGGGGCTGAAGGTGCCGCAATGGGATGCGCGCCGGTTTGATCCCGATGCGTTGTATGTGCAAGACGTGGGCGATTCGCCCGACGCGCTGATCTGCACCACGCGCCTGGGCATTCCGCCGGGGCGCGACGAACATCTGCATTACCGTTTTGTGGACCCGGCGTACGCCGCGTTCTGCACGCGCAACCCCTTGCGGCGGGGCCAGCGCGCCGGCCATGACTATGTGTGGGTGGATCGCCAGGGCGTCGTGCTGCCCGAAGCGCCCGGAATGCCCGGAATGCCCGAAGTGCGCTAGGCGCTTGGGGTGCCCGAGGCGGCCCGGGCTTTGTTTGCCGCCTCGATGCGCGCCTGCAACGACTTGCGCATTCTTCCGTACTTGCGGGCGATGCGCTTGCGGTTAAGGCTTTTGCTCCACGCGTAGACCGGCACCAGCGGCAACACGCCGAAGCCGTCCACCAGATACATGCCCGGTTTGCCATCGGCGTTCAGGCCACAGGCGATATTGCTGGCCGATATGTCGTGCAGCACGACGTGCGCGTCGGCCAGGTCGTCGAAGAATTCGTCCAGCTGTTCGAAGAACTTGGCGTCCACGCGGCCTTGCCTGGCCAGGTCCGCCACGGTGGGGGCCATGTTGCCGTCGGCGTCCGTGATTTTCTCGACGACCAGCCCCAGGCCCAGCGAGGTCTGCGCCACGCCCAGAATGCGCGCCATCGGCACCTGCCAGACGCCCGAGGGGCGCGTCGTGGTGGTGACGTATTCGGCAATCTCGTTCAGGTAGACGCGGTAGGCGCTTTCCCGCTGGTACTGCTTGTACCAACGCTTGAACGGCCGCGTTTCCAGGTAGACCGCTCGGGCCTGCATGTCCATGACCTTGACCAGCAAGGCGGGAAAGTTCGGGTGCTGGAAAATGTGGCGATCACCGCCGGTGACCAGCGGCTTTTGCGTATCCAGGTCCAGGGGGCCGAATACGGATTGGAAGCTTGAACCGGACTGAGCGGAGAAGGGGTTGGCGGAATTCAAATTGGGTCGAACGTTGTGTTCAGGGTTCGGGAAGTTTAATCCCGTTGGGACGGCGGCGTTGGGCGGCATGCGACACCGCTTGTCGTTTGGTTACAACGCGACGATGATGCGGCCTACAATTTGCTCCTTTGGAGATGCCTGTTTTGAATGACATTCTGCTTTGGGTCGCCGCGGGTGGCGCGGTGCTGGCTTGTGTGGCGGCCTTGTTGGCGTGGCTGCGGCCGTCGGCCGATCATGCGCGGCTGGATGCGCTGCTGGAAGGCCTGGAAAGAACCGAACGCGCGCTGCGCGCGGATATCGCGGAAGGCCAGCGTGGCCTGCGCAGCGAATTTTCGGAGTCGACCCGCGCGTTGCGAGTGGAGCTGGGGCAGTCGCAGGGCGAACTGCGCGCCGGCCTGGCGCGCGACGCGCAGGCCGCGCGCGCCGAATCAGCCGAGTCGCTGGCCCGTTTCGCGGCCGGCTTTGGCGAGCAGTTGCAAGGGCTGATCCAGATCAACGAACGCCGCCTGATGGAGGTGCGCGCCACCGTCGACCAGCGCCTGCAATCCCTGCAAACCGACAACAGCGCCAAGCTGGACGAGATGCGCCGCACCGTGGACGAAAAACTGCACGCCACGCTGGAGCAGCGCTTGGGCGAATCCTTCAAGCTGGTGTCCGACCGCCTGGAAGCCGTGCATAAGGGGCTGGGCGAAATGCAGGCCCTGGCCGCCGGCGTGGGCGATCTGAAACGCGTGCTGACCAACGTGAAGTCGCGCGGCACCTGGGGTGAAGTGCAGTTGGCCCGGCTGATCGAAGACAACATGACGCCCGACCAATACGCCAGCAACATCAAGCCGGTGCCGGGCAGCGACGCGGTGGTCGAATTCGCCATCCGCTTGCCGGGTCGTGGCGATGGCGGCGAGCCCGTCTGGTTGCCGATCGACGCCAAATTTCCCAAGGAAGAATACGAACGCCTGATGGATGCGCAGGACGCGGCCGACGCGGAAGGCGTGAAGGCCGCGGGCGCCGCGTTGGGCCGCGCCGTGGAACTGCAAGCGCGGCTGATTGCCGGTAAATACGTGTCGCCGCCGCACACGACGGACTTCGCCATCATGTTCCTGCCCACGGAAAGCCTGTACGCCGAGGTGCTGCGCCGCCCCGGCTTGCTGGACAAGCTGCACGACCTGCGCATCAACGTCGCCGGTCCCAGCAACCTGGCGGCGCTGCTGAACAGCTTGCAGATGGGCTTTCGCACGTTGGCGATCGAGCAGCGTTCGTCCGAGGTGTGGCAGGTGCTGCGCGCCGTCAAAACCGAATTCGGCAAGTTTGGCGACGCGCTGGCCAGCGTGAAGAAGACGCTGGACACGGCCAGCAACAAGATCGGCCAGACGGAAGTGCGTACCCGCGCCATGCTGAAAAACCTGCGGAACGTTGAAGCGCTGCCTGAAGCGGATGCGTTGCGCTTGTTGGCGGATGGCGCGGATGGCGCGGATGGGGTAGACAACGGGGACGGCGGCGACGGCGCTGACTTCGACGGCACCGACGATGCCGCCCAACGGCCGTCTTCCAGAGCCAGCCAGCCGTAGCCGGCCGACATGGCGCCGGCCCCGCTCGCGGCGCCGGCTTGTTGCTGAGCCGGACTGTCGATATCCTGGCGTGTGCGGCATGTCGCCGTCGAACCCCTGGAGCATCGCAAGCATGAGCACCGCTGACCGCCATGATTCCTCATCCCTCGACGCGACGGCGCTGGGCGCCGATATCGCCCAGGGGGTCACTACCGCGCTTGCTGCAATGCAGCAGGCCGTGGAGCGGGTGGCGGCGCGCAATCCCTCCATCAACGCCGCCTGCGGCGTCCAGGCCGAGACCGGCTTGCGGCTGGCCCAGGCGCTGGACGACGAGCTTGCCGCCTTGTCCCCTGAACAACGGCGGGCGCGGTTGGACACCCGGCCCTTCCTGGGCGTGCCGACTTTGCTCAAGGATCTGGGCACGGCGGCGCTGGGCTTGCCCAGCGCCATGGGGTCGGTGCTGTACGGGCACGTGCAATGGGATGTGGACGCCGAAATCGTCAAGCGTTACCGCCGCGCCGGGCTGATTCCGTTCGGCCGCACGACCAGCGCCGAATTGGGCCTGAGCCCCACCACTGAATCTCCCGTCTACGGGCCGGCCACCCAAAACCCCTGGAAGGCCGGCCATAGCGCGGGCGGTTCCAGCGGCGGCGCGGGTGCGGCGCTGGCCAGCGGCATGGTGCGAATCGCGCACGGCAGCGACGGCGGTGGCTCCATCCGCATCCCCGCTTCTTGCTGCGGCGTGCTGGGCTTGAAGCCGTCGCGCGGGCTGATGCCCTTGGGGCCGTTGAAGGGCGAAGGGTGGGGCGGCCTGGCCACCGAACACATGATGACGATTTCGGTGCGTGATTGCGCCGCGTCGCTGGACATCAGCGCAGGGGCTGACGTGGGCGCGCCCTACGCCGCGCCCGCGCTGGCTACGCCTTCGTACCGGGCGGTCGTTGCCCGCGTTGCCGCCGACCCGCACAACGCGCCGCGCCGCCGCATCGCCTTCATCAACACCACCTATGAAGGCGGGGCCATCCACCCCGAGGTTGCCGCCACCGTGGATGAAGCCGCGCGCTTTTTTGCGTCGCTGGGGCACGAGCTGGTCCCGGCGCTGCCGCCCGTGGGCTCGGAAGAGGTGCTTTCGCCCATGCTTCCGCTTATTGCCAGCGCCGCCGCCAACGCCATCGACGGCTTTGTGGCCGCGCGCGGGCGCCGGCTGGCCGCCGACGAACTGCAACCCACCACCTTGGGCGCGCGGGAATACGCCCGGGCCATTTCGGGCGCGCAGTACGTGGCGTGCGTGGACACCTGCCACGAAATCACTCGCCGCATCGGCCGCTTCCTGCATCGCGATGGCGCCCAGGGGCATGATCTTTTCCTCAGCCCGGTGTTGGCGCAGCCGCCGGCGCCGCTGGGCCGTTACGCCATGGACAACGCCGACTACCTGGCCTACCGTCTGGGCAAGAAGGGCGTGATCGGCTATTCACCGTTCGCGCCCTTGGCCAACCTGACCGGCATGCCCGCCATCTCGATTCCGTTCGGCATGTCGTCCGACGGCCTGCCCATCGGCATCCAGGTTATGGGCCCCTTGGGCAGCGAAGCGTTGCTGCTGGAGTTGGCGGCGCAGGTTGAAGCCTTGCGGCCATGGGCACAGGTGGCGCCCATGGCCAGATAGCCTTTTATTCAGGAGCCGCCATGTCTTCCTTTGCCACGCGGGTTACGTCGGCCGCGTCTGCCTCGTCCGCCACGTTTTCCACGCACACCGTGCAGAACCAGGTTCCCGTGCTGGAAGACTATTCGCTGTACGACACCGACCCCGCCTTGCAGGAAGCGGTGCGGCGCGAAGGCGCGCAGGCCTGGCACGGTGATCTGGCCGCGCACGGTGCGTGGCTGGGGCGCGCGCAAACTCTGGAGGCCGGGCACGAAGCCAACCGCTGCCCGCCCCGGCTGATTGCCTATGACCGTGGCGGGCACCGCATCGATCACGTGGAATTTCACCCGGCCTGGAACCTGCTCATGAGCGGCATCCTGGCGCGCGGCCTGCACAGCCGCGCCTGGGCGCAACCGACGCCTGGCGCACAGGTGGCGCGCGCCGCCGCCTATCTGATGCAAGGGCAGGTCGAAGCCGGCACGCTATGCCCCACCACGATGACGTTCGCCGCCGTGCCGCTGCTGCAACGCGAGCCCGCCGGCGCGGTGGACTTCGCCGGGCAATGGTTGCCCGCGCTGTATTCGCGCGACTTCGATCCGGCGGACGCGCCCTTGGCCGCCAAGCGCAGCGCGTTGATCGGCATGGGCCTGACCGAAAAGCAGGGCGGTTCCGATCTGCGCGCCGCAACCACCCGCGCGGCGCCCCTGGGCACGCCGGGCCGGGGCAATGCGTATCAGCTCGTGGGCCATAAGTGGTTCTTTTCGGTGCCGCAAGCGGACGCCCATCTGGTGTTGGCGCAGACGGACGAAGGTCTCAGCTGCTTTTTCGTACCCCGCTGGATACCGGACGGGCCGCGCAACGCCATTCGGGTACGCCGCTTGAAAGACAAGCTGGGTAATCGCAGCAACGCCAGCGCCGAAGTCGAATTTGAAAATGCCTGGGGCGTGATGGTGGGCGAGCCGGGGCGCGGCCTGGCGGTGCTGCTTGAAATGGCGGCCACCACGCGGCTGGATTGCGTGCTGGGCAGCGCGGCGTTGCTGCGTCAGGCGGTAGTGCAGTCGCTGCATCATGCGCAGTATCGGCATGCCTTCGGCAAACCGCTGATTGCGCAGCCGCTGATGCGCAACGTGCTGGCCGACCTGGCGCTGGAAAGCGAGGCGGCGATGGTGCTGGCGCTGCGGCTGGCCCGCGCCGTGGACGAACGCGCTGACGCGCAGGCCCGAGCGCTGGTCCGTGTGGGTACGCCCGCCGCCAAGCTGTGGGTATGCAAACGCGCCATCAACGCCATCGCGGAATGCATGGAAGTGTGGGGCGGCAACGGCTATGTGGAAGAAGGGCCGATGCCGCGCCTGTACCGCGAGGCGCCCGTCAATTCCATCTGGGAAGGCTCGGGCAATGTCATGGCGCTGGATGTGCTGCGCGCCTTGCAACGCGAGCCCGACGCGTTGCCCGCGTTGGATCACGAATTCGCGCCGGCCGCCGGCCATGCGGCCTTTGCGCGCGCTCTGTCGGCGTGGCGCGCGCTGCTGGCCGACCCCGCACAGGCCGAATTCCAGGCACGCCGTATCGCCTGCGGCCTGGCGCGGTTGTGGCAGGCCGCCTTGCTGATCCAGCATGCGCCCGCGGCCGTTGCAGAGGCCTTTGTGGCCAGCCGACTGCAAGCGGGCGGCGGGGTGTTCGGCGAACTGGGGCCGGACACCGATACAGCCGCGATCCTGGCGCGTGCCTGGCCACCCGCCGCCGCATGCTAAATTTCCCGGCTTGAACAACCTTCCCGCATTCTTCCCGCCATGCTCTCCCAGCAAGAACTCAAGCAACAAGCCGCCGACGCCGCCCTGCAATTCGTAGAACAGGTCGCTGGCCCGGACGTCATCATCGGCGTGGGCACGGGCTCTACGGCCGATCTGTTCATCGACGGCCTGGCGCGTTTCAAGGGCCGCATCGGCGGCACCGTCGCCAGCTCGGAGCGCAGCGCGGCCCGCCTCGCGGGTCACGGCCTGAAGGTGCTGGACCTGAACGATGTGTCGACCATGCCCATCTACGTGGACGGCGCCGACGAAATCGACGCGGACCTGTCCATGATCAAGGGCGGCGGCGGCGCGCTGACGCGCGAGAAAATCGTGGCCTCGGTGGCTGAACGTTTCATCTGCATCGCCGACGAATCCAAGCTGGTCCAGACGCTGGGCAAGTTTCCGCTGCCGCTGGAAGTGATTCCGATGGCGCGCGAATCCGTGGCCCGCGCCCTGACGGCCCTGGGCGGGCAGCCGCGCCTGCGCGAGGGATTCGTCACCGACAACGGCAACATCATCCTGGATGTGTCGGGCCTGGCTATCTCGGATGCGCGCGCGTTCGAGGCGCGGGTCAACAACCTGCCCGGCGTGGTCACCTGCGGTTTATTCGCCCTGGCCGGCGCCGACGTGGCGCTGCTGGCCACGCAGTCGGGCATCCGCCGCCTGGACCGCGCGGCGTAACGTCGGCGGGCTGCCCGCCTTGATTCATAATCCTGTCACACTTGGGTCATAACCTTGCCGGTTGTGCAGGCCCATCTCGTAACTCTCTTATTTCGGGGCAATGCAATGAGATCAACCACGCAGGGAGCCCGGATGACGGAGCATACAAACAAGCAGTTCGACGCCGATCTGGAAAGCGTCCGTTCGCAGTTCTTGCAAATGGGCGGCTTGGTGGAAGCCATGATCCAGGAAGCGATCGACGCGCTGGCCACCGGCGACCTGTCGCTGGTGGAAAAAGTCCGCGAGCGGGAAAAAGAAGTCAACCGCCACGAAGTCGAGATCGACGAGAGCATCAGCCGCATCCTGGCCCGCCACCAGCCCACCGCGATCGACCTGCGCATGCTGATGGCCGTGTCCAAGATGCTGACCGACATGGAACGCTCGGGCGACGAGGCCGAGAAAGTTGCCACCGTGGCGCGTCGCATCCACGAAGCCGAACTGCGCCACATCCCGGTGATTGAGCTGCGCCACATGGCCGCCGCGGTGCGCACCATGCTGCATCAGGCGCTGGACGCGTTTGCGCGCCTTGACCCGATCCAGGCCGCCGCCGTCGTGCGCAGCGACAAGGAAGTGGACAAGGAATGGAAGGGCGCACTGCGCCACCTCATCACCTACATGATCGAAGACCCGCGCACCATTTCGCGCGCTATCGACATGATCTTCATTGCGCGTGCGCTGGAACGCATTGGCGACCATGCCAAGAACATGTCCGAACGCGTGATCTACATGGTCAAGGGCGCGGACGTGCGTCACACGGGCGTCAAGAACACCGAGCGCCTGGCGCGCGGTGAAGAAGAGTCGGAAGAGGACGCGTAAACCAACGGCTTGCGGCCACGCAGGCGAATAGACAAAACCCGGCACATCGCGCCGGGTTTTTTTATGGCCCGCATCGCACTGCGGCGCACCGCGCTAGAGCGGCAGCACGGCGCCCTGGCACAGCCGGGGGTCGGGCACGCCGGGCTTGCCGGCGTCGATGCGTCCCGCAAGCCTGCGCCCGAAAGCCGGCAGGGCGGGCGCACTGACCTGCACGTCGTACCAGCCTTCGCAGCCCACGTACTTCAGCTCCAATGCGCCGCCCGCCTGCACGTGCGCCATCGTGCGCCAACCGTCGCCCATGTTCGATTCCAGCTTGACCGGCTGAGGCGTATCGCTGTGGTTGACCAGCCGGATGCGCAGGCCGGAAGTCACCGGCACCAGCTGCGCTTCCAGCATGCCGGCATCTTGCGCATCGCCCTTGAATTGGCGATGGAAGCCGTCCGGACCCAGCAGCCATAGATCGTAGGCGCCGCCCGTGCCCAGACGCCAACCATCGTCCAGCCGGGCGCCGGGGCCGATGGTGTAGCGGCGGGGCGCGCGCGCCAGGTCAAGGCGATCGTAGACGTGCAAAACGGCCGCTGCGCTGCCGGGGTTGCGCAGGGTCAGCCGATAGTGCTCGGCATCGGCGGTCATGCGGCCCACGGCTTCCAGCGCGTACGGCAGGGCGCAGGCGTGGCGGTTGCTGTCGGGATGATGCGGGCCCCGGTCGCCGCTGAAGTCGAAAGCGGATGTCAGGTCGCCCGCCACGGCCCGCCGCCATGCGCTGATGTTGGGTTCGGCCACGCCAAAGCGCGCTTCCAGAAAGCGGATCACCGAGGTGTGATCGAACACCTGCGAATTGACCCAGCCGCCTCGGCTCCAGGGCGAAACCACCAGCATCGGCACGCGCGGCCCCAGCCCGAAAGCGCGGCCGTGCAGGGCGGCAGGGTCTTCCAACGCGGCGCTGGGTCCGCATCGGGCATCGTGGTATTCGCCGTCCAGTTCCACCGTGGACAGGCCGCCCGAATAGCCATCGTCGTGGCGCGCGGGGGGCGCCGGCGGCGGTGCGTGGTCGAAGAAGCAATCGTTTTCGTCATAGGTAACGAGGAAAACGCAGCGGCTCCAGGTGTCGGGATTGCCGGTCAGGATGTCCAGCACGCGCTCGGTGTAGGCGCCGCCCTGCCTGGGCGACGACACTTCGGGATGTTCCGAATCGGCCGTGGGCGCGATGATCCACGACACGGCCGGCAACTGGCCGGTGGCCACGTCGTGCGCCAGGTCATCCAGCGTGTGGGTGGACAGGGCACGGTCGCGCAGCGGCGCCGACTCCGCGCTGCTGGCGTAGGCTTGGCGATACTGCCGGAAGCCTGCCAGCGGATTGTCGTGAAAGTTGTCGGCCATGTCCTGGTAGATGCGCCAGTCCACGCCGGCGTCTTGCAGGCGTTCGGGGTAGGTGGTCCAGCCATAGCCTTCTGTGGCTGGCCCCAGCCGGTCGTAGGTGTTCACCAGCGCCGGGCCGCCGGCGGTGCCGGTGGGGTCATTCGTGCCCGTCCACAGGAACAGGCGGTTGGGATTGGTGCCCGCGTGCAATGAACAGTGGTAGGCGTCGCACACGGTGAATGCGTTGGCCAGGGCGGTCTGGAACGGGACGTCCTGGCTGCTGTAGGCGCCCAGCCCCAGGCGGCCCTTGGCCGGCAGCCAGTGGTCCATGCGGCCGTCGTTCCAGGCGTCTTGCGCATCCAGCCAGGTGTGCGGCGTGATATAGCCGACGGGCGTGTCGCTGGCATGTTCGGCGCGCAGCGAATAAGGCCGGCAGGTGGCCGCGCCGTCAGTCTGCGTCAGCACGTTGCCGGCGATGGTGGGCACGGGATGCGGATCGGCAAAGCCTCGCACGCCAGGCAGTGTGCCGAAATAATGATCGAACGACCGATTTTCCTGCATCAGGATGACAACGTGCCGGACATCGCGCAGCGTACCCGTCTGGCGATCGGGTTCGATCTGCATGGCGCGCTGAATGGACGACGGCGGATCGGCGGGGAGAGGCAAGCGCGATTCTTCTTTCATGACAGCATTAATACGGCCGGCAAACTTCGATCTTAAGGGCAGCTTCAGCTTGCGTGTCCGTGATCACGCGACAGCGAGCCAAAATGCAAAGCCCCTCGCGAACGAGGGGCTTCGTGATGGGCCGCGGAGTGCCGGATCAGGCCGACGGCGGAACGTAGCCGTGGGCTTCGACGGTGCCGTCTTCGAACAGGAAGCGCTCCATCTGTTCTTTCAGGTACTTGCGGGCGCGGGCGTCAGCCAGGTTCAGGCGGTTTTCATTGACCAGGCGCGTCTGGATGGCTTTCCATTCTTCCCAGGCTTCCTTGGAAATGCTCTGCCAGATCTTCGTGCCGAGTTCACCGGGGTAGGGGGGGAAATCCAGCCCTTCGGCTTCACGCTTCAATTTCACACAGTTGACGATACGGGACATGGTTCGCTGCCGAATAAGGAATAACGCCGTATTTTAGCGGGCTTGGCGCGGCTAGGGCGCCAAGCCCCTTCGAACGCTGGGGACGGTACGGTGGGAACGGCCCGCCGGCAGCGTTACAGCTTCTTGATGAAGACGAGGCTGTTGCGCGACCGGTTGTAGTTGTTCTGCTTTTCACGCGGCAGGTCGGCAATGCCGCCTTGCACGAAGCCGCGCTTCATGAACCAGTGCGACGTGCGCGTGGTCAGCACGAACAAGCGCTTGGCGCCGGAAGCGCGTGCGCGGGACTCCATATGGCGCAGCAGGATTTCGCCTTCGCCCGAGCCTTGCCATTCCGGGTGCACGATCAGGCAGGCCATCTCGGCCATCTGTTCGTCGGCAAAGGTGTGCAGCGCCGCGCAGCCGTAGATGACGCCGTCGTGCTCCAGCACGGTGAAGTTTTCTACGTCGCGCTCGATCACGCTGCGCGGGCGCGGCACCAGCGTGCCGTCCGCTTCCAGCGGTTCGATCAGGCTGAGGATGGCGCCCACGTCGTCGATCGTGGCGGCGCGCAAATCGTCCAGCGTGTCTTCGACCACCATGGTGCCCACGCCGTCGTGGGTGAAGATTTCAAGCAGCACGCTGCCGTCCAGCGCAAAGGGCAGCAAGTGGGCGCGCGCCACGCCGCGCTTGACCGCCAGCGACGCGTATTGCAGGAAAGCGTGCGTTTCCTCGTCAAGTTCGCCGCCGGCCAGCAACGCGTCGGCATCCACGCGCGCCAGTTCGGTGTCCAGCGTGCCGTCATCGTTCAGCACGCCTTGCGAGGTCGACAGGAAGATCAGTTTTTCAGCGCGCAGGGCCACGGCGACGCTGGTGGCCAGGTCTTCCATGGCCAGGTTGAACGCGTCGCCCGTCGGCGAGAAGCCCAGGGGCGACAGCAGCACCACGGACGAGCCTTTTTCGATGGCGAACTTCAATGCCTCGACGTCGATCTTGCGGACCTGGCCGGTGTGCTTGTAGTCCACCCCTTCGAGCACGCCAGTGGGGCGGGCGGTGACGAAGTTGCCGGAAATGACGCGGATGTGCGCATGCGACATCGGCGTGTTGGGCAGCCCCTGGCTGAACGCGGCTTCGATGTCCAGGCGGATTTCGCCCGCGGCTTCCTTGGCGCATTCCAGCGCGGCCGCGTCGGTGGGGGCCAGGCCACGGTCGAACTGCTGTGTGTAGCCCTTCAGGCGCAGCTGTTCATTGACCTGGGGCCGGGACCCGTGCACCAGCACCAGCCGGATGCCCAGGGACGACAGCAGCGACAAGTCCTGCACCAGCGCATTGAGCGCGCCGGCCTGAACCAGTTCGCCGCCAAACGCCACCACGAACGTCTTGCCTCGGAATGCATGCACATAGGGCGCCACGTCTCGAAACCATCGGACGAATTGGGCGGGTGCGAATTCCGGGGCTTCAAGGGCGGAGACGGTGTCTGGTTCCAGGTCGGGCATGATGGGCGGAGGGATTCCTGAGAGTCGGTAAAAACGCGGCGCCTTGCCGCGTCATAGCGCCGTCGCATGACGGCGTGGCGAAATTATATGGCCCACGGGATGGGGCGCAGGCGGAAAATCAAGGCTAATTTAGTGCCGGATTTCGATGCGTTCCCAAGGGGGCGCCGGCAGGGGCGCCAGAGAAATTTATAATGCCGGGCTAACCGGACTATCGTACATGCCTGATTCATCTCGCCCGCGGGCGCCCAAAGCGGCTTCCCCGGGGGCCCCCGACGCGCCTGCCGCCCCGGCCGAGGCCGCCCGCGCGCCCCGCCGGCCCGCAAGGCCAGCGTCCGCCGAACGTCCTGAACGTCCTGCGCGCGTAGAGCGCCCCGAACGTCCCGAGCGTCCCGAGCGGCCTGCCCGCGCGGAGCGCCCCGCACGCCCCGAGCGGCCGCCGCGCGCGGATCGCCCCGAGCGGCCGATTCCTGCCGTGAATTACCCCGAAGACCTGCCCGTCAGTGCGCGGCGGCAGGAGATCGCGCGTGCGATCGCGGGCCATCAGGTTGTGATCGTCAGCGGGGAAACCGGCTCGGGCAAAACCACGCAGCTGCCCAAGATCTGCCTGGAGCTGGGCCGGGGCCGTCAGAAGATGATTGGCCATACCCAGCCCCGACGCCTGGCCGCCACCTCGGTCGCCAAGCGCATTGCCGAAGAGCTGAACACGCCCCTGGGCGAAGTGGTGGGCTACCAGGTGCGCTTTAACGACCGCACCGGCCCCAACGCGTCCATCAAGCTGATGACCGACGGTATCTTGCTGGCCGAGTCGCAGCGCGATCCGCTTTTGCGCCGCTACGACACCATCATCATCGACGAGGCGCACGAACGTAGCCTGAACATCGATTTCCTGCTGGGCTATCTGAAGCAGCTGCTGCCGCGCCGCCCGGACCTGAAACTGATCATCACGTCGGCCACCATCGATGCCGACCGCTTTGCCAAGCACTTTGCCGCCTCGGAAGACAAGCCCGCCCCGGTCATCGAGGTGTCGGGCCGGCTGTACCCGGTGGAAGTGCGCTATCGCCCCGTGCGGGAAGAACCGGCCGAAGACGCCGCCGCGCCCGCCGCCAAGCCGGGCCGCGACCGCGAACGCATGTCGGGCGACGAAGAACGCGACCTGATCGACGCCATAGTCGACGCCGTGGACGAGTGCGCACGGCACGGCCCGGGCGACGTGCTGGTGTTCTTGCCCGGCGAGCGCGAGATCCGCGAATCCGCCGAAGCGCTGCGCAAGCGCCATCCGGCTGGCACCGAAGTGCTGCCGCTGTACGCGCGGCTATCGCAGGCCGAGCAGGAACAGATCTTCCACCCGCGCACGAATGCGCGGCGCATCGTGCTGGCCACCAACGTGGCCGAGACCTCGCTGACGGTGCCCGGCATCCGCTTCGTGGTCGATAGCGGGCTGGCGCGCATCAAGCGCTATTCGTGGCGCAACAAGGTTGAACAGCTGCGCATCGAGCCCATCAGCCGCGCGTCGGCCAACCAGCGCGCCGGCCGCTGCGGCCGCGTGGGGCCGGGCCTGTGCATCCGACTCTACGACGAGCTGGACTTCAATAACCGGGCGCCGTTCACCGACCCGGAAGTGCTGCGCTCGTCGCTGGCGTCCGTCATCCTGCGGATGAAGTCGCTGAAGCTGGACGATATCGAACAGTTTCCGTTCGTCGAGGCGCCGCCGGGCCGCGCGGTGGCCGACGGCTACCATCTGTTGCAAGAACTGGGCGCCATCGAACTGGCCTCCGCTTCCGACGACGAAGGCGAAGGCGAGGCGACCCGCACCGGCGCGTCGTTCGTGCTGACTGAAACCGGCCATGAACTGGCCAAGCTGCCGGTGGACCCGCGCATCGGCCGCATGATCCTGGCCGCGCGCGAACACCAATGCCTGGCCGAAATGCTGATCATCGCGTCGGCCCTGTCGGTGCAGGACGCGCGCGACCGCCCCATGCAAGAGCGCGAAGCCGCCGAGGCCGCGCACGCCAAGTTCGCCGATGACAAATCGGAGTTCATTTCTTTCCTGAAGTTGTGGCGCTGGTATGGCGAACAGGTGCAGCACAAGGCGTCCCAGCGCAAGCTGGTGGGCTTGTTGCGGCAGAACTTCCTGTCGCCGATCCGGCTGCGCGAATGGCACGACGTGCACACGCAACTGGCCGCGCTGGTGGGCGAGCAGGGCTGGCGCGTGAACCAGGCGGAAGCCACCTACGAACAGCTGCATCTGGCGCTGCTGTCCGGCCTGTTGGGCAATATCGGCTTCAAAAGCGATGAAGGCGGCCACTATCAGGGCGCGCGCGAAATCCGCTTCCACATCCACCCGGGCTCGCGCCTGGTCAAGAAGGCCGGCCGCTGGATCATGGCGGCTGAATTGGTCGAGACCACGCGCCTGTATGCGCGCTGCGTGGCGCGGATCGACCCCGTGTGGCTGGAAAAGGTGGGCGCCCACCTGATTCGCAAGAATTGGTCGGACCCGCGTTGGGAAAAGAAGGCCGGGCAGGTGGTGGCCAATGAACGCGCCACGCTGTACGGCCTGACGATCTACACGGGCCGACGCATTCAATACGGGCGCGTCAACCCGACGCAGGCGCGCGAACTCTTTATCCGCCAGGCGCTGGTGCCCGGCGAGATCGACACGCGCCTGCCGTTCGTGGCGCACAACCGCAAGCTGATCGCCGGCATCGAAAAGCTGGAACATCAGACGCGTCGCCCCGACATTCTGGTGGACGACGAACTGATCTTCGCCTTCTACGACCGCCAACTGCCGGCGGATATCTCGCAGACGGCCACGCTGGAAAAGTGGGTGTCCAGCCTGGACAAGGCCGCCGCCGCCAAGCTGATGCTGACGCGCGACGAGCTCATGCGCCACGAAGCCGCGGGCGTCACCACCGATGTCTTCCCCAAAAAGGTGGAATGGCAGGGCGTGACGATGGCGCTGGACTATCACTTCGAGCCCGGTTCCCCGCGCGACGGCGTGACCCTGTCGGTGCCCTTGTTTGCGTTGAACCAGATCGACCCGGCGCGCTGCGAATGGCTCGTGCCCGGCATGCTCAAGGAAAAGGTCCACCTGCTGTTGAAGTCGTTGCCGCAAAAGCTGCGTCGCCATTGCGTGCCGTTGCCTGACTACGCGGCCGGCTTTTACGACCGCTGGTTTGAACGCCAGGCCGATCCGCAGCAAGGCTTGGTGGAGGCCATCATTGCCGACATGTGGGACCAGGTGCAGGTGCGTCCGGCCGTGGGCGACTTCAAGCTGGAAACCTTGCCCGCGCACTTGTTCATGAACTTCCGCGTGGTGGACGAACACGGTCGCATGCTGGCGGCCGGGCGCAACCTGGCGCAGTTGCGGGCTGAATTCGGCAAGCAGGCGCAGGCCACGTTCCAGCAACTGGCCGCCAGCGATACGCAGGTGGCCCAGGCGCTGGCGCACGAAAACCTGACGACGTGGTCGTTCGGCCCCTTGCCGGAAATCATGGAGATCAAGCGGCGTGGCCAGTCGGTGATCGGCTATCCCGCGCTGGTGGATCGCGGCACGCATTGCGACCTGGACGTTTTCGACGACCCTGACGAGGCGCGCAAGCATCACCGCGCCGGCCTGCTGCGGCTGTTCCGTCTGGGCCTGCGCGAGCAGGTCAAGTTCCTGGAAAAGAACCTGGCCGACCTGACCAAGATCAGCATGCTGTACATGACGCTGGGCACGCAGGAAGAATTGCGCGACCAGATCATCGACTGCGCGCTGGGCCAGGCCTGCCTGGCCGAACCCTGGCCGGTGAACGAGCAGCAGTTCGATGCACGCCGCGCGGAAGGCAAGGGCAGGCTGGGGCTGTTGGCCCAGGAGGTTGCGCGGCTGGCCGGCGCGGTGCTGACCGAGTACGCCGCCGTGCAGCGCAAGCTGCCGCAAGCCAAGCCGCACGCGTCCGCCTACGCCGACCTGCAACAGCAATTAAGCGCGCTGATGCCCAAGTGGTTCATCCGCGACACGCCTTATGCCCAGTTGTCGCACTACCCGCGTTACCTGAAGGCCGCCGTGGCGCGTATCGACAAGCTGCGTGCCGACCCGGCGCGCGACGCCAAGCTGGTGGCCGAAATGGCGCCGCTGCTGACGCAATATCAGCGGGCACGGTCGGCG
The DNA here is from genome assembly GCF_003600685.1 of Achromobacter sp. B7. Lineage (NCBI taxonomy): Bacteria > Pseudomonadati > Pseudomonadota > Betaproteobacteria > Burkholderiales > Alcaligenaceae > Achromobacter > Achromobacter sp. B7. The sequence goes on from NZ_CP032084.1 coordinate 1,799,194, forward strand.
CTGAAGGGGGCGCCGGACCCGCGCCTGGACGAGTTCCGGTGGTTGCTTGAGGAATTGCGGGTGGCGTTGTTTGCCCAAGAGCTGCGCACGCCGATGCCGGTTTCGGTAAAGCGGCTGATGAAAAGCTGGGAATCGCTCAAGCGCTGAGGCTGGCTTGAGGGGGGCTTGAGAGGGGCGGGTGGCGCGGGCCACCCGCCGATAGCGTCTGGCCTTACAGGGCGATAAAGCCCACGATCACCAGCGCAATCAAGCCGTACTTGGTGGCCTTGTAGACCGTGCGGTTCCAGTTCTTGAACGCCTTGCGCTTTTGGTCGATGACCCAGTGCGCATGCGTCAGCCGGTTGATGGCGCCGGTTTGGTCGCCGCCGTCGTTGGGCGAGCTGGCCGCCGACATCACCACGCGCCCGAACCAGCGGTTGAATGCTTCGGCCCAGCGCCATTTCAGCGGCCGTTCGACGTCGCAGAACAGAATGATGCGGTTTTGTTCCGAGTGGTTGTAGGCTTCGTGCACGTAGGTTTCGTCGAACACGACGCTTTCGCCGTCGCGCCAGCTATAGGATTCGCCGTCGACGATGATGTGGCAGCGGTCATCGTTCGGGGTGACCAGACCCAGGTGATAGCGCAGCGAGCCGGCGAACGGATCGCGATGCGGGTTCAACTGGCCGCCCGGGGGCAGCTCGGCGAACATGGCGGCCTTGACCTTGGGCAGCGTTTTCAGGATGGCAACGGTTTTGGGGCAGAGCTCTTCGGCGGACGGGTGGCGGGCGTCATACCACTTCAGGTAGAACCGCTTCCAGCCGTATTTGAAGAAAGAATTGAAGCCGATGTCGTTATGGGCGTCCGCGGCCCGGATGCGCTGCATTTCCGCCATTTGCACGGCTTCGTCGCGTATCGTCTCCCAGTTGTCGTCCAGCACCTTCAGCTCGGCAATTTCGCTGGTCGTCAGGTACGGGGTGGGAGGCACGCGCGAGGCCAGCACCATGAAGGCATTGACGGGGGCGAGCAGCACCGAGTGGTCCAGCAGTTGCCGGCCCAGCGGCAGTTTGACTCGGCCTCGGAAGTGGGCGAACAGGATGGCGGCGAGCCAGATCCCGGGGATTAACCATTTCATACTTGAACGTCGTCCTGCGGCAGATAGGTCAGATCGACCTCGTATTGTTACACAAGCTTCCTGAGGTTCGCCTGACGGGTCCCTTCAGTTTCCATGCGGCGCCACGCTCAAAATTCCGGACGCAAGGGCTTGGACCGTGATCCCTGGGTACAATTCCCGCTATGTCCGAAGCCGTAACAAACCCGACCCCTTTTGTGCACCTGCGCGTCCACTCCGAGTTCTCGGTGGTGGACGGTATTGTTCGCATCCCCGACCTGATCAAGCGCGTGGCCAAGCTGGGCCAGCCCGCCGTGGCGCTGACCGATCTGTCCAACCTTTTTGGCCTGATCAAGTTCTATAAAGGCGCGCGCGGCGCGGGGGTCAAACCCATCGCCGGCTGTGACGTCTGGTTAAGCAACGACGATGACCCGGGCAAGCCATTCCGGCTGTTGTTGCTGGTGCGCAACCATCAGGGTTACCTGAATCTTTGCGAGCTGCTGTCCAAGGCGTTTCTGACGAACCAGGGCAAGGGGCGTGCCGAAATCCGCCGCGAATGGCTGCAAGGCCAGCAGGGCCTGATCGCGCTGTCGGGCGGCCGCATGGGCGACGTGGGCCAGGCGCTGGACGCCGGCAACGCCGTGTCGGCGCTGGCGCTGGCGCGCCAGTGGGCGCACCTGTTTCCGGGCAGCTACTACATTGAATTGCAGCGCGCGGGCATGGACGGCGACGAAGCCTACACGCAGGCCGCCATGCGCCTGGCGGGCGAAGCCGGGCTGCCCGTGGTGGCCACCCACCCGGTGCAATTCCTGGACGAATATGAATTCCAGGCGCACGAGGCCCGCGTCTGCATCGCCGAAGGCGAAATCCTGGCCAACCCGCGCCGCGTGCGCCGGTTCACCAAAGAGCAATATTTGCTCAGTTCGGAAGAAATGGCGCGGCGCTTTGCCGACGTGCCCTCGGCGCTGGCCAACACGGTTGAAATCGCCAAGCGCTGCAACCTGAGCCTGGTGCTGGGCAAGCCGCGCCTGCCCAACTTCCCCACGCCCGACGGCGTGACGCTGGACGACTACCTGGTTCAGTTGTCGGAAGAGGGCCTGGAAAAGCGCATGGCGTTCCTGTTTCCCGACGAAGCCGAACGCGAAGCCAAGCGCGAGCAGTACTACGAGCGCCTGCGCTGGGAATGCAAGACCATCATCCAGATGGGGTTTCCGGGCTACTTCCTGATCGTTCAAGACTTCATCAACTGGGGCAAGAACAACGGCGTGCCCGTCGGACCCGGCCGGGGCTCGGGCGCGGGTTCGTTGGTGGCCTACGCGCTGGGCATCACCGACCTGGACCCCATCCGCTATGACTTGCTGTTCGAGCGCTTCCTGAATCCCGAGCGGGTCTCCATGCCCGACTTCGATATCGACTTCTGCCAGGACAACCGCGAACGCGTCATTGACTACGTCAAGGAAAAATACGGCCGCGCCGCCGTCAGCCAGATCGCCACGTTCGGTACGCTGGGCGCCAAGGCCGTGGTGCGCGACGCCGGCCGCGTGCTGGACATGCCCTATATGTTCTGCGACGGGCTGTCCAAACTGATCCCGTTCAACCCGATGGATCCGTGGTCCCTGGAACGCACCCTGAAGGACGAACCGGCCTTCAAGGACCGCTACGAACAGGAAGAGGAAGTGCGCGCGCTGGTCGATCTGGCCAAGCCGCTGGAAGGCCTGACCCGCAACATCGGCATGCACGCGGGCGGCGTGTTGATCGCGCCGGGCAAGCTCACGGATTTCTGCCCGCTGTATTGCCAGCCGGGGCAGGAAAACAGCGCCGTCTCGCAGTTCGACAAAGACGACGTCGAAGCCGCCGGCCTGGTCAAGTTCGACTTTCTGGGCCTGCGCAACCTGACCATCCTGGATTGGGCCGTGCGCTACGTGCGCCAGTTCAACGAGGACAAGCGCGACTTCGACGTCATGGCGCTGGAACTGGACGACCCGGCCGCCTACAAGATCCTGTGCGACGCCAACACCACCGCCGTGTTCCAGCTGGAATCGCGCGGCATGAAAGAGCTGCTGAAGAAGCTGCGGCCGAACACGTTCGAAGACATTATCGCCATGCTGGCCCTGTATCGTCCGGGGCCGCTGGAATCGGGCATGGTGGACGACTTCGTCAACCGCAAGCACGGCCGTGCCGCGGTGGACTACTTCCACAACGATCTGGAAGGCACGCTGAAAAGCACCTACGGGGTCATCGTCTACCAAGAACAGGTGATGCTGATCTCGCAGATCATCGGCGGCTATTCGCTAGGCGGCGCCGACCTGCTGCGCCGCGCCATGGGCAAGAAAAAGCCCGAGGAAATGGCCAAGCACCGCGAATTGTTCGAGCAAGGCGCCAAGGAAAAGGGCCACGACCCGGACCTGGCCGTCAAGCTGTTCGACCTGATGGAAAAGTTTGCGGGATACGGCTTTAACAAGTCGCACTCGGCAGCCTATGCACTGATCTCGTACCAGACCGCGTGGCTCAAGGCTTATCACCCGACGGAGTTTTTGGCCGCCACCATGTCGTCCGATATGGACGACACGGACAAGGTCCAGATTTTCTGTCGCGACGCCCAGGACAACGGCGTTGAAGTGTTGCCGCCCGATGTCAATTTTTCGGGCTACCGCTTCGAACCCGTCAAGGACAAGTACACCGAAAAAGGCAAGCCGCCGCGCACCATGCGCTACGGCCTGGGCGCCGTCAAGGGCACGGGGCAGGGCGCGGTCGAAGACATCCTGCGCGCGCGCAAGGAAGGCGGCCCGTTCCTGAACCTGTTCGATTTCTGCCGCCGTGTGGGCAAGCAGGCCGTCAACCGCCGCACTATCGAAGCGCTGATCAAGGCCGGCGCGTTCGACACCATCGAACCGAACCGCGCGGCGATGCTGGCCTCGGTGCCTACGGCGATGGAAGCGGCCGAACAGGCCGCCCGCAGCGCCAACCAGGCATCGCTGTTCGGCGACGACAGCAGCGACGTGGTCGCGGGCGAACTGGCCAAGGTCGCGCCGTGGGACCTGCACAAGAAGCTGACGGAAGAAAAATCCGCGCTGGGCTACTACTACAGCGGCCACCTGTTTGACGCCTGGCGCGACGAAGTGCGCCGCATCGTGCCGATGCAGCTGGCGCGGGTGGAGCCGCAGCGCGACCTGCAATGGATGTGCGGCGTGCTGGCCAGCGTGCGGGTCATGATGACGCGGCGAGGCAAGATGGTGTTTGCCGTGCTGGATGACGGCACCGCGCAGGTCGAGATCTCGGTGTTCAACGAGCTCTACGAAAAGCATCGCAACCGCTTGCGCGAAGACCAGCTGGTCATCGTGCAAGGCAAGGTCAGCAACGACGATTACTCAGGCGGCATGCGCATCGTTGCCGAACAACTGTACGACTTGCAACTGGCCCGCGAAGCACGCGCCAAATCGCTGCGGGTCAAGCTGAACGGCACGGCGGACGCGGCGCGTTTGCGCCAGATGCTGAACCCGTTCCGCGCCGAACCGGAAAACGGTATCCCGGGCGTGCCCGTCGATATCGTCTATACCAAGAACAATTTTCTATGCACAGTGCGGCTGGGCGAAGAATGGCGCGTCCGCATGGCCGACACGCTACTTGAAAACCTGAACGCCTGGACCAAACCCGATGGAGTTGAGGTGACCTATTGATGCGAAGCCTGCGTATCGTGCATTCGGAAGCGGCTACCAGTTTCGGTGGCCAGGAAGGGCGAATCTTCAAGGAAATGACGGCCATGCGCGCGCGTGGTCACCATGTTGAAGCCATCGTCCAATCGCGGGCAATGCTGGTCGAACGTCTGACGGATGCCGGTTTTACCGTGCATAAAGTCGATATGGACGGGCCGGTGAATTACTTCAAGGGCGTGGCGGCCGTGCGCCGTATCCTGCGCGAGGGGCGGTTCGACGTGCTCAATACGCACAGCCGGCGCGATACCGTCATTGCGGCAATGGCCGGCCGGCTGGTCGGTACGCCGCTGATCGTGCGCACGCGGCACCTGTCGAACAAGGTCGGTTCGATGTGGTCCTACACGTGGCTGCCGCATCGCGTGACGACCGTGAGCGACCACGTGCGCAAGTACCTGATCCAGCGCGGCGTGCCCGCCAACAAGATCGCCACCGTCTATTCGCCCATCGTGCTGCCGGCCCCCGTCGAACGGTCCACGTTGCGTGACGAACTGGGCTTGTCCGATGACGACGTGATCGTGGGCTGCGTGGCGGTCATGCGCGCCACCAAGGGCCACAAGGACCTCATCGACGCGATGGCGCCGCTGATGCAAAGCCGGCCCAAGCTGCACCTGGTGTTTGTGGGGGGCGGCTCGCCGGTGTTTGAGCAAACGCAGGAATACGTCGCCAAGCTGGGCTTGCAACACCGCATCCACCTGATGGGCATGCGGCGCGACGTGCCCAATCTGCTGGCCGGGTTCGACGTGTTCGCGCTGGCTACGCAGCAAGAGGCCTCGGGCACCGTCTACGTCGAAGCCCAGGCCAGCGGCCTGCCGGTGGTGGGCACCGATGTAGGCGGCGTATCCGAAATGTTCCGCAATGGCGAAACCGGCATCCTGGTCCCGCCCAAGAACCCGCAAGCCCTGGTCGACGCCTTGCAGCGCCTGATCGATGACCCGGCCCTGCGCCGCCAGATGGGCGACGCCGGCCGCAAGATGGTCTGGGAAGAAGCCGTGTTTTCGCCCGTGCGCCTGGCCGAAACCACCGAAGCCGTCTACCTGAAATGGTTGGCGGAACGCGCCGCATGAACGCGCCCAACGTCCCCGTGCTGATGTACCACCATGTCACCCCCGCGGGCGGCATGATCGCGGCGACGCCCGACGTGTTTGAAGCGCAGGTGTCGCGCCTGGCGCGCGCGGGTTATCAATCGCTGACGGCCGCGCAGTTTGCCGCCTACCTGGCGGGGCAGCCGGCGCCTGAGCGCTCGGTGCTGATCACCTTCGACGACGGCTATCTGAACAACTGGGTACACGCGCATCCGGTTCTGGCGCGCCACGGCATGCGCGCCGTGCTGTTCACCATCACGGGTTGGATCGGCGACGGCCCTGTGCGCGCGCACGCCGGTCAGGGCGGCGTGCTGCCGGCCACGCCCGACCACGACACCTGCAAGCAATGGGTGGCGGCCGGGCGGACGGACGACGCCATGCTGCGCTGGAGCGAAATCGAAGCGATGCAAGCGGCGGGCACGTTCGAGTTCCATTCGCACACGCATACGCACACGCGCTGGGACAAGGTCTGCGGCAACGATGTGGACGCCAAGCGCGAGCACATCGCCCGCGAGCTGCACGATTCCCGCCAGACGCTGGTGCAGCGTCTGGGCTCGGTCAGCAGCCACTTGTGCTGGCCGCAAGGCTACTTTGACGCCGACTACGTCGCCGCCGCGCGCCAGGCGGGTTTTGCGCACCTGTACACCACCGACCCTTTCGGGCAGAACACGCCCGGCGCGGACCCCGAACACATCTATCGCTTCGCCGTGCGCAATCAGGGCGGAAGCTGGCTAAACCGGCGCATCTGGTTGTCGCGCGACCCTTTTTGGGGCCCGCGTTACCACGCCTGGAAAGCCTGGAAAAAGCGTCTTAGGAATCGCGGATGAAGCTATCAGTCATCATCATCACCAAGAACGAAGCGGCCAACATCGCCGCCTGCCTGAAGTCCGTGTCCTTTGCCGACGAATTCATCGTGGTTGACTCGGGCAGCACCGACGGCACCGTCGAGCTGGCGCAGGCGCTGGGCGCGCGCGTCGAAGTCACGGCTGATTGGCCCGGCTTCGGCCCGCAGAAAAACCGCGCGCTGGACCTGGCCACGGGTGACTGGGTCTTGTCGATCGACGCCGATGAACGCGTGACGCCCGAACTGGCCCGCGAGATTCAGGACGTGCTGGCCAACCCGCGCGCCGATGCGTACGAGATTGCCCGTTTGTCCAATTTTTGCGGCAAGGACATTCGACATAGCGGCTGGTGGCCGGATTACGTGCTGCGCCTGTTCAAACGCGGCACGGCGCGCTTCACCGATGCCGCCGTGCACGAACGGGTGGTGCCGGCCAATGGCCATCCCTTGAAATTGCAGGGCTATTTCAACCACTATCCCTACGACAACCTGGACGCGCTGATCAACAAGGTCAATCGCTATTCGTCGGATGCCGCCGCCATGATGTACGCCAAGGGGCGCCGCACGTCGGTGTTCGGCGCGCTGGGCCACGGCTTCTGGACGTTCGTGCGCATCTACCTGATCCGGCGCGGTTTCCTGGATGGCCGGCACGGCCTGGTGCTGGCGGTGACGGCCGCGGCGGGCAGCTTCTTTCGCTATTCCAAGCTGATGTTCCTGGCCGAGAAGCAAAAGTGAAGATCCTGTACACGAACTTCCACGCGAACAACGGCGGGGGGCACGTCACCTACATCATCAATCTGGCGAAGGCGTTGGCGCGCGACCACGACATCACCGTGGCGGCGCCGCCCACCAGCCGGCTGTATCGCTACGCCCGCGCGATTCCCGGCGTGACGGTGGTGGACATGCTATACACGACGCGCCCCTCGTCCTGGTTCAAGGACCGCGCAAAGTTGCGCCGCCTGATCAAGACCGGGCGTTTCGACATCATTCACGCCAACGGTTCGGCCGATCACAAGCAGGTCATGCTGGCGACGCTGGGCATGGCGCGCCGGCCCCGCATCGTGTTTACCAAGCACAATGACCACCCGCTTTCCAGCTTTGGCCACAAGTTGCGCGTGGCGCTGGCCACGGACCACGGCATCGCCGTCAGCGATTACGTGCATGGACTGATGCAGCGCTCGCCCTACAGCAAGCGCCCCATCACCACGATACGCCACGGCGTTGACACTGAGTTCTTCGCACCGCCACCGCCCGAAAGTCTGGACAAGCTGCGTGCGCTGATCTTCGGGGAAGACTGGCAGGGCAAGCTGCTGCTGGGTAGCGCCGGCGGCACTGACTACGATAAGGGCTGGCTGGACCTGGTGGCCGCCGTGGCCGCGTTGCCGCCCGAAGACAAAGCGCGCGTGCAGCTGATGGTGGCGGGCGACCCGCCCAACGAAGCCAAGCTGGCTCGCGTGCGCGAGCTGGGCATGATCGACCAAGTGCGCTTTCCGGGCCTGCTGGACGACGTGCGCGCGTCGCTGGCGTCTTGCCACGCCGGCTTTGTCTTGTCGTATCGCGAAGCCCTGTCTTTCGCCTGCCGCGAGATCATGGCGCTGGGCCTGCCCGCGCTGGTGAGCGATGCCGGCGGCCTGCCGGAAAACGTGAATGACGGCGTCGACGGCTGGATCGTGCCGGTGCGGGACGTGCCCGCCATTACAGCCAAACTGCGTTTCATGCTGGACCATCCGGACACGGTGCGCGAGATGGGCGCGCGGGCGCGCGAAACCAGCTTGCGCGACTTCAATCTGCAACGTTTCGCGGCGGCCACAGTGGACGTCTACCAGCGTACGCTGGATGGACGTCGGGCTCTATAATCCGGTCCTATGTCTATTCCCATTCTCATGTACCACCAGATCGGCGAGCCCAATCCCAAGGGCACGCCGTTTCGTGGGCTGACGGTGCACCCCGACAGCTTCGCCCGCCAGATGCGCTGGATGCGTCGGCTGGGTTATCGCGGCTTGTCGATGCGCGACGTGATGCCCTATGTGCGCGGTGAACGGCAAGGCAAGGTATTCGGCATTACCTTTGACGACGGCTACCGCAACGTGCATCAGAACGCGATGCCGATCTTGAGCGAGCTGGGCTTTACCGCCACCAACTATTTTGTTGCGCGCCAATTCGACGGCGGCAACGTCTGGGACTTGCAAAAAGGCATTCCTTTTTCGGCCCTGATGACCGTGAACGAAATGCGCGAATGGGCGCAGGCCGGCAACGAAGTGGGCTCGCACACGCTGGACCATGTGCATCTGCCCGAGCTTGCGCCCGACGAGGCGCGCCGCCAGATCGTGGAATCCAAGGATGAACTGGAACAAGCGCTGGGCGCGCCGGTCACCGCGTTTTGCTACCCCTATGGCGACCACGGCCCCGAGCATCGCGCCATGGCCCGCGAGGCCGGCTACGACAACGCCACGCTGACCCAACGCGGCCTGGCCGCGGCCTCGGATGATCCCTTCGGCTTGCCGCGTGTGACGGTGGCGCGTTCCACCAACATCATCCGTTTCCTGCAGAAGTGCCTGACCCGGTATGAAGACACCCGCCGGCGCCGTTGAGCGGCGGCTTCGCATCGCGCTGCTCGTGGACCGTTTCGGTAACCGCTTCGGTGGCGCCGAGGCTTACGGCGTGGAGCTGATGCGGGTGCTGGGCGAGCGTCACGACGTGTCCGTCGTTGCGCGCGATTTTGATAGCGATCTGCCGTTCGAGTTTCTGCCCGTGCGGTTTCCCGGGTGGCTGCCCAGTTGGATGCGGGTGCTGTATTTTGCCTGGCGCGCCGATCGGCTGACGCGCGGCCGGTTCGACATCGTGCATTCACACATGAACGGCTGGGCAGGCGAAATCCAGGTCATGCACGTGACGCCGGTGCGTTATAACCGCGTGGCGCGAGTCAACCCGGTGCAGGGGTTCCGCGCGTGGCTCAGCCCGCGCCTGGCCACCTATCTGCTGCTGGAGAAGCTGCGCGTGCGCCAGTCGCCCACGCGTCATGTGGTGGCCGTGTCCGGGCTGATCATGGACCAGCTGCACCGCAGTTATGGCCCACAGCTGAAGGTGGACATCATCGCGCCGGGCGTCAAGCTGCCATCGCCTGATCTGGCGCTTCGCCGTGAAGCGACCCGCGCCCGTCTGGGCTGGGATGCCGACACCATCGGCTGCCTGCTGGTGGCAAGAAACCCGCTACGCAAGGGCCTGCCGGCGCTGCTGGACGCGCTGGCGCAACTGCCGGCGCAATACAAGCTGCTGGTGGTGGGCGCCGATGACGCGACCCGCGACCGCGTGCGCTCAGCGGGCGGCATTGCCCACCGCGTAACGTTGATCGACCCCACGCCAGAAGTGGCCCAGTATTTCAGCGCGGCGGATATCTATGCGCATCCCACCCTGAACGATAGCTACGGCATGGCGCCCTTGGAAGCCATGTCGCACGGTTTGCCCGTGGTGGTGAGCTCGCCGGCTTACTGCGGGTTTGCGCAATACCTGTCCGCGGGTAAAGACGCGCTGATCCTGCAAGACCCGCGCGACGGCGCACAGCTTGCACAGGCGCTGGAACGGCTGGGTTCGGAACCGGATCTGCGGGCGGCGTTGACCGAGCGCGGCCTGGCGATCGCGCGTGACCAAAGCTGGGAAACCGTGGCTGCGCGCTACGAGGCGCTATATGAAAAGGTGCTTGAAGCGCGGCAACAGGCTTGAAGCAGGGGATGCGTTCGATAGTTGGCGATTGACGGCCGGCGATTGACGGCGGGCGATTGACCGCCGGCCGTTGACGGTCAATGGCCGGGCGCGGTGGCGCGTTCCAGGTCCGCCAGCCATCGCACCGCGTGCTCGCGGTCCGGGCCGCACATCTCTTGCTGGGGTTGCAGCCCGCCACAGAAATCGGGGCGGGATGGCTGGCCGAAAATCGCGCAGCGCATGTCCGGCAGCAACTGAATACAGGGCACGCCGGCCGGCTTGCCCTGGGGCATGCCGGGAATCGGCCGAGTGATAGACGGGGCGATGCAGCATGCGCCGCAGCCCGCCCGGCAATCCAGGTGGGAAGCCGTCAGGCTCATACCCATCCGCGCAGCCAATAAACGAACAGGCCGGCGTATTCCTTGATGATGGAACGGCTGGCGTCGAAAGTGCGCTGGTCGGGCAGCCACGGCGACAGCGAACCGTCGGCCGGAGCGACGATTTGCGGCGGCGCGGGCGCGGCGATGGCTTCCACGCCTTGCTTGGAAAACGCCGCCATGGCGCGCGGCATGTGCAGCGCGGACGTCACCAGCAGCACCTTGGCGATGCCGCGCGATTTCAGCGCGTCTTCGGTCAAGGCCGCATTTTCGTAGGTGGTGCGGCTGCTGTTTTCCAGGATCAACGCCGATTCCGGTACCCCTTGCTGACGGATGGCATGCGCCATGCCGCGGGCTTCGCTGACGTCGCCTTCCAGCGCGCCACCGGACAATACGACCTTGGGCGCGCGTCCGGCCAGATACAGCTGGGCGGCCGTGTCCACGCGCACGACGGCGGTGTCTTTGTCATAGGGCAGGAACCAGTTGGCGCGTCCATTGGCGGTATTGCCGCCCAGCACGACGATGGCGTCGGCGGTGGGGGAGTCCGCGGGGGGCAAATGCGGATATCGGTTTTCAAGCGCGCCGCCCAGCCACAGCGAGGTCGCGGGCAGGGACCAGGCCAGCGCCCACAGCAAGCCCGCGGCGATGATGGCCGCGCCGGTCTTGCGCAGCCGGAACCATCCCAGCGCCAGACCGATGATGACCAGCGTCACGCACAAGTTGTAGGGAATGATCAGATTCGTAAGGTAGCTGGAAAAGGTCATGTCAAAACAATCCTGATTACATCGTCCCGCCCAGCAGGGACATTGCCTGCTGTTCTACTTCGTCGACGGTCGGCCATGCATGCTCCGACCCGACGCATACCGCCCGAGGCGACCACGGACCGGTTCGGCCCGGCCGGGTCACGCCAAACAGCGCAAGTTCCCGGGCGGACGCGGCGGCGGCAACGTGGGAGACCCCGGAGTCGTTGCAGATCACCAGCGCCGCGCGCGCCGTCAACGCGGCAAACGCGCCCAGCGGCAAGGCGGGCAGCAATTGCGCCGTTGGGGCGTTGCGCCGTGCCTCGTCGGTTTCGGCCGGAGGGGGGCACATTACCACGGTATGGCCTTGCGCCTGTAAGGCGCGCGTCAGTGTATCGAATCCCGGCCAGACCTTGATCTTGCCCTTGTGCAGGCCGGTGGCGGTGGGAGCAATCAGGACAAAACGCTGCGCGCTCAGCCCGGCGGCCTGCATGGCCTGGTTGGCGGCCTGCTGGTGCGACGGGGTCAGCGGCAGGTCCAGCGTGGGGCCGGGCTGCGCCGGGCCGCTGGGCAGGCCCCACAGCGACAAGGCCTGGCGGGTCAGGTGGTGCCAGGACTGCACGGCGTGCAAAGATTCATCCGGCTTGGTCACCGGCCAACGCAGCAGAAAGCTGCGGCCATCGTCGCGGTAGCCGGCGCACGGCAGGCCGGCCAGCCGGAACACCAGGGCGCTGGATAGCGAATCGGGCAGCAGCAGGCCCCGCGCGCGGCGGCCCATGGCGCCCAGCGAGCGGCGGTGGGCGCTGACGGCGGCCCGGTCCGGGCCAACCTTGCCGCGCATGGGAACAAAATCCTTCTTCGGCACGCCATCGAGCAGGTCGCGGGCCCATGGCCGCGCGCAGATCACCAGGGGCAGGCCACTGGCCTGCAATGCGCGCAAGCTGGGCAGGCTCATGCAGACGTCGCCCACCCAATTTGGCAGGCGCACGTATAAACAGCTGATATCGGACATGGATGGGTGGGAAGGCAAATTAGTCTTATTAGGGGTAGGGCGGCTCAGCGCGGCGGCGCGTAGCCAGTACAATCCTGGGCACAATTGTATAAAAGCGAGTGTTCCCTTTGAATTCTCCCGCACGCAACACACCCGCGGACTCCACCCCCGTCAAGGCTGAACTCTGGAGCCGGATCTACAGCCGGGTGGGTTCCTACTGGAAGGGCTTGTTGCTGGCCGTCCTGCTGATGGCGGGCGCGGCCGCGACCCAACCGGTTCTGGCCGTCATTATGAAGCCCTTGCTGGACGGCGGCTTTTCCGGCAACAAACCCTATTATGTCTGGGCACTGCCGTTGGCGGTGGTGGGCCTGATCCTGCTGCGCGGCATCTGCAACTTCTTCAGCGACTACCTGCTGGCCTGGGTGGCCAACAACGTGCTGCTGGGCATGCGCCGCGACATGTTCGAGCGCCTGCTGGGCCTGCCCGACGCGGACTTCAAGCGCGGCGACACCGGGCGCCTGCTGAACCGCTTCACCATCGACGCGGGCAACGTCACCGGCTATGCCACCGATGTCATCACGGTGCTGGTGCGCGAAACGCTGGTCGTCATCGCGCTGATCTGCGTCCTGCTGTACATGTCGTGGGTGCTGACGCTGATCATCCTGATCATGTTGCCGGTGTCGGTGCTGATCTCGCGCTTTTTCATCAAGCGCCTGCGCCGCATCAACCGCGATACGGTCAACATGAACGCCGAACTGACCCGGGTGGTCGGTGAAGGCATCGACGGCCAGCGCGTCATCAAGCTGTTCGATGGCTATGAAGTCGAACGCGGTCGCTTCGATTTCGTCAGCCGCCGCCTGCGCCGGTTTGCCATGCGCACCGCCACGGCGGACGCCGCGCTGACGCCCCTGACCCAGGTCTGCATTTCGATTTCGGTGGGCGCGGTCATTGCCGTGGCCCTCAGCCAGGCCAACAGCGGCTCGCTGACGGTGGGCAGTTTTGCGTCGTTCATGGCGGCGCTGGCGCAGATCTTCGACCCCATCAAGCGCCTGACCAACGTGGCCGCCCGCATGCAAAAAATGCTGGTGTCCGCCGAAAGCGTGTTCACGCTGATCGACCAGACGCCCGAGATCGACACCGGCACCAAGGAACTGCCCGAACCGGTGCGCGGCAAGGTGGAATTTCGCCATGTCAAACATCGCTTTCCCGATGCCGACCGCGATACGGTCCACGACATTTCCTTCGTGGTGGAACCGGGCCAGACGGTCGCGCTGGTGGGCCGTTCGGGCAGCGGCAAGACCACGCTGGTCAACATGCTGCCGCGCTTTGTGCTGGCCGACTCCGGGTCGATTTTGGTGGATGACACCCCCATCAACGAGCTGACGCTGCGCAGCCTGCGTTCGCATCTGTCGCTGGTCAGCCAGGATGTCGTGCTGTTTGACGACACCATCGCGGCCAACGTCGGTTACGGCGCGCTGGGCAAGTCCAGCGAGCAAAAAGTGCGCGACGCCCTGGCGGCCGCCAACCTGCTGGAATTCGTGGAAGGGCTGCCGCAGGGCATCAACACGCAGGTCGGCGAGAATGCCGCCCGCCTGTCCGGAGGCCAGCGCCAACGCCTGGCCATTGCGCGTGCGCTGATCAAGAACGCACCCATTTTGATCCTGGACGAAGCCACCTCGGCGCTGGACAACGAATCCGAACGCCAGGTGCAGGCCTCGCTGGAACGCCTGATGAAGGGCCGCACCACGCTGGTCATTGCGCATCGGCTGTCCACGGTTCAGAACGCCGACCGGATCATCGTGCTGGATGCCGGAAAAATTGTCGAAGAGGGTCCCCACGCCGAGCTGCTGGCCGCCAATGGCCTGTACGCGTCGCTGTACAAGATGCAATTTCGCGACGACTGAACGCGACCCTTATCGGCCCGAGCCGCCGCGCAACCAGCGCGGCGGCTTTTTTTGTGCCGCCCGGGGCACGGCGCGGGCGCTTCTTGGCGCCGCCCCGTCCACCGCCCAAGCCCCGTAGTTTCTGATTGCCAATCCGACGGATAGCCGGAAAATGGCGCAAGCCCCTCTGCTGTGGCCGGGCCCTGCCTTGCATGGCGGGCCCATCGTATAACCAGGAGCGCCTTATGGCTTCGCCTATCGAAGGCAATCAACTTGTGAACGTCGTCGTCCTGCTGGGCGCGGCGGTCGTCGCCGTACCGATCTTCAAGCGCCTGGGGCTGGGTTCCGTGTTGGGCTACCTGGCGGCCGGCTTGGCGATCGGTCCCTTCGGCATCGGTTTCTTTTCCGACCCCAAGTCCATCCTGCACGTGGCGGAACTGGGCGTTGTCATGTTCCTGTTCATCATCGGGCTGGAAATGCAGCCTTCGCGCCTGTGGAAGCTGCGGGGTGAAATCTTCGGGCTGGGCGTGGCGCAGGTCCTGGCCTGCGGCGGGCTGCTGACGGTGGTGGGCTTGCTGGCGGGCCTGTCGGGCGCGGCCGCCTTCATGGCCGCGATGGGGTTCGTGCTGTCGTCCACGGCAATCGTGATGCAGATCTTGGGCGAGCGCGACGAAAGCACCAGCGCGCAGGGCCAGCGCATCGTCTCCATTTTGCTGCTGGAGGATCTGGCCATCGTGCCCCTGCTGGCCTTGGTGGCCTTGCTGGCGCCCAGCGGCGCGACGGCGGATCACGGCAACCCGTGGACGCAGACTGCCATCGCCCTCGGTTGCATCCTGGCGCTGCTGGCGGCCGGGCGCTGGTTGCTGAACCCGTTGTTCCGGCTGTTGGCCGCCGCCCACGCCCGCGAAGTCATGACCGCCGCGGCCCTGCTCGTCGTGCTGGGCGCCGCCTTGCTGATGGAACTTGGCGGCTTGTCGATGGCGATGGGCGCATTCCTTGCCGGGGTTCTGTTGTCCGAATCCACGTTTCGACATCAGCTGGAGGCCGAAGTCGAACCCTTCCGGGGCATATTGCTGGGCCTCTTCTTTCTGGGCGTCGGCATGTCGCTGGACCTGTCGGCCGTGGTGCGCGAATGGCCGCTGATCCTGGCGGCTGTCGTCGCGTTCATGGTCGTGAAATCGCTGGGCGTCTACGTGGTGGCCCGCTTGCTGCGCGCCTCGCACGCAGAGGCGGTGACGCGGGCGGCGTTGCTGGCCCAGGGTGGCGAGTTCGCGTTCGTGCTGTATGGAGCGGCTGCGGCTGCCGGCATTTTCGACGCGCATACCGGTGCGGTGCTGACCGCAGTCGTCATTATTTCCATGGCTCTGACCCCATTATGTGTGCTGTCGTTGCGGTGGCTGCTGCCCGCGCCGGTTCCTTCGATGGACGGAGTGGATGTTGCGCAAGATCTGGACGGCTGCGCGCTGATCGTGGGTTTTGGCCGTTTCGGCCAGATCGTCACCCAGGCGATGCTGGCGCGCGACCTGAAAGTGTCGATTCTGGATACGGACACCGACGCCATCCGCGCGGCAGCGAAGTGGGGCGTGAAGGTGTACTACGGCGACGGTACCCGCATCGACATGTTGCGTACGGCCGGCGCTGAAAACGCCTGCGCGATCCTGATTTGTATCGACAACCCGCAGGCCGTGAATCACATGGTCAAGCTGATCAAGTCCGAATTCCCCTTGGTGCGCGTGGTGGTCCGGGCGTATGACCGCATTCATTCCCTGGCCCTCGCCAAGGAAGGGGTCGACTACCAGGTGCGCGAAACGCTGGAATCGGCGCTGGTATTCGGCGAAGCCGCATTGCGCGCCATCGGGGTGCCGGCGGACGAGGCCGCCGAGGTGGTGCAGGACGTGCGCCGGCGCGATACCGAACGCTTCGACCTGGAAGTGGCGGGCGGCCTGTTCGCGGGCCGGTCGTTGCTGTACGGCAATATGACGGGGCCTGCCGACGGGCGAAACGACAAGCCGGACCGAGAAGCCGCCGAGGCGGCCACCAATCCCCTGGCGTAACGCTGTATATCGCCATCGTTGCACAACTTTTCGGTTCATTTCACGCGCGGCGGTGCCCGGCTGCGGTAGATTTATCAGCACTGGCTCTTCACTTACGAAGAGCATTTGCCAGGGGGCTGCCATGCTGCATTCGGACCGGGGTTTTTTGACACCGCACGCTGTAGGGGTTGAGCTTGCCCGACGCCAGGCTTTGGCGTTGCAGTGCGGGTTTTCGGCTGACGCGATGCGTCAGCTGCTCACGCCAGGGGGCAGCGCTGCGCCTGCATGGGCGATCAGCGCACACCGCGAGACGGACCGGGTCCGGGGCGCGGGCGCGTTTCCGTTCCGAATCGGCGCGGCGGCGGTTTCTTGACGGCTAAGGCCGGGCGTACGGCGCCCGGAGCGTTGCTCGGGTTTGCCGCCTTGCGCGCCGCGCCAGGCGGCGGCATCATCATGCTGAATATCGCAAGGACGTCAGCCACGACACCCGCACGCATCGCCAAGGAGCGCCGGTTTGAAGTCTCGCAGTTTTGTGCACCGCGCCTTGTACGCGTTGGCCGGACTGGTGGCCATCGGCATCTGCATGGCGGCAGTGGCGTTGCTGTGGATCGACCGTCAGGCCACCTGGGCTACCGCGAACAAGTCGGCACGTAACATCACCGGGGTGCTTGCCGCTGATATTGGCCGCACGCTTCAAATCTACGATTTATCCCTGCAAGGCGTCGTAGAACGGCTGGGCGAGCCCGGTATCGGGGACGTCAGCCGTCCTACGCTACAGCGCTTTCTGTTTGACCGGTCGTCCACCGCCGAATACCTGGGCGCCATCGTGGTGCTGGATCGCGACGGAAACATCCGTTATGACTCCACCTCGATTAATCCCCCGCCGTTGAATTTTGCCGACCGCGACTACTTTCGCGTGCACCGCGATGCGCACGATGTGGGCTTGTACGTCAGCCGCCCTTATATCAGCCGCCTGCGGCAGGGCGATGAAAGCATCGCAATCAGCCGTCGCCTGGTGAATGCGGATGGCAGTTTCGCCGGAGTCGTTGCCGGTTCGTTGCGAATGGCGTATTTCCGCGATCGATTCGCAGAGCTATCCATCGGCCACAACGACGCCATCACGATATTCCGCAACGACGGCGTGGTACTGGTGCGTAATCCTTATTCCGTTGCGGATGTTGCGGATAGCGGGGCCGGGCTGCTGGCGTTCCAGCAATTCCTGATCCGGCGTGAAAGCACTTTCGTGGGCGACTGGGCGCCTGATGGCGTGAACCGTCTTTACACCTTCGACACCATCGACAAGACGCCGCTGGTGATCGACGTGGCGCTATCCGTGGACGACATCCTGGCGCGTTGGGAACGGCGCGCGGCGTTGATCGTGCCCGTTACCCTGGCATTGTTTTTCTCGGTGATGGCCCAGATTGTGTTGTTCCGTCGTGAAATGCGGTGGCGTCAGGCATTCGAACAGCAATTGCGAGAGCGCGCACAGACGGATGGCCTGACCGGCATCGCCAACCGGCGCACGTTTGACGAAACGCTTGAACGCGAGTGGGCATCGGCCCGCCGCAATGGCACGCCGATCTCACTGCTTTTTCTGGATGCGGATCACTTCAAGCGCTACAACGATCGCTACGGCCATCAAGAGGGCGACGAGCTGTTGAAACGGCTGGCGCGGGCGCTCGAGAGTAAAGCCCGGCGGCCTCGCGACCTGGCGGCCCGCTATGGTGGCGAAGAGTTCGTGCTGCTGCTGCCCGATACCGATCGCGGCGACGCGACGGCCATTGCCGAATCCATACGGGGAGCGATTGCGGAATTTGGTATTCCGCATGAAGACAATGTGGGCGGCATCGTCACGGTCAGCATCGGTGTGGCAACTGCCAGACCTACCGATGCAAAACCGGCATCGATGTTGCTTGAGGCCGCCGACGCCGCCGTGTATCGCGCAAAAAAAGCCGGGCGCAATCGAATCGCCTCGGCTTGATGGTCCCTGACTTATCGGCCCAGCATCAACGCCTGCATGCGGGTATGCGCCTGTTGCAGGTTCTTGGCCTGTTCATTCAGGTTTTGCAGCAGCTGGTTCAACTCGGTTTGCACCGCCGGGTCGTTCACCTTGACGATCGGACCCGAGATCTCGATCTGCGCTTTGTGCGCCTCGACGTAGTCGGCGATTTTCAAGCCGCTGTCGAAGGTGGCATTCAATTGCGGCAGCACGTCGCGGAACGTGTCGGCGGGCAGGCTCACGGTCTTTTCATAGGCCTTGTCGTAAACCGTCTTCAAGTCCGCCGGCTGTTTAAGTTGCGCGTGCGCCGCGTCCGCCTTGGTCTGCTGATCTTTCAGTGCAACGCCCATATCGCTCAAGGACTGTTGCGCGGCTTTCATATCCTCGCGGCGCGTCACGATATCGTTCAACGAACGCATGGCGCCTTTTTGGATGATTCCCGACAACGGCTTTACGGACGCGTCCATGCCGGCGTTGAAATCGGTGATCACGGCGTAATGAGCAGCGTAGTCGCCGAACGACTTCTGTTCCTCATCCGTCAGCTTGGGCACGCGCACGCCGGGCTTGTCCACGATGCGAGTTTGCAGGTACTGGATGAACGCGGCACGCTGCTCGGGCTCCTTGTCGCCGCAAGCGGCCAGCACCAGCGGCAGCGCCGCAACCAGCAGCAAGAACGGACGGAATAGGGACTTCATTGAATAACCTCCGAAAGCATGAAAAAGGGCGCTTGGCAGGGTAAACCCTGTCAAAGCGCCCGCGAGCTTATCGGCTGAAGCTACTCGCCGCCATCCGTTTCAAACTTCATTTCAATCGAATCGTTACGTCACATAATTTGCGAAGATTGATGTGAAAGTCAGATGGGTTTTTGCTATACGCGCGTGTCAGGCGAGATTAAACGAGAATGATGTCGTATTTTTCCTGCGTATAGGTGCTCTCGACTTCCAGGGATACCCGTTTGCCGACGAAATCGCCGAGCATCGCCAAATGCTGGCTTTCTTCTTCCAAAAATAAATCCACGACGTCCTGCGACGCCAGGATCCGAAACTCCTTGGGATTGAACTGCCGGGCCTCGCGCAGGATTTCACGCAGAATCTCGTAGCAGACGGTACGCGGCGTGCGGACATTGCCGCGCGATTCGCACATGGGGCAGGGCTCGCAAAGCTGATGCGCGAGCGAATCCCGCGTGCGCTTTCGCGTCATTTCCACCAGCCCCAGTTGCGTGAAGCCATTAACCGTCATGCGCGTGCGGTCGCGCGACAAGGCTTTTTTGAGTTCGGCCAGCACCGTGTCGCGGTGTTCCTGCTCTTCCATGTCGATGAAGTCCAGGATGACAATGCCGCCCAGGTTACGCAGCCGCAGTTGGCGCGCGATTGCCTGGGCCGCCTCCAGGTTGGTCTTGAATATGGTGTCGTCAAAGTTGCGGCCGCCGACGAACCCGCCGGTATTCACGTCCACCGTCGTCAGTGCTTCGGTCTGGTCGATGATCAAATACCCGCCCGATTTCAGGTCTACCCGGCGAGACAGCGCACGCGCGATCTCGTCGTCGACGTTGGCGGTATCGAACAAGGGGCGGTCGCCGCTGTAATGTTGAATGCGGTCGACGACAGACGGGGTGTAGACCCGTGCCCATTCCAGCATCGCGGCGCTGGTCGTGCGCGAATCCACCAGAATGGCGCCAATCGTCGGTCCCACCATGTCTCGCAATACGCGTTGTGCCAGCGTAAGGTCTTGATGCAAAAGCGCGGGGGCGGGCTGGGTTCTAGCGGCAGCCTGGACGCTGCTCCAGAGCTTGCGCAAATATTCCAGGTCGGCGGTTAGTTCTTCATCATTAGCGCCTTCGGCCTGCGTCCGCACGATAAAGCCGCCTTTCTCATCCGCCGGCATCAGCGCCTGCAACCGCTCACGCAGCTGAATGCGCTCGGATTCGGCATCGATCTTCTGCGAAATCCCGATATGGGGATCATGGGGCAGATAAACCAGCATCCGTCCCGCCATGCTGATCTGGGTCGACAGACGCGCGCCCTTGGTCCCCAGCGGGTCCTTGACCACCTGAACCATGATGGTCTGTCCCTCGAAGAGCAGCTTTTCGATGGGCGTGGGCGTCAAGCCCTGGCTACGTTCGCCGCGGTTCTCACGTAGGTCGGCAATATGAATAAAGGCGGCGCGCTCCAGGCCAATATCGATAAACGCGCTTTGCATGCCCGGCAACACACGAACCACACGCCCCAGGTAGATATTGCCGACATGGCCACGCTGGATGCTGCGTTCCACATGCAGCTCCTGCACTGACCCTTGTTCCACCAGCGCAACGCGGGTTTCAAACGGGGTCACATTGATCAGAATATCTTCGCGCTGGGCGATGGCGGGGGGCATAGCGTGCTCGTCTCCAAGTAGGTGCGGCGTACAGCGAATAGTAAACGTACCCTACGCCTAGGCAAGCCCGGGCGCCAACTACTATATAGACGGCGGCATCACCGGTTGCGATGCCGACTTCATGCGTATTTAGATTTACACAACTTTCTTGCCAGCCCGGGCGGCCTGCCCAAAAACCTGTGCTATAGTCACGCTCCTTCGCAGTTCAGACATTTTTGAACCGCGAAGCCAAGCAGTACGACGGGCTCCGGCCTGCCGCCAAGCCGCCAGCGATGGCAGTCAGGTGGGATTGCAGGGAAGGGTGCAAATCAGGCAAAAGCCAGTTGCACAATCTGCAAAAATCGTGCTATAGTCTTGGGCTTGGCTGGTGATGACGAGCAAGGGTTTACCCGGATCGAAATCGCAAGCCACCTGAGTAGTAACCGACCTCTGGTTTCCAGGGTCGCCCTAGCGAAAGCCGGTGGCGGGGTTGCAAGATAGGATGCAAATTAGGCAAGAGCCGGTTGCATAATCTGCAAAAGTCGTGTTATAGTTTCAGGCTTGGCAGTTGCCGAAAACTTAGGGTTTACCCGGATGGGTGTTCTGATGTTTCGATAGCTGCTAAAGAGAGCAGGCCTGAAGAGGTCGCAGGCAAGAAAGCGGTGGCGCGAAAGCGAACGAAGCTGACTTGACAAGCGATAAAAACTTCTTCATAATCTCGCCTCTCTGCTGCTGAAAACAGCAAGCGACGCAAGGCGAAAGCCGCGCAGCGCTGGCAAGATCAGCAGGTAGCAGTAAGTAGTTTGTAGTACCGAATTTGCAGTACCGCTCTTTAACAATTAAACAACCGATAAGTGTGGGCGCTTGATGCGATGCACTGTGATTTAAGTCTGGGGTTAAACCTTGGCTTGCTTCACAAGCACAATGAAATCAAGTGCTCACTAGAAGTGAAGTACCTTAGACGTCAAGTTTAAGAACATACCTCACTTCCTTTGAGTAGCGACGTATGACCTGGTTCGGATTTATTCGGACCAAGAATACGAAACAAATACAGAGATTAAACTGAAGAGTTTGATCCTGGCTCAGATTGAACGCTAGCGGGATGCCTTACACATGCAAGTCGAACGGCAGCACGGACTTCGGTCTGGTGGCGAGTGGCGAACGGGTGAGTAATGTATCGGAACGTGCCTAGTAGCGGGGGATAACTACGCGAAAGCGTAGCTAATACCGCATACGCCCTACGGGGGAAAGCAGGGGATCGCAAGACCTTGCACTATTAGAGCGGCCGATATCGGATTAGCTAGTTGGTGGGGTAACGGCTCACCAAGGCGACGATCCGTAGCTGGTTTGAGAGGACGACCAGCCACACTGGGACTGAGACACGGCCCAGACTCCTACGGGAGGCAGCAGTGGGGAATTTTGGACAATGGGGGAAACCCTGATCCAGCCATCCCGCGTGTGCGATGAAGGCCTTCGGGTTGTAAAGCACTTTTGGCAGGAAAGAAACGTCATGGGCTAATACCCCGTGAAACTGACGGTACCTGCAGAATAAGCACCGGCTAACTACGTGCCAGCAGCCGCGGTAATACGTAGGGTGCAAGCGTTAATCGGAATTACTGGGCGTAAAGCGTGCGCAGGCGGTTCGGAAAGAAAGATGTGAAATCCCAGAGCTTAACTTTGGAACTGCATTTTTAACTACCGAGCTAGAGTGTGTCAGAGGGAGGTGGAATTCCGCGTGTAGCAGTGAAATGCGTAGATATGCGGAGGAACACCGATGGCGAAGGCAGCCTCCTGGGATAACACTGACGCTCATGCACGAAAGCGTGGGGAGCAAACAGGATTAGATACCCTGGTAGTCCACGCCCTAAACGATGTCAACTAGCTGTTGGGGCCTTCGGGCCTTGGTAGCGCAGCTAACGCGTGAAGTTGACCGCCTGGGGAGTACGGTCGCAAGATTAAAACTCAAAGGAATTGACGGGGACCCGCACAAGCGGTGGATGATGTGGATTAATTCGATGCAACGCGAAAAACCTTACCTACCCTTGACATGTCTGGAATTCCGAAGAGATTTGGAAGTGCTCGCAAGAGAACCGGAACACAGGTGCTGCATGGCTGTCGTCAGCTCGTGTCGTGAGATGTTGGGTTAAGTCCCGCAACGAGCGCAACCCTTGTCATTAGTTGCTACGAAAGGGCACTCTAATGAGACTGCCGGTGACAAACCGGAGGAAGGTGGGGATGACGTCAAGTCCTCATGGCCCTTATGGGTAGGGCTTCACACGTCATACAATGGTCGGGACAGAGGGTCGCCAACCCGCGAGGGGGAGCCAATCCCAGAAACCCGATCGTAGTCCGGATCGCAGTCTGCAACTCGACTGCGTGAAGTCGGAATCGCTAGTAATCGCGGATCAGCATGTCGCGGTGAATACGTTCCCGGGTCTTGTACA
This sequence comes from Achromobacter sp. B7, assembly GCF_003600685.1. NCBI lineage: Bacteria > Pseudomonadati > Pseudomonadota > Betaproteobacteria > Burkholderiales > Alcaligenaceae > Achromobacter > Achromobacter sp. B7. Next base: position 1,822,435 of record NZ_CP032084.1, read on the forward strand.
CACCGCCCGTCACACCATGGGAGTGGGTTTTACCAGAAGTAGTTAGCCTAACCGTAAGGGGGGCGATTACCACGGTAGGATTCATGACTGGGGTGAAGTCGTAACAAGGTAGCCGTATCGGAAGGTGCGGCTGGATCACCTCCTTTCAGAGCTTAAGTGCTCGTGTTAAGCGTCCACTCTTATCGGTTGTTTGATATAGCTGGGATCAGTTGTAGGCTTGGGTCGAGGGAATCTTCCCTGGGTCTTCAGCTACCTGACTACTGATCCGAGAAGGTTTTGGGTCTGTAGCTCAGTTGGTTAGAGCACCGTCTTGATAAGGCGGGGGTCGTTGGTTCGAATCCAACCAGACCCACCAAGTATTCTGCCATGCAGGATATGGGGGTGTAGCTCAGCTGGGAGAGCGCCTGCTTTGCAAGCAGGATGTCATCGGTTCGATCCCGTTCACCTCCACCATTGATTCTCATAATCGCCCCGGTGGTGATGTAGAGGCTAACTCATAGCGCTGTTGTCAGCGTTATGAGTTAGGTTTTACCTAACAGCTATATTCGTTCTTTAACAATCTGGAAGAAGCACAACGAAATGTACTTATTAAGTACTCGGCGCAAGCCGAAGAAAATAAGTACGGGTTGTGATTGCATTATTTTGTTCCAAGTTCTCAAGACTGGGGTGAATAACCTCAGACTGCTTTGAAACTTATGAACGGCACAAACGCTAATACTCAGGTCCTATAGCCTACAGCGTTATAGGATCAAGCGACTAAGTGCATATGGTGGATGCCTTGGCGATCACAGGCGATGAAGGACGTAGTAGCCTGCGAAAAGCTACGGGGAGCTGGCAAACAAGCTTTGATCCGTAGATGTCCGAATGGGGAAACCCACTGCAGCAATGCAGTATCCCTAGCTGAATACATAGGCTAGTGGAAGCGAACCGGGTGAACTGAAACATCTCAGTAGCTCGAGGAAAAGAAATCAACCGAGATTCCGAAAGTAGTGGCGAGCGAAATCGGAAGAGCCTTTACGTTTTAGCACGCAAGATAGTCGAACGGAATGGAAAGTCCGGCCGTAGCAGGTGATAGCCCTGTAGATGAAATCTTGTGTGTGGAACTAAGCGTAAGACAAGTAGGGCGGGACACGTGAAATCCTGTTTGAAGATGGGGGGACCATCCTCCAAGGCTAAATACTCGTGATCGACCGATAGTGAACCAGTACCGTGAGGGAAAGGCGAAAAGAACCCCGGAAGGGGAGTGAAATAGATCCTGAAACCGTATGCATACAAACAGTAGGAGCCTCCTTGTGGGGTGACTGCGTACCTTTTGTATAATGGGTCAGCGACTTACATTCAGTGGCAAGGTTAACCGAATAGGGAAGCCGTAGCGAAAGCGAGTCCGAATAGGGCGATTCAGTCGCTGGGTGTAGACCCGAAACCAGATGATCTATCCATGGCCAGGTTGAAGGCACGGTAACACGTGCTGGAGGACCGAACCCACTAATGTTGAAAAATTAGGGGATGAGCTGTGGATAGGGGTGAAAGGCTAAACAAATCTGGAAATAGCTGGTTCTCTCCGAAAACTATTTAGGTAGTGCCTCAAGTATTACTGCGGGGGGTAGAGCACTGTTATAGCTAGGGGGTCATGGCGACTTACCAAACTATGGCAAACTCCGAATACCCGCAAGTACAGCTTGGGAGACAGAGCACCGGGTGCTAACGTCCGGACTCAAGAGGGAAACAACCCAGACCGCCAGCTAAGGTCCCGAATTATCGCTAAGTGGGAAACGAAGTGGGAAGGCATAGACAGTCAGGAGGTTGGCTTAGAAGCAGCCATCCTTTAAAGAAAGCGTAATAGCTCACTGATCGAGTCGTCCTGCGCGGAAGATGTAACGGGGCTAAGCGATAAACCGAAGCTGCGGGTGTGCACTTTTAGTGCACGCGGTAGGAGAGCGTTCTGTAAGCCTGCGAAGGTGGCTTGTAAAGGCTGCTGGAGGTATCAGAAGTGCGAATGCTGACATGAGTAGCGATAAAGGGGGTGAAAAGCCCCCTCGCCGTAAGTCCAAGGTTTCCTGCGCAACGTTCATCGGCGCAGGGTGAGTCGGCCCCTAAGGCGAGGCAGAGATGCGTAGCTGATGGGAAACTGGTTAATATTCCAGTACCGTCGTACAGTGCGATGGGGGGACGGATCGCGGAAGATCATCAGGGTGTTGGATGTCCCTGTTGCTGTATCGAAGATGGCGCTTAGGCAAATCCGGGCGCGTAAATCAAGGGTATGGCACGAGCGAGCATTGCTTGCGAAGTGATTGGAAGTGGTTCCAAGAAAAGCCTCTAAGCTTCAGCTGTACGAGACCGTACCGCAAACCGACACAGGTGGACGGGATGAATATTCCAAGGCGCTTGAGAGAACTCAGGAGAAGGAACTCGGCAAATTGATACCGTAACTTCGGGAGAAGGTATACCCCGGTAGTGTGAAGCGCCTGCGCGCTTAGCATGATGGGGTCGCAGAGAATCGGTGGCTGCGACTGTTTATTAAAAACACAGCACTCTGCAAAGACGAAAGTCGACGTATAGGGTGTGACGCCTGCCCGGTGCCGGAAGGTTAAGTGATGGGGTGCAAGCTCTTGATCGAAGCCCCGGTAAACGGCGGCCGTAACTATAACGGTCCTAAGGTAGCGAAATTCCTTGTCGGGTAAGTTCCGACCTGCACGAATGGCGTAACGATGGCCACACTGTCTCCTCCTGAGACTCAGCGAAGTTGAAGTGTTTGTGATGATGCAATCTACCCGCGGCTAGACGGAAAGACCCCATGAACCTTTACTGTAGCTTTGCATTGATCTGTGAACCGGCCTGTGTAGGATAGGTGGGAGGCTTTGAAGCGTGGTCGCTAGATCACGTGGAGCCATCCTTGAAATACCACCCTGGTTTGTTTGCGGTTCTAACCTTGGTCCGTTATCCGGATCGGGGACAGTGCATGGTGGGCAGTTTGACTGGGGCGGTCTCCTCCCAAAGTGTAACGGAGGAGTTCGAAGGTACGCTAGGTACGGTCGGAAATCGTGCTGATAGTGCAATGGCATAAGCGTGCTTGACTGTGAGACTGACAAGTCGAACAGGTGCGAAAGCAGGACATAGTGATCCGGTGGTTCTGAATGGAAGGGCCATCGCTCAACGGATAAAAGGTACTCTGGGGATAACAGGCTGATACCGCCCAAGAGTTCATATCGACGGCGGTGTTTGGCACCTCGATGTCGGCTCATCTCATCCTGGGGCTGTAGCCGGTCCCAAGGGTATGGCTGTTCGCCATTTAAAGAGGTACGTGAGCTGGGTTTAAAACGTCGTGAGACAGTTTGGTCCCTATCTGCCGTGGGCGTTGGATACTTGACGGAGCCTGCTCCTAGTACGAGAGGACCGGAGTGGACGTACCTCTGGTGTACCGGTTGTCATGCCAATGGCATTGCCGGGTAGCTAAGTACGGAAGAGATAACCGCTGAAGGCATCTAAGCGGGAAACTCGTCTGAAGATTAGGTATCCCGGGGACTTGATCCCCCTAAAGAGTCGTTCGAGACCAGGACGTTGATAGGTCGGGTGTGGAAGCGCAGTAATGCGTTAAGCTAACCGATACTAATTGCTCGTGAGGCTTGATCCTATAACACTGATGGTTATTGACCTGGTGATATAGCGTTCCAAGTGTCGTTCAATACAAAATCTGGCTGCACCGTCAGCAGCCAGCCAACACCAATTACGACCCCCCCTGTGCATGATCATCGAGCTAGCCTCTGATCATCCACACGTTGTGTTTCTTCCAAGATTGGAGCCGTTGCGTTAACCCGCAGCCGCTCAACCAGTTACGCCTGACGACCATAGCAAGGTGGTACCACTCCTTCCCATCCCGAACAGGACAGTGAAACGCCTTCGCGCCGATGATAGTGGACGGACGTCTGTGAAAGTAGGTCATCGTCAGGCTTTTATTGCGCAAAACCCCACAGGTAATCCTGTGGGGTTTTGTTTTTTTGTTTTCGGTTTTTGGTTTAAGTTTTAGTTTGAGAATTCATGAGAAAAGCCCCGCTGCTCGCAGCGGGGCTTTTCTGTTTATCGCCGCTGGTCGGACCACGAGTTTGATTACGACGCGGACAAGTACTGCTGACGGTCTATGCCATGACGCTGAAGTTTGTCGTAGAACGTCTTGCGCGGAATACCTAGCGATTCAAGCGTGGCTTTGATGTCGCCTTGATGGATTTGAAGCGCATCGCGTATCAGTTGAGCTTCAAATTGCTCCATACGCTCGGGCAGGGTTTGCTTATTGTCGGGCGCTTGTACGGGGCTGGATTTCACTGTGTCCGGGACGCCCAGGACCAGGCGTTCCGCGAAGTGGGCAAGCTCGCGCACGTTGCCGGGCCACGCGTGTGTCATCACATGCTGGGTGATTGAGCTTGGTATGTCCGGGATGTCTCGCTGGAAGCGGCGTGACGCGTGACCAAGGTAATGCGCGAACAGCAGAGGAATGTCCTCACGGCGCTCGCGCAGGGGCGGAATGCGGATGGTGACGACGTTCAGCCGGTAGAAAAGGTCTTCCCGGAATTTGCCACGTATGGAGGGGTCGCCCAGGTCTTCCTTGGTGGCTGCCACCACACGCAGGTCCAGGTTGCGAACCTCATTGCTGCCCAGCGGGGTGATCTGGCGTGATTCGAGCACGCGCAGCAGCTTCACCTGTACTGCCAACGGCATGCTTTCGATCTCGTCCAGGAAAAGAGTCCCCCCGCTGGCGTGTTCGATGCGCCCAATCCGCTTCCTCTGCGCGCCAGTGAAGGCGCCGGCTTCGTGACCGAATAACTCGCTTTCTATAACGCTTTCCGGCAATGCGCCGCAATTGATCGCAACCAGCGAACGATGGCGGCGCCGGCTCAAGCGGTGAAGCGCAGTCGCGACGACCTCTTTGCCGGTGCCCGTCTCTCCCTCTACGAGTACGTCGACATTTGCGTCGGCGATGTGGCGCAGCGTTTCCTTGATACGTTGCATCGCCGGCGTCGAGCCTATAAACGGGACCTCGTCTGCCTCGACGGCGAACGCCGCCTCCCGCAGGCGCCGATTCTCCAGCACCAGACGACGTTTTTCCGAAGCGTGAAGGATGGCGGTCGTCAGCCGGTCAGGCGCATACGGCTTGGCCAAAAAGTCATAGGCGCCATCGCGCATGCACTGCACCGCCGTAGCGATATCGCCATGGCCAGTGATCAAGATGACGGGAAGCTCCGGATCGATGTCTCGCAAGCGACGGAATAATTGCAGCCCGTCGATGTCGGGCATGCGGATGTCTGTGACCACCACGCCATCAAACCCGCGATGCAGCGTCGGAAGTGCCGAGCGCGCCGAGTTGTGCGCGTCTACCGTCATGCCATGCAACTTCAATGTCTGAACGTTGGCGCGGCGCAAGTCTTCATCGTCGTCGATGAAGACGACATGCGGCGGGCCGGGCTGACCGTCGTCAAGCGGCGCGACCGCGTAGGGGGAGGTGTCGGAAGGATGGTTCATGGCGAAATGGCTGGCCGGTAATGCGCGGTGGGCGCCTTGCGTAATGTGAGTATGAAAGTGGCGCCGCCCAGGGCGCCGGGCAGAGGCGGAAACGCGGGGTCGTTCGGGTCCACGGCCAACAAGTCGCCGCCGAATTCGGCGACGATGTCGCGGCATATCACCAGCCCCAGTCCCAAGCCTTCCGCTTTTGTCGTGTAGAAAGGCGTGAAAAGGCGCGCGCGCGTGTCGGTGGCAAGGCCGGGGCCGTTGTCGCTGACCGAGAGCCGCACCGTTTCGCCCAGGTCTTGCAGCGCGACGAGCACGCGGCCGTCCGCAACGCCTTCCAGCGCTTCCATTGCGTTCTGCAGCAAATTCACCAACACCTGTTCGAGGCGAATGCGGTCGGCACGGACCAGCACATCCTGGTCGTCGGGCGGCCGTACCAGGGTGACCCCTTGCCTGCGCGCACGCGGCCCGATCAGCAGCAGTGCGCCTTCCATGGCGTCCTTCAGGCTTGTCGGCCCCACTGAGGTGCCCGCCTTGCGCGAGAATGCGCGGAGTTCGCCGGTGATGTGGCCGATGCGTTCTGTCAACGCGGCGATGGTGCCCAGGTTCTCATTGACGGCGGCCATGTCGTCGCGGCGCACAAATTCTGTCGCGTTGTCGGCGTAGGCGCGGATTGCCGCAACGGGCTGATTGATCTCGTGCGCCACCCCCGCCGCCACCTGGCCAAGCAGCGCCAGCTTACTGGCCTGGACCAGCTCGTCCTGCATGGTGTGCAAGCGGGCTTCGGCCCGCTGCCGCTCGTCCATCTCGTCCATTAACTGCTCATTGAGTTCGCTAAGCTGCGCGGTACGTTCGCCGACCAGTGCAGCCAGCTGAGCCTGCGTGGCCGCTTGCTGCTGGGCTTGCTCGCGATTGCGCTGGCGCCGGTAAAGCACGATGCCCAGCGCCGCGGCCAAGAGGCTTAGCGCAAGCAGTGCCGCCATTTGGGCGTTGGCGGTGGCCTGGTTCATGGCGGCCTGGACTGGCGACAAAAGGTGCAGCGTCCAACCCGGCGACTCGGTGATCGGCAGCGTTGTGTGCAGCAGCGGAGCGCCTTTTGGAATCAGCGGCAAGGCGTCGTCAGTGTGTACCAACTGACCATTGCCCACGGACGACAGCGGTGGCGTCAGCGGCAAGGTTTGAAAGCGGGCATCACCGAACTGGAGACTGGTGCGCAGCGTCTGTGCCAAGTCGGGAGACAGGGGCGCCAACACGTCGAACCGCCAATCCGACACGCTGCCCAGCAGCACCACGCCATGTTCGTCCGTGACGAAGATGGGCGCGATGGATTGGCGCCAGTCGGATTCCAGGTCGCGAAAGTCCACCTTCAAGACGATCACACCCAACATGGCGCCTTGCGCGTCGTCCACCCGACGGGACAGGTACAGCCCGGCTTCGTGGCTGATCGTTCCCAACGCGAAATGTTCTGCCGAGCCTCGGGCAACCGCGCCTTGAAAGTACGGCCGAAACTGATAATCCACTCCGACAAAGGTGGCGGGTTCTCGCCAATTGCTGGCTGCAATTGCCAAGCCCGTCTTGTCCAGCAGGTAGATCGCCGACGCGCCGACGCCACGCGTCAGCGTGTCGAGCTTGTCATCCAGCGATTCCACCTGAGCGGCCGAGGCGCCTTGCAGCACCGCGCGCACGTCCACGTCCCGGGTCAAGACAAAGGGCAGCGCGCGGAATTTGTCGAGGTTGTTGCGCAGCAAGGCCGCGTTGATCTGCCCCGCGCTACGCGCTTGAAGCGTGGCGCTTTTGATGGCGTTCTCGCGCGCCCAGTCGGTGGCCGCCTGCAACACCCCGGCCACCACGCCGATGACGACCAGCATGGCAAGCACGCGCGCGCGCCAAGGCCGGGGCGCTGGGCGGGTGGGAGACCAGGCCAGGTTTGAATGCGCGGAACCGGCAGAGGATGCGGGGCGGGCGGCGCGAGAGGAAGGAGCTTTGGACATGATGTGCGGGTTTCCGCACATTCTAGCTTGATTCTGTGTGGTTATCCGCCATTGGGTTCGCCCCATACCAAACGGGAATCGGGTGAAGCCTTTAACTATCAATGACTTGCCGTCAGTGTATAGGCCGCCCACGACCTGGCACGGGTCTTGCGTAAGTAGCCATAAGCCGAGCCGCTTTCCGCGCGCCCGGTGAAATCGGCGTGCGGCCACTGCGCATTGCCATAAAACAGAAAACGCCCCGTCGCCCGTTGCGGCAAGGGGCATTGGTGGGGACAAATCCCGATGATCGAAGTAGATCAAGGCGCGCCTGCGCGCAAGCTCAAGTTCTATCAAATCCTGTACGTGCAGGTAATTTTCGCCATCGTGATCGGGGTGCTGCTCGGCGCATTCAAGCCTGAACTCGGCCAACAGATGCAGCCCCTGGGCGACGCCTTCATCAAGCTGGTCAAGATGATCATCGCACCGGTCATCTTCCTGACCGTGGCCTCGGGCATCGCGGCGATGAGCGACCTGAAGAAGGTTGGACGCGTGGCCGGCAAGGCCATGCTGTACTTTCTGATTTTCTCGACGCTTGCGCTGATCATCGGCATGGTGGTCAGCCATATCGTCCAGCCGGGCGCGGGCATGCATATCGACCCCAGCACCCTGGACCAGAAGGCCGTGGCGAATTTCGTGGCCAAGGCCCATGATTCGACCATCACCGGCTTCCTGATGAACATCATCCCGACGACGATCTTCAGCCCATTCGTGGGCGGGGACATTCTTCAGGTGTTGTTCGTGGCGGTGCTGTTCGGCATTTCGCTGGCCATGGTGGGCGAGCGCGGCAAGCCGATTCTGAACTTCATGACCGCATTGGCCCAGCCGATTTTCAAGCTGGTCGCCATTTTGATGAAGGCCGCGCCCATCGGTGCATTCGGCGCGATGGCGTTCACCATCGGCAAGTACGGCATCAAGTCGGTCGTGAACCTGGCCATGCTGGTCGGCACGTTCTACGCGACCTCGGTCCTGTTCGTCGTCGTGGTGCTGGGCCTGGTTGCCCGCTACAACGGCTTTTCGATTCTGAAGCTGGTGCGCTACATCCGCGAAGAACTGCTGTTGGTGCTGGGCACGAGTTCATCGGAAGCCGCGCTGCCCACGCTGATGCAGAAGATGGAACGCGCCGGCTGTTCCAAGTCGGTGGTCGGGCTGGTAGTGCCCACGGGATACTCGTTCAATCTGGACGGCACCAACATCTACATGACGATGGCCGCGCTGTTCATCGCCCAGGCCTGCGACATTCCGCTGTCATTGGGCGACCAGATCCTGCTGCTGGCGGTTGCCATGCTCAGCTCCAAGGGCGCGGCGGGCGTGACCGGCGCCGGCTTCATTACCTTGGCTGCCACCTTGTCGGTGGTGCCGTCGGTGCCGATCGCCGGGATGACGCTGATCCTGGGCGTGGACCGCTTTATGTCCGAATGCCGCGCATTGACCAACCTGGTGGGTAACGCTACCGCCGCCGTCGTGGTGGCGCGCTGGGAGGGCGAGCTGGATCAAGAGCAATTGCACGCCGCGTTGGACGGCCAGCCTATGGCCGGTGGACCGGCCGGCGACATGCCTGCGCCGGAAACGCATGCGGCGATCAGCCACACGGCCTGAGGCCTTAGCTAAAGCACGTCTTGCGATGAAAAATCCCCCGCGTCGGTTGCGACATGCGGGGGATTTTTTTTTAGGCGCTGCGGGACGGGCCCAGCCAATCGACAATGCGATGCCGGTTCAGGGCACGTGAATGCCCGCTGTTCGCAGCAGGTTTGCCGTTTCGAATAGTGGCAAACCCATCACACCCGTATAGCTGCCGGAGATGTGCGAGATAAAGGCGCCGGCCAGCCCCTGAATGCCGTACGCGCCCGCCTTGCCGTAGGGCTCGCCGCTGTCGCAGTAGCGGCCGATTTCGTCGTCGCCCAGTTCGCGCATCTGAACCTGGGTGATGGACACGGCTTCAAGCAACTGCCCGCCCGCGCATACCGCCACCGCCGTGTGCACCTCGTGCACCGAACCGGACAAGGCACGCAGAATCCGGAAGGCGTCTTCACGATCGGCGGGCTTGCCCAGCACGGCGCCATTCAGAATGACAGTGGTGTCGGCGGCCAGTAGCGGCAGGTCGGGCAGTGCGTGGTCGTGCATCCAGTCGCGGCCGCGCAGCGCCTTGTCACGGGCGGTGCGCTGCACGTAGTCGGCGGCGCTTTCACCTTCGTGTTGGGGTTCGTCTTCGCCCGGGGGGGCAGGCACAAGCAAGACTTTGTGCGCAAGACCGATCTGCGCTAGCAGTTCGCGCCGCCTGGGGCTGGCCGATGCCAGGTAAAGGCGGGCGGGGGAAGCGTCGGTGTCGGCGGTGTGAGACATGCGTGAACGCGTAAAAAATGGGGCGCTGCCCGGCCGGCGGTCAGGCGCGGTGGTAGGGGTGATTGGTCATGATGGCCCAGGCGCGATAGAGCTGTTCGGCCAACACCACGCGGACCATCGGATGGGGCAGGGTCAACGACGACAAGCGTAGCTGACCGCTGCATGAGGCCTTCAGGTCGGCGTCCAGGCCATCTGGCCCGCCGACGAGGAAGGCGACGTCCTGGCCACCGGCTCGCCATTGTTCCAGCTTTTGCGACAGGGCCATCGTGGTCAGGTCGCGGCCGCGCTCGTCCAGGGCCAGGCGTAGCGCGCCTGGCGGCAGCGCGGCTTCGATGCGTTTGGCTTCGGCAGCCATCATCTGGGCGGGCGTTTTGCCGGTGGTGCGCGGTTCGGGTTTGATCTCGCGCAGTTCCAGCGCGCAATCGGCGGGCAGGCGCTTGGCGTAGTCGGCCCAGGCCGTCTCGACCCAATCCGGCATACGCGTTCCCACCGCCGCAACGATCAATTTCACGGCAGGAACTCAGGCTTCGGCGTCGTCGTAGCCGCTGTCGGTGGGGATCGGCGCTACGCGGGTCGACTCCGGCAGCAGCTTCACTCGGACCGGCTTGCCACCCCAGATTTCTTCCAGGTTGTAGTACTGGCGAATCGCGGGCTGCATGATGTGCACGACCATGTCGCCCAGGTCGACGACGACCCATTCACCGGTGTCTTCACCTTCGATGGTGATGCCGGTCAGTTCAAGTGCGCGGCCACGGTCGGCCACGCTTGAAGCCAGGGCCCGGGTTTGGCGGTTGGAGGTGGCGCTGGCAATCACGACGCGATCGAACAAGCTTGTCAGATGCGTGGTGTTGTAGACCTTGATGTCTTGCGCCTTGACGTCTTCGAGGGCATCGATGACGGCGCGTTGGAGTTTCGTTATATCCATAGCTGCAAATATAACCCGCGGACGGACGGCGGATGCCGGCTCCGTGGCGCTTTCAGCGCCCGGCGGGTGTGGGTTTATCGGTAAAGTTGGTGCGCCGCAATATAGGCGGCGACCGAAGGGGCCAGCAGGCCGTCCGTGGACTCGCCCGCAGCCAGCCGGCGGCGGATGTCGGATGCGGACACCGCCATCGGGGCAAAGGGCAGTTCTTCCAGGCAGTGGCCTTGTTCTTGCAGCCAGGCGGTCAGTTCCGCCGGCGGCGTCAACGCCGTGCCGGGGCGGGTGGCCACGGCCAGGTCCACCAGGCTGGCAATGTCGCGCCAACTGCGCCAAGTGCAGAAATTGGCAAGCTGGTCGGCACCCAGCAGCCAAACATAGCGCGCGCCCGAGGGCAGGGCGCGCAATGTGTCGATGGTGTAAGTGGGGCCGCTGCGTTCGATTTCGATTGGGTTGACGACCAGCCCCTCATGGCCGGCAATGGCCAGTTCAAGCATGTCGCGGCGTTGTTCGCCCGTGGCATGCAGGGCGGCGCGCTGCCAGGGATTGCCCGCCGGGATCAGTTCCACGGCGGCCAGATCCAGCGTGGACAGGGCGTTTTGCGCCAGCGCGACGTGGGCGACGTGGACGGGGTCGAAGCTGCCGCCCAGGAGGCCGATGCGCTTCAAACCCAATCCCGCGGCGTCAGGTAGGGCGCGAGCTCGGCTTCGGGCGAACCCGGTTCCGGGTGCCAGTCGTAGCGCCATTGCGCCATGGGCGGCATGGACAGCAGGATGGATTCGGTGCGGCCGCCCGATTGCAGGCCAAACAGCGTGCCGCGATCGAACACCAGGTTGAATTCCACGTAGCGGCCACGGCGGTACGCCTGGAAATCGCGCTCGCGCTCTGTGTAGGCCATGCCGCGCCGACGTTCGACGATGGGCAGATAGCTGTGCAGGAACGCGTCGCCTACCGACCGCGTCAAGGCGAACGAGGCGTCAAAGCCCGGCGCGTTCAGGTCGTCGAAGAAAACGCCGCCGATGCCGCGCGTTTCGTTGCGATGCTTCAGGTAGAAGTATTCGTCGCACCAGCGCTTGTAGCGCGGATAGTAGTCCGGGCCGTGGCTGGCCAGTGCGTCGCGGCACACCGTATGGAAATGGCGCGCGTCTTCTTCAAACGGGTAATACGGGGTCAGGTCAATGCCGCCGCCGAACCAGAAGATGTCGGCTTCGTCATGCCCGGGCCGGGCCGCCGCCACGAACATGCGCACGTTCATGTGGGTGGTGGGCACGTACGGGTTGCGGGGGTGCAGCACCATCGACACGCCCATCGCTTCCCAGGCGCGGCCGGCAAGCTCGGGGCGGTGGGCGCTGGCCGACGGGGGCAGCTTGGTGCCCTTGACGTGGCTGAACAGCACGCCCGCGCGTTCGAACAGCTGGCCGCCTTCCAGCAGCCGCGACAGCCCGCCGCCGCCCTCGGGCCGGACCCATTCGTCAGCACGGAACGGGCCGCCTTCCGCGGCTTCCAGCGCCTGGACGATACGGGCCTGAAGGCCGGTGAGGTAATCGCGGACAGTGGCGACGGGCAAGGCGTTCATCGGCTTTCCGCTTACGCGTTGGACTTCGGTTTCTGTTGCGACGGCTTCAGGGCGCGCCAGCCGATATCGCTACGGTATTGGCGGCCATCGAAATGGATACCGTCGATGGCTTCGTACACGCGGTCGCGCGCCATCTTGACCGAATCGCCCAGTGCCGTAACGCACAGCACGCGACCGCCGGTGGTCTTGGTTTCTTCGCCGGTCAGTTCGGTGGCGGCGTGGAACACCATGCAGTCCTCGGCATCGGCGGGAAGGCCGCGGATGACGTCGCCGGTGCGCGGGGTGTTCGGGTAATTGTGCGAGGCCAGCACCACGCCCAGCGCGGTGCGGCGGTCCCAGACGATATCGGCCTGGTTCAGCGTGCCGTCCACGGCGTGCTCAAGCGCGTCAAGCAGATCGCTCTTGACGCGCATCATGATGGGCTGCGTTTCCGGGTCGCCCATGCGGCAGTTGAATTCCAGCGTCTTGATCTCGCGGTCGGGATCATCGCCCAGGGCGATCATCAGGCCCGCGTACAAGAAACCGGTATACGGAATGCCGTCGCGCGTCATGCCCTGCACGGTCGGCAGGATGATTTCGCGCATGATGCGGTGGTGCAGTTCGGGCGTAACGATCGGCGCGGGCGAATACGCGCCCATGCCGCCGGTGTTCGGGCCCTGGTCGCCGTCTTGCAGGCGCTTGTGGTCCTGGCTGGTGGCCAGCGCCAGCACGTTGCGACCGTCGCACATGACGATGAAGCTGGCTTCTTCGCCCACCAGGCATTCTTCGATGACGACGCGAGCGCCCGCGGCGCCCATCGAGCCGTCGCCCAGCATGGCGTCAACGGCGGCGTGGGCCTCTTCCAGTGTGGCCGCGACCACAACGCCCTTGCCGGCCGCCAGGCCGTCAGCCTTGATGACGATGGGGGCGCCTTCCTGGTCGATATAGGCGTGCGCCTGGACCGGGTCGGTAAAGGTGGCGTAGCGCGCGGTCGGGATGTTGTGCCGGACCATGAAGGCCTTGGCGTAGTCCTTCGAGCTTTCCAGCTGCGCGGCGGCCTTGGTGGGGCCGAAGATCTTCAGGCCACGCGCACGGAACACGTCCACGACGCCCGAGGCCAGCGGCGCTTCCGGGCCGACGACCGTCAGCGCGATTCCTTCGCGCTGGACGAAATCGGCCAGCTCCTCGGCATTGGTCAGCGGGACGTTTTCCATCTGCTCGGCCCGTTGCGTGCCGCCGTTACCCGGCGCGACGAACACTTTGTGTACGCGCGGGGAGCGGGCCAGCCGCCAGGCGAGGGCATGTTCGCGGCCGCCCGAGCCAATTACCAGGAGTTTCATGTTGCGTGATTCTGAAGGTTGCCACTCTAGCCCGTGGAGAAGGCGACGGACCCGGGACCACCCGGGGCCGTTTCACATTCCAGCGCGGCGGCGGCCGGGGCCGTCGACGTGCTGAAACCGTGGGATTTACTGCGCTTCGTCGAAAATGACGGTGGTATAGACTTCCTGCACGTCGTCCAGGCCTTCCAGGGCGTCGAGCAGTTTTTGCATCTTGATGGCGTCTTCGCCTGCCAGCTCGGTTTCGTTCAGCGCCTTCATGACGATGCCGTCCACTTCCGCCTTCAGGCCCGCGTCGTCAAACGCCTTGCGTACGGCAGCGTAGTCGGCCGGCGCGCAAACGACTTCGATCACGCCTTCTTCGTCGGTCGTGACGTCTTCGGCGCCCGCATCCAATGCGGCTTCCATGACTTTGTCTTCGGGCGTGCCCGGGGCGAATACGAACTGGCCGCAGTGCTTGAACATGAACGCCACCGAGCCTTCCTGGCCCAGGTTGCCGCCGTTCTTGGCAAACGCGTGGCGAACTTCAGCCACGGTGCGGGTGCGGTTGTCGGTCATGCAGTCGACGATGACCGCCGCGCCGCCGATGCCGTAGCCTTCGTAGCGGACTTCCTCGTAGGCGTCGCCGTCGGCACCGCCGGCGCCACGCTGGATGGCGCGCTGGATGTTGTCCTTGGGCATGTTGGCGTCGGTCGCCTTGTCCCACGCCATGCGCAGACGCGGGTTGCTGTCCGGGTCGGCGCCGCCGGCGCGCGCCGCCACGGTAATTTCACGAATGATCTTGGTCCAGAGCTTTCCGCGCTTGGCGTCTTGGCGCCCTTTGCGGTGCTGAATATTGGCCCATTTGCTGTGTCCGGCCATGGCTTCCCAGGATAAATTGGCTGCAAAAAAGGCATTTTACCGTGCCGACGGGCCTAGCGCCCGGGGCAGGGCCGCCTGTGTCGATATTGCCACGCGCACAAGCCGCGCGGCAGGCTCTACACTTGGGCATCCTTTAGCTTCCCGGTCCGGAGCGTTGCCCCATGCCCAACCCCATCGTCATCGCCAAAAACGCCCAGACCGAACTCGCGCTGCTGCCCGCCCTGGCCAACCGGCACGGTTGCATTACCGGGGCCACCGGCACGGGCAAAACCGTCACCCTGCAAGTGCTGGCCGAATCCTTTTCCCGTATCGGCACGCCGGTGTTCATGGCCGACGTCAAGGGTGACCTGACCGGTATTTCGCAGGCGGGGGCGGCCAGCCCCAAGCTGGCCGAACGCCTGAAAAGCCTGGGGCTGGACGAACCCGTCTGGGGAGCCAGCCCCGTCACGCTCTGGGACGTCTTTGGCGAGCAAGGCCAGCCGGTGCGAGCCACCATTACCGATATGGGGCCGCTGCTGCTGTCGCGCATCCTGGAACTGAACGACACGCAGGAAGGGGTGCTGACGCTGGTGTTCAAGGTGGCTGACGACGAAGGCCAATTGTTGTTGGACCTGAAAGACCTGCGCGCCATGCTGCAAAACGTGGCGGACCGCTCGGCCGAGCTCAAGACCCGCTACGGCAACGTGTCGTCGGCCAGCGTCGGCGCCATCCAGCGCGGCCTGCTGGCGCTGGAATCGCAGGGCGCTGAAAAGTTCTTTGGCGAGCCCATGCTGGACGTCGCCGACCTGATGCGTACGGACGCGCAAGGCCGCGGCATGGTCAACGTGCTGGCCGCCGACAAGCTGATGCAGGCCCCGCGCCTGTACGCCATCTTCCTGCTGTGGTTGTTGGCCGACCTGTACGAAAAGTTGCCCGAAGTGGGCGACATGGATCAGCCCAAGCTGGTGTTCTTTTTTGATGAAGCGCACCTGCTGTTCAACGATGCGCCTGCCGCGTTGCTGAACAAGATCGAACAAGTGGTGCGGCTGGTGCGCTCCAAGGGGGTGGGCGTCTACTTCGTGACGCAAAATCCGCTGGATATTCCCGATACCGTGCTGGGGCAGCTGGGCAATCGCGTGCAGCACGCGCTGCGGGCTTTCACGCCGCGCGATCAGAAGGCCGTCAAGACTGCCGCGCAAACCATGCGCCCCAACCCGGGGCTGGACATCGAAGCCGCCATTACCGAATTGGGCGTAGGCGAAGCGCTGGTGTCGTTGCTGGACGCCAAGGGGCGCCCCTTGCCCACCGAGCGCGCCTACATCGTGCCGCCTGCCAGCCGCATCGGCCCGGCTACCGACGCCGAACGCCAGGCGTTGCGCCAGGGCAGCCCCATGGCCGCCAAGTATGAAAAGGCCATCGATCGGGAATCCGCCTATGAGGTGCTTGCCGGGCGCGCCGCCGTCCCCGCGGACCCGCCGGCCACGGCCGGCCGCAATACGAACCCTGAACCCGATGCGCCGGCCCCGGCCGAGGAGGCGGGCGGCGGCCTGATGGGCCGTCTGAACGACGTGCTGTTCGGCTCTACCGGCCCACGGGGCGGCAAGCGCGACGGCGTTGTCCAGACCATGGCCAAAAGTACGGCCCGTTCCATCGCGCGTGAACTGACACGTGGCATCCTCGGGTCGCTGCTGGGCTCAAAGACCCGGCGCTGAATCGCCCGGGGCATCCTCGACGTTACAGGCTGCGCGGCACCACCGTTTTGTAACGGGGGGTGTTGCGCCGTGGGCGTTTATGCCTATGATTCTGGGCGGTCTATCAAAGGAAAACTTAAGGAAACGTGGTGGCTAAGAAACACAAGATTGCGGTGATTCCAGGAGACGGGATTGGCAAGGAGGTCGTGCCGGAAGGCTTGAAGGTGCTGGATGCCGTGGCCAAGCGCTTCGGCATCGAATTCCAGTGGGATCATTTCGACTGGAGCTGCGACTATTACGCCCAGCACGGCAAGATGATGCCGGACGACTGGAAGGCGCAAATCGGCCAACACGAGGCCATTTTCTTCGGTTCGATCGGCTGGCCCGCCACCGTGCCCGACCACGAGGCGCTGTGGGGCTCGCTGTTCAAATTCCGTCGCGAATTTGATCAATACATCAATTTGCGACCAGTGCGCCTGATGCCCGGCGTGCCCTCGCCGCTGGCGGATCGCAAGCCCGGCGACATCGATTTCTTCATCGTCCGCGAAAACACCGAAGGCGAATACTCCAATAGCGGTGGCCGTCTGTTCGAGGGCACCGAGCGCGAAGTCGTCATTCAAGAAAGCGTGTTCACGCGTATCGGTGCGGACCGCGTGCTGAAGTTTGCATTCGAGCTTGCCCAAAAGCGCGGCAAGCACCTGACCGCTGCCACCAAATCCAATGGCATTTCGATTTCCATGCCGTGGTGGGACGAGCGCGTTGCCGACATCGCCGGGAACTATCCGGACGTGCGTTGGGACAAATACCACATCGATATCCTGTGCGCGCATTTCGTGCAGCACCCGGATTGGTTCGACGTGGTGGTGGCTTCGAATTTGTTTGGCGACATTCTTTCCGACCTTGGGCCGGCTTGCACGGGCACGATCGGTATCGCACCGTCCGCGAACCTGAACCCCGAGCGCAAGTTCCCGTCCTTGTTCGAGCCGGTTCATGGATCGGCCCCGGACATCTACGGCAAGGGTATCGCCAACCCGATCGGGCAAATCTGGAGCGGCGCGCTGATGCTTGATTTCCTGGGTTACCCGCAGGCATCGGAAGCGGTGGTGAAGGCAATCGAAACCGTGTTGGCGGAGGGTCCGCGCACACGGGACATGAAGGGCACCGCGTCGACCGTCGACGTCGGCAACGCCATTGCGTCGCTGATTTCTGCCGGTTGAACGCATTAAGCGGGTACGGCCAATCAGGCTAGTTGATGGAACAATTAATCTCTCCCACTTCCGCCGCCCACGTGGGCGGTGGCCGTGCCGACCGCTTCGTGCGCAAGCTTTTCCGTTTGCTGCGTTCGCGCACGCAACGGCATAACCAGCATCTGTGGCCCTTCGTGCGGATCTGGCGTGACCGCACGGGCGCCATTTGCGGCTTCCGTGCCTTTGGCCGGTCGTTGCCCTTGACGCCCTTGTCGCAAGGGTACGACCGCGCCGACGAAACGGTGCACTTGATCCTGAGCGGCCCGTCGGTCGCCCAGATTCCGTACGACCAGCTGGACATACGCGTGGCGATGGGCGTGAATGGCGCCATCGCGCTGGCCCGCAAGTTTGATCTGCCGTTCAAGTACTACTGCATCATCGACCAGAATTTCGTGCGGGAACGCATTGAACTGGTGCGCGAAATCGTCTCCCGCGACTTGACGCTTTACGTCTTCCCGGAAGTGCTGCGCTACATCATGCAGGGCATCCCGCAGGACCAGATTCGCTGCCGCATCTGCATTATTGAAATGATCTCCGAACGCGCCTACCAGCGCAGCGCGGCGCCCGCCGTGCTCAAGCGGATTGCCGCCGCCACGCCGGACGTGCAATTGCTGGACGCCAAGCAGGGGCTGGGCTACAGCTTTGACGCATCGCTAGGCGTGTTCGACGCCGACACCGTGGCCTACGCGGCCTTGCAGGTGCTGGTCTCAGGCGGGGCGCGGCAGGTGTTCGTGCACGGGCTGGACCTTACCGTGCAAAATGGGCTGCGCTTTTATGACGAGGGCGGCCGTCCCCAGACCAGCCGACTGGCGCGCAATTTCGCGCACCTGATTGAACCGTCGTTCCGGTTTGCCGCCGCGCAGTGGCGAGCGCGCGGCGTGTCGGTATTCAACCTGTCGCCCGTCAGCGCCTTGTCGGCCGACATCATCGAACGGCGCGATTGGCAGGCGTTCTTGAAACCGGACGCGCTGAACATGCCATAGTCGCGCACGGCCAACCGCCGGGTAAAAAAAAGGGCGCCAGCGAAATCGCTGGCGCCCTTTTTATTTCACCGCGGCCCGGCGCGGCGTCAGTGCGCGCCTGCCGCCGCTTCCGCTGCACCGCCGTCCCCTGCCTTGGACGAACGGGGGCGCGCAAACCAGACCAGGCCCGTCAGCATCAAGAAGATGACGGCCGACGCATAGAACACGTCCACCGCCGACATCGTGAACGCCTGCGCGTTGATCAGGCCGTCAACCATGCTCAGGGCCTGCTGATGCGACACGCCCAGGCCGTTTTGCAACGTGTCGACCGTCTGGTCGAAAGCCTGCTGGCCAGGCTTGGCAATTTCGGTCAGCTGCGAGTGGTGCATGGTGGCGCGGTTTTCCCACAGCGTGGTGGCGATCGACGTGCCGAACGCGCCCGCCGTCAGCCGCAGGAAGTTTGACAGGCCCGACGCAGCGGGTATGCGCCAGGGTTCGATGCTGGACAGCGTGATGGACGTCAGCGGCACGAAGAACGCCGCCATTGCCGCGCCCTGGATGATGGTGGGCAGCATCAACGTGCGCACGTCGGTCTGCGTGTTGAACCCGGACCGCATGAAGCACACCAGCGCGAAGATCAGGAACGCCACGGTCACGATCTGGCGCGGGTCGCGCGTGGCCAGCATCTTGCCGACGATAGGCGTCAGCAAGATGGCCAGCAGCCCCACCGGCGCGGTCACCAGGCCGGCGTAGGTGGCGGTGTAGCCCATATTGCTTTGCAGCCACAGCGGCAGCAGCACCACGTTGCCGAAGAACACGCCGTAAGCCACGGCCAAGGTCAGTGCGCCCACGGTGAAGTTGCGGACCTTGAACAGGCGCAAGTCCACCACCGGGTGGGCGTCGGTCAATTCCCAGATCAGGAAGAATACGAACGCCACAAAGGCCGTCGCCGCCAGTGCGATGATGGTCGGGCTGGCGAACCAATCCAGTTCCTTGCCCTTGTCCAGCATGATTTGCAGCGCGCCCACCCAGACCACCAGCAACACCAGGCCCAGCTTGTCGATGGGCAGCTTGCGCGTGACCGATTCGCGGTTGCCGTAGATGCGCCAGCTGATCCAGGCGGCCAGCAAGCCCACCGGGACGTTGATGTAGAAGATCCACGGCCAGGTGTAGTTGTCGGAAATCCAGCCTCCCAGCAGCGGCCCTGCCACGGGCGCGACCAGCGTGGTCATGGACCACACCGCCAGCGCCATGCCCGCCTTGGACTTGGGGAAGCTGGCCAGCATCAGCGTTTGCGACAGCGGAATCATCGGCCCGGCCACCGCGCCCTGCAACACCCGAAACGCGATCAGCGCTTCCAGCGACGGCGCAAAGCCGCACAGCCACGAGGCCAGCACGAACAGCAACGTCGAGATCAGGAACAGACGCACCTGCCCGAAACGCTGAGTCAGCCACCCGGTCAAGGGCACCGTGATGGCGTTGGCAACGGCGAACGACGTAATGACCCAGGTGCCCTGGCTGGTGCTCACGCCCAGGTCGCCGGAAATCGTGGGGATGGACACGTTCGCAATCGACGTGTCCAGCACGTTCATGAACACCGCCGTGGACAGCGCGATGGACCCGATGATGCGGGCCGCGCCTTCCAGGGGCGGGTGGGTGCCCGGCGGGCGGGCGGGTTCGACGGGGGGCGCGCCAGCGCCCGCGGGCTGGGCGGTCGTGCTCATGATGCGAGGTTGTCGTCGATGATTTTCTTGATCATGGCGTCGACGTCGTCGTGCGCGGGTTCGAAGGCGCGCGTGGACCAGGCGGGCTCATTGCGCACGGCTTGCGTCAGCGCTTCGCCGTCTTGTTGGCCGACGTCCACTTCCACGTCCATCGACAGGCCGACGCGCAACGGGTGCGTCTTCAGGTCTTCGGGGTCGAGCAGGATGCGCACGGGCACGCGCTGCACGACCTTGATCCAGTTGCCCGTGGCGTTCTGCGCGGGCAAGAGCGCGAAGGCGCTGCCGGTGCCGGCATCCAGGCCGGCTACCTTGCCGTGATAAACGACCGAGCTGCCGTAAAGGTCGGCCACCATCTTGACCGGCTGGCCGATGCGCATCTTGCGCAACTGGCCTTCCTTGAAGTTGGCTTCCACCCAGACCTGGTCCAGCGGCACCACGGTCATCAGCGCGGTGCCCGGGGCCACGCGCTGCCCCACTTGCGCGCTGCGGCGGGCGATGACGCCACCCACCGGCGCGGGCAGCACCGTACGCGACTGGGCCAGCCACGCGTTGCGCAAGCCCGCGGCGGCTTGCAGCACGTCGGGGTGATTGGCAACGGTCGTGCCTTGCGTCAGCGCCTGGTTGGTGGCCAGCTTGGCGCGCGATGCGGCCAGCGCGGCGCGGGCCTGTGCCAGACCGGACTGCGCCGACTTCAGCGCGGCTTCGGCGTGCAGGATTTCTTCACCGCTGACGCCGCCCGACTTGGCCAGTTGCTGGCGACGGGTGACGTCGCTTTGCGCGCGGGTCAGCTCGGCCTGGGCGCGCAGGATGTCGGCATTGCGCAGATCGACGTCGGCGGCCAGCGCATCGTTCTGCACGTAGTAGGTGCGAACCTGACGCACCATCTGCGCCAGCTTGGCCTGCGCCTGTTGCAGGGCCACGTCGGTGTCGGCCGGGTCCAGGCGCACCAGCGGCTGGCCGGCGGCGACGGTTTCGGTATCGTCGGCCTCGATGGCGATCACGGTGCCGGGCACTTGCGGCGTAATCTGCACCAGGTTGCCGTGCACGTAGGCGTCGTCGGTGCTTTCAAAGTGGGAGCCAAACAGGAACCACCAGATGGCGTAGGCGATGGCGATAAGAATGAAGACGCCGGAGGCCAGCAGCAAGAGGCGTTTGCGGGCGGGATTGGCGGTGGGGGTGGCAGCGTTCATGACGTCTGAATCCGAGGATCGTTCAATGAATGGGGTTCGTGGCCGGGGCGGCCTGCGCGGCTTGCGCGGTGTCCGTGGGGACGGGCGGGGTGTAGCCGCCGCCCAGCGCATTGGCAAGATTGGCGTCAAGCTGGTAGGCGCGGATACGCAGATCGGTATCCATGCGCGCCTGCGTCAGCACGCCGGTTTGCGCGATCAGCACGGTGATGTAGTTGCCCAGCCCCGCCTTGTAGCGGTTAACGGCCAGGTCGTACGCGGCTTCGATGGCCTCGCGGGCCTGGCGCTGTTGGGTGCGT
Source organism: Achromobacter sp. B7 (assembly GCF_003600685.1). Classification (NCBI taxonomy): domain Bacteria; kingdom Pseudomonadati; phylum Pseudomonadota; class Betaproteobacteria; order Burkholderiales; family Alcaligenaceae; genus Achromobacter; species Achromobacter sp. B7. Next base: position 1,844,062 of record NZ_CP032084.1, read on the forward strand.
TCCTGTTCCAACAGGCGCAGCCCGTCCAGCGCGTCGGCCACTTGATGCACGGCGTCCAGCACGGCCTGGTTGTAGTCAGACACGGCAAGGTCCGCGTCGGCGCGGCGGCCGGCCAGGTTGGCGTTCAATTCGCCACCGTGGAAGATCGGCAACGTGACGGCCGGGCCGAAGCCGGCAGTGCGGGCGGCAGCGCCAAGCAGGTTGCCCGTGCCCAATGCCTGGAAGCCGGCGAATGCCGTCAAGTTGACGTTGGGATAGAACTCGGCCTTGGCGGTATCGATGGCGCTGCGCGCGGCTTCGGCGCGCCAGCGCGAGGCCACGACGTCGGGCCGGTGGCCCAGCAGGTCCAGGGGGATGGCCGTGGGCACGACGCCCGCGGGGGCGGTCAGGTCCACCGCAACCAGCGACTGCCCGCGCTGCGGGCCCGCGCCGGCCAGCGCCGCAACCTGGTTGCGCAGCTGCGCCAGCGTGGTTTCCGTCTGGGTCAGTTCAACCTTGCCGGCTGCCAACGAGGACTCAGCCTGCTTCACTTCCACCTGCGTGTCCAGCCCGGCGCTATAACGGCCCTGGGTCAGGGACAAGACGTCAGCGCGCTGCGCGATCACGCGCTTGAGCACGTCGCGTTGGGCAAAGGCGTTTTGCAGGTTCAGGTAGGCGCGTACGGTGGCGCTGGCGAGCATGTTGCGCGCGGCCTGGGCGTCGGCGGTGGCGGCTTCGCGCTCGGACACGGCCGACTTCAGGCGCGAACGGTTCTTGCCCCAGAAATCCAGTTCATAACTGAAATCGAGCGCCAGCCGGTTGTCGCTGACGACGGTGCCGCCCAGCGGGGCCGGGTAGATGTAGTCGGCCGACAGGTGTTCGCGATTCAGGGAGTAGTTGGCGTCCACGCGGGGCATCAGCGGGGCGCGGGCAGAGCTGACGGCGGCGTTGGCCTTGGCCAGTCGCGCTTGGGCAGCGCTCATTGAGGGGCTGTTGGCCAGCGCTTCGTCCATCAGGGCGTTGAGCTGGCGGTCGCCGTAGCGTTGCCACCATTGCGTGTTGGGCCAGGCCGTGTCGTGAGCCGTCAGCCCCAGTGTGGCCGCATCCAGCGCTACAACGGGTTCGGGCCCGGGTTCCATCAGTGCGCAGCCGCTAAGTGCCAGCACCAATACGGTAGAAAGAAGGCGTTTCATCCTGACTGTTTGCTGAAAGTAATTGATTAATCTGTATTTGCCTAGGCAAACATTATGCCAAATAAAAACCCCGGTTCCGGGGGCAAGCAATGGGGGACTGGCGGCGTCACCGTTCCGGCGCCGTGCCCGAGGCCGAGCCGTTGGCGATCATGCGACGCAGGAAATGCATCAGCTGCGTTACTTCATCGGCCGAAAAACCGCGCAGGTGATGATTGAGCGAACGGGCGATGTTGGGCGCGATTTCGCGGGCCTTGGCTTCGCCCAGTTCCGTCAATTCAATCTTCACGACACGGCGGTCCTGCTGGCTGCGGTTACGCCGCAGCAGGCCTTTTGCCTCTAAGCGGTCAAGCGCGCGGGTCATGGCGCCGGTGTCCATGTCGTTCAGGCGGGCCAGTTCGGCCGGGGTGTCGGCGCGCCCCAGAAAGACCATGGCCAGCGGACGCCATTGCATCGCGGTCAGGTCAAGCGGGGCCATTTCCTGGTCCAGCATTCGGGTCAGCGAGTGATAGACCAGCTTGATGAGGTAGCCGGCGTTCTCTTCCCCCATGCAGCGGTGATCGCTGCGGTAATGGACGGGGGAATCGGCGGCGGGCGGGGCAGTTTCGGCATTCATGGGCCGAATTTTACTGCCTAGTCAGTTATTGTCAAGACTGCGAATTCGGCGCGTTATGGGCCTCGGGCGCGCCCTTGCGCAGGCCCGACCAGACGATTGCGGCGACGATCAGGGCCGCGCCCGCCATCATGCGCGGCGTGGGTTCCTGGCTGAACAGCGCCCATGCAAAGGCAATGGCATAGACCGGTTCCAGCGCAATCACCAGCCCGGCCGTGCGTGCGTTAAGCCGCGTCAGGCTGGAGACAAACAGGTAGTGCGACAGCCCCGTGCAGAACACGCCCAGCAAGGCCAGCCAGAACCAGTCCACCGCCGGCAGCGCCGGCAGCTGGCCCACCGCAAACGGCACCATCACCAACGCCACGACGACGTTTTGCCAGCAGGCCACCTGCATCGGGTCCATGCCGGACGCAGAGCGGCGGTTGCTCAGGGCAAGCAGTGCAAACGTCAGGCCGGACAACAAGCCCCAGGCCAGGCCGATGGTGCCCTGGTCCGCCAGGTCGAAAGACGGGGTGACCAGGATGAGCCCGGCCGTGACCAGACCCAGCAACATCCATTCGCCGGCGCGGATGCGTTCGCGAAAGAGCAGGCCTTCGAATAGCGTGATGAAGGCCGGGAAGCTGGCGAAGCCCAGCGTGGCAATGGCGATGCCCCCGACCTTGACCGAAATGAAGAACGTGACCCAGTGCGCGGCCAGCAGCGCGCCGGCCAGTACCAGCACGAATAGTTGCGCGGGCGTCAGCACACCCAGCAGCGGCTTGCCGCGCAGCCGGGCAAAGACCCCCAGCGAAATTACCGCGAAGAGGGCGCGACCCAGCGTGATGACGGCGGCGCTGGCTTGTATCAACTCGCCGAAAACGCCGGTCAGGCCGAAAAGCACGGCGGCAATATGGATATTCGTTAGAGCGCGTTGTCGGGTCATGCCTGGGGTGTCGATGCCAAAAAGCGATGTTGGGGCGTGCAAATCGGCTTGCACTGAATCTAAAATCATCGCATGAATCGTATTGCCAAGCTTTTGCCGCTTTATAGCCCGTCCGGTCGCGTGGCCGGAATCCTCATGGCGATGCTTGGCGCGGTGCTGTTTTCCGCGAAGGCGATTGTCGTCAAGTTCACCTATCGCTATGGGATTGACGCCGTTACGTTGATCGCCTTTCGCATGCTGTTCGCGATGCCGTTCTTCGCGGCGGTGGCCTGGTATCAGTCGCGCCGCGCCGCGCGGGGCGAGATCGTCGTCATGACTCCGAAGGAGCGCGTGCAGGTCATCGTGCTGGGGCTGCTGGGCTATTACCTGTCCAGCTTCCTGGATTTTCTGGGGCTGCGCTATATCACCGCCAGCCTTGAACGCTTGATCCTGTTTCTGTCGCCATCGCTGGTGGTGCTGCTGTCCGCGTTCTGGTTCAAGCGGCCCATCGAGCGCCGGCAGTGGCTGGCCATGGTGCTGTCTTATACGGGCGTGGTGCTGGTGTTTGCCCACGACCTGTCCTTCGGTGCCGGCAACGAGGTGCTGTTAGGGTCTTTGTTCGTTTTTGGCTCGGCGGCAAGCTATTCTGTGTACCTGATTTGTTCGGGCGAACTGATCAAGCGGGTCGGGCCGACGCGCCTGGTGGCCTACGCCATGCTGGTGTCGTGCATCGCCTGCATCATCCAGTTTTTTGTGATCCACCCCCCGTCAATGTTGATCCAGCCGGCGGGTGTGTATGGATATTCCGTTATTCACGCCACCTTGAACACGGTGGTGCCGGTGTTCATGCTGATGTGGGCGGTATCGCTGATCGGCGCGCCGACGGCCTCGTTGCTGGGCATGATGGGGCCGGTGTCGGTGTTGTTCCTGGCGTCGTGGTTCCTGGACGAGCCCATCACGGTATGGCAGATGGCGGGCACGGCCTTGGTGTTGACCGGCGTATTCGCATTGATGGGCGGCGGCGCCGGCAAAGCGGCAACGGTCGCCCCGCGCGAGGCCCCGCTGCCGCCGCGTTGAAATCTGGTTTTCTTGGTTTATTCGCATCACTTTCATTTAAAGGAGGCCAGCATGGCCAGCAATCTCGTCAAGGCAATTCGTATCGAGCAACACGGTGGTCCCGAAGTCCTGAAGCTGGTTGACGTGGAAGTGCCGGCGCCGGCCGCCAATGAAGTCACGATCGAACAGCACGCCGCTGGCCTGAACTTCATCGACATTTATTTCCGCACGGGCCTGTACCCCCATCCGTTGCCGCATGGCCTGGGCTTTGAAGCCGCCGGCGTGGTTACTGCCGTGGGCGCTGACGTCAAGCACCTGAAAAAGGGCGACCGCGTCGCGTACGGCCAAAGCCCCATCGGCGCGTACGCGCAGGCGCGCAATGTGCCCGCCAACCAGGTCGTGAAGGTGCCCAAGGGCATCGGCTTTGACGAGGCCGCCGCGCTGATGCTCAAGGGCTTGACGGTGCAATACCTGTTCCGCCAGACCTATCGCCTGCAAGGCGGTGAAACCATTCTGTTCCACGCGGCTGCTGGCGGCGTGGGCCTGATCGCCTGCCAATGGGCCAAGGCCCTGGGCGTGAAGCTGATCGGCACCGTGTCCAGCCCGGAAAAGGCCGAACTGGCCCGCGCCAACGGCGCCTGGGAAACCATCGACTACTCGCGCGAAAACGTCGCCGAGCGCGTGCTGGAATTGACCAAGGGCAAGAAAGTGCCGGTCGTGTACGACGGCGTGGGCAAGGACACCTGGGAAACCTCGTTGGACTGCATCGAGCCGCGCGGCCTGATGGTCAGCTTCGGCAACGCGTCCGGTCCGGTCGCCGGCGTCAACCTGGCCGTGCTGAACCAGAAGGGCAGCCTGTACGTGACGCGTCCGTCGCTGGGCGTGCATGTGAACACGCTGGAAAAGCTGCAAGCTGCCTCGGAAGAAGTGTTTGACCTGGTCTTGAAGAAAAAGATCAAGGTGCGCATCGACCAGCGCTATTCGCTGGAGCAAGCGGGCGAAGCGCAGACCGCGCTGGCCTCGCGCAAGACCACCGGCGCCACCGTGCTGATGCTGGACTGATCCGCCAGAATCGGCTGCCGGCCCTCGGGCCGGATCGTGCCGTAGCCGGCTGAACCAGGGCCGGGCAAGACGCGCAATGCGCAGCTTGCCCGGCCCTTTTTGCTGCCGCGCGCCGTGCGCAGAATGACAAATCCCCATGCACGGCCCGACAAGCCTGCGCGCAATGCCGTTGCTATTCTGGCCCCACACTTTTTGTTGGAGCGTTCAGATGTCTTCAGCACGCAGCAGCGCCACCGACACCGCCGCCAGCGACCGCCCGGAACTGGCCGCCATCCGGGAATTCATGCTGATAGACGGGCAGCCGGTACACGAAGGGCAGGGCCAGCCGATCCCCGTGTACGACCCAGCCACCGGCCGCGTCATCGCCCACCAGCCCGATGCCGGACCCGCCCAGGTGGATCTGGCGGTACAAGCGGCGCGGCGCGCCTTTACCTCGGGCCCGTGGCGCGACATGCTGCCCGCCGGCCGCGAACGGCTGCTGCTGAAGCTGGCCGACCTGCTTGAACAGCACGGTACGGAACTGGCCCGTCTGGAAACGTTGAACAACGGCAAGCTGCTGGGCATTGCGCAGGGGCTGGAAGTGGGCGCGGGGGCACAGTGGCTGCGTTACATGGCCGGATGGGCCACCAAGATCACGGGCGACACACTGTCGCTGTCGATTCCGTTTCCCCCCGGCGTGCAGTACAGCGCCTACACGCTGGCGCAGCCGGTCGGGGTGGTCGGCGCCATCATTCCGTGGAATTTTCCCTTGTTGATGGCGGTGTGGAAGATTGCGCCCGCGCTGGCCACCGGCTGCACCGTTGTCCTCAAGCCCGCCGAAGAAACCCCGCTGACCGCGTTGCGGCTGGCCGAATTGGTGCTTCAGGCGGGCTTTCCACCGGGCGTCGTCAATGTCATCACTGGCCGTGGCGAGACCACCGGCGCGGCGCTGGTCGCGCATCCGGGGATCAACAAAATTGCCTTCACCGGCTCTACCGAGGTCGGCAAGCTGATCGGCCGAGCCGCCATGGACGACATGAAGCGCGTGTCGCTGGAACTGGGCGGCAAATCCCCCGTCATCGTGCTGGATGACTGCGACGTGGACCGCGCCGTGCAAGGCGCCGCCGCCGCCATCTTCTTCAACCAGGGCCAGGTATGCACGGCGGGTTCGCGCCTGTACGTGCAACGTGGCCTGTATGACAAGGTGGTGCAGGGGCTGGCCGACGTGGCCGCCGGCATGACGCTGGGGTCGGGCTTTGATCCCGCCACGCAGATCGGGCCGCTGATTTCGGCGCGCCACAAGCAGCGTGTCATGGACTACATCGGTATCGGCCGCGCCGAAGGCGGGCGGGTACTGGCCGGGGGCGTGGCAGGCGATGGCGACGGCTACTTCGTGCGCCCCACCGTGTTCGCGGATGTACCGCAACAAGCGCGCATCACCCAGGAAGAAATCTTCGGGCCCGTCGTCGTGGCGCAATCGTTCGACACGCTGGATGACGCGGTGCGTCTGGCCAACGACAGCGCGTTCGGATTGGGCGCCAGCATCTGGAGCAACGACCTGACGCGCGTGCAGCGCCTGATCCCGCAAATCGATGCGGGCACGGTGTGGGTCAACACGCACAACATGCTGGACCCCAACATGCCGTTTGGCGGGTTCAAGCAATCGGGCGTCGGCCGCGAACATGGCAGGGCGGTGATTGAGATGTATCTGGAGAAGAAGTCGGTTTGCATCGCGTACTAGCACGCAGGATGCGGGACGCTTCGCCCGACGAAACCGTGGCGATCGCGCGTAGCCACCCACCGGCGCTTGAGCTTACCCACCCGGTCAACGACGCCAACCAGATTCAAATGCAGTACATCCACGACCTCAAGGTCGAGAACGGGCCTGGGATGCGCGGCGTGCAGCTGCGCTACGTCTACGCCTTCCAGGGAATCGGATCATGACACCAGGAGAATATCGATGATTGCGCTGCAAGCCAGATCACGGGCGTTGCGGGTGGGCCGATGGGCGCTGTGCGCCGCCTTGGTCAGCGCCACGGGCCTAGCCTGGGCCGACCTGCCCATAGAAGAGCTGAAGGGCGGCACCCGCTTGCCCCCGGCCAACGCGCACCGGCTTTACGTCGTGGACGTGGCCTTCAACCATATGGTCGACAGCCGGATCCACGTCTACGACGGTGACACCGGCAAATTCCTCGGCCTGGTGCCCACATCGCTCAACGGCCACATGACGGTATCGGCCAACGGCCAGGACATCTACGTCATGACGTCCTATTACGAGCGGCTCAATCGCGGCAAGCGCACCGACGTCATCGAAGCGTGGGACGCCGAAACGTTGACCCCGAAGTACGAAGTGCCGATTCCGAACAAGCGGGCGCAAGCGCTGAACTATCGCAATTATCTGCGCCAGACCACGGACGGTGATCTGCTGTTGGCGCAGAACGCCACGCCGGCCACGTCAGTCACCGTGGTCGATCTGAAAACGCGTCAGTTCACCGACGAAATCACGGCGACGGCGGGGTGCTGGAGCGTCATCCCGTTGCCGTCCCGCCCGCGCAGCTTCACCACCCTCTGCGGTGATGGCGCGCTGCTAACCATCGACCTGGACGCCGCGGGCAAGCCCGCCGCCCAGCAGCGCAGCAAGCCGATGTTCGACGTGGAAAAAGACCCCGTCTTCACGCACACCGAGAACCTGGGCGACACCTTCTACTTCGTGTCTTTCAACGGCAACGTCTACACCGCCGATTTCAGCGGCAAGGATGTGCAATTTGGCGCGCCATGGTCTTTGCTGGATGCCACCGGCAAAGATCGCGGCTGGCGGCCCGGCGGCTACAACCTGCTGGCCGTCAACCGCGCGTTGAAGCGGCTGTACGTGGGCATGCATCCCAACGGAGCGGAAGGCACGCACAAGAATCCCGCTGCCGAGATCTGGGTCTACGACCTGGAATCCCGCAAGCGCATCGCGCGCGTGCCGGGCAAGGGCGCCGTGTCGATGTCCGTTTCGCAGGACGACCAGCCCCGCCTGTTCACCATCGACGGCAGCAACGTCAGCGTGTTCGACGCCGTGCCGACGGCGCCGGTGTTCAAGACCACCATTCAGGCCGCGGGTGAAACCGCGGTGCAGGTCGAGCCGCAACCCGTCCGGAGCACGCCATGAATGACCCCGTGCTGTTCTACGGCGCCAGCGCCGCGCTGGCATGCGTGCTGCTGTTGGGCGCGCTTGAAAAGATCAAGGACCTGACGGCGTTCACAGCGGCCGTATCCGGTTACGACCTGCTGCCGGCCGGCCTTGTGGGCGTGTTTGCACGAGCCTACGTGCTTGCCGAGATCGCGGCGGGCGCGTTGCTGCTGATCCCGGGGCGCCAGCCGCTTGGCGCCGCGCTGGCCTTGGGCGTGCTGGCCGTGGCAACCCTGGCGCTGGCGATCAACCTGGCGCGCGGGCACCGGGATATCGATTGCGGATGTTCGGGGCCGGTTGCCAAGGCGCCGGGTGCGCCGCATGGCGGCCTGACAGGGTGGCTGGTGCTGCGCAACGGCGCGCTTGCGCTATGGACGCTGCCGGCGCTGGCATCGCTGTCGGGCCATGCGCGCGGCCTGCAATGGGCGGACGCCGCCGCCGTGTTCGGCCTGGCGATGACCGCCGTGGGCCTGTACTTCACCGCCAATCACCTATTGGCCTCGCATCTCAAGCTACGGAACCTTTGAAGGAGTTTCATATGGATGCCTTGATCATTTCCAATTTCCTGTTGTGGGGCGTGGTGCTGTGCCTGGTGCTGGTCATCCTGGCCCTGTCGCGTCAGATCGGCGTGCTGTATGAACGCGTGGCGCCGATGGGGGCGCTGACGATGGACAAGGGCCCCGCCGTGGGCGAGCCCGCGCCGCACTTTGCCTTGCCCGATCTGCTGGGCCGCCGCATCACCATCGGTGAACGCGGCCAACACAGCCAGCTGCTGTTCTTTCTGTCGCCCACCTGCCCGGTGTGCAAGAAGCTGTTGCCCATCCTGAAATCGGTGGCCGCCACGGAAAACGCGTGGTTGCGCATCGTGCTGGCCAGCGATGGCGAGATGCCCGAGCATCTTGCGTTCTACAAGCAGGCTGGCCTGGAAAGATTCCCCTACGTGCTGTCCACCGAACTGGGCATGAAGTTCCAGATCAGCAAGCTGCCTTACGCGGTGCTGCTGGATGAAACCGGCACCCTGCGCGCCAAGGGGCTGATCAACTCCCGCGAGCAACTTGAAAGCCTGTTCACGGCCAAGGAACTTGGCGTGGCGTCGGTACAGGAATTCCTGGCCGCGGGCACGCTGGACGAAACCCAGATTTCCCGCAAGGAGAGCCGCAATGCACTGGCTGGATAAATTGGGAGAGCGCGCCACGCGCTCGGTAGCGCACGCCACGTCGCGGCGCAGCGTGTTGAATCGCATCGGCAAGCTGCTGGTCGGCACCGCGTTTCTGGTGCCGGTGCTGCCGGTGGCCCGCTCGGCGCCTGCCGCCGCGAAGAAGCCGCAAACCGACGACACGGCTTGCGACTACTGGCGCTATTGCGCGGTGGACGGGTTTTTATGTTCGTGCTGCGGCGGCAGCATGACATCGTGCCCGCCCGGCACCTCGCCGTCCGCCGTGTCGTGGGTGGGCACCTGCCATAACCCGCTGGACGGCAAGGACTATCTCATCAGCTACAACGACTGCTGCGGCAAGACGGCTTGCGGCAAGTGCATGTGCGCGGCCGCCGAGCGCGAGCGCCCGGGCTATCAGATGTTCCTGCACAACGACGTGAACTGGTGCATGTCGAACGAGTCCTCGATCTTTCACTGCACAACGTCGGTGATCGTGGGCATGGCCAAACCGCAGCCGAAGGCGCCGGCCAAACCATGAGGCAGGGCGGCAACGCGCGCATGCGACGGCGGTGCTTGGCAACGGCCCTCGTCCTGCTCTTGGCGGGGCCGGCGGCGGCCCAGGGCGATACCGCCCCGACCGACCGCCTGCGGCAGGCCGCCAGGGCCGACTACGTCCTGCAATGCGCGGGTTGCCATCGCGGGGATGGTCGCGGCAGCAACCCGCACGGCATTCCCGATTTTCGGCAGTCGGTGGGTGCGTTCGTGCACTTGCCCGCCGGACGCGAATATCTGGTCCGGGTGCCGGGCGCCGCGCATTCGCAGCTGAGTCATGCCGAGCTTGCCGACGTGCTGAATTGGGTGCTGACCGAATTCAGCCCGGCCCAGTTGCCGGCGGATTTTGTTCCCTATGACGAAGCGGAAGTGGCCGCGGCCCGGCCGCGCCGTTATGACGATGTGGTGCCCGTTCGGCATGAATTGGCCAAGGCGTTGGCGGCAATGGGCTTCACCTTGTCTGATTATTCTTACGGTAATGACAGAAAGCCCTAGTCCGGACAATTTTTAGGGGTTGTCACCGATACTCGCCCGCCAGGCGTGGTGCTAGAAAGAGGCAGCATCCATCCACCGAACGCTGTAGCTGTGCCACGGGGCTAGCCGATCCAGGCACAAAAGGCACGCCGTTTCCAGACGCCGGAGTCGCCATGTCATCGTCCTTGTTGCGCAGCACGCCCAGCCATTTTCTGGATTGCGCCAGCTGGCAGGAAAGCATCAGCAGCACCTTCGTACCCTTGGAAGTATCGGCGGTATCTTCCGCGCGCTTTCGCAATAGCGTGGCGGTGGATTCGCTGGGTTGGATGCACGTTAGCGAATTGCGCAGCAGCGCGCAGCGCGTGCGCCGCAGCAAGCTGCTGGCGGGCCAGTCCGAGCAGGCGGGCTACAAAGTCACGCTGCAACTGTCGGGCCGCAGCGAAATTCGCCAATCCAGTCGCAGCGCCTTGCTGACGCCGGGCGAATGGAGCATCTACGACACGACGCGTCCCTACGAGATTGACGTTGACGAGGGTGCGCATTTCCTGGTGATGCAGGTGCCGGGCAAGCATGCCGAGACCTGGCAGCCGCACATGCACAACGCGGTGGCGCGCAGCTTCAGCGCACGGCAAGGCTGCGGCCGCATGGCGATGGATCTGCTGCGGGTGGCGCTGAACGAGCACGCCCATCTGTCAGAAAGCGCCGCGCGCGACGCCGCCAACGCGGTGCTGCAAATGATGGGGTTGGATATCAGCGAGCGGACGGGAGGGCAGCTCGAACAAGACCAGATCGGGGTCAAGCAGGCGCAATTGCGGCGCGTGCAGCAGCACATCATGGAAAATCTGCACGATCCAAATCTGTCGCCGGCCTCGACCGCGGCGGTGTTTCGGATGTCGCGCCGCTATCTGTACAACCTGTTTGCGCTGGCATCGACGACGCCGGCCGAGTTCATTCTTGGCACCCGGCTGCAACGCAGCCGCGACGTGCTGCGCGATGCCACGCAGTCGGCGCGGCAGATCGGTGATATCGCGTATCGCTTTGGATTTTCAGATGCGGCGCGCTTCAGTCACGCTTTCCGCAAGCGCTTCGGCGCGTCGCCGTCGGAATATCGGCGGCAAGGGCGTTGACGGGCTGAGCCGACGGTAGAAGGCAGGGGCCGACAGCGCAAGTGTCGGCCGGTATTTACAGCTGCTCTTCGTTGATCAGGTCTTCTTTGCCGTAGAACTTCACGCCGATGTGAATGCGGTCGCGACCTTGCGCGCGGCGATGGCGGTTGGTGTCGCGCAGCGAATACACGCAGCCGCAATATTCCTGCTGATAGAAGTTTTCACGCTTGCTGATTTCGATCATGCGGGCCGAACCGCCGCCTTTGCGCCAGTTGTAGGTCCAGTAGATCAGATCGTCGTAGCGGGCGGCAGCGCGTTCGCCGCAGCCGTTGATCTGGTTCATGTCTTTCCAGCGCGAAATGCCCAACGAGCTGGTGATGGTGTCAAAGCCGTGCTCGTGCGCGTACAGGGCAGTGCGTTCAAAGCGCATGTCGAAGCAGGCGGTGCAGCGTTCGCCGCGCTCGGGGGCGTCTTCCATGCCCTTGACGCGGTCGAACCAGTTGTCCATGTCGTAGTCGGCGTCGATGAATTCGATGCCGTGCTGCTCGGCAAAGCGGATGTTTTCCTGCTTGCGGATCTCGTACTCTTTTACCGGATGAATGTTCGGGTTATAGAAGTAGATCGCGTAGTCGATGCCGGAAGCCGTCATGGCTTCCATGACCTCGCCAGAACAGGGCGCGCAGCACGAGTGCATCAGCACTTTGCTCCGGCCGGCGGGAAGGTCAAGCTTGGGGCGGACGAGTTCGGACATGGCGTGCAAGGAAAAAAGACGAAAAACGCCTTATTTTACCGCGAGTTGCCGCGCCCGGGCCGGCGCTTGGGCGATGACCCGGGCCACCACTCGGCCCAAGGTCACGTGTCACCCAAGCTGTGACCCTGGCTCTGACGCCGGCTGTGACGCCGGCTGTGACCCCGGCTGCGGCCCCATCACCGAATCCCACAGCTCGCGCACCGCCGTGCGTTCGTCCACCAGCTGATCCGGCCCCACCCGCGCCTTTTCCACGCCCTGCATGCGCAGCTGATGCTGCACGCGGCGCAAGGTGCGGTAGGCGTCGGCGGCGCGTGCCGCGAGCTCGGGCGCGATCAGCCCGGCTTCGCCCGCCAGGCGCAACAGCGTGATGTTGCCCAGGTTCTTCACAAACACGGGGTGCGTGCCCGCATAGCAAAGCACCAGGTACTGCGTCACGAATTCCACGTCGACCATCCCGCCGCGGTCGTGTTTCAAATCAAACTGCTGGCTGGTGTTGGGATGGCCGGCGTTGATCTTTTCGCGCATGGCCAGCACTTCGTTGCGCAGGGCGGCGGGGTCGCGCGGCTGCACCAGGATCGCTTCGCGGATGGCTTCGAAACGGGCGCCCACGTTGGTATCCCCAGCCGCAAAGCGCGCGCGGGTCAACGCCTGGTGTTCCCAGGCCCAGGCATGCTTGTGCTGGTATTGCTCGAACGCTTCCACGGATACGGCCAGCAGCCCGGCGTCGCCATCGGGCCGCAAGCGCAGGTCCACTTCATACAGCCGGCCCGACGAAGTCATCGTCGACAGCCACGACGTCATGCGACGGCCCAGCTTGGCGTAGACCTCGGCGGCGTCCTCGCGCGCATCGTCGAACAGAAACACCAGGTCCAGATCGGACGCGTAGCCCAGTTCCTTGCCGCCCAGCTTGCCGTACGCGATGACGGCGAATCGGGGCGGCTCGCCTTCCAGCTTGTTCACCAGCGGCCAGGCGCGGCGAATGGTCTCGGTCAGCAGCAGGTCGGCCAGCGCCGACAATTGGTCGGCCAGCTTTTCAACCGTGAGTTCGCCTTCCAGATCCTGCGCCAGCAGCTGGAAGCTGGCCTGGCGCTGTACGTCGCGCATCAGGTTCATCTGACGCTCGATGTCCGGCGAGCCATCGGGCAGTCGGCAAGCATCCAGGTCGGCGGTCAACTGCCGCGCGATCTGCGCGAAGTCCAGCGGTTGGAATAAGGTGCGCCAGTCGATCAGGCTGTCCAGCAGCAAGGGGTGCTGCGTCAGATACTGCGCGGCCCAGGGGCTGGCCGCCACCATGCGCGCCACGCGCGCCAGGGTGTCGGGGTATTCGGCCAACAGCGCCAGGTAGGCGCTGCGTTGGGCAATTTTCTCGATCAGGTCAAACAGGCGGACAGCGGCGTTCAAGGGCGCCGGAGTCTGCCGCGCGGCGCGCAGCGCGGCGGGCAGCAGGGCTTCCATGCGGCGGCGGCTGCTTTCGGGCAGGCTGCGTACGCGATGGCTGCCCAGCAGGGTCTCGGTACGCCGCAACAGGTCTTGGGCCTCGTCGCCGAAAGCCTGGCGGATCTGCTCGGCCAATTCGCATTCGTTGTCAGGCTCTTCGGCGTCGTCAGCGGCCTCGCCCGACGTGCCGGTGTCCTCGGCATCGCCCATGCCGACCATGCGGAACACGTTGCGGAACGTTTGCGAGACGAATTTGCGGTGCGCGGCCAGCGTGCTTTCAAAATCGTCATGGCTCATGCCCAGCGCGGCGGCCAGCGCGGCTCGCTGTTCGGCGTCGCCGGGCAACAGATGCGTCTGTTCGTCTTCCCGATACTGCAAGGCGTGTTCGGTGCGGCGCAGGTAGCGATAGGCCTCTTCAAGGCGGCGCGCGTCGTCCTCCGGCACCAGCCCGGCCACGCGCTCGGCGTGCAGCGCTTCCAGAAGGCCGCGTTTTTGCAGGGCGGGCATGCGACCGCCGCGTATCAGTTGTGCCAACTGCACCACAAATTCGATCTCGCGGATGCCGCCGTCACCCAGCTTGATATTGTTGGCGCTGTCGATGCCGTTGCGCGCCATGGCGCGACGTTGCCAGTCTTGGCGGATACGTTCGCGCAGCGCGCGCAGCGCGGCCAGCGCATCAAAGTCAAAATACTTGCGATAGACGAACGGCACCCGCAGGCTTTCCAACTGGCGGGCCTGGGCGGCGCTGTCGCTGCCTTCAAACGCCTGGGCGGGCATGAGGCGCGCCTTCAACCAGGCATAACGTTCCCATTCGCGGCCCTGGCCGATCAAGTAGTGCTCCAGCGCGTCCAGACTCCAGGCCAGCGGGCCGGCGTCGCCGTCGGGTCGCAGGCGCAGGTCCGTGCGAAATACCTGGCCGTTCGCATCCACTTCCGAAATCACCGGCATCATGCGCCGGGTGAGCCTACCGTAGAACTCGTGGTGGCTGATGCGGCGCGGGCCGTCGGTTTCGCCTTCTTCGCCATACAGCATGATCAGGTCGATGTCCGAGGACACGTTCAGCTCGCACCCGCCCAGCTTGCCCATGCCGACAATCAGCATTTCCTGGGGCTTGCCGGTGGCCGGGTCGCGCGGCACACCGTGCATGGCCGCCAGGTCGGTGGCCACACTGCGGTAGGCTTGCGCCACCGCGATGTCCGCCAGCGTGGTCATTGCGCCCACCACTTCTTCCAGACCGGCCTGGCCGGACAAGTCCCGCACGATCAATACGCTGAATACGCGTTCGCGTAATTTGCGCAGCACCATGCGGCAGGTGTCCACGGGCAGGATGTCCGGCGCGTCGGGGCCCGCCAGTTCGGCCTGCCATTGCGCCATGCGAGCGGCCGTGACGGGCTGCTGCACGGCCTCTGCAAGCCAGGCGGCCAGGTCGGGATGGGCGTCCAGTCGGCGGCGCAAATGGCCGGACCAGGCAAGGGCGGGGGCAAGCAAAGAGGGCGAGGACATGGCGTGGAGGCGGCAGACGAATGGACGCGTTTCAGGTATAAGTGGGGACGATACCGCAAGACATATTCTCCTGCCCACCGATCCGTGTCTGTTTCAAAAAAAGCCCCCGTGCCGCGCACGCGTAGCGTGCTCTGCTGCCTGTTCTGGGCCGCGCTGATCATCTATGGCGTGGTGGCGGTCGGCTTTCTGAGCGTGCGCTATTGGGTATTGCCCCGTGTGGGCGAATGGCGTCCACAGATCGAAGCGTACGCCAGCGAAGCACTGGGTGCGCGCGTCACCATCGGGGACATCAAGGCCGAGTGGCAGGGCCTGAACCCCCGGTTGGACCTGACCTCGGTTCAAGTCGTGGACGACAGCGCCACGCCAGTTCTGTCCCTGCCTTCCGTATCCGCCGTGCTGGCGTGGCGCAGCGTGCTGACTTTGTCGCCCCGCCTGGTGCGCTTGCAGGTGCGCAAGCCTGAATTGACCCTGCGCCGCGATCCCGATAATCATCTGTGGGTGGCTGGCCAGAACATCGATCTGAATGCCAGCGATCATCGGTCCGACCTGGACCACCCCGCATTGCGCTGGCTGGTGCGCCAGCGCGAGTTGGCCATCAACGACGCGACCATCATCTGGCAAGACGATTTACGCCGCGCGCCCGCGCTGCCGTTGACCGGCGTTGACTTCGTCATGCGCAACGGCAGCCTGTCGCATCGCTTCGTGCTGCGCGCCTCGGCCGGTGATGCGTTGGCGCGCAAGGTCGAACTGCGTGGCGAATTCAATCGCAGCCTGTTCGCGGCGAATTCGGCCAATCCCGCCAACTGGAGCGGCCAGCTTTATACAGAGCTTGATGACGTCGAACCGCAGGCGTGGGCGCCGTGGGTACCGGCCCCCGTCATCTCGGGACGTATCGCCGCCCGTGCGTGGCTGCAACTGGAACGCGGCAAGTTCACTGACCTGACGACCGACGTGGCGGTACGCGGCGTGGACTGGGTGGCCGCCACGGACGGTACGGCGGTACGCGGCGCATCGGCGCAATTTCGTTTGCAGGGGCTGCCCGGGGATTTTTTCCAGGTGGACGGGGTGCCGTTGGCGCGTAGCCCGGGGGCCGCCGATGTATCGCTGAAGGGCGCGGCGCAGCACCTGCAAGTGACGCTTCCGGGCGTGTTCCAGGAGCCGACCCTGATCGCGCGTGAATTAGCCGTGGATGCGCAGGTGAAAGGGCCGGATGCCAAGAACTGGTTTGTCGATGTGGCCCGATTGCACGTGGTGAACGACGATCTGGACGTGCGCTTGCAGGGCCAGTGGAAGCGCGAAGGCAAGACGGCGGCGGGCAGCGTCGACATGCGCGGCACGATGGTGCGTGGCGCCATGTCAGCCATCCATCGCTACCTGCCGCTAGAAGTCAACGCCGACGCCCGCGAATGGCTGGCGGGGGGCTTGCCCGCAGGCGAAATGCGGTCGGCCTCCATCTTGCTCAAGGGCGATCTGGACGATTTTCCATTCGCCGCGCCGAACGCCGTGGGCGAATTCGTCATCGCCGGCGCGTACGCCGGCGCCAAGGTCGATTACGCGCCGCCCGGTCAGCGACGCAAGGGCTGGCCCATGTTGGAGAACCTGTCCGGCAATTTCCGTATCGACAAGGTCAGCCTGACGCTGGATAGCGCCGGGGGCGCCACTGCGAGCACCGGGCCGGGGCAGACGCTGAATATGGGGGCGGTGACAGCCACGATCCCCAACATGGACCAGGGCGCGGAATTGTTGCTCAACGGCGAGACGTACGGTCCGGTGTCGGCCTATCTGGCGATGGCGGCCAATTCCCCGCTTGGCGGGTTGCTGGACGGGGCGCTGGACGAGGCGCGCGGCACCGGCGACTGGCGGGTGCCGCTGAAACTTAAGGTGCCGTTGTTGAACACCGACGACACGCAGGTGCAGGGGCACATCCTGTTCTCGGACAACAGCTTTACCTTCATGCCGGAAATGCCCTTGCTCAAGGAGATGCACGGCGATCTGGAATTCTCTGAAAAAGGGGTGCAGACCAAAGAGCTGCGCGCGCAGTTCCTGGGCGGGCCCGTAAAGATTTTCGGCACCCTGGCGCAGAACTCGGACGCACTTCAGTTTGAAGGGACACTGACGGCGGGCGGATTGACGCAACTGGGCAATATGCCCTCGATGTCGCGCTTTTCGGGCAAGACGGCCTACAAGGGGCGGCTGGGCTACCAGAAGGGCGGGTCGGTCGAGATCTCGATGGAATCGAATCTCTCGGGCATGGCTATCGACATGCCGGCGCCGGTGGGCAAAGCGGCTTCGTCATCGCAATTACTGAAATTGCAGTGGGGCGCGGCCCAGGACCGCGGCACGAAAGACCGCCGCTGGCTGACGGCCAGCCTGGGCGAAAACGTCAACGCGCTGTTCGAGCGTGACCCGGCCGACGCGTCTCCGTCTTACTTTGCCCGCGGCGCGTTGGGCATCGGCCGGCCCGCCAGCCTGCCGGACCGCGGAATGAGCCTGAACGCCAGCCTGCCCGAACTGGACATGGACGGCTGGGAAGCCGTAGTGAACGGCTTCGATACGCCGTCGGGCAAAAGCGGCGGCAAAAAAGCCGCTGCGAAGCCGGTCTTTCCGCCGCCCGAACGCATCAGCCTTGCCACCGGCATGTTGCGCGCCAGCGGCTACACGCTTAATGACCTGACGCTGTATGCCATGCGTCCCGGGCCGTCTCAATGGCGGGTGGACATCCAGTCGCGCCAGGCTACCGGGTCATTGGAATGGCAGGAGGCCTCGGGCGCGATTGCGGGCCAGATCAAGGCGCGGATGAAGCACCTGGCGTTCGGTGGCGAGGGCGACTCCAACGAAGCCGATAAGGCCCTGGCGTCAGGCAACGATTTATCCGATATTCCCGCCATCGACCTGCAAGCCAAGGAGTTCTTTCTATATGGCAAGAACGTGGGCGAGCTTCAGGTGGTGGGCACGAACCTGGAACGCGGGCGCCAGTGGCGGCTGGACAAACTGACGATCACCAACGATGCCGCCAATCTGAACGCCACCGGCACGTGGCGGCTGGAAGGGCCGGATCGCGGCTTGAGCGTGGACGCCAACGCCAACTTCGTGGACCTGGGCAAGTTCATGAACCGCATCGGCTTCGAGAACGTCGTCTCCGCTGGCTCGGGCACGGCGCAGGGCAAGGCAACCTGGCGCAATCTGCCGTGGACGCACAACGTGGCGGACGTGTCGGGCGAGGTCGATATCAGCCTGGACAAGGGCCGATTCATGCATGTGAACTCTCGTACGGCGCGGCTGTTGGAGCTGTTGTCGCTGCAATCGCTGCAACGGCTGGCGCGGTTGGACATCAACCCGACCAACCTGCTGCGCGACGGATTTCCGTTCGATACCATCCGGGGCCGCGTGAAGATGGCCGATGGGAAAATGTCCACCGAAGGCTACAAGATCAACGGGCCCGTGGCGGCAATTGTCCTGGCGGGCGGCGTCAACATCATCAGCGAACGCTGGGACTTGAAGGCGGTGGTCATCCCTAATCTGGACGCCAGCGGGGCCGCCATGGTGACGGCGCTGGCCGTGAACCCACTGATTGGCCTGGGCGCTTTTGTCACGCAATGGCTGCTGAAGCAGCCGCTGGCGCGCGCGATGACGATGGAGTATTCGGTGACGGGTAATTGGGACGATCCGCAGATCGAGCCCATCGAGGCGTCGGGCAAGTCGGGCGATAAGTCCGGTGATAAGCCGGCAGACAAGCCGGCAGACAAGCAGACGCCGCGTCCATTCACGGCCCCCGCGCGTGGCGCCATGCCGGAATTCATCGAGCATTAGAGCCGGGCCAGGTAAGCAGGCCCATAAAAAAACCGCCTGTATGCAATGCAGGCGGTTTTTCTTTGACGCGAGGCGTCGGCTTACCGAACGTCGGCTTACCGCACGTGGGCTTACTTCTTCTTCATCATGTCGAAGAATTCGGCGTTGGTCTTGGTGGCGCGCATCTTGTCCAGGATGAACTCCATGGATTGCACTTCGTCCATGTCGTGGATGAACTTGCGCAGCACCCACACCTTTTGCAGCAGGTCGGGGGCAATCAGCAGTTCTTCGCGGCGCGTGCCCGACTTGTTCAGGTTGATGGACGGGTAGACGCGCTTTTCAGCCAGACGACGTTCAAGGTGGACTTCGGAGTTACCCGTACCCTTGAATTCTTCGTAGATGACTTCGTCCATGCGGCTGCCGGTTTCGATCAGCGCCGTACCCAGGATGGTCAGCGAACCGCCTTCTTCCAGGTTACGGGCCGCGCCGAAGAAGCGCTTGGGGCGTTGCAGGGCGTTGGCGTCCACACCGCCGGTCAGCACCTTGCCGGAGGCCGGCACAACGGTGTTGTAGGCGCGGGCCAGACGGGTGATCGAGTCCAGCAGGATCACGACGTCTTTCTTCATTTCGACCAGGCGCTTGGCCTTTTCGATGACCATTTCAGCCACTTGCACGTGGCGCGTGGCGGGTTCGTCGAAGGTCGACGCCACCACTTCGCCGCGCACCGTGCGCTGCATTTCGGTCACTTCTTCCGGGCGCTCGTCCACCAGCAGGACGATCATGACGGCGTCGGGGTAGTTGGTGGTGATGGCATGCGCGATGTGCTGCATCATCACCGTCTTGCCCGACTTGGGGCTGGCGACGATCAAACCGCGCTGGCCCATTCCGATCGGGGCGAACACATCCAGGATGCGGCCCGTCAGGTTTTCTTCGCTCTTGATGTCCCGTTCCAGGCGCATCGTGCGGTTCGGGTGCAGCGGCGTCAGGTTCTCGAACATGATGCGATGCTTGATCGCTTCGGGCGCCACGCCGTTGACCTTGTCCACCTTGACCAGCGCAAAGTAGCGTTCGCCGTCTTTCGGCGTGCGCACTTCACCTTCGATGGAATCGCCGGTGTGCAGGTTGAAACGGCGGATCTGCGAGGGCGAGATGTAGATGTCGTCCGTGCTGGCCAGATACGAGGTCTCGGGCGAGCGCAGGAAACCGAAGCCGTCAGGCAGGACTTCCAGAACGCCGTCGCCGAAGATCTGCTCGCCTTGCTTGGCGCGCCGTTTCATGATGGCGAACATCAATTCCTGCTTGCGCAGGCGGTTGGCGTTCTCGATTTCCAGGCCAGCGGCCATTTCGAGCAGCTGCGAAACGTGCAGCGCCTTCAGTTCGTTGAGGTGCATCGCGGTGAATGTGGGGGAAAAGTAAAGGAGGGTTCTGGCGGCGCGCCACGGACGGGCTCGCGCGGTATTGAATGAGCGCCGCCTCCAGGGCGGCGCCTTCGTTCACAGCACGCGGTTTACAACGCGCCGTCCAGGAATGCGGTGAGTTGCGACTTCGACAGCGCGCCAACTTTGGTGGCGGCGGCTTGGCCGTCTTTAAAGAGCATAAGGGTGGGGATGCCACGGATGCCGTACTTGGTGGCGGTGCCCTGGTTTTCGTCCACGTTCAGCTTCGCGATCGTCAGGCGACCTGCGTACTCGGTGGCGACTTCTTCCAGGATCGGGGCAATCATCTTGCAGGGGCCACACCAGGCAGCCCAGTAGTCCACCAGCACCGGCTGGCCGGATTTCAACACATCGGCATCGAAGCTTGCGTCACTGACGTTCTTGATTTGGTCGCTCATGATGGTGATTCTCGGTTCGGCAGCAAAAGGCGCGTAAAAAGGGACGCGCCTTGCCGTTGTTCTTGTATGTGGAATGGGCTAAAGCATACCACTGTCAATAACAACAGGCATACCACTGTTAATAACAACAGGGTTTGCTGGTTTTGTGTAGGATGTTGCGGCGCAGTCGTTTGCGATCCGGGCCATCAAGCCCTGACGCGCCGGCTGTGACTGTCATCATCCTACCGAATTCGGAGTTGGTCAGGTCGTGCGCAACCCACCGGGAGCCGCGCAGAATCTAGGCTTATCCGTAAAATGTCGGTTTTTTTCCACAGATGTTGGGGATAACTTGGCCACTCCACGTTACACCGAGGCGTCCATTCGCGTCCTGAAGGGGCTGGAGCCCGTGCGCCAGCGCCCGGGCATGTACACCCGCACCGAAAACCCCCTGCACGTTGTGCAGGAGGTCATAGATAACGCCGCAGACGAGGCCTTGGCCGGCTACGGCAAACAGATACAGGTCACGCTGCACAGTGATGGCAGCGTGTCCGTCGAGGATGACGGCCGGGGCATCCCCGTCGGCCTGCATCCCGAAGAAGGCGCGCCCGTCGTCGAATTGGTCTTCACCCGCCTGCACGCGGGCGGCAAGTTCGACAAGGCGGGCGGCGGCGCCTATGCCTTCTCGGGCGGCCTGCACGGGGTGGGCGTTTCCGTCACCAACGCGCTGGCGACCCGGCTTGAAGTCGTGGTCTGGCGCGACGGCGCGGTCAACCGCCTGGTCTTCAAGGGCGGCGACGTTGCCGAACCCCTGGCGCCGTACGACCAGGGCGGCCGCAAGAAGTCGGGCACCCGCGTGCGCGTTTGGCCCGACGCCAAATACTTCGACAGCCCCAATATTCCGCTGGGCGAACTGACGCACCTGCTGCGCAGCAAGGCCGTGCTGCTACCTGGCGTGAAAGTCACGCTGGTCAACGAGAAAAGCGGCGACACCAAGACGTGGCAATACCAGGATGGCCTGCGCGGCTACCTGGCCGAAGCGCTGACCGGCGCCGAACTGATGGTGCCGTTCTTCGAAGGCCAGCAGTACGCCGGGGCCGACCACGAGAACTTCGCCGAAGGCGAGGGCGCCCAGTGGGTCGTGGCCTGGACCGAAGACGGCAACGCCGTGCGCGAGTCCTACGTCAACCTGATCCCGACGCCGGCCGGCGGCACGCACGAATCCGGCCTTCGCGAAGGCCTGTTCGGCGCCGTGAAGGGCTTTGCCGAATTGCACAGCCTGTTGCCCAAGGGCGTGAAGCTGCTGCCCGAAGACGTATTCGCCCGCGCCAGCTTTGTCTTGTCGGCCAAAGTGCTGGACCCGCAGTTCCAGGGCCAGATCAAGGAACGGCTGAATAGCCGCGATGCCGTGCGTCTGGTGGGCGGCTTTGCCAAGAGCGCGCTGGATCTCTGGCTGCACAGCAACGTCGAATACGGCAAGAAGCTGGCCGAACTGGCAATTCGTCAGGCGCAGGCGCGCCAGCGCTCGGCCCAGAAGGTCGAAAAGCGCAAGAGCTCGGGTGTGGCCGTGCTGCCCGGCAAGCTGACCGATTGCGAATCCAGTGATGCCAGCCGCACCGAAGTGTTCCTGGTCGAGGGCGACTCCGCGGGCGGGTCCGCCAAGATGGGGCGCGACAAAGAATTCCAGGCCATCCTGCCGCTGCGCGGCAAGGTGCTCAATTCCTGGGAAGTGGACCGGGATCGGCTCTTTGCCAATAACGAAATCCACGACATTTCGGTGGCGATCGGCGTAGACCCCCACGGCCCCAACGACACGCCGGACCTGTCCGGCCTGCGTTATGGCCGCATCTGCATCCTGTCGGACGCAGACGTCGACGGCTCGCATATCCAGGTCTTGCTGCTGACGCTTTTCTACAAGCACTTTCCGAAGCTGGTCGAAGCCGGCAACGTGTTCGTGGCCAAGCCGCCTCTGTTCCGGCTGGATGTGCCCGCGCAGGGCAAGCGCCCGGCCCGCAAGATCTACTGCCTGGACGAAGGCGAGCTTGAAGCCGCGCAAGACAAGCTGCGCAAGGAAGGCGTGCGCGAAGGCGCCTGGTCCGTCAGCCGCTTCAAGGGCCTGGGCGAAATGAACCCGGAACAACTGTGGGAAACCACCATGAATCCGGACACGCGCCGCCTGCTGCCCGTGGGCTACGGCGATCAAACCCCCGAAGACACCACCCGCATGTTCGATATGCTGATGGGCAAGGGTGAATCCTCGCAGCGCCGCGCCTGGATCGAGGAAAAGGGCAACCTGGCAGAGCTGGACATCTGATGACGTCCACCTTGCCCGACCCCGCTTCCGACTCCGCCCGCATGATCGTCGACATGACGGCTGACGACTACGCCGAGTTCGCCGCCTATGTATACCGGCGGCCCGAACTGCGCCGGCGTCGGTATCGTTCGCACCTGCGCTTTGGCGTGCTGATGATCGTGGCGCTTTTTGCCTATCTGGTCTGGCAGACCTGGGACGGCAAGGGGCCCAACTGGTCGCAGATGCTGCCCGTGTATTTCGAAGGGCTGGCGGTCGGCCTGGGCATTCTGGTGCTGTTGGCGCTGGCGTATGAATTCGTCCTCCCACCGCTGGTCCGGATGAACACGCGCCGCATGCTCAAGAAGCAGCCCGACGACCTTTTCCTGGGACGGCATCAGCTGGACTTTGGCCCCGACGGCATTCTGGATACCACCGGCAGCGCTTCCGGCCGGATGGAATGGTCGGATATCCGCCGCGTCGAGGAAACGCCGCAGCACCTGTACGTCATTCTGGGCACCTTGCAAGGCGTGATCATTCCCAAGCGCGGCCAGGACGCCGCCACGCTGGCAGCGGTGCGCGCCCAACTGCGCGCGCATGTCGCCGACACCCAGCTGGCCCCCTCCGCGTAAGGGCGCATTGACGCCGTTTCGATGAAATTGTCTACCTGAATAACCATGACCGACAGCAATCAACCCGGCCTGTTCGACCCCACCCCGCCCGATGGCGACGGCGATGCCAATGCCGCCATCACGCTGGCGCGCTACGCGGAACAGGCTTATCTGGACTACGCGGTGTCCGTGGTGCGCGGCCGCGCCTTGCCCGACGTGGGCGACGGGCAAAAGCCCGTGCAACGCCGCATCCTGTTCGCCATGCAGGCGATGGGGCTGGCCGCCGGCGCCAAGCCGGTGAAGTCCGCGCGCGTCGTGGGCGACGTGCTGGGTAAGTACCACCCGCACGGCGACCAGGCGGCCTATGACGCCATGGTGCGCATGGCGCAGGACTTCTCGCTGCGATATCCGCTGATCGACGGCCAGGGCAACTTCGGTTCGCGCGACGGCGACAACGCCGCCGCCATGCGATACACCGAGGCGCGCCTGACGCCAATCGCCAAGCTGCTGCTTGATGAGCTGGATGAAGGCACGGTCGACTTCGTGCCCAACTACGACGGCAGCCAGCAAGAACCGCAAATGCTGCCCGCGCGGCTGCCCATGATGCTGCTGAACGGCGCATCCGGCATTGCCGTGGGCATGGCCACCGAGGTGCCGCCGCACAACCTGCGCGAAGTGGCGCAGGCCTGCGTGGCGCTGATCAAGCATCCGCAATTGCCGGACGCCGAATTGCACGCCATGATTCCCGGCCCCGACTTTGCCGGTGGCGGCCAGATCATCACGCCGGCCGCCGATATCGCGCAGATCTACGGCGCGGGCCGGGGGTCCCTGAAGGTGCGTGCGCGCTGGCAGTTCGAAGAAATGGCGCGCGGCCAATGGCAACTGGTCATCACCGAATTGCCCCCGGGCACCTCGGGCCAGAAGGTGCTGGAAGAGATCGAGGAAATCACCAATCCCAAGGTCAAGTCCGGCAAGAAGAGCCTGACGCCCGAGCAGACCCAGGCCAAGGCCGTGATGCTGAACCTGCTGGACGCCGTGCGTGATGAGTCCGGCAAGGATGCGGCGGTGCGCCTGGTCTTCGAACCCAAGACCTCGCGCGTGGACCGTGACGAATTCGTCAACACGCTGCTGGCGCAGACCAGCATGGAAAGCAGCTCGTCGATCAACCTGGTGTGTATCGGCACCGACGGCCGGCCGCGCCAGAAGGGCCTGCGCGACATCCTGGTCGAATGGGTGGCGTTCCGCACCAACACCGTGGTGCGCCGCACGCGTTTCCGCCTGGACAAGGTCACCGACCGCATCCACGTGCTGGAAGGCCGCATGCTGGTCTACCTGAACGTGGACGAAGTCATCCAGACGATCCGCGAATCCGACGAGCCGCGCGCGGCGCTGATGGAACGCTTCAAGCTGTCCGAGCGCCAGGCCGAAGACATTCTGGAAATGCGCTTGCGCCAGCTGGCTCGCCTTGAAGGCTTCAAGATCGAGCAGGAACTGGCCGACAAGCGCAAGGACCAGATTTCGTTGCAGGAACTGCTGGACAATCCGACGACGCTCAAGCGCCTGCTGATCAAGGAAATCGAGGCCGACGCCAAGCAGTATGGCGACGACCGCCGCACGTTGATCGAAACGGCCGAACGCGCCGTGCTCGAAACCAAGGTGCTGGACGAACCGGTGACGGTGATCGTGTCGCAAAAGGGTTGGCTGCGTGCACGTCAGGGCCACGGCCACGATGCCGCGCAGTTCACCTTCAAGCAGGGCGACGACCTGTACGGCGCCTTCGAATGCCGCACCACCGATACGCTGATCGCCATGGGCGACAACGGTCGGGTGTATTCGGTGCCGGTCGCGGGCTTGCCCTCGGCGCGGGGTGACGGCCAGCCGGTCACGACCATGATCGATCTGGAATCCGGCACGCGCATCGTGCACACGATCGCGGCCGCGCCCGAATCGCGTTGGCTGTTGGCTACGCGCGGCGGCTATGGCTTTGCGGCCAAGCTGTCCGACATGGTCAGCCGCCAGCGCGCCGGCAAGCAGTTCATCACGCTGGAAACCGGCGATGAAATGCTGCGCCCGGTGCCCTTGTTCGACGGCGCCACGCAACTGGCGCTGCTGTCGGCCAAGGGCAAGTTCCTGGTGTTTGGGCTGGACGAATGCAAGTCCTTGTCGGGCGGGGGCCGTGGCACCATCCTGATGGGTCTGGACGCGTCCGACAAGCTGGACCAGACCGTGCCGATTGGCGCTCGCGGCCTGCGCGCCACGGGCATCTATCGCAACAAGCTGACCGAAGACATCCTGGTGGGTGACGCGCTGGCGCCGTATGTGGGCAAGCGCGCGCGCAAGGGCCGTCAGCTGGACGTGCGTCCCAAGCAGCCGGTCTTGTCGCCCGTGCTGGGGTAAGGCCACAGGCCATGCCGGGGTGCGCGCCCATGACTCACGCCGCCGCGCATGCCATGCCCGCCAGCCGCCTGGCGCACGTGGATGCGCTGCGCGGCTTTGCGCTTTTCGGCATCCTGGTCGTGAACATCGGCGTTTTCTCGTCGCCGTTCTACGGCGCGGGCATGGCCGATCCGACCTACTCCCGCCCGCTGGACTTGGTGGTGCGCTGGCTGATTGCCTGCCTGTTCGAAACCAAGTTCTACCTGCTGTTTTCCTTTCTGTTCGGCTACAGCTTCACGTTGCAGATGGCGGCGGCTGAACGCAGCCAGGCGGCCTTCGCCCCGCGCTTCGTGCGACGACTGGCTGGACTGGCCGTGCTGGGCGCACTGCACGCCGTGCTGTTCTACCAAGGCGACATCCTGCTGACCTACGCCTTGTTAGGCCTGGGCTTGCTGGCGTGCCGCCGGATCGCACCCCGGCATGCGCTGCACACCGCGCTGTGGCTGATCGTGCTGGCCGCAACGGCGTGGGGGGTGCTGGGCCTGCTCAGTTTCCTGGACCCCGTGCCCGCCGGCTACGAGGCGCAGTACTGGGCCGACGCGCTGGCGTCCATCGAGGCGTATCGCGGCACGATTGGCACAACCATCTCGCAGCACATCAAGGAATTGACGACCTCGGTGTGGTTCATGGTGTTGTTCGTGCAAGGGCCGTTCGTCTTCGCGATGTTCCTCGCCGGTTACGCGCTGGGCCGGCGCCAAGCGCTGGCCGACCCGTGGCGGCAACCACGCGCGCTGTGGCTGCTGTGCGCGTTCGGCTTGCTGCCCGGCCTGGCGGGGTCGGCGTTGTATGCGACCTCGTCCCTGCCGTTTGCCGGTGCCGCCTGGGAATTGCCCGGGCTGGCGGTGGACTTGCTGACGGCGCCGCTGTTAAGCATGTCGTACGCCGCCGCGTTTCTGCTGGCGTTCCGTACCCGCGCGTTGGGCGGTTTGGCGGCGTGGCTGGCGCCGGCAGGGCGGATGGCGTTAAGCAACTACCTGATGCAGTCGGTCATTTGCGCGTTCCTGTTCACCGGTTGGGGGCTGCGCCTGTTTGCGTCGGTGTCGCCGCTGGCAACCGTGGGCATCGCGGCCGCCATATTCGCCGCGCAGCTGCCGTGGTCCGCATGGTGGTTAAAGCATCACGCATACGGCCCCGTAGAGTGGTTTTTGCGCGCGCTGACCATCGGGGCGTTACCGCCTTGGCGGCGCGCGCGAGCGGGCTGATCGGCATACCGGATCACACGTCGCGGCGGACCGCGTTCAGCGCCGTGTCGATGGCGCCAACCAGTCGTTCGGTCAGTTGGTCCAGCTCGTCATCGGAAATGATGAACGGCGGGGCCAGCAACACGTGGTCGCCCTGGCGCCCGTCGATGGTGCCGCCCATCGGGTACACCATCAGCCCCTGCGCCATGGCTTCGCGCTTGATGCGCGCGTGTAGCGCCAACGCGGGGTCGAAGGTCTGCTTGGTGGCGCGGTCTTGCACCAGCTCAATCCCCATGAACAGACCTCGCCCGCGGATGTCGCCCACGTGCGGATGCTGGCCCAGCGCCTGCTCCAGCCGCTGTCGCAGACCCGCGCCTTGTTCGCGCGCGCGTTGCAGCAGGTTGTCGCGGCGGATCACGTCTTGTACGGCAAGCGAGGCCGCGCAGGCGATGGCGTGGCCCAGATAGGTGTGCCCATGTTGGAAGAAGCCGCTGCCTTGCTGCATGGCGTCCACGATGCGCTGTTGGACCATCACGGCGCCAATGGGCTGATAGCCGCCACCCAGGCCCTTGGCGATGGTGATGAGGTCAGGCACGATGCCTTCCTGTTCCACCGCGTACAGCGTGCCCGTGCGGCCCATGCCGCACATCACTTCGTCGGCAATCAGCAGCACGCCGTGGCGGTCGCAGACCTCGCGCACGCGCTTGAAGTAGCCGGGCACGGCGGTGACGGCGCCGCTGGTCGCACCCACCACCGGCTCGGCCACGAACGCCATTACGGTGTCGGGGCCCAGCTTCTCAAAGGTCTGTTCCAGTTCCCGCGCCAGGCGTTCGCCGTACTGCTCGGCGCTTTCGCCGCTTTGCTGGTCGCGATACGCGTAGCAGGGCGACACGTGCTCCACGTCTATCAGCAGCGGCGCGAATTGCGCGCGGCGCCACGCGTTGCCGCCTACCGCCAGCGCGCCCAGCGTGTTGCCGTGGTAGCTCTGGCGGCGCGCCACGATATGGCGCCGTTGCGGTTGGCCGATTTCCACAAAGTACTGCCGCGCCATCTTCAGCGCGGCCTCGACCGCCTCGGACCCGCCCGACACGAAGTACGCGTGCGAAATGCCCTGCGGCGCGTCCGCCACCAACCGCGCGGCCAGCTGTTCGGCGACGTCGGTCGTGAAGAAGCTGGTGTGGGCATAGGCCAGCGCGTCGATCTGGGCGTGCATGGCGGCCTGGACGTCGGGGTGGTTATGCCCCAGGCACGACACGGCGGCGCCGCCGGAACCGTCCAGGTACGCACGGCCGGCGCTGTCGTGGATCCACACGCCTTGGCCGCTGACGGCGACAGGGGGCGTCTGGCGTAGGGAACGATGCAGAACGTGGGAGTGGCTCATGGCAATCCGTTTGGCAAAGGTGAAGGTTGAAGTCAGCCGGGGCGGCGGGACGTTGGGGCGGTCCAATAGACGTTGTCGGCGCGCAGGCGCTGTTCCACTTCGGTCAGGCGGTTCAGGACGTCCGCGCCGCCGCGAGCCGTCAACCTGGCGATCAGATGTTCGGCCAAGCCGAGCAAGCCGGCGGTGGTGTGAAAGAACGAGCCGGGCCCTCGGCGGGCCGGGTTCGCCCGCACGCCGTCGCGGTCGGGCGGGGCGAAGCGCAGCGTGTGGCGTGCGTCCACGGCCAGCGGCGACAAGGGGTCGTCGGTCAGGGCGATCAGCGCCACGCCCCGCTGCGCCGCTTGGCGTGCCAGTTGCACGGAGGCGGTGGGGTAGGGCGCTTGCGAGATCACGATGAGCGCGTCGCCAGCGTCCAGGCCGTCGGCCTGTTCGGCTGGCGCCCCGCCCAGGCCGTCGATCAGCACGCTGTTACGGCGCACCAACTGATAGGCGTAGCGCATCTGGAACGCGATGCCGAAGGCGGAACGCGTGCCCAGAAAGCCCACCTGCCGCGCGTTCAGCAAAGTCTGGACGGCAGCGTCGAATGCGGACGCCTGGTTCAGGGCGCACACTGACGTCACCGCCTGGACCTGGTAGTCGGTCAAGGCGTCGTGGCCCGGCGTGGCGGCATCGCCGGCCGCCGCTTGCAGCGCGGCGGCGCGATCACGCAGGCCCGGCTGGGCTTGCCCGCTATCGCCGGCAAGCGCTTGTTGGAAAGGCTGTCTAAATGCTTCGTAGCTGGAGTAGCCCAGCGCCCGCGCCAGCCGCAGCATGGTGGCCGGCGCCACGCCCAGCGCCTGGGCTTGACGCCGCATCGACCACAACCCCACTTGCGCCGGATGCGCCGCCACCCAATGCGCCGCGCGTTGCAGCTCCGGTGGCAGTCCTTCCATTTTTTGCTGCAAGGTCGGGATGAGGTCAGGGGGCAATGACATGTAGGTAAGGCCCGGGTTTACCGATTAAAAACAAATGATATAGCCGCGCATTTAAATAAAACAATTGTTTTTTTTGTTCGGCATTTCCCGTGCGGCGATGCGGTTCTAGCCCACACGGCCGCGCCTTGAGCACGCCACTTGCTCCTCTCGCAAGTCCGGGAAATTTGCTTATATCTTCTGCAAATCCGTGTTCATTTATTTACATCGTGCGCGGGTTTTTTGTTTGACGTGAATACATCGGGCGCATATCATTCGTGTAGAAATGAATTTGACCGAACCTTTCTCTTCCATGACCAGCCCCGCGAACACTGATCCCTCCCAGCAGTACGACCTGCGCATTTTGCGAGCCCTGCGCCGCATCACGCGTTCGATCGCATTGCACTCGCGACAGTTGTCCGCGGTCAGCCATATCACTGCTCCGCAGTTGATGTGTCTGCGCACGGTAATGGCCAATGGCCCGATGACGGCCACGGCCATCAGCCGTGAAATGCATGTCAGCCCCAGCACGGTGGTTGGCATCCTGGACCGCCTGGAAGACAAGGGTTTGATCCGCCGTGAACGCGGCCGCGAAGATCGCCGCATTGTTTTCGTTACTGCCACGGACGCCGGCCGCGAATTGGCCCAAGGCGCCCCGTCTCCCCTGCAAAAGCATCTGGCCGACGCATTGAACGCGTTGCCCGAGCTCGAGCAAGCCACCATCACGCTATCGCTGGAACGCATCGTGGCGCTGATGGAGCAGGAAGGGCAGGCAGTCGCAGCGGAACCGCACGGCGATGTATCGTCGCCCATCCTTGAAGTGCCCACGGGCGGGGCACCCCCAGAATCGGGAATCGTTGCATGAAGAAAAACGAACTGGACACCCCCCATCTCTCAAGTGCCGTGGCGCCGGCGGTTCGCGCGCAGACCCATACGATGCGTCCGCCCACCCGCAAAGACGGCGCCGCCATTCACCAGCTCATTTCCGAGTGCCCGCCGCTCGACCTGAATTCCCTCTACGCCTACTTGCTCCTTGGTGAGCATTTCAGCGACACCTGCGTCATCGCCGAAAGTGCCGGCGGACGTATCGACGGTTTTATCTCCGCTTATGTGATCCCGACCCGCCCCGACGTGTTGTTCGTCTGGCAGGTTGCGGTGCACACCCGCGCACGCGGCCATCGGTTGGGCCGCGCCATGCTTCGCGAACTCTTGCAGCGCAAGGGGCTCGAGCATGTTCGAAATCTTGAAACCACGGTGGGGCCTGACAACCAGGCATCGCGCCGCAGCTTTACCGGCCTGGCCGGCGAGCTTGGCGCCCACGTTTCCGAACAGCCGTTCTTCGACCGGCAATTGTTTGGTGGCGCGGACCATGACGACGAGATGTTGTTGAGGATAGGCCCGTTCGCATTGCCTGCCCCGTAGGGCAGCGCAACCCCAGCGGACTTATCGAAATTACCGGGATGGCAATGCCTGTCCGAATGCGTTCACCGCATCCGGAGGGATCGTGCCGTCTATTCAACTTATGAGATGAAAAAGGGAGGATTGATCATATGGACTTGAAAATCTTTGACCGGATGGAATCCGAAGTGCGGGGCTACATTCGGTCGTTCCCCGTGATATTCAGCCAGGCCCGAGGCTCGACGCTGATCGACGAAGACGGCACCGAGTACATCGATTTCTTCAGCGGCGCAGGCACGCTGAACTACGGCCACAACAATCCTGTTCTCAAGGAAAAACTGCTGGAGTATGTGCAGGCGGACGGCGTCGTCCACGGCCTGGACATGGCGACCAGCGCGAAGAAGCGTTTCCTGGAGACGGTGGATCGCGTGCTGCTCAAGCCGCGCAACTGGCAATACACGCTGCAATTCACCGGCCCCACCGGCACCAATGCCGTGGAAGCCGCGCTGAAGATCGCGCGCCAGGTCAAGGGCCGTTCGAATGTGATTTCGTTCACGCATGGCTTTCACGGCGTCAGCGGCGGTTCGCTGGCCGTGACGGCCAACATGAAGTTCCGCGAAGCGTCCGGCTATGCGCTGGGCAACACCACGTTCATGCCCTATGACGGCTACTTCGGCCCCGACGTGGACACGATGGCCTACCTGGAACGCATGCTGGAAGATCCCAGCAGCGGCATGGACAAGCCCGCCGCCGTCATCGTTGAAACCGTGCAGGGCGAAGGCGGCGTCAACGTTGCCACGCTACGCTGGCTGAAAGAGCTGGAAAAGCTGTGCAAGCGCCACGACATGCTGCTGATCGTGGACGACATCCAGGTGGGCTGCGGCCGCACCGGCACCTTCTTCAGCTTTGAAGCCGCCGGCATCCGCCCGGACATCATCACGCTGTCCAAGTCGCTGTCTGGTTTCGGCCTGCCGATGTCCTTGGTGCTGATGAAGCCCGAGCTGGACATCTGGAAGCCGGGCGCCCACAGCGGCACGTTCCGTGGCAACAACCTGGCGTTCGTCACCGCCACGCAGGCCTTGGAAACCTATTGGGCCAACACCGCCTTCACGGCCGACATCCAGCGCAAGGAACGCACGGTGCGTGACTGGCTGGAAAACCTGGTCCACAGCTATCCCAACGCGGGCCTGTCGGTGCGCGGCCGTGGCCTGATCCAGGGCCTGGTGTGCAACACCACGCCCGCGCTGGCCAACCGCATCGCGCAGCAGGCATTCAAGAAGGGCGTCGTCATCGAGACCTCGGGCGCGCATGACGAAGTGCTCAAGCTGCTGCCGGCGCTGACGATTGAAGAAGATTTGTTGAGCAAGGGCCTGGACATCATCGAGGCCAGCGTGGCCGACGCGCTGGCAGAAGAAGGCCAGTCCGCCCGCATTCTTAAATTTGGAGGAAAACGTCAATGATCGTACGCAATGTCAAAGATGTGATCGGCACCGCCGACGAAGTCCGTACCGACACCTGGGTCAGCCGCCGCGTGCTGCTCAAGAAGGACGGCATGGGCTTTTCCTTCCACGAGACCACCATCTTTCCCGGCGGCCGCACGCACATCCACTACAAGAACCATCTTGAAGCGGTGTGGTGCATTGAAGGCGACGGTTCCATCGAGACCATCGCCGACGGCAAGAAGTATGACCTGGGCCCCGGCGTGGTCTACGCGCTGAACGAACACGACGAGCACTGGCTGTGCGGCGGCAAAGAGCCGCTGCGCGTCATCTGCGTCTTCAACCCCCCGCTGACCGGCCAGGAAGTGCACGACAAAGAAGGCGTCTACGCCTTGCCTGAAGCCGAAGCCAAAGCGGCTTGATACAAGGAGGTTCGCATGATCTCACCTGCAAAGGATCCGTACGCCTCCCGTACGGACCGGGGCTCCGCCATCATTGCCCGCCAGGACCCGGTGGTCTATGGCGACGGCAAGTACGCCAACGCCTTGTCCGGCGAACAGGTCGGGCAATATGAGCGGGACGGCTTTCTCTTGTTGGAAAACCTGTTTTCCGAAGAAGAGATCCGCGCGCTGTCCGCCGAGGTCGAGCGCATGACGCGCGACCCGTCGATCATCCGGCGCGAGGAATCCATCACTGAACCCGGCAGCAATGCCGTGCGCTCCATCTTCATGGTGCATGTGTTGAACCCCGTGCTGTCGCGCCTGGTGCGCGACCCGCGCCTGGTCAACGTGGCGCGGCAGATCCTGGGCTCCGAGGTATACATTCACCAGTCGCGCGCCAACATGAAGCCCGGCTTCAAGGGCAAAGAGTTCTACTGGCACTCGGACTTCGAGACGTGGCACGTGGAAGACGGCATGCCGTCGATGCGCGCGCTGAGCTGCTCGGTGCTGCTGACCGACAACAACGAGTGCAACGGCCCGTTGATGCTGGTGCCCGGCTCGCACCGCCAGTTCATCTCGTGCGTGGGCGAAACCCCGAACGAGCACTACAAGCAATCGCTGAAAAAGCAGGAATACGGGGTGCCGGACCCGGTCAGCCTGCAATTGCTGGTAGAGCAGGGCGGCATCCGCTCGATGACCGCCAAGGCGGGTTCGGTGGTGTTTTTCGACTGCAACACCATGCACGGTTCGAACAGCAATATCTCGCCGTGGCCGCGTGCCAATGTCTTCATGGTCTACAACAGCATGGAGAACACCTTGAACCCGCCCAAGTACGGCCTGACGCCGCGCCCCGAACATATCGCGACGCGCAAGGGCTTCAAGGCGGTGACGCCGCTGGATACGCTGAAGCTGGTGGGCGGCTGATCCACCGCGTTCAGCCCGCCGCGTCGGACCTTGGCGGGTTGTACCTCCCACACCGAAACCCGGGCCTTGCCCGGGTTTTTTCATGCGCGGTGCGGCGCCTGAAATTCGACCGATGCCGGCGTCCGCTCTCTGCTATTCTTGCGCGGATTCCCCTCACGCCAAAGCGATGCCGCCATGTCCGCCCGTATCCTGAGCTTGCACATTTACCCGATCAAATCCTGCGCCGGCATCGATCTGGCGGAGTCGCCCATCGTCCGGGCCGGCCTGGCTTACGACCGTCGCTGGATGCTGATCGGCGCCGATGGGCAGTTCATGACGCAGCGCCAATGGCCGGCGATGGCCCTGATCCGCACGGCGCTGACCGCCGACGCCCTTCGCGTCAGCGCGCCCGGCATGCCCGATCTGGACGTGCCCCTGGATGAATCCGGCATCGAGCCCGGCGCGCAAACCGTGGCGGTCTGGGCCGACACGATATCGGCGCGCCACGAAAGCGCCGCCACGGGCCAATGGTTTTCTGAATTCCTGAAAACGCCGTGCCGCTTGCTGAAGGTGGACAGCGCTGCCGCGCGCAACGCCAAGCCCGACTGGGTATCGCGCTGGGTGGATGCGCATCCCGATCTGGCGGACGCCTTCGTGGGCGAACACCACTTCGGCTTTGCCGATGGTTTCCCGCTGCTGATCGCCAACCAGGCCTCGCTGGATGACCTGAACGCGCGCCTGCAAGCCAAGGGCGTGGCGCCGGTGCCCATGGACCGTTTCCGGCCCAACATCGTGGTCGAGGGCGAATGGGAACCCTTCGAAGAAGACCATACCGCCATGATCACGGCAGCGGGCGTTCGGATGGCGTTCGTCAAGCCGTGCACCCGTTGCTCGATTCCCGACATCGACCAGCGCACCGCCCAGCAGCACGACGAGCCCGGCCGTACGCTGGCGGGCTATCGCAATCTGGATATCGGGGTGGTGTTTGGCCAGAACGCCATTCTGGACGCGCCGGCCGGCGCGCGCTTGAAAGTCGGCGACGCGGTCGAGATCGAACTGGATTTCTGACCGGTCGTCGGGCCGGGGGTGTCTTCGGTCACGCCGAAGACACCTGTGCGGATTACGCCGAAGACAACTTCAGGCCGATCAGACCCAGCACAATCAGGGCCACGCTGACGATGCGCATCCAGCTCGTGGACTCGCCGAACAGCACGATACCGGCCACGAAGGCGCCCACGGTGCCGATGCCCACCCACACGGCGTAGGCGGTGCCCAGCGGCAGCGTTTTCATGGCGACAGCCAGCAGCCACACGCTGATGGCCATGCCGCCCGCGGTAATCAGGGACGGCCAGAGGCGGGTGAAGCCATGGGTGTATTTCAGGCCCACGGCCCAGACGATTTCAAACAGGCCCGCTAGCACCAGGATGATCCAGGTCATTGACGACTCCTTCTGTTGCGCTGCCGGCGTTGCGCCGGCAATAAGGGGTCGTCCCCGGATAAAAAAAACACCGATCGTTTGACCGTGCGCAGCAACGGGCCGTCCCGCTGCGGCAAAAATTATAGAATACCGGCTTCCAACGGCAAAACCGGATGCCGGGCATCACTTAAGCAACACGTCGCGGACCGGACCGCGAACCAGGAATTTCCATCATGCAACGCATCATGCTGCGGGCAAAGCTACACCGCGTCACGGTCACCGAAGCCGACCTTCACTACGAAGGCTCATGCGGCATCGACGAAGACCTGCTGGACGCTGCCGGCATGCGCGAGTTCGAACGCATCGAACTCTACAACGTCACCAATGGCGAACGCTTCGACACCTACATCATCAAGGCGGCCCGCGGCAGCGGCGCCATCTCGCTGAACGGCGCGGCCGCGCGCCGGGCCCAGGTGGGCGATCTGTTGATCATCTGCACCTACGGGCCGATGTCCGAAGAAGACTCCGCCAAGCACAAGCCGCAGGTCGTGCTGGTGGACGACGCGAATCGCGTCAAGGAAATTCGCAAGTTCCCGGCCTGAGGCCGGGCCGGGCAACGCCCCATTTCGGCCTGGCCGGATGGCGCTTTCGTCAACCCTGAACCATTTCATCATGAGCTTCCAGGTCATCATCCAACCCAGCAAGCATCAATTCCCGGTTGAGCCCGGCCAGACCGTGCTCGACGGCGCCTTGGCCGCCGGCATCGTGCTGCCCTACAGCTGTCGCAACGGCGCGTGCTCCACCTGCAAGGGCAAAGTGGTGTCCGGGGAGTTCGACGCCGGGCAATATCCCGCCCAGATCCTGTCGCCGGAAGAACTGGCCAACGGCTACACGCTGTTTTGCCAGGCCAGGCCCGCGTCCGACATGGTGGTTGAATCCACCGAAGTCCGGCTGGCCAGCGACATCCAGATTCGCAAGCTGCCGTCGCGCGTGCAGACGCTGGAACGCGTGGCGCCCGATGTCACCGTGCTTAAGTTGCAACTGCCTGCTTCCGAGCAGTTCCGCTATTACGCGGGGCAGTACATCGAAGTCATCCTGAAAGACGGGCGTCGTCGCAGCTACTCGATGGCTGGTGCGCCGCATACCGGCAGCCCGCTTGAACTGCACATCCGGCACATGCCGGGCGGGCTTTTCACGGACCATGTATTCGGCGCCGGCACCACGCAGATGAAGGAACGCGAGATCCTGCGGCTGGAAGGGCCGTTCGGCTCTTTCTTCCTGCGCGAAGACAGCGACAAGCCCATCGTGCTGCTGGCTAGCGGCACGGGCTTTGCGCCTGTGAAGGCCATCGTCGAGCACATGATCCACAAGAGCATTGCGCGCCCGGTCACGCTGTACTGGGGCGGCCGCCGTCCCCAGGACTTGTACATGGACGCACTGGCGCAGTCCTGGTCTGGCCTGCTGCCGAACTTCAAGTACGTACCGGTGGTGTCCAATGCGCTGCCCGAAGACGGCTGGTCGGGGCGCACCGGCTTCGTCCATGAAGCCGTCATGCAAGACATCGCGGACCTGTCCGGCCACCAAGTCTATGCCTGCGGCACGCCGCTGATGGTGGATGCCGCGCGTCGCGAATTCAGCGTGCAGAACGGGCTGCCGCCGGAAGAGTTCTACGCGGATGCCTTCACGTCCGAGGCCGACCTGGCGAAAGCCGCGTCGTAAATCGGACCACGGGAATCATCGGGGGGGAATTCACAGGCTGAAAAGCTTCGTGACTTCCGCCCCTTTTTTATACGTAGGCGAAGGCAAATCGGCGGGGTAAACTGCCTTCGCAGCGGCTTGCCAAAGGGGCGGACATCGGGTCCGTGGCCGACTTGGCATGCAAGGAGCAATGCGGGCATGAAAGTAGCGGTATTGGGTAGCGGCATTATCGGAATCTCCAGCGCCTGGTGGCTGAACCAGGCCGGCCACGACGTTGTGGTCATTGATCGCTGCACCGGTCCCGCCCAGGAAACCAGCCTTGCCAATGGCGCGCAGATTTCGGTTTCCTATGCCGAACCCTGGGCCAATCCGCAGGCGCCGCTCAAGCTGCTCAAATGGATGTTCCAGGACAACGCGCCGTTGCTGTTCCGGCCGCAGCTGGACTGGCGTCAATGGATGTGGGGCCTGGCCTTCCTGCGTGAGTGCCTGCCCGGCCGGCTGGCTCCGAATATTCGGGCCATGGTGCGCATGGCCGAGTACAGCCGCGCCACGCTGCGCAGCATGCGCGCGGAACTGGGCATCGAATACGACCACCTTGAACGCGGCATCCTGAACTTCTACCGCGATCCCCACGAATTCGAAAACTCGCAACGGGCCGCCGGCCTGATGCGCGATTTCGGCGTCGAGCGCCGCGTGGTCACGGCAGACGAGGTCATCGCCATCGAACCGGCCCTGGCCCCGCACCGCCAGACCATCGTGGGCGGTGATTACACGCCTGAAGACGAAAGCGGCGACGTCCACTTGTTCTCGGTCGCGCTGGCCGAACGTTGCGCCCGCGCCGGCGTCGAATTTCGCTACAACACGCGAGTCACGCGTTTGCTGACGCAAGGCGGCGCCGTGCACGGCATGGAAATCATTGAACCCGATGGCCGCTACGGCACCCTCTCGGCAGACGCGTATGTCGTCGCGATGGGCAGCTTCAGCCCCAATCTGCTGCGTCCCTTGGGCATTCCGTGCAACGTGTATCCCGCCAAGGGCTACTCGGCGACCTTCCCGGTGCTGAAACCGGAAGCCACGCCTACGGTCAGCCTGACCGACAGCAGCCATAAAATTGTGTTTTCGCGCCTGGGCGACCGTCTTCGCATGGCCGGCACCGCCGAGCTTTCGGGATATTCGCGCAGTCTGAACACCGGCCGTTGCGAAGCCATGACGCGCCTGGCGCAAGAACTTTTTCCCGACGCGCTCGATTTCGAACGCGTCAGTTATTGGTCGGGCCTGCGCCCGTCCACTCCCTCGAACGTGCCCATCATCGGCCGTAGCCGCATCCCCAACCTGTATATCAACACGGGTCACGGGACGCTCGGCTGGACGATGGGCGTTGGCTCGGGCCGGGCTTTGGCCGATCTGCTCAGCGGACGGCGGCCGGAACCGGAATTTCCTTTTCTTGGTCTGTGAACCTATGAAGAATCTGCAATTGGCGGGCGTTGCCCGCGCGATGTTCGCCAGCCGGCGTGCATGGGTCTTCGGCGCCGCGATGGCGCTGGCGGGGGTGGCTAACGCCGCACCCGTGGAAA
Source organism: Achromobacter sp. B7 (assembly GCF_003600685.1). Classification (NCBI taxonomy): domain Bacteria; kingdom Pseudomonadati; phylum Pseudomonadota; class Betaproteobacteria; order Burkholderiales; family Alcaligenaceae; genus Achromobacter; species Achromobacter sp. B7. The sequence goes on from NZ_CP032084.1 coordinate 1,882,313, forward strand.
TCCAGGTCTGGCACACACTGTCGGACGCCAACAAGGCCGAGTTCGAAAAACTGGCCAAGCAGTACAACAAAGAGCAGGACCAGGTCAGCGTCAAGCTGCGTGGTTTCGCCTCGCAAGAGGCGCTGGAACAGGAAGCCGCATCGGCCGCCAAGGCCAAAAAGGCGCCCAACCTGGTCCAGCTGACGGATAACCATTCACCGGAAGTCGTGGCGCAGCACAAAGCCATCATGCCGATGTACGAACTGCTGGCCAAGTACCCGATCAAGGACCTGAACTGGTTCGTGCCGGCCACCAGCAGCTTCACGCGCGACAGCAAGGGCCGCCTGCTGGCGTTCCCGTGGATGGCCGAAGTGCCGGTGATGTTCTACAACACCGCCGCCTACAAGAAGGCCGGCTTGGATCCCAACAACCCCGCGCGCACCTGGAACGGCCTGCAAGCCGAACTGCTGAAGCTGCGCGACGTGGCCGACATCGATTGCCCCTACGCGTCCAGCGACCAGGTCACCGTGCACCTGGAGAACCTGGCCCCGATCAACGGTCAGCAATTCACCAGCAACAACAACGGCCTGGACGCGATCACGAAGAAAAGCGCCGCGCCCGCGATGCAGTTCGACACGCTCTACATGCGCCACATCTCCCTGATGGTCAGCTGGAAGCGTTCGTTGCTGTTCATGGCGCACACGGGCGACGCGTCGGCCGACAAGTTGTTCGCCAAGGGTGAATGCGCGGTGCTGACCGCCAATTCCGGCGCATTCGGCACGTTCCTGAACACCAAGTCGCTGTCGTTCGGCGTGGCGCCGGTGCCGTACTACGACCAAGCCACCAAGTCCGCCGGCCAACCGTTTGTCAGCGGCTCGGCTTTGTGGGCGCTGGAAGGCCGCCCGCAATCCGAAGAAAAGGCAACGGCACAGTTCCTGGCCTGGCTGTCCAAGCCGGTCGTGGCCGCCGAATGGCATCAGCGCACGGGCTTCCTGCCCCTGACCGAAGCCGCGTTCCGCGCGTCTGACGTGTCGTTCTACAAGAGCATCCCGGGCGCACAGGCCGTGATCGCGTCGATGAGCAACCGTCCGGCCAGCAACAGCCGCGGCTTCCGCATGACCAACTACGCGCGCATCGAACCCGTTCTGAATCAGCAACTGAACGACGCCTTCGAAGGCAAGGTTCCGCCCGTGTCGGCATTGAACAATGCGGCTTCGCAGGCGCGCAGCATCGCCGCCCAGCGTTAATCCATGCGCTAGGCCTGGGCAGCGTGTAGCTGCCTGCCGCCACCGCAAAAACCCGGTCTTTCAGACCGGGTTTTTTTTTGCCTTCGGTACGCCTGTCCGGGAGGGGTGGATCAATTCATCCATGCGTACATGCCAGTCTGGCGGCCCGCTTTGCCCTCGTCCACCATGCCGTTCATGCGTACCGATTCCGGTGCGCCTTCAGCTTGCGGTGAGGCATGGTTCGAATCATTTTCCTGGTGGCAGGCGTGTCCTGCCTGGGGGCTTGCACTGGCTGGCCCGCCAATGATGGCGCCGGTGTGGGGTGGCAGGCTGCCGGGTCCGCTGCGCACGCGTTTCGTTTTGATTGGCGCTTGTCCGGCGACCCGGCGGTTGCGCCCATGCAGGTGTTCGACGACGGCAAGGACGTCTGGCTGCAATTCGCGCCGGGGCAACCCTTGCCCGCTATCTTCGGTGTGCGAGCAAATGTTGAACACGCGCTGCCCTATACGCGGCGCGACCCTTATGCGGTGGTGGCGGGGGCGTGGGACGCGCTGCGGTTTCGCGGCGGGCGCTTGATGGCGCGCGCTGAACGCGAAGCCCGACGCGACACCGAACGCGACACCGAACGCGACACCGAACGCGCAGCCGATGTTGCGGCCGCGCCAGGCGCACCGGTTTCGATGTCGGCAGAAGCCGCCGTCGCCGTACCGCTCGCGGGCGTAGGGCAACTGGCGGGTAAAGGGCCATTGGGCACGCGTGATGCGCCTGCGCTGGCGGCTTCTTTGCCCGGCGATTCCAAGGCGGACATTTCAACGGCGGGCGCTTTAACGGCAGCTGTTTCAAGCGGAGCCGCTTCAACGTCAGACACTTCAATTTCAGGCGTATCCCTATCCGCCATTCCAAGCCCAAACGCGGCTGCCGCCGTCAGCAGGTATCGGGCAGCACCCCCGGACACTACGCTGCGCGCCGTGCTGGCGCGGTGGGCCGGTGATTCGGGCTGGACCTTTCGCCCGCAACACTGGGCTGTCGACGTCGACATTCCCCTGTCCGCCTCGGCCGATTTTTCCGGCGATTTCAAATCCGCTGTCCGCGAATTGCTGAGCGCCACCGAGCTGGCCGACAAGCCCTTGCAGCCTTGCTTTTACGGCAATCAGGTCCTGCGGGTGGTGCCGCTGGCCCAATCGTGTTCGCGGGCCGCGCCTGCGCAAGGGGGTGGGGCATGAACCGGCTTCAATGGTTTGGGGTGGCTGCGACTTGCGCGCTAGCTGGCTGCGCGGCAACGGAGCAGGTGGCGCACTTGAATCGGGCGGCGAACGAACGGCTTGATGTTGTCTCCGGCCATCACCGCGCGTTCGCCCAGGGCTTGTCCGACCGCCAGGCGCGCATCGCCGCGCAGGACGTGGCGGCGCCGTGGGTGGCCGGCACGCCGCAACCCTTGGCGCGAGACGTGTCGCTGCCGCCCGCTTTGCGCGAGAACGTGCCCACCACGTTGATGCTTGCGGACGACGCCGATCTTTTCGGATTGGCGCAACGCCTGGGCGCTGCCACCGGCATCCCGGTGCGGGTGCAACCCGAAGCGTTGCTGCCGCTGGAGCAATTTCTGCCGCGTCTGGCCGTAACGGGCGGCTTGTCCGTGCCGGCGCCGTACCGCATGGAAGTCCGGGACGGCCCCTTGCCGCTTGCCGACTTGCTGGACGCGTTGGCCGCGCGCTTTTCGGTGCATTGGCGATACGTGCGCAACGCGCTGGAGTTCTACCGCACCGAGACGCGCGTGTTCGACGTGCGCGCGCTGTCGTTGGCAAGCGCGGTCGACGTGCGCCTGGGCAGGTCCGGCAACGCAGACGGCGAGGGCTTCGAAAGCACCTCCAGCACCACGTTGGCGGCCAAGGAACACAACGCGCTGGCCGTGCTGCGGGCCAGCATCGCGCCGTTCCTGACGCGGTCGGGCCTCATTGCCGATGCGGTGGACGGCGCATCGTCCCTCGTCATCACTGACACTCCCGACGCGTTGGAGCGCATCGCGGTCTTCCTCGAACGCGAAAACAAAGTCATGACGCGTCGCGTACGCCTTGTCTTCGAAGAAATCACCGTCATCGTCAAGCAATCGGCCTCGGGTGGCCTGGACTGGAACGCGCTATACGCGGCGGCGGGGGCTTCCGCGCGCTACGCCATGCCGGCCGTGGCGGTTGCCGGAGCAAGCACGCTTGACGTGTCGGCGGGGCGGGGCGCCTGGCAAGGGTCGCAAGCGCTGGTGTCTGCGCTGAGCACAATGGGCGCGATCGTCCGGCACAACAAGGTTCCGGTTTTGACGCTTAACCGGCGCCCGGTCACTCATGCCATTCGCACCACGTTTTCCTACATCGATCGCGTACAAAGCACCGCGGTGCCGGGCACCACGGCGGGGGGCGCCAACGGCACGTTGCCGGCCGTGTCCATCACGCAAAAAGAAGAAACCGTGGGCTCGTTCCTGACCCTGGTTCCTGACATCCAGCATGACGGCCAGATCTTGCTGTCCGTGGCGTATGACAACGCGGTGGCGCAACCACTGAAGACCATCACCTTTGGCGAGCGCGGCAATCAGGTCCAGGTGCAGCAGATCACGATTGACGGCAATGGCACGGTTCAGCAAATAGAGCTGCGGCCGGGGCAACCCGTGATTTTGTCCGGCTTCGACCGCAGTACCGACCAGCATGCAGGCCAGCGCCTGGCCCCGGGGCTACCGCTGATCACCGGCGGGCACGACAGCGCCGAGCAGGCGCGCGAGACGACGTTGATGCTCGTCACCGCCCAAGTAGAAGAGGGGTACTAAGCCGCCATGAAACGAGCCCCCGACCCGTTATTGCTTGACTGCCCCGGCGCCGGCCATCGCCTGGCGTTCGGCCTGCGATGGCTGGTATTGATCGGCTCCGACACGCAGGCCCTTGCGCGCGCGCGTGGGCGCCGGTTGCGCGCCACGCACGTCGTCGTAGGCGGTTCGCCTGCAACGATGGCGGGGTACGGGCGCCTGCGCGGAATGCGGCGTGCACGCGCTGGTGAATGGTGGCGCAATCGCGTAGCCAAACACGTAGACGGCCACGTAGGCAATCGGGCAGCGGACGCCGCGCCTGGTCGCGCGGCCCGCCGTCCTGCAAGGCCCTTCGTCCTGGCTGCCGCGCAGCTTTACGCGCTGCGGTTTCCGTCCGGCGGACACTGCGTCATCGCGCTTCCCGATGGTCGGTACTGGCTGGTCGCAGCTCAGGACGGTGTGGTGCTGTCCCAGGCGGATCGTGTGTTTGTGTCTCACGATGACGCGTTGCAGGCGCAAGCGCGGTTGCAAGAACAACGCCCTGGCTTACCGCCGCACGATCCCGACTCCATCTGGGCTTGCCTGATCAGCGCGGTGGATTCGGGCGCCCGCCTCGCGCCTTTGCCATCGCGCTGGGCGGGCGTGCCGTTTGCGCTGCGTCTGTTTCTGCTGTGCGTCGCCATGGCGGCCCTTGCACCGCCGGTTTGGCGGTCGGTTGTCCCTTATGTTCTGTCCCATTGGGCGGCAGCGCCTGCTGAGGATTCCGTGCCACCCGATCCGCGAAGCGCCCATCAGGCTATGTTGGGCGCCCTGACCGCGCATGGGCCGAACGATGTCGCGCGGCTGCTACGCAGTGTGGGACTGTTGCCCATCCAGGTACAGGGCTGGGCGCTACGCCGCGCGCAGTGCGATGCCGGCGAGGGCGTTTGGCGTTGTGCGGCGGTCTATGCGCGCGCGCACCGTTTCGCGACGAATCAACGCTTGTACGCGCGGCTGCCCGCTGGCTGGCAGGTGTCATTCAAGCCCTTGAATGAAGCCACGTTAGCGTGGCGCGTGGCATCCGAACCTATTCCTCTGACTGCCTTGGCGCTGCCTAGCGGCTTGCATGTCGACACCGAACTGGTGGCCGCATTGCAGCGCTTGCAGCCTGCATTCGCGTCAGTGTCGCTGGCGTCGGCGGTGGCATTGCCGCTGTCGTTGTCGAACGCATCGGTCGTTGGCGCCCAAGTCTCCCCGTCGCAGACCCTCCCGGTATTGCGACGGCGCGCGCTGCGTCTGCAAGGTCCGTTACGGTCGATCGGCCTTATCCCCACCGCGCTTGCCCCCGCGCTTACGCCCGCGCGTTGGTCTCGTCTTGTGGTGGACGTCCAAGCACAGGCCAAGCCCACCTTGGTGGCCAGCACGCTGGTCGCCGAACTGCAAGGAGATCTCTATGAACAAGACTAAGCCGGGACTTGTCGCCATTGCGTTCGTGGCGCTATGCGGCGGCGGGGCCTCACATGCAACAACGCTGCCGCTTGAAGACGCCCGGCCCTGGCCAGAGGTTGAAACGGTGCAGACCTTGTTGCGTGCCGACGCGGCTGCCGCGCTGGCCGATTGCCGTGTGCCCGGCATCTGCCCGTCGGGCCGCGCGACGGCACAGCCCGACGAGCCCACCGCCCGGCAGGTAGACGCCATCCGCGTGGCGGCCATTTACGGATCTACCCGCCGCCTTAACGTCGACGTCGTTATCAACGGCGCGCTATTGCGCTATCGGGCCGGCCACCAAGCCCCTGTCGCTGGCGCCTACTCTGCGCGCGCTTATCGACTGCTGGCCGTCGAAGGCGCCTGCGTGCATTTGCGCCGCGACGATCTTGACCACACCGCTTGCGTCGATATCGGAGCGGCAACGCCATGATCCCGCGCGTTATTCCAAGCCCCTCGCAGCCGCCTCCATTGTTGGGCACGCTCGATGACATCGCGCGGCTGACCCCCGCGCTTGTGCGGGCGCTGGCCCGCGAGTTCGACCTGGCCTCGTTGGCCGGCAGGCTGTGCCCGGTTTTGCTGGACAGTGGCGAGGTGGCCATCTTCGCGGTCAAGGAATATGTTCACGGCGATGCCATCGACGAGTTGCAGCGCATGGTGGCTGCGGCCGGCTACCGCCTGGCCGTGCCCCTGCGTTACCAGTTGCCCGCGCCCTTGCTCCTGATGATTGCGCGGGGCCAATTGACAGCGTCCGGCGTGGGCGGATCGGGCGCCGGTCCTCAGGCGGATCGCGCATCTGCCCTGGCCGCGCTGTTCCTGGACATTGTTCGCTGGGGCGTCTTGCAGGGCGCCAGCGATGTGCATATCAACGTCAATAGACGGAACGAGACCTGCGACATCCGCTACACGATCAACGGCGACTACGTGTCCACGGACCGGTTCGCCGGGTTGTCGAACGACACGCTGCTGGAGGTGCTGGCGGTGGCCTGGATGGACGTGCGCGGCGGCAATGGCGCCGTCTTCGACCCCGCGCTTGAACAGCAAGGGCGGTTGGCCTTTGTGGTCGATGGCATTCCGATCGTGTTGCGATGGGCCTCTCTGGCCGCCGATGCCGGGCCGTCGGTGTGCTTGCGCATCCTGCGCCTGGACGCCACGGCCGACGGCAACCTCCAGACCCTGGGCTACCCGCCCGGGCAAATCGCCACCTTGCTACGCGCCCGTGACCGCGAGGGCGGCGCCATTGTGCTGGCCGGCGTGGTCGGGTCGGGCAAGTCCACGACCATCGCGACCTTGATGCGCGGTATCGACCCCACGCGCAAGGTCATAACGTTGGAAGACCCGGTGGAATACATCATCGCCAATGCGTTGCAAAACACCTTGGGCGGCGCGTTGGCGGAATCCGCCTGGGCGTCATTCGATGCCAAGTTGAAGACCATCAAGCGCTCGGCCATGAACGATCTGCTGATCGGTGAAATCCGTGACGTCAATACGGGCCGCGCGTTCATGGACCTTGCCAGTTCGGGCATCAGCCTTTACGCCACGACCCATGCGGGCGCGGCCGCCATGATTCCCGAACGCCTTGCTTCGGATGCCATCGGCGTGTCGCGAGATTTCCTGGCCACGCCAGGCATTTTGAAACTACTGGTCTATCAGACGCTGTTGCCGCGTTTGTGTCCCGCGTGCGCGTTGCCGGTGGACAGGCTCTGGCGGGCAGCTGATGCCGTTGGGGGCGTCGAAGGCGCCTACGCGGCGTACGACGCGGCGGGTTGGCGGGCGTGGGTGCACGCACTTCAGGGCACCTATCAGTTGGATGCCGGCCAGCTACGGGTCAGGAACGCGGACGGATGCCCGGCGTGCCGACGCCCACAGTTGTCGCAGCTGAACGGCACGTCGGGTCGCTGTGTAGCGGCGGAAATGATCGAGCCCGAGCGCCTGGACGGATTTCTGGACCGCGTGCGCGCCCGTGATAACGCCGGGCTGGACAAGCTGGTACGCGAGGCGGGTTTTCAGTCGCGCACGGGGCCGGAGGCGGCAGGCCAAGACTGGCGGGAATCCGCCACGCGAGGGGCACGGGCGCTGCACTGTGCACTGCTTAAGGTCAGCACTGGCGAGGTAGACCCGCGCGCGCTGTTGCGGCGTTTCGATGTCCCCATGGGGGCGCCGGCGGCGGCTGTGCGTCAAACCCCGCGAGGCGCCTCATGAACCGACCGCAAACACTTGCTCGCGGGTGGCCGCGAATCACAGGGCAAGGCATGTCGCCATGGTTCGACGCACTAAGGTTTCGGCCTCATCGCGCGGATTATTACGCGTATCTGGCCGATCTTATCGAGGGCACGCAGGGGCGTAAAAGCCTGCGCGACATCTTCGAGGACGATGCGCGCCGCTATGGCCCGCGAACAGTGCGTGGCCGCCTGTCCCGACGTTGGGCGTCTTCCTATCAGGAGGAAGGGGGCGATCTTGGTGTCGCATGGTCTGGCACCTTGCCGCTGGACGAATGTCGTCTTGTCAGTTGTGTGCAGGAAGAGGGCGGTGACCTTGCCGCTGCGTTGCGCGATCTTGCCGGGGCCGTCCGCTTGGCGGGGCAAGCGTGGCTGGCTGTCGCCTCTGCCGCTGCCGCGGGAGTGGTCGCGGCCACGGTCGCCTTTGCGTTGCTATGCGCCATTCCGTACTTCACCGTGCCGCGCCTGCAATCGGTCTTCCAGCTGGTGCCGCCGGAAGACTACGGCCGCTTGACGCGCAACCTGTTCGGGCTGGCGGGCGCGCTGGATCAGTGGCTGCTGCTATGGCTGGTGCTGAGCCTGGGCATCGCCTTGCTAAGCCTCTGGTCCTTGCCAAATCTGACCGGCGGCGCCAGAGCCGCTTTGGACCGATGGCTGTTATGGCGCTTGTATCGCGACTTTCAGGCGATTCGCTTTCTGTGCCTGTTGTCTGTGCTGATCCGGCAACGCGGGTCCGCGGACACCCGGCTTCGTCGTGCGCTGTCGGTGCAGGCGGGGGGCGCGTCACCTTGGCTGCACACGCATCTGCAAGCCATGTTGGACCACATTGATGCGGGCGATAGCGGGCCGGACATCTTCGCCACCGGCATGCTGGACCAGGAAACCTGGTGGTACATGGCCGACATGATGGATGCGTTGGGGCTTGAAGCGGGCTTGGCGCGAGTACGCCAGCGTGTCGAAGCTCGCCTGCTGGCGCGCGTGCGCAGACAGGCGACCGCATTGCGTTGGTCGCTGCTTGTCGCCTCGCTGGCAACGGTATTGGGCATCACGCTTTGGCACTACGGCGTCATTGACGAGTTGCGGCGCGCCCTTACGAATTTTTATGCAAGTCAGTAGCGCGGGGCGGGACTGTACCCAACCACCACTCGCGCACATTTCATTTATCCACGGAGGCAGCGATGCAGCGAATACCCATGAACAGTAAAAACCGGCGTCGATGCCGCATAACACGGCAGCGGGGCTTTTCCTTGATGGAGGTGTCCATCGTGACCGCCATCGTGTTGTTGATCGCCATCGTCGGGATTCCGGCGATAGGCGCCTATGTCATCGAAAACAAGGTGCCCAAGGTCGGGGAGGAAATTCAGCGTTTCATTGCCAGCATGAAAATCAATGCCCAGGGTGGTGGCGTGACGCCGTACGAGGGGCTGGACACCGGCGCGCTGGCGAATGCGCTGCGCGACTCCAGCGTGCTGGCTGTCGTGGGCAGTGGGGCGTCGGCACGGGTGGTGCACGGTCTGGGCGGCAGCGGAACGGGCCGCAACGGTGTGGTCGAGGTGGCGGCCGCCGCGTCCGGCGGGGGCGGGCTGGGGTCGGCATTCGTCGTCACCCTGACTAACGTCAGCCACGCGGCGTGCCCAGCGCTGGCCTCGGTGCTGCAACGGGTCTCGGAGGCTATCTCCATAGGCGGCGGCACGGGCGCAAAAGTCGTGAAAGACGCGCTAGCCGTTCCCGACGTGCCGTATCGCGCCGCCTTGGCGCAGGCGCAATGCAGCCAGGGTGAAGTCAACACCTTCACTTTCACCGCAAGATGACGCCGCCGCTCTTTGGCAAGGGCGCGCGCGGGTCGCCGCGCGCATGCCGGCCCCAAGGCGGGTTCTCGCTGGTCGGTCTGGCGGTGGCGCTGGCATTGACGTCCATGATTGCGATCTGGGCGTCAAACCAGCTCGTCCAGCGGATCGAAGACGCGGCGGCGCGCTCCACGGGCGTGTGGCTGATGCAGGTCAGACAGGCGATGGCGCAAACGCTTCAGCGCCATTTCGACGCCTTGTCCAAGGGCGGCCCTTTGGTGGGCGAGGGCGGAGCCCCGTTGTTCGCGGACCCGTTTGCACCCACCGTGGCGGAATTGCGCACGCAGGCATATTTGCCCGCTGATTTTCCGGCGCGCACGGCGATGGGATTCGGCGTGCGGGTTCATATCGTGAGACACGACGCGTGCCCCGGCCCGCGCTGCCGGCTTGATGCCCTGGTCTACAGCGACACGCCCGTGCTGAAAAAGGGAACGCATGCGCCGGACCTGGTCGGCATCTCCACGATCATCGACGCTGCGCAAGGGTATGCGGGCGCGGTGTGGCCCGAGGCGCCCGGGCGGGTGCGGGGGCCGGCCTTCAGTTTTCCCAACCCCTTGGCCAACGCCCCGCCCTATGCGGCGGGCACGGTGGCGCTCTGGGCGGGCATCGGCGGACAAGCCGAGACCAGCGTCCAGCCCGTCATGCCGGACCTGACGCCGTACGTAAAGATTGGGGATGCGCGGGACCCCAGCTTGGCGGGGTCGCTCACCGCGGCATCCTCGATCATCGCAGGCGGGTATCTTTCCGTGGGCGCCCGCGCCACGGCCGGCCACCCCTGCAACGTTGGGGTCGGCACCGTGGCGTCATCCCACGAAAGTGAATTGTTGACGTGCCAGTCCGGGGTTTGGCAGCGTGCATCAAGCGGTTTTGGCGGCGCCTACAGCCTCAATCATCCGCGCGGATGCAGGCATTACACCGGCGTGTCGACGGCCAATCCCGTGACAGGGCAGTGTTCCTGTCCCCCGGGCTTTGCCGGGGTCATCGTGTCCGCGGGCGGAAAATGGACGGAAACCGAAGGGTGGACGACGGGATATGTGTGTGTCAGATAGGGCAGCCGGACCGGCCTTTTCCGCGCTTTCTCGCTAACCCTCTATAATCAAAGATTCGCCTAAATCTGCGTCATCCACGATGAAATCCTCCGAGATTCGCCGCCAGTTTCTGCAATTCTTCAAGTCGAAGGGGCACACCATTGTCCCGTCGTCCTCGCTCGTTCCCGGCAACGATCCGACCCTGCTTTTCACCAATTCGGGCATGGTCCAGTTCAAGGACGTGTTCACGGGCAAGGAATCGCGGTCGTACACGCGCGCCACGTCCTCGCAGCGCAGCGTGCGCGCGGGCGGCAAGCATAACGATCTGGAGAACGTGGGCTACACCGCCCGGCACCATACGTTCTTCGAAATGCTGGGTAACTTCAGCTTTGGCGACTACTTCAAGCGCGACGCCATCCAGTACGCCTGGGAGCTGCTGACGCAGGTCTACAAGCTGCCGGCCGAAAAGCTCTGGGTCACCGTCTATCAGGAAGACGACGAGGCCTACGACATCTGGGCCAATGAAGTGGGCGTGCCGCCCGAGCGCATCGTGCGCATCGGCGACAACAAGGGCGCGCGCTACGCGTCGGACAACTTCTGGCAGATGGCCGACACCGGGCCCTGCGGCCCTTGCTCGGAAATCTTCTTCGACCACGGCCCGGACGTCTGGGGCGGTCCTCCCGGATCGCCCGAAGAAGACGGCGACCGCTACATCGAAATCTGGAACCTGGTTTTCATGCAGTTCGAGCGCGACGCCGAAGGCAATATGCCGCGTCTGCCGCGCCCCTGTGTCGATACCGGCATGGGGCTGGAGCGCATCGCCGCCGTTTTGCAAGGCGTGCATTCCAACTATGAAATCGACCTGTTCCAAAAGCTGATCCACGCCGCCGCGCGCGAAACGGGCGTGCAGGACCTCGAGAACAACTCGCTGAAGGTCATCGCGGACCACATCCGTGCCTGCTCGTTCCTGATCGTCGACGGCGTGATCCCCAGCAACGAAGGTCGGGGCTACGTGCTGCGCCGCATCGTGCGTCGCGCCTTGCGCCACGGCTACAAGCTGGGCCAGACCAAGCCGTTCTTCCACCGCCTGGTGCCTGATCTGGTCGCCGAAATGGGTGAAGCCTATCCGGAATTGGCCAACATGGCCGACCGCGTGGCGCAGGTGCTCAAGCAGGAAGAAGAGCGTTTCGGCGAAACGCTGGAACACGGTATGCGCATCCTGGACACGGCCTTGGCCAATGTGCCCAAGGGTGGCGTGCTGGACGGCACGACGCTGTTCACCCTGTACGACACCTACGGCTTTCCCGTCGACCTGACCGCCGACATCTGCCGCGAACGCGAAGTCGAAGTCGACATGGCGGGTTTTGAAGTGTCGATGGAACGCCAGCGGGATCAGGCGCGCGCCGCCGGCAAGTTCAAGATGGCCGAAGGCCTGAGCTACGAAGGCGCCGAAACGCGCTTCGAAGGCTACGAAAAGCTGGAGCTCGACAACGTCAAGGTCACGGCCCTGTACGTGGACGGCACGCAGGTCCAGCAGGTGCAGGCTGGCCAGAATGCCGTCGTGGTGCTGGACGCCACGCCGTTCTACGCTGAGTCCGGCGGCCAGGTCGGCGATACCGGCTTGCTGGAAGCCGACGGCGTACGATTTGCCGTCGCCGACACCCTGAAGATTCAAAACGGTGTGTTCGGTCACCACGGAGTGCTGGAAGCGGGTTCGTTGTCGGTAGGCACGACGCTGCTGGCGCGCGTGGACGCCGTGCGCCGCGCGCGTACCGTGCGCAACCACTCGGCCACCCACTTGATGCACAAGGCCTTGCGCCAGGTGCTGGGCGCGCACGTGCAGCAGCGCGGTTCGCTGGTCGATGCCGACAAGACCCGCTTCGACTTCGCACAAGATGCGCCGATGACCGCCGAGCAGATCGCGCGCGTCGAAGCCATCGTCAACGCTGAAGTGTTGGCCAACCATCCCACCGTTGCCCAGGTCATGGCATACGATGACGCCGTCAAGGGCGGCGCCATGGCGCTGTTCGGCGAGAAATACGGCGATACGGTGCGCGTGCTGGATATCGGCTTCTCGCGCGAGCTTTGCGGTGGCACGCACGTCAGCCGCACCGGCGACATCGGTCTGTTCAAGATCGTGTCCGAAGGTGGTGTGGCGGCGGGTGTGCGCCGTATCGAAGCCATTACCGGCGACAACGCGCTGGCCTGGGTGCAGAACCAGAACGCCTTGCTGACCCAGATCGCCGGCATGCTGCGCAGCACGCCGGCCGACGTGCCGGCGCGTATCGCGCAGGTGCAGGATCAGATCAAGGCGCTTGAGAAAGACCTTGAGCAGTCCCGCAACAAGCTGGCGGCCAGTGCCGGCAACGACCTGGCGACCAGCGCCGCTGTCGACGTCAAGGGCATCAAGGTCCTGGCCGCCAGCATTGGCGACGTGGACCCGAAGGCCCTGCGTGGCATGGTCGACAACCTGAAAGACCGCCTGAAGCCGGCTGTCGTGCTGCTTGCCACCGGCTCGGCCGACGGCAAGATCAGCGTGGTGGGCGGCGTCACCGCCGACCTGACCGACCGCATCAAGGCGGGCGACCTGGTTGGCTTCGTCGCCAGCCAGGTGGGGGGCAAGGGCGGCGGACGTCCGGACATGGCCATGGGCGGCGGCACCGACCTGGCCGCCTTGCCGGCCGCCATCGCCGGTGTGCAAAAGTGGGTGGACGAGCGTCTCTGATGAGCAGCGCGGATACCGGTGTCGACGCCGGCGTGCAAGCGCCGACTTTCGAGCACGAGATCGATGCCAGCGGCCTGACCTGCCCGCTGCCCATCCTGCGCGCCAAGAAGGCGTTGGCGCAGATGGCCAGCGGCGAAGTTCTGCGAGTTGTCACCACCGACCGCAATGCAATCCGAGACTTTCAGGCGTTTGCCCGTCAAACCGGCAATACGCTGGTCGCGCAGCACGAGGCCGAGGGGCGCGGCGTGCATTACCTGCGCCGCCGATAGCCGGCGCAGCCGTTTATTCCCGGATTGCGCCGCGCAGAAGCGCCATTAGGTCCGCAGTCCGCTCTCCGCTACCCGCTATCCGATACGCACCCGCAAAAAGGCCCGCTTGCATCAAGCGGGCCTTTTCTTTGCCGGTGCTCGGTTTATTTGTGGATGGCCGCGGCCACGGCTTGGGTAATCGTGAAATCCACCAAGTCGCCTTCCTTGAGCTGTTGCAGGCGCGCTTGCAAGGCGGGGTCTTTGACCTGGATCGTGCGCATGCCGCCCTGCGGCCCCTTCAGCGTGACCAGGTTGGCGCTTTTGTTGATGTGCCAGATCTCGGCGGTGATGGTGGTTTGGCGGCCCACTGCGCCGCCCGGCTTGGCGCCGTCGGCGCTGCGTGTCGCCGCCGTTTCAGTCTTGACTTCGGGGGCGCCCGAACCCGCTGGGCGCACATCCACCCCCACGGATTCGTAGTAGTCCAAGGTCAGCATGTCGCCCGGTTTGATCTGCTGGAAGTTGCGGACCTCGGGGCCGGCGACGACCTCGACCGTATTGCCGTTGTTGCCTTGCAAGGTAATGGCGCGCGTGGCCGGGTCCACGGCGGTGACCTCGCCCGTAGCGGTGGTCATCGCCGCGCCGACGATGCGGGCAGAAGCGGTGATGGGCATCGCCAGCGTGCCTAGCAATAGGCCCGTCAAGGCCAGGCGTGCGACGGGTTTGAAGACGGATGTCGGGTTCTTCATGGTGTGGCACCCTCCGAGAGAGGAAGTGTGGGGGAAAAAACACGAACGAACAGGCGTAACGATGCCGGAAGGAGTAAATCCGTCGTCAGGATGAAGATTGGAAAACAGGGGAAATGCCGCGCCGAAGGGGCACAGCGAAAGGCAGGCAAACGGGGGGTCTGGCGTAGGACGACATAAATCCGATCTCTCCAACCGGTTATTTCTTCAAACGCACTAAGGTGATTCGCAGGAAATGCGGGCGAAAGCGCGGCCAGGCGGCTACACTTTGGCCTGCGGCGGGCTTCGGCCCGTTTTGTAGAATACCCGGATGCGGTGTTTTACGATACAAATTGCGCCGCCCCGACTGATTCAGCACCTGCATTTGCCAGCTGGCTTGTTTAAGTGCTAGAATTTCCCGTTTTTCACAACTAATTCAAGGGATTACCTATGGTGGTGATTCGCCTGGCCCGCGGTGGGTCCAAGAAGCGTCCGTTTTACAACCTGGTGGCCACCGATTCGCGCAACCGTCGCGACGGCCGCTTCATCGAGCGCGTGGGTTTCTACAACCCCGTAGCTAGCGAAGGCACGGAAAACCTGCGCATTGCGCTGGATCGCGTGCAGTACTGGACCGGCAATGGCGCCCAACTGTCGCCCGCCGTCGAGCGTCTGGTCAAGGACTACTCGGCTAAGGTTTCCGCCGCAGCTTAATTGCCTGCGTCGTACAACCGAACCGTTAGTTCAGCTGTAAAGCTACCATTCTTAGCTGTTTCATAATTACCAAGAGCACGATACATGTCTGATGCCGCAACCTCTAACGCGGCGCCTACGGATTTGATCGAGCTGGGCCGCATCACTGCAGCCTACGGTGTGAAAGGCTGGGTTAAGGTGCAGCCTCATTCGGCCAATGCCGAAGTGCTGCTCTCAGCATCTCAATGGTGGTTGACTCGCCCTGTGCCTGAATTGGCGCGGGGCGCTGTCGCGTCTGCGCCTGTCGCAATCAAGGTATTGCAGTCCCGTTCACAGGGCGCCACAGTGGTGGCCCAGCTGGCGGGCATTGCGGACCGCGATCAGGCCGAAGCCTTGCGCGGATATTCCGTCCAGGCGCCGCGCGGTTCTTTTCCCGCGCCCAAAGAAGACGAATACTACTGGGTCGACCTCATCGGCTGCGCGCTGTATACCAGCGCCGACGGTGAACCCACGCTGATTGGTGTGGTGGACGAAGTCCTTGATAACGGCGCTCATGCCGTTTTGAAGGTCTTGTGCCAGAAGGTTGGAGCCGAAGGGCCCGAACCTATTCTGAACGCCAAGGGCCGACCCGCCGAAATGCTCGTTCCGTTCGTACGCGCGCACATCCACGCCGTCGATCTGGCTGCTCGCCGCATTGACAGCGACTGGCCGGCGGATCTTTGATGCGATTCGACGTCATTACGCTCTTTCCCGAAATGTTCGGGGTGGTGCGCGATTTAGGTGTCACCGGCCGGGCGCATGCCCAGGGCCGGTGGTCCCTTCATGCGTGGAATCCTCGCGATTTCACGCAGGACGTCCATCGCACGGTGGACGACCGCCCCTACGGCGGCGGCCCCGGAATGGTGATGATGGCAGCGCCACTGGAAGCTGCCGTCAACGCCGCCCAGGAGGCGCGCGCCGCGCAAGGCCTGGGCCGTGCCCCCGTGGCGCTACTGGCTCCGGTCGGCCAGCGCTATAACCAGGCGGGCGCCGAAACCCTGGCTGCCAGCGACGGCATCATCTTGATTTGCGGGCGCTACGAAGGCGTTGACCAGCGCTTCATTGAACGTTGCGTTACGCACGAGATTTCGCTGGGCGACTTTGTTCTGTCCGGCGGCGAAATAGCCGCGCTTGCCGTCATCGACGCCGCTGTGCGGCTGTTGCCTGGTGTGCTGAACGACGGCGATTCCGCATTGCAGGACTCGTTCAACGACACCTTGTCCGGTCTGCTGGACAGCCCCCATTACACGCGCCCGGAAGTCTACGAGGGCGAATCCGTGCCCGCGCCGCTACTAAGCGGCCATCACGCGAACATCGCCCGCTGGCGGCGAGAGCGTTCGCTGGCATTGACGGCCTCGCGCCGCCCGGAGCTGATTGAATCCGCGCGCGCCAAGGGCTGGCTGAACAAGGCAGACGAGCGCTACCTGGCCGAATTGGCCGGCACGTACGACCCCACAGCCGATGCACCCAAGCGCCGGCGCAGGTCCGCCGCATCTCCCTCCAAAAAACCCGAAGCGCCCGACGCGTCCTGAGCATTTCGCTTCCGCGTCCCGGCGTGTTGCCGCCAACTTCGGCTGCTCCTATCCGCTGTCCGGCACCCGTCCACAACCGCTAGGGATGTTCCTAGGTTGTGAGCTTTTCGCGTGCTCCTTAGTATTGAAAATTACACCACCGTGAAATTTTCACATGAGCAGATCCGAGCCTGGCGGCTCGCGTTCGACGCGGACCGCCCTTGATAGCCATCCCGAGTCGTCGCCTGCGTCGAAGGCCTTGCCGGCCGATCGGCCCGAGTCCGCCGTGGACTTATGGCTGGGCCAACAGCTGCGGCAGCTGCGTAAAGAGCAAGGCCGTTCACTGGCTGAAGTGGCGCGTGCCTGCGGCATGTCCTTGGGCTTGCTCAGCCAGATCGAACGCGGCCTGAGTTCCGCTTCCGTCAAAGTGCTGCACCTGCTGGCGCGCGAATTTCATGTCTCGGTCAATTCGCTGCTGCGCAATGCCGAGCCGACGCAGGGCGAAGATGGGGGCCGCGTGGCGCGAGCCGGCACGCACCGCTTCATTGACCTTAGTGAAAAAGGCATCAGCAAAGAGATGTACACGCCGCCGGCCTGCCGCAGCATGGACCTTTGCCGCGCCAGTATCGAGCCCGGCGGCTCCACCGGCAACGAGCTGTTCGTGACGGGGCAGGGCGAGCAGATCGGTGTTGTGCTGAAGGGGTCTCTGGAATTGTGGGTGGGCGATCGCGTGGTCCTGCTCAATGAGGGCGACAGCTTTTGTTATGCCAGCAGCACGCCGCGACGCTGGCGCAATCCCGGCTCGCAGACGACCGAGGTGATCTGGGCCATTTCCAACATCACACCAGCCGCGGGGGACGACACGCAACAGGCGCCATAAGCGCGCAGCAGCCACATCCGCGCGACGACACTGGGGATTGTCGCGCCACCGGACACGCAGGGCGTTGCCCGGACTTCTTTGCCACGATGAGGAAATGTCATGAAATTCAAGACTCTTGTTGTCTCTGTATTTGCAGCATTGTCCATGGCCGCGGGCGCGCAAGCCCAAACGGTGTTGAAGGTGGGGTCCACGCCCACCGGCAGTCCTTTTACGTTTCTGGACACCAAAGCCAATAGCATCGAAGGCGTGATGGTGGACATCGTGAAGGCCGTGGGCAAAGAGGCCGGCTTCGAGGTTCAGATCGAACCCATGGCGTTTTCCGCATTGATTGGGTCACTGACATCCAAGCGCATCGATATCGTGTCGGCCGCAATGTTCATCACTCCGCAGCGCCAACAAGTCGTGAGCTTTTCCGAACCGGTCTATCGCTATGGCGAAGGACTGATGGTGCTTAAGACCGACAACAAGGAATACAAGTCGTTCGCGGACATGAAGGGCATGACCGTTGGCGTGCAGGTGGGGACGGCGTTTGTCGAACCCATCCAGAAGAGCGGTGTGTTCAAGGAAGTGAAGCTGTACGACAATCCGCCGGACATGATGCGCGACGCCAACGCCGGCCGCATCCAGGGCGGGTTCATGGACTACCCGATCGCCGCCTACATCCTGACGCAAGGCAACTACCCCAATCTGAAGATGGCACAAGCCTATCAACCTACCGTGATGGGTAGCCTGGGCCTGGCCACGCGCAAGGAAGATACCGCGCTGTTGGAACGCATCAATAAAGCGCTGGCCAAGCTCAAGGCCGACGGCGCCATCGACGCCATCTTGAAAAAGTGGGGGCTGTCCGGCGCATAACGCCGGCTGCTTGCAGGCAACCAACGTTTTAGCAACTGCCAAGCTGACGCGCGTGCGTGCGTGCGCGTCGGCGGGCGGGACGCATCCCGCGTCCCTGCTGGCGGTCGAGCCTGGGTGGATGAGGTCATGACGGAATTCTTCAACGACGCGGCGGAGTACCTGCCGATATTGCTGCAAGGCGCCAAGCTGACGATCCTGGTCACGCTCGGTTCGCTGGCGCTGTCCACGGTGCTGGGCCTGGTGTGGGCGCTGATGCGCGTCTCGGGCAATAAAATCCTGTCCAAGATCAGCGGCGGGGTGATCAACCTGCTGCGCGGTATCCCGATTATCGTGCTGCTGTTCTACATCTATTTCGTGATGCCGGACATGGGGGTCTCGTTGACCGCCGTGCAGGCGGCCATCATTGGTCTGGGCGTCGCGTATTCCGCGTATCAGGCCGAGAATTTCCGCGCCGGTATCCAGGCCATCGACCGCGGTCAGATCGAAGCGGCGATGGCGATGGGCATGAGCTGGAGCATGACGATGCGGCGCGTGGTCTTGCCGCAGGCAGTCAAGATCGTGCTGCCGCCGTACGGCAACATCATGATCATGATGTTGAAAGATTCGTCACAGGCGTCGACGATCACGGTGGCCGAGCTTGCGCTGCAAGGCAAGCTGATTGCGGTCTCCACCTTCAAGAACGCGACCGTCTTTTCGCTGGTGGCGCTGATGTACCTGGTGATGTGCGTGCCGTTGATCCTGCTGGTGCGTCACCTGGAAAAAAGGAGCGCCACCAAATGATCGAACTGCAAGGAGTGCGCAAGAGCTTTGGCTCGCTTGAGGTGTTGAAGGGTATCGACGCCGAAGTCCGCAAGGGCGAAGTGGTCTGCGTAATCGGCCCGTCCGGTTCGGGTAAGTCCACGATCCTGCGCTGCATCAACGGGCTGGAGCGCTATAACGCCGGCCGCATCACCGTGGATGGTGAACTCGTGGATGCCGACGCGGCGTCCATTGTGTCGATTCGCACGCAGGTGGCGATGGTGTTTCAACGCTTCAACTTATTCCCGCATCGCACCGCGCTGGAAAACGTGATTGAAGGGCCCATCTTCGTCAAAAAGGAGCCCCGCGCTCAGGTGATGGAACGCGGGCGCGAATTGCTGGCCAGCGTAGGCCTGGCGGACAAGGCCGACGCACATCCCAATCAACTGTCCGGCGGCCAGCAGCAGCGCGTGGCCATCGCGCGGGCGTTGGCGATGCAGCCCAAGGCCATTCTGTTCGATGAGCCCACGTCCGCCTTGGACCCTGAACTGGTCGGCGATGTGTTGGGCGTGATGCGCAAGCTGGCGGAAGCGGGCATGACGATGGTGGTCGTCACGCATGAAATGAGCTTTGCCCGCGAGGTCGCGGACCGCGTCATGTTCTTCGATGGCGGCGTCATGGTAGAGCAGGGCGCCGCCCGCGAAGTGCTGAATCATCCGCAGCATCCCCGGACGCAGGACTTCCTGCACCGCGTGCTGCATCCCATGTAAGGAACCGTCATGCCGCAAGCGCCGTTTCCCCTCTCTCCGTCCTTATGGGCCGCCACTGCGGCGCCGCCGCCTCCGACCGAGCCGTTGACCGCGTCGACGCAAGCCGACGTGTTGGTGATAGGCGGTGGCTACGCCGGGTTAAGCACGGCCTTGCACCTGGCCGAGCGGGGCGTGAAGACCATCGTGCTGGAGGCTCGCGAGATCGGCTTCGGCGGATCCGGGCGTAATGGCGGTCAGGTGATTCCTGGGCTGAAATACGACCCGGACGATTTGATTTCAATGTTCGGACACGACAAGGGCGAGCGGCTGTTGCGGTTTGCCGGCGCCACGGCCGATTCAGTCTTCAACCTGATCGACCGTCATGCGATGGACGTGCCGCATGTGCGCAGGGGATGGATCCAGGGCGCGCACACCGCCGAGGCCTTGCGCATAGCGCATGGCCGCGCGGCGCAATGGGCGCGCCACGGCGTGGACGCCCAGCCGCTCGATCAGGATCAGGTTGCACGCCTGCTGGGCACGGACCGCTACCTGGGCGGCTGGGTCGATAACCGGGCGGGGGCGGTGCAGCCCTTGAGCTATGTGCGTGGCCTGGCACGCGCCGCGTTGAACGCGGGCGCGCTGATCCACACGGAAACGCCGGTCACGGGCTTGAAGCGCGACGGCGGCAAGTGGACAGCCACGACGGCACGCGGTGCAAGCGTGATGGCGGATCGCGTCGTCATGTGCACGAACGCTTACGGTGGCGACCTGCTGCCCGGCCTGAAGACGTCCATCATCGATGCCAACACTTTCCAGGTGGCGACGGCGCCGCTACCGGAATCGGTGCGCGCCGGAATCTTTCCCGAAGGCCATGTCACGTCCGATACGCGCAACCTGCTGCTGTACTTCCGTCTGGACCATCAGGGCCGCCTGTTGATGGGCGGACGCGGGCCGTTTCGTGAACCCAAGGGGCCGCAGGATTGGGCGCACCTGGAACGCGTGATGTTCAAGATGTTCCCGCAGGTGGCCGGCACGCCGTTTGAATACCGCTGGTGCGGGCGCGTGGCCATCACGCGCGATTACCTGCCGCATTTGCACGAGCCGCAGCCTGGCCTGCTGGTGGATATCGGCTGCCAGGGGCGCGGGGTGGGTCTGCAAACCAGCATGGGGCGCGCGATGGCGCAGTACGTGGCCACGGGCGACGCAACCGCGCTGCCCGTGCCTTTGTCACCGGTGGTGCCGTTTCCGCTCTATGGTTTGCGCCGGCTGTACGTGAACGCGGTGGTCACGTGGTATCGCATGACGGACGGGGGCGTGTAAGCGTAGGCCACCGGCCAAGCAGAAAAAAACCCCGGAACGCGTTCCGGGGTTTTTGTTTGGCGGGCGTTTTGGCCAGAACCGATCAGGTTCAGTCCGCCAGCTTGGCACGCTGTTCGCGCACCTTTTGCAGGGTTTCGCCAAACTGCGCCATGCGCGCCTTTTCCTGCTCGACAACGGCTGCGGGTGCGCGTTCGACAAAGCTGGCGTTGGACAACTTGCCGTTGGCCTTGGCGATTTCGCCTTCCAGACGCGCGATTTCCTTGTCCAGACGGACGCGTTCGGCGGCCACGTCGATCTCAACGTGCAGCATCAGGCGGCTGGCACCCACCACCTGGACCGGTGCGCCGGCGTCGGGCAGGGTGTCCAGCACGTCCACCTGGCTCAGCTTGGCCAGCGCGGCAAGGTAAGGCGCGTTGCGCTTGAGCACGGGCGCATCGCCCTGGGCGCACAGCGGCACCTTCTGGGCGGGCGACAGGTTCATTTCGCCGCGCAATGCCCGCACGGCCTCGACCTGCGCCTTCAGCTCGGCCACGTCGGCTTCGGCCTTAGCGTCCACGGCGGCCAGATTGGCTTGCGGATACGGCTGCACGCTGACGCTGTCGGCAACGCCTTCCTTGCGCTTGCCCGCCACCACCGACACCTTCTGCCACAGTTCTTCGGTGATGAACGGAATGATCGGGTGGGCCAGGCGCAACACGCATTCCAGCACACGGATCAGCGTGCGGCGCGTACCCAGTTGCTGGGCCGGCGTGCCGGTCTGGATCTGGACCTTGGCCAGTTCCAGGTACCAGTCGCAGTATTCGTCCCAGACAAAGCGGTACAGCGAGTTGGCGATATTGTCGAAGCGGTAGTCGGCAAAGCCGCGCGCCACGTCGGCTTCCAGCGTTTGCATCTGGCTGATGATCCAGCGGTCGACAAACGAGGTTTCGCCCGCGTCGGAACCCGTCAGGTCATGGCCTTCGGTGTTCATCAGCACGAAGCGCGTGGCGTTCCACAGCTTGTTGCAGAAGTTGCGATACCCCTCGCAACGCTTCAGGTCGAAATTGATGTTGCGGCCCAGCGTGGCGTAGGCCGCCATCGTGAAGCGCAGCGCGTCGGTGCCGAACGCCGGAATGCCGTCCGGGTATTGGCGGCGCGTTGCCTTTTCGATGGCGCCGGCCTGCTTGGGGTTCATCAGGCCGTAGGTACGCTTGGTGACCAGACCGTCCAGGTCGATGCCGTCGATCAGGTCGACCGGGTCCAGCGTGTTGCCCTTGGACTTGCTCATCTTCTGGCCGTCGGCATCGCGGATCAGGCCGTGCACATAGACGTGCTTGAACGGAATCTGGCCGGTCATGTGCGTGGTCAGCATGACCATGCGCGCGACCCAGAAGAAAATGATGTCGAAGCCGGTAACCAGCACGCTGGACGGCAGGTAGCGTTCCAGGTCGGGCGTTTTTTCAGGCCAGCCCAGCGTCGTGAAGGGCACCAGGCCCGACGAGAACCAGGTGTCCAGCACGTCAGGATCGCGCTTGAGATCGCCCGTGACGCCTGCGGCGCGTGCCTGCTCGATGGCGCCGGCTTCGTCGTGTGCAACGAAGATCTGGCCGTCTTCCGAATACCACGCCGGAATCTGGTGGCCCCACCACAGCTGGCGCGAGATGCACCAGTCCTGGATGTTGTTCAGCCACTGGTTGTAGATGGTGGTCCAGTTGTCCGGGTAGAACTTGATGCGGCCATCGGCCACCACTTCAAGGGCCACTTCGGTGATGCTCTTGCCCGGGTTCAGCGTGCCTTCGGGCGCGGGCTTGCTCATGGCCACGAACCATTGGTCGGTCAGCATGGGTTCCAGGACGACGCCCGTGCGGTCGCCCTTGGGCTGCATCATTTTGTGCGGTTCGACCTTGACCAGATAGCCTTCCGCATCCAGCTGCGCAACGACTGCCTTGCGGGCTTCGTAGCGTTCCAGGCCCTGGAACTGCTTGGGGCCGTTTTCGTTGATGTGCGCGTCCAGCGTGAAGATCACGATCAAGGGAAGATCGTGGCGCATCGCGCAGGCATAGTCGTTGAAGTCGTGCGCGCCGGTGATCTTCACGCAGCCCGTGCCGAATTCCGGGTCAACGAAATCGTCGGCGATGATCGGGATGTTGCGGTCGCACAGCGGCAGCTCGACTTCCTTGCCGACCAGGTGCTGGTAGCGCGGGTCGTCCGGGTGCACGCACAGCGCGCCGTCGGCCAGCATCGTTTCCGGGCGGGTCGTGGCGATGGTCATGCCGCGCAGCGTGACGGTCTGGCCGTCTTTGTCGACGATGGTTTGCGGGCCGTCCACGAAGGGATAGAGGATGTGCCACATGTGGCCCTCGGTCTCTTCGGACTGCACTTCCAGGTCGGACACGGCGGTCAGCAGCTTGGGGTCCCAGTTGACCAGGCGCTTGCCGCGGTAGATCAGGCCCTGTTTATGCAGGCGCACGAAGGTCTCGACCACGCCTCGCGACATGCGGTCGTCCATGGTGAAATACTCGCGCGGCCAGTCCGCCGAGGCGCCCAGGCGACGCACCTGTTCGGTAATGGCGTTGCCCGACTTTTCCTTCCATTCCCAGACTTTTTCCACGAATTTTTCGCGGCCGAGGTCATGGCGCGAAACCTTCTGGGCATCCAGCTGTCTTTCAACAACGATCTGCGTGGCGATGCCGGCGTGGTCGGTGCCGGGAATGAACACCGTGTCGTCGCCGGACATGCGGCGATACCGCACCAGCCCGTCCATGATGGTCTGGTTGAACGCGTGGCCCATGTGCAGCGTGCCCGTGACGTTGGGCGGCGGGAACTGGATGACATAGGGCTGGCTTTCTGTCCCCGTTTTTACGTGCTGACCCGCCGTGAAATAGCCGCGCTTTTCCCATTCGGCGTACCAGCGCGATTCCAGTTCAGAAGGTTCGAAGCTCTTGGAGAGTTCCGGGGCGTCGCTCGCGGGGTTCGCGGCGGTGGGGGGAGCAGCTTGAGTCATTACAGGGTTCCGGCAGACAGGGCGCCCGGCATAGGGATACGGGCAGCAAACCGCTCATTTTAAGATGTAATGCGGTCTTCTCAGCGTGTTAGAATACCGGGTTACTGTAAACCTTTTAGAAGTCCCTGAATTCATTGAGGATTCCTTCAGAAATGTGCGCTTAAAAGCTCCCGTTTCGGTATCCTCGGTAAGAATCCACGGCACGTCCGATCGGTGGCCAGTGTCGAATCCCTGCCTTGGCAAGCGGTTCGGGCCGGCCCGGAATGTTCAACGACATCGTTCAAACACGCCGGACCGCCCGCGCGCCCATCGCGCGATGACACTTCAAGGGTGACACCGACAAGTGCAGAGCCACGCCAGGCAATTCATCAGAAACCAGTCAGAAATCAGCTTTCGGAGTTCCTAATGTCCATCCAACGCACCCTCTCGATCATCAAGCCCGACGCCGTCGCCAAGAACGTCATCGGCCAGATCGTCGGCCGCTTCGAGCAAGCCGGCCTGAAGGTCATCGCTGCCCGCCTGGCGCAACTGTCGCGCGCCGATGCCGAGCGTTTCTACGCCGTGCACAAGGAACGCCCCTTCTTCAAGGACCTGGTCGATTTCATGATCTCGGGCCCCGTGTTCGTGCAAGTGCTGGAAGGTGAAGATGCCATCCAGAAGAACCGCGACCTGATGGGCGCCACGGACCCGAAGAAGGCTGAAGCCGGCACCATCCGCGCCGACTTCGCCGACAGCATCGACGCCAACGCCGTGCACGGCTCCGACGCTCCGGAAACGGCTGCCGTTGAAGTCGCTTTCTTCTTCCCCGAAATCAACATCCACAGCCGTTGATTTTCGCGTAAGCACTGAATTAGTTTTTTAGCGTTACCCAGGTCATGGAATCCGTCGAACGAATCAATTTGCTGGGGCTGGATGGCTCCGCCCTGTCCGAACTTGTCGGGCAGTGGGGCGGCAAGCCGTTTCGCGCCCGCCAGCTGCAGCGCTGGATGCACCAGCGCGGCGCCGATTCGTTCGACGCCATGACCGACCTGGCTCGCGAATTCCGCAGCCAGCTCGCGTCCAACTGCCGTATCGAGGCCTTGCCCGTCAATATCGAGCAACGCTCGACCGACGGCACGCGCAAGTGGCTGTTCGACGTGGGGCAGGGCAATGCCATCGAAACCGTCTTCATCCCCGAAGACGATCGCGGCACCCTATGTATTTCCAGCCAGGCCGGCTGCGTGGTCAATTGCCGCTTTTGCTCGACCGGGCATCAGGGCTTTAACCGCAACCTGAAAACCAGCGAAATCATCGGCCAGCTGTGGTGGGCCAAGCGCGTGCTGGAAGCCGATATCGGCACCGCCCGCCTGGAAAGCGCCAAGGCTACCGAAGATACGCGCGTCATCAGCAACGTGGTCATGATGGGCATGGGCGAACCCTTGCTTAATTACGACCAGGTCCTGCCGGCGCTGCGCCTGATGCTGGACGACAACGCCTACGGCCTGTCGCGTCGCCGCGTCACGGTTTCCACCTCGGGCGTGGTCCCCATGATGGACCGCCTGTCGCAAGACTGTCCGGTGGCGCTGGCGGTGTCGCTGCACGCGCCCAACGATGCGCTGCGCGACGAACTGGTGCCGCTGAACAAGAAGTACCCGCTGAAAGAGTTGCTGGCGGCTTGCGAGCGCTATCTGGCGTTTGCGCCCCGCGACTTCATCACCTTTGAATACTGCATGCTGGACGGCATCAACGATACCGACCAGCACGCCAAGGAACTGATCCAAATTGCACGCCAGCTGCGCTGCAAGCTCAATCTGATTCCGTTCAACCCCTTCCCCGAGTCGGGCCTGAAGCGTTCCAACTCCGCCCGCGTGAAGGTATTTGCGCAGCGGCTGATGGACGCCGGCATCATCACGACCGTGCGCAAGACCCGGGGCGACGACATCGATGCAGCTTGTGGTCAATTGGCCGGAGAAGTGCGCGATCGCACTCGAATTACCGAGCGCAACGCCGCACAGCGCCAGACCATACCAATTAAACAGGTGCATGCATGACGCAGGAATTCGCTTCTGCAGTTTCTGAAACGCCCGCCGGTTCCGCGGGCAATATCGGCTCGGCATTGCGCGCGCTGCGACAGTCCAAGGGTTGGTCCCTGGACGAGGTGTCCAGCCGGATCAAGTTTTCCACGAAGCAGATCGAAGCCCTTGAAAACGAAGCGTGGGCAGACTTGCCCACCGGCGTTTCCCTGCGCGGGCTGGTCCGCAACTATGCGCGTTTGCTGGGTGCCGATTCCCAGGCCATCGTCGACTCGCTTGACCCGAAGGCCCGCGTTACCGGCCCCGTCAAGCTGAGCCCGGGCGCCCTGCATTCGGCGCATTCCATTCCCCAATCCAGTGCTGACGACGAGCGTTCGTCGTCCACGTCCTGGGGCTGGTTGATCGCCATTGTGCTGGTGCTGGCCGCCGGCGTGGCGTACGCCTTCTGGCAAGGCTGGTTGCCGCAGCAGTGGCTGCCGTTCGACTGGCTGCCCAAGCCCACCAAGTAAACCGGTTCCACCGATGCAAGATTCCTCTCTGCCTTGCCACGATGCGCCGCCTCCCTCTGTGGGGGCCGCCATGCGCCGCGCCACCCGTTCGGTGGCGGTGAAGTGGGGTGATCGCGTCGTCATGGTTGGCGGCGATGCCCCGGTCGTGGTGCAGTCCATGACCAATACCGATACCGCCGACGCCATCGCCACGGCGATCCAGGTCAAGGAACTGGCGCAGGCCGGTTCCGAGCTGGTGCGTATCACTGTCAACACGCCCGAGGCGGCCCGCGAAGTGGTCGCCATCCGCGAACAGCTGGACCGCATGGGCGTGAACGTGCCGCTGGTCGGCGACTTCCATTACAACGGCCACAAGCTGCTGACGCAGTTCCCGGAATGCGCGCAAGCGCTGTCCAAGTACCGGATCAACCCCGGCAACATGGGTGGCGGCAAGCGGCGCGACGACAACTTCGCGCAGATGATCGAAGTGGCTTGCCGTTACGACAAGCCGGTGCGCATCGGCGTGAACTGGGGCAGCCTGGATCACGAACTGATGGCGCGCAAGATGGACGAAAACAGCCGTCGCGCGCAACCCTGGGAGGCCCAGGCCGTGATGCGTGACGCGCTGGTCGTGTCGGCCATCAGCAATGCCCAGCGTGCCGAGGAATTGGGCTTGCGCCGCGATGCGATCATCCTGTCGTGCAAGGTCAGCCATGTCCAGGACTTGATTGCCGTTTACCGCGACCTGTCCGCCCGCTGCGATTATCCGCTGCACCTGGGCCTGACCGAAGCCGGCATGGGCAGCAAGGGCATCGTGGCCTCCACCGCCGCGCTGGCCGTGCTGCTGCAGCAAGGCATTGGCGACACCATCCGCATTTCGTTGACGCCGGAACCCGGCGGCGACCGCAGCCGCGAAGCCATCGTGGCGCAAGAAATCCTGCAGACCATGGGCCTGCGCGCGTTCACCCCCATGGTGGTCGCATGCCCCGGCTGTGGCCGGACCAGCAGCACGTTCTTCCAGGAACTTGCCGACAGCATCCAGTCCTACCTGCGTCGTCAGATGCCGGTCTGGAAGTCGCAATATCCGGGCGTCGAAAGCATGAACGTCGCGGTCATGGGCTGTGTGGTCAATGGGCCGGGCGAAAGCCGCCATGCCGATATCGGTATCAGTCTGCCGGGAACGGGCGAAGTGCCCGCGGCGCCGGTATTCGTGGATGGCGAACGCACGGTCACCCTCAAAGGCGACCATATCGCCGAAGAGTTCCAGGCCATCGTCGAAGACTACGTGGCGCGCCGTTACGGCGTGCTCGCCTCTCATTAAAAGAAAGGGTGTAGCCGCAAACGCGCCGGCAGGCGCGTGATGCGGCATGATCAAGATGACTCAAGCTTTCCAGAAAGTCGCCGCCATACGCGGCATGAATGACGTGTTGCCCGGGCCGAGCGCCCGCTGGGAACAATTCGAGGAAATCGTGCGCGGCTGGCTGCGCGGCTACGGCTATCGCAACGTGCGTACGCCCGTGCTTGAGCATACGCGCCTGTTCACGCGCGGCATCGGCGAAGTGACCGACATCGTCGAAAAAGAGATGTACACGTTCACCGATGCGCTGAATGGCGAGTCGCTGACGATGCGCCCTGAAATGACGGCCGGCATCGTGCGCGCCTCCATCGAGCACAACCTGCTCTATGACCGCCCGCAACGCGTTTATTCGATCGGCCCGGTTTTCCGCCACGAACGCCCGCAGCGCGGCCGTTACCGCCAGTTCCACCAGATCGACGTCGAAGCCCTGGGCTTTGTCGGCCCCGACGTGGATGCCGAACTCATCGTCATGCTTGCCCGCCTGTGGAAGCTGCTGGGTCTGAAGGACGTGCGCCTTGAACTCAATTCGCTGGGTCAGCCCGCCGAACGCGCCGCGCACCGCGCCGCGCTGATCGAGCACCTGGAAAAGCACCGCGACATTCTGGACGAAGACGGCCAGCGCCGCTTGTACACGAACCCGCTGCGCGTGCTGGATACGAAGAATCCGGCCATGCAGGAAATGGCTAACAGCGCGCCGCGCCTGTTCGATTTCCTGGGTGACGAATCGCGCGCGCACTTCGAAGGCGTTTGCCAGCGCTTGACGGAAGCCGGCATTGAATACAGCCTGAATCCGCGCCTGGTGCGCGGGCTGGACTACTACAACCTGACCGTGTTCGAGTGGGTCACCGATCGCCTCGGCTCCCAGGGCACGGTGTGCGGCGGTGGTCGTTACGACGGTTTGATTGAACTGCTGGGCGGCAAGCCCGCTCCCGCGGTCGGCTTTGCCATCGGCATGGAACGCCTGCTGGACCTCTGGGAACAGAGCGTTCAGTTGGACGCCCCTGCCGAATGCGACGTGTACGTGGTGCATCAGGGTGAAGACGCGCAGCGCCTGGCGGCCCGTGTGGGCGAGTCGCTGCGCGATGCCGGCCTGTCCGTGATCGTGCATGCCGGTTCGGCCGGCTTCAAGTCGCAATTCAAGCGCGCTGATGCCAGTGGCGCCCGCGTTGCGGTTATTCTTGGCGCCGACGAAGTCGCATCGCAGACCGCCAGCGTCAAATATTTGCGTGCGGATGCCCAAGGCGACGCGGCGCAGCAGCAGGTCCCGCTTGCGGATCTGGCTGCGGTACTGAACAACAAGGGTTAAGGCATGGCATACGATCTCGAAGAACAGGAAAAGCTGGACGCCATCAAGGCGTGGTGGGCTCGATACGGCACGCTGGTCGTGACGCTGTTTGCCGTGGTGGCGCTGGCCTGGGGTGGTTGGTGGGGCTGGAAGGCCTATGAATCGCACCGTGCCAACCAGGCCATGGGCTACTTCGAAGCGCTGGAAGATGCGGCACGCCTGGGCGGCGCCGATTCGGCGGTGCGCATCAAGACGGCGGCCGCCACGCTGCGCGAGCAGTACCCGGCCACCGGCTATGCCGCGCGCGGCGCGCTGGTGGCGGCTCAGGCCCTGCAAGCCCAGAAGGACGAAGCCGGCGCGCGTGAGCAGCTGGAATGGCTGGCGGCGCAAGGCAAGAATCCGTCAATGCAGGCCGTGGCCCGTCTGCGTCTGGCCGGCATGCTGCTGGATCAAAAGCAGTTTGATGCAGCGCTTGCGCAATTGAACAATCCGCCGGCTGCCTTTGCCGCCTTGTTTGCTGACCGTCGTGGCGATATTCTCGCGGCGCAAGGCAAGCGCGATGAAGCGCGTGCGGCCTGGCAAAGCGCCATTGATGGCTTGGGCACGGCGAATCCGCTGACCCAGGTTGTGCAATTGAAACTGGATGCCCTGAGCGGAGCGTAACTGTAATGCGTAAATTTGCCCCTGGTCGTACGTGGCGTGGCGCGGTCTGCCTGGCAAGCTTGCTTGCCCTGGGCGGCTGCGGTTTGTTCTCCCACGATGACGGCCGATACGATCCCGCCCCGCTGACCGAATACAAGGCCGGCATGTCCGTGCGCCAGATCTGGTCCACGTCGATCGGCAGCGGCTCGGGCCTTGGCTTTGCGCCCACGGTGCTGGGCACGGCCGTCTACGCCGCCACGCCGGATGGCTCGGTCGGCAAGTTCGACCTGCAAAGTGGCCGCCCGTTGTGGAAGGCCAAGACCGAAGGCAAGCTGTCCGCCGGTGCCGGCAGCGACGGCACCACGACCGCAGTCGCCTCGCCCGATGGCGACGTGATCGCGTTCGACGACACCGGCAAGGTCAAGTGGAAGGTCCGCGCGACCAGCGACGTCACGATCCCGCCGGTGGTGGGCTATGGCATTGTCGTCGTGCGCAGCGGCGACTACCGCATTCAGGCGTTCGACGCCAATAGCGGCGAACGCGTCTGGAACGTGCAACGCCCCGGTCCGTCGCTGGCCTTGCGCAGCGTGTCGCAAATGGTCCTGGCCGAAGGCCTGGTGATCACCGGGCTGCCTGGCGGCAAGCTGATGGCAATCGCGTCCGACAGCGGCAACGTGCAATGGGAAGGCACCGTGGCTACGCCGCGCGGCGCCAGCGACCTTGAACGCCTGACCGACGTCGTCGGCACGCCGCGTATCACGGGCAATCTTCTTTGCGCAGTCGCCTACCAAGGGCGTATCGTCTGCTTTGACGTGACCGCCGGCGGCCGTCCGTTGTGGGCCAAGGACTTCTCCAGCGTCAGCGGCATGACGCTGGATGACCGTTTTGCCTATTCGGCAGATCAAAATAGCGTTGTCAACGCGTTTGCGCTGGATAATGGCGGCAATGTGTGGAAGCAAGCGGCGCTGAAGAATCGCCAGCTGACCGCCCCGGCCATGCTGGGCGGCGCGCTTGCCGTGGGCGACCTGGAAGGTTATCTGCACTTCCTGTCGCGTAGTGATGGCAGCCTGATGGCCCGGCTGTCCGTGGGTGGAGGCGCCGTCGTTTCGCCGCCGCAAACCACCCCCCAAGGTGTGCTGGTCCAGACGGGCAATGGCAATCTCGTCATGATCGGCGCCAACTAAAAACCTATAGAACAAAGCCTTACACCGTGTCTTTCAAGCCTGTCGTTGCCCTGGTCGGTCGCCCCAATGTGGGGAAGTCGACCCTTTTCAACCGCCTGACGCGATCGCGCGCCGCGCTGGTGGCCGATTTTTCCGGCCTGACCCGCGACCGCCATTACGGTGAGGGCAGGGTAGGCGAGATCCCGTTCATCGCTATCGATACCGGTGGTTTCGAACCCGTCGCCAAGGACGGGATCCTGCTGGAGATGGCGCGCCAGACCCGGCAGGCCATCGCCGAGGCTGACGTCGTGGTGTTCCTGGTGGACGCTCGCGCCGGCCTGAACGCCCACGACCACCAGATCGCCCAACTGCTGCGCAAGTCTGGCCAGCAGCGCGTGCTGCTGGCGGTGAACAAGGCCGAAGGCATGGGCTTGGGCCCCGCCATTGCCGAATTCCACGAACTGGGCTTGGGCCAACCCTTTCCGATTTCGGCAGCGCACGGTGACGGCATCGTCGACCTGATCGAACTGGCCCTGAAGGACCTGGCCGAACCGCCGGCCGAAGACGAGGCGTTCGAAGAAGGCGAGGGCGAGCACGATCACCGCATCAAGCTGGCCATCGTCGGTCGTCCCAACGTGGGCAAGTCGACGCTTATCAATACGCTGATGGGCGAAGAGCGCGTCATTGCGTTCGACTTGCCCGGTACGACGCGCGACGCCATCGAGATCGACTTCGATCGCGATGGCCGCCGCTACACGCTGATCGACACGGCCGGCCTGCGCAAGCGCGGCAAGGTCTTTGAGGCTGTCGAGAAGTTCTCGGTCATCAAGACGTTGCAGGCCATCGAGGCCAGCAACGTCGTGTTGCTGATGCTGGACGCGCACACCGAAATTTCCGAGCAGGACGCCCACATTGCGGGCTTCGTGCTGGAAACGGGTCGTGCCGTGGTGGTCGCCATCAACAAATGGGACGGCCTGGACGGCGAGGAAAAGGAACGCATCGAACGCGAGTTTCAACGCAAGCTGCGGTTCCTGTCGTTCGCGCGCATGCATACCATCTCGGCGCTGCGTGGCCAGGGCATCAAGCCGTTGCTCAAGTCCATCAACTCGGCGCACGCCGCGGCGTTCGCCAAGCTGTCCACGCCGAAGCTGACGCGTGAACTTCAGGCCGCTATCGAACAGCAACAGCCGCCGCGCAAGGGTATCTTCCGCCCCAAGATGCGCTACGCGCACCAAGGGGGGCAGAACCCGCCGCTGGTCGTCATTCACGGCAATGCCCTGGATGCCATCCCCGATTCGTATCGCCGCTATCTGGAAACGCGTTTCCGCAATGCGTTCGATCTGGCCGGCACGCCGCTGCGCATCGAATTCAAGTCGTCGCACAACCCCTACGCGCAGGAAAGCTGATCCATGAGCCGTTTCTGGAGTCCCGTGGTCGGGACGCTCAGTCCGTATGTCCCGGGCGAGCAGCCCAAGCTTCAGAACCTGGTCAAGCTGAATACCAACGAGCACCCGTACGGGCCGTCGCCCAAGGTGCTCGAGGCCATCCGCGCGGCCGCTGACGACACGCTAAAGCTGTATCCGGATCCGGCTTCGGACCGGCTGCGCCAGGCAATCGCGACCACCGTCGGCGTGCAAGCCGACCAGGTCTTCGTCGGCAATGGATCCGACGAGGTGCTGGCGCACGCATTTCTTGCGCTGCTCAAGCACGACAAGCCGCTGCGCTTTCCCGACATCACCTACAGCTTCTATCCGGTCTACTGCGGCTTGTACGGTATCGAGTACGAAACGGTGCCGCTGGCGGCGGACTTTTCCATCAATGTCGACGACTACCTGCCGGGTGCAAACGGGCAGGCAGGCGCCATCATCTTCCCCAATCCCAATGCGCCGACCGGCCGGGCGCTAAGCCTGGCCGATGTTGAACGCATCGTGGCCGGCAACCCGGAGGCGGTTGTGGTGGTGGACGAGGCCTATGTGGACTTCGGCGGGGAATCCGCGGTGGGCCTGGTGGCCCGCTATGACAACCTGTTGGTCGTGCAGACGCTGTCCAAGTCGCGCTCGCTGGCAGGGTTGCGCGTTGGTTTTGCCGTGGGCAGCGCCGAACTCATCGATGGCCTTGAACGCGTAAAGAACAGTTTCAACTCCTACCCGATAGATCGCCTGGCGTCGGCCGGCGCAGTAGCGGCATTGGAGGATACAGAGTACTTTGACAAGACTCGCCAAGCCGTGATCGAAACCCGGTCGCGGATGACGGCGGGCTTGCAAGCGTTGAACTTTGAGGTTTTGCCGTCGGCCGCGAATTTCGTGTTCGCGCGCCATTCCTCAAAAGACGCTTCGGGCCTGGCCGCCGCCTTGCGCGAGCGCAGCATCATCGTGCGTCATTTTCGTCATGCTCGCATCGATCAGTTTTTGCGCATCACTGTGGGCACTGACGAGCAGGTCAACCTGCTTTTGAAGGCGCTTGAAGAGGTCCTGAAAGCGTGATCTTCAGGGGCATTTCAGCTTGAAATTTCTGGTGTCACTTTTGCTTCCTGGCCAAGTAGCACGGGCCGGGAAAACCCTGTAGAGTACATGTTTCGGTGTGCTCCACCAGCACAAGAAAGCACATCATCACTCAATAACAAACAAATGGAGCCTGGCCAATGAGCAATAAAGGGCAAACTCTGCAAGATCCGTTTCTGAACACGCTGCGCAAGGATCATGTGCCCGTGTCGATCTACTTGGTAAACGGCATCAAGCTTCAAGGGCAAATCGAATCTTTTGATCAGTACGTGGTGCTGCTGCGCAATACGGTTACGCAAATGGTTTACAAGCATGCCATTTCCACCGTCGTTCCCGCGCGCGCCGTCAACTTTCAGGTGGAAGTCCCTGCTGAATAATCTCGCTCCAGCTGTACCTTTTTTTGCCCGCCTGACGGTTGACGTCGGCGGGCATTTTCGCTTTGGCTCCAATATGGTGCATGTATGCGCGCTCTGATTATCAGCGTGGATCTGGGTGACCCGGACCACGCTGCCCACGCCGAAGAATTCACCATGCTGGCCAAGGGTGCGGGCGCGGAAGTCGTCGGTACGCTGACTGCTCGGCGCGATCGCCCCGACGCCAAGTTCTTCATCGGCTCGGGCAAAGCGGACGAAGCCGTGGCGATGGCGCAAGCCTTGCTGGCTGATATCGTTCTTTTCGACCAACCTTTGTCGCCAGCTCAGCAACGCAACCTTGAACGCGCTTTCAATCTGCGTGTGGTGGATCGCGTGGCCCTCATTCTGGACATTTTCGCGCTGCGCGCAAAAAGCCACGAGGGCAAATTGCAGGTCGAGTTGGCGCAGTTGCAGCATCTGGCCACGCGGTTGACCCGCATGTGGAGCCACCTGGAACGTCAACGCGGCGGTATCGGGATGCGCGGTCCGGGCGAATCGCAGCTTGAAATGGATCGCCGCATGATCGGCGCCAAGGTCAAGACGCTGCGCGAGCGGCTCGATCGTGTCGAGCGCCAGCGGGTAACGCAACGGCGCGCCCGGGCCAGGGGCGGTGCGCTGTCGGTGTCGCTGGTGGGGTACACCAACGCCGGCAAATCCACGCTGTTCAATGCGCTGACGCGTGCTGACAGCTACGCCGCCGACCAGCTGTTCGCCACGCTGGACACGACCACGCGTCGTATCTGGATCGATGGAGCCGGCTCGGTGGTGGTGTCAGACACCGTCGGATTCATCCGCGACCTGCCTCACGGCCTGATCGCCGCGTTCCGCGCAACACTCGAAGAGACTGTTCACGCCGATCTGCTGCTGCATGTGGTCGACGCCGCCAGCCCGCAGCGCGACGAACAGATATTTGAAGTCAACAAGGTTCTTGCCGAAATCGGAGCCTCCGCGATTCCGACCATTCTGGTATACAACAAGATTGACCGGGCGGGTTTGGAACCCCGGGTGGAGCGCGATGCACATGGTACGATTGCGCGAGTATTTGTAAGCGCCACCGAGCGCGCCGGTCTGGATGCGTTGCGCGGGGCAATTGCGGAGACCGGACAGATTGTGGGAAACAATGCCGCGAATTATCAAACTCTTCAATCTGAATGACCCCGGTTGGGGTCGTGGGAACAACAATGGCTCCGAGCCGCCGCCGAAGCGGCCTCAAGGCAATGGAGACGGCCCACCTGACCTGGACGAAGTCTGGCGCGATTTCAATAATCGCATCGGCTCCTTGTTCGGTCGCAAGGGCGGTGGCGGTGGCAACAACCGCCCCGGTAACCGAGGCGGCATGACGCCGCCATCGCCGCGCGGTACGCGCATCGGCCTGGGCGTCATCGCCCTGGTCGCGGCGGGTATCTGGCTGGCCAGTGGCTTCTACATCGTGCAAGAAGGCCAGGTCGCGGTTGTGACCCAGTTCGGCAAGTACAAGAGCACGTCGCAAGCCGGCTTCCAGTGGCGCTTGCCGTACCCCATTCAAAGCCAGGAAATCGTCAACGTGTCGCAACTGCGCACGTTCGAAGTCGGTTTCCGTGGCGGTTCGCGCAATAAGGTCCTGCCTGAAGCGCTGATGCTCACGACGGACGAGAACATCGTCGATATGCAGTTCGTCGTGCAATACCGCCTGCGTGCCGACGGTGGCCCTGACTATCTCTTCAAGACGCGCGACCCGGACGAATCCGTCCGCCAGGCCTCTGAAACGGCGATGCGCGAAGTCGTGGGCAAGCAGTCGATGGACTTCGTCCTGTACGAGGGCCGTACCGCTGTCGCCACGCAAGTGCAGGCCTTGATGCAGCAAATCCTGGATCGCTATCAAAGCGGTGTGCAGGTCAGCACCGTTGCCATCCAGAACGTGCAGCCGCCCGAACAGGTGCAAGCCGCCTTCGACGACGCCGTCAAGGCAGGTCAAGACCGCGAACGCCAGATCAACGAAGGCCAGGCCTACGCCAACCAGGTCGTGCCATTGGCCAGCGGCCAGGCATCGCGCATGACCGAGCAGGCTGAAGGCTACAAGGCCAAGGTGGTGGGCGATGCGCAGGGTAATAGCTCGCGCTTCACCAGCATCCTGGGCGAATACGAAAAGGCGCCGCAAGTCATGCGCCAGCGTATGTACCTGGAAAGCATGCAAGACATCTTCACACGCGCCAGCAAGGTCATGGTCGACACCAAGAGCAACAACAACATGTTGTATTTGCCTTTGGACAAAATCATGCATCTGGCTGCCCAGGACGCCAGCAAGTCCAGCGTCGGCAACCCGGGTTCGCCTGCGTTGATCAGCCCGCCAGTCCAACCGCCGTTGCGTAGCAACGCGGCACCGGCGCCCCAGTCTTCCGGCAGCAGCAATAGCAACACGCTGCCCCGCGACCGCACGTCGCGCTAACCCGGAGGATTTCTGATCATGCAACGTTTTATGCCCATCCTGGTCGGCCTGCTTATCGTGCTGGCTGCCCTGTCGTCATGCGTCTTCGTCGTGCGCGAGCGCGACTACGCCCTGGTGTTCTCACTGGGTGAAGTGCGCAAGACCATTAATGAACCTGGCCTGTACTTCAAGGCGCCGCCGCCGTTCCAGAACGTGGTGACGCTGGACAAGCGCATTCTGACCATCGAAACCAACGAAGCCGAACGCATCCAGACTTCTGAAAAGAAGAACCTGCTGATCGATTCCTACGTGAAATGGCGTATTGCGGACCCTCGCCAATACTACGTTTCGACGGGTGGCAACGAGCGCGTCGCACAAGAGCGCCTGCAAGCGCTGATCCGCGACGCCTTGAACGCCTCGGTCAACGTGCGTACCGTGCGTGACGTGGTTTCGACCGAACGCGACAAGATCATGGCCGAGATCCTGACCAACG
Source organism: Achromobacter sp. B7 (assembly GCF_003600685.1). Taxonomy (NCBI): domain Bacteria; kingdom Pseudomonadati; phylum Pseudomonadota; class Betaproteobacteria; order Burkholderiales; family Alcaligenaceae; genus Achromobacter; species Achromobacter sp. B7. The sequence goes on from NZ_CP032084.1 coordinate 1,919,079, forward strand.
TGGCCAAGCGCGCCGAGCCCCTGGGCGTGCAAATCGTCGACGTGCGCCTGCGCCGCATTGAATTCGCGCCCGAGATTTCGGAATCGGTGTACCGCCGCATGGAAGCGGAGCGTACGCGCGTCGCCAACGAGCTGCGTTCCATTGGTGCCGCCGAGGGCGAGAAGATCCGCGCCGAAGCGGATCGCCAGCGCGAAGTGATTGTGGCTCAGGCTTACGCCACGGCGCAGGGCATCATGGGTGAAGGCGACGCCGCCGCCGCTTCGATCTATGCCCAGGCTTACGGCAAGAATCCGCAGTTCTACACGTACTACAAGAGCTTGGAGGCTTACCGCGCTTCGTTCTCGAAGCCGGGCGACGTGCTGGTGGTCGACCCCAGCTCCAGCTTCTTCCAGTTCATGAAGGACCCGGCGGGCGAAGCATTGGCGCCGGTCACCGTGCCCGCCAAGTAAGTCGCCACGCGCCTTGCACACTGAAAACCCCTTGGAAGTCCAAGGGGTTTTTTATTGCAGCAAGAGACCTTGAAGGGCTGGGCTGCGGCGCTTGTTCGAACAAGCGGGGACGGCTTTCGGCCCTGATAATCCCGGCTGGCGCTGCCGGCCGACTCATGTACAATACCGCGTAAGCTAGAAAACATTCCGCAGCGGCTGAGCGGGCTTACGCCCCCTCAGCCGCTTTTTCGTTTGGGCGACGCCCACGCATCACTTGGCGTTATTCAGGTAAACATTCATGGGTAACTGGTTGCTGCCCGAGAGCCTTGCCGACGTACTTCCGGCAGAGGCCCGGCGCATCGAGGAATTGCGCCGCGAACTTCTCGATTTGTACCGTACATACGGCTTCGAGCTGGTCGCGCCGCCCCTGGTCGAATACATCGATTCATTGCTGTCCGGCACCGGTAGCGATCTGGATCTGCGCACGTGCAAGCTGGTTGACCAGCTGACGGGTCGCACGCTGGGTGTACGGGCCGACATGACTCCTCAGGTCACGCGCATTGATGCGCACTTGTTGAACCGTGCCGGCGTGACGCGCCTGTGCTATTGCGGCAACGTGCTGCACGCTCGCCCGGCGGACCTTCTGTCCAGCCGCGAGCTTCTGCAGATCGGCGCCGAGATTTACGGCCATGCCGGGTTTGAAGCCGATCTGGAAATTATCCAGCTCGTGTTGGAAACGGTGGCAATCGCCGGCGTGCGCAACCCCCGTCTGGACTTGTGCCATCCGGGTGTGGTGCGCGCCATCGTCGAATCCGACCCTGCCGCCGTCGCTTTGGCCGAAGATGTCATCCGTCTGCTGCGCGAGAAAGACGTGCCAGGGCTGGGTGAACTGGCCGAAAAGGCGCCCGGCATGCGCGAAGAAACGCTGAATGCGCTGAAGTTGCTGCCAAATTTGTATGGTGGCCCCGAAGTGCTGAAGAACGCACGTCGTGACTTGCCTTTGTTGCCTGGCGTGGCGGCGGCGTTGGATGCGCTGCAGGCTCTGGTGGATGCGATGCCCAACGTGGCATTCGGCGTCGACCTGGCTGATGTGGGCGGCTATGGCTACCACTCCGGCGTCAAGTTCGCGCTGTACGCCGAAGGGTGGCACGACGCGCTGGTCAGCGGCGGACGCTATGACGATGTCAGCCGAGCATTCGGCCGCGCCCGTCCCGCCACGGGCTTCAGTCTGGATTTACGCAAACTGGCGGCGGGTTTGCCGCCAGCAGAGCGGGCGCGTGCGGTTCGCGCGCCCTGGGGGCAGGCCCCCGCCTTGACCGAGGCGGTTCGCCGTCTGCGCCGGTCAGGGGAAATTGTCGTTCAGGTATTGCCCGGTCACGAGCAGGATCAGGACGAATTCGTTTGCGATCGCGAGCTGGCGCTGCAAGATGGTGCCTGGACGGTCAGAACGCTGTGACTAACTCCCTCTTGGAAACGAGAGGGCCGCGGGGAGATTTCCGGATTTCCCGAGAAACTCGATATTGATTCGTAACATGAGCAAGAACGTAGTCGTAATCGGCACCCAATGGGGTGACGAGGGCAAAGGCAAGATCGTCGATTGGCTGGCGGAATCCGTCCAAGGCGTGGTCCGCTTCCAAGGCGGTCACAACGCCGGCCATACGCTGTGGATCAACGGCAAGAAGACGATTCTTCGCCTGATCCCGTCGGGCATCATGCATCCCGGTGTCACCTGCTTTATCGGCAATGGCGTCGTGCTGTCCCCGGAAGCCCTGCTCAAGGAAATCGAAGAGCTGGAAGCCGCCGGTCTGGACGTGCGCTCGCGCCTGCAGATTTCCGAAATCTGCCCGCTGATCCTTCCTTATCACGTGGCCATCGACAAGGCGCGCGAAGCGCGCAAGGGCGAAGGCAAGATCGGTACGACCGGTCGTGGCATCGGTCCGGCGTACGAGGACAAGGTTGCCCGCCGCGCGCTGCGCGTGCAGGACCTGTTCAACCCGTCGTTGTTTGACGAGAAGCTGGCCGAAGTCCTGGATTACCACAACTTCGTGTTGACCAAGTACCTGGGCGCCGAAGCGGTTTCCGCTGATGAAGTGCGCGATCAGGCCATGGCCCTGGCTCCGGCCATTGCTCCGATGGTCAAGGACGTGTCCAGCAACCTGTATGCCATGCAGCAGGAAGGCAAGCGCATCCTGTTCGAGGGCGCGCAAGGCGCATTGCTGGACGTCGACCACGGTACGTACCCCTTCGTCACCAGCAGCAATTGCGTGGCTGGCGCGGCGTCGGCGGGTGCGGGTGTGGGTCCGCAGCAGCTGGATTACGTGTTGGGCATCACCAAGGCCTACACCACCCGCGTGGGTTCGGGCCCGTTCCCCACGGAGCTGGTCGACGAAATCGGCACGCGTCTGGCAACCATCGGCAAGGAATTCGGATCGGTCACCGGCCGTCCGCGTCGTTGCGGCTGGTTCGACGGCGCTGCGCTGAAGCGCTCGGTTCGCCTGAATGGCATTTCCGGCCTGTGCATCACCAAGCTGGACGTGCTGGATGGCCTGGAAACGATCCAACTGGGCGTCGGCTACCGCGTCAACGGTGAATTCCGCGATGTGCTGCCTTACGGCGCGCACGCCGTTGCGCAAGCGCAGCCGGTGCTGGAAGAATTGCCGGGCTGGTCCGAGTCCACTGTTGGCATCACCGAGTACGACAAGCTGCCCGCCGCGGCCCGTCGCTACCTGGAGCGCGTTGCCGAAGTTTGCGGCGTGCCGATCGACCTCGTGTCGACCGGTCCGGATCGCAATGAAACCATTGTCCTGCGTCATCCCCTGAAGGGCTGATCGGGTTAATATTCCAAAGGCCGCCGCCGGTCTCATACCGGCGGCGGCCTTTTCGTATTTTTAAGCAGGAGATGCTTACCTATGAGCGCACCGACCAATGATGAGAGCCATCTGTGGGTGACGTGGGACGATTACAACCGGCTGATCGAGCGCCTGACCTTGCAGGTGCACCAGTCGGGATGGAAGTTCGACAAGATTCTTTGCCTGGCGCGCGGCGGTATGCGCGTGGGCGACGTTATGTCCCGTATTTTTGATGTCCCGCTGGGCATTCTGGCCACCAGCAGCTATCGCGAAGCCGCCGGCACCAAGCAGGGCGACATGGACATCGCGCAGTTCATCACCATCACGCGCGGCACATTGTCCGGGCGGGTGTTGCTGGTGGACGACATGGTCGACACCGGCAAGACGTTCAGCAAGGTCTACGACCATCTGAAGAGCCAATTCGCCGACATCACGGAATTGCGCAGCGCCGTCCTCTGGTGGAAAGGGCATTCGCAGGCCACGCCCGACTATTACGTCGAGAAGCTGCCGACGAACCCCTGGATTCACCAGCCGTTCGAGGATTACGACAGCCTGCGACCACATCAGCTGGAAGCGTGGATCCGCAAGGGTTACAAGAGCTGAGCTCGGTCGGTCTGAAGTCCAAGGCGGGAAAGGAGGGATGCATGTATGCGTCAAGCGTCCCTCCTAGTAGTCAAAGCGGGCATGACCATGCTAGAATCGCTGGTTATCGCTAAACCGAACTTGGCTTGTTACTCTTTGGGTAGTCTTTGGGTAACGGAAACAGCCAGCGGAAATCCGAGAAATACGTAAAAAAACGGGCAAGAGTGGGTACGCATCAGTACTGCTAAAGCAGCGCTGCATGTTTTCCCGCTACGTCGTTTTTCGAGATCTTGGGTTGCGCTTTCAAGGTTCCTCGTTCCGCGGTTATTGGTTACCGCGGACCTGGACCCGCGCAGCGTTGCTGGTAAGCAAGCCAGGTTTGTCATCAACTTTTGTTACCCTACAAGCAGGCCAATCACTTTATGCCTATCGTTCGACTGAAGGAAAACGAACCGTTTGAAGCCGCTCTGCGCCGCTTCAAGCGCACCATCGAAAAGACCGGTTTGCTCACCGAGCTGCGTTCGCGCGAGTTCTATGAGAAGCCCACGGCCGAGCGCAAGCGCAAGCACGCCGCCGCCGTGAAGCGCCACTACAAGCGCATTCGTAGCCAACAACTGCCCCCGCGCCTGTATTGATTTTTGATTCCCGAATCTATTGATTCCAGAATCATTCATCCAGGATCTACTCGCCCGAGTCGACGTCGTCGACGTAGTCGGGCGATATGTGCAGTTGCGAAAGGGTGGGGCCAACTTGCTTGGCCTGTGCCCCTTTCATAACGAAAAAAGTCCGTCTTTCACTGTCAGCCCCACCAAGCAGTTTTATCACTGCTTCGGCTGTGGAGCCCATGGCAGCGCCATCACATTCCTGATGGAACATACGGGTACCAGTTTCCCCGAAGCCGTGCGCACGCTCGCGGCTTCGGCGGGAATGACGGTCCCGGAAGAAAATCGCAGTCCACGTCAGCAGCAGGAAACCGCGCGCCGCAAGGCCGAGGAGTCCCGCCATACGCAGGTGCTGGATGCCGCCCAGGCGCACTACCTGAAACAGTTGCGTGCCTCTCCGGCCGCCATCCGCTACCTGAAGCAGCGTGGCCTGACGGGCGAAATTGCCGCGCATTTCGGCTTGGGGTGGTCGGGAACCGACCGGCACGGCCTTGCGCAGGTCTTTCCCAATTACGACGACCCCACGCTCGTGGAGTCGGGGCTTGTCATCGAATCCGAAGATGGGCGCCGTTATGACCGCTTTCGCGAGCGCGTCATGTTTCCGATTCGCAACGCGCGAGGCAGTCTGATCGGGTTTGGCGGTCGCATCATCGGCAAAGGCGAACCCAAGTACCTGAATTCTCCCGAGACGCCGCTTTTCTCGAAGGGCCATGAGTTGTACGGCCTGTGGGAGGCGCGCCAAGCCATCCGCCAGGAAGGCCAGGTGATCGTGGTGGAAGGTTACATGGACGTGGTCGGGCTGGCGCAGCAAGGGATCGCCAACGCGGTCGCGACGTTAGGCACGGCAACGACGCCGGACCACGTCAAGAAGCTGCTGCGCGCCAGCGACAAGGTGATATTCAGCTTTGACGGTGACGGCGCTGGTCGGCGTGCCGCATGGCGCGCGCTGCAAGCCTGTCTGCCCGTTCTGCGCGACGATATCGCGATCCGTTTCCTGTTCTTGCCGTCCGAGCACGATCCGGATTCGTACGTGCGGGAGCTGGGCGCTGAAGCATTCCGCGCATGCCTGGGCGACGCTGTTGCCCTGTCCCGATTTTTGCTGGACGAATTGGCCTCGCGCCACAACATGAATGAAGCGGAAGGCCGCGCCAGTTGCCTGCACGAGGCCAAGCCTTTGCTGGCAGCGATTCCGGAATGCGCGTTGCGCGTCCAGATCGAGCGCGAAATGGCCAAGCTTGTGCAACTGACGCCCGAGGAAATGTCGCAGATCCTGGCGCAGCAGCCGGCCAAACCTTTTGCCCCGCCTGGCGCGGCGAAAGCCAGCGCAGGCGAGGCCGGTGCACCGTCAGGACATTCGGGTTCGGATCAGGACGGCGGTCACTCCGATATGGGGTATGACTTTGCCGGCCATGATTTCCACGATATTCCCGCCGAAGAGCCCGATTTTGCCGATTACGGGCATTTTCCGTCGGCGGGTGGGGGTGCGGCGGCGGGCTCCGGCCAACGATCCGGCGGGAAGCCCGAATGGAAGAGCAAAGGCGATTGGAAAGGCAAAAGCGACTGGAAGGGCGGCAAGGGCAACTGGAAAGGGCGCCGGGACAATGATGTCGGCGGCTTTGAGGGGCGCCGCACCATGCCGTCCCTGGCCAAGCGTCTGCTGGGGCTTTTGCTGGCTCACCCCGAACTTGTCGACTCGATGGGCGATCAGCAACTTGAAGTCATCGATCATGGCCCCCATCTAGGTTTGGTACGGGACTTGATCATGCTGGCTCAGTCCAGCGGCGCGCGCCATGTCGGCGCCCTGTTGGAGGCAGCCGAGCCCGATTCGGACCTGGCAACGGTCCTAAAGGGGCTGCGCGCGGACATCCTGTCTCAGGAAGATTTGCCGGATCCCCAAACCGAGTGGGATGACGCCTTGCGGCGCATTGAATTTGATTCAGCGAAGCTTGAAATGGCCAAACTGGCGGCGACGGGTCTGTCTTCCGAGGAAGCTCGGAAGCGCTATCTGGAGCTGTCCAGCCGATTGGCGGTGTTGAAAGGTGCTGGGATACGGTAAATGCGCTAAAATCGAAGGTTGTCCGCTGGCAAGGGCCATGCGAAGCTGTGTAGTTCCGAGAGTGGTGCGACCATCGAGCATAGTCTTGGAGACTATAGCCTTGGAGCATATAGCCTTGAAGCATAGCCTTCCGACCGTAGCCTTGCATTTTATGCATCGATGCTTGCAGCGCAAAGATTCCTGAAATATTTCTGAATCCTAAGACGACTTGGCCCGAGAGCGCTCGTGCTGAAGGATGCGTCCAAGCCGGCGGAATCAATTTCGGCTAGATGAATCTAATAGATTTTCGCCGTCTTTGCTTGAAGCGGTTTGGCAGGAAGTAAGGCCCGCAGGACGGTGCAGGCAGGACGGCATCGCAGGCGTGCATGAATGTGCAGTGCAAGACGTAGTGATGAATCGTAGTGATGAAGATTGATGCGAAAGCAGTATTGAGAAAGACCGAAGTACATCAAAGGTACTTGTTTTAAGTGATTTTATGGCCGACGGCTGGAGCCGAAGGCTGAGCGGTGAATCAGGCAGTTCAGCGGTGAGCATTTTTGCGTAGCGTTAGTGGTCTGGGTGCTGTGTCTACATAGCTGCTAGGGGCAACCGTCCCCATAAGCAAGCAAAGCCTATTTATAGGCAGGCAGCCCCCCCGACGCCCGGAATCCGCCGCAGGATGAGGTTATGCACGTTAAGCGCCCGAACGGTATTGCACCGGCAAGGCGCCAAGCGGGCTCGCAAGAGCTGGCGCTGCGAACAACGCAGCCGCGTGATCTTGGCCGGTTTATCTGTTTTACCCGTATCTGCGTCGCGCTGGGCCACCGTCCAGGGTGAACCAGCGCGGTGCAACATGCCCAAACGGGTTGCGACGACCACGGAAGCGACTATGACCAAATCCACCGGCAAATCCTCCTCTGCAATTGATGCGGCTGAAACTCAGGCCCCCGCGGCCAAGCGTGCCGTAAGCATGGCGGCGGAAAAAGCGCCCGCCAAGACGGCGGTGAAGGTCGCCAAGCCTGCCGCCAAGACGGCTGCCAAAAAGGCAACCAAGACGGCCGCGGCTGACAAGCCCGAAAAAGTGACCAAGGCTCGCGCCAAGAAGGCTGAGGACAAACTCGCCGACTTGGTCGGCGGTAGCGCACCTCGTTCGGGTCCGGTACCCAGCGGCCGCCGCCCGGGCCGCCCCGCCAAGAACGCCAATAACGACGGCGATGGTTTCGACGACACGATGGACGGTGAAGGCGAAGTGCTGCCTGACCTGAAGCCGCCCAAGCGCGGCGGCAAGCGCGGCAAGGCAGATCCCAAGGATCTGATCGCGCGCGGCCCTGTCACGCCTGAAGAATACGAAGCTCGCCGCAACCGTCTGAAGCAGCTCATCAAGCTGGGCAAAGACCGCGGCTACCTGACATACGGCGAAATCAACGACCATCTGCCTGACGACCTGGTCGACGCCGAAGCCATTGACGGCATCATCAGCACGTTCAGCGACATGGGTATCGCGGTCTACGACCAGGCCCCCGACGCCGAAACGCTGTTGATGAGCGAGAACGCCCCGGTTGCGTCCAACGACGACGATGTCGAAGACGAAGCCGAAGCCGCGCTCACCACCGTGGATTCCGACTTTGGCCGGACCACCGATCCCGTGCGTATGTACATGCGCGAAATGGGCTCGGTTGAACTGCTGACGCGCGAAGGCGAAATCGAAATCGCCAAGCGTATCGAAGACGGCTTGAAGCACATGGTCATGGCCATTTCGGCCTGCCCGACCACGATCAACGAAATCCTGGCCCACATCCTGCGCGTGCGGGAAGGCCAGGCGCAGATCGACGAAGTTGTCGACGGCCTGGTTGATCCGGAAGACGGCGAAGAATACGCCGGCGCCGGTGTGACCGCAGACGAAGACGAAAGCGATGACGGCCCCGCGGGCGGGATGTCCAGCAAGCAGCTGGAAGACCTGCGCGTGAAGGCGTTGGCCAAGTTCGACGAAGTGGGCAAGCAGTTCGACAAGATGCGCCTGTCGTACGAGAAAGACGGCTACAAGTCGGATATCTACGTGCGCGCGCAGGAATCCATCCAGAACGAACTGATGGGCATCCGCTTCACCGCGAAGATGGTCGAGAAGCTGGCTGACACGTTGCGCAACCAGGTGGAAGAAGTACGCCAGCTTGAACGCGCCGTCCTGCACACGTGTGTGGACCGTGCCGGCATGCCGCGCACGCACTTCATCAAGGTCTTCCCGGGCAACGAAACCAACCTGCAATGGGTCGTTGACGAAGTCAGCGCCGGCCATCCTTATGCCGAAACGCTGGAACGTCAGATTCCCGCGGTGCAGGAACTGCAGCAAAAGCTGATCGACTTGCAAACGCGTGTCGTGCTGCCGCTGAAGGACCTGAAAGACGTCAACAAGCGCATGGCCACGGGCGAAGCCAAGGCTCGCAAGGCCAAGCGCGAAATGACCGAGGCCAACCTGCGTCTGGTGATCTCGATTGCCAAGAAGTACACGAACCGTGGCCTGCAATTCCTGGATCTGATTCAGGAAGGCAACATCGGCCTGATGAAGGCCGTGGACAAGTTCGAGTACCGTCGCGGCTACAAGTTTTCGACGTACGCCACGTGGTGGATTCGTCAGGCCATCACGCGTTCCATCGCTGACCAGGCGCGCACCATCCGTATTCCGGTTCACATGATCGAAACGATCAACAAGATGAATCGGATCAGCCGTCAGATTCTGCAGGAAACGGGCGCTGAGCCGGATCCCGCGACCCTGGCGCAAAAGATGGACATGCCCGAGGACAAGATCCGCAAGATCCTCAAGATCGCTAAAGAACCGATCTCGATGGAAACGCCGATCGGCGACGACGATGATTCGCACTTGGGCGACTTCATCGAAGACACCTCGACGCTGGCGCCTTCGGACGCGGCTTTGCATGGTTCCATGCGTGATGTGGTCAAGGAAGTGCTAGACTCTCTGACCCCGCGTGAAGCCAAGGTTCTGCGTATGCGTTTCGGTATCGAAATGAGCACCGACCAGACCCTGGAAGAAGTGGGTAAGCAGTTCGACGTGACTCGCGAGCGCATCCGCCAAATAGAGGCTAAAGCGCTGCGCAAGCTGCGTCACCCCAGCCGCGCCGATAAGCTGAAAAGCTTCCTCGAAGGGCAGTAATCGTTTCCTGGGCCTCTAGCTCATGCCTGGTTAGAGCAGCGGACTCATAATCCGTTGGTGCCGAGTTCGACTCTCGGGGGGCCTACCAAGAAAATCCTGAGTAATCAGGTACGTACAGCCGCCAGCAATGGCGGCTGTTTCGTTTTTGGAGCGAAGAGGGGCCTTCAGTGTGTGCAGAATATGTGTCATTGAGAAACAGCGATATCTTTGTTGCCGTTAAGCGCCCATAGTGGCTGCGGGAATATTTTTTCCCTGTACATCTAGGACATACATTGAAGATAGAAACTGGTATCGTGAAGTGGTTCAACAACGACAAGGGCTACGGCTTTATTTCGCCGGAACTGGGTGGTAAAGACCTCTTTGCGCATTACTCGGAAATTCAGGGTGACGGGCACAAATCTCTTGAAGAGAACCAGCGCGTTTCTTTCGTCGCCGGCCAAGGACAGAAAGGTCCTCAGGCGACCATGATCAAAGCGATTTAATAACCTGTTTGCCCGCTGTCAGGCGGGCAGGTAGGTAGCAAGCTGCGGGGCCGAATCCATTGGAACAATGGATTCGGCCTTTTTGTTTGTGAGGCCGGTCTAGCGTTCGCTCTTGGGCTAACACGGGGGCTAACAACAGGGCCAACAGACCAGATCGTGTGAATCTTGGCTGATTCTTTGTGCAGCCAAGGCGGGTATGCGGAAAGGTATGCGGCGGCCCCGACAAAAGCTATGGGCTTTGCCGGTGCGTTCGCAGTCTTCATTGTGCAAAAGTCATACGGATATGGCCTTTACCGCCTCGTTCGGGAGCGTGTGAAACGCGCCCTTGCCTTTTCAAGGTCGGTAACTGCTGAAGGCACATCCGTATGGTGGGTTTCCGTGGGCTTATCTAATGCCTGCGGGCGTCGCCTGCCTATTCATTCGGATCCGGGCGCATGCCTCTCGCTTCTTGCAACGCTATCTCTGCGCAGAACGCTCGGATCATCGTTATGCAAAGCTCTTTGTCGGCTTCGGAGAGCGCCCGGAATTCGGCGGGCGGGAAATCGGGATAGGGCCATGTGTTCATTCAGACACTCTAGCAACGGGATTCGCTTCTGTATCGTCTGAAGCCCGGAACTAGGACTGATTGACGGGTCTATGCGCGGCGCTCCGGGGCTTGTGGCCTTGCCTTTTCAGCGCGGGGCCATTCCCTTGCGAAGCTTGTCAGGAGCCTCCAGCAGCGAGGCCGCCAGGCTGTCGCGCTCTTGCACACAGGGCTCGTCGCACAGACTTTTGACGAAATCATCGTACAGTTCGCCCGTCACGCCGGCGGGCCGCTTGAAGTCTCCCGATAGTTGATAGGCGCGCAGGATCACCGACCTTAGGCGCTTGACCTCCCAAAGCAGCGAGATCACGTCGGAGTTCCAGGGTTGACGCTCGCGGATCGTCCGGAGGTCGTCTAGGGTGAGGGGGGCTTTGAACGTCATGGCGAAAGACACTGTTTATATATCCAGTATATTCCACCAGAAACGGGGTCATTTCACGGCGTCGGCAATTAGTTTCAGGGCCGGATAGGCGCCCAGAAGGTCACGCGTCTCTTCCGGAGGCGCGCTCAGCCAGTCTTGGTACGAACCTTCCGACAGGATCACCACCATCCGCTTTTCCTCGTTTGGCCGGTGGTATCGACTGAACAGCGGATCGTCGTCGGCGTTGATGGTCAGCATTGTGTAGCTTTCGTACAGGTGGCCCGCGGCGTCGCGCCACCTGTCCCAAAGCCCGGCGATGCCTAGCGGCATGCCGTCGGCACGGCTGATCCGAGTCGGAACGGCCGCGCCTGATCGCCAGTCGGGTTCGAAGATGGCTTGGGCGGGGATGATGCAGCGTTGCGCGCGGCGCCAAGCGTTGCCGAACGTGTATGACTTTGCTGCGGTTTCGCTACGAGCGTTGAAGGTGGACAATTTGGCGGCTTTATCCACCGCATCCGGGCGCGTCGCCGCCGAGATCAGGCCCCATCGGCCGATGACGGCCTCTCGTTCCGGCACCGCTTCATCACCTGAATCCCACTCTTTCGGCCGGCGGACAAACAAGCCTTCGTAACGGGGCCACATGTCGTACTTCGTGCTGACGGAAGGGGCGCGAACGCCGAATTTCTGCAGCAGCAGTTCTGCGTCTTTCAGCGTCTGATAGTGGGAACACATGCGTGCCTCGATGGCTGAAAAGTCGACGCCAAAACGGAAGAGCGCCCCAGCTCAAGATGAGTCTGAGGCGCTCCTGCCCGGCTTCGCACGCGATGGGTGTCAGACAGCCCGGCAACTCAAATCTACTGCTGGAAAAAACGACCGGCAATAGGGAAAACCCCAAAAGAATTAGCGGGTTACAAGATCTCGGTCTTACGCAGCTCATTCCGCTCTGAACCCCGTTATGACCGTCCGGCGTTAACGAATTTTTTGCCCGCTGTGGCGCTCTTCCAACGCGTCAAGGCCCGGGGACACATTTGCCCACCTCGGCTTGTGCGAATTGTGGCGCCTGAGTGCGACGTCGACACTGACGCCTACTTTCAATGCAGCGGAGAGCAGAAATGTGGAGCAGTCGAAAACGTCAGCTTGGGCAGGGCATGACCGAATACATCGTCGTCGTAGCGCTTGTGGCGGTCGCGGCGATCGCCGTCTATCAATACTTCGGACAAGTGGTTCGCTCGCAAACCGCCGCGATGGCGCGCGAGCTGGCCGGAGAAGACGGCGGGACGCAGACGCGCGCGGCGCAGCAAGCGGCTCAGAAGGCGGGCGCGCAGGCAAAGGCCCGCTCGTTGAAGTCTTTCACCGGCAATGCGACGGAAGCGAAGTGAAGATGTTTACTCGTACGCCAGAGTCCCTTCAACATGGCCAGGCCCTGGTGCTCGGCATGGTCGTTGTGTCAGTGGCTGTGGCGTCCCTGGTCGTGCTTTACAACCTGGGCCAGACCGTCGAGGGACGCGTGCGGCTGACGCATGCCGCGGATGCGGCGGCGTACAGCGGCGCGCTGGAACAAGCGCGCACGCTCAACGCGATCGCCTACGTCAATCGCACCCACATTGCCCACCAGGTCGCCATGGCGCATCTGGTCACGCTGGCAGCGGCCGCGCAGTACGGCGGCGCCTTGCACACGCAGCACACTCGCCGCAATCCGCCGGCGGGCCTGATAGCCATGCTGTTCGGCGCGGATATGGGCCTGGCCTATCGGGCCGGGCAAGCCTCATCGGACGCACAGTCGCGGCTGGCCGGCGCGTTTGCTCAACATGATCGGGCGGTACATCGCGTATTGAAGGCGGGTGCGGAATCGGCCAGGGCGGGTCTTGTCGCTACTCGCGATCGCATCATGCGCAAGGTGCTTGAAGCCAACATGGTCGACTCCGGGTCCGGTTCCGATTCCGGCGTAGGCGCACGTTCGTCGGGCTTGGCGCTGGATCTGCTGTCCGACAACTGGCCCGGCTTCATTGGGCGCAGCGCAGCTACCCGAGAAGCGGGCCTGCGTCCGGCCGTGGAGCAGGCCACCGAACGTTATCGCTTTCTGAATAGCCGCGATGCAACGCGTCGCAATGCCTGGCCGGTCAGCCGCCGATGTCCGTTGAAAAGGCATGAATTGCGCCGTCGTGGAATGACCTGGCTTGGCCCGGACGGGCGATGGGGCGCGTTGGATACGCAATCGTTCCATGCGCTGCGTTCCAATCGCTGGATTGGGTGCTACTTCCGTGAGTACGCCATGGGTTGGGGCACGGCCCAAGGAAAAAAGTCCCAGACGCCTGACGGCATCGATTACGTGGATGACGCGCCCGCGGATTTCTCCCAAGAGGATTTTTGGCGATGGGTGCAGCAGTCCACCGGGTGGGACATTTTCAGCGGCGCGACCAATCCCATGGCCAACTCCTATGCGATGGCTTCAGCGCAGCGTTGGCCCGCCGGTGGCTTGCCGTCTTATCTGGAAATACCGACTGAGCGTATGCGCGACCCGCTGCGTTTTGCCGTGCGCGTGGCCTGGTCAGGCGCCCGGCTCAAGACGACGGATGCGGATAGCGCACTGGCACAACCTCGTGGTCGCTTTCGCTATGACGGCTTGGGCCAGTCGGGCGCCATCACCGTCGTCAGCGCCGCCGAAACGTACTTTCTGCGGCCGGAACCTAGAGCCGACAAAAAAAGTGAATTGCCGACATTGTTTCGACCCTATTGGCGGGCACGTCTATCCGCAATCACTCGCGACGAAGCGCTGCGAATCCGGGAGGCACGATGAGCTCGATGTCGACTCGCGCGGGCTTTCCGGCCGCCCAGCAAGGGCAGGCAATGATTGAAGCGCTGCTGATGCTGCCATTGATGGCGGCGCTAGTGTGGAGTGTCACCTGGATCGGAGGGTTGCAGTTTTCGGCGCAACAGTTGGCGCACGCCAGCCGCAAGGCGGCGATGGCCGGCGCGTTGGGCGAACCGGTGACGCCACGACACTCTTTCGCAGCCGCCGCGCAAACTCGCCGGGTACTCGGCCTTGCTGACGTCGCAGCGCCAAACCTGTCTCGCTTGCAGCACGAGTGGTTTGGAGCCGGGCTCCATTTGCTTGCGGTGTACGCCCGGTCGGCGCCTTCAGGGCGAGACGGACCGCCGGCGCCTTTAATCACGCGTCATACGCACGTGGCGGTCGGCACGGGACACGCACACGGAGACGCCGATGCACGCCGACGCATCGCCAACGCGCCCACGGCATGGCGTCACGTCGAACAAACGTCTCTTGCCGAGGCGCGTCGGATGGCGCCGTACGTCCAGCGCATGGACCGCGCATGGGGCAGGGCGGCGATCCACACTGATTGGTTGTCGGCGTGGGACGACGTCGTCCCGCCGGGCCGATTGGGCCAACAAAAGGAACGATCCCGATGACCACGGCTACGAACACTACTCAGAGACAAAGAAGGCGCGCTGTCAGCGCCGGCCTTCGTCCGCTGACGGCCGGCGTGCTGCTTGGCTGTATGGCCGTATCTTCCGTCGCGTGGCCGTCCGGGCGTTCGGCGGTATCGCCTGGCGTTACGTTGAACCGACTACGTTTTCCCGAAGGAAGCCGGCATGACATGTTGGCGGATCGTATATGGCTGCATGGGCTTCCTGCCCAGGTGCTTGTGTTCGACTCGCCTGTAGCAGTGCCCGACCTGATCCGCGACTTGTCGACTCAGCAGCCGGCCTTGGTCGACTTGAATGTGCTTCCCGATCAAATCATTTTGTCTGGCTGGGTCGACGACATGCAATGGGCGGTGCAGCTGCAAGGTGCGGGCCCGAGCCGCACGGTCGGCACGGTTTCTACGCTGCGCATGAATTCCGTTCCAGGCCTTGCGACACCGGCCTGGCTGCCGCGGGGCGCAATACCGAGGCTGGATCTTGCGGTGCAGGAAAAGGGAGGCAAAGTGTCTGATCGCATCTGGCAACTGGCCCTGCCGCCCGCCCGGCTTGGGCCGTTGCTGCACGGCGCGTTGCGCCGCGAAGGATGGGTATTTGAAACCGAAACCGAAAGTGGTGCAGAGCAGTCGTGGGCACAGGCTGGCGAGCGCCTGCAGATATCATTGACTGCGTTGGATGGGGGCAGCGGGCTCCACGTCAGAAGGTGGACGCCATGAAGGCCGCACTGATGCACGGCGTTCTGCGGTTGCGGCGCGTTGGCGTTTATGGGCTGGCATTGGCGGCGGGGCTGGTATCCGCGTGGGCCGTGCGCGAGCATGTGCAGCAGCGAGTGGAAGCGCTGGAAGCCGAAGCTCGGGCGCCTGTCGTCGAGCGCCTGGTGGCGGCGTATGACTTGGCGGCGGGGGCGCAGCTTGAAGAAATCGACCTGGCCGTGCGAGAGATCCCGGTGAAGTGGGCGTCTGCCGCCAGTTTGGAGCCGCAGGCCGTGAACCATCTTCTTGGCGGCACGCTGGTCGTGGATGTCGCCCAGGGCGAACCCCTGCTGAAGTCGCAGGTGACGTTCACGGCGCCGGCGCCCGCGTTGGCATCCCGATTGCGATCGGGCCAACGGGCGCTGACCGTCAGCGCCTCGGACCTTGGCGGCTTGGCCGATAGCTTGCGCGCCGACGACCTGATCGACCTTTACGTGACCTTCGTCCATCACCAACGAGAGGTCACTGTGCCCTTGCTGCAAGGGATGCGCGTGTTGACCGTAGGCGCCGGGGCGGACGAAGACGGCATCGTCGGCTCGGCCGGCAGCATCACGCTTGCCGCCGATCCCGATCAAGCAATGAAGTTTGTTGCTGCCAGGCAGGCAGGCGCGCTAACCGCCATGCTGCGGCATCGCGACGATGTGGCCACCGTGGCTGATTCGACTCAAACGGACCTGGCGTCCCTTATCGGGCTTGACCCCGAGCCCAAGCGCGCGCCGGACGTGACCATTTTGTATGGAGATCGTATGGACAAGCAGTCGGTGATGTTCCCACCGGAAGCCGTCGACGCGCCGGACTATTCCGCGAGGCGGCCATGAGACAAGTCATGGTGATTTTGCGGACTCTCTGCGTGGCGGCTGTCACTGCGCTTCTGACTCCCAGCACGGCGGCCGCCCTGGCGAACTCGGAAGTGCTGGAGCTACAGGTCGGCGAAACCCGTGTTCTTTCCCACCCTGGTGTGAAGCGCGTGGCGATCGGCAACGGGCAGGTACTAAGCGCCATTGCCGCCGAGGGCCGCGACGTGGTGATCTTCGCGCGCGCGGAAGGAATGTCGTCGGTGCACGTCTGGACCGCCGCCGGCCGCGCGGCTGCGTACGAGCTGCGCGTGGTGCCTGCCGGGGCGCCACGCCTGCGCGCGGAGGTCGACTCGCTGCTTTCTCGAATTCCCGGGGCGCGCAGCACGCACGTGGGTGGCCGTATCGTGATCGAAGGGGATGACTTGTCTGACGACGACCGAGCGCGCATTGCCGCCCTGGCTGAACGCTATCCCGCCATCCTGGACTTCACCGGGCAGGTGGGATGGGACCGCATGGTGCTTCTTGATGTTCAAGTCGTGGAAATCCCCACCTCGCGGATGCGAGAGTTCGGTGTGCGCTGGGACGGTGTTTCGCAGGGGGGCGTGAATGCCGGCGTCGCCTGGGACGCCGGCTCCAGAGGACGCATGACGCGTCCGGGCGAACCTGTGATCGAGACGCCGGGTCCCATGTCGACCGCGGCCGGATACTTCGGGGTCAACGCCTTGCTGTCCGCGCGTATCGCCGCGCTGGCCCAAAGCGGCGAGGCCGTCATGTTGGCTCAGCCGCAATTGCTGGCGCGCAGCGGCGCCAGCGCCACTTTCCTGGCTGGTGGCGAGGTCCCCTACACATCGACGGACTCGCGTGGCAACCCTACCACCTTGTTCAAACCGTATGGGGTGTCCCTGAACATTACGCCCCGCATCGACCGCAACGGCGTGATCCGTTCATTGATTGAAGTCGAGGCAAGTTCCGTGGACAGCTCGATAAGCGTCGCAGGAGGACCAGCGTTGCGCACGCGGCGGGCGTCTACCGAATTCAATGTCAGGTCGGGCAACACGCTGGTTATTGGCGGCTTCTTGTCGCGCGAGCAGGGGCAAGAGTCCACCGGACTGCCGTGGTTGAAGAACATTCCCATTCTGGGGGCGCTGTTTTCGTCCCGACGATTCCAGCAGCGCGAAACGGAACTGGCCATATTCGTGACGCCAAAAATCGTGTCGCAAAGCGAGCCGGCCCTGATGGACCGCGTGCAGCGGGGGCGGGGCGTTATTGACGCCGCGTTCCCGGATCCGCCCCGCCTGGGAACGGCGGCTCCGGTCGCCAGCCAGGGATGGGATCCCTATTCCGGCGCGGGCTCCCAGTGGGCCGTGAATGATGAACCTGCGCAGCCGCCAGATCAGCCCTGAAGCCATGCTGGACATCGAAATGACCTATGAAGATGCCGGCGTTCGCCGCCTGGCCACCACCGCGCCGGTACTGATCGGGCGAGGTGCCCAGTGCGGCCTTCGTATCGTCAATTGGCGAGTGGGGCGGCAGCATGCCCGACTGCTGCGCGAGGACGGCCATATCGTCCTGGAGGATCTGGGTACGCTTGCCGGCACCATTGTCAATGGCGCTCGTGTCGTGCGGCATGCGCCGGTGCTGCCGGACGACGCCATCCTGATTGGACCGTGCCGCCTCAGGGTGCGCTTGGCAACCCCTGACGCAGCCGCGCTGCCGGAACCGTCCGCCAGTGCTTCGGCGCATTGCCACGCCGCGCCCGGCGGCGTTGCAACCGCCCATTTGCCGCTGGCCGCCGTCTCCCGGTTAACCCCATCCCCATCGCCATTGCCATCGAGCCTGCCGTCGCCCGCTCCATTGACCGCATCAAACGCATCAAACGCATCAACCCGAGCGACTACGGCAACGCAACAGGAGCCAACGCCCCCACCTCGACTTCAACCTCAACTTCAGCCACAGCAGGTGCAGGCGCGCCGCCGCCTGCATGCGGCGCTGTTGGACGCGCTGGACCTGCGCAGGCGCGATGTGGCAGGCATGAGCGATGGCACGTTGCGCGCCGAGGCCGAGCGCCTGCTGACGCGGATCGTGGCGTCGGACATCGATCTGCCGCCGGACGCCGACAGGCAGGCCCTGTGCGCCGAGGTGCTGGACGAGGCTGTGGGCCTGGGTCCCCTGGAACCGCTGCTGGCCGCGCCCGATATCACCGAGATCATGGTCAACCGCTATGACGAAATCTATGTTGAACGCGCTGGGCGTCTATGGCGGCATCCGGCCGCGTTCACCAGCGAACAGTCGGTCCGTTGGGTGATCGAACGTATCGTCACGCCGCTGGGCCGCCGCATCGACGAAAGCTCCCCGATGGTGGATGCACGCTTGCCGGATGGCTCGCGCGTGCATGCCATCATCCCGCCCGTCGCGATGAAGGGCGCAAGCCTGACCATCCGCAAGTTTCCGCAGCGTCGGCCTCAGATGGCGGATTTGATTGCGGCGGCGTCATTAAGCGGTCCCATGGCCGGGTTCCTTGCGCTATGCGTCAGGATGCGCAAGAACGTGGTCGTATCCGGCGGAACGGGGTCGGGGAAAACGACATTGCTGAACATCCTGTCCGACGAAATCCCCGAGGGCGAGCGTGTCGTCACCATTGAAGACGCGGCCGAACTGCGGCTGAATCACGATCATCTGGTTGCGCTGGAAGCGCGTCCCGCCAACCAAGAGGGCAGGGGGCATATCGCGATTCGCGAATTGGTTCGCAACGCGCTGCGCATGCGGCCCGACAGAATCGTCGTAGGCGAATGCCGAGGGGCCGAGGCGTTCGACATGCTGACGGCCATGAACACCGGGCATGAGGGCTCTTTGACCACGCTGCACGCCAATTCCCCCCGGGATGCACTGGCGCGGCTGGAATCGATGATCTTGATGGCTGGCCTGGATTTGCCTCTGTCGGTGGTGCGCGAACAGATAGCCGCCAGTGTGGACGTGATTGTGCAGCAGGCAAGAATGGCAAACGGCCGGCGAGTGGTGACATCCATTGTTGAGGTCGCGGGCATGGAAAGCGGTCGCATACAGATCCAGCAGCTATTTCGGTTTGATCGTGCAGCCGGCTTCAGCGGATGCGGAGCCTTGCCCGGCTTCATGCAGGATTGGGCCGACGAGGGTGTGTCGCTGGAACCGGCATGGTTCTCCGAGGCCGCCTCCATACCCGCGCCGGTAGATGCCCATGGCGTATGGGGGGCATCATGATCTGGTTGGCGGCTGGGGCGGCGATGTGCTGCGCAGCGATGCTGGCTTGGCATGCGCAGGCCTGGTTTGCGCCAGCGTTACGCCGCTATCGGGCGCTTTATACGCAGGACGCGGGGGTGCGCCTGAGCGAGGTCTTTCTGTTCATTGACCCCGCGCAGTTATGGGCCGCCGCCATGGCGTTTGCGGCAATGGCGGGGGCGCTGGTCTTTTCATTGACCGGCAGCGGCATTTTGGCTGCCTTGTTCGCGGGCGTGGCCTCCAGGGCTCCCCGCATGACAGTTGATCTGTTGCGGCGAAGGCGGGCACGACGTTTCGAACAGCAGTTGCCCATGGCTTTGTTGATGCTGGCGGCGGCACTGCGCGCGGGCGTCGCGTTGACGACGGCGTTGCGCCATGTCGTCGAGCAAAGCGGCGCACCCCTGGCGCAGGAATTCGGGTTGATGCTGCGGGAACAGCGCTTGGGCGTGCCCTGGGACGTCGCGCTGGAAAACCTGCAAGCGCGGATGCCGGGGGATTCCACTGCATTGGTGGTGGCGGCAATGCGTATCGCGGCGCAAACCGGCGGGAACCTGGCAGAAGCATTGGACAGCATCGCGCAAACCCTGCGGGCTCGCCTGCAGCTACAGGCGAAATTGCTCGCCTTGACCTCTCAAGGGCGCTTGCAGGCGTGGATCGTCGGCGCGTTGCCCGTGCTGTTGCTGGCTGTGCTGGACCGCCTGGAGCCCGATGTGATGGCCGTGCTGTGGCACACGCCGATGGGTTGGGGCGTCCTCGCGATATTGACCGTGCTGGAAACGGCCGGGGTGCTGTTGATCCGGCGCATCGTCCGAATCGAACTCTGACTGGGAGGAACCATGTTGCTGACTTTGAGCATGATGATGGCCGCGGCGGCCGTGGGCTGGTTGACTTGGTCCGCATTGCGTCCGTTGCTGGGCGGCAACCGATTGGTATTGGCCGGGCTGCCATGGTGGTGGCGGGTGGCTTGGCCGTGGGTGTCGGCCGTGGCGCCCCTTGTGGGGCCGCTTTGTTCGTGGCGTCTGCGTGCCCGCCTGGCCCGTGCAGTCGAACTGGCCGGGCTGACTGCCGAGGTTGGCTACGCGCACGTCGCGGCGTTGGGCGTCAGTGCGGCGTTGCTTGCAGGCGGTGTGTGCGCAGCCCTGACGACGGCCTTTGACGCCTTCTTTCAAAGCGGGTGGCTGTGGTCGATAGCGGCGGCCATGGTGGCCGGCGTGGCGCCACGCCTGTGGTTGCATGGGCTGAGCGAAGCGCGGCGCCGCAGCATTGAACGCGACTTGCCCTTTGTGTTCGACATGATGACGCTATGCGTGGAAGCGGGCCTTAGCGTGCAGGGGGCGCTGCAAGTTGCGGCGCAAAGCGGGCCGAAGGGTGCGTTGCGCGATGCCCTGTCAGAAGCACTGTCGGAAATGCGGGCGGGCGTGACGCGCACCGTGGCCATCAAAGCGCTGGCTGACCGCAGCAATAGCCCGATCGCCCGGACGTGGGCTGCGGCGCTGGCTCAAGCCGAGACGCTGGGCATCAGCCTCGGCCCCGTTCTGCGTGCGCAGGCGGCGCAGTGCCGTGGTGACCGGCATGTGCGGGCCGAACAGCAAGCGATGCAGGCGCCGGTAAAAATGCTGTTGCCCTTGATTGGCTGCATCTTCCCGTGCACGTTCATTGTGCTGGCCTTTCCGATCGCGGTTCAGCTGCTTCAGAGCATTCCATGAACCGGAACAGCCAAAGCCAAAGCCAAAGCCAAAGCCCCTTGCCGCTGGCCCGGCTGCGATTCTTGCGTGTGCTTGACTGGAAAGGGCGGATGCGCGGACTGCTCGGGCGTCGACCGCCCGGCAGTCGGTCCGGTGTGATGCTGATGCCTTGTGCCGCTGTGCATACCTTTGGCATGCGCTACGCCATCGACGTGGCGTTTGTGTCGCGCGATTTAGGCGTGATAGCGGTGCGCCGGGCGCTGCCGCCATGCCGCATCGCCCTATGCCTGGGCGCTATTGCCGTTGTCGAGATGCGTGCTGGCGTTATTGATGCCGAACACGGAGGTATAGGCAGGATAGAAGCTGCAATACAACGCGCCGCCTGCGGCGATGTTGAACGGAATCTGCAACGTGCCGGCAAACTGCGGCGACAACCCCATGTAGACCAACAAGCCCGCGCACAGGTCGATGAAAAGAAACACCAAGGCCCACGTGGCGCCATACACCAGAAAGGGCCACTTATTACGCCAGCACGCGATGCCAGAGAAGAACAGGGCTTGCACCAGCCGCAGGCCGTGCCAGGCGACCAGAACGGGTGCATGCCAGAACAACGCGGCAATCACCACATAAATAATGGCGAAGATGGTCAGCGGCACGCGCATGGCCATCAGGATCGGGTCCAGGGAACGTTCGACCGATGCAATCCGATAAGCTTCCGCCATCGAATCCATGAACGGCATAAACGTCAGCAAACCGGCCGCCATGCTCAAACCGGCGTACAGCAGGCCCATGACGAAAAGCTTTCTGAACACGCCCGGTTGCTTCAGCGGCTTGCCCCACATCGACGGCAACATGACGCGGTCGGCTTCGACGTGCTTGCACGCGGACAACGTCATGAGGGTGATGATGGGCATGAACGCCACGACCAGGATGGGGCCGACGGGCGGTGTCGCGCTGGCGAAAACGACCAGCAGGCTGATGAACATGGCCCAGGTGAACATGGCCAGGGGTTGCTTGCGGAACAGGCGGAAGCCGTCTCGAACCCATTGCCAGCCGGATGTCGCGGGTAGGAATGCTGCTTGCATGGCTCTCTAAAGGAGGGATAGCTCTCAAAAAGGGACGCGCTAGCCCCATTATGGGGGGCGTTACGGTTACGGCAATATTGGCAAGCCCGGGCGGTGGCGCGCCTGCAACACTCTTTCAAAGTGTCGGGGGTCATGCGGCTTAAGCGTTTGGGCCGGGCGGGGCAGATAAAAGTCGTAGAGGCGCGACACCCAGAACCGCAACGCGGCGGCGCGCAGCATCAGCGGCCATACCTGGCGTTCGGCGTCGGTGAAGGGGCGCACGGCGGCATAGGCCGACAGCCAGGCTTGCACCAGTTCGGGGACGAACTCGCCCGTGTCACGTTCGATACACCAATCGTTGACGCTGACGGCCACGTCGAACAGCCAGGTATCGCAGCCAGCGAAATAGAAATCGATGATGCCGCCCATGAGCGGATCTTCGAAGGTGCCCGCGAACAGGACGTTGTCGCGGAAAAGGTCGCAATGGGCCGGGCCGGTTTGCAGGGCTTGCCAGGAGGGCGTGGCCACCGCGGCCTGCTGGGCAGCCAATTCAGCAGTCAGCAGCTCGGCTTGCGCGGGCGCCAGGAACGGCATCACCTTGGGGGCCGTATCCAGCCACCAGTTCAAGCCACGCAAGTTGGGTTGGTGTATGGGAAAGTCCTGCGCCGCCAGATGGGCGCGCGCCAGGGTCGCGCCGGCAAGGGCGCAGTGCGCGGCGCCGGGAGCCGGCTCGTACCCGCCCGGCAGGCGCGACACGATGGCGCAGGGCTTGCCGTGCAGCGTCGTCAGGCGGGTGCCGTCGCGCAGGTTCTGCGGCCGAGGCACCGGGATGCCGCGTTCCGCCAAGTGATACATCAATTCGATATAGAACGGCAGTTGGGCGTGGGTCAACACTTCGAACAACGTCAGCACATATTCGCCGCGGGTCGTATACAAGAAGTAGTTGGTGTTCTCGATACCCGCCGTAATCCCTCGAAGCGAGACGAACTCGCCCAGATCGAATTGCGCCAGCAGGGCGCGCGCGTCGTCGTCGGATACGGGAGTAAATACGGCCATTGATATGCAGGGAATAGGGGTTAACGGACGCTGGGACAAGCCCGTGCGGCGGCGGCGGCGCAATTTTAGACCACATAGCGTCCGGCCGTTCGGAAGCGCCGGGCACTGTCTGGCAGGGCGTCCCGGACATAATGCCGCGAAGCCCGTAAAATACCGCATCCCCTTGTTTTGTAGAGTGATTCTTGGACTCCCCCGACTGGCGGCTGTGCGTCGCCCCGATGATTGACGTGACCGACCGCCATTGCCGTTTCTTCCACCGGCTGCTGGCCCCCCGCGCGCGCTTGTATACGGAAATGATCACCACGGGCGCGCTGCAGCACGGCAACATCCCGCGCCACCTGGACTTTGACGAAGCCGAGCACCCCGTTGCGTTGCAGCTGGGCGGCAGCGAGCCCGATGCACTGGCCCAATCGGCCAAGCTGGGCCGTCAATGGGGGTACGACGAGATCAATCTCAATTGCGGCTGTCCATCGGAGCGCGTGCAGAAAGGCGCTTTTGGGGCTTGCCTGATGGCGGAACCCGACCTGGTCGCCGATTGCATCAAAGCCATGCAGGACGCGGTCGACATTCCTGTCACCGTTAAACACCGCCTGGGTCTGGATTACGAAAATTCCTACGACTTTGTCCGAGATTTCGTCGGCAAGATTTACGACACCGGCTGTCGCGTTTTCATCGCACACGCCCGCAATGCCGTGTTGAAGGGCCTGACGCCCAAGGACAACCGCGAAATCCCGCCTCTGCGCTACGACGTCGTCAAGCAGCTGAAGCGGGATTTTCCCGATTGCACCTTCGTGTTGAATGGTGGCTTGGCGGATGCGGACCAGTCGGTGCAGGCGGCTGGCGAATTCGATGGCGTGATGCTGGGCCGCGCGGCCTGGCACACGCCGCGCGTGCTGTCCGAGGTGTCGCTGCGCTTGTGGCCGTCGGTACGCTTGCCCAGTGACGCGCAAGTCGTCGACGCCATGACGGAATACGCCGCCCGCCAGGTGGCCCAGGGCGTGCCATTGCGGGTGATGACCCGGCCGATGCTGGGCTTGGTGAACGGCCAGTCGGGCGCGCGTCGCTGGCGCCGGATGTTGTCCGACCCGGCCCTGCTTTCGGCTAACAACCCCGAACTGATCTACGACGCATGGCGCAGCCAGCGGCAGGCGCCTGACGTGCGCGGCGCCGCATTGGAAGCGGCGCCGGCAGGGGTGTAGCGTGGCGTCGGGGTGGCGGCTAGCGCTGCCTGAACCCTAGCCTGACCGAACTAATCAGAACAATCAGGACTTTGCCGGTTCGGCAGTTTCAGCCGGCCAGTCGCGGATATAGGCCTTCAGCATGTTGTTTTCGAACTGCTGCGCCGCGACGATCGCCTGCGCCATGTCGTAGAACGAAATCACGCCCATCAGGGTCGGGCCGTCCATGACCGGGATGTACCGCGCATGCTTTTCCAGCATCAGGCGCTGGACTTCATCGGCGCTGGTATTGGGCGAAACGCTGACCGGCGCGTCGTCCATGATCGACCGAATCGTGGTTTCGCCGGCCCCGCCGTGCGCGTGCATGTGGCGGATGATCTCGCGGAACGTGAGCATGCCGGTCAGGGTGCCGAATTCCATGATGACAAGCGAGCCAATATCCTGCTCGCTCATGGTTTGCACAGCCTGGGACACAGGCATGTCGGGCGACGCCGTATAGAGCGTATCGCCCTTGACGCGCAAAATCTCACTGACCTTCAACATCGGTTCCTCCCGGGCGGACTGCGCCCTGATGCTTTGCTATTTCTTGTTCGCTTCCAATTGCAGTAAGGGAGCGATTCCATTTTCGGTATTCTGCGCTTCTCCGCACAGTTCTTCCAGCGTGGGTGTATTTTGCTGTGAAATAACGGCCGAAGCGACTCGCAGAATTTCCGGGTCGTTACGGACCCTGGGCTGGCTGCGGTCCAGCAGGAAATTATCGACCACCGGCGCCATCGACGTTTCGCGGGCATCGCAGGTCAGCACCCAGTGGTCGTCGGGGCTGCGGGTGGCCAGGCCCATTGCGCTTAGCGTTTCCAGCACCTCGTTCAGTTCGTCCTGATGCAGCCGCAACTGGGACGCCAGCACATTGGCGGGCAGACCGGGCGGGTTGGCGGATTGCACACGGCGCAACGCGCGTAGCGCATCCAGGGCGTCGACGAATTGCGCGCCCGGGTAGCGGTTGATTTCCCAGCGGCCCAGCCGGATCAGCGGGGCGCTTGAGGCCAGGGTGGCGCCCAGCAAGACGGCCAGCCACGACAGGTAAATCCACAACAGGAAGATGGGCAGCGTCGCGAACGCGCCGTAAATGACCGTGTAGGTGGGGAACCGCGTCAGGTAGTAGGCAAAACCCGACTTCATGATTTCCAGCGCAACCGCCGTCACCCCGCCGCCCACCAACGCGTCGCGCCACAGCACGTCGCGGTTCGGCACGACGACAAATAGCGCCGCAAAGCCCAGCCCGGTCAGGACAAGCGGGATAAAAGAAACGATGACGCTGACGACTTCCGGCACGTCCCGGACCAGCCCCAGCGATTCGCGCGCCACGAACGAGGTCGCCCACAGGCTGGCGCCTGCCAGGACGGGGCCCAGCGTGATGATGGCCCAATACACCAGCGCCCGCTGCGGCAAGGGCCGCTGGCGGGACACATGCCAGATGTCGTTAAAAGCCTGGTCGATCGTCATGATCAACAGCAGGGAAGTCACCAGCAGGAATGCGCCGCCGATCGCCGTCAGGCGGGACGCCTGGCGTGCGAACTGGTTCAGGTATTCCATGATGTTGTCCGAGACGGACGGGGGCATCAAGCTGTTGGTCAGGAAGTCTTCCAGGGCGACACGGAACTCCTGGAACACCGGAAAGGCGGTGAACAGGGAAAGCACCACTGCCAGCATGGGCACGATGGCCAGCACCGTCGTGAAGGTGAGGCTGGAGGCAACCTGCAGCAGCTTTTCTTCGCCGGCGCGTTGCAACGTGAACCGGAAGACGCGTCCGGCCCTTGCTACCCATGAAGAGCGCGCGGTCGAGGGTTCGGGGGCCACCGGCGTAGCGGCGCCGGGCTCGGCGGGGCGATTCATCAGGCGATAATAGCAGCATGAATCCCGAACTCAACCCCCGTCTACGCCTGCTGGCCTCGGCGTCATTGTTCGCTTTGATCGTCTTGTGCATTACTTGGGAAACGGTGGTGGCGCCGCTGCGGCCGGGCGGGTCCTGGATGCTGCTGAAGGCGTTGCCGCTGGCCTTTCCGTTGCGCGGCATTTTGCGCGGCAACCTCTATACCTATCAGTGGGCGTCCATGTTGTCGCTGCTATATCTGATGGAAGGCGTGGTGCGGGCGATGTCGGATCCGGCGCCGCTTTCCGTCCTGATGGCCTGGGGCGAAATCGTTCTTTCGGCTATCTTTTTCCTTAGCGCCATTTTCTATGTGCGGCCCGCCAAGCGCGCCGCCAGGAGCCAACGCGCATGAATGCCAGATCTCTTTCCGAACTTCAAGCGGTCAACAGCTTTGCCGCGTTGCCCGCTGCTTTCTACACCCGGCTGGCGCCGCAAGGCCTGAATAATCCGCGCCTGTTGCACGCCAATGCGGACGCTGCGGCGTTGATCGGCCTGGACCCGGCCGCGTTGGATACGCCGGAATTCCTCGAAGTGTTCTCCGGCCGCGCACCCTTGCCGGGCGGCGACACCTTGGCGGCGGTCTACAGCGGCCATCAGTTTGGCGTGTGGGCCGGCCAACTGGGCGATGGCCGTGCCCATTTGCTGGGCGAAGTCCAAGGGCCGGATGGCGGCTGGGAATTGCAGTTGAAAGGCGCCGGGATGACGCCGTACTCGCGTATGGGCGACGGCCGCGCCGTGTTGCGATCCTCGGTACGCGAATACCTGGCCAGCGAAGCCATGCATGGGTTGGGCATCCCCACCACGCGGGCCTTGGCGTTGGTGACATCTGACGACCCGGTCATGCGGGAAACCGTCGAGACGGCCGCGATCGTGACCCGGATGTCCCCCAGCTTCGTGCGATTCGGCTCGTTTGAACATTGGTCGTCACGCCGCCAGCCCGAACTGCTCAAGACGCTGGCCGATTATGTGATCGACCGCTTTTACCCTGAATGCCGCGAAGCGCCGGCCGATCCGGCCCAGGCCCAGATTGCCCCTTATCTGAATCTGCTGCGTGCCGTCACGCACCGCACCGCGCGGCTGATGGCGGATTGGCAGGCCGTGGGCTTTTGCCATGGCGTGATGAACACCGACAACATGTCCATTCTGGGTTTGACCCTGGATTACGGCCCCTATGGGTTCATGGACGGCTTTCGGCTGGGGCACGTCTGCAACCATTCCGACTCGGAAGGGCGTTATTCGTGGAATCGTCAGCCGTCGGTGGCCCTGTGGAACCTGTATCGCCTGGGCGGAAGCCTGCACGCGCTGGTGCAAGACGTCGAGCCGCTACGGGCGGTGCTGGACGAATTCGAGGCGGTGTTCACGCGCGCTTTCCATGACCGCATGGGCGCCAAACTGGGGCTGGCCGCTTGGCAGCCGGCCGACGAGCCGCTGCTGGACGACCTGCTTAAACTGATGGACGCGAATCAAGCGGACTTCACTTTGTCGTGGCGCCGATTGGCGGATGCGGTGCTGGGTCAGCGCAGCGGGTTCGAAGACCTGTTCATCGACCGTCCCGCTGCCGGCGCATGGCTGGATCGTCTGTTGGCGCGCCACGCACAAGAGGGCCGCCCCGCGCAAGAAGTGGCCGACGGCATGAACCGCGTGAACCCGCTATATGTATTGCGAAATCACCTGGCTGAAGAGGCGATCCGGGCTGCCAAGACGGGCGACGCCAGCGAAATCGACACATTGATGAGGCTGCTGCGCGACCCGTACACGGCGCAGGCCGGGTACGAACGTTACGCCGGGTTGCCCCCGGATTGGGCCGGAAGTTTGGAAGTCAGCTGCTCGTCTTGACGAGCGGATTATCCCGAATCGCGCAAAGGTGGGCGGTGGCGGGGGCGTTTTCCGGCGATTTACGCGAAAAAGCGATGATAGAGAGCGAAATATCACGCTTTTTTTCTCTGCAATCATTCGTTTCCATTGTAAATCTCGTAAGATTGTCGCCTGCGGGACACTCAGGATCGCATACCGCATCCATGGGGCATTTGTCGACAATTTTCAATATAAAGCACTCTGAATATGCCTGGCGCAGATGGTTTGCTATGTATCGGTCTGCTCGAGGATGACGCTGACTTCCGCGAGGAATTGGCGTTAGGCTTGGGCGGCTATGGTTTTCGGGTAGCGTTTGCTTGTGACAATGCTGCGGCGTTCTATCGCCGATTGCAGGAACAGCCGTGCGACATTGTCATCCTGGACGCGCATCTTCCTGGCGAGGACGGCTTTTCGGTCGCGACGCGTTTACGAGCCTTGAGCCCCGTGGGCATTGTCATGCTGACCGGCCGCAGCGCGCTTGAAGACCGCGTGCGCGGGCTGGAAGGCGGCGCTGACGTCTACATGACCAAGCCCGTCGACCTGCTGGAACTCAGTTCCGTGATTCGCAGCCTGGCGCGCCGGATGCGGCTGGCCAAGGCCCCGCGCCCCGCCGATGCTGAAACCCGCGCCTCTGCCGACAGCACCTGGTCCCTGCAAGACGGGGGCTGGATCCTGGTGGCCCCGGACGGCGCCTCACTGCACCTTAGCGCCCAAGAACGGACGTTTTTGATGGCGCTGATGGACGCGGCAGGTAATGCCGTCAGCCGGCAGGTGCTGGCAGAACTGTTTTTGCCTGAAAGCCCGGGCGGTTTCGAATTGCGCCGTATTGACGTATTGGTCAGCCGCCTGCGCGCCAAGGCGCAAAGCGCGGGCCTGAAGTTGCCGGTGTTGTCGGTGCGCGGTCAGGGTTACGTTTTCGCGGCCTGATCCGCGCCCGGTTCTCCGGGGGCATTGACGGGCAGGGTGATTACAAAGCGCGTCCCCACGCCCACCTTGCTGTGCAGGGTCAACCAGCCGCCCTGGTTCTGACAAATGCGCCGGGCCAGATATAGCCCGATGCCCATGCCTTGCGTTTCCCGATGCGCGGAACGCCGAAAATGCGGTTCGAACACGCGCGGCTGGTCCTGATCTTCGATGCCCGGCCCGCGATCCACCACCGCCAGCCACGCCATCGGCGCATCCCCTTCACGTATCTGACCCACTTCAATCCGGACCGGCTCGTTGGCCGGTGAATACTTGATCGCATTGTGAATCAGGTTGCGCACGACCACGCTGGTCAGCGGGCGGTCGCAGAACACCGGCAAGCGGTCGTCGGCGTCCAGCAGCAGCGCGTGCGCGGTGTCCGGCCGCATCGCCGTCACCACATCGCGTGCCAACTCCGCCAGATCCGTGTGCTCGCCCCTGGGCGTCCAGGCCTGATCGCCCAGGCGGTCCTGGTTCAGCAGCTGGTCCATCAATTCCGTCATCCGCGAAACGGACCGATGGATGCGAGCCAGGCGCGTGTCGACCGCTTCACCGCTGTCGGACAGGATCATGTCCAGCGATTGCGCGGCCGCGCTGATGGTCGCCAACGGCGCGCGCAGCTCGTGCGAAATCAACGCGTTCATCTGGCGTTGCGTGTCCAGCGCGCCGGCCAGTTCCGCCACGCGCAGTTCGCCCTGGGCAACATGTTCGGCATCCGCGTGGTCCTGACCCGCCCGGCGGTCGCCGGCGCTTCCGTGACGTTGGCCGATCAGCGCCAAGCCGAGCAGGGCGCCGGTCACCAACAACAGCCGCGCCACTTCAATCAGCGAACCGGACGTGTCTGCGCCGTTCGATAGCCAGGCCTCGCCGCCCAGCATCCACGCGGTCGTGGCATGAATACACGCCACGGTCAGCGCCAGCGGGCGGCCTTTTTTTTGCGTTGCGGCCTGGACGGCGAACCAGATGGCCAGGCCCGCGCTGATGCCGGCTCCCAGTCCCGCGATCAGGGTTGGAATCAGCCCATCCTCGGTCTCGTAGACGAATATCAGCGCCAATGCGGCCACGCCGGCCAGCGCCATGCTCAAGGCACGGCATGCGGACGCGATGGTTGCGGACCGGGCCACGCCGGCACCTGCCACCAGCGGCGCCGTCACGGCCAGCAACGCGGCATAAGAGCCGGCTTGCAGGGCGCCCGGCGGCAGCAATGTGGGCAAGGTGCGAAACACGCCTTCCAGTGTCACGAAGGCCAGGCCGGCGCCGTAAATCGACGCGCGGGCGCACGCCCACACAAGCGCGCACGCCAGGCCGCACGCAATGGCGACGCCCGCCGTCAGGCCAAGCTGTAGTCCTGCAATTGGGGGAGAGACACCGTAGGCCCGCGCGACCGCCGGCAAGAAGAATGCACACGCCAGCAATAGCCCCAGTGGCGACAACAGGGCTTGCGATCCTGTCGCGGCGCGGCGTTCACCTCGTGCGCCGAAAAGGCCGTGGATGCGAAGAAACAATCCTTCCTTCAACTAGTAACCCATTGGTGATCCGGCGCCAGCTCGCGCGTATGGGCGAAGTTTACGACAGCCCCACGTATCGCGCGGACGCCCAGGTCTTCCAGAATGAGCTGGGTGGCGGAATCGGGAACGTCTTCGGCGTATACGGCCATGTCCAGCGTTGCCGCCGTGGCCATGACCGTGGCGGCCAGGTGCTGGCTGCCCGGGCTATGGCGCAAACCCGTAATGAAGCTGCCGCACAATTTCAAATAGGAAACCGGAAATTCGTGCAGCCGTTCCATCGCGCCGAATTGCTGCGACAGCCTGGACAGGCCGACGCGGGCGCCCGCCGTGGTCACGATGCGGCACAGCTGACGCAGGTCACCGGCTTGTTCGATCAAACCATCGGCGTCCACTTCGATGAACAGCCGTCCGGTCAACGCCGGGCGATCCGCCAACATGCGTTCAAGCCGCGACAGGAAAGAAGTCTGGGTCAAAGAGGCCAGGGATACCGGCACCGTCAGCGCGGCAGAACGGGTGAACAGCCAGTCCAGCCCCAGCCGGATCGCCTGGATGTCACATTCCGCCGACAGGCCAAGCCGCACCGCCGGTGGCATGAAGATCGAGGCGGGGACCGGGTCGCCGTCTGTGGTGTCATGCAGCGTCAGGCTGGCCTCGTGATGCAGTAATTCGCCCGTCACGGCGTAGAGCGGCAGCACCGACAACGAAAAGCGGTGTTGCTCCAGTGCGGTGACCAGGGCGTCGTGCCAGCTGTACTCGCCGATGCGCGTGCTGTCGGCGGCCTGGCTGGCTGGGGTGATCTGGTCGTCGTCGGCGCTTTCCGCGCACATCAGCGCGTGATCCAGCCTGGCCAGCGTATCGCTCATGTTGTCGCCGGGCGCGAAAGCGGCCATCGCCAGCGCCCACCGGCACCATCCATATTTGTCCATGGGCACGCGCAGCGCGCGCAGTTCATGGCGTACGCGTTCGGCCAGGACGCTTGCCTGCGGCGCCGAGGTGCACGGCAGCAACAACGCAAAATCCGACCCGCTGATCCGGGCCAGCTGCGCCGAGGGCCCGCCAAATTCCGCCACCAGTTTGCGCAAACGGTCGGACGAAGACCGCAGCCATTGATCGGTGAACGCCCGCGACAGATGGCGGTTGATCTGGGCCAGGTCTCGCTGGCGGAACATCAGGATGTGGCCGCCCGCATCGGTGGACTTGTCTGCCAGCGCCGCGCGGAAAAGGTCGATGAAGTGCTTGCGGTTGGACAGGCGGGTGATGGGGTCGCGGTAAATCTCGCTTTGCAGCGACTCGATCTTTGCGTTCTGCTCCTCGACGGTCGCGGCCACCCGACGCTGCGCGTCGACGAACGCCTGATCCACCCCGGCCAGCTCGCAAGACCCGACGGGCGGCGCGCTGCTGCCCGGCGCCAACGCACGTACGCGATCACAGATGTCGCGCGAGGTGCGCGTCTCGATCCAGCGCACCAGGTTGAAGGCAAACAGCGACCAGAACACGCCGGCCGCCAGCACCAGTCCCAGAACGCGTACCCCGCCTTGCCAGAGCGTGTCGCGAGCCAAGCGCCCATCCGCCTGCACGGTGACGGTGCCGCGCGCGCCGCCATCCATCGACACGTAGGGGCGCGACACGGCGGGGGCCTGCACGTTTAGCCAGGCCGTACGCCAGTCGCTGTCGCGACCGGCCGTTGCGGCCTTGTGCCGTTCCAGTACCGTGGCGCCGCCTTCATCGGCGATGCGCACCATGGAATACAGGCCCTGTCCAAACAGGTCATCCGCCAACGCCGCCCGCTCATCGGGGCGGGACGAGGCGTGCGCCAACGCCCACGACAAGGCGCTTGCGCCGCCTTCGCTCTGTTGGGCAAGTTGCGTATTCAGATAGCGATGGGCAGCGACCATCCCCAGCGCCTGTGCGCCAAGCAGAATGAAGCCGACCAGCAGGGCAGTGCAGAAAAGTAATCGGCGTAATGTCGACATGTCGGTCAATTCCCTTCGCGGGCAGCAAGCAAGCCAAGATTACTGGGTCGCCCGGGTAAAGGGGGCGCCGGGCAAAGAACGTGCCCAGCGCGAAAAAAGCTGGATAAGAAACGTGACACACGTTACTAATACCTCAGCAGCGCCGCTTACACTGTAATTCGGCATGTCACAGAACGTACAGAATATTACGAAATTAGGCGCCACGTCAGACAAGCTGTGCAATTATTTCGATCGTGATAATCGTCCCATTGAGAACTATTGAGACACCACGTATTAATTTTTGGGCTTTGCCTGTCGTAGTAAGGGTAGGGCATGGGTCTGCGGACCGGCCGGCTAACGCTATCCAAGGACCGACATGACCCCCCTCGAGCATCCTAAGAACCTTCGAAATACAAGGAAAAGAGGCGCGTTGCCTTCGAAGTGTGGCGTTTTTTTGCGAAAATAATGCATAATTTAAAAAATGTTACAGCCCTTGGGTTTCCTTCTGGACCGCAACGCCAAGGGTTTCCAGATAGGGGGCTCCGTGCGTGAGAGTTACCTGCTCGCACTGTGTCTGACGCTCGCAGGCGCTTTGGCGGCGATCAGTCTGTTTTTCGTGCGCAGGGAACGCGCCCTGCGTCGTCGCTTGATGCGCGATGAGTTGACCGGCGTTTTGAGTCAGCAGGAATTGCATCGTCGCGCCCGTGCCTGGCTGACGCAAAAAGAGGGGCCCGCGCGCCGAGGCGCTTTTTTTCTGGTCAGCTTTGAACAATACGCCGAGATCAGCGCCATGCTGCGCGCCGGCGAAGACCAGGCATTGCTGGTGCTGGTTGCCGATCGCCTAAGCCTGATCACCCGGACGCTGGGCGGCATGGTGGCCCGAAGCGGTACGGATTCATTCACTATTTGCGTGCCCGAAGTGGACGAAGTGGGCGCCGCCCAGGTATCGGCCAAGCTGCTGGAAGACCTTAGCGAACCCTACGCGCTTGGCGGGCGCACCCTGATTGCGGTATTCAGGGTGGGGGCGGCGCTCTATCCCGAGCATGGCCGCACGGTCGAAGAACTGCAACGCTGCGTGCAGGTGGCCATGGTGCCGCTCAAAGAGCGCGGTGGACCGGGATGGAATCTCTTTGACTTCCGTCTGCTGGCGCGGCATCGCGATGAGCAGGGCCTGGAAAATGATCTGCGCCTGGCCCTGACCACGCCGGCCATGGAGCAGTTCGAATTGTTCTACCAGCCCGTTTGCGATAGCGGCTCCGGCGTCGTGCAAGGCTGCGAGGCCTTGCTGCGCTGGCATCACCCCACGCTGGGCAGCGTGTCGCCCGCCGTAACCATCGAGCTGGCCGAGCGCAGCGGCCTGATCGTGCCGTTGGGCGCCTGGATCCTGGAGCGTGCATGCTCGCAGGCCGCCCTGTGGCCCCCGGCGTGGCGCGTGCATGTGAATCTGTCCGTCAAGCAGATGAATGAAGACGGCCTGGTGCAGCTGATTGCCGACGTGCTGAAGGCCACGCAGCTGTCGCCTCGCAAACTGGTATTGGAAATTACCGAGTCGATTTTCATCCTGCACTACGAGCGCCACGTGAAGATGTTGAACACGCTGCGCGCGCAGGGCATCGGCATTGCGCTGGACGATTTTGGCTGCGGCTATTCCAGCCTGAACCACCTGCGTCATCTGCCCATCGACTGGGTCAAGATCGACCGCAGCTTCATTTCCGCGCTGGAGTCCGATGCCGGCAGCCGCGAAGTGGTATCCGCTCTTTTCGGTTTGTGCCAGGCGATGCGTCTGCCTGTTGTGGCCGAAGGCGTTGAAACCGAAGGGCAGCGTGAAATTCTGAAGTCGCTGGGTTGCCGGGTGATGCAGGGCTTCCTGTTGGGCCGGCCCGCTCCCGCCTCGGAAATCCAGGCTTTGGCTTCGGCGGTGTCATAATCGGGGTTGCTTGCAAATCCGACCTGTTGACTCCCTATGCCCGGCAATACCCTAGGTACCCTTTTTACCGTCACGAATTTCGGCGAATCCCACGGGCCGGCCATCGGTTGCGTCGTGGATGGCTGTCCCCCGGGGCTAAGCCTGGACGTCGCCGATATCCAGCTTGAACTGGATCGCCGCCGCCCTGGCACGTCGCGTCACGTCACGCAGCGCCAGGAAGCCGACCAGGTCGAAATCCTGTCGGGCGTCTACGAAGGCGTCACCACCGGGACCCCCATCGGTCTGCTGATCCGCAACACGGACGCCCGCAGCAAGGACTACTCAAACATTGCCGACACGTTCCGGCCGGGCCATGCCGATTACGCTTACTGGCGCAAATTCGGCGTGCGCGATCCGCGCGGCGGCGGCCGTTCGTCGGCCCGCCTGACGGCGCCCACGGTGGCGGCCGGCGCCATCGCCAAGAAATGGCTGGCCGAACAATATGGCGTGAAGGTGCGCGGCTACATGAGCCAGCTGGGCCCCGTCGCCATCCCGTTCGAGTCCTGGGACGAGGTGCCCAACAATCCGTTCTACGCACCCAACGCGCAGATCGTGCCGGAACTTGAAGCCTATATGGACCAGTTGCGCCGCGATGGCGATTCCGTCGGCGCCCGCATTGAAGTCGTCGCGGAAAACCTGCCCGCCGGCTGGGGCGAACCCATCTACGACCGCCTGGATGCCGACATCGCGCACGTGATGATGGGCCTGAACGCCGTGAAGGGCGTTTCCATCGGCGCGGGTTTTGATTGCATCGCACAGCGCGGTTCCGAGCACGGCGACGAGATCACGCCCGATGGTTTCCTGACCAACCATGCGGGCGGCGTGCTGGGCGGTATTTCAACGGGCCAGCCGATCACGGTGTCGCTGGCCATCAAGCCCACGTCCAGCATTCGCGTTGAACGCCGCTCGGTCAATCGTGCGAACGAGCCCGTCATGGTGCAGACGCTGGGCCGTCACGATCCTTGCGTTGGTATCCGCGCCACGCCCATCGCCGAAGCCATGCTGGCGTTGGTACTGATCGACCACGCGCTGCGTCATCGCGGCCAGTGCGGCGATCCGCTCTGATCCCCGATACTCTTGCCATCGACTTCAGGAGGCCGACTTGAAACGTAATCGTCATCTGTTGCGCCGCGCCGGCGCCGTGCTTGCCTTGGCACTGCTGGGCGGTTGCACGGGCATGAACACCACGCAATCCGGTGCCATCGGCGTGAACCGTACGCAATACATGTCCAGCCTGGTGCCGTCCCAGGCGCTGGAGCAGGAAGCCAGCCAGCAATACGCCGACATCCTCAAGCAGGCGCAGGCCAAGGGGCTGTTGGACCGCGACGCGCAGCAGCTGTCGCGCGTGCGCGCCATTTCGCAGCGGCTGATCGCGCAGGCTGGCGTATTCCGGCCAGACGCGGTGGGCTGGAAATGGGAAGAACACGTGATTTCCAGCGATGAAATCAACGCGTGGTGCATGCCCGGCGGCAAGATTGCCGTCTATACCGGCTTGCTGACCAAGATCAAGCCCACCGATGACGAGCTTGCGGCGGTGCTTGGCCACGAGATCGCCCACGCGCTGCGTGAACATGCGCGCGAGCGCGTCTCGCAGCAAATGGCCACGAACCTGGGTTTGTCGGTGCTGTCCATCGCCACGGGCTCCAGCGCCGCGTCTGACCTGGGCGGCCAACTGACCGATGTGATGTTCTCGCTGCCCAATAGCCGCACCCACGAAACCGAGGCCGACCGCATGGGCGTCGAACTCGCTGCCCGCGCCGGTTTCGATCCGCGCGCCGCCGTGACGTTGTGGCAGAAGATGGGCGCGGCCAGCAGCGGCAACGCACCGCCGGAAATCCTGTCGACGCACCCGTCGGCAGAGTCCCGCATCACCGACTTGCAAGCTGCCGCGCAGCAAGTCCTGCCGCTGTATCAGCAAGCAAAGAAATAGCCGCATCGTCCTGCGATCGCGGGGAATAAAAAAATACGCCGCCTGGAGATCCAGGCGGCGTATTTGTTGATGCAGGTGCCGGCTACGTCTATGCCCGCGCCTATGCCGATGCCGCGCCGGCCGCGGGTTTGACGCCCGGTCCGCGCATCACGGCAATGCCCAGGCCGGCCAGGATGCGCTGCGTTTCGGCGTCGGGCACGTCCTCGGCGTAGACGTCGATGTTCAGCGAACGTGCCGTCTCCAGCACCGACGCCGTCAACTGCTGGCTGCCTGGGCTTTGCGACATCCCGCCCACAAAACCGCCGCCCAGTTTTACATAGGACAGGGGCAGGGTGTGCAGCTGCGCCACGGCGCCAAACTGCTGCGCCAGGCGGCGCACGCCGATATGCGCGCCAAACTCGGAGGTCACGCGCGCCAGCGTGGCGATCTGTTCGTGGCATTCCACCAAGCCGTGCGCGTCGATTTCAAGATACAGGCGGTGCGCCAGCGGGCGGCGTTCGGTCAGTAACAGCGCCAATTGACGGAAGAACTTCTGGCCCCGTAGCGACGGCAGCGCCACGCGCACCGCCAGTTCACCCGGGTTGTCCGCCAGCCAGTCCAGGCCAAGGCGCACCGATTCCAGATCGCAGTCGGCCACCAGGTCCAGGCGCACCGCCGGCGGTATGAACAGCGTGGCGGGAATGGCGACCTGGTCGGGCGCCGTGCGTAGCATCAGCATCGCTTCGGTGCGCAGCGCGGTGCCGTCGGCAGCCAACAGATGCTCGGTCGCCAGCTCGAAATGGTGGTCTTCCAGCGCGGTCAGAATCGCGTCCTTCCACGCCCGTTCACCCGATTCCGACGGGGACTGCATGTCGGTCGCACCCGCAATCACCACTTGATCGCTATTGGCGCTTTCGGCTCGCATCAATCCAAAGTCCAGCCTTGCCAACACGGGGCCAGCCTGGCTGCCTTGGCCATAGTCCGTCATGGCCAGAGCCCAGCGGCA
Source organism: Achromobacter sp. B7 (assembly GCF_003600685.1). Lineage (NCBI taxonomy): Bacteria > Pseudomonadati > Pseudomonadota > Betaproteobacteria > Burkholderiales > Alcaligenaceae > Achromobacter > Achromobacter sp. B7. The sequence goes on from NZ_CP032084.1 coordinate 1,956,543, forward strand.
CAAATGCCCTTCGCCAACGGGAATGCGGGTGGCATGCAGATCGGTGCGCAGCCGTTCGGCAACCATCATCGCCTGGGGCGCCGCGCAACCGGGCAGCAGCAATGCAAAGTCCGAACCATTCAAGCGCGCCAGCAACGGGGCCGACACGTTCAGCGCCTTCAAGGCACCCTGGATGCGTTCGCAAGCGGCGCGCAGCCACTGGTCGATGAATTCGCGCGGCATGTGGCGGTTCAGGTCGGCCAGATCGCGCTGACGGAACACCAGCACATGGCCGCCCGTCACGCCAGGCGCTTCCAGCGCGCGGCGGAATTCGTTCACGAAATACTTGCGGTTCGGCAGACGCGTGACGGGGTCCTGGTTCAGTTCCAGTTCCAGCGATTCGATCTTGGCGTTCTGTTCCTCAACGCTGGCGTAGACGCGTTCGCGCGTCTGGTTCAGTGCCTGCACCACGCCCGACAACTCGGGTACGCGTGCCTCTACCTGTTCGGGCGGCGTGTCGCGCCCGATGCTGCGCACGTGGTCGCTGATTTCGCGCAGCAGGCGGTTCTTGATCCAGCCCACCAGCACGAACGCAAACACCGCCCACAGCACGCCCGCACCGATCACCAGCGCGATCATCTTCAAGCTGCTGCGCCACAGCGCTTCCCAGGCGTAAGAATCGTTGGCGATCAGGGTCACTTCACCCACCTGACGCCAGCCGTCGCTGACCGCGTGGCTGGCTGGCTGCGTGTCCAGCGGCGCCAGCTTTTGAAACCATGCCGGCACCGACTTCGGCGTGGCGGTGGAGCGACGTTCGATCAGCACCTTGCCATCCGGATCCGCCAGCCGCACCAACGAGAAATGTCCGCCGTCATACAGCGCCGACACCAGCAATTCCTGCAACACCGGGTCGTTGTTCGCGGGCTGCGACAAGGACAGCGCCAGCGACACGGCCGCGTCGGTGCTCTGCACCTGCAACTGGCCGGACAGGTATTCCCGCGCCGAATTCACGCTAAGCGCCAGCGTGCCCAGCAAAATGACGCCGATTGCCAAGGTAACGCTGAGCAGTAACTGTCGAAGTATGGACATAGTCTTATTTCCGGACATCAGGGGCGGATGCCTTCCCGTTCCATGCGTTGAAGTAGATCACGCCAGCGGCTCAGGCGGTCAACCGGCGCGGCGGGCTTGCCGTCCACGTAGACGCCGTCCGCGTTAAAGCTGAACACCGGCGTCAGGTCGCGTCGCTGCGTAGCCGGCAGGATGGTTGAAATCAAGCTGTCCAGCACCAGCGGGACCGCGTTGGGGGTGTCGTAATAGCCCAGCACCATGTGGGCGACCTGGCTGCTGCTGGCCGGTCCGCCCACGCGCGCGCGGACGTAAATGAAACGCAGCTTGTTGGCGGGCACGCCCATCGCAAGCAGCGTGAAGTACTTGCCGATGACGTAGTCTTCGCAATCGCCGGCGCCCCTGCCCAGGGATTCCAGCGGCGTGGCCCAGTAGTCTGCCTGCTTCCAAAGGGTGATGTCTTCGCCGGACAGCAGGGACTGATTCCAGAAATCGTTCGCGGTCGTCAGCTTGTCCCGCTCTTCGCGCGGGGGCGGGTTGCGCAACAGCTGTAGCCAGTTGCCCACCGCCTTCGCGCCTTTCGGGCCGTAGCGGCTGGCGGCCAGGCTTTGCAGCCGGTCCGAGCTGACCTCCAGGGCGAAACTTCCGCCCCAGACGCAAGCCAGGCACAGCAACACCAACCGGCATAGGCCCCGCAGGCTGCGGAAACGGTGAGTCGAAGACATGAAACGGATTTTCACATTTTTCCAGCGCGTATAAGGCTCGCCTGAAAAAAATATCGGGGGGATGGCGGTTGCCCGTCGTCCCCCCGGTGCTTACGCGACTACGGCTTAGCTGTGGTCGACGTTCAGCTTACCCTTCTGCAGCAGGTCATTGATGATGGCCTGGTTGCTCATGGTGCCGTTGCCCGTCAGGTCCACGTTTTCCAGCACGATCTTCTGGTCGACGCCTTGGGCGATCTGGCCCTTGGTGTTGATGTCGATGACCGTGTTGTTGCCTTCCTTATGGATGTTCAGGAACTGGGTCAGCGTGCCGTCCTTCTCACCGATCAGCAGGTCCTTCAGGTCCAGGACGTCGCCGCCATTGGCCAGGGTGTCCGCCGAGAAGTCCTTGATGGTGTCGACGGCCGGGGCGCCAACCGAGCCCTGGTCGTTCAACTCCCACTTGAACGTGTCGCTGCCCAGGCCGCCGTACAACGTGTCGTTGCCCTTGCCACCGATCAGGGTGTCATTGCCAGCGCCGCCGTCCAGCGTGTCGTTGCCCGCGCCGCCATGCAGCAGGTCGTTGCCGGCGCCGCCGTACAGGATGTCGTTGCCGTCATCGCCGTACAGGGAGTCGTCGCCGCCCTGGCCGTAGATGATGTCATCGCCCGTGCCGCCGTGCACCGTATCGTTGCCGCCGCGCGGATCATCCGCAATGTTGAACTGCGCGTGGTTGGCCTTCAGGTAGTCATAGACCTCGGCGCTGGTTGCCGCATGACCATTCTGGTAAGCCAGGAAGTCTTGCAGCGCCTTCAGGCCCTGGCCATCGTGCGAACCGGCGGCCACATTGCCCCAGGCAAGATGATCGGTATTGATCGTGTCGCCAAAGATGATGTCGTTGCCGGCACCGCCGTTGATGACGTCATTACCCACCACGGCCGGATCGGTGCTGGAGCTGCCGCCTTGCAGGGCGGCAGCCAGGTCCGAACCCTTCAGCACGATGTCGACTTGGCCCGCGGGGGCGACGATGACCTGGCTGGCGGCGTAGGCTGCCAACGAGATATTGTCGATGTTCACCGTTGCATTCGAGTTGTTGTTCGTGCCATCCACCACTTCATAAACAAAGCGGTAATCGCCCGACGTCAACATCTTGGATGTGATGGTCGTCGTGCTGCTGAAACCAGAGTTCGATGTTCCGCCATCGACGCCGACCCACGTCTTGGACGCGGCATCGTAGCGCTGCAACGTCCAGGTGAATTGGTCGCCCGTGCTGAAATTGGACGTCTGAACCGTGAAGCTCAACTTTCCATATTCGCTGATGGAGATCTTCGTGTCGTTGGTCGCGGTGGTGCTGCTGCCGCCGGCAAAGTCCACAAGCCTGAGCACGCCGTTGGTCTTGGACACCGATCCGGACTGCGAACCCGTACCGGTCGTTGTCCAGTTGTTGATGTTATTCAAGCCCGAGTTGCTGCTGCTGCCAAAGGCAGCCAACGAAGAGTCGTTGCTGTCGCCGACCGTCGTGTAGGCAGTGCCGCCGCCGCCCGTGTTATCGAACAGACGCAGATAGTCTGCATTCACGCCGTTGCCAATGCCGATGCCATGCACGGTACTTACCTTGGACAAGGGATCGAAGGCGTTGACGGATTCTTGCAGCGTCGTGGCGCTGGTTGAGCTACCCGTGCCGCCGAGGTTGCCGTAGCGGTCGTAGTAGTACGTCGGATCGCCGTCGGTCAGGAAGAACGTGACGTTTTCGTAGCCTGCCGCCGCGGTTTTGCCCGCCGTGGCCTGGCTGTTGAACCACGACACCGCCGTATTGAATGCGGCTTCGTAGTTGGTGCCACCATTAGCCGACAGGTCGCCGATGGCGTCCGTCAGTTGCTTCAGGTTCGACTGTGACAGGTTTTGCAGCGTCAGGTTCTGCCGAGCGCCGGCGGCAAAGCCGATCAGCGTCACGTTCACCGTTCCGTCGTGTCCCGCCAGCTGGGTGGCCAAGGACTTCAGCGCGTCAATGACGAGCTTCATCCGCGAATTGGCGTAACTGACGTTTTCGCTGCCGTTCAGGCCATACGCCATGCTGCCCGACGTATCCACGACCAGGGCAATGTTGTAGTTCTTGCCCGGCTCCACGGTCACGACCGTACCGCCCTTGTCGCCCAGGATGATGTCGTCACCCGAACCGCCGTTCAGCACCGGCGTCGTGCCCGTGCCGCTGCCGACGTTTTCGCCCGTCACCATATTGTTGGTGTTCAACACAAAGTTGTACGTGCCCGACGTGTTCTGGCCACCGTGGTCCGTACCGCCGTTGTCACGCACCTGGAAGCCGATCGAGGTATCCAGGCCGTTGGCCGAAGGCGTGAAGATCAGCTTGCCGGCGGCAATGTCCGCTGCCGAGACAGCGGTGTTCAGGCCCACGGGGTTGCCGTTCAACGTCAGCGTGCCGTCGGTCGGCAAGCGCGAGATGATCACGCTTTGCAGCGCATTGCCTTCGGCGCCGTCGCTGAAGTTGAATTCGGACAGGGTGAAGACGTGGCTGTCGCCGATCTCCACATTGGCCGAGTTGTCCGCGGCGACCGGTGCGTCGTTCGTGCCGACGATCGACACCGAGATCGGTTGCACCGTCGTGCCGTCGCCCGTCGTCACATTGAACGTCTCGGACAGCAGGGCGCCTGCCGGCAGGTTCTGCACCACAGCCAGGCTGTTGTTCAGCGTGTAGGTCCAGTTGCCGTTGGCATCGATCGAGAACGTGCCGTACTTGCCGACCACGTTGGTCTGCGCCAGGACGCCGCTTTGGCCGACGTCCGCGTCCACCACAGTCAGCTTGCCGGTGGTGGACAGGCTGTAGTCCTCGGTCACCGTGCCAGAGGTCTGGCCGGTGATGACCGGGGCGTCGTTCGTGCCGGTAATGGTGACCGTGACCGGCAATTGCGCCGTACCGCCGTGGCCGTCGTTGACGGTCACGGTGATGGTGTCGGTGACCTGCTGGCCTTCCTTCAGGCCCTGGACGTTCGCGCTGGTGTTATTCAGCGTGTAGGTCCACTTGCCGCTGGAATCGACCACGAACGTGCCATACGTGCCCGCGCCGTTGTTGCTGACGGACCAGGTGTGCGTGTCGGTGAGGTCGATGTCCGACTTGGTCAGTTGGCCATTGGCGGTCAGCGTGCCGTCTTCCTTCACGGCGCCCGTGACGTTGCCCGCGATGGTCGGGGCGTCGTTCGTGCCCGTCACCGTCACGGTGATCAACTGCGTGGCGGTACCGCCATGGCCATCGTTGACGGTCACGGTGATGGTGTCGGTCACCTTCTGCCCGTCGGCCAAGGCTTGCACCTTGGCGCTGGCGTTGTCCAGCGTGTAGGTCCACTTGCCGTTCGCATCCACCACAAAGGCGCCGTACGTGCCCTTGCCGGCGTTGTTCAGCGTCCAGGTGTGGGTGTCCGTCGTGTCGATGTCAGCCTTGGTCAACTGGCCGCTGACCACTTGTGTGCCATCTTCGGTCACGCCGCCGGTAATGACGCCGCCCATGGTCGGGGCGTCGTTCGTGCCGGTAACGGTGATCGTGATGGTTTGCTGCGCGGTGCCGCCATGGCCGTCGTCGATGGTCACGGTAACGGTGTCGGTCACTTGCTGGCCCTCGGCCAGGGCTTGCACCTTGGCGTTGGCGTTGTCCAGCGTGTACGTCCACTTGCCGGTGTTGTCCACTGTCAGCGTGCCGTACGTACCCTTGCCGTTGTTGCCGACCGACCAGGTGTGCGTGTCGGTAGCGTCAACGTCGGCTTTGGTCAGCTGGCCGGTGACCACTTGCGTGCCGTCTTCCTTGACGGCGCCGTTGGCCACGCCATCGATAGTCGGGGCGTCGTTGGTGCCAGTGATCGTCACGACCACTTGCTGCTGCGCCGTACCGCCATGGCCGTCGTCAACGGTCACGGTGATGGTGTCGGTCACTTGTTGGCCGGCAGCCAGGGCTTGCACCTTGGCGCTGGCGTTGTCCAGGTTGTAGGTCCACTTGCCGGTCGCATCAACCGAGAACGTGCCGTACGTACCCTTGCCGGCGTTGTTGACCGACCAGGTGTGGGTGTCGGTCGCGTCAACGTCGGACTTGGACAATTGGCCAGAGATGCTGCTGGGCGCAGTATCTTCCTTGACGGTGCCGACGGCCGTGCCCGAGATCGTCGGGGCGTCATTGGAGCCCGTGATCGTAACGGTCACTTGCTGCTGCGCCGTACCACCATGGCCGTCGTTAACGGTCACGGTGATGGTGTCCGTCACTTGCTGGCCGGCAGCCAGGGCTTGCACCTTGGCGCTGGAGTTGTTCAGGTTGTAGGTCCAATTGCCGTTGCCATCAACGGAGAAGGAGCCGTAGGCGCCCTTGCCGTCGTTGTTAACGGACCAGGTGTGGGTGTCGGTCGTGTCGACGTCGGCGACATCCAGCTTGCCGGTGGCCACCTGCGTGCCGTCTTCCGTGACGGTGCCATCGGCCTTGCCGGTCAGGACCGGGATGTCGTTGGTACCGACGATGGTGACCACGACTTGACCGGTCGTACCGTCAGCGGTCGTAACCGTGAAGGTTTCGGTCAGCGTCTTGCCAGCACCCAAACCTTGGACAGCCGGGTCATTGTTGGTCAGGTTGTACGTCCATGCGCCGTTGGCGTCGACGGAGAACGTGCCGTGTTGGCCAGGCGCGTTCGTTTGAACTTGGAACACGGCTTGGCCGGCGTCCGGGTCGGTAACGTTGAGCTTGCCGTCAACAGACAGCGTCTTGTCTTCAATGACTTGGCCCTTGTCGCTGTCAGGCGTAGCGGGCGTAATGATCGCGCCGTCGTCCGTGCCGTTGATCGTGACCGTAACGTCCTTGGTGACCACACCGCCGTTGCCGTCATCGACGGTGACGGTGAACGTTTCGGTGATCGACTGACCGGTCTTCAGACCTTGGACATCCTTGTTGGCGTTGTCCAGGTTGTAGGTCCAGTTGCCGTTGCCATCAACGGAGAAGGAGCCGTACGTACCCTTGCCCTCGTTGTTAACAGACCAAGTGTGGGTATCGGTCGTGTCAACGTCCGCGACATCCAGCTTGCCGGTGGCAACCAGCGTGCCGTCTTCGGTAACGGCGCCATCGGCCTTGCCGGTCAGAACCGGGATGTCGTTGGTGCCGACGATGGTGACCACGACTTGACCGGTCGTGCCGTCAGCGGTCGTAACCGTGAAGGTCTCGGTCAGTGTCTTGCCAGCACCCAAGCCTTGGACAGCCGGGTCATTGTTGGTCAGGTTGTACGTCCATGCGCCGTTGGCGTCGACAGAGAACGTGCCGTGTTGGCCAGGAGCATTCGTTTGAACCTGGAACACGGCTTGACCAGCGTCCGGATCGGTGACGTCGAGCTTGCCGCCGACGGAAAGCGTCTCGTCTTCAATGACTTGGCCCTTGTCGCTGTCAGGGGTAGAAGGCGTGATGATCGCGCCGTCATCGGTACCATTGATCGTGACCGTAACGTCCTTGCTCACTACGCCGCCGTTGCCGTCGTCCACCGTGACGGTGAACGTCTCGGTGATCGATTGGCCGGTCTTCAGACCTTGGACATCCTTGTTGGCGTTGTCCAGGTTGTAGGTCCAGTTGCCCGACGAGTCGACCGAGAACGAACCGTACGTACCTTTGCCCTCGTTGTTAACGGACCAGGTGTGGGTGTCGGTCGTGTCGACGTCGGCGACATCCAGCTTGCCGGTTGCAACCAGCGTGCCATCTTCGGTGACTGCACCATCAGCCTTGCCGGTCAGAACCGGGATGTCGTTGGTACCGACGATGGTGACCACGACTTGACCCGTCGTGCCGTCAGCGGTCGTAACCGTGAAGGTCTCGGTCAGCGTCTTGCCAGCGCCCAGGCCTTGAACGGCCGGGTCGTTGTTGGTCAGGTTGTACGTCCATGCGCCGTTGGCGTCGACGGAGAACGTGCCGTGTTGGCCGGCCGTGTTGGTTTGAACTTGGAACACGGCTTGGCCGGCGTCCGGATCGGTGACGTCGAGCTTGCCGTCAACAGACAGCGTCTTGTCTTCAATGACTTGGCCCTTGTCGCTGTCAGGCGTAGCGGGCGTAATGATCGCGCCGTCATCGGTACCGTTGATCGTGACGGTCACATCCTTGGTAACCACGCCGCCGTTGCCGTCATCGACGGTGACGGTGAACGTCTCGGTGATCGATTGGCCGGTCTTCAGACCTTGGACATCCTTGTTGGCGTTGTCCAGGTTGTAGGTCCAGTTGCCCGACGAGTCGACCGAGAACGAACCGTACGTACCTTTGCCCTCGTTGTTAACGGACCAGGTGTGGGTGTCGGTCGTGTCGACGTCGGCGACATCCAGCTTGCCGGTTGCAACCAGCGTGCCATCTTCGGTGACTGCACCATCAGCCTTGCCGGTCAGCACCGGGATGTCGTTGGTACCGACGATGGTGACGACGACTTGACCCGTCGTGCCGTCAGCGGTGGTGACGGTAAACGTTTCGGTCAGCGTCTTGCCAGCACCCAGGCCTTGGACAGCCGGGTCGTTGTTGGTCAGGTTGTACGTCCATGCACCGTTGGCGTCGACGGAGAACGTGCCGTGTTGGCCAGGCGCGTTCGTTTGAACTTGGAACACGGCTTGGCCGGCGTCCGGGTCGGTGACGTTGAGCTTGCCGTCAACAGAGAGCGTCTCGTCTTCAATGACTTGGCCCTTGTCAGCGCCCGGTGCTCCCGGGGTGATGATCGCGCCGTCGTCCGTGCCGTTGATCGTGACCGTCACATCCTTGGTGACCACACCGCCGTTGCCGTCATCGACCGTAACCGTAAACGTCTCGGTGATCGATTGGCCGGTCTTCAGACCTTGGACATCCTTGTTGGCGTTGTCCAGGTTGTAGGTCCAGTTGCCCGACGAGTCGACCGAGAACGAACCGTACGTACCTTTGCCCTCGTTGTTAACGGACCAGGTGTGGGTGTCGGTCGTGTCGACGTCGGCGACATCCAGCTTGCCGGTTGCAACCAGCGTGCCATCTTCGGTGACTGCACCATCAGCCTTGCCGGTCAGCACCGGGATGTCGTTGGTACCGACGATGGTGACCACGACTTGACCCGTCGTGCCGTCAGCGGTGGTGACGGTGAACGTCTCGGTCAGCGTCTTGCCAGCACCCAGGCCTTGGACGGCCGGGTCGTTGTTGGTCAGGTTGTACGTCCATGCGCCGTTGGCGTCGACGGAGAACGTGCCGTGTTGGCCAGGCGCGTTCGTCTGAACTTGGAACACGGCTTGACCAGCGTCCGGGTCGGTAACGTTGAGCTTGCCGTCAACAGACAGCGTCTTGTCTTCAATGACTTGGCCCTTGTCGCTGTCAGGCGTAGCGGGCGTAATGATCGCGCCGTCATCGGTACCGTTGATCGTGACGGTCACATCCTTGGTGACCACACCGCCATTGCCGTCATCAACCGTGACGGTGAACGTCTCGGTGATGGATTGGCCCGTCTTCAGACCTTGGACGTCCTTGTTGGCGTTGTCCAGGTTGTACGTCCAGTTGCCCGACGAGTCGACCGAGAACGAACCGTACGTACCCTTGCCCTCGTTGTTAACGGACCAGGTGTGGGTATCGGTCGTATCAACGTCCGCGGCATCCAGCTTGCCGGTGGCCACCAGCGTGCCGTCTTCGGTTACTGCACCATCAGCCTTGCCGGTCAGAACCGGGATGTCGTTGGTACCGACGATGGTGACCACGACTTGACCCGTCGTGCCGTCAGCGGTCGTAACCGTGAAGGTCTCGGTAAGGGTCTTGCCAGCGCCCAGGCCTTGGACGGCCGGGTCGTTGTTGGTCAGGTTGTAGGTCCATGCGCCGTTGGCGTCGACGGAGAACGTGCCGTGTTGGCCGGCCGTGTTGGTTTGAGCCTGGAACACGGCTTGACCAGCGTCCGGATCGGTGACGTTGAGCTTGCCGTCAACAGACAGCGTCTCGTCTTCAATGACTTGGCCCTTGTCGCTGTCAGGCGTAGCGGGCGTAATGATCGCGCCGTCATCGGTACCGTTGATCGTGACCGTCACATCCTTGGTGACCACACCGCCATTGCCGTCATCGACGGTGACGGTGAACGTCTCGGTAATGGACTGACCGGACTTCAAACCTTGGACATCCTTGTTGGCGTTGTCCAGGTTGTAGGTCCAGTTGCCGTTGCCATCAACGGAGAACGAACCGTACGTACCCTTGCCCTCGTTGTTAACGGACCAGGTGTGGGTATCGGTCGTATCAACGTCCGCGACATCCAGCTTGCCGGTGGCAACCAGCGTGCCGTCTTCGGTGACGGCGCCATCGGCTTTGCCGGTCAGGACCGGGATGTCGTTGGTGCCGACGATGGTGACCACGACTTGACCGGTCGTGCCGTCAGCGGTCGTAACCGTGAAGGTCTCGGTCAGCGTCTTGCCAGCGCCCAGGCCTTGGACGGCCGGGTCGTTGTTGGTCAGGTTGTACGTCCATGCGCCGTTTGCGTCGACGGAGAACGTGCCATGTTGGCCAGGCGCGTTCGTTTGAACTTGGAACACGGCTTGGCCAGCGTCCGGGTCCGTGACGTCAAGCTTGCCACCCACGGAGAGCGTCTTGTCTTCGACGACTTCGCCCTTGTCGCTGTCAGGGGTAGAAGGCGTAATGATCGCGCCGTCGTCCGTGCCGTTGATCGTGACCGTCACGTCCTTGGTGACCACGCCGCCGTTGCCGTCATCGACGGTGACGGTGAACGTCTCGGTGATCGATTGGCCGGTCTTCAGACCTTGGACGTCCTTGTTGGCGTTGTCCAGGTTGTACGTCCAGCTGCCCGACGAGTCGACCGAGAACGAACCGTACGTGCCCTTGCCCTCGTTGTTAACGGTCCAGGTGTGGGTATCGGTCGTGTCGACGTCAGCCACATCCAGCTTGCCGGTGGCGACCAGGCTGCCATCTTCGGTAACTGCACCATCAGCCTTGCCGGTCAGGACCGGGATGTCGTTGGTACCGACGATGGTGACCACGACTTGACCGGTCGTGCCGTCAGCGGTGGTGACGGTGAACGTTTCGGTCAGTGTCTTGCCAGCACCCAAGCCTTGGACGGCCGGGTCGTTGTTGGTCAGGTTGTACGTCCAGTTGCCGTTGGCGTCGACGGAGAACGTGCCGTGTTGGCCGGGCGCGTTCGTCTGAACTTGGAACACGGCTTGACCAGCGTCCGGGTCCGTGACGTCAAGCTTGCCACCCACGGAGAGCGTCTTGTCTTCGACGACTTCGCCCTTGTCGCTGTCAGGGGTAGAAGGCGTGATGATCGCGCCGTCATCGGTACCATTGATCGTGACCGTAACGTCCTTGCTCACTACGCCGCCGTTGCCGTCGTCCACCGTGACGGTGAACGTCTCGGTAATGGACTGACCGGACTTCAGACCTTGGACGTCCTTATTGGCGTTGTCCAGGTTGTACGTCCAGTTGCCCGACGAGTCGACCGAGAACGAACCGTACGTACCCTTGCCCTCGTTGTTAACGGTCCAGGTGTGGGTATCGGTCGTGTCGACGTCGGCCACATCCAGCTTGCCGGTGGCAACCAGCGAACCGTCTTCCGTGACGGCGCCATCGGCCTTGCCGGTCAGGACCGGGATGTCGTTGGTGCCGACGATGGTGACGACGACTTGACCGGTCGTGCCGTCAGCGGTCGTAACCGTGAAGGTTTCGGTCAGGGTCTTGCCAGCGCCCAAGCCTTGAACGGCCGGGTCATTGTTGGTCAGGTTGTACGTCCAGTTGCCGTTTGCGTCGACAGAGAACGTGCCGTGTTGGCCGGCCGTGTTGGTTTGAGCCTGGAACACGGCTTGGCCAGCGTCCGCGTCCGTGACGTCAAGCTTGCCACCCACGGAGAGCGTCTTGTCTTCGACGACTTCGCCCTTGTCGCTGTCAGGCGTAGCGGGCGTAATGATCGCGCCGTCGTCCGTGCCGTTGATCGTGACCTTCACATCCTTAGTGACCACGCCGCCGTTGCCGTCATCGACCGTAACCGTAAACGTCTCGGTAATCGACTGACCGGTCTTCAGACCTTGGACATCCTTGTTGGCGTTGTCCAGGTTGTACGTCCAGTTGCCGTTGCCATCAACGGAGAAGGAGCCATACGTGCCCTTGCCTTCGTTGTTGACGGTCCAGGTGTGGGTGTCGGTCGTGTCGACGTCGGCCACATCCAGCTTGCCGGTGGCGACCAGGCTGCCGTCTTCCGTGACGGTGCCGTCGGCCTTGCCGGTCAGGACCGGGATGTCGTTGGTACCGACGATGGTGACGACGACTTGACCCGTCGTGCCGTCAGCGGTGGTGACGGTAAACGTTTCGGTCAGCGTCTTGCCAGCACCCAAGCCTTGGACAGCCGGGTCATTGTTGGTCAGGTTGTAGGTCCATGCGCCGTTGGCGTCGACGGAGAACGTGCCGTGTTGGCCAGGCGCGTTCGTCTGAACTTGGAACACGGCTTGGCCGGCGTCCGGGTCGGTGACGTCGAGCTTGCCACCCACGGAGAGCGTCTTGTCTTCGACGACTTCGCCCTTGTCGCTGTCAGGGGTAGAAGGCGTGATGATCGCGCCGTCATCGGTACCGTTGATCGTGACGGTCACATCCTTGGTGACCACACCGCCATTGCCGTCATCAACGGTGACGGTGAAGGTCTCGGTGATCGATTGGCCGGTCTTCAGACCTTGAACATCCTTGTTGGCGTTGTCCAGGTTGTAGGTCCAGTTGCCGTTGCCATCAACGGAGAAGGAGCCGTACGTGCCCTTGCCATCGTTGTTAACGGACCAGCTATGCGTATCGGTCGTATCAACGTCCGCGACATCCAGCTTGCCGGAGACGACAAGGCTGCCGTCTTCCGTGACCGCACCGTCGGCCTTGCCCGTCAACACCGGAACATCATTGGTCCCGACGATCGTGACCACCACCTGGCCCGTCGTGCCGTCAGCCGTCGTAACCGTAATGGTTTCCGACAGCGTCTTGCCAGCGCCCAGGCCTTGGACGGCCGGATCCCCGTTATTCAGGTTGTACGTCCAGTTGCCGTTGGCATCGATCGAGAACGTGCCGTGCGTGGTGGTGGCGTTCGTCTGAACCTGGAACACCGCTTGACCCGCGTCCGGGTCGGTGACTTCCAACTTGCCGCCGACCGACAGCTTCTCGTCTTCGACGACCTGGCCCGCGTCAGCACCCGGTGCCCCCGGGGTAATGATCGCGCCGTCGTCCGTGCCGTTGATCGTGACGGTGACCACTTGCGTCGTCACGCCGCCGTTGCCGTCGTTGACCGTGACGGTGAACGTCTCGGTCAAGGTCTGGCCGGCGATCAGTGCCTGGACGGCGGGGTTGGCGTTAGCCAGGTTGTAGGTCCACGTGCCGTCGGCCGCAATCGTCAGCGCGCCGTATTGGCCGGCGCCATTGTCGTTGACGGACCACGTGTGCGTGTCGGACGTGTCGACGTCGGCCACGTTCAGCTTGCCGGTGGCGACCAGCGCCGTGTCTTCGGTGACCGCGCCGGCGGCTTGGCCGCTGATCGTGGGGACGTCGTTGGTGCCCTGGATGGTGACGGTGACCGTGCCGGTCGTGCCGTCAGCCGTGGTGACCGTGAAGGTCTCGGTCAGGGTCTCGCCAACGGCCAGCGCTTGCACGCGGGTGTCGTTGTTGTTCAGGTTGTAGACCCACGCGCCGCTGGCGTCGATCGAGAACGTGCCGTGCTGGCCGGCCTGGCCGGATTGCACGACAAAGCGCGCTTCGCCGTCGTCCACGTCGGTGACGTTCAGCTTGCCGTTCGCGGTGAAGGTGGTGTCTTCCTTGACCGTGCCGGCATCGTCGCCGGCGTTGGCCGGGGTGATCTGGGCCGGGTCGTTCACGCCGACAATCGTCACTTCGACGGTGGCGGTGGACGTTGCGCCGCTGGGATCGGTGACCGTGTACGAAATCGTGCTGGTGGCGGTCTGGCCGGCGGGCAGGTTCTGAAAGCCCGTGCCGGGCGTGAAGACGTAGCTGCCGTCGGGCAGAACGGTAAAGGTGCCGCCGTTGGAGCCGTTGACGGTGACGCCGCCCGCGGTCATGGGCCGGCCGCTGACCGACACGATGGCCAGGGGATCGCCGTCGGGATCGCTGTCATTGCTGAGCAGGTTGCCGCGCTGGACCGCGTTCTGGTCGCCCGTGCTGGCATCGTTCAGTGCGGACGGGGCGCTGTTGGTCGCTGCCGGGACAGCGGCATCGCCGTTGTTGTCGCCCGTGGCGCCGGCGGCGCCGGCGCGGGGCAGGGTGTCGTCACCGCGGCCGGGGTTGGCGTAGGCCAGGTCCAGCGGCGTGGTGGTTTCCAGGATGCGGGCCAGACGCACGAAGCTGCTGCCGCCGGCATCGCCGCCGCCGGCCACGATGGCGGCGGTGGGGTCCAGTTCGTCAAACGGGTCGCGGCCGGCCTGCAACGCGGCCAGCAGGCGGTCGGAATCCGTGCCGGTGGGCGGCGTCAGCGCGGCTTCGCTGGGGTCGGCCAAGGGGCCCGTGATGTCGCCGTTGACGGCGACTTCACGGCTTTCGCCGATCACGATCGGCATGCCGTTTTCAACCTGAAGGGAAACCGTGGCGCCCGAGGCCGTAACGATGTCGCTGCCGGCGGGGACTTTGCTGCCTTGATGCAGTTCGGTCAGCGAGCCGTCGCTGTTGCGTATCCACGCGCGACCGGAGATTTCATTGACGACTGCGGGAGTAGTGTTGGCCATGTGGGTTCCGTTTCAGGGAGTTATCCAAGATGGCCAGATACTAAAGAGCGCCGGGCGGGCGCGATATTGTCCTTAAGGACAGTTTCAGGAAGTAATTTTGCTGCGTGTGTCGGCCGGCGCCGAAATGCCGTGCACCAGCAGGGCAAGTTGAAGGCGATCGGACACGCCCAGCTTTTCAAAGACGGCGGAAAGATGCGCCTTGACCGTGCGTTCGGTGATGCCCAGGGCCTCGGCGATCTGCGCGTTGGCCTGACCGCTGGCGGCGTAGCGCGCCACGGTGATCTCGCGCTCGGTCAGCAGGCCGTTGTCCCAGGAATGCGAATCCTGGGCGCGCTCGGTGACCAGCTTTAGCAAACGCGCCACCAAAGAGCGGCCCATCCATATCCCACCGGACAAGACCACTTCCAGCGCTTGCGACAGCGCGGCGGCGGGCGCGTAGCTGTGGCAATAGCCATGGGCGCCCGCGCCCAGCGCTTGCGTGCCTTGCTCGTCATTGGGGCTGGGGCTGGCGACCACCAGATGCAGGCCGGCCAGGGCAGGGCCCCAGCTGGGATCCTGCCACGATGGCAAGCGCGGCACGTCGGTATCCAGCACGGCCAGCGTGCGGCCTTGCTCTCGCCAGCGTTGCAGGTCGGCCAGGCCGCGCCCGCGGGCAGCCAGCCAGCGCGTGGAATCCAACGCGCGCCAGTGTTGCCAGAGCAGGTCGTCGTGCGTAATCAACAAGACGGGAACGGGTTTCATAAAGCCTTGCAGCTCTCCTTTAACGTTCGGTGAAGGCGTTTGCCTTGGCACGCAGAATCGGTTTGAGCAGGTACTGCAACACGGTGCGTTTACCCGTCAGGATATGAACCTCGGCCACCATCCCGGGGATGATGGGCAATAGTTTGTCGCCCACGGTGCTGCGGTCCGTGCGGACCCGCACCACGTAATAGGAATTGCCTTTTTCGTCGGTGACCGTGTCGGCGCCGATCTGTTCGACCTTGCCTTCCAGGCCGCCGTAGATGGAGAAGTCGTAAGCGGTGAACTTCACTTCCGCCTTCTGGTCGGCATGCAGGAAACCGATGTCGCGCGGCTGGATGCGCACTTCCAGCAGCAGCGTGTCGTCCTTGGGCACGATCTCGATAATGTCCTTGCCCGGCTGCACCACGCCGCCGACGGTGTTGTTGAACAGCGTCTTGATGGTGCCGGCCAGCGGCGCACGCACTTCGGCCAGCTTCACGCGGTCGGCCAGGGCCAGCTTGCCCTGGCGCAGGGTCGACAGCTTGGTGTTGGTCTCGGACAGTTCGCTGCGGGCCTGGTTGCGAATATTGAGCTCGGACTCTTCCAGCTTGCTTTGCGCTTCCTTGATCGACGCCTGGAACCGGTCAATCTGCGCCTCGGCGCCTTTTTGCTCGCCGCAATACCGCGCCACGTCGCGTTGCAGGCGCAGCAGGTCCACTTCGGACACGGCGCCGCTCTTGAGCAACGGCCGGGTCACCTGCAATTCCCGCGAGGTCAGTGCGCAACTGGCCGAGGCTTGATCGCGCTTGGCGATGGTTTCGCGCAGGTCTTCCTGGCGTTGCTTGAGCTGTTCGCGCGCCACGTTGATGGTGGCGTTCAGCTCGGTGTTGCGCGCTTGCCAGGCGTTGCGTTCCATTTCAGCCAGGCCGGGCGCCTGCTTCAGCACTTCTTCCGGCGCCACGAAAGGTTCGCCGGTGGCCAAGGCCTGCAAGCGTGCGGACTTGGCCAGCAGCGACAGGTATTCCGCGTTGTTCTCGCCCAGGGAAGAGGCAAAGCGCGTGGAATCAATTTTCAGCAGGGTCTGGCCGGCCTGGACTTCCTGGCCCGGGCGGACCAGGATTTCCTCGACGATGCCGCCGTCCAGGCTTTGGATGATCTGCACTTGGCGCGACGGCACAACCTTGCCTTCGCCGCGAACCACTTCGTCGATGCTGCCGGTGGCCGCCCAGACGATCAGCAGGAAGGTCGCCAGCAGCGCCACCCACAGCAGCACGCGCGAGCTGCGGGCCTGCGACTCCTGGATCACCCATTCGGCATTGCCGACATAGTCCGAGCGCTTTTCCCGCTTGCCTTTTTCGGTGCCGTCCAGCAACCGGTCAAAGAAGAATACGAAGACGTTGCGCAATTTGCGCCACAGGGTGCCCAGCAGGCCGTGCCGGGTCTCTCCAGGATTTTTCAGCATGGCGCCCTTAACTCCCGCGTCCAACGCGTCCTTGACGCAGTGCTTCGACAACTTGCTCCTTGGGGCCGTCCGCAACGATGTGACCGTTATCGATCACGATCAGGCGGTCCACCAGGTCCAGCAGCGCGGTGCGGTGCGTGACCAGCAGGATCGTCTTGGTGGCGCTGGCCTCGCCCAGCCGCTTGCGTAACTGCGCTTCGCTCTGGTGGTCCATGTTGCTGCTGGGTTCATCCAGCAGCAGGATCGGCGGGTCGTTGATCAGCGCGCGGGCGACGGCGACGGACTGGCGTTGGCCGCCCGACAGCGATTCGCCGCGTTCGCCGATCACCATGTCGAAGCCGTTGGGGTGCAGGTTGGCAAAGTCCGTCACGCCGGCCAGGTTGGCGGCGGCCAGGATGCTGGCGTCGTCGGCGTAGGGCGCGCCCATGGCCAGGTTGTGTTTCAGGCTGCCGTAGAACAGCGTGGGGTCTTGCGGCACATGGCCGATGGCGCGGCGCACGTCGGCCGGGTCGATCTGGCGCACGTCCACCCCGTCCAGCAGCACAGCGCCTTCGGTGGGCTGATACAGCGCCAGCGCCAGCTTCTCCAGCGTGGTCTTGCCCGAGCCGATGCGGCCGATGATGCCGACCTTTTCACCGGGCTTGAGCTTGAAAGACACCTTCTTCAGTACCGGCTGCGTGCTGCCGGGGTAGGCGAAGGTGACGTCGCGAAATTCCAGGCCGCCATGAAACACGGGGCGGTGCAGGAATTCGGCTTCGGCCGGGCGTTCAATCGGCAGCTTCATATAGTTGTCGATGGAACCCAGCGAGGTGCGGGCGTTCTGGTATTGCATCAACAGCCCGGCAACCTGGCCCAGCGGCGCCAGGCAGCGGCTGGCGATCATGGACGCGGCGATGATGCCGCCCATGGACATGGCCGATTCCTGGGCCTGGTACACGCCGATGATCACCACGGCGATCGACACCAGTTGCTGGATCGCTTGCACAAAGCCGACGGTGGACGACGAAATCAGCTTGAGCTTGCCGCCTGTCTGCGCGATGAATTCCGTGGCGCGTTCCCAGTTGCGTTGCACCGAGCCTTGCGCGTTCAGCGTCTTGACGGCCTCCAGGCCGGTCAGCGCTTCGACCAGTGTCGCGTTGCGCTGCGAACTGGCCTGGAAGCTGGCCATCGTCAGCGCTTCCATGCGTGCCTGTGCGGCTAGCGACACCAGCAAAATCAGCACGATGGCAACCAGCGGCGGCAGGATCATCCACGGCGATATCCAGGCCAGCGCGGCCAGGAACAGCAGGATGAAGGGCAGGTCGACCAGCGTGGTGATGGTGGCCGACGCGATGAAGTCGCGGATGGATTCGAACGACCGCAGGTTGGCCGCGAACGATCCGACGGACACGGGGCGGCCTTCCAGCCGCAGGTCCAGCACGCGCTCCATGATCTGCGCGGACAGGCGCACGTCGACGCGCTTGCTTGCACTGTCCACCACATGAGAGCGGGCGGTCGACAGCACCATGTTGAAAATCACCACCAGCGTGATGCCGATAGCCAGCACCCACAGCGTTTCGACGGCGTTGTTGGGCACCACGCGGTCATACACGTTCATGGTGAACAAGGGCATGGCCATGGCGAAGATATTGATCAGCAGCGCGGCGACCAGCGCATCGCGGTACAGGCGCCGGTTTTCCATGATGGCCGCCCAGAACCAATGGCGTTCGCGCACTTTGGCCACTTCGGGCGCGCGGGCGTCGAACCGGAATTGCGGACGCACGAAGCAGACCAGGCCGGTGTATTGCGCGGCCAGGGCTTCGGGCGTCATCTCGACGGAACTGCCGCCAAGCTCGGGATGGCTGACCACATATTTGCCGTCTTCTTTTTTCAGCAGCAGGCAGGCGCGTTCGCCTTGCAACAGCAAGA
This sequence comes from Achromobacter sp. B7, assembly GCF_003600685.1. Lineage (NCBI taxonomy): Bacteria > Pseudomonadati > Pseudomonadota > Betaproteobacteria > Burkholderiales > Alcaligenaceae > Achromobacter > Achromobacter sp. B7. The sequence goes on from NZ_CP032084.1 coordinate 1,975,089, forward strand.
TGGCGGGCAGAAGGTCGGGGGAAATGCTGTCCAGCGTGCGCTTGACCACGCGCGCGGAAAGTTGGGCCCGCGCCGCGGCGCGCGGCAGCAGGGCAGGGGTCAGGCGGTGTTCTTCCAGGGGCAGGCCGGCGGACAGCGCCTGCGCCGTGGCGGTCACGCCATGCAGGCGCGTAATTTCAACCAGGCAGTCCAGCAAGGGGTCGTCATGCGCCGCTCGGGCGTCGGCGCGCCAATCACGCGCCGCCTTTTCAGATAACTTGTCCATCTTCGTCATCCAAGAGGTCTAGGTGTTCCGAGAGGCGCGCGCGTTGCTGCTTGCGCTGGGAGAGCTTTTGCTGTGCCTGGATAGGCAGGTCTGTCATGCGCAAGGTGCCATTGGCGATCAAGGCGTCGATCAGGTCTTCAAGAACGCGGACAAAGTCCGCGTCCAACTGCGAAAATTCGTTGCCCTGGGGCGTCATATGGCCTCCTTGCGCCCGCCGCCTTCAAGGCTTGGCGGTGGGTGCGTTCAGCGGCACGAGCGTGGGCGGCAGCGTGCCTTCGTTGTATTGAACGCGCACGGGAGCCAGGCGGGCAGAGTCGGGGACCGTCGAATTGCAAAGCTTGATCACTTCGTCGGTTACCTCCAGTTTGCCGTTTTCCTCGGGCATCTCGTTGCGCGCGGGTTGCAGCGACAGCGCGGGCAACAGCGCATGTGACAGCGCCAGCCAGCGGTACTGCGCAAGCTTGAGGTCATACAAGCCGTTGGTCAATGCGCGGCGCGACTCGAACAGTTCGTTTTCAGTGTCAAGCAAGTCCAGCAGCGAGCGCTGACCAATCTGGAACTGTTGTCGATATGCGTCACGTACCTTGGTCGTGGCCACTTCGTGGTCGCGCAGGAACGGCAGCTTCTGGCTCAGGCTGGTGATGTTGTTCCAGGCCACGGCCAGGTCCTGCTGCACGTTGCGGCAGGTGTAGTCGCGGATGTCGCGCGCGGCGTACGACTGCGCGGCGGTTTGACGCACGCGGGCCGAATCCGCGCCGCCGCGGTACAGGTTGTAGCTCATCACAACTTGCACGCTGGAGCTTTGGATGTCGCGCGTTTCCGGCGTGGGGTCGTTCTGGTCACGGCCCGAGGACGCCACGAATTCAAACTTGGGCGAGAAAGCGCCCTTGGACGAGGCCACGCCGGCTTGCGCGGCTTGCAACCCGGCTTGCTTGGACAGGAAGCTGGGGTTGCGGCGCAGCGACTCGTTGAAGTCGCCCGGCTTGACGGGCAGCTTGGCGGCGATGTCGGGCGGCGGCTGCATGGCTTCGGGCGGGAAAGCGCCGGTCACGCGCTGAAAGCGCTGCTGCACGTCAAGCAGGTTGGCGGTTTCGGTCATCAGGTTGGTCTGGGCCAGCGACAGGCGGCCGCCTGCCTGTTCCAGGTCAACGCGGCGGCCCACGCCGGATTCGGTGCGTTCGCCGATCTGCTTCAGCGTTTCTTCGTGCAGCGAATAGTTCTGGCGGGCCAGCAGTTCCATGTCGCGGTAGCGTTGCAAGTCGATATACGCCTGCACGGCGGCGAACGCGGTGCTGTCGCTGGTGGCCAATACGTCATAGAAGCGCGCCAGCTTGTCGAAGCCGGCCTGTTTGACGTCGTTGCTGGTGCGGAAGCCGTCAAAAATCAACTGGCGCAGCTCAACGTTGTAGCCCGGGCGGCTCCAGCGTTGCGATCCCACGTCCGGCACGTTGCTGCGATATTCGCGGCCTACATAGCCCTGAGCATTGATTTGCGGGAAGAAGGCGGCGCGTGCAACCGACTGACCTTCCAGCGACGCCTGGAAGTCGTGATACTTGGCCTGGATTTCCGGGTTGCTCAACAGCGTCTGCTCAACAACCTGATTCAGCGTCACCGTGGATACGGTGGCGGCCGGCGCGCCTTGAGCGGCGGGCGGGGTGGGCTGGGCAAAAGCGGCGGGAACAAAAGCCAAGGCGAAAAGCGAAGTCGTGCGTTTGATCAAAAACGAAGCCATAGTGATTATTCGCGTGTCGGAGTGGGATTGAATGGCGGCCATATTGTATGTAAATGTCATATTTCCCTAGTCAAGATTTGTTAAGTCTTGCAGAAGGCAAAATGACTCGCCACAACGTTTCTTCGCGCAACATCACCTAATTTGACTGAATTTGCACGAACTTCACAGACCGTGAAAAGTGCCAGCTTTATTAATACGGTTTATTTCGTATTATTTCGAAAGTGACGTGTCTGTAGTGAAACAGAATTATATCGGTTTGATAATTCTGTATCTGATTTCTCTTATCGAATTTGTAATTTGTGATTAATTTTCCACAGTGTTCTCGCACTGTTTGCCGCGCTGGAGGTGACGGATTCCGTAACCAACATGGTAGTGGTGGTACTAGTATGTATGGTGTGGTTGTACTAGGTTCAGAGCCTGGGCATAATTCCCGCATGCCGCAGTGGCCGGCACGGAAGCGATTTGCTGATCAACCGTGCGAGGCTCGAGCCGGACTGTCTATTTGCAGAGCGCATCCATGGCCCAAACCCTTTACGACAAACTCTGGGACGCCCACATCGTCCACCAGGAATCAGACGGCACCTGTCTGCTCTATATCGATCGCCATCTGGTGCACGAAGTCACCAGCCCGCAGGCCTTCGAAGGTCTGGCGATTGCCGGCCGCAAGCCCTGGCGCACCGGCGCCAACCTGGCGGTGGCCGACCACAACGTGCCGACGCTAAACCGCGCACAGGGCATTGACGACCCGATCTCGCGGCTGCAAGTGGACACGCTGGATGCCAACTGCGAGAAATACGGCATTACCGAATTCCGCATGAACGACTTGCGCCAAGGCATCGTGCACGTCATCGGCCCCGAGCAGGGCGCCACGTTGCCGGGCATGACCGTGGTCTGTGGCGATTCGCACACCAGCACCCACGGCGCGCTGGGCGCACTGGCATTCGGTATCGGCACGTCCGAGGTCGAGCACGTGCTGGCCACGCAGACGCTGCTGATGAAGAAAGCCAAAAGCATGCTGATCAAGGTCGACGGCGACTTGCCTTTTGGCTGTACGGCCAAAGACGTGGTGCTGCACATCATCGGCATCATCGGCACGGCCGGTGGCACGGGCCACGCGATTGAATTCGCCGGCAGCACCATCCGCGCCCTGTCCGTGGAAGGCCGCATGACCGTGTGCAACATGGCGATTGAAGCCGGCGCGCGCTCGGGCATGGTGGCGGTCGACGACAAGACCGTTGAATATTTCCGTGGCCGCCCCTTCGCGCCCACGGGCGTGGTGTGGGACCAGGCCGTCAAGTACTGGCGCACGCTGCACACCGACGAAGGCGCCAAGTTCGACACGGTGGTGGAAGTGAACGCGCGCGACATCAAGCCGCAGGTCACCTGGGGCACGTCGCCCGAAATGGTGTTGCCGGTTGATTCCCGCGTGCCGGACCCCGACCGCGAAAAAGACGATGTGCGCCGCAGCGGCATGGAACGCGCGTTGCAATACATGGGCTTAAAGCCCAACACGCCGCTGACCGACATCCGCGTGGATCGTGTGTTCATTGGATCGTGCACGAACTCGCGCATCGAAGACCTGCGCGCGGCTGCCGCCGTGGCACGCGGCAAGCGCGTGGCTTCCAATGTGCGTCAAGCCATGGTTGTGCCGGGCTCTGGCCTGGTCAAGCAACAAGCCGAACGCGAAGGGCTGGACAAGATTTTCATCGAAGCCGGTTTCGAATGGCGCGAACCGGGCTGTTCGATGTGCCTGGCCATGAACGCCGATCGCCTTGAACCGGGTGAACGTTGCGCGTCGACGTCGAACCGTAATTTCGAAGGCCGGCAAGGTCAGGGTGGCCGCACGCATCTGGTCAGCCCCGCGATGGCCGCCGCCGCCGCCGTGGCCGGCCACTTCGTCGACGTCCGCACGTTCCGTTAAGCGATCACGCACCGAGTACCGACATCATGCAAGCATTTACCACTCACGAAGGCCTGGTGGCTCCGCTCGACCGTGAAAACGTCGACACGGACCTCATCATTCCCAAGCAGTTCCTCAAGTCGATCCAGCGCACCGGTTTCGGCCCCAACCTGTTCGACGAGCTTCGCTACCTGGATCACGGCGAGCCCGGCATGGACAACAGCAAGCGTCCTCTGAACCCGGATTTTGTGCTGAACCAGCCCCGCTACCAAGGCGCCTCGATTCTGTTGGCGCGCAAGAACTTCGGCTGCGGCTCCAGTCGCGAGCACGCGCCCTGGGCGCTGACGCAGTACGGCTTTCGCGCGATCATCGCGCCGTCGTATGCCGACATCTTTTTCAACAACAGCTTCAAGAACGGCTTGCTGCCGATCGTGCTGTCTGAATTGGAAGTGGCCCGCCTGTTCGACGAAGTCAAGGCGTTCCCGAATTACAAGCTGCAAATCGACCTGGACCGCCAGGTCGTGATCGCCGCGGACGGCCGCGCGATGGGCTTCGATATCGAACCGTTCCGCAAGTACTGCCTGCTGAACGGCTTTGACGATATCGGCCTGACGCTGCGCCATTCCGACAAGATCCGCGCCTTTGAGGCCGAACGCCTGGCCCGCCACCCGTGGCTGGAAAGCCGTCCCATCGCCTGAACCCATTCTGATCACAGGATCGTTTTCAAATGACCCACAACATTGCAGTCTTGCCGGGTGACGGCATCGGACCGGAAATCGTCGAACAGGCCGTACGCGTGCTTCAAGCGCTGGACGTGCCGTTCGACATCAAGCAGGCGCCCGTTGGTGGCGCCGCGTTCGACCAGTTCGAACACCCGCTGCCCCCGGCCACGCTCAAGCTGGCCAAGGAATCCGACGCCGTGCTGTTCGGCGCCGTTGGCGACTGGAAGTACGACAGCCTGCCGCGCGAGTTCCGTCCGGAACAAGCCATTCTGGGCCTGCGCAAGGCGCTGGGCCTGTTTGCCAACCTGCGTCCGGCCATCCTGTACCCCGAGCTGGCCAGCGCATCGTCGCTCAAGCCCGAGATCGTGTCCGGCCTGGACATCCTGATCATTCGTGAACTGACGGGCGACATCTATTTCGGCACGCCGCGCGGCGCCCGTTCGTCGCCCGACGGCTCGTTTGCGGGCGAGCGCGAAGGCTACGACACCATGCGCTACGCCGAATCCGAAGTGCGCCGCATCGCGCGCATCGGCTTCGAGTCGGCGCAAAAGCGCAACAAGAAGCTGTGCAGCGTGGACAAGGCCAACGTGCTTGAAACCTCGCAGTTCTGGCGCGATATCGTCATTGAAGTGGCGCGCGAATATCCGGACGTAGAGTTGTCGCACATGTACGTCGACAATGCCGCGATGCAGTTGGTGCGCAACCCGCGCCAGTTCGACGTGATCGTTACGGGCAACCTGTTCGGCGACATCCTGTCGGACGAAGCGGCGATGCTGACGGGTTCGATCGGCATGTTGCCGTCGGCCTCTTTGAACGCCGGCGGCCAGGGCCTGTACGAACCCAGCCACGGTTCGGCCCCGGACATCGCGGGCAAGGGTATCGCCAACCCGTTGGCAACCATCTTGTCCGCCGCCATGTTGCTGCGCTATTCGCTGAACCTTGCACCGCAAGCCGACCGCATCGAAGCCGCCGTGCGCCGCGTGCTGGCCGACGGCCTGCGTACCGCCGACATCTTTGAAGCGGGCGCCACGAAGGTCACCACGGCCGCCATGGGCGACGCCGTGCTCAAAGCCTTGGCCTGATCGCCGGGCAAGGGGCGCGCCCTTGCGGCGCCGCCCCATCTTGGAAGGGGCCGCTGCAGGTAGCGGCCCTTTTTTCGCCCGTGTTGTGACGGCGCCGCGAAAGCCATTGGGCGGTCTTCCGGCCCCAATTTTTTCTAGCTGCGCCGCAACATACGCGCGTGCATTCTGATAAATTGTTGAATTGCACGACTTTTTCTACCCGGACCTTGTATCCACCTTTATAGAGCGATTGAAATGAATCAAGCAGTAGGCCTTGTCGGCTGGCGCGGAATGGTCGGCTCGGTGCTCATGCAACGCATGCGCGACGAGAACGACTTCGCACTGATCGAACCGGTGTTCTTTTCCACCAGCAATGCTGGCGGCGCCGCGCCCACGTGGGCCGAAGGCGCGGGCCCGTTGCAAAATGCCTACGACATTGATGCTCTGAAAAAACTGCCGATTATTCTGACGGCTCAAGGCGGCGACTACACGTCCGAGGTTTATCCCAAGCTGCGCGGCGCGGGCTGGAACGGCATCTGGATTGATGCGGCCAGCACCTTGCGCATGGCAGAAGACGCCATCATCGTCCTGGACCCGGTCAACCGCCCGGTCATCGACGCGGCGCTCAAGCGCGGCGTGCGCAACTTCATCGGCGGCAACTGCACGGTCAGCTGCATGCTGATGGGCCTGGCCGGCCTGTTCAACAACGACCTGGTGGAATGGATGACGTCCATGACCTACCAGGCGGCGTCCGGCGGCGGCGCGCAGCACATGCGCGAACTGCTGACCCAATTCGGCGAGATCAACCAGGCCGTCAAGCCCTTGCTGGACGATCCGGCGTCGGCCATTCTGGCTATCGATCGTGGCGTGCTGGCCAAGCAGAAAGATGCGTCGCTGCCGCACGAACACTTTGGCGTTCCGCTGGGCGGCAACCTGATTCCCTGGATCGACAAGGATCTAGGCGACGGCATGTCCAAGGAAGAATGGAAGGCCGAAGTCGAGACCAACAAGATCCTGGGCCGCGGCGCCGCCTTCGGCACGCCCGCCACCCCGATCGACGGTCTGTGCGTGCGCATCGGCGCCATGCGCTGCCATAGCCAGGCCCTGACCATCAAGCTCAAGCGCGATGTGCCGCTGGACGAGATCGAAGCACTGATCGCGCAAGGCACGCAATGGGCCAAGGTGGTTCCCAACACCAAGGAAGCGACGGTTTCGGCGCTGACCCCGGTTGCCGTGACCGGCACGCTGGACATCCCGGTTGGCCGCCTGCGCAAGCTGTCGATGGGCTCGCAATACCTGGGCGCCTTCACGGTGGGCGACCAACTGCTGTGGGGCGCTGCCGAACCGCTGCGCCGCATGCTGCGCATCGCGCTGGCCGAAGCCTGACGCGCAGGTGTGGACGGTCGATAAAAGTGGTTTGATCGGCCGTGTAGACAAGCAAGGGCACCTTCGGGTGCCCTTGACGTTTGGACAATCGTAAAAGGGAAGCGGCGGATGTGCCCGAGAGCCAACGCCGAAGCGCCTTTCAGGTTTGTGAAACCGGCATCATCCATTACACTTTTCCCGTGAATTGAGGCCTGTTTCGCTAATATGTGGCGCGACCCGGCCAGCCCGTAATTCGACTACAAGAACGGAATTCCAGCTTATGACCCAGCGTTCGCGCCATGTGAAGCATGCCCGCCGTTTGAAAACCCTTCAATGGGCGATCGCGTTGGCGATTGGGTCGAGCATGTGCAGTTCGGCGCTGGCCATGCGGGTCGGGCATTCCCGCGTGGTGTCGGCACCGGGCGCGCCGTTGCAGGCGGTGGTTGGTTTGCAGGAATTGACGCCCGATGAGGTGTCGTCGTTGAAGGTGTCGGTGGCGGATGAAGCCGCCTGGCAGCGCGCCGGCCTGAAGCCGCCGGTGCCGTTGGCCAGCATGGTGGTCCGCATTGAAGACGGCATCGACGCCACGCGCAAGAACCTGCGCGTGCGCGGCACGCAGCCGCCGGCCAGCGGCGCGGTCGACCTGCTCTTGGACATCACTTCAAGTTCCGGCCAGCGCCAGGTGCAGGTCAGCGTATTGGTGCCCCTGCGCGGCACCGGCGCCGACGTGACGCCGGCCTCGGTGGGCGGCGCGGCGCGCGCGGGGGGCAGTACCGCGACGGTCAATGTGAAGCAGGGCGACAATCTCTTTGCCATTGCGCAGCGCAACGCCGTGCCCAACGCCTCGGTGTATCAGATGCTGGTGGCGTTGTGGCGCGCGAATCCAGACGCCTTTATTCAGAACAACATGAACCTGGTGCGCGCCGGGCAAAAGCTGAAGATTCCGGATGCGGCCACGGTTCGGGCGATTGATCCGGCCGAAGCGCGCCGCATCTTTAACGAACATGCCGAAGCGTTTGCCAAGTACCGCGCCAGGGTCGGCGCGGCGGCAGGCGCCAATCCGTCGGTGGTGAAGGGGCAGGACGCGGCATCCGGCTCCGTGGCGCAACCTGGTGATACGGGCGTGGCAACGCCCGCTCCAACCCAGGACCGTGTGCGCTTGTCGACCGGGCTGGCGGCAGGAGGCGCGGTCGCGCAGGCGGATGCGCAAGCCGACGCGAAGACATCGAACGAGCGCGCACTGAAAGACGTTGAAGGCCGCGTGAATCAGCTGCAAAGCAATGTGGACGAGTTGAACAAGGCCGTGGCGCAGCAGGGCGGTTCGGGAACCTCGGGCGCGGGCGGCACCGGCGCGGCGGGCGGTGCGGGAGCCTCCGCAAGCGCAGGGGGCACGGGCGCGACGGGCGCTTCCGGTGCGACGGGCGGTTCCGGTGCGGCAGGCGGTTCGGGCGCAGCGGGCGGTTCGGGTGCAGCCGGTACTCCGGGCGCAACTGGTGCTCCGGGCGCAACTGGTGCTCCGGGCACGGCGGGCGCTCCCGGCGCGACGGGCGCTCCCGGCGCGGCCGGTACCCCGGGTGCAACGGGCGCTTCCGGCGCGGCCGGTTCCCCGGGTGCAGCGGGCGCTTCCGGCGCGGCCGGTACCCCAGGTGCAACGGGCGCTTCTGGCGCGGCGGGTACCCCAGGTGCAGCGGGCGCTTCTGGCGCAGCTGGTACCCCAGGTACGGCGGGCAGTTCCGGCGTAGCCGGTACTCCGGGTGCAGCGGGCACTCCCGGCGCCGCAGGTACTCCCGGCGCAGCGGGCACCCCAGGCGGTGCCGGTTCGACGAATAATACCGGCGCGACCGGCGCGGCGGGTGCGACTGGTACGCCCGGTAGCCCGGCCGCGTCCGGCGTTGCAGGCGCCACGGCGCCCGCGGGCGCGGCGGGTCCGGCCAGCACACCGGGCGGGGCCGGTAGCGCCGCAGCTCCAGGTGCAGCGGGCGCAACCGGCGCCGCAGGCTCTCCAGGCGCCACCGGCTCTCCAGGCGCCACCGGATCACCCGGCGCGCCTGGTGCATCCTCCTCGGACAGCGCCCGTACGGGCACGCCGCCCGACAACGCCAAAGACCTCTCCAGCAGCATGCCCAGCTGGCTGGCGGACAATCTTCTCGTCATCGTTACCGCCTTGTTGGCGTTGATCGCCTTCGCGATCGCCTGGCTGCTGCGTCGCGCCGGCGCGCGTCGCGACGACGATGACGAGGATACCTACGCCTTTAACGAGCCGGTGCTGGACACGGCAGCGCTGAACCGCAAGCTCGATACGATCAATCTCGACCTGGACGAACCGCCCACGGACGAACCGCGCCGAGTCAGCGGTCCACGGGTTTGAACGATGTCTAGAGTTGCATTGGGGCTGGCGTATGACGGCTCCGCTTGGCAGGGTTGGCAGACGCAGCCGCACCGGCAAACGGTGCAGGACACACTGGAGTCTGCCTTGGCAAAATTCTCCGGCGTGCAGGGCGTGGTGCCCACGATATGCGCGGGCCGCACCGATACCGGGGTGCACGGCGCGATGCAGGTGGTACACCTGGACACCGAGTTGGACCGGCGCATGGAGTCCTGGGTACGCGGTGTGAATGCGTTTCTGCCGTCCAGCGTGTCGGTGCAATGGGCGCAACAAGTGTCCGACGAATTTCATGCGCGTTTTTCCGCGCGCGCCCGCACCTATGTGTACCTGCTGTGGCGCGGCCGGGTGCGGCCGGCTCTGTGGGCCGGGCGGGCCGGTTGGTGCTTTCAACCGCTGGATGTGCAAGCCATGCGTGCCGCCGCGCAGGCCCTGGTCGGCGAACACGATTTTTCAAGCTTCCGTTCTTCGCAATGCCAGGCCAAGCATCCGGTGCGCCAGATGCACCGGCTGGAAATCGCGGAACGCGGGCCGTTCCTGGTTTTCACCTTGAAGGCGAACGCGTTTTTGCATCACATGGTTCGCAACATCATGGGCGCGCTGCTGCAAGTGGGGCAGGGCAGGGAATCGGTGGACTGGATGGCGCAACTGCTGTCCTGGCGTGACCGTACGCGCGGAGCGCCCACCTTCGCGCCTGACGGCCTGTACTTGGCGGCCATTGATTACCCCGCCGAGTTCGGCTTGGAAGAGCTTGATGGCGGCTCGACGTTGTTGTCGCCGTTTACGCAGTCTTATTAGGAATTTCCAGGAAGCCGCCGTCGCCATCGCGCCTTCCATGCGCTTAAAGGAACCATTGCCATGCAACGCCGCGCGTTTTTGAAACAAGCCGCCCTCGGCGCGGCAGGCAGTGCCGCGTTGGCCGCACCGGCCATCGCACAACAGGCGACGGCCATCGGACAACAGGAGCCAGTCCTCGCACAACAGACACCGGCCGTCGCACAGCAGACGCCGGCCGTCGCACAACATACAGCACCCGTCGCACAACAGACATCGCCCAGTACAGCGCAGGCGCCAACGGTCGCATGGCGGCTTGCGTCCAGTTTTCCAAGCGAATCGCCCACCTTGTTCGCGGGCGCGGAAGATGTTGCGCGGTATGTGTCCGAAGTGACCGACGGTCGTTTCACGATCCAGATTTTCCCGGCAGGCGATTTGGTCCAGCCTGGCCAAGTGCTTGAAGCCGTGCAGCATCGTGTCGTGGACTGCGGGCACACCGCATCGACGCGCTACTTCGATACAGACCCTGCGCTGAGTTTTGACGCCGGCGTTCCGTTCGGGCTGAATACCCGGCAGATGAACGCCTGGATGCTTCAGGGCGAAGGCTTGGCGCTGACGCGTGTGCTGTTCGACAAGTACAACATCGTGAACTTCCCTTGTGGCTACACCGGTGCGCAGATGGGCGGGTGGTTCCGGGGCGAGGTCAAGACCGTGGACGACTTGCGCGGCTTGAAGATCAAGGCCAGCGGATTTGCCCGGCACGTGCTGGCGCGGTTGGGCGCCACGCCTGTCGATGTGCCGGTGGCCGACACGTACGCCGCATTGGAGCAGGGCGTCGTGGACGCGGTGGCCTGGGTTGGTCCTTACGACGATGAAAGCCTTGCGCTGTATAAGGTGGCGCGCAATTATTACTTCCCGGGTTGGTGGGCCGGCACCTTGCAGTTGTCGCTGTACGTGAACCAGGACGCCTACGACGAACTGCCCAAGCCGTATCAGTCGGCCCTGGCGTTGGCGTGCCGCATGGCAACCGCGAACATGATCGCGAAGTACGACGCTGGCAATCCGGACGCGTTGCGTCGTCTGGTCTCGCGCGGCGCGCAGCTCAAGGCGTTTCCCAAACCGGTGCTGCAAGCCTGCTATGACGCCTCGTTGGCGGCTTATAAAGAGCTGGGCGTCAAGGATCCGATGTTCAAAAAGCTCTACGACAGCATGGTCGCTTTCCGAGATAAGGAAGTGCCCTGGTTCCGCGTCGCCGAGGGCGGCTTTGACTCGATGATCGCCACACTGGGCCAGCCGGCCGGCTGATCGCCGCCCAAACCTTGCGCGATATACTGATACACCGATTTTTCATCGGGCCACTGATCGTTAATGCCATGCGTACACGCATCAAAATCTGCGGATTGACCCGCGAACAGGACATTGAAGCCGCCGTTTCGGCCGGCGTCGATGCCATCGGCTTTGTCTTCTACCCCAAGAGCAAGCGTTGCCTGACACCGACGCGCGCGGCGCAATTGCGCCGTGCGGTGCCGGCATTTGTGGACGTCGTTGCGCTGTTCGTGAACCCGGCGCCTTCCGACGTGCAGGCCGTGCTGGACGAAGTGCATCCTGAACTGCTGCAATTTCACGGTGACGAATCCCCGCAGGATTGCGCCCGCTACGGCCAACGCTTCCTGCGCGCATTCCGCGCGGGGGCACCGGGTTTGGAAACCGCTGAAAACCTGGCGTCGTACTGCCGCGCATTCGGCGAAGCGGCGGGGTGGTTGTTCGACAGCTACAGCTCGGGATACGGTGGCAGCGGCCACGGCTTTGACTACGCGTTGCTGGACGACGTGCGCGCTGATCCCGTGTCGCGTCCCCTGATTTTGTCGGGTGGTTTGAACGGCGACAACATCGGCCAGGCGATCGAGCAAGTCAGGCCCTGGGCCGTCGATGTGAGCAGCGGCGTCGAGCTTGAGCAAGGAATAAAAAGTTCTGATAGAATCTCGTTCTTCGTTGATGCGGCACACGCCGCAGACGCGAAAATGAAGGGAAAAAAGTAGTGTGGTCATGCAGTTTGTGGCCAGTTAAGCTGGCGGTAACCGAGGTTAGGCTGCAATTTACGCACAGCGCAATGAACACAGCAAAAAATCAGTAAAGACGATTTGCACAGTTCAAAAAAGCACTATATAATTCTTCTTCTTTGCAGGCGGTTAGCTCAGTTGGTTAGAGCGCCACGTTGACATCGTGGAGGTCGTTGGTTCGAACCCAATACCGCCTACCAGAATACTTGCAAGAGGTGCCACGCACCGACATGAAAGCCGCATAAGTCTATGACTTTGCGGCTTTTTTGCATCTGCCAGCGAATTTGCGCTGGCAGATGTGAGGGATGTTGAGATTTTCAGGTCCGAGCGGGCAGTGTGCGCGAATCTGGAGCGGGGCTATTCGGCCCGGACCTTTTTAACCTTGGGCGGCTGACGCTTCGCCAGTAATTGGTCATGATGGGCCGAGCGGCGGTGACGGTCCATGCCGTGGCGCCAGGTGCACCACGGCGGTAGTAGCATACTGCGTATTATTTGAAGACATCGTAGCGCTAACTCCGGACCCTTAGCGTCTTGGGATAAAGAAAAAGCCACCCTCTGGGTGGCAATCTGTAAAGTAATATTGTCGTTCTAGAGCGCTTCGATGGCTGTAAACCGAAAGATGAACTCTGGGTTCTTCACCTTGCCCGACAGGCTCAGGCTGGACTCGACGAGGCAGTCGCCGTCAGACGCACTAAAAAATGTGCCAGAGAACTTTATCATTTGGCCTTTCTTGAGGGACGCTGCCGTGTCGAATAGCGGAGTTCCGGGCTCCAGCATGGTCTTGTGAAATGCATCGGAGAGGGCGTTGTTCCAGGTTTTCACCTCTACGTCCTTGGCGATCTCGACCGAAAATACGCCCTTTCCATCGCTGTTCGCGCCTACCCGCTCGACTTTGCCTATCCAATCCTTGGCTGATCGCGTCTGCAATTGCGAACACATTTGCTTGTCGCGAGCCGCTTTTATTCCGCCTCGCTGCATGTCATTTTCGGCCGAGCGCGCTTTGCTTTGGGCGTCGCTAACGGTTCGCACAAATTGCAGTTGAGGTTCAGGCAGGGGAGCAGACGGTTGCGCCGCAGCCTTTACTGTTGTGGGGGCCCCTGTTTTGTCGCCGCTGTTGAAGGCGATCGTTACCACGACCACAATAAGCCAGAAGATCCAGCTTTTGTAGAAAGGTTTTTTGGGCTTTGTTGCTGCCACAGCCTGCTCCTAAGTTAAGGTTTAATAAAAAAAAATCAAATCGTTACACTGACAGTGCACCACGGTAAATATGCGACCGCTCCGGAGTCAGTCATTTTCTTATTTTTCGGACGTTGCGGGACTGATTAGGAGTTGATCGTCTGTCCGTAGGAGGTCCCCGGAGGGAGAGCTTTGAAGGCTTTTACGCTCGCGTTCCCAGTCCTCTATTACCGCCAATAGGCGCTCTTCAGCGCGACCCTTCCATCTATCTGGAAGCGCTTCGAATCGTTCGATAAGCAGCGACGGGAATGGCCAGGAACCACGTTGAAGGTCAGGGTCCGTATCCATCCATCCCCGAGGCTTCCGGGTGGCGATTTCTAAGGTCCGCGCCAAGTCCGGACCCATGGTTTTGGGTTTACCAGTCTTACTGCCTAACGCACCATTCAGAATTTGACTCAACGTTGAGTCACGCTCATTTCTTTCTGCCAAGCGGTTCAGGGCGGCGGTTGAACCAACCTCCGCGATGAGCATGCGTAATCTCGCTACCCGACTTTCTTCGACGGTCTTCATGTGCGGCATTACATAGCGCAAAGCTAATTTTGTGGTGTAGCGTCGCGCTAATTATTTTGAATTGTTGGGGGCTCTATTTTAATCACCTCGTGCCAGGCCGCAGCCCCCGCAGTCGCGTGATTATCCTGCAGTCGCCTAGGGCGCAGGTGTATGTGCAGGAGCGATTTTATGGCTTCGGCACGGCTTCCAGCTGCTTGCATTTTTTTTGATTTTTCCGTACCCCCCGAATATTCAGCGCCGCCAAGCCCAGCTGAAGCGCAATCAATGCATACGCGCCGTCGTGCAATCCCCACGCAATCCACAACGCATTGCTTAATAGAAATACCCAAAATCCCCATTTGCGTTTGGCTTTGCCTTGCGATGCCACCAGCCATGCGGCGGCCAGCGATGTCACCATCGCGGGCCATTGAAGAAAATTCCATAGCGCGTCCATGATGTAAGCCGGGTCCTCCGTTGCGGCGTGAGCGATCAGCCCAGTTTCTTGACGACGCGGGCCAGTTTGGCGATGCCGCCGGTGCCGCTTGCGGCGCGTCCCATCAGCGCCGTGCCGGCCGCGGTCAGCATGGCGCGTTTGAATGGCGTGCGGCCTTTCATGCCGGCCACGATCAATAGCGCGCCCAGGCCAAATACGATCAGGTGCTCGCCCGGGAAGTCGGGGCGTCGGTCGTCTATGTCTTTCAGTTGCCGCGTCAGCGATGGGTCATCGCGACCCACGGGTTCCATTTCCACTACGTCATCGGTTTGCATCGCAGTTCCCCCAAAAAAAGAAGCCGCTTCTCTTCAGCAAGTGACATGCCACGCGTGGCCCGGGGAAGCGAACACCGTTTCGCGCAGGCAGGGCTTATCTGATAAGGTCCGGCGTATCTTCCGCCTGCTTACACCATGCACACATTCACCAAAGCACTCCTGCTGGCTCCCTGCGTTTGGCTTGCCGCTTGCGCCATCAAACCGCCGGCGGCAACGCAAGCGCAGCCGCGCGTTGACGAATTGCCGATGTATGGGGGCATGGATCGGTCTGCCGCAGCCGAGTTGCAGGCCAGCGACAAGAAGCTGGCCGAGGACGCCGTCCGGGCATTTGGTTCAGCCGCCAAGGCGTCGCAGGCCTGGGTGTCGCAGGGATACCGGTTTTACCAAGCGGACCAATTGGGCATGGCGATGCGGCGGTTCAATCAGGCTTGGCTGTTGAACCCGGACAACCCCGAGGCCTATACCGGCTTTGCCGCGGTGCTGCACGACCAGGGCAAGTTTTGCCAGGCGATGAGCATGATGGATCTGGCGATCAGCCATGATCCCCCTACCTTTCAGGGCATTTACGCCGACGCGGGCCGCATTGCCGCCCGTTGCGCAGCGGAAGATAAGACGCTGCCGCCAGAGGCGCGAGTGGCGGCTACCGCGCGGTCCGACGAGTGGTATCGCAAAGGCGAAGCCGTCGAGCCCGACAAGGGGTATCTGTATTCGTCCTGGGCCACGGCGTACTACTGGCGCGGGCAATACGATCAGGCGTGGGCAATGGTGGTCAAGGCGCGCGCGGCGGGCGGATCGCCCAGCCCGAAATTCATGGAAATGCTACGCGCCCAAATGCCGGAGCCTCGCGGTTAGCCTCGCGGCTGCCTGGTGATCAGCGCAGCTTCGGCGGCAATGCGGCATTTGCGATATTCTGCTGACCATCATGATCAAAGCTCTATGGTTGGCGTTGGGCTGCGTGATGCTGGCATTGGGCGTCATCGGCGCATTTTTGCCGGTCATGCCGACGACGATTTTCCTGATATTGGCGGTGGGCTGCTTTTCGCGGTCGTCCCCGCGCCTGGAAAAATGGCTGTTGGACAGTCCGACTTACGGACCGCCGCTACGCATCTGGCGCGACCAGAAGGCGGTGTCGCGTAAAGGCAAGACGTACGCCTGCCTGGGAATGGCCGTGGGATACGCTTTGTTTTGGTGGAGCGCGCACCCGTCGTGGCCGTTGGCCGTTGGTGTAGGCCTGTTCTTCGTTGCCAGCGCAGCCTATGTATTGAGCCGGCCGGCGCCCAAGGTGTCCGATGCCGGTGGCCGGCCGTTGCAACGATAGCGCTGGATGGCGCGTATCGTTGCGCCGGCCCTTGCCGGGCCGTGCTGCTTATCGCCTGACCGTTCAGTGCGAATGCCGGGGATCGCCCCGCGTCTCGATCACTTTCAGATAAAGCGTTGCCGGTTCCAGGCAGCCCCCGGTCGACAATTGACCCACCATTTGCCGATAGATTTCCTGCCACGGCGTTTGCGAAGCCGGCGGCTGATACGGCGGTTCCTGCTTGCGCCGTTCCATCTCGGCGTCGTCCACCAGCGCGGTCACGCTACGCTGGTTCAGGTCTACGCGGATCTTGTCGCCCGTGCGCAGCAGCGCCAGGCCACCGCCCACGGCGGCTTCGGGCGACATATTCAAAATCGACGGGCTGGCCGACGTGCCGCTCTGCCGGCCATCGCCCAGGCAGGGCAGTGAATCGATACCGCGCTTGAGCAGGTGCGACGGCGGCGCCATGTTGACCACTTCGGCGCTGCCGGGGTATCCCACGGTGCCCGCGCCGCGTATCACCAGAATGCAGTGTTCGTCGATGTTCAGCGACGGGTCTTCGATGCGGGCGTGATAGTCCTCCGGGCCTTCAAAAACAATGGCGCGTGCCTCGAAGGCATTTTCCGAACCGGGTTCCGCTAGATACGTGCGGCGAAATGCCTCGCCCACCACCGACATCTTGATGATGGCGCTGTCGAAGAAGTTGCCCGACAGCACGATGAATCCGGCGCGATGCTTGAGCGGCGCCTCGCAGGTGCGGATGACATCGGGGTCCCTCGTCTTGGACGCCGCGGCGATGTCGCCGATGCTGCGGCCCGATACGGTGGGGCAATCGGCGTGCAGGCGGCCGGCCGCCAGCAATTCGTGCATGACGGCGGGCACGCCGCCCGCACGGTGAAAGCCTTCGCCCAGGTGTTCGCCGGCCGGCACGCAGTTCACCAGCAGGGGCACGTCTTCGCCCAGCCGTTGCCAATCGTCCAGGCTGAGGTCGATGCCGGCGTGGCGGGCCATGGCGATCAGGTGGGGCGGACAGTTGCTGGAGGCGCCCAGCGCCGAGGCCACGACGATGGCGTTCTCAAAGGCCTCGCGCGTCAGGATGTGCGACGGGCGCAAGTCTTCCCGCACCATGTCGCAGATGCGCATGCCGGTGGCGTAGGCCATCTGCGCGCGTTCGCGGTAGGGGGCGGGAATGCTGGCACACGTGGGCAAGGACATGCCCAGCGCTTCGGCCAGCGAGTTCATCGACAGCGCCGTGCCCATGGTGTTGCAGTGCCCGACCGATGGCGATGACGCTGTCGCCAGCGTCATGAAACCCTCGTAGTCCAGCTTGCCCGCCGCCATCAAATTGCGTGCATGCCAGATGACCGTGCCGGAACCCACCCGCTGGCCGTCGTGCCAGCCGTCCAGCATCGGTCCGCCCGACAGCACGATGGCGGGCAGGTCGACGGTGGCGGCGGCCATCAGGCAGGCGGGCGTGGTCTTGTCGCAACCGGTGGTCAGGACCACGCCGTCCAGCGGATAGCCATGCAGGATCTCGACCAGGCCCAGATAAGCCAGGTTCCGATCCAGCGCGGCGGTGGGCCGCCGGCCCTGTTCGGCCAGCGGATGCACCGGGAACTCCATGGGGATGCCGCCCGCGTCGCGGATACCCGCCTTGATGCGCTCGGCCAGCGCCAAGTGATGCCGGTTGCAGGGCGCCAGGTCGCTGCCGGTCTGGGCGATGCCGATGATCGGCCGCCCGGATTGCAGTTCCTGCCGCGTCAGGCCGTAGTTAAGGTAGCGTTCGACGTAAATGGCCGTCATGTCGGCGTGCGCGGGATCGTCGAACCATTTCTGGCTGCGCAATTTGCGGGGTATCTGTGACATATGGAGCTCGCTTGCTTCGCGTGGGCGATCAGTAAAAAGGCGTCAGTTGCGCGCCTTCTGGATCTCATCATTCAACTGCTTGATGAGGTCGGGGCCCAGTTCCTGCGTGTATTTGTCGACCACCGGCTGGACCTTCTGGCGCATGCGCGCGACTTCCTCGGGGCTGACGGTGTTGATCTTCATGCCGGCCTTTTCAAGGGTGGTCATGGCCTTGGTGGAATCCGCGCGGCTGTCCTTGCGTTCAAATTCGCGCGATGCCTCGGCCGCCTGGCGCACCAGCTTCTGTTCGTCGGGCGACAGCGTGTCCCACCACTTCTTGGACGCCAGCACCACCCACGGCGTATAGACGTGGCGCGTGATGGTCAGGAAGGGCTGCACTTCGTAGAACTTGCTGCTTTGAATTGTCGTGATGGGGTTTTCCTGCCCGTCGACCGTGCGCGTTTCCAGGGCGGTGAACAGCTCCGAGAACGGCATGGGCACGGCATTGGCACCCAGCGTATTGAAAACGCCCAGCGCGATCTGGTTTTGCATGACGCGCAGCTTGATGCCTTGCAGGTCTTCCGCGCGCGCGATCGGGCGCTTGGAGTTGGTCATGTTGCGAAAGCCGTTTTCCCAATAGACAAGGCCGACCAGCCCCTTGGCTTCCAGCTTCTTCAACAGGTCCTGGCCCAGTTGCCCATCCAGCACCGCATCGGCTTCTTTTTCGCTGTTGAATAGGAAGGGCAGGTCGAACACGCCGAATTCCTTGACCATCCCGGCCAACGGCGCGGTGGACCCGACCATCATTTCCTGGGCGCCGCCCGCCAGCGCGCCTTGCATCTGTTCGTCGGAACCCAGGTTGGCCGAGCCGAAGGTCTTCATCTTCAACTTGCCGCCGCTGACTTTTTCAAGCTCTTGCGCCAGGAAGCGCGCGGCGCGGCCCTGGACGCTTTCTTCGTTCAGGCCGTAGCCGAAACGGATCAGGCGCGGCTTGACGTCGGCCGCGGCGGCCACGCCGGCAACGGCGCAGGACAGCGCGGTGGCCAGCACGAGTAAACGGGTTTTGAATCGATAGGTCATGGTGCTCCTCCTTGGGGTTTTTTTGCCGCTAGTGCATCCAGCGTGCGGGTACGGTGATCAGCTCGGGGAAGATCACCAGCAGGACCAGCAGGCCCGTGTAGGCCACGACGTAGCGCCACACGCCCCTGCAGATGGTTTCCATATTGATGCGGGCCACGCCGCACACCACGTTCAGCACGGTGCCCACGGGCGGAGTCAACAAGCCCACGCAGCCCACCATCACGAACATGACGCCGAAGTAGACGGGGTCGATGCCGGCTTTGGTGACCACGGGCATCAGCACCGGCGCCAGGATCAGGATGGTGGGCGTCAGGTCCATGACCGTTCCCACCAATGTCAGCAGCAGCAGCAGGGCGAACATCAGCAGCTTGGGCTGGTCCATGACCGGTTCGAGCAGCGCAATCAGGTCTTGCGGCATGTCGGCCAGCGTGATCATGTAGGACGACACCATCGCGGCGGCCACCAGGAACATGACGACGGCGGTGGTGCGCGCGGCGTTCACGAACAACGGCAGCAGGTCGCGCAGCCCGATCTCGCGGTAGACGAACAGACTGACGCCCAGCGCGTACACGGCGGCCACCACGGCGGCTTCCGTCGGCGTGAACACCCCGCCGCGCAGCCCGCCGATGATGATGACGGGCAGCATCAGCGCCCATATCGATTCGCGCAGCGCCTTCAGGCGGTTGCGCCACGGTTCACGCGGCGACGGCTTGATGCTGCCGTGCTTGCGCGCTACCCATGTCCATACCGCCACCAGCGTCAAGCCCATCATCAGCCCGGGGGCGATGCCCGCGAAGAACAGCTTGGTGATCGATACGTTGGTAGCCACCCCGAAGATGATGAACGAGATGGACGGCGGGATGATGGGGGCAACAATGCCGCCCGCCGCGATCAGCCCGGACGCCTGCCCGGCGTCGTACCCCTTTTCACGCAGCATGGGGATCAGCAAGGAGCCCAGCGCGGCGGCGTCGGCCACCGCCGAGCCGGACAAGGCGGCCAGCAGCACGCTGGCAAAAATGGCCACGTAGCCCAGGCCGCCCTGGACGTGCCCGACAAACATGCTGGCCAGGCGCACGATACGTCGGGATATGCCGCCGGCATTCATGAGTTCGCCCGCCAGCATGAACAGCGGGACGGCCATCAGCGTGAAGCTGTTGGCGCCCGTCAGCATGTTCTGCGCGAGGATTTGGGTATCGAAGAAGTCCAGCTGGAACATCATGGCCAGCGCGCTGAGCAGCAGCGCGAAGGCAATCGGCATGCCCAGGGCGATCAGCCCCAGCAGTACAAGCAGGAAGAGGGTCAGAATCATTGCAAAGGTCCGGGCGGGGTGGGGGCGGGCGCGTTGGGGGCGGGCGGAGCCCGACTCAGACCGAGGGGTCTTCGGGACTGGATTCCGCCGGCAGGGGGCCGCCGGCCAGCACACGGATAATGTCGATGACGGTCAACAGGCCCATGGCCACGGACGCGTACAGCGCCGCCGTGTTGAACACCGCCAGGCGCATGCCGGTGACGGGCAGCACCGTGTCCATGCCGATCACGGTCTGTACCCAGCTGCCGCGTGCCATCAGCCACAGCACCCACAACACCAACAACTGGCAGAAGATGTGCGAGACACGACGCGCGGCGGGGCCGAAGCGTTCAACCAGCATGGTGACGCCGATGTGCTGGTGGTCGCGCAATGCAATGACGGCGCCCAGGAAGATCAGCCACACAAACGCCAGGCGGGATACCTCGTCGGACGCGTTGATGCCGGAATTGAACAGATAGCGCAGCGCCACGTTGCCGAACAGCAGCACGACCATGACGACCAGACAGGCGACCATCAGCCAGGTCTGTAACGCAAAACACCAATCGGCGGCACGGGCCAGCGGCGAACCGCCGCGCTGCCCGGAAGGGAAGGCTTGCATGTTTGTCTCCTGCCCGGTTTTTCTGGGCTTTTTTCGCTTATGCTTTGGCGGATGTTAGCGCTAACATTTCGCTTTTGGCAAGCCCCTGTTTTTTGAGTCAGACTACGCGCTTCCCACCCGACCACGAAGGCCAATGTCCATCCGTAAACCCCGCAGTTCGCACGCTGGCCGCGTCACCATGCAAGAGGTGGCGCGCCGCGCCGGCGTCAGCGCCATCACCGTGTCGCGCGCGTTGCGCACACCGGACAAAGTGGCCGAGGCGCTGCGCCTGCGCATCGCGCGCGTCTGCCAGGAGCTGGGGTACGTGCCCAACCATGCCGCCAGCGCGCTGGCTTCGGCGCGCTCGCAGACCATCGTTGTGCTGATCCCGTCGCTCAGCAACGTGGTGTTCGTGGACATTATTTCCGGCATCAAGGAAGTGTTGGACCAGCATGGCTATCACATGCTGATCGGGGTAACGGGGTATTCGCCGGATGCCGAGGAAGCCTTGCTGCGCAAGTATCTACAGCATTCGCCGGACGGGTTGATCCTGACCGGTATCGACCACAACCCCGGCACATGGGCCTTGCTGCGCACGCAGCGCATGGCCACGGTGCACACCATCGAAACATTGGCGGGCGCCGAGGACATGAGCGTCGGCTTTTCGCAATTTGACTCCGGCTATGCCGCCTGCCGCCATTTGGTGGAACGTGGCCGTCGACGCATCGGCATCATCGGCGCGCAGTTGGACCCGCGTTCATTGCGCCGCTGCGAAGGGGCGCGGCAGGCGCTGCGTGATGCGGGTTGCTACGACGCCACGCTTGAAATCATGACGCCGGAGAAGTCGTCGATCAGTCTGGGGGCGTCCTTGCTGGAATCCTTGCGCCAGCAGCATCCGGATTGCGACGCGGTCTTTTTCTGCAACGATGACTTGGCGCAAGGCGCCGTGTTTCAGTGCGGCAGGCTGGGCGTGCGCGTACCCGAGCAGATGGCCCTGGTCGGCTTTCATGACCTGGCCGGCACAGCCTGGACGACCCCACCGTTGTCCACGATTGCCACGCCGCGTTACCAGATCGGCGTGTCCGCAGCCGGCTTGCTGATGCAGCACCTGGCGGGTGAGCCTATCGCCCAGCGGCACGTGGACCTGGGTTTCACGCTGGTGCAGCGCGAAACCAGCTGAACGGCGGACTTAGCCTGCACGACGCATGGCCAGGAAAACACCCGACGCCATGATCAACGCCATGCCCGCCAGCGCCAGGGCGTCGGGCGGGCGTTGGAACCAGAAGGTGCTGAACAGCACGGCCAGCAGCAGTTGAAAATAGTTCAACGGCGCCAGGGTGGCTGCCGAGACGCGTTGGAATGCGGCAATCAACAACACCTGCGCCAACCCGCTGCATGCGCCCAGCGCGATGATGATCGCGGCGTCGCCAGGCGTGGGCCAGGGGTCGGGCAGAAAGAAGGGCGCCGGCAGCGCCGTGACGATCAGGCAGATGATTGCCGTATACGCATACTGCACCGGCCCGGGCACCTTGCCCGACAGCTTGCGCGTGAGCACCTGGAAGATCGCGTAGCAGATTGCCGACACCGCCATCAACAGCGTGCCCAACAGCGGCAAGTCGCCGCCGGGCCGCACAATCAGCAGCATGCCGGCAAAGCCGACGGCCACCGCCAGCCATTGCACGGGGCGCACGCGCTCGCCCAGCAGCCAAGGCGACAGCGCCACCATGATGAGCGGCGACGTGAAGTAGATGGCGGTGGCTTCCGACAAAGGCATCCAGATCAGCGCGGTCATGAAGCACGTGGCCACGGTGGCCAGCGTGACGCCGCGCAGGATCAACAGCGGTTTTTCGGGGGCATCGCGCAGGCGCATCCCGCTACCGTGACGCCATAGCATGGTGATGGCCAGAACAATCACCGCCAGATACCGCATCACATTCAAGAACGGCGCGGGGTAGCGTTCCAGCATGTACTTGGACCCCGCGTCGAACGTGGCAAAGGCCACCAGCGCGGCGAAGAACAACAGGATGCCCGCATTGCGCGAGGCGGCAGGGGGAGGCAGGACGGCGGCGGGAACAGAGGCCATGGTGCTTGCCGCGCGTCAGGCGCCGGCGTGGCCCAGGCCTTGCAGGAATGCGTCCAGCGCAGGCCCGATCGCCTGCACCATATAGCCGCCTTCCTGCACGACGACGGTGGGCAGGCGCAAGCTGGCCACGCGCGCGCCAATGTCGCGGTACGCGTCGATGTCCAGCTTCAGCACGCTGATGGGGTCGTCCTTGTAGGTGTCAAAGCCCAACGCCAGCACCAGCGCTTGCGGGGCGTACCCAGACAGTGCCGTCAGCGCGGTGTCCAGCGCGGCCAGGAACGGGTCGTTGCCTGAACCGTGCGCCAGCGGCAGGTTCAGGTTGCAGCCTTCGCCCGCGCCATGGCCACGTTCCTCGGCGTAGCCGGTGTAGAAGGGGTAGTAGGCGCCGGGGTCGGCGTGCAGCGACACCGTCATGACGTCCGCGCGCTGGTAGAAGATGTTCTGCGTGCCGTCGCCATGGTGGGCGTCCACATCCAGCACCGCCACTTTGGACCAGGTCTGTAGCAGGCGGCTGGCCGCCGCCGCGCTGCTGTTCAGATAGCAGAAGCCGCCGGCGCGATCCCGGTGTGCGTGGTGGCCTGACGGCCGGCACAGCGCGTACGCCATGCCCGACGTGCCGGCAACGTGATCGGCGGCCGCCACCGCACTGTGCGTGGAGCGCAGCGCCGAACGCCAGGTCTGCGGCCCGATGGGGCAAGACAGGTCGCTTAGGTAGTACCCCGCTTGCGCCACGATGGACGGAGACGGGCAGGGCCCGCGCCCCGCCTGCTCCACGCGGCCGTTGTAGTAAGGCGATAGGTTGGGCAACACTTCCGGGCCCGGGTCCACGCCGGGCGCCTTCAACGATTGCCAGCGCGTGTAGGCGGTTTCCAGGAAGTTCAGGTAGTCGGCGCTGTGGATGCTTTCCAGCGGTTTGCGGCCATAGTCCGAAGGCGCCTGGACCTGGATGCCGCGCGCTGTCAAAGCGCCTTGCAGGCTTTCCGCTCGGGACGGCAGGTCGGTAGGCGCGCTGATCCGCCCCAAGCGCATGAACTGCTGCGGGGTGTGCAGCAATTGTTCTTCCGAGAAAAACGCCTTCATGGTGGTCCTCGCTGACGCGTCAAGCCTGTTTGATTTCGATTTCGACAAAAACGAATTCGGTGTCGCTGGGGTTGATGACGTTGTGCTCAACGCCAACCGGTCGATAGTAGGCGATGCCGGTGGTGAGTTGGCTGGTGACCTCGCCGTCGGGCGTTTCCAGCAACAGCGGGCCGGTCGTTTGCGGGACCACGACGTAGTTCATGCCGTGGCGATGCCAGCCGGTTTCACCACCGGGCGGAAAGCGCCATTCGGTGACGGTGACGCGGTCGTTGTCGATCTGCACGGTGGGAATGGCGGCGGGGCGTTGCACGGGGGATGCTCCTGAAGTGGTCATGCGTCGTGGTGTCGGTGTGGGTGTGGGTGTAGGGGGCGATCAGGCCATTGTCGCTTGCGTGGGGTCCCAGTGCTGACCGGGCACGGCGGCAATCAACTGGCGCGTGTAGGCATGCTGCGGCTTGTCGAAAATCTGGGTCGGCGACCCGTATTCCACGACCTTGCCACGGTGCATTACCAGCACGGAATTGCAGATCTGCGCCGCGACCCGCAAATCGTGGGTGATGAATACCAGC
This sequence comes from Achromobacter sp. B7, assembly GCF_003600685.1. Classification (NCBI taxonomy): domain Bacteria; kingdom Pseudomonadati; phylum Pseudomonadota; class Betaproteobacteria; order Burkholderiales; family Alcaligenaceae; genus Achromobacter; species Achromobacter sp. B7. The sequence goes on from NZ_CP032084.1 coordinate 1,999,684, forward strand.
GCAATCTGCAAGCGCTGTTGCAAGTCGTGCAGCAGTTGCAGCACCTGCGCCTGCACCGAGACGTCCAGCGCCGACACGGATTCATCGGCCACCAGCACCTTGGGTTCCAGCGCCAGCGCCCGCGCGATGCCGATGCGCTGGCGTTGCCCGCCCGAGAACTGGTTGGGGTAGCGATCAAAGGCGGACGGGTCCAGCCCCACCAGCGACAGCAGTTCGCGCACGCGCGCCTCGGCCTTGGCGCGCGGCACGCCGTTGGCCACGGGGCCATCGCTGATGATGCGGCCCACGGTGTGGCGCGGGTTGAGCGAGGCAAAAGGGTCCTGGAAGATCATCTGGATATCGTGGCGCAGCGGGCGGAAACGCGATTCCGACATCGCGGCGATATCCTGGCCATTGAAGATCAGTTGCCCGCCGTTGATGCCCACCAGCTTCAGCAGGCATTTGCCGATCGTCGATTTGCCCGACCCGGATTCGCCGACGATGCCCAGTGTTTCGCCACGTCGTACGCTGAAGCTGACGCCGTCAACGGCATGCACCTCGCGTTTGCCGCCGAGCCAGCCGTGGCCGATGACGTACGTCTTCTTCAGGTCTATCACTTCCAGCACGGGCGCGTCATTGGCGGTGGCCACGCGTTCCTCGCCACGCCGATGCGGCACCGCCGCGATCAGCCGTTGGGTGTACGGGTGGCGCGGACGGTTCAGTACGTCTTCGGCGGGGCCTTGCTCCACCAACACGCCTTTTTCCATGACGGCGACACGGTGGGCAATTTCGGCCACCACGCCGAAATCGTGCGTGACAAACATCACGCCCATGCCTTTCTCTTTCTGGATGCGCGCAATCAGCGCCAGGATCTGCGCTTGCGTGGTGACGTCCAGCGCCGTGGTGGGCTCGTCCGCGATCAGCAGGGCTGGCTCCAGCGCCAGCGCCATGGCGATCATCACGCGTTGGCGCTGGCCGCCCGACAGCCGGAACGGATACACGTGATACAGCGTTGCCGGGTCCGGCAAGCCCACAAAATCCAGCAATTCAAGCGTGCGCTTCATACGCTCGGCGCCCGGGTAGGCATCGTGTACGCGCATGACTTCGCTGATCTGCTCCCCCACGGTCATCAACGGGTTCAGCGCCGACAGGGGTTCCTGGAAAATCATCGCCATGTCCTTGCCGCGCATGGCTTGCAACGTGGCTTCGTCCTGCTGCAACAGGTCTTTGCCGCGAAAGAGAATGCGGCCCTGCTGCGGCGTCAGGTAGTCCGGCAGCAGGCCCATGATGGCGTTGGCGCTCATGGACTTGCCCGATCCGGATTCCCCCACGATGCACAGGATTTCGCCGGCGCGGATGTCGTAGGAAACGTCTTGCACGGCAAAGGGCCGGTCGCCGCCGCGAGGCAGCGCGATACTCAGGTTCTGGATGGACAGCAAGGGCGTGGCTTCGGTCGTCATGTTGGCCTCCTATTCGCCGCGCTTGCGCAGTTGGGGGTTCAGGGCGTCGTTCAAGCCTTCGCCGATCAGGTTGATGGCCAGCACCGTCAACAGGATGGCCACGCCGGGCCACACACTCATCCACCACGCTTCGCGGATCATCGTGCGCGCCGCGCCGATCATGAAGCCCCAGCTCATCAGGTTGCGGTCGCCCAGGCCCAGGAAGGACAAGGACGATTCTGTCAGGATGGCGGTGGCCACCATGAACGAGGCCGACACGATGATGGGCGACATGGCGTTGGGCAGGATCTGCGTGCTGACGATGCGCGCCGGCGTCTGGCCAATGACGATGGCCGCCTGGACGAATTCGCGCTGCTTGAGCGTCATGAATTCAGAGCGCACCAGCCGCGCGGCGGGGGGCCAGGACACGACGGCGATTGCACCCATGATGGAATAGACCGATGGGCTCAGGATGGCGACCAGCACCACGGCCATGGCCAACTGCGGAATGGTCTGGAAGAACTCGGTGAAGCGCATCAGCGCGTCGTCCACGCGGCCGCCGCAGTAGCCGGCCACCGAGCCGACCAGGATGCCGAACAGCAATGCCACCGCCGTCGACAGCAGGCCCACCATCAGGGACACCCGCGCGCCCCACACCAGGCCGGCGGTGATGTCGCGGCCCAGCATGTCGGTGCCGAACGGGAAGTCGGCATTGGTGAACGGCGGAATCAGCGGGTCGGCCACCATCATCCAGGGGGATTCTTGATACAGCAGCGGCGCGGCCAGCGCCACAATGACGACGACCAGCATGATGGCAAGACCGGCCACCGCGCCGTAGTTGCGCATATAACGTCGGGCAAAAGCTTTCATGCGGCGGCTCCTTGCTGCGCGCCCGCGGCGATACGCGGATCAATCAGGCGGTACAACACATCGGTCAGCAGGTTGAACACCACCACCATGATGGAGGTGACCAGGAAGATGCCCAGCAGCAGCTGATAGTCGCGCTGAAGCAGGGCGTCGAACATCAGGCGCCCGATGCCCGGCCAGGCAAACACGGTTTCGGTCAGCACCGCGCCGCCCGCCATCTGGCCCAGTTGAATGCCGGCGAACGTAATGACGGGCAGCAGTGCGTTGCGCAGCACGTGCACGCGGATCACGCGGCTGGGGCTCACGCCCTTGGCGCGCGCCGTTTTCACGAAGTCCATGCCGATCACTTCCAGCATCGACGCCCGCGTCAGCCGCACGTACACGGCCATGAAGAAGCAACCCAGGGTGACGGTGGGCAGGATCAGGTGTTGGGCGATGTCCGAGGCGCGCGCCCAGCCGGTCAGGCCCGAGCCCACGGTTTCCATGCCGAATGCGGGCAGCCAGCCCAGCACGACGGAGAACAGCAAAATGCCCATCAGCGACAGCCAGAACAGCGGCGTGGCGTACAGCAGCAGCGCGCCGGTCATCACCGAACTGTCGATCCAGCGGCGCTTGTTGCGGTAACGCGCCTTGGCCGCGACCACGCCCAGGAAGACACCCAGCACGATGGAAAACAAAAAGGCGCAGGACATCAGCAGGAACGTGGCGGGCAGGCGCTCGACGATCAAGTCCAGCACGGGGACGTGGTTGCGGTACGAAAAGCCCAGGTCCAGCTGGACCACGCCCTTCAGGTACAGCATCAGCTGCGTCAGGATGGGTTTGTCCAGGCCGAAAGCCACGCGCAGCTGGTCGACATAGGCGGCATCGCCCGCGCCGGCCTGGCCCGCCAGCACGGCAGCCGGGTCGCCGGGCGCCAGCCGGATCAGAAAGAAATTGATGATGACCACGCCCAGCACGACCACCAGGGCCTTGCCGACGCGGGACAAGAAAAAGGAAAGGAATTTCATGCTTGGGATGTCCTCTCGGGCTGAACGCGGGCGGCCGGGGGCGTGCCCATGCGCTGCCGGGATCCGCCGCCGCAAGGGCTTTGCGGCGGCGTCTTGCTGCGCTTACTTTTCGATGTAGACGTCGTCGAACGATTCGTTCAACCCGATCGCGGTCTTGACCAGGTTCTTCACGTTGGCGCGGTACAGGGTCGGGAATTCCATATCCACCAGGTAGCCGTTGGCCACGTCATTGACCAGCGTGGTTTGCAGCTTGGTGTAGATTTCCTGGCGCTTGGCCGGATCAACTTCAGAGGCGGCGGCTTCCCATAGCTTGTCGGTCTCGGGGTTGCTGTAGCCCTGCACGTTGGCAAACGGCGAACCCTTGACGATGTTCGACGAGATATACAGCCGCTGCACGCCCAGCGCGGGGTCGCCGTACTGGTAGGTGAACGTGGTGGTCAGGTCGAAGTCCCAATTGCCCGTGCGGCTGGCCCAGCCGCCCGCGTCAGTGGATTCCACATTGACCTTGAAGCCCAGTTGTTCCAGCGCCTGCTTGGTGTATTCGCCCAGGCGATCCCACGTGGAACCGTACGGAAAGCTCAGTTGGCGAATCGTGTAGTCCTCGGGCTTGATGCCCGATTCCTTGATCAGCGCGCGCGCCTTCTTCATGTCGAACGGCATCGCCGGCATGTTCTTGTCGTAGAACATCTCGGTCGTCACGAAGGGGCTGGTGGACACCTTGCCCAGGCCGAAGAAAATATTGTTGACCACCATGTTGCGGTTCATCGCGGCCATGATGGCCTGACGCACCTTCAGGTTGTCGAACGGGGGCTTGCGCATGTTGAAGATCAGGTAAGCCTGCGGCGAGAACATTTCCCAGCCGGCAGTGGTGTATTCCACCTTGGGCAGGGCGCGCAGGCGCTTGATGTCGACGTTGTCCACGTCACCGCCACGCAGCACGTCCACGCTGCCGCGTTCGAACGCGACCGCGCGCGAGGCCGCGTCGGGAATCACGTTGAACACCAGTTCATCCAGATACGGCTTGCCCGGCTTCCAATAATCGGGGTTGCGCGTCAGCTTGATGTATTCGCCGCGCTTCCATTCCTTGAACATGAACGGACCGGTGCCCACGGGCTTCTGGTTGGCCGGGTTGGTCATGAAGTCCGTGCCGGCGTACAGATGCTTGGGCATCATGGGCGCAAAGCCAGGTTCGAACATCAGCATGAAAGCGGGGAAGGGCGTCTTCAGCTTGATTACCACCGTTTTCGCGTCCGGGGCGGTCACCGAATCGACAAACTTGTTCAAGATGACGCGGGCGCGCGCATGCGTCTTGGGCAGCATCTCGGAAAGCGAGAACACCACGTCTTCCGACGTGAACGGCTTGCCGTCATGCCACTTGACGTTGTCTTGCAGGTGGAACGTGTAGGTCAGCCCGTCGGCCGCCGCTTCCCACGATTTGGCCAGGCCGGGCTGCGGCTTCAGGCCGGTGGAATAGGTCAGCAGGCTTTCGTAGATCTTGCCCGCGACAAATTGCGTGGGGCCTTGCTGGTTGATGGCCGTGACGATCACGGGCGGCTCGGGCTGCACGATCATGTTCAGCGTGCCGCCTTTGGTCTGCGCCAAGGCTTGCGTGGCGGGTAGCGCGGCCGCAAGGACCAATGCGCCGATGCTTAGGGAGAACCATTTCTTCGATTTCACTGCGAGCCTCCGGGCTGGAAAGGGACTGACAGGTGACCGCCGCTGCGCGGCGGATGCCGTGCTTTGACAAGCAAACCTTGTGCCACCTGGGTTTATCAGGGGTACTACAGGTAAAGCCGCTACCGCCATGCTTCGTACAGGTGCTGGGTAAGGCAGGCCGCGCACCAATGCGGCGAAATCGGCGGTGCACGCGCGGCGAGCCGAAAGACGTGGTGTCGTCGGCATCGGCCGCGCGGCGATCCGCGAGGAAACAGTTGCCGCTATCTTGCGGCGTTGGCCCGCGCCACCATGGCGTCAAGCAGGACGTTGCAGCCGGCTTCCAGATGCTCGGGTTGCGCGTCCTCAATTTCGTTGTGGCTGATGCCGTCTTTGCAGGGCACGAAGATCATGGCGGTGGGCGCCACCGCGGCCATGTAGACGGCGTCGTGCCCCGCGCCCGTCACGATGTTCATCGCCGGCAGGCCGCGACTGGCGGCGCCTTGCCGGACCTTGTCCACCAGGTCGGTATCAAAGGGCGTGGGGCGGAAATACTGCACGTCTTTCAAGTCCACCTGCACGCCATGGGCCACGGCGATGTCATCGCAAGCCCGGCGCCATTGCTGGTCCATGCGCGTCAACGTGGCTTCGTCTTCGTGGCGCAGGTCGGCGGTAAAGCGAACCTGGCCGGGGATGACGTTGCGCGATCCCGGGTGCGCGTGGATCTCGCCCACGGTGCCACGCCCGTGCGGCTGGTGCGCGTTAGCGATGTTGATGACGGTCTGCACCAGAAAACTGGCGGCAAAGAGCGCGTCGCGGCGAATCGCCATCGGTGTGGGGCCCGCGTGCATTTCCATGCCGGTCACCGTGACGTCGTACCAGCGCAGGCCCAGCGACCCGGTCACGACGCCGATGGTCTTTTTCTCGTGTTCAAGAATCGGGCCCTGTTCGATATGGGCCTCGAAGTAGGCGTCCACCGGGCGCCCGCCTACCGGGTCCGTGCCCGCGTATCCGATCGCGGCCAGCTCATCGCGTACCGAGATGCCTTGCGCGTCGCGGGCCGACAGCGCGGTTTCCAATGGGAACTTGCCGGCGAATACGCCGGACCCCATCATCACGGGCACAAAGCGCGAGCCTTCCTCGTTGGTCCAGATCGCCACTTCCAGCGGCGCTTCCGTCTGGACGCCGGCGTCGTTCAATGTGCGCATGACTTCCAGGCCGGCCAGCACGCCGTAGCAGCCGTCGAACTTGCCGCCCGTGGGTTGGGTATCGATGTGGCTGCCGGTCATGACGGGCGGCAGGTCGTTATTGCGGCCGGCGCGGCGCGCAAAGATGTTGCCCACCTGGTCCACCCGCACCGTCATGCCGGCATCGCGCATCCAGCCAGTGACAAGGTCGCGGCCCTGGCCGTCCAGCGCGGTCAGCGCCAATCGACAGTTGCCGCCTTTTGGCGTGGCGCCGATGCGCGCAAGGTCCATCAGCGACTGCCACAGGCGTTGGCCGTTGATGGACAGGGAAGACGTAGTCATGGGTTGCCTCGATGGTCGGTAAGGGGATCGAAGTCTTCGCGCAGGCGCGCCAGGATGCCAAGCAGGTGCGTGTGCATGGCGTGGCGCGCGCGAATCGGGTCTCGCGCCGTGATGGCGTTCAGGATGCGTTGATGCTCGGCATGGGCGGCGACCCACGCTTGCGTCGTGACGAAATAGTCCTGCATGCGGCTATACAGCGAACTGGACTGGCTTAGATTCCACAGATGCGCCACGGCTGACGCCAGCGCCGCGTTGCCGCAGGCCGCGCCGATGGCGCTGTGGAACGCGCGGTCATGGCGGCCGGGCGAGTCGGTCAGCGACATGGCGGCATGGGCATCGCGGATGCCGGCAATCTGTGCGGGCGTGGCCTGGTGCGCGGCCAGCGCCGCGCATTCCGGTTCGATCAGCATGCGCGCTTCAAGAAGGTCGAATGGCCCGATGTCGTCCTGTTCGGCCAAGGCCGGCGCGCCCATGGCGGCCGTTGCGGGAAACGCGGCGCCGTCCGGCGAGGTCGTGACGAACACCCCGGTGCCGACGCGAACTTCGACGTAGCCTTCGATTTCCAGCGCAATCAGTGCTTCGCGGATCGAGGCCCGACTCACTTGCAGTTGTTCGGCCAGCTCGCGCTCGGAAGGCAGGCGCGCGCCGCGCAGGAAATCACCCGCCCGGATGCGGCCGGCGATCTGGTCGGCAATCATGCGATACAAGCGGGTGGCGGCGACGGCCTGAAAGGTGCTCATCGTGGCGTGGAGTTGTCATGGCCTGGTGGTCAGGCCACCAATATAGGCACGCCGCCTTTGAAATAGAAGGGGAAATTTACGTTTTCAGGGAAAACGATCAGAGGGAATCTACGTCTTCCTATCCGGTGGTCAGGCCAGTTAGGCGACGTTAGTGTCTGGCCTGAAGCGGGCGTTGGCGTTGCGCCAGCGCCGCTTGCTTGCATGCCCGGTTTAGGGCTCGTTCGTGAACGCGCGGACCAGGCGCGCGATGCCGTCCAGTTCGTCCTGGGCGCCCTCTACCCATTCGGGCTTTTCAAAGGGGCTGTCGGACGGGGCGTTGTCCATGCCGGCCTTCAGGTCGTTAAGCAGTTCCAGCGCCATGTCGGTAGCTTGCGGGCTGCTGCGGGTGGATAGGGCGATGGCAATTGCCACCGCCTGGCGCATGGCCAACAGGCGGCCGTCCAGTTCAGTGCCCATGAGGTGTCCTTGTTGTGCAACGTAAAAGCCGCATTTTACGGGCGTGACCCGGCGCCCGCCCAAGACGCCGCCGGGTTTGCGCCAGATCAAGTTGCGGTGACCCGCAAGGGCGAATAATCCAGGCTATGCAAGCCGCCCTAAGCCCCGTCGTTTCATCGCCCGCGCCTGCCGCCGCCGAACCGTTCTTTCCCCCTCGATTGTTGGCGAGGCTGGACAAGAACGGGCCACGCTACACCTCGTATCCCACCGCCGACCGCTATCACGGCAATTTCGGCGAGCAGGACTATCGCAACGCGCTGCGGCAGCGTCGCGCCAACGCCGCGACCGAGCCGCTGTCGCTATATGTGCACATCCCGTTCTGCGATTCGGTCTGCTATTACTGCGCGTGCAACAAGGTGGTCACGCGTCATCACGACCGTGCGGTGCGCTACCTGGAAGCGCTGGCGCAAGAGATCGCCTTGCACGTGAAGGAGCTTGGCCCGGGCGTGCCGGTGTCGCAACTGCACTTTGGTGGCGGAACGCCTACGTTTCTGTCCGATGCGGAGCTCACCCGTTTGATGCAGGACCTGAGATCGGCATTCCGGTTCGAGAACGATGCCGAAATTTCGATCGAAGTCGATCCTCGCACGGCTACGCCCCAGCGCCTGGCGCACCTTCGGCAGTTGGGCTTTAACCGCCTGAGCTTCGGCGTGCAGGATTTTGACGAGCGGGTGCAAAAGGCGGTGCATCGGGTGCAGTCTTTTGACGACGTGCGGGCGCTGATGCAAAGCGCGCGCGCCCTGGGCTACGACTCGGTCAACATGGACCTGATCTACGGGCTGCCGTTGCAGACCACGGAATCGTTCGCGCGCACGATCAAACAGGTGGTGGCGTTGCGACCCGACCGCATTGCGCTGTACGCCTACGCGCACCTGCCCGAGCGCTTCAAGCCCCAACGCCGCATCCATGAAGCGGACCTGCCCAATCGCGAGACCCGGGTGGGCTTGCTTGGCGCGGCCATCGACGGCTTTCTGCAGCAGGGCTACACGTACATCGGCATGGACCATTTCGCGCTGAACACCGACGCGTTGGCCATCGCCAAGCAGCGTGGGCAGCTGCACCGGAATTTCCAGGGCTATAGCACCCAGCCCGACCGCGATCTGGTCGCCCTGGGCGTGTCCGCCATCGGCCGCATCGGCAACACGTACAGCCAGAACGCAAAAGTGCTGGACGCCTATTACGGCGCGGTCGAATCCGGCCATTTCGCGGTGGAACGCGGGCTCAGCCTGTCCAGCGACGACCTGGTGCGGCGGGAAGTCATCATGGACATCATGTGCCAGGGCCGGGTGGACTTTGCTGCCGTCGAGGCGCGCCACGACCTGCGCTTTGGCGACTACTTCAGCCGCGAACTGCTGCAAATGGCGAACCTGGCCGAATTGGGCCTGGTCAATCTGCGCGCGGGCGAAGTAGAGGTTACCGGGCTGGGCTGGTACTTCGTGCGCGCGGTCGCCATGGCGTTTGACGGCTACCTGGGCAGCGCCGGCAGCGGCGCCAGCTATTCCCGCATCATCTGACGCGGCGCGTGCGCGGGGCGGCTTCATTCCGCGAATTTCTCGCGCAGGTATAGAGCCAGCGATAGATCGTCGGCCAGTTGCAGCTTTTGCATCGCCCGCCGCTTATGGGTGCTGATCGTCTTTTTGCTGCGCGACAGGCGCGCGGCTATCTGCGTGACGGACAGGCCCTGGCTGATATGGCGCAGGATCTCGATTTCGGATGTGGTCAGCATCGCGTGGGGGTGGTCGGGCAGCACGGGGCGAACCTTGCCGTCCTGCACGGACAGAAAGGTCTTCTTGTTGTTGAGTACGGCTCGAATGATTTCGGGCAGCAACACCATTCCCCATTGCTTGGCCAAATAGCCGTTGGCGCCGGCGCGATACGCGGCGTATTGCGTTTCCTGCCGGTTGCCCGCCGAAAACGTGATGAGCGCCAGGGCAGGGTAGTGCCGCCGCAGCCGCCGCAGGAAATTGACGCCGTCCCAGGGTTCCTGGGGCAGATAAAAATCCACCAGCGCTACATCACAGGGCGTATGACGCAGCTTCTCAAGCATTTCGCGCGCCGATGTCTCTCGGTGCAGCACCCGGAAGCCGGGGCGGCTTTCAAGATATGCACCCACGCCTAGGGCGACGACGGGGTGATCGTCCAGTATCGCCACCTTGATAACCGACGGCAGCCGCGACAGCAGCATATGCCTGCGTCCGCTTGAGCGCACGCCTTCGCCGCAGCGTGGCGGGTTGGAAATAGAGGCTGCTTTGGTCACACGTATTGGGACAGCTTTCATCGATGCTCCACAAGCCGGTAGCGCGAACCGCGTCGCGCTTTTCTCGGCCAGAGTTGAAGTCCGGAGCACGCTCCGCGCCTGGTCATAAATTTGCGATGGAAGGTTACGTTTTCGAAAGCCTGTCCGGACGGGAATCACCCGAATATCGGACCTTTGCACCCTGGAACGAGCATTCAATCAGCCGCAAGACTGGGCATATTCGCTTGACTGGCGCCCGGAAAAGGCGCAAAGGGTGCTACAATCGACACATTAATTTCGGTCGATCCGTTGGTTGCTGGGGTGCCCCCGGCCCGGTCTTGGTTGGTATCGATCGCGCAACCTTGCAACGCGCCGTCCTGGCGCGTTTGAACAGGCTCAGAATCATGCTTTTCCTGCTGGCACGAACTACGACCCGGAACTTTCGCCCTATGTCGCGTTAGTTTTTCGTGCGTCGGGTTTCACCGTGTCAGGTCAGCGGTAAGACTCAGCAAGACAACCAGAAAACGCGGCTATCAGGCCGCGTTTTTCGTTTTCGTTCATTGATTTTTTTCTCGTTCCAAGAACCCCAGGAAGCACTCCCGATGGTACAGATCACATTGCCCGATGGTTCGCAACGCCAATATCCGGGGCCGGTCACGGTCGCCGAAGTGGCTCAGTCGATCGGTACGGGCCTGGCCAAGGCCGCCTTGGGCGGCCGCGTGACGTTTGAAGGCGAGTCGTCCAAGCTGGTCGACACAAGCTATCGCATCGAAGGCGATGCGCGCCTGGCAATCGTGACCGCCAAGGACGCCGATGGCCTGGATCTGATCCGGCACTCGACGGCCCACTTGCTGGCCTATGCCGTGAAGGAGCTGTTTCCGGACGCTCAGGTCACCATCGGTCCCGTGATCGACAACGGCTTCTACTACGACTTCTCGTACAAGCGCCCGTTCACGCCCGAAGACTTGGTCGCCATCGAAAAGAAGATGGCCGAGCTTGCCAAGAAAGACGAGGTTGTGACGCGTGAAGAATGGTCGCGCGATGATGCCGTTGAATTCTTCAAGGGTATCGGCGAAAAGTACAAGGCCGAGATCATCGCGTCGATCCCGTCCAACGAGCCCCTGAGCCTGTATCGCGAAGGCGATTTCATCGACCTGTGCCGCGGCCCCCACGTGCCGTCCACCGGCAAGCTGAAGGTGTTCAAGCTGATGAAGGTGGCCGGCGCCTATTGGCGCGGCGACAGCAAGAACGAAATGCTTCAGCGCATCTATGGCACGGCCTGGGCCACCAAGGAAGAACAGGAAGCCTACCTGCACATGCTGGAAGAGGCCGAGCGCCGCGATCACCGCAAGATCGGCCGCGAACTTGACCTGTTCCACTTCCAGGATGAAGCGCCGGGCCTGATTTTCTGGCATCCCAAGGGTTGGGCGTTGTGGCAGCAGGTCGAGCAATACATGCGCGCCGTCTACAACAACAACGGCTACCAGGAAGTCAAGGCGCCGCAGATCCTTGATATTTCGCTGTGGAAGAAGACGGGCCACTGGGACAACTATCGTGAAAACATGTTCACGACCGAGTCCGAGAACCGCGTCTATGGCCTGAAGCCGATGAACTGCCCGGGCCACGTGCAGATCTTCAACGCCGGCCTGCATTCCTATCGCGAACTGCCGCTGCGCTATGGCGAATTTGGCCAGTGCCACCGCAACGAACCCTCGGGTTCGCTGCACGGCATGATGCGCGTGCGCGGGTTCACGCAGGATGACGGCCACATCTTCTGTACCGAAGATCAGCTGCAAGACGAATGCGCCGACTTCACGGCCCTGCTACAGAAGGTCTATCGCGATTTCGGCTTTACCGAAGTGCTGTACAAGGTCGCCACGCGTCCTGAAAAGCGCATCGGCTCTGACGAAGTCTGGGATACGGCCGAGCAGGCGTTGACGGAAAGCCTGCGCCGCACGGGTTGCGAATTCGAGATTTCCCCGGGGGAAGGCGCGTTTTACGGTCCCAAGGTGGAATACACCCTGAAAGACGCCATCGGGCGCCACTGGCAATGCGGTACCATTCAGGTCGACTTCTCCATGCCCGTGCGCCTTGGCGCCGAGTATGTCGACCAAAACGACCAGCGTCGTCCGCCGGTCATGCTGCACCGTGCCATCCTGGGTTCGCTCGAGCGTTTCATCGGCATGCTGATCGAAAACCATGCCGGCGCGATGCCGCCCTGGCTGGCCCCGGTGCAAGCCGTTGTATGCTGCATTTCTGAACCTTCGGCCGATTATGCGGCTGAAATAACACAAAGCCTGAAAAAACAAGGCTTTAGAGTAGAGTCCGATTTGCGTGGTGAAAAAATCACTCGTAAAATCCGGGAGCACAGCCTGCAAAAGGTGCCGTACATTCTTGTCGTCGGCGACAAGGAAAAACAAAACGGCACCGTAGCCGTCCGCGGTCTGGGTGGATTGGACCTTGGCGCCATCGCATACGACGAATTCGTCGCGCGATTGTCCGAGGATGTTTCTGCCCGTCGCGACGTCAATCAACCTGATAGCAGTGCTGCTTAACATTTCTAGGAGCTTTCAACATCGCCACTGAAAAAGCCAATCGCATCAACGGTGAAATCCGCGTCCCCGAGGTGCGCCTGATAGGTCTGGACGGAGAACAGCTGGGCATCGTCAAGATCGCCGACGCGTTCCGTCTTTCCGAGCAAAGCGACGTGGATCTGGTGGAAATCGCGCCGAACGCCGAGCCGCCGGTCTGCCGTTTGATGGACTACGGTAAGTTCAAGTACCAAGAGCAGAAGCGCCAAGCTGAAGCTCGTTCCAAGCAGAAGGTCATCCAGGTCAAGGAAGTCAAATTCCGTCCGGCCACCGACGAGGGCGACTACCAAGTCAAGCTGCGCAACCTGCGCCGCTTCCTCGAAGAGGGCGACAAGGCCAAGGTGACCCTGCGCTTCCGTGGCCGCGAAATGGCTCACCAGGAACTGGGTATGCGTGTGCTTGAACGTGTGCGTGACGATCTGCTGGAACTTGCCCAGGTCGAAGCCATGCCGAAGCTCGAAGGCCGTCAGATGGTCATGGTGCTGGCGCCCAAGAAGAAGGCCGTGCCCGCTGCGGGCAAGCCTGAATCTGCCGCGTAAGTTCCAGCCATAGCCTTTGCAAGAAGGCTTGGCCGCTTCCCATCCGACCCGCCGTCCGTCACGTGACCGGCGGGTTCGCTTATTGGGCGGCTCTGCGCTACGATGTCATAAAGCCGCCTTCCCGCCAGGGAAGGCGGCGTACGTTCAGGGTGTCGCGATGCATGTTTTGTTCGTTTTGGATCCCTTGCCGCTTCTCAAGGCGTACAAGGACAGTTCGGTTGCCATGATGCGTGCCCTCGTGGCGCGCGGCCACACGCTTAGCGTGGCCATGCAGGGCGATCTCTACATCGAGGCCGGCACGGTCAAGGCCGTTACCACGCCGATCGCGCTGGTCGCGGATGCCGACTTGCACGGCCACGACTGGTGGACCGAGTCCCCCGCACAAGATCTGCCGCTGGCCGATTTTGGCGCCGTCGTGATGCGCAAAGACCCTCCTTTCGACATGGAATACGTGTATTCGACGCATCTGCTCGAATACGCCGAAGCGCAGGGCGCCCGCGTGTTCAACAGCGGCGCGGCCATTCGCAACCATCCCGAAAAGCTGGCCATCACCGAAATCAGCGAGTTCACCGCCCCGACGCTGGTGACGCGCAACATGGCTCGCCTGAAGGCGTTTCATGATACGCACCACGACGTGATCGTCAAACCGCTTGACGGCATGGGTGGCACGGGCGTGTTCCGCCTGCAACCCAAAGACCCCAACCTGAACGCCATCCTGGAAACGCTGACCGACAACGGCGCGCGCACCATCATGGCTCAGCGCTACATCCCTGACATCGTCAAGGGTGACAAGCGCATCCTGCTCATCGGCGGTGAGCCGGTGCCGTATTCGCTGGCGCGCATTCCGCTGGCCGGTGAAACGCGCGGCAACCTGGCCGCCGGCGGCCGTGGCGTGGCGCAGGAATTGTCGCCGCGCGATCGCGAAATCGCCGAAGCCGTCGCCCCCAAGCTTGCCGCTCGCGGCCTGCTGCTGGTCGGCTTGGACGTCATTGGCGATTACGTCACCGAAGTCAACGTCACCAGCCCCACCTGTTTCGTCGAGATTGCCGAACAGACTGGCTTCGATGTCGCGGGCATGTTCGTCCAGGCGCTTGAAAAAGCCGTGGCGAATACTGCCCCGGCAGCCTGATCTTTCTGGAATCCGTCATGACCACGGGTATTGTTATCGTCGTGCACGCGCCTTTGGGCGCGGCGATGCGCGAATGCGCCAGCCACGTCATGGGCGACCTTGACGGCATGCTGGCCATTCACGACATCCTGCCCGAGGACCGGCCCGATGAGCAGGCACCGGCCGTCCTGAAAGATATTCTTGAACAGGATCACGGCGCCGGTGTGCTGGTGCTGACGGACCTGATCGGCGCCACCCCCGCCAATATCTCCAAGCGCGCCGTGGCCGATGCCCAGGCGCAGGGCATTCAGTGCTGTGTCCTGGCCGGCCTGAATACCCCCATGCTGCTGCGCGCCTTGACCTATCGCAATCTACCGCTTGCCGATACGCGCGAAAAGGCCTTGGCCGGCGGCGTGCAGGGTGTCTTGCGTGTAGACTGACGGGCAGGAATTTGCCCTATTATGTCGGCTGGTATTTCCGGTCGAAATGCGGTTGACGGTTTGCCTCTTTGCTGCGATCAACACTGCGGCGTTAATCCGCGGTCATAATATTTCCTATGCCTACTAAAGACATCGTCATCAGCAATAAATTGGGTTTGCATGCGCGGGCCGCCGCCAAGCTGACGCAACTGGCCAGCAAGTTCTCCAGCGAGATCTTCATCTCGCGTGGCGCGCAACGCGTGAACGCCAAAAGCATCATGGGCGTCATGATGCTGGCGGCCGGGCTTGGCGTGACGGTCAAACTGGAGGCTTCCGGCAATGACGCCGATCAAGCCCTTTCCGAAATCGAAACTCTGTTCGACAGCAAATTCGGTGAGCAGGAATAGAACACCCCCTGAATCCGCCGGCCCTGGCGTTGCCGAGGCCGGCCCGTCTACGACCCTGAACATCGCCCACGACGGGGCTGGCCGCGCCAGCCCCGTCGTTTGTCTTTATGGCAAAGGCGTTGCCAAGGGATATGCCATCGGCCGCGCGGTCGTCATGGGCGCCGCGGCGCTGGAAGTGGCGCACTACCGGATATCACCCGAAGATGTGCCCGCCGAAAGCAGCCGCCTGACCGAGGCCCTGGCATCGGCGCAACAAGAGCTTCGGCTATTGGCCGACACCTTGCCCGCCGACGCGCCGCGCGAGCTGGGCGCCATGCTCAACGTGCACAGCCTGCTCTTGGGTGACCCCTTGCTGGCCGAGCAAACGCTGGGCCTGATCGCCGAACGTCACTACAACGCCGAGTGGGCGCTGACCACGCAAGGCCAGATGCTGGGCCAGCAGTTCGACGCCATGGAAGACGAGTACCTGCGCGAGCGTGGGGCCGACGTACGCCAGGTCATCGAGCGCGTGCTGCATGTGCTTGCCGGCACGTCCGCCATCCTGCCCGACATGTCCCACATGGGCGGCGACGATGCGCTGGTGGTCGTGGCTCACGACATTTCTCCGGCGGACATGCTGCGCTTGCGCGGCGGCCGCTTCGCCGCTTTCGTGACCGATCTGGGCGGCCCCACGTCCCATACCGCCATCGTGGCGCGCAGCATGGGCGTGCCGGCCGTGGTTGCCATGGGCAACGTACGCGAGCTGGTACGCGATGGCGACATGCTCATCATCGACGGCGCGGCCGGCGCGGTGGTGGTCAATCCGTCTGACCGCATTCTTCAGGAATACCGCCGCCGCCAGGCCGTGTACGCCGATGAACGCGCAGAGCTGGGCCTATTGCGCGACGAGCCTTCCGTGACGCTGGATGGCATCGACATCGTCCTGCACGCCAATATCGAACTGCCGGAAGAGGCCGCGCTGGCGCTGGCGTCCGGCGCGCACGGCATCGGCCTGTTCCGCAGCGAATTCCTGTTCATGGGCCGGCCGGACCTGCCCGGCGAAGAAGAGCAATACGAAGCCTATTCATCAGTGGTCAAGGTCATGGCCGGCAGGCCCGTCACGATCCGCACGCTGGACATCGGGTCGGACAAGACGCTGGACGGCGAAGCCACCGTGGCTACCAATCCCGCGCTGGGCCAGCGCGCAATCCGCTACTGCCTGGCGCGTCCGGAAATGTTCGCCACGCAGCTGCGCGCCATCTTGCGGGCATCGGCGCACGGCCCGGTTCGGTTGCTGATCCCCATGATTGCGCACATGCACGAAGTGGTGGCCACCAAGGCTGCCATCGAGGCGGCGCGCCGCGAGCTTGATGCGCGTGGGCAGGCGTATGCGCCGCACATGGAAGTGGGTGCAATGGTGGAAGTGCCCGCCATCGCAATCGCCATCGAGCCCTTCGCGCAGGCGCTGGATTTCCTGTCTATCGGCACCAACGACCTGATCCAGTACACGTTGGCCATTGACCGTGGCGACCATGATGTTGCCGCGCTGTACGACCCGCTGCATCCCGCCGTGCTGCGCCTGGTGGCCAACACCATCAACGCGGGCGAGCGCGCCGGCAAGCCGGTAGCGGTGTGCGGCGAAATGGCGGGCGATTCACGCATGACACGCCTGTTGCTGGGCCTGGGCCTGACGGAATTTTCCATGCACCCGCAGCAGTTGCTGGACGTCAAGCGCGAGGTGCGGCGCGCGCATTCGAACGCCTTGCGGATCAAAGTGGCCACCGCGCTCAACCGTGCCTTGCCTGTCGACCTGGACGCGCTGGACCCGGCCTGAATCGGCCGGGCGGGCCGAATTTTCCGGTATTAGCCTGTATTGGCCTGTATTGGCCATTCCGAGCCTGCCAGACGTTGAGCGCCCCTGAACGGGGCGTTTTTCTTTGCCTTTGCATCCGGAGTCACCAATGAAAAACGGCGTCGGGGGGCAGCCCCCGACGCCGTTTCTGGCAAGCCCTGCGGCAGTCAAGCCGCAGGCTTGCAAACCGCTTTAGCTGTGATAAGCCGATTCGCCGTGGCTGGTGACGTCCAGACCTTCGCGTTCCTGATCTTCCGGCACACGCAGGCCGCACAGGGCGTTGGCGATCTTGTAGGCAATCCACGCCACCACACCGGACCAGACGATGGTCAGCAGCACGCCTTCCAGCTGCACCCACAGTTGGTGGGCGATCATGCCGGGTTCGGCCAGACCGGGGCCACCGAGGACCTGCGCATTGAACACGCCGGTCAGCAAGGCGCCGACGATACCGCCCACACCGTGCACGCCGAACACATCCAGCGCGTCATCGGCACGCAGCAAACGCTTCAGGCCATTCACACCCCAGACGCAGACGATGCCGGCGATCACGCCGATGATCAGTGCGCCCACCGGGCCGACCAGGCCGGCTGCCGGCGTGATGCCCACCAGACCCGCGATCGCGCCGGACGCAGCGCCCAGCATCGACGGCTTGCCCTTGACGGCCCATTCCGTGAACAACCAGGCCAGGACGGCACCGGCAGTTGCGATCATCGTGTTGAAGAAGGCCAGCGTGGCGTTCTCGTTGGCGGCCAGCGCCGAACCCGCGTTAAAGCCGAACCAGCCCACCCACAGCAGGGCGGCGCCCACGAAGGTCATCGGCAGGTTGTGCGGTTGCATCGCTTCGCGGCCGTAGCCCACGCGCTTACCCACCACATAAGCACCCACCAGGCCGGCCACACCGGCGTTGATGTGCACCACCGTGCCGCCGGCAAAGTCCAGTGCGCCCTTGGCGTTCAGCAGGCCAGGCGCCGTTTCGGACGCGAACCACACCATGTGGGCGATCGGCACGTAGGCAAACGTGAACCAGATCACCGTGAACACCAGCACGGCCGAAAAGCGGGCGCGCTCGGCAAAGCTGCCCACGATCAGCGCGCAAGTGATGCCGGCGAACGTGGCCTGGAACGAGGCGAACAGCAGCTCGGTCAGGGTGTTCGACATGGCGTACTTGCCGTCAGCCGGTGTGAACATGCCAGAGAAGAAGGCGCGCGACAGGCCGCCGAAGAATGCATTGCCTTCGGTGAAGGCGAGCGAATAACCGTAGATGAACCAGAGAACCAGGCCCAACACGAACGTGCACAACACTTGCAGCAACACAGACAGCACGTTCTTGCTGCGTACCAGGCCGCCATAGAACATCGCCAGACCGGGTACGGCCATCATCAATACGAGCAGGGTAGAGACGAGCAACCAGGAGATATCTGCTTTATCCATTTTCAGGCTCCAATGAGTCTTTCTTTATTTATTTACAGCGCAGCTTCGCCAGCTTCACCTGTGCGGATACGGATCACCTGTTCCAGCGGGGCGGCAAAGATCTTGCCGTCACCGATCTTGCCGGTACGAGCGGCTTGCTCGATCGCCTCGATGACCTGGTCCACAAGGTGATCGGGCACGGCGGCTTCGACACGCAGCTTGGGCAGAAAGTCCACGGCGTATTCCGCGCCGCGATACAGCTCGGTATGGCCCTTTTGACGGCCAAAACCCTTTACTTCGGTAACAGTCAGGCCCTGGACGCCGATCCCGGATAGAGCCACCCGCACTTCGTCGAGCTTGAAGGGCTTGATGATGGCGATGATGAGTTTCATGGCATTTCCTCTCATGGTTGCACGTTGGCTCCGACTATCAAGCAATATCCATGCCATGTTTCCTGGCGCGTGGAATGCGGGCTGCACGCGCGCATGTTGTGCCTGTACGCACCAATATGGGGCGTTATGCACCACGGAGCGGCCTCAATATGGTGCGTGATGCGCGCCATTGGGTGCATGCAACGAAATATGTTTCAAAAGCGGCATTTGTAGCCAGTTGATGCCGTGGCCGTTGCGGTTTGTATTGCCGTTTTCTTCGGTGCCCGCTTTGCCCGGTCGGTGTGAACCGGCCGCGAAGCGTTGCGGCGCAACGGTGACCCGGGTTTCAAGGCCGCCGTGTTCGGTATTCGGGCGGCTATTCAATTGGCCAAATGGAGGATTCCCTTGATACCAGGGATTACAGGCGTCGGCTTGTTGCCGGGGGACGGGTGAAGAAGAATCAAGACAGCTCCGGCTGAGGCAAGCGCCAAGCAGTAAGCAGCAAGCAACGTCAGGCGGCCAAATCGCAGTGGGCTGCCGTTGCTGGCACGACGCCGCTAGCGGCGCAATGCAAGCAGTCGTCGGATTTATATGCGCGATCGGCAAGCCAGATGGGTTGCCTGTAACGATGTTGGTAGGGGGTTGCCGCCATGGCAGCCCGGTTTTCTCCTGTGCTTTGATGGGCGGTCACCGCATGCGGCCCGCCCTTTTTTTTGGCACGCGCTGGCGAGGCGTGGCTGCGTCGGCTCGGCAAGGCACTACACTTGAGGCATCAAGAACCAGAGAGGCCGCTATGAATAATCGCACCCAGTGGATGGAAGACATCCAGAAAAATATTTCTGACCTGATTGCCCGCAGCCCGGCTGCGGATGTGGAGCGCAATGTGCGCGCCATGATGACGCAGGCGTTCTCGAAGCTGGACTTGGTCACGCGCGAAGAATTCGACGTACAAGCCGATTTGCTGGCGCGTACGCGCGCCCGCGTGGACCAGCTTGCCGCACAGGTACAACAGATGGAATCGCGCTTGTCCGCGCTGGACAAGTGATGTGCCGTCAGGGGCTAGCCGTTAGCAGCTAGCCGCTCGCCGTGAGTCGCTCACCGTGAGCCGCTCGGCAGTCCCCGTCACAAAGCAAAGCAGAACGACCGCACCGTGCGGTCGTTTTGCTTTGGGGAACAGGGAAGGGGGCGCACGCGCAAGCGATCTCGGAGAAGTGATCGGGGCCTGGCGATCGGGGGCAGGGGGGGCAGAGGAGGGGGAAACAGGAACGGGGAACAGGAACGGGGGGCAAGGAACAAGGGACATCATTGTCCCGCTCGGCCCATCGCGCCGGACGGAATTGCCGATACTGACGGTCTTGTATTCACGGAGACTGTCTTGACGCTTGCCGTACTTGCCAGCCGCGCGCTCAGTGGCATGCACGCGCACGCTGTTCGGGTCGAGACCCATTTGGGCCCCGGCCTGCCCAGCTTCAACGTCGTGGGGCTTGCGGACACCGAAGTGCGCGAAAGCCGTGAACGCGTGCGTGCCGCGATATTGAACAGCGGGTTTGATTTCCCGCCCGGCCGCATCACTGTCAATTTGTCGCCGGCCGACATCCCCAAGGAATCAGGTCGCTTTGATCTGCCTATCGCGTTAGGCCTGCTGCTGGCTTCCGGTCAGCTATCCGCGCCCGTTGCGGGCCAAGGGGAGGGGCAGCCAAGGGGGCCTGATCCCTCTTTGGTTGATCTGGTGTTCGCCGGCGAACTATCCCTGACCGGCGCGCTGGTGCCCGTTGCCGCACCCTTGGTTATTGCCTTGAGCGTGGCGCGGGATGCACCCGGCGCCACGCTGATACTGCCGGCGGGCAGCGCTGAAGAGGCCGCATGGGTGCCGGACCTGCGCGTTTTGTCCGCGCGCAGCCTGGCCGATGTCGCTGCGCATGCGGCCGGCTCGCATCGCCTTGCCGATGCCGTCCCCAAGGCATGGCCACAGGCGCCACCCGGGCCGTGCCTGTCGGATGTCCGGGGGCAGGCGGGTGCAAGGCGGGCGCTGGAAGTGGCGGCGGCGGGCGGCCATAGCCTGCTGATGGTGGGTCCGCCGGGCGCCGGCAAAAGCATGCTGGCGTCGCGTTTGCCGGGCTTGCTGCCGCCGCTGGATCGATCTCAGGCGTTGGAAGCGGCCGCCGTCTCCGCCTTGGCGGGCTTGCCGCAAACGTTGATGGGCCAGCCGCCGTTTCGCGCACCACACCATTCCGCCTCGGTCGCCGCCTTGGTGGGCGGGGGCAGCCGGCCCCGCCCCGGCGAGATCAGCCTGGCGCACAATGGCGTGCTGTTCCTGGACGAACTGCCCGAGTACAGTCGGCGCACGCTGGAAGCCTTGCGCGAGCCCTTGGAGGCGGGCAGGGTGGTTATCGCCCGGGCGTTACACGCGGCGCAATTTCCGGCGCGTTTTCAATTGATCGCGGCAATGAATCCCTGCCCGTGCGGATGGCGCGGGCACCCGGTGCGGGCCTGTGTATGCAAACCGGACCAGATTGCGCGCTATGTGGGCAAGATATCGGGGCCACTACTGGATCGGATCGACCTGCACGTGGCACTGCCACCCTCTGACCCCGAATCAATGGCGGGCCCGCCTGGCGAAGCCTCCGGGCACGTGCTTGAACGGGTCACGCGCTGCCGACAGCGGCAGCACGACCGTCAGGGCAAGCTGAACGCTGCGTTGAGCGGCGCCGAGCTGGATCAGCACTGTGTGATGCAGGCGGATGCGCAGGCGCTACTCTTTCAGGCCATGCGGCGTTTGTCGGGTTCCGGGCGGGCGCTGCACCGGGCGCTGCGCGTTGCCCGCACGATCGCCGATCTTGAAGGGGCCGACGCGCTGGCTGCCAGTCATGTTGCCCAGGCGGTTCAGTACCGCCGGCCGGGTTTGTAGGGTTCCTTGGAAGCCGGCTGTGCGTCCACCTGGGGTTTTTCCGCATTCCGGCTCGACAACACCCGGGAAATCACCATATAATCAAAGGCTTTCCCGGATCTGGCGTGCTTTTTAGCGGCAGACGTTCCAGGAAAGAAGTAGCAGCAAAGAAGTAGCAGCAAAGAAGTAGCAGCAAAGAGATAAGCCAAGCTGGCCGCGCTGAAAATCAATAGGCGTTTGCCGGTAGTAGTACAGCAATGTCTCGGCAGCAGTACCCAGCAATACCTCAGCAATACCCAGCAGTACCCCCCAAGAAGTGGCAACAGGTTTACAAGTTTTGCCGTTGTGTCGGTACCAGCCTTCGGGCTGCCAGCCACCAGCGCCCAAGCACCTCGCGTCATGTCAAATCAACAACGAGTTTAAGTTTAGGGAATCATCATGCCCAAGATGAAAACCAAGAAAAGCGCCTCCAAGCGCTTTAAGGTTCGCGGCAGCGGCTCCATCAAGCGCGGTCAGGCGTTCAAGCGCCACATTCTGACCAAGAAGACCACGAAGGCCAAGCGTCAATTGCGCGGCTCGACGGCCGTTCATGAATCCAACGTGGCCTCCGTCAAGGCCATGATGCCTTTCGCTTGATAAGGGAGACTTAATATGCCTCGCGTCAAACGCGGCGTAACTGCCCGCGCACGTCACAAAAAAGTCATTGCCGCCGCCAAGGGTTACCGTGGCCGCCGCGGTAATGTGTTCCGTATTGCCAAGCAAGCAGTCATGCGCGCTGGCCAATACGCCTACCGCGACCGTCGTAACAAGAAGCGCACGTTCCGTGCTCTGTGGATCACGCGTATCAACGCTGCTGTCCGCGAACATGGCGTCAGCTACAGCGTGTTCATCGCTGGTCTGAAGAAGGCTTCGATTGAACTGGATCGTAAGGTCCTGGCCGATCTGGCCGTGCGCGACAAGGCCGGCTTTGCCGCCATCGTGCAGCAAGCCAAGGCTGCCTTGGCTGCCTGATCGCGCGCTTTAACTCATCGCGCATCGCTGCAAACGGGGCTGTAATAGCCCCGTTTGCGTTTTGAAGGCTGGATTTCATGACTCTATTGGTTGACGACCTGGTCTCCCAGGCGCAAGAACGGTTCGCCGCGGCTACGGATGCCGCCGCGCTCGAGAACGCAAAGGCTCGATTCCTGGGTAAGGAAGGCGCACTGACGGTGCTGCTCAAGGGTCTGGGCAAGCTCGATCCCGAGCAGAAGCGCGAGATGGGCGCCCGTATCAATCAGGCCAAGCAACAAGTCGAAGAGCTCCTGAATTCGCGCCGCGCTGCATTGGCGCAGGCGGAACTGGACGCCCGACTGGCTTCTGAAACCATTGACGTCACCCTGCCGGGCCGCGGTCGCGCGCCGGGGGGCATCCATCCGGTGATCCGGACCTGGGAACGTGTGGAAGCTATCTTCCGTTCCATTGGCTTCGACGTGGCCGACGGCCCCGAAGTGGAAAACGACTGGACCAATTTCACCGCATTGAACAACCCGCTGGACCATCCGGCGCGTTCCATGCAGGACACGTTCTACGTCGACATGAACGACGCCGACGGCCTGCCGCTGCTGCTGCGCACGCACACCAGCCCCATGCAGGTGCGTTATGCCCGCATGCACAAGCCGCCCATCAAGGTGATTGCACCCGGGCGCACCTATCGCGTCGACAGCGACGCCACGCACTCGCCCATGTTCCACCAAGTGGAAGGGCTCTGGATCGCCGAGGACATCTCGTTTGCCGACCTGAAGGGCGTGTACACCGATTTCCTGCGTTGCTTCTTTGAAAGCGATGATCTTGTCGTGCGCTTCCGCCCGTCGTTCTTCCCGTTCACGGAGCCGTCCGCCGAAATCGACATGATGTTCACCTCGGGTCCCAACCGTGGTCGCTGGCTGGAAATTTCCGGCTCGGGCCAGGTGCACCCCGAAGTGGTGCGCAACTTCGGCCTTGATCCCGAGCGCTACATCGGCTTTGCCTTTGGTTCCGGCCTTGAGCGCCTGACGATGTTGCGCTACGGCGTCAACGACCTGCGCCAGTTCTACGAAGGCGATTTGCGCTTCTTGCGCCAGTTCAACGAATAACAGACGGCTGATCATGCAATTTCCCGAATCCTGGCTGCGTACGCTGGTCAACCCTCCCATCGCAACCGACGAACTCGCGCACCGCCTCACCATGGCCGGCCTGGAAGTCGAAGAGACGGCGCCTGCCGCACCGGCCTTTAGTGGCGTTGTCGTGGGTCACATCGTCGATATCGCTCCGCATCCCGACGCCGACAAGCTGCGCGTGTGCCAAGTGGACGATGGCTCCGGCGAACGCCTGCAAATCGTGTGCGGCGCACCGAACGCGGCGGCCGGCCTGAAGGTGCCATTGGCACGCGTGGGCGCTGAACTGCCTGGCGGCATGAAGATCGGCGTAGCAAAAATGCGCGGCGTCCAATCGTCGGGCATGTTGTGCTCGGCCCGCGAACTGGGCTTGTCGCAAGACCACGCAGGCTTGTTGGAACTGCCCGCCGACATGGTGCCCGGTCAGTCCATCCGCGAAGCGCTGGACCTGGACGACACGCTCTTCACGCTCAAGCTCACGCCTAACCGCGCCGACTGCCTGTCGATACTTGGCGTGGCGCGCGAAGTGGCTGCGCTGACGGGCGCACCGTTGTCGGTGCCCACGGCCGTTGCCGTGCCCGTGCAGCTTGAAGATCGTCTGCCCGTCAAGATCGAAGCCCCCGACCTGTGTGGCCGTTTTGCCGGCCGCGTTATTCGTGGCGTGAATGCTCGCGCCGCAACGCCAGACTGGATGAAGACGCGCCTTGAGCGCGCCGGCCAGCGTTCGTTGTCGGCATTGGTCGACATCTCGAACTACGTCATGCTTGAGTTGGGCCGCCCGTCGCACGTGTTCGATCTGGACAAGATCGGTGGCGATATCTCCGTGCGCTGGGCGCGCGAAGGCGAGACGCTGGAACTGCTGAACGGCCAGACCATCACGCTGGATCCGAAGGTCGGCGTGGTGGTGGCCGGCGACCAGGTGGAAAGCCTGGCCGGCATCATGGGTGGTGAAGCCACGTCCGTGACGCTGGACACGCAGAACGTCTATCTGGAAGCCGCGTTCTGGTGGCCGCAGGCCATTGCGGGTCGCGCGCGCCGCTACAAGTTCAGCTCGGAAGCCAGCCATCGCTTCGAGCGCGGCGTGGACTACGCCAGCATTCCCGAACACATCGAATTCATTACGCGCTTGATCGTCGACATCTGCGGCGGCCAGGTCGGCCCGGTGGATGACCAGATCGTCAACCTGCCTACGCGCGCGCCGGTCCGCATGCGCCTGGCGCGCTGCCATCGCGTGCTTGGCGTGCCCGTCACGCAAGAGCAGGTCGCCAAGATTTTCGCCAGCCTGGGTCTGGAATTCACGGTCGAAGGCGATGACTTCATCGTCAGCCCGCCGTCGTACCGCTTCGACCTTGAAATCGAAGAAGACCTGATCGAGGAAGTGGCTCGCATCTACGGCTTCGAGAGCATTCCCGATGTGCCGCCGATGGCGCGCGCCAAGATGTTCTCGCAGCCCGAAGTGCATCGTGGCGCGCATGCGCTGCGTCGCCTGACGGCCGCCCAGGATTACCAGGAAGTCGTGAACTACAGCTTCGTTGAAGCCGATTGGGAACGCGACTACGCCGGCAACGACACGCCGGTTCGCCTGGTGAATCCTATTGCCAGCCATTTGTCGGTCATGCGTTCCAGCCTGATTGGTGGCTTGGTCGCCAACATCCGCCACAACGCCAACCGCAAGCAGTCGCGCGTTCGCGTGTTCGAACTGGGTCGCGTCTTCATGCGCGACGCCAGCGCACAAGATGGTCCGCTGGAAGTTGCGGGTGTGCGCCAACCGATGCGCTTGTCGGGCGCTGCCTGGGGCCCGGCCGTTGAAGAGCAGTGGGGCGTGGCCACGCGCCAAGTCGATTTCTTTGACGTGAAGATGGACGTCGAGGCATTGTTTGGCGCCCGCGGTCGTCGTCTGCGATTCGAAGCTGCGTCGCATCCCGCGCTGCATCCGGGCCGCAGCGCCCGCATCGAGCTCGATGGCAAGCAAGTGGGCTGGGTCGGCGAACTGCACCCGCGCTGGGCGCAGCAGGCAGACTTGGCGCACGCGCCCGTCGTGTTCGAACTTGACGTTCAAGCCTTGTCCGAAGGCGAGTTGCCTCAAGTGCGCGAGCTCTCGCGCCAGCCCGTGGTCGTGCGCGACCTGGCGCTGTGGGTGGACGCTTCGGTGTCCACGCAATCGATGCTGGACACGGTGTTTGCCGCGGTCAAGGCGGATGCGCAACTGGCAGTTGTGCAGGACGCGCGCGTGTTTGACGTGTGGCGCGAGAAGGCCCATGGCAGCGAGCCCGTCACGGAGAAAAGCCTTGCTTTCCGTTTCTGGCTACAGGACACTGAGGTCACCCTGGACGAAGCCCGTGTGGCGGATTGCCTGTCCCGCATCAAGGATGCATTGGTCGGCGCCCACGGCGCGCGCCAGCGTACATGAACCATGGGGAACAGTATGCTTGCTGCCGAGCCACGCACCCTGACCAAGGCTGAGCTTGCCGAACTGCTCTTCGAGCGGGTCGGCTTGAACAAGCGCGAGGCCAAGGACATCGTCGATACCTTCTTCGAAGAAATCCGTGACGCCTTGGCTCGCGGTGATTCCGTGAAGCTTTCGGGTTTCGGCAATTTCCAGGTGCGCGACAAGCCGCCACGACCTGGCCGCAATCCCAAAACCGGCGAGACCATTCCCATCGCCGCACGCCGCGTGGTCACGTTCCACGCGAGTCAGAAACTCAAGAGCGTGGTAGAGCAGGCGACCCCTGCTGCACCCGACGCCGCGGAGTGATACGCTTTGTCGGTAATTGTTATCGGCACCCAGCTTACTCGCGGCATAAAATTCGCTTATGACACGTACTGAATCCACCGTTACCCTGCCGCCCATTCCCGCCAAGCGTTACTTCACCATTGGTGAAGTCAGCGAGCTGTGTGGCGTCAAGCCTCACGTCTTGCGGTACTGGGAACAGGAATTCACCCAGCTCAAGCCGGTCAAGCGGCGCGGCAACCGCCGCTACTATCAGCATCACGAAGTGCTGCTGATTCGCCGCATCCGTTCCTTGCTGTATGAACAAGGCTTCACGATCAGCGGTGCACGCAATCGCCTGGGCGATGCGCGCGATATGCCGCACGATCAAGACGCCGCCGTTCGCTTGTCGGGCGCCGAAATGCAAGGCCTGCGCAACGAGCTTGCCAGCGTCTCGACGATGTTGGCAGACGCCTTGGGCCTGCCCGCCAACGTGACCAACGTGGCCGCCAGCGCAAGCAGCGGCACCGTCAGCACGGTGGCATAAGTCGGTTGGCCTCATCCGCGCCAACCCGCATTTGATAGAAAGCGTTATCCGCAACGCGCGTCGCTGATCCGCTTCGCGCGCGGCAACAAGCAGTGCATTGCGCTTCATGCGCCGTCTGATAGATAGCTAGTGCAGACGACGAACATGAAGCGCAAATTTTTTTGAGTATTCAGCACTTTTTTTGCACCAATGCGTGCAAACTTATTTTTGTTCTGCTATACTCTTTTTCTTTCGGGGCGTAGCGCAGCCTGGTAGCGCACTTGCATGGGGTGCAAGGGGTCGCGAGTTCGAATCCCGCCGTCCCGACCAGAAGTTCCAAGGCCGTTAGTGAGAAATCACTAACGGCCTTTCTCATTTCCGAATCAGGTTGGTTGCATCGATATCTGCACCTATCGCGCCGACATATACCCAGCACTCATCGCCCATTCACTATCCTGCGCCCGCGCTCTCCGCCGTTTTCCCCGCGCGCATTTTTCTGCTGAAAACAACGCTTAGCGAATGATCCGCGGTGCGCACGAACGTCACGTCGGCGGTGGGGCGTCCCACTGACATCCCAGCCATCATTGCCATCGCGGCAGTCCATACCAGTCCGATGATAGGTATCGACGAGATTGCGCTGTGATGCAAGCTTGGAAAGGGGTTCGACGGTCTATCCACCACGCGGCTTTTCAGGCCGGCCTGAGCCACCAATGCGCCCGCGCGTAGCAGGGTTGCTTCCATGTCATGGACGTTTTCCATATAGAAGTTCTGCTTGTCGAAAAGCGCATTCGAAAGCAGCTGTGCAAACTGCGCTTCGCTGATTTGGTTCATGAAGTAGGTGCGGGCGAAGGGCATAGGGGCATCCCGTTTTTGATATCAGCCTTATGGCAGCTTAGCCGAACGGCATCATGGCCGAACAGCATGCTGGCAGGAAAAAATGCGCAGCAGCCCCCACATATTCTGTTCATCAATGTGCTGGTATAACTAGCGTCCCGACTTCGTTCGCAAAGGGTTCCCGTGGCTCGCAAACTCGCTGGTAGGCGTCTTATCGCGTTGACCTTCAATGCCATTGGTCAATACGGCAGGAACATGGTGGCTGCGGCGCCATGGTCCTTGTGCGTGTTTTTTCTATCGCTTCCTTTTGCATTGCTGGCGTCCAAGTCTGTGGGCGCGATCCAATTTGTGTTCCTGCTGCTGGCGTTGATCAATTTGCTGGCATTGGCACGTATGACGTTCGCATGGATGGATGTCGTCGCGAGTAGGGACGTCGTGATCGAACAGCCGAAGCTTGCGGCCAATGCCGAGGCAAAGCACTTGGCGCTGCTGGTTCTATTCGTCGTCGTGGCGGGCGCGGTGTTGCGTGCGTCCGCCGACATTCCGCTGTGGCTCTACTTCGCGCTGAATAGCGGTGGCGACGCAAAGTTCTTTGTCGCGTTGTTCAGCCTGCTTGGTCTGATCTGGGTGCCAACGATATACGCCGGCGCGGTCTATGTGCCGAGCCAGCCGCGCGCCGCGTCATCAGGCGAATACGGATTCAAGGAGGTGCGCCAAAGCATGATCTTTCGGCGCTGGCCGTTGGCCATTGTGTTGTTTGGCCTTGTCGTGTCGGCGGGCGTCACGAAGACCTTGGTCGTCGACGTTGCGCGCCGCGTTACCTTGTCCGGCACCGCTTATGGCCTGCTCGGCATGCTGATCTGCACGGCCATGATGGTCATAGCGGCGGTGATGGCCGCGGTCGCCTATCGCGAATCCTCACGCGGCAGCGAGGAGAAGATCGGCGGCGCGGCCGTGGTGGCTTAACGCTTCTTACCCGCGCCACGCGGCATGGGCGGTAGTGGGGAGCCGACGTGTGAGGCCAGCCAGTGTTCGATCTTGTCGTCGCGGCGGGCGGCCCAGTCTTTGCCAATTTCCAGGACGAGCATGTTGCGGGTGTCGCCAAGGTCCGGGGCGTCCTTTGGCAACATGACGCGCCAGATTTCCGAGGCGACCATATCGGTGGTCAACAGCACGCCGATGCCTTTGGCGTCGATCCATAGCGGCGCTGCCCGATCGTCGACAAACTTCTTCAGGTTTTCCAGCTGCTTTTGCGCGAGTGACGCGTTGTCTTTTGATGCCGCGATCAGGACCAGGTATTGCCGGTGGCCGACTGCAGGTTCTTCGGCGTCGCCAAAGGGGTTTTCCATGATGCATTCCTTGCAAAAGTAAACGCGTTCGGGTGCGCGATTGCGGCCCGGCGCGGTAGTGCGCGAACGCAATGGCGGCTTGGCGTGAGTGCCGCTGCGCGCGATTGCGATCCAGCACCACAGAGTACTCGACTCCGCCCCTGCTGTTATGGCGAAAATCTCCGTCTTCTGTGCCTGTTGCAACGTGGCTGACCGCGCGCATACTCGTCGCCTTACCACCGCCAAAGAGAAGACCGCATGCGCTACCGCTATGTCACTGCCGATGTGTTTACCGGCCAAACCTATTGTGGCAACCCATTGGCTGTCGTGTTGGACGCGCAGGGGCTGGATGGCGCGCAGATGCAGCGCATTGCGCGAGAGTTCAATTATTCGGAAACCAGTTTCGTGCTGCCACCCAAGGACGCCGGTAATACGGCCTGGGTTCGGATATTCACGCCTGATCGCGAGGTGCCGTTCGCGGGGCACCCCAACGTAGGCACCGCCGTGGTGCTGGCGCGCGAGATGGTCGCGGCGGGGCGCCCGATGCCGGACGCGTTTGTCTTCGAAGAAGAAGCAGGCTTGGTGCGCATTACGTTGCGCGCGGGCGCCAAGGGTGTGGAAAGCGTCGAGCTTCTGGCGCCGCAACCGCTGTCACGCGCCAGCGAAGTGTCGGCTGCGGATCTGGCGCGTGCGTTGAAATTGAACCCCGAGGACGTGGACACGTCCGAGCATGCGCCGCAAGTCGTGTCGGTGGGTTTGATTTTTCTAGTGGCGCAGCTGGCCAGCCGCGATGCCTTGCGCCGCGCATCGCCGGATTCCCAGGGCTACGCCGCGTTGCTGCCGCTGGATGGCGCAAAGTCCATTTACGTCTACACCACCGATACCTCAAGCGACACGATTGATGCGCCCACCGATATCCAGGCGCGCATGTTCACCGGCCGCATGACGGAAGACCCCGCCACCGGTAGCGCGACGGCTGCTGTCACGGCGCTGCGCGCGGCGTTGCGGGACCAGGGCAAACTGACGTTGCGCGTGGGGCAGGGCGTCGACATGGGGCGGCCAAGCCTGCTGCTGGCCCATGCCGAGCCGCGCACCGACGGCGTGTGGGCCGGGGTGGCGGGCCATGCCGTGGTGGTCATGGAAGGCACGTTGCCGGCGCCCGGCGCCCAGTAAGCCGGCATTCACAGTAAGCCGGTATTGATCCCAGGGCAGGCGCTCGTGTAAGCTTGCCCGCATGAATCCCCATGATTTTCCTGCCGCATGCTTGGCAGACAACCGACGAGCCGCTCGACGTTTACGTTGAGTGGCTAGTCACGCACAGGCGCCGACCCTTCGGCGCTTTCCCTGAAGGCCACGATACCTCTCGTGGCCTTTTTGTTTTTGCGGTAAGTCCTTTGCCGCCCTGTAGCTTCCGAGGCGTATCGCCGGGCCTTCGTTTCCCTGATTGAAGGAACGAAGCATGACCTGTGATTCCCTGGCCATCCGGCCCTACCAACCCGCTGACGAAGCGGCGCTGATCCAGCTATGGCGCGACTGCGGCCTGACGCGTCCCTGGAACGACCCCACCAAGGATATTGCCCGCAAGCTGACCGTGCAGCCAGAGTTGCTTCTGGTTGGTGAGATCCGCGGCGTGATCGTCGCCACGCTGATGGGTGGCTATGACGGGCACCGCGCCTGGATCAATTATCTGGCGGTGGCGCCCGCACACCAGCGGCGGGGCTATGCCACCGAGCTGATGCGCGCTGTCGAAGCCAAGCTGCTTCAGATGGGCTGCCCGAAGATCAATCTGCTGATCCGGTCCGGCAACGTCGCCGTGCAGGGTTTCTACAAAAGCTTGGGCTTTGAGCTGGATGAAGTGATCAGCATGGGCAAGCGCCTGATCCCTGACAGGTAGGCCGCGTTGCCACCAGGCGCATCGTGCGCCAGGTGGCTTAGATGGCTTCGGTAAGGTAGACCGCTTCCCTGCCGACGATCGGCATGCGCGTGGGCATGAAGATCGTGCAGCGGTCGCAAGGGGACCGGATTTCCTCGTCGCCGTTCATCGCGATGAGTTCGCCCTTGTCGAAGGTTTCAAAGCCGATGACATGGCGAGTGAAATGGAACTCTTCGGACTTGACCATGTGCACTTCCAGCAAACGGAAGCGTTGCGGAACGGGCGGCGGCGGGGCGTTCAGGGGCGCATCGATGAGGCCGGTGTGGGCCAAAAAGCGCATCGTCACGTCGGTGGCCAATTCGGCGGCCGAGCGTGCGAAATGCTGGCCGCATTCGACAACCAGGGCTCCCTGGCTGTCGGACAGCGGGTCCCCATGATGGCCGTAGCCCATGACGCCTGTGCCGGGAAATTTATGCTGCGGCATCACTAGGTGCACCGCGGGCGCGCCAACGGCGGCCGCCAGGGCGGTATTGCGGTCCATCTCGTTGTAGACCCAGAACGGCTGCACGGGGGCGCGGGTCGAGTGGATGTCCAGCACAAAATCGGCGGCGTCCAGCACCGGTCGCAGTTGGCGGGCGCGGCGCAGTTCGGGGCTGTCTTCTGTTCCGTCCAACATGGCCGCCGACCAGATGCGATTCAGGTTATGCACCAGCTGCCGGTTCTCGTACGGGTTCTCGATGTCGAAGGCTTCATACGCTTCGACATGGGCAAAGCTGACGGTCAACGTGCCGATCTTGGGGCGCACACCGGTGTCCAGCAGATGCGTGGCGGCGACCATGCCACAGATTTCGTTGCCATGCGTGATGGCGTTGATCAGCACGTGAGGACCCGCGACGCCGGATTCAAAGCGATGCACGTACGGGATGCCGGTGTTGCCTTCGCGGTATGCAGACAGGTCGCGGGGCAGGACTTCGAGGGGGGCTGTGTCGGGTTCAAAAGGTAATGTTTGCATGGAACGAAAGGCCTCTTGGTGAACGTTGCAATATACCCCCCGACCGCGCCGAGCAAATCGCCCGCTGTGATCGCATGAATGAAAAAAAGACCGCATCGGCTTCAAAAGACGAAATTTCGATGTCATGCGGGCGTGTGCAAGATGCTGGAGTACTAGGTGTACTAGTGCTTCATGACCCGCTAAAAGCACTGCTTTTCAGTACCATTTTTTTTTGGCATATTGCGCGCGGAGTGTTTGATTTCAGGAGTGCGGAATGGGGGCGGGACCGCAACGCCATATCGATGGTTTTCAAGTGGGTTGTGAGATCGTGAGTCTGGATGCTGGCGTGATGGCTATCGAGGTCATCGTGAGCCGCCCAGGCAACGGAGGGGCGCAGCTGCAACGCTGGTCTTTGCCCCGCTTTGTCACGTTCGCGGATGCCGACGTGGCGCGGCGTCATGCGGAATTGGTGCTGTCTGGAATCGTGTCTGTGGATGCGTCCACCGGCGAACCGAGGTACGGCATTCTGTAGGCGCGCGGCAACGCCGGGCATGAGGTCCTGTCGGGGCAGCCTCTACTAAATGTTGCAGCAGCAAGGCAAGAGTTTCGGCCCGCGCAGGCCCATGGCTGTTGGATCCGGGCCATTGCGCACGAGATGAAGGCGGGTAGGTTTTGTTTCGTTTTACACAATCGTGTGCCTTGCTTCAGCGGGTTTGACCGGTACAGTGGTACTGGCTGACAACAATAAAGGAGAGTTCCATGCTTGACACTTTTCCTGTTCTGCGTCGTGTAGGTATTGCCGCGACGATCGGGGTAGCCGGTGTGCTGTTTGCCGGTTGCACCACGACCACCCCGAAGTCCTCGGCTACCTCAACCGAAAAGCGCGATTCCATGAATAGCGCGGCCAACGCCACACTGACCAAGCTGTACGAGGCTTCGCCGCAATCGAAGGAATTGGTGGCGCGCGCCAAGGGTGTGCTGGTGTTCCCCGACGTGTTGAGCGGCAGCTTCATCGTGGGCGCCGAGCATGGCAACGGCGTGTTGCGGGTGGGCGGCTCCAATGCCGGTTACTACAGCACCACGGCGGGCTCGATCGGCTTCCAGGCCGGCGCGCAGTCCAAGGCCATGGTGTTGTTGTTCATGACGGATGACGCCTTGAACAAGTTCCGCAACAGCAGTGGTTGGACCGTCGGCGCGGACGCCACGGTTGCCGTGGTGAACATCGGAGCCAACGGCCGCATCGATACCAATACGGCGCAGCAGCCGATCGTGGGTTTCGTGATGAACAACGGTGGCTTGATGGCGGGCGTTTCGCTGGCCGGCACCAAGATCTCGAAGCTTGACTGGTAAGCCTGACGGCTGAAAACCTTTCGCCAAGAAAAACGCCGCGGATTCAACTCCGCGGCGTTTTTTTTGCGGGGGCTATGGGTTAGCCGAGCAACGTGTCGCCGTTATTGCGCACGGCGCTTTCGCGCTGGATTTCGGCTTCTTCAATAGCCGGATCCAGGCCGCGCCACCGCAGTATGCGGCCGCGTTCGGCCTCGGGTTCCCAACCCAGCATGCCGTATCGGGTGATTTCAGTTTCGCCTGTGTCGAATTCCACTTCGAAGTAACCCTGACGATCGGGTAGCGCGCTGCCGGGTGACCATTCTGTTTCGGGCATGGTTGCTCCTTGCTAAGCGATGGGAGGGAAGCCGGCGCGCATGCCGCGCCGACGAATCATTGT
Source organism: Achromobacter sp. B7 (assembly GCF_003600685.1). Classification (NCBI taxonomy): domain Bacteria; kingdom Pseudomonadati; phylum Pseudomonadota; class Betaproteobacteria; order Burkholderiales; family Alcaligenaceae; genus Achromobacter; species Achromobacter sp. B7. The sequence goes on from NZ_CP032084.1 coordinate 2,033,312, forward strand.
GCGGGCGGCCGCCTGATCCCGCAAGTTTCGGAACGCGTCGCCTGGTATCCGTCAGGCAAGCGGAACGGCGGTGGTGTACAGCACCTGCTTGAGCGCGAAGCTTGAACGGATGCTGGCCACGCCGGGGATGCGCGTGATGTGCTCGACGATCAGTCGTTCAAGCGCGTCCACGTCGGGCACCAAGGCGCGAATCAGATAGTCGGCGTCGCCCGACATCAGATAGCACTCCATGATTTCCGGCAGCACGGCGATTTCGCGTTCGAACACGTCCAGCGCGGCTTTGCGCTGCTTGTCCAGCGAGATCTGGATGAAGACGTTGACCTTCAGGCCCAGCTTGCGCGCATTGAGCAGGGTGACGCGGCGGTCGATCAGTCCGTCGGTTTCCAGCCGCCGCACGCGCGCCAGGCAAGGCGAAGCGGACAGATTCACGCGGGCGGCAAGTTCGACGTTGGTCAGTCGCGCATCGCGTTGAAGTTCGTTCAGGATTCGGATGTCGGTCGCATCCAGGTTGATTTCCGGCATAAGTCACCTAGTTGTCGTTGCTTGGCAATTCGTTCGTGCTGGGCAAGCAGTGTATCGGAGCAAATTGAGGTGAAATATGCTGGGGTTAACCCTATAGACTATTTCTTTCTTCGGCAAATGGGCCGAAGTGCGGAATATTCAAGCGGTAGATCCTGTGGTGATAAGTCAGCAAAGCACGTTGCGCAAGTTTTTGCCGCTGGTGGGCGCGGTCATGGTGTGGGGCGGAAATTGGCCCGTCATGAAGATGGGGTTGGCACACATGAGCCCGTTGTGGCTTGCCGCCAGCCGGTTCGGGTCGGCCGCGGTGGTCAGCGTGCTGGTGTTGGCGGCGCTGGGTCGACTGCGGTTTCCCACACGCCAGGAATGGCCGCTGGTGGCCGGCGTGGCGCTGTTGCAGATGGGCGCGTTTACCGCGCTGGCGTTGTGGGCCTTGCAGTACGTGGCGCCGGGACGAGCGTCCGTGGTCGCCTACGCGACGTCGATTTGGGTCATCCCCTTGTCGGCACTGATTCTGAAAGAACGCCTGAACGCCGGCCAATGGGTGGCGACGGCGCTCAGCTATGCGGGCATCGGTGTGATCGTGGCGCCGGCATTCAGCCCCTGGCAGGCGCATACCGTAGTGGGCCTGGTCATGCTGCTGGGCGCCTCGTTCGCGTGGGCGTGCAACATCATCCAGCTGCGCGGCAATCGTCACGTGCGCCTGGGCGCCGACATGATTCCCTGGCAAACCGCGCTTGCCACGATTCCGTTGGCGGCGTTGGCCTGGATGAGCGATGGCGCGCCCGGCTTTTTGACGGTGCCCGATGCGTGGCCGATCATCCTGTACACCGGTCCGCTTGCGACGGCACTGACGTTCATCGTGGTGTTGGGCATGACGCAAAAAATGCCGCCCGTGGCTACGTCCATTGCGATGCTGTGCGTGCCGGTGATCGGCCTTGTCGTGTCGTCCGTCGTCTTTCATGAACGCCTGTCGGCCGACCTGGCGCTGGGCCTGACGTTGATCGGCATCAGCGTCGCCGCCTCGGCGGTGGCCGCGCGAGTGAAGCGCCCGCTTGCACTGCGGCCTTCGTAGAACGCACTAGAATGTCGCGCCGGGAGGGGCCTGGCAACGCGTGGGGATGCGCGGCAGAAATGCGGCAAATGGGGCAGAAATGGATTCGCTATATGTGCTGGTCGTGTTGGGCGCGGTGGCTGCCGGCTTCGTTCAGGGATTGTCTGGCTTCGGCTTCGGGATGGTGGCAATGTCGTTCTGGGCGTGGACCATCGACCCACGCCTGGCTGCCGCGATGACGGTCTTCGGCGCACTGACCGGCCAGCTGCTGGCGGCATTCACCGTGCGCCGGGGCTTTTCATGGTCGAACCTGCTGCCGTTCGTTCTAGGAGGATTGGTGGGTATCCCCATCGGGGTAAAAGTCTTGCCGCATCTTGACCCCTTGATATTCAAGACCTTCATCGGCGGCTTGCTGGCCGTCTGGTGTCCGATCATGTTGTTCGCCACGCGTTTGCCGCGTATTACGGCGGGCGGCAAAGTGGCGGATGGAGTCGTGGGGGCGATGGGCGGCATCATGGGCGGCATCGGCGGCTTCACGGGCGTCATCCCGACGTTGTGGTGCACCTTGCGCGGCTTCGAGCGCGACGTGCAGCGCTCGGTAATTCAGAATTTCAACTTGTCGATGCTGGCGGTGACGATGGCAAGCTACATCGTCACCGGGGTGGTAACGACAGACATGCTGCCGCTGTTTGCCATCATCGTGCCGGCCATGCTGGTGCCGACATTACTGGGCGCGCGGGTGTATGTCGGCATCAGCGACGTGACGTTTCGGCGCGTGGTGCTGGGCCTCTTGACGTTGTCCGGCATTGCCTTGCTGGTGTCGTCGGTGCCCAAGCTTTTTGCATAGCCGGGCGGGCTTGACGAGCATGCTATCGTTAAAGCCATTGAAGAGAGAATCAGCATGGCATTGCATCGTTTTCAGAAAGGCGAACTGGGTCATTGGCTGCGCATCGTGGCTGACAACAGCGAACCCGGCGCCGCGCAAGCACAAGTGCCTGTCGAAATTTCGCAGGCACTTCAAACTTTGCGCTGCATTCAGCCCGGCGAAGATGGCCGCTGGCTGATCACCGAAAAGGGCAAGCTCGCCCTTCGCATGGAAGAGCCCAGCGCCATCCACGTGCGCTGAACGCTGCCCGCCGGCACGCTCGCCGGCTTTCTTGCAGCACATATCGATCCCCCTTATGCGCGTGCGCTTGCTGCGCTTTGAAGCAAGTTGCGCCCAATTGCCGCATAGTTTGCGAATGATTTCGCGTTATGTCGCACGGCAGGGGGTATTTATAGGGCAGTACGGGAATCTCCTGAGACGGAATGTGTGATTTGGCATCTTCCGGACGTATCGCGCTTGTTATCTCGCCAGTAAGATGAACTTGCGTGACGCTTTCAGGTCTATTCAATTACGCGGGATTTCGTCCCGCCACGTCACGCGTGGTTCACGCGTTTAGGTAACCGACTGGGAGGTAGCACATGCAGCATCGTGACCAGGAAGTACTGATCGACGTTTCCACAGCGGCCATGGATACCGGCGGATATGGCGTCTTGCTGACGGTAACGGCCGAGGGCGGCACCGAAGTGGATGCCGCGTTTTCCCACTTGGGCAACTGCGCTTCATTAGACGAAGCACGAGATCGCGCGGAAGTATTCGCGCAGAACTGGGTCGAGGAAAACATCTTCCGATAGGGCTTATCCGCCCTGGACGGAGCTGATCGGTGGTACCGGTCTGTGTGTGCATGAGGCTGCGGAAAATACTCCAAAATTTGCGACGAAATTTTCGGTTATCGTTGCTGCTCCAAAACCTGGGGCCCTTTTCGGGTATGGGTCGTTCCAAGATGATTGCCGCACAGACCACTCCTATTCTGACGGAGCATGTCCGCGCGTTACGCGCACATTTCGACTCCGTTATCCTGCCGCTCTGGATGGGGCAGGGTTTCAACGGCGTATTGGGTCTGCCCTACGAATCGCTGGATGCCGCAACGGGCAAGCCGCTGCCGCCCAGCCGATATCGGGCCATGGCATGCGCGCGTCAACTCTATGTTTTCTCAGAAGCGTCTGGTGCTGCCGCGGGCCAGCATGCGGACCGCTTGTTTGCGTCCTTGTGCCGCGTGTTTCGCAATGAACATGGCGGCTGGCTGTACAGCGTGGACGCCGAGGCGCGCCCGTTGGACGACACCCAGGACTTATATACCCACGCCTTCGTGGTGCTGGCGTGTTCGGCGTATTTTCAGCGCAGCCGTAATGCGGATGCGCGCAAGCTCATGCTGGCGACGGCGTCGGCAATTGAGGCGCGCTTCAAGACAAATGATGGGCTCTACCATGCGGCGCTTAGCGCCAACTGGCTGACGCCGCTGCGCCCGCCCGCGCAAAATCCCATGATGCACCTTACGGAAGCGTATCTGGCGGCCGCCCAGGTTGCCGAGCCCGCGCTGTTTGCCCAGCATCTGCGCACGCTGGCGCAAGGTGTCAGCCAGTTCTTCGTGCACGGTCCCACGCAGTGCATTTCCGAAGCGTTGCAAGGCACGGCGGGCAACCGGCTTGAACCGGGTCACCAGTTTGAATGGCTGTCGCTGGTGCACGGCGCGGCGCAGGTGTTTGAAGGGCTGGAGCTGGTGGAAACCTTGCCGCGCGCGGTGCAATGGGCACGCGCGCACGGGGTGGACGTACAAGGCCCGGGCGTGCTGGCGTCCTTGGATGAGTCGGGGGCGGTGGTGGACGGTACGCGGCGGATTTGGGCGCAGACGGAATACCTGAGGGCGCTGGCGGTGCTGGGCGATTGGCCGGCGCTGGAGTCGGGGCTGGCCAGTTTTCGTGCCCATTTCGTCCATGACGGCGGTTGGTACGAATGCCTGAACGGGCAGGGCGAGGTCGTGCGTGCCGACATGCCGTCGACATCGCCGTACCATTTGGCCACTTGCCTGGCGGCGATGCCTAACGTTGTTTAAACGCCCTTGTTAACAATTATTGTCGTTCAATTGTTATAAATCGATAGAAAAACATTGGTGAAATCCCTTACAATTTGCTAACACTGTTTGTGGGGAAGCATCAATGAGCGTTATGTGTTTGGCTTGCCAACGCATTAACCCGGGCCTTGCCGGCGTCGCGCCGCATTCGCACCTGGGACATCAAGGTTTCACCAATCCCACGCAGAAAGGGCGCGAAGAGAGTCGCGAAGATCACTTCCGGTGCCTGAGCTGCGGGGCGAAATGGTTGCGTGAAACCGATAAGTGGGGCGTGGACCTGGGATTCAAGCTGGCACCTTGATCGTTTTATCGCCGCACTTAAAGTCGGGCCTCTGTAAAGAGGCCCGTTTTATTTGGTTTCAAGTATACCGCGCGCGGTGAAACCAGAAGTGTCGATGGAGACGTCCCGCACTTCACGGCCTTTCGCCGTTTTCACGACGCCGATCTGGCCGCGATAACGTCGGGGTCGGCTTGCGCCGTGTCCAGCAACCATTGCCGGAAGCATTCCAGCGCGTAATGGTCGCGACGCTGCGCCGGCGCGCACAGGTGGTATCCCCGGCTCAGACGAATGGGCAGATCAGGGAAGGGCGCGGCCACCCGGCCGGATTGAAGTTCGTCGCGCACCAGGCAGCGTTGCAATACCGCGACCCCCATATCCGCCATGACCGCGCGGATCAAGATGGACACCTGATCAAACCCCTTGGACAGCGTAACGGCATGGCGTGGCACGCCGGCTGCGTTGAACCATTGCGCCCAGTTGTCCTGGCCGTTGGTGTGAAAGAGCAGGGGTTCGCCCAGCAGGCCGTGCGGGGTGCTCCATAGCCCTTGCGCCTGGCGGGCGGCCAAGCGGTCGGGGTGGCAAATAACGACCACTTCGCGGCCGATGACGTAATCGGCCTGGCATCCGGGCCATTGTTCCGGAGTGCCGGACAAGATGCTGGCGTCTGGCGTGGTGCTAGAGAAGTCCTCATTGCGCCGATAGGCTGCGAAATTAAGCTGGATATCGGGATAGCGCCGATGAAAGTCCGGCAAGTGCGGCACCAGCCACGCGCTGGCCAAGGTCGGCACGGTGGATAGCGTCAAGCGCAACCGGCGGTCATCCGCCCGCAGGTCGGCACTGAGCTTTTCGATGGCTTGTAGCGGCGTGTGCGCGCCGTCATACAACTTCTGGCCCATCTCGGTCAGGGTCAGACCATGCGCATTGCGATGCATCAGCGGCTGCCCGAAGTGGGCCTCCAGGCGGGCAATGGCACGGCTGATGGCTCCTTGGGTGACGCACAGCGTCTGGGCCGCCAGGGTGAAGCTTCCCAAGCGTGCCGCCGCGATAAAGGCGTGCAGCTCGGACATGGACGGCGAATGCAGCCGCATTTAGCATGACCTTTGGTAATGAAGGAGTGCAATATAGTCGTTTGAAAGGGGACCGTAAAGTTTGGACACTGGCGGCCTGTCTCTGTCTGACAACCCGTTCTGACCCTTACTTCAACGTTTCCCTTTCGGAGTCGATCCATGTCTCGCCGCCTGCTTGGCCGGTCCGCGCGCTTTGCGCTTGCCGGCATGTTCGCCACGCTGTCCTTTGCCGGCATTGCCCAAGCCGCCGACTACCCCTCGCGTCCCATCAAGCTGGTGGTGCCGTTCGCCGCGGGCGGTTCGACCGACATCGTTGCCCGCCTGGTCGCGGAATATGCCGGTCGCGACCTCAAGCAAACCATCGTGGTTGAAAACAAGGCGGGCGCAGGCGGCTCGATGGGCATGGAACAGGTGGCGCGATCCACGCCCGACGGCTACACGATCGGCATGGCGACGATGAGCACGCACGGCTCGAACCCGGCCGTGTATCGCAAGATGAATTACGACCCGATCAAGGACTTCGCGCCTGTGGCGAACGTGCTGGCGGTGCCCAGCATCCTTGCCATCAACCCGAATATCCCGGCCAAGAACATGGCGGAATTCGTGGCGCTGGCCAAGAAGGCGCCGGCTGACCGCTACAGCTTCGCCTCGCCCGGCGTGGGATCGCTGGGGCATGTGAACATCGAGAATTTCATGATGCTGTCCGGCATCAAGCTGCTGCACGTGCCTTACCGTGGGGCGGGTCCTGCGTTGAACGACGTGATGGGCGGGCAGGTCGACGCCATCACCGACAACCTGTCGTCCACGCTGCCGCAGGTGCAGGGCGGCAAGCTGCGTGCGTTGGCCGTGCTGGGCGCCGACCGTTCGCCGCTGCTGCCGGACGTGCCGACCTATATCGAACTGGGTTATCCCGACATGGGCACCGGCGGCTGGTTCGGATTGGTGGCTCCGGCTGGTACGCCGACGGCCGTGGTCGACCGCCTGAACCAGGCGGTGCGCGCGGCGATGCAAGACCCCGAGTTCCGCAAGAAGGCCGAAGACGTGGGTGGTACGCTGATGCCCACGACGCCCCAAGAGTTCCAGGTCCAGATCGAACAGGCCCTGGCCCGCTACGCCAAGGTGGCCAAAGCCGCCAACATTCAGGCTGACTGACGATGACGCTTGCCGATTTCAACGTGGTTTCCGTGCATGAACCTCAGGGGCCGGCCTTGCCGCTGGTCTGTGATTCGCCGCATAGCGGTGAACGCTATCCCGACGATTTCGGGGCGGTGGCAACGCAAGCGCAATTGCGCCAGGGCGAAGACACGCACGTGGACGCGTTGTGGTCGGCGGCGCCCACGCTGGGTGCAACGCTGATTGCCGCGCACTTTCCGCGCGTGTACATCGACCCGAACCGCACCTTGCAGGACCTGGACCCCGACCTGTTGGCTGAACCGTGGCCGCAGCCGCTGTCGCCGGGCGAGAAGACCCGCTTGGGCAAGGGGCTGATCTGGCGCCGCATGGACAAGGCCACGCCCATCTACGATCGCAAGCTGAGCCTGGCCGAGGTGCGGCATCGCATCCAGGCTTACTACGAGCCCTATCACGCGGCGTTGTCGCAGGCCATCAGCAGCGCCGAACAACGCTTTGGCGCGGTGTGGCACCTGAACCTGCATTCCATGCCCAACGACGCGTACGAACGCCTGGGCCGGCAAAGCGAACATCCGCTGGCGGACTTCGTGCTGGGCGACCGGGACGGTACAACGTGCGAGCCGGAATTCATCGCGCTGATCGAAAAAGCGCTGCGCGACCTGGGCTATACCGTGGCGCGTAACGACCCCTACAAGGGCGTGCAACTGATTGCGCAGATCGGCCAGCCGGCGTTGAACCGGCACAGCTTGCAGGTCGAGATTCGGCGCCCCTTGTATATGGACGAAGCCACGCGCGAGCGCAACGCCGGGTTCGACTTGTTGCGCGGGCATTTGACGACGGTGCTTGCCCAGGTGGCCGATTACGTGCGTGTGCGCATGGACGCGGTTGCGGCGACCAAGTAGCGGTCGACAACATAACAGTCGACAAAATAGAGTCGTTTGTGTGGCTGTGCCCAGGCAAAAAGCCGGCGTTGATGCAGATCAACGCCGGCTTTTTGCATGCCGCTTAAGTTTCCGTTTGCCGCGCCGTTGTCGCTAGGAACAAGCTGCGCCGACTGTGGCCGCGGCGCAAGGGAACCGTAATGCTAGAGAAGAAGATCAACGGATTTTCGGTGGTGGCGTACGCGACGCAACCCGAAGGGCGCACGCCGCCCCGGGCGTTCTTGGAGACGCGGCGCCTGGTGGCCAAGGTCAAGGAAGGCGAGGCCGGTGCACCGCAGGCGGCGGACCCGGATGGCGCCGAGCCGGCCGCCGCACCGCCCGAAGGCCAGCCGTTCGAAATTTTTGTCAGCCGCCGCTTTCGCAGCGCCATCGAAGCGATGTCCGCCGCGCGCAATGCGCTGGACCGCGTGACCAGCGTGGACGAAGACGGCGTGCCGGATCCGCTGCCGGAATAAGCGGGAGGCCGGGCGGGCGTGTATTGACGGCCCGCCGCCGCCGCACCCGCACCTTGTGGCCAGGTCAGGTCAAGGTGCTGCGCATCAGGATGTCGGTCAGCGCCCGCGTGGGCTTGTTGGGGGCCGGAGCCGAGATGACGATGAATTCCACTTGCGGTAAAGCGGGCAGTTGCGTCGCGCCACCGGGCGCGGCCAGCCCCGCCGTGGACAGGTGCGAAGGCTGCACGGTAATGCCCAGCCCCGCGCGCGCGGCCGCCTGGCAGCCCGCGTAGCTGGTGCTTGTGCAAACGATCTGCCAGCTGCGGCCGGCGCGCGCCAAGGCGTCCAGCGTCAGCGTGCGCGTCACGCTCGGCTCGCGCAGCAATATCAATGGCAGCGGCGCATCCGGCGCAAAGCGCAGGCCTTCCTTGGCGCGCCACAGTAGCGCTTCCTTGTGCAGCGTCTGGCCCCGGCGATCGCCGCGGCGCCGCTTGCCGATCATCACGTCCAGCTCGTTGTCGTCCAGCAGTTTGTAGAGCTCGCTGGTGACGCCGATGGTCAGGTCCAGTTCCACTTCGGGGTGCGCCAGCCGAAACGCGGCCAGCACATCCGGCAGCGGCCCCATCGCCAGATCGTCCGACGTGCCCAGCCGTACGCGACCGCGCAGGCGCGGCGCATCGAACAGCCGCGCGGCGCGTTCGTGCGCGTCCAGAATGATCTCGGCATGCACCAGCAAACTTCGGCCGTCGCTGGTCAGCGCCAGCGAGTGCGTGTCGCGCAAGAACAGGCGCCGGTTCACGGACTGTTCCAGTTGTCGGATATGTTCACTGACAGTGGGCTGGGTCAGACCCAGGCGACGGGCGGCTTCGGTAAAGCTGGGGGCGCCGGCGGCCACCGTGAAGGTCTTGAGCCACAAGGGGTTAAGCATGGCAAGCCGATAGGGTCATAGGACTTTTCGATGACAGTCAAAGTAATCAATGGCCTTCACGATGGCAAGGGGCGCGCCTATAGTTTTCCGTAATTTCCTGGAAACCTAGCCATGCGCCGCTTTTTACCTGACCAATTCACGCTGATCCTGATCGCCACCGTGGCGTTTGCCAGCTTTTTCCCCGCCGTGGGCAAGGGCGCCACGTTCATGATGGTGGCCAGCAACGTGGCGATATCGTTGCTGTTCTTTCTGCACGGCGCGCGCCTTTCCACCGATGCCATCGTGGCCGGCGTGAAGGACGTGCGCCTGCATGCGTTGATCCTGGCCTGCACCTTCATTCTGTTTCCCGCGTTGGGGCTGGGCTTGCGGGCCCTGTTCCCCGGTCTGCTGACGCCTTCACTGTGGCTGGGCGTGCTGTTCGTATGCACGCTGTCTTCAACCGTGCAGTCGTCCATTGCCTTTACGTCGATGGCGCGGGGCAACGTGCCGGGCGCCATTTGCGCGGCGACCGCGTCCAACTTGCTGGGCACCGTGTTGACGCCGTTGCTGGTGGCGGTGTTGCTGCATCGGCAGGGCGGCGGACACGGGCTGGCCGACGCGGGCCGCATCCTGGCGCAGCTGCTGTTGCCGTTTGCGGTGGGCAGCCTGTTGCGGCCGTGGATCGGCGCCTGGGCGCAGCGCAACAGCCGCACGTTGTCCAAGGTGGATCGCAGTTCGATTTTGCTGGCCGTCTACACGGCCTTCAGTGAGGCGGTGGCGCAGGGCATCTGGCACGCGTTTCCGGCGATCGACCTGGCCACGATGGTGCTGGTGAATGCGTTGCTGCTGGGCTCGGTGCTGATGATTACAACCTGGGGCAGCCGCAAGCTGGGCTTGTCCAAAGAGAACGAAATCACGCTGGTGTTCTGCGGGTCGAAGAAGTCGCTGGCGTCCGGCATTCCGCTGGCCACCGTGCTGTTCGGCACGTCGCAGATGGGCGTGGTGGTGCTGCCCTTGATGATCTTTCACCAGATGCAGCTGATGGTGTGCGCCGTGTTGGCGCGGCGCTACGCGGAACGGCAGCCGCCGGCGCAGGCAGCCGTGGCGGGGGCGTAGCGTCAGCGACGATGGTTACGGCAAGTCGGAAACGCCAAACGCCAACGTCGGCCAGCTGTCAGCCGCCGTCGCGCGGAACGATCTTGCCGGTGGGGTGCCAGTACACGGCGCCATCACGTTCCGACACCGTCAGTGCGGTCAGGCGCCCGTTCTTGCAAGGCCCGCCGACGCACAAGCCGGTGTCCGGCTGATAGGTCGCGCCGTGGCGCGCGCACATGATGAGGTCGCCCGCGCGGGTGAAGAAGCTGCCTTCCCAATCCAGTTCCACGCCCACGTGGGCGCAGCGGTTCAGGTATCCATGCACGCGGTCCTGGTAGCGGACGAAAAAGGCAGTGGTCTGACCCGAGCCGTCGGACACCGGCACTTTGACGCCCAGGCCGCCGTTGGCCAGGTCGGATGCCGCGCAGACGCGGACTTCGGGGGCAAGCGAGGGTTCCTGCATGGCGGGCCTTTTACGAAAGGGTGCGATGTTCGGTCAGGGCGATGGGGCTTGTCAATCCGCCGGGCTGTTGGCTGGGTTGTTCACCGGATTGCTGGCCGGGGCGTCGCTGACATCGGCGTCTTCGTTGGACGCCGCGCCGTCCTGCTGGCGCGCCCACATTCCGGCGTAGACGCCGCGTTGCGCCAGCAGCTGCGGATGGCGGCCGCGTTCGATGATGCGGCCTTCGGACAGCACGATGATCTCGTCGGCGTCGGCCACGGTCGACAGGCGGTGCGCGATGATCAGCGTGCTGCGGCCCTGGCTGACTTCGCGCAGGTTCGCCTGGATCTCGCGTTCGGTGTGGGTGTCCAGCGCGCTGGTGGCTTCGTCGAACAGGAAAATGGCGGGGCTCTTCAGGATGGTGCGGGCGATGGCTACGCGCTGCTTTTCGCCGCCAGATAGTTTCAGGCCGCGCTCGCCCACCATGGTCTGGTAGCCGTCCGGCATGGTCATGATCAGGTCGTGGATGTGCGCCAAGCGCGCGGCAGCCTGGATCTCGGCCTCGGTCGCGCCGGGCCGGCCGTAGCCGATGTTGTAGTGAATGGTGTCGTTGAACAGCACGGTGTCTTGCGGCACCACGCCGATCGCGGCGCGCAAGCTGGCCTGGGTGACGTTGCGCACGTCCTGGCCGTCGACCAGGATGGCGCCGCTGTCCGCGTCGTAGAAACGGAACAGCAGGCGGGCGATGGTGGATTTGCCCGCGCCCGACGTGCCGACCACCGCAACGGTCTTGCCCGCCGCAATGGTGAAACTCACGCCCTTCAAGATGGGGCGGCGCGCGTCATAGCCAAAATACACGTCGCGAAATTCCACCTGGCCACCCGCCACGCGCAGCGGCAGGGCGTCGGGGCGGTCGGCCACTTCGCGGTCCTGCCCCAAGAGTTCGAACATGCGTTCCATGTCGATCATGGCCTGCTTGATTTCGCGGTAGATGAAGCCGAAGAAGCTCAGGGGCTGGTACAGCTGCAACAGGTAGGTGTTGACCAGGACAAAATCGCCCAGCGTGTAGCGGCCCTGGGCGATGCCGGTGGCGGCCATCCACATCACCAGCGTCAGGCCCACCGAAATGATGGCGGCCTGGCCCACGTTCAGAATCGACAAGCTGACCTGGCTGCGCACGGCGGCGCGCTCGTAGCGCGTCAGCGAGGCGTCGTAGCGGCGCGCCTCGTGCTCTTCGTTGCCAAAGTACTTGACCGTCTCGTAGTTCAACAGGCTTTCGATGGCCTTGGTGTTGGCTTCTGAATCGGTTTCGTTCATCTGGCGCCGGAACTTGGCGCGCCATTCCGTGACGGCAAGGGTATAGGCCATGTACAGGATGACTGTCGCGCCGGTGGCCGCGGCCAGCCAGATGTCGAACATCTTCCACAGCACAATACACACCAGCCCGATTTCAAAGAACGTGGGCAGGATGTTGAACAGCAAAAACGACAGCAGCGTCTGGATGCCCTTGGTGCCGCGTTCGATAGCCCGTGTCAGCCCGCCGGTCTGGCGCGACAGGTGAAAACGCAGCGCCAACGCGTGCAGGTGGCGAAAGATCTGCAAGCCCACCGCGCGGATGGCGTGCTGGCCGACGCGGGCAAAGATGGCGTCGCGCAATTCCGAGAACAGCAGCGACAGCACGCGCGCGGTGCCATAGGCCAGGATCAGGCCCAGCGGCACCGTCACCGCGCCGGGCGCACCCTTGCCCAGTTCGTCGATGGCGTGCTTGTAGATCAGTGGCACATAAACGGTGGCCGCCTTGGCCGCGAACAGGCACAGCAATGCGGCCACGACGCGCACCTTGAGCCCGGTCTTGCCGGGCGGCCACAAGTACGGGAACAGGGTGCGCAAGGTAGAAAAACCGCCGCGATTCTTCGGGGGCGCGTCAGGGGAATTCATGGCTGGCCTTGGGGGGCGAAAGCGGGGGGTGGAGCGGTGTGAAGGGCATTATCCGGCACGGGCGCTATTATTTGGGTGATAACCCCTGGTATTTGCGGACCATTGCCTGGGGATGTCGGACCGGTATCGCAATGTGGGCGCAGCTCGGCAAGCCCGCTTTTTTATCTCTTCAATCCGGGGTTGGCCGGGCTGTGCCCCTGGATTGCGCGACCTGGCGCGTATTCGCCGTGCGAGCGTTGCGTTGCATGTTTCGGAGGGCTTATGGCGAAGGTACCCGCAGTGAAATTGAACGACGGCAGCAACATCCCGCAATTGGGGCTGGGCGTTTGGCAGGTGCCCGATGACCAGGCGGCCGCCAGCGTCAAGGAAGCCTTGGCGGCCGGCTACCGGTCGGTGGACACGGCGGCCATCTACGGCAACGAGGCAGGCGTGGGCGCGGGCTTGCGCGCATCGGGCGTGGCGCGCAAGGACCTGTTCATCACCACCAAGCTGTGGAACGACAAGCACGGCTATGACGACGCCCACAAGGCCATGGACGAAAGCCTGGAAAAGCTGGGCCTGGCCTATGTGGACCTGTACCTGATCCACTGGCCGGTGGCGGGCAGCACCCAGTTCCTGGATGCCTGGCGCGCGATGGTCGAAATGAAGGAAGACGGCCGCGCGCGTTCGATCGGGGTGTCCAACTTCACGCAGGCCAACCTGCAACAGTTGATCGAGACGTCTGGCGTCACGCCGGCGGTCAATCAGATCGAGCTGCATCCGGGCTTCGCCCAGCAGGCGCTACGGGCCTTCCACGCCAAGCACGGCATCGCCACCGAATCCTGGAGCCCCTTGGCACAGGGCGGCGTGACGAAAGAAAAAGTCATCGTGGACCTGGCCGCCAAGCACGGCAAGTCTCCGGCGCAGGTCACGCTGCGCTGGCACGTGCAAAGCGGCCTTATCGTGATCCCGAAGTCGGTCACGCCCGCCCGCATCCGCGAGAACATCGACATTTTTGATTTTGAACTGTCGGCGGATGAGATGGCCGCGATTGACGGCATCAAGAGCGGCGCGCGGCTGGGGCCGGACCCGGAACAATTCGGCCGATAGCCGGCCTGGGGAAGGCGGATTCAATGGCCGGGCTCAATGGCCGGACTCAAGGGCCGGGCTCAAGGTCTGGCTCAAGGGCGGGGACAACGCCCCGGGATCGGGTCCAGGACCGGCCCAGGACAGGGTGCGAGACCGGGGCGCGGGATGGGGCGCGGGATGGGGCAGCGGGGCCCCATGAACCGCCTAGTGTTTCAGCGGGAACACCCAGTACCGGACGATGACCCCCAGCAGGATGGTCAACGTGATCCACGACGCCCAGTGCCAGGCGCCCGTGCCCAACAGCGCGGCCAACAGGCCAAAGACGCTGAGCACGCCCAGCAGGATGGGCGCGCCCCATACGAACATGAAGCCGCGACCTGTGCGGCCTTTGGTGTGGCGGGCGCTCATGCCGGATTCCTTTGCGGGGCGGCGGCGGCCTGGTGCTTTTTCACCAGCTCGTTGATGCGCGCCTCGGTGGCGCGGCGCCGCGCAATCCACAGGTACAGGCCGCTGACCAGCACCACGATGGTGATGAGGTCAAGCAAGGCCCAGATGATCTTCAGCGGCAGGCCCGCGTAATCGCCAAAGTGCAGCGGGCGCGACACTTCCAGCGCGGTCAGGTACCACGGCATTTTGGCCACGGTAGTCAGTTCGCCGGTTCTGCCGTCGACCAGCACGGGCGTGTTCAGCTTCGAGGTCAGCGGCGTGTCGCCACGCATCCAGGCGATGTAGTGGTGCGGGCTGCCGAAAGCGTTGCCCGGAAATGCGATGAATGACACCTCGTTGCCCGGCATGGCTTTCTTGGCCGTGTCGGCCGCCAGTTGCGCCGAGGCCAACTGCGTGGGCACGGTCTGGCCCTTGTAGGGTTCCAGAATGCGGACCAATTCGGTGGACTGCCACAGGCGGAACAATGGGGTCGACAGCTCGTTGATGACGCCCGTGAAGCCCACCACGAAGGCCCACACCAGGGTCACGATGCCCAGCAGGTTGTGCAGGTCCAGCCATTTCAGGCGCGTGGACCGGGCGGCGCGGACGGTGCCGAATTCCAGCTTTTTCATGAACGGGCCGTACAACACCACGCCCGATACGATAGCCACGCAGAACAGCAGCCCCATGAAGCCCAGGAACAACTCGCCCGGCAAGCCGGCAAACAAATCCACATGCAGCGCCAGCATGATGCCCATGAACGAGAACTTGTCTTCGGTATACAGCGGGCCTTCCAGCAGCACGTCGCCGGTGCGGCCGTCCATGCGGACCGCGTGCCCGGACGCCTGGCCATCACCTGGCTTCTTGGCCATGCCGACATACACCTGGGGCTCGTCGGGGTCGAAGAACAGGTAATCAACCACTTCGCCCGGATACATGGTCAGGGCGCTGGCGACCAGCTTGTCCAGATTGGCGGGCGGCGTGTTGGCCGGCACGTTGGACAGCGGCTTGGCGTCATCCAGCCAGTGCTCGATTTCATGGTGAAAAACCAGCGGCAAGCCCGTCAGGCAGATGATGAGCAGGAAGATGGTGCAAACCAGGCTGGTCCACTTGTGGATCCAGTACCAGGTTTTGATGGTGGACGCGGCTGTCATGGCGGCGGAAGGGGGCGGCGGCGCGCGCGGCCCTCTTTAAGCTGTTTGTGAGGAAGGCGGAACATTATCACGAATAATAGCGATTCTCGTAACGGAATATTTGACCCCCGGATGGTCAGGGGTGCAAGGCCGGCGTCAACTAAAGCGGGTTAAAAAGACAGGTCGGGAGATACTGGGCGCGAGCCGCCACGATTTGTTTCAAGGGACGGGTCTTGCTCGCCCCGCAACCGGCAGTCGAGAAGCATCATGGAGCAGCGATTTTTAAAAGTCCCGCGTAACGAGCATGGCCGCGATTTCGCGGTTGGCGACGTGCACGGTCATTTTTCGCGTTTGCAGGAAAGCCTGGACCGGCTGGGTTTCGACCCGGCCCGCGACCGGCTCTTTTCCGTGGGCGATCTGGTTGATCGCGGACCTGAAAGCGAAGCCGCGCTGCAATGGCTGGCCCAGCCCTGGTTTTACGCGGTCCAGGGCAACCACGAAGACTATGCAATTCGTCATGTGCGCACCGGCAAGGTGGACGTGACCAATTGGCGCGGTTACGGCGGCGGTTGGTTCCTGGACCTGCCCGTCGACCAGCAGCAAGTGTTTGCCGATGCGTTTGCCCAGCTTCCCATCGCGATCGAAGTCGAAACCCGCGAGGGCGCGGTGGGCCTGCTGCATGCGGATTGCCCGGTGCTGTTCTGGCCGCGCCTGGAGTTCGCGCTGCAAGATCGCTACAAGCGCACCAGCGCGACGTGCCAGTGGTCGCGCGACCGCTTGCGGCAGATGAACCGCACCGGCATCCAGGGGGTTCGGGCGGTGGTGGCCGGGCACACGCCCGTGGCCGCGCCGCTGGTTCTGGGCAACGTTTATCACATTGATACCGAAGGCTGGCGATCCGGCTACTTCACGTTCCTGGACCTGGAATCGCTGACGGCCTGGCCGCGCGAGGTCGTGACCGAGCTGGCGGTAGAGGAATAGGCCGACGGGCGCGGGGGACGAGGGAGGGGGCCGTTTAACGGTCACCGTGGAACGAGAAAGCAGGGAAACGACACGGGCGCCGCAAAGGGCGCCCGTGTCGTTTTTCAGCGTTGGTCGGTTACAGCGTTGGTCGGTTACAGCGGCCGGGCGATGACCGAGCTGGACGTAGTTACCGCGCTGGCGCGCGCAGCGGCATCTTCCGCGCTGCCGGCAGCAGGCAGGGTGGCCGCCGGTACTCCCGTAGCCCGTACGCCCGAAGCCGGTACGCCCGCCGCCGGTACGCCCGAAGCCGGTACGCCAGCAGCCGGTATGCCCGCCGCCGGTAGTCCAGACGTCGCGACGCCCGCCATGACCCCCGGCGCAACATTCGCAGCGCTGGGTACCGGAATGGGCTGCAATGGCGGCTGCACGGCGCTGTTGTTCGAATTTTGCGGCAGCGCGGCGCCACCGGGGCTCGGCAGCGGCTTGACGGACGTGTCCACGCCATCCGTGCTGCGGTTGTTGTTCAGGAAATCGGTCAGCGCATCGCCCGACGACAAATCCAGCGACGCCACCGCCTGCCCGGGCGGGAATTCCGCGAAATAGTATTCGCCGTTTTCCACCAGCAGCCCGTCCGGACGCGGCGACTGCTTGGCTTCGGGCATGCCCTTCAAGACCGGCTGCATGTAGTCCAGCCACGTGGACAACGCCAGGCCGCTGCCGAATTCGTTGGTGCCCAGCGACTTGGGCTGGTCAAAGCCCATCCAGACGGTCGTGGCCAGATCGGGCGTGAAGCCCGAGAACCAGACGTCCACCGCGTCGTTGGTGGTGCCCGTCTTGCCGCCGACGTCGTTGCGCTTCAGCACCTGGTGCGCGCGCGCGGCCGTGCCGCTAGTCGTAACCCCGCGCAGGATGTCGTCCATGACCCAGGCGGTGCGCGGGTCGATGGCGCGCGCCGCTTCGTCGCCCGCCTTGACGGGCTGCGCCTGCATCAGCACCTTGCCCGAACGGTCGGTGACGTGGTCCACCAGGTACGGCGTCACGCGATAGCCGCCGTTGGCGAAGACGCCATAGCCATTGACCACTTGCAACGGCGTGGCGCCACCCGCGCCCAGCGCCAGCGGCAGCACCGCCGGCCAGCGCGATTTGTCAAAGCCGAAACGGGTCAGGTAGTCCTGGGCGTACTGCGGCGAAATCGCTTGCAGGATGCGGATCGACACCATGTTCTTGGACCGGTACAAGCCCTGGCGCAACGTCAGCATGGGTTCGTACTTGTTGCCGTCGTTCTTGGGCTGCCAGTCCTTGGAGCCCGTTTGCGCGGCCGTCAGCATGAACGGCTGGTCGGAGATCTGCGTGGCGGGGGTAAAGCCGCGTTCCAGCGCCGCGGCGTACACGAACGGCTTGATGTTGGAACCGGGCTGGCGCCAGGCCTGCGTCACGCGGTTGAAGTTGCCCCGGTTGTAGTCAAAGCCGCCGATCATGGCGCGGATCGCGCCATCTTGCGGCGCCATCGACACCAACGCCGCTTGCAGCGCCGGCATGTTGATGATTTCCCAGGTGTCGCTGTCCTTGCCACCCGTTTTGTGGATGTACACGACCGAACCGCGACGGATGCGCTGGCTGTCGCTGGCCTTGGGGTTCAAGGCGCGCGCCACCACGGCCAGCGCCTTCTTGTCCGAAATGGTGATGATGTCGCGCGCGCTGCGGGCTACCTTCACTTCGGTAGGGCTGGCCGACAGGACGACCGCCGCCAGCAGGTCCTCGCTGTCCGGCGTCTTGTCTTGCACGCCGTCCAGGATCTCGTCCAGCGCCTGGGCATCGCTTTCGACGCCGTCAGGCAGGTCGATCTGATCTTCCGGGCCGGGATATACGGCGCGGCGCGTGTAGTCCATGACGCCATCGCGCACCGCGCGGTAAGCGGCTTCCTGGGCCTTGGAATCGATGGTGGTGTAGACGTCGATGCCCTTGGAATACGTTTCTTCCTGGAACACGCCGTACATCAACTGGCGTGCCAGTTCCGACGGGTAATCGCCATGCACGGCGAAGCCGCGCGCGCTGGTGCCGTCAGCGCCCCGGATCGTCAGGCGTTGCTTGAGCGCTTCGTCGGCCTGCTCGGGCGTCAGGTAGCCCAGCGCCTTCATGCGGCCCAGCACGTAGTGCTGGCGAATTTCGGCACGCGGGAAATTGGTGATGGGGTTGAAGCGCGACGGAGCCTTGGGGATGCCGGCCAGCATGGCGGCTTCCGCCGGGGTCACTTCCGACAGCGGTTTGCCAAAGTAGGCGCGCGACGCGGCCGCGAAGCCATAGGCGCGGTGCCCCAGGTAGATCTGGTTCATGTAGAGCTCAAGGATCTGGTCCTTGGTCAGTTCGTTTTCGATCTTGAACGTGAGCAGCAGCTCGTACAGCTTGCGCGAATACGTCTTTTCGGAAGACAGATAGAAATTGCGCGCCACCTGCATCGTGATCGTGCTGCCGCCTTGCGACTTCGAGCCCTTGACCACGTTGGTCAGTACCGCGCGCGCCACGCCCATCCAGTCGACACCGCCGTGGCTGTAGAAGCGGTCGTCCTCGGCCGCCAGCACGGCCTGGCGCATCACCGGCGGGATTTCATCAAACCGCAGCACGTTGCGGTGTTCTTCGCCGTATTCGCCGATCAGGACCTTGTCGGCCGTGTAGATGCGCAGCGGCACGCGCGGCCGGTAGTCGGTCATGGCGTGCAGGTCGGGCAGGCTGGGCCAGGCCAGGGCCAATGCCAGCCCAAGCACGACGGCCCCGCACGCGCCGACGCCGGCCGCGACGATGCCCGTCTTGACCAGGATGCGTTTCCAGGGAAGGCCCGATTTGCCGCCCGGGTTGGCGGAGGATTGCTGGGGGGTGCTCATTGCAGGCGATTCTAGGACAGAACGCTATAGACCGGCCATGGCGTCATAAGGTTTCAGTAACCAAACTTGCCGAAGCCAAGTGGGGGGCGTGTGCCGCGGTAGATATAGGGACGGGGTCTAGCATACGCGCGACGCGGCTTGCGTGCGCGAGCGACGGGAATTGCGCTGTGAAATGTATTGCGCGCCGTGACAAACAGCAAGGCCGGTTGCATGCGCCTGTTGTGATTCAGCTTTCGGTAAGGCGCCAGGAGCCCTGTTGATACCGTTGCGGCGGCGCGCCCAACGCGCGGTGGAACATGGCGCTGAACGCGCTGATGCTGCGGTATCCCAGGTCGGCCGCGATGCGGGCAACGGGCACGCCTTCCGACAAGCGGCAGACCGCGTCGGCCAGGCGCACCTGTTGTACCCATTGCCGGTAATTCAGGCCCAGTTCGGCCTGGAACAGCCGGATCAGCGTGCGCGCGCTGGCGCCGACCTCGTTGCCCCAGGCTTCCATGCCGCGTTGCAGGCCGGGCTGGTCCAGGATGGCCGCGCAGATGGTCTGCAAGCGGCGGTCTCGCGGCCAGGGGATTTGTATGGGCAGCACGCGCGCGGCCGCTAGTTCAGACAGGATCAACGCGGCGATCTGCTCGGCCCGGCCCCCCAGCGGGTAGTCGATGGGCTCGGCCGTCAGTGCCAGGATCAGTTCGCGCAGCAGGCCGCTCACTTCCACCACCTGGGGTTGCCGCCAGTAGCCGGCGGCGGCATCGGCCTGAATGTAAAGCGAGCGCATCGACACGGCGCCCACCATGTCCACCCCATGAGGCACGCCGGCCGGCACCCACAAGGCGCGCAGCGGCGGCAGCGCCCAGAAACCGCTGGGCGTCGTGACCCGCATCACGCCCTCGGCCGCGTAGATCAGCTGCGCGCGGGGATGCGAGTGCGCGCCCGTTTGCGCCCCCGCGCGAAATTCCTTGGCCATCGCGGTGACGACGCGCGGGCGGTCCTGGTAGTCCTGCGCGTTGATGCTGCGGGCGGGGTCGGGCGGGGCAAGACGGGTGGCCATGATGTCACTTCCAACCAAAGGATGAGGCCGCGACGGCGGGCAGGGTGGCGCTATTTTGTCACTTGGTCGATGAAAATTGGCAGATCTTCGCAGCGGCCGGTTTCTACACTGATGGCTGGCTTTGGCTGTCAGCCAAACACAACCCCATCGCAAAAGCCGCCCATGACCCCCGCCCAAAATCCCGTTGCCGGCATGTCGGACGCCATGGCGCCCGCGCCCGCTGCGCAGGCGACCGCCGCCCCGTCCAGCACCCCATCCACCCCCCCATCCACCGCCTATAAAGTGCTGGGCGCGATCAGCGTGGCGCATTTGATGAACGACATGATCCAGTCGATCCTGTTGGCCATCTACCCCATGTTGAAGGATTCGTTCAGCCTGTCCTTCGCACAGATCGGGCTGATCACCTTGGTCTATCAGTTGGCGGCCTCGCTGCTGCAACCCTTCATCGGCCTGTACACCGACCGCCATCCCAAGCCCTATTCGCTGCCTGTGGGAATGAGCTTCACGCTGGCTGGGCTATTGCTGCTGTCGGTGGCGCCGTCGTTCGGCTGGCTGCTGGTGGCCGCCGTGCTGGTCGGCACGGGGTCGTCGGTGTTCCACCCGGAATCGTCGCGGGTGGCGCGCATGGCCTCGGGCGGCCGGCACGGCTTGGCGCAGTCGCTGTTCCAGGTGGGGGGCAACGTGGGGTCGGCGCTGGGGCCGCTGCTGGCGGCGCTGTTCATCATTCCGCACGGCCAGCGCAGCGTGGCCTGGTTTGCCTTCGCGGCACTATTCGGCATCGTGGTGCTGATCGGTATCGGCCGTTGGTACAGCGCCAACCGCGTCATGTTCAAGCCGCGCGCGCGCACGGCGGGCGCCGGCAATGGGCTGTCGCGCAATCGGGTGATCGGTGCGCTGGCGGTGCTGGGCGTGCTGATATTTTCCAAGTACTTCTATCTGGCCAGCCTGAACAGCTATTTCACTTTCTACCTGATCGACAAGTTCGGTTTGTCGGTGCGCGAGGCGCAGCTGTACCTGTTCCTGTTCCTGGCCGCAGTCGCGGTGGGCACGGTGGTGGGCGGGCCGGTGGGCGACCGCATCGGCCGCAAGATCGTCATCTGGGTGTCGATCCTGGGCGTAGCGCCCTTCACCTTGCTGCTGCCCCACGCCAATCTGTTCTGGACGGCGGCGCTGGTGGTGGTGATCGGCATGGTGCTGGCGTCGGCGTTTTCGGCCATCGTCGTCTACGCGCAGGAATTGGTGCCGGGCAAGGTGGGCATGATTGCCGGGCTGTTCTTCGGCTTTGCCTTCGGCATGGGCGGGGTGGGGGCGGCCGCGCTGGGCAAGCTGGCCGACGCCACCAGCATTGGCTATGTGTACCAGGTGTGCGCGTATCTGCCGCTGTTGGGCGTGGTGGCAATCTTGCTGCCTAACGTGGAAAAGCCGCGCTGATGCAGTCCCGCGTTGATTCCCTACGCCAAACCAGCACGGATCTTCGGACGACGGGGTAGTGCTTTTGGCCGACTGGCGGGGGCGAACCACAATAATTAATCTAGGGTTTGCCCTTCGTTCCTTTCGATTGTCAGTTACCTGAAAGGTTTAACTGTCAAATACTGCAAACGGGTGAACCGGGCGCTCCTGGCTTGGCGTATTCTTCTGGACATGCCGCGCTATCGTCTTGGCGCGGGAGGTAAAGGTTCAGGACAACGTCGCGCCCTCGCTTCGGCGGATCGCCGTCACGCGGGGCGGCGGCTTTTCGTCCTTCTGGTAACAAAAAGCATCAAGCATGCTGACGTGTAACGCGTATCCATCCATGAACCCAGTGCAACGGCAGGTCTGAACCGACGGCATTTGTTCCCAAGGCGCGGCCGGCAAAAAACCATGACGACTTCTTTGTTCTTCCTGATGTGGGCGCTGGCCACGGCCTTGGCGCTACCGTTGTTGCTGCCGTTCCAGTCGCGCGGGGTCAAGGGCGTGCGTGCGTTCATCGCCGCCAACACGCTGGCCGTGCTGGCGCTGCTGGCCTTCGCCGCCGCCAAGCTTGTGCCGCCGGGCGCCTACATCATGGCGTCGAACGCGGCTTGGGTATGCGCAATCAGCCTGGTGTATGTGGGCGTGCGCCAGTTCTTCGGGCTGCGGCCGCATATCGCGCGCACGTCCGGCGTCACGGCGGCGGGTGTGCTGGCCTTTGCGCTGCTGCTGTATGGCGCGGACCACCTGCCAGAACGCATGCTGCTCAATTCCGGCTTTACCTGCATCAGCGCGCTGCTGACCGGGCGGGTCATCTACCAGCAGCGCGCAAAGATCCGCACTCCCGGCGTGATGCTGTATCTGATGCTGGCCATATTCGGGCTGGCGGCGCTGCACGCAACGCGGGTGGTGGTCTATGGGTTCGGTTTCGTGAAGCCCGTGTCCTTGCTTGAACCGTCATCCTGGGGGCTGTTCTTCATTGTGTGCGGTTCGGTGACGGTGCCGGCGCTGTTCCTGGCGTTGCTGCTGCTGGTGCAGACGTGGCTATCCGAGCAGATGCAGGCGGCCCTGACGTTCGACAGCCTGACGCACGCCTATTCCCGCCGCAGCATCCTGGATGAACTGGAACGCGAGTTGCAGCGCTGTAGCCGCTCCGGCGGTCCGCTGGCCGTGCTGGTGCTGGACATCGACCATTTCAAATCCATCAACGACCGCTACGGCCATGCGGCGGGCGACACCGCGCTGCGCCATTTCGCCAAGGTCGCGCAGCACGCCGTGCGCGGCGCCGACCGCTTCGGCCGCCTGGGCGGCGAGGAGTTCGTGCTGTTGATGGTGGACTGCGACCCGGCGCGGGCGCTGGTGCACGCGCAGCGCGTCTGCGATGCACTGCGCGATACGCCGCTTTACCTGCAAGGGGTGGAAGTGCCCATGACCGCCAGCGGTGGTCTGGCCACGTACCAGCCCGGCGATAGCGCCGATGTGATCCTGGCGCGCGCCGACGTGGCGCTATACCGCGCCAAGGAGCAAGGGCGCGACCGGGTGGAAATGGCGTTTGGCGCGCGCGGCGCGGGCCGCGTGCACGTGGGCGGGCTGGCCGGCATGGCGCCAGCGGCGAACGCGCCGCTGGTGACTCATGAAGGCGCGGGGAACTAAGGCTTGAGGTGTTCCGTCAGGAACTTTTCCATCGCTTCGTAGAACTCGAACTTGTTCTCGTCGTTGTGGAAACCGTGGCCTTCGTTGTCCTTGACCATGTATTCCACTTCAACCCCGCGCGCCTTCAACGCCGCCACCATCTGGTCGCTTTCGTCTTTGGCCACGCGCGGGTCCTTGGCGCCTTGTGCAACGAACAGCGGCGTCTTGATCTTGTCCGCGTGCAGCGCGGGCGAGGTCGCGGCCAGCCGGTCCTTATCGCGTTCGGGGTGGCCGACCATGTCCTGCATCTTGTCCAGCATTGGCTTCCAGTACGGCGGAATGGACTTCATGAACGTGAACAGATTGGACACGCCCACGTAGTCCACGGCCGCCGCGTACAAGTCCGGCGTGAACGTCACGCCAGCCAGCGTGGCGTAGCCGCCGTAGCTGGCGCCATAGATGCCGATACGCTTGGGGTCGGCGATGCCTTGCTTGACCAGCCACTGAACGCCATCGGTGATGTCGTCCTGCATTTTCAGGCCCCATTGCCCGAAGCCGGCTTCCCAGAACGCGCGGCCATAACCCGTCGAACCCCGGAAGTTCATTTGCAGCACGCAGAAACCGCGGTTGGCCAGGAATTGCGTTTCGGGGTTGTAGCCCCAGCCGTCGCGTGCCCACGGCCCGCCGTGCGGGTTGACGATGCAAGGCAGGTTCTTGGGATCGCGGCCGGCGGGAAGCGTCAGGTAGCCGTGAATGGTCAGGCCGTCGCGGCTTTGGTAGCTGATGGGCCGCACTTGCGACATGTCGGCTTCCGGAATGGCCGGGTTGATGTCGGCCAGCTTGGTCAGCGTGTCGGTGTTGGCGTCGTACAAGTAGCGCGAGCCCGGCGTGCGGTCGTTGTAGGCCGCCACGATGAACACGGTTTCGTCGCGGTTGGACCCTTGCAGGGCGATGTCATAGCCCTTGAGCTTGTCGGACAGTTTCTTGAACAGCGCTTCGGACTGCGCGTCGAAGAACTTGTATTGCGGCTTGTCGGTCTGGTAGGCGGCCAGCGTCAGCACGCGGCGCTTGCGTGAGTAGCCCGCGCCGTCCAGGTCGACGGTGTCGGGCGTGAAGATCTCTTCTTCGACATCCGGTTGTGCCGGGTCGATGACCACCAGCGACAGCTTGTCGCGGCCACGGTTGCTCAGGGCGTAGATCTTCTTGTCGTCGAACGTGAAGAACGACGGGCTGACGTTGGTGCGGTAATCGGTGGTGATCAGCGGGCGGAAGTCGGACGCTTCGTTGTCGCGGTAGAGCAGGGTGGTGTTCAGGCCGTCGCTGGTGACGGCGGCGCGCACCTTGCCCGCATGGTCGGTCTGCCAGCCCACGATGTTGCCCGGGTTCTGCGCCACCAGCACGGCGGCGCCGGTGTGGACGTTGACGCGGTAGACGTCAAAGACCTCGGGGTTGCGTTGGTTGTGGCTGATCAGGACGTGGTCGGGGTCGTCTTCAAGATCGTCTTCGATGCTGGCGCGCGCGCCTTCATAGGGCGTCAGGTCGGTGATCTTGCCCGTCTTGGCGTTCACGGCCAGTACGTGGAAGTTCTCGTCGCCGCCAAAGTCCTTCTGATAGAGCACCACGTCGGCGCCCTTCCAGAAGTAGTTGGAGATATCGCGCGCGGTTTCGCTGGTCAGTTGGCGGGGTTCGCCCACCAGCTGGCTGCCTTGCAGCGGCTGCACGTAAATGTTCATGCGGGCCGGGTTGCCGTCCACGCTGGTGGGCTGCATGAAGGCCAGGGTGCGGCCGTCGTCGGCCAGGCGGAAGAAGCCGCGTTCCGGGTTGCGGAAAAAGTCCTTCAGGGGATAGGCGCGGGGCGGGGGCTGGGTGGCGCAGGCGCCCAGCGTGGTGCCGACGATACTGGCGGCCAGAATGGTGCGCGTCATGAAGGAAAACAAGGCAGGACCTCCGCGATTTCAATGCGGTCGATAATGCCATAGTCGCGCGGGCGGTGTCGAACCGACCCCACTTATGCCGCCGTGCCGTTTGCGGGATAATCGCGGCAATTCATCTGGAGAATTACATGTACAGGAATCTGGTCGCGGCATCGGCGCTGGCGCTGGGCCTGGCGGGTTGCTCGCTGGGCATCTCGCAGGACAGCGCATCCCCGCACAGCGAATTCAAGGCGCCGGTCGCGTTCAAGGACGCCTACGCCACCGTGATCCGGCAGTCGAACAACTGCCTGCGCAGCACCGACAACGCCTATCGCGTGGTGTCCGACCTGAACGAGGCGGCGCAGTCGGGCGTGGTGCGCGTGCTGGCCCCATATACCGACAACGAAATGTCACGCGTGGACCTCAAGGCCAATGGCCCGGCAAGCACCGACGTGAAGATCGTGATGTGGGGCAAGGGCACCTGGGACGCCGCCGCGATGCGTGCCATGCAGGACGCCATCTACTACAGCATCACGTCGTGCAGCACCTACATGCCGCTGGACCCGCGCCCGCCCGTCAAGCCGTCGCGCGACCTGCCCAACTGAGCGCCGTCGCGCGACCTGCCCGACTCAGCGTCGCGCGCGACCTGTGCAACTAAGCGCCGCGCGCGACCTGTGCAACTTGCGCCGCGCGCGACCTGTGCAACTTGCGGCGCGCGTCACATCCCAAGGGCGGCGCCGTTCAATCGCCGCCCGGGCGGCGGCGGATGATCTTGAAGGTTGCCGTGGCGCGCGCCACCAGTTCGCCGTCGGCGCGTCGGATGTCGCCTTCACAGAAGGCGATGGACGCGCCCCGGCGCAGGCAGCGCGCTTCAATGACCAGGTCGCCCGTGCCGGGAGACAGGAACGTGGTGTTCATGTCGATGGTGGCCATGCCTTCGGTGGCATCGGCGGACCCGCGTGCCGCCGCGCTAAGGGTAAAGTCCAGCACGCTCATCAGCGTGCCGCCGTGCACGTCGCCCCGGCTGTTGGTCAGGTCCTGGCGCCACGGCAGGGTGGTGCGGGCGAATCCCGGCGCAACGCTCTCGGGCACCAGCCCGATGAAGTGCATGAAGGGTATCGTCAGGCCGAAATAGTCAGTGGATGCAGGGGCAGAGGCGGTCATGAGCGTGGGCAAGATGGGTAAGCGGATAGAGCCGGTCATAATATATTTTTTTGCAGTGCCCGCCAGCGTGCAACGGCGACGGGCGCATCGTCTTCACTGGAATGTCTGAACTCTTGCGCAAGATCGTGCATGTGGACATGGACGCGTTCTACGCATCCGTGGAGCAGCGCGACAACCCCGACCTGCGCGGCAAGCCCGTGGTGGTGGCCTGGACCGGGCCGCGCTCGGTCGTCTGCGCGGCGTCCTACGAGGCGCGGCGCTTCGGCATTCATTCGGCCATGTCCGCCATCCGCGCCGAACGCCTGTGCCCGCAAGCCATCTACGTGCCGCCGGACTTCAACCGCTATCGCGAGGTGTCGCGCCAGATCCGGCAGATATTCGGCCGCCATACCGACTTGATCGAACCGCTGTCGCTGGACGAAGCCTATCTGGACGTGACGCATAACAAAGGCGGGCTGCCCTCGGCGACCGAAGTGGCTCAGGTCATCCGCCATCAGATCCGCGAAGAAACCGGCCTGACCGCGTCGGCCGGCATCGCGCCCAACAAATTCCTGGCCAAGATTGCCTCTGACTGGAACAAGCCCGACGGGCAGTTCGTCATCCGGCCCACGAAGGTGCTGGAATTTCTGCAACCGCTGCCAGTGCGCAAAGTGCCGGGAGTGGGCAAGGTGACGCAGGCGCGGCTGGAGCAGTTGGGCATCCACACGGTGGGCGACCTGGCCACGCACAGCCTGGAAGAACTGGCCCACTATTTCGGGCGCTACGGGCGCCGCCTGTACGAGCTGGCGCGCGGTATCGACGATCGCGAAGTGCAAACCGACCAGCCCTTGCAGCAGGTGTCGGCCGAGACCACGTTTTCGGAAGATATCCGGCTGGACGCGTTGGGCGATGCCATCGACCGCATGGCGGGCAAGGTGTGGGACCAGGCGTTGAAGAAAGGCGCGCTGGGGCGCACGGTGGTCCTGAAGTTGAAGACCGACCGGTTTCGCATCCTGACGCGCAGCCAGACCAGCTTGAATCCGCCGGGGTCGGCGGCCGAACTGGCGGCGTTGGCCAGGCTGTTGTGCGAACGGGTGGAACTGCCGCCGGAAACGTTGTACCGGCTGGCAGGAGTCGGGATGAGCAATTTTGCCGATCCCGCCGAGCAGTCGCGCCAGCCCGATTTGTTCGGCGGCACGTTTTAACTGCCCGGCGCCGGGTCAGGCCAGCCGGGCCTTGACCTGTTGCGACAACGCCGTCATGTCGGCGCGGCCGGCCAGCGC
This sequence comes from Achromobacter sp. B7, assembly GCF_003600685.1. Lineage (NCBI taxonomy): Bacteria > Pseudomonadati > Pseudomonadota > Betaproteobacteria > Burkholderiales > Alcaligenaceae > Achromobacter > Achromobacter sp. B7. The sequence continues at coordinate 2,061,008 of NZ_CP032084.1, forward strand.
CTGCTTGAGCAGCGCCATGACCTTGCCCATCGCGGGCGCGCCCGTCACGCCTTGCGCGGCCACTTCGGCCAGCGCGGCGTCGATGGCGGCGGCCACTTCTTCAGGGCTTGCGGCCTGCGGCAAGAACTCTTGCAGCACCAGCAATTCGGCCTTTTCCTGTTCGGCGGTTTCCGTGCGCCCGGCTTGTTCGAAGGCGGCGATGGATTCGCGCCGTTGCTTGACCTGCTTTTCGATGATGGCGGTGATTTCGGCGTCGTTCAGGTCGCGGCGTTCGTCCACTTCCTTTTGCTTGACGGCGGCCAGCAGGAAACGCAGGGTCGTCAGGCGTTCGGAAGCCTTGGCGCGCATGGCGTCCTTGACGGCATCGGACAGGCGGGTCTTGAGCGTAGCAGTGCTCATATGTGAACCTTTTGGGTGGTGTTGCGGCAATTCGCAAGTGTAAATCGGGCGGGCCCGGATCGGGCCAGCATCTAGCCGGCGTCGGGCCGGCTTCGGCCCGGCTTACTTCACGCGGGCCAGATCCCCGCGCAGCGCCACGCCGGCCACCACGGCGCCCGCGTGGCACTCGTAGTCGGTCTTGCTGCTGGTTTCGTTTTTGCGATAGTAGCTGACGATGTTCGTCACGGCATTCGCGCCGGCCTTCTTGGCGGCTTCATGCAGCGAGATCACCGCCGATTGCGCCGCCCACAGGCACGCTTCCGGGTCTTTCTTGGCAAACGCGTTGGTCTTGCGGTTGGTGACCACGTTGGCTTCCAGCACCTGGCCCTTCGGACCCGTGCCCGCCAGGTAGAACTTGACGCTACCGTCGATCTTGCCGGCGGCCAGGGCGGCGTCGATGGCCGGTTGCAGGGGCAGGAAGACGGTGCGGTCGGCGGCCAGTACCTGGGTCGAGCAGGCCAGCGACAGGGACAGAGCGCCAAAGAGCTTGTGGGTGATCTTCATGAAGTGCGTTTTCCGAGAATGAAAGTTGGGAAGAAGGCAGAAAGAAGGCGAAAAGAAGGTGAAAAGAAGGTGAAAAGAAGGTGAAAAGTCGGTGAAAAAAGGCGAATGGACGGAACAGGTCAATGCCGACCCGGCAAGCCCGGCCAGGCAACGCCCGACGCGGCTCAGGACCAGCGCCGGAAAATCAGTGAGGTGTTGATGCCGCCGAACGCGAAGTTATTGTTCATGACGTATTCGTTGCTCATGCGGCGGCCTTCGCCTTGCAGATAGTCCAGGTCGCCGCAACGCGGATCGATGTTGCGTAGATTCAGCGTGGGCGCGTACCAGTCGCGGTTCAACATCTCGATGCTGAACCACGACTCCAGCACGCCGCAGGCGCCCAGCGTGTGGCCCAGATAGCTTTTCTGCGTGCTGATCGGCATGCGCGCGCCAAACAGCGCGTGCGTGGCCTGCGTTTCAGCGATATCGCCTTGTTCGGTCGCGGTGCCGTGGCCGTTCACGTAGCCGATGGCTTCCGGCGGCAGGCCGGCGTCCGCCAGCGCCATCTGCATGGCGACGCGCATGGTGGCCGCCTCGGGCCGCGTGATATGCGTGCCGTCCGAGTTGCTGCCGAATCCCACCACTTCCGCATGGATGTGCGCCCCGCGCGCCAGTGCATGGTCCAGCGATTCCAGCACCAGCATGCCGCTGCCTTCGCCGATGACCAGGCCGTCGCGGTCGCGGTCGTAAGGGCGCGGCGTCAGTTCCGGCGTGTCGTTCTGCTGGCTGGTGGCATACAGCGCGTCAAACACCAGCGCTTCGCTGGCGCACAGTTCTTCCGCGCCGCCGGCCAGCATCATGTCCTGGCGGCCATAGCGGATGGCCTCGTAGGCGTAGCCGATGCCCTGGCTGCCCGAGGTGCAGGCGCTGGAGGTCGGAATGATGCGGCCCTTCAGCTCGAAGAAGATGCCCACGTTGGCCGCCGTGGTGTGCGGCATCATGCGCACATAGGAATTGGCGTTCAGGTCGTCGGTGACGCCGTTCAGCAGCATGTTGCCGAACGCGCGGATCTCGGCGGTGCTGCCCACCGACGACCCGCACGCCACGCCCATGCGGCCATCGGTGATGCTGGGCTCGCCCAGCAACGACGCATCGGCCAGCGCCAACTCGGCGGCGCGCACGGCCAGTTGCGACACGCGGCCCATGCTGCGCAATTGCTTGCGCGTCCAGTGCGAGGGCACCTTGAAGTCTTCCACGGGCCCGGCCAGCCGCGTGTTCAGTTCGGCAAAGCGCGCCCAATCCGGCATGGCGCGGATGGCGCTGCGGCCCGATTCGAATGCTTGTTGCACGCTGGCCCAGTCCGAACCCAGCGCGCTGATGCCGGCCATGCCGGTGACCACAACCCGTTTCATCAGCACAACCCTCCGTTGACGGCGATGACCTGGCGCGTGATGTAGGCGGCGCCCGGCGACATCAGGAAGGCCACCGTGGCGGCCACCTCTTCGGGCTTGCCCATGCGCTGGGCCGGCACCGCTTTCAGAATTTCTTCCACGGGCACGTGCTCGTCGATCATGTCGGTATCGATCAGGCCCGGCGCCACGCAGTTCACGGTGATCTGGCGCTTGGCCAGTTCAACGGCCAGCGCTTTGGCCGCCCCGATCAGCCCCGCCTTGGACGCGCTGTAGTTGACCTGGCCACGGTTGCCCACCAGCCCGGACACCGACGCCATGCAGACCACGCGGCCCGGCGCGCGGCGCCGGATCATGGGCATGGCCAGCGGGCTCAGCACGTTGTAGAAGCCGTCCAGGTTGGTGCGCATCACCTGGTCCCAGTCGTCGGCCGTCAAGGCCGGGAAGGCGCCGTCGCGTGTCAGTCCGGCGTTGAGCACCACGCCGTAATACGCGCCGTGCGCTTCTACGTCCGCTTGCAGCACGGTCGCGCACTGTGCACGGTCGGACACGTCGAATTGCAGCACGCGCGCCTGGCGGCCGCGCGCGATGACCTCTGCCTGCACGGCCTCGGCCTGTTCGCGTTGCTGGCGGCAGTGCAGGACAAGAGCGTGGCCGGCGTCGGCCAGTGCCAAGGCAATGGCGCGGCCGATGCCACGGCTTGATCCGGTTACAAGAATGGGGGCTGCGTTCATGTCAGGGAAGCTTCCTGGGTAAATTCGTCGGGGTCCTTGGGCTGATAGACGTTCAGCCGGGCGTGGGCCAGCAGGCGGGATTCGTCGCGCAGCTCGCATTCGAAGACGCTCATGCCGCTGGCATCGATCAAGCCGCGTTGGACATGGATTGTCAGGGCCGCGCCGGCGGGCAGGGTGTCCGCGTGGCAGTCATAGCGCCGGGTGCCAAGCAGGAATCCCAGCTTGACCGGGGCGTCGGCTTCGCGCGCCTGGCAACCGGCCCAGGCGCCCACCGCTTGCGCCATCAGCTCCATGCCTAGCCAGGGCGGCAACGAGCCGTCCGGCAGCGAGTACGGGCCGGGTTTGATGACGGTGCGGGCGGAGAGACTGTCGGCGTCATAGCCTTGCACCGCGTCGATCAGGATCATGTTGCCGGCATGCGGCAATAGGGCGGCAACGGGCCACGGGCAGGCTTTCATGGGCGGGCTCCCAGGATCAGGCTGGCGTTGTTGCCGCCGAACGCAAAGGAATTGCTCATTGCGATACGGGGGCGGCCCGACGCATAGCGATGCTGGCCGTTGCTGAAATTCAGCGCGGGCAGCGCCGGGTCGGCCTGGCCATCCCAGGTGTGGGGCATGAGCCGGCCGTCGGGATTCATGGCGGACAGCGTGATCCAGGCCAGCGCGGCTTCCATGGCGCCGGCCGCGCCCAGCGTGTGGCCGGTCAACGCCTTGGTGGACGCGCAGGGTACGCCTTCGGGGAACACGGCATGCATGGCGTGGCTTTCCATCGCGTCGTTGTGCGGGGTGCCGGTGCCGTGCAGGTTGACCCAGCCGATGTCGGCAGGCGCCAGCCGCGCGGCCTGCAAGGCGGCCAGCATGGCCTGGCGCGCGCCCGCGCCCGACGGCTCGGGCGCCGACATATGCCAGGCGTCCGAGCTGGCACCGCCGCCCAGCAGCGCCACGGCGTTGGCGTCATCGGCGTCGCGCTGCATCACGAACAGCACGCCGGCTTCGCCGATATTGATGCCACGGCGGTTGACCGAGAACGGCTGGCAAAGCGCGTCGTCCACCGCTTCCAGCGTGGCGAAGCCATTGATCGTCAGGCGGCAAAGCGTGTCCGCGCCGCCGCACACCACCGCGTCGCAAAGGCCCAGGCTCAGCAGTCGGCGCGCGGACAGCAGCGCGCGGGCGCTGGAAGTGCAGGCGGTCGACAGCGTGTAAGCCGGCCCGGTCAGGCCCAGATGCGCCGCCAGGAACGCAGCGGGCGAGGACAGGGCCTGACGGCGATAGTCGTAGTCGGCGGGCCAGGCGCCTTGCGCCGCCAAGGTGCGGAAGGCGGGCGCGTTGTCGTTGACGCCTGACGTGCTGGTGCCCAGCACCACCGCGATGCGGCCGGGTCCGTGGCGGGCGATGGCGCGCCGCAATTGCGGGGCGATCTGTTCGGCGCAGGCCAGCAGCAAGCGGTTGTTGCGGCTGTGCAGATGGTCGGGCAAGGGGGGGGCCGCGGCCATGGCCAGGATGTCGCCGGGCGGGGCGTCTGAGGAGCCAGCGGTGGCCTTGGCAAGCATGTCGCGCGGGGCGGCGGCCGAGGTGCCAGGTGGGATGTCGCCAGCTGTGTTGGCGGCGGTGGGGGCTCGAGTGTCGGCGGCGGTGCCAGGAAACGCCGGCAAGGGGCCGACATAAGCGCCCAGCGTCAGGCTGCGGTCGTGGACCCAGCCGGCCTGTGCGCGCATGCCGCGCGTGTCGCCATCGAAGGCGGCTTGGGCGACGGCGTTCACGCCTGCGCCCAACGCGCAGACGATGCCGGGGGTGCCTAGCCAAGTGTTCACGGCAGTTCCTTGAGCGGCGCGACGCGCCAGGTGACGCCATCGGCGCCGGTAATCGAAAAAACGTCGGGCTGCGAGGGCTGCGCCCAACGCACCGTCCAGCGCACCGCGCCGCGATCCAGCAGGCTGCGTACCGCCGTGCCGTCATCTTGCTGCCGCGCGCGCCATGCGCCCGCGCCATAAGCGGCGTCCAGCTGGGCCTGCGGCGTCCACGCGAATATCAGTGCGGCAAACAGATCGCGCGCCTGGGCGTTGGGCCGCATGAATCCGTCGTTGCGCCAGTGGCCGCCTTCGAGCATCTGCCGCGCTTGCGGCACGCCCATCGGGTCGAACAGCGACCAGCGCAGCGCCGCCCCTTCGCGCTGCACCACCAGCATCGTGTCCACGCTGGGCTGGTCGGCGGCCATCTGCACGACGTGCAGCTGGCGCGGCACGGCAAACCCGGCGTCGCGGGCGGGCAAGGGTGGCGCGCCGGCGCAGCCGGCCAGCCCGATCAGCACGGCCAGCAACGCCGCCGTGGCCCGCGCGCGCCGGGCCGACTTGCGCACGGGCAAGGGCAGGCGCTGCACCACGCCAAGGCGCGGTACGGGCAAGGGCAGGCGCGGCACCACGCCAAGGCGTGGTACGGGCAGGGGCAGGCGTGCAAAAACGCCATGTGTGTGCACGGATACGGGCGGCCGTGGCGAAGCGGCTTGCATCATCGGTCTCAGGCGGGTTCGGCTTGCGTGGCGGCGCCGCGGCAAAGCTCGCTTAGCATGCGCAGGCGGCGTTGCGGGCTGGCGACAAAGGGGTTGGCGGTGTCCCACGCGTAGCCGGCCAGAATCGAGCTGATCATCCGGCGGATCTCGGGCTGCGGGTTCTTGTGGAACACCACGTCCTGGAATTCGCCGCTGTACCAGCCTTGCACATAGGCGCGGAAGGTCTCTACGCCCAGCATCAAGGGGTCGGCAAAATCGGCCTGCCAGTCCACCACTTCGCCGCCCAGCTGGCGGTGCAGGGCGTCGGTGGCCAACTTGGACGAGCGTAGCGCGATGGTCACGCCGGATGAAAACACCGGGTCCAGGAATTCGGCCGCGTTGCCCAGCAGCGCGTAGCCGGGCCCGTACAGCCGGGTGACGCTGGCGGAATATCCGCCGATGGTATTGGCCGGCGTGTCCCACACGGCATTGGCCAGCACGCGCTTGAGGTTCGGCGCGGCTGCGGCCATCTCACGCAGGGTCGACATCAGGTCCTGGTCGGGGCCACCGAACAGATCCTGCCCGCCAACCACGCCGAACGAGCAGCGGCCGTTCGAGAACGGAATCAGCCAGTACCAGATGCCCGGCTGCTCGGGGTGCACGCTGATCAGGATTTTCTCGCGGTCAAAGCCGGGGTCGTCGATGCGGTCTTCGATGTGCGTGAAGATGGCCTTGCGCGGCGGCATCGAGGAAGGGCGTTCCAAATCCAGCAAGCGCGCCAGCACGCGGCCATAGCCGCTGGCGTCCAGCACGAAGCGGCTCTTGACCTGGTAGCTGGCGCCGTCGACGCCGCGCACGTCCAGCAGCGGTTGGTCGCCGCTGAAATCCGCGGCCGTGACTTCTTGCAGGTAGCGCACGTCCACGCCCTGGCGCGCGGCATCGTCGGCCAGCACTTTGTCGAACTGCGCGCGCTGCACCTGGAAGGTGGTGCCGGGGCCGGCGGTGAACTTGTCGCGAAAATCAAAGTAGGTGTAGTCGTCGCCCCGCGCAAAGGCGGCGCCGTTTTTCACCTGAAAGCCCGCCGCGTTGACGGCAGGCATCATGCCGGCTTCTTCAACGAATTCCAGGCAGTGCGCCAGCAGGCTTTCGCCAATTGAAAAGCGCGGAAATTGCTGGCGTTCCAGCATCAGCACATCATGGCCTTGCCGCTTGAGCAGGGCCGCCGCAACCGCACCGGCGGGACCTGCTCCGATGACGACGACTTCACGATGTTCCATGTGGGGTGATTCCATGTAGGGGGGGGCTAATGGGAGCGGCCGCGCTGGGGCGGACGCACCCAGGGAGACCACAGCAAAGAAAAGGCAACGCCCAGCGCGACGGCCATGCCGAAGTTCGCAATGGCAGGCGTCTGGCTGACGGCAAGCAGACCGAAGGACAGCAAGGTGGTGACGGCGCCCAGCAGGACGCCGACCAGGCTGGCGGCGGCGCCCGCCACGCGTTCGTACATGAAAATGGCGTAGTCCACGCCGATGGCGGACACCAACAGCAGGCCGAACAGGCTGAACAGGGTCAGGGGCTGGCCCAGATAGCCCAACGCGGCCAAGGCGCAGGCGGTGGCGGCAAGCGGCACCGCCAGGATGCGCCAGGTGGCCGCGCGACCCAGCGTCAGCAGCAGCAAGACGGCCGCCACCCCATAGGACAGCAGCTTGAGTTCGGCGGCTTCGATACGGGTTGAGGCGAACATGCGGTTCAAGTCGCCGCTGCGGTCCACCAGTTCGACGCCCGGCAAATCGCCCGCGATGCCGTCCAGCGCGGCGGCGCTGCGCAGGCCCAGCAGCGTGACCATGCCGGCTGCCTGGCCGTCGTGCACGCCCAGCCATTGGCCGCGCCAGCGTTCGGCAAGCGGGCCTTGCAGCGCGGCGTCGATGGTCAACGCAGGCAAGGTGGCGAAGGCATTCAGTTCGCGCTGCAAGGCCTCAAACGGTATGCCCAGGTCGGTCAGGGGCTTCCAGGGGTCGGGCCGCGCGGCCTGCGCCGTCAGTTGCCGGCCTAGCGCCAGCTGGTCTTGCACGGGCGACACCAGTTGGCTAAGCGCGCTGTAACCGGCAAGGTCGCCACGCTGGACCAGCGCGTCCAGCTTGCGGGCCACCCGCGCTTGTCGGCGCAGCAGCTCGTCCGCGTCGGGCGCGCGCACAAGAAAGAACTGGCTGGTTGGCGTGAAGCCGGTGATCTCGCCGATCTGGCGCGCTTGTTGCAATAGCGGCGCGGGCAGGCTCAACCATTGGCGCAGGTCGTCCTGGATGACCAGCCGGCTGACGCCACCCACGGTAGCGGCCACCAGCGCCAGCGCGCCCGCCGCCAGCAGCAGGCGTCGGCCCGCCACGCGTTCGCGCAAGCGCAAAGCCGCTTCGGCGGCGTGCAACAGCGGCGGCCATGGGCGCGGATGCCAGCCGTTCATCCATGACGGAAGCTGGCACACCGTGCACGCGTAGGCGCCCAACAGCCCGGCGGCTGAAAAGACGGCCGTCTGCGTCAGGGCAGGAAACGGTGTAAAGGCCAGTGCCACGTAGCCGACCAGGCTGGCCGCCAGGCTGATGGTCAGGCCGGGCAACACGCGGCGCAGCGCGGGCCATGCATGCCAGTCGGCCATGCCGTAGCTTTTGCCCAGCCAGTGCATGGGAAAGTCCACCGCCACGCCGATCAGGCTGGCGCCGATCACCAGCGTCAGCACATGGATCGAGCCAAACACCGCCACGCAGGCTACGGCGCCGGTCAACAGGCCCACCGCCACCGGGATGAACGCCAGCAACGCACGCGCGCGGCGCAAGGCCAGCAACAGCACCAGGACGATGCCGGTCATGGCGATGGACCCGATCCAGGAGCTTTCGGCCACGGCCTGCGCCCGCCCGGCCGCCGCGTACAGCGGGCCGCCGGCAACCAATAGTTCTGCGCCGTCGGCCTGTAGCGCCTGGCGGGCTTCATCGATGCGGGTGGCCAGGCCCTGCGGCGCGTCGGTGTCGAACGCGTCAGCGCGCGTTTCGGCGCGCACCAGCACCCAGCGCCGGCCGGCATGTTCCGCTTGCAACGTGCCGGTGCCCATGTCGTATTGCACCACGCCGCCGGGCCGCAACGCTTGTTCGGCGCGCCGGGTCAGCCCCAGCCAGTCCTGGTCCACGGGCACCAGTCCCGACGACGAAAACGGGTCGGACAATTCGCGCGCGCGGCGTTGGGCGTAGGCGGCGGGGTCGCCGGCCAGTTGGTCGCGGTCGGCAGAGGGCAGCATGGCCAGGCGTCCGGCCAGCAGCTGCGCGCGCAGCGCGGCCACGTCCACATTCAATTCCAGCTGCACCGAGGCGAACAGGACGCTGTCGCGCAGGCGGTCGGCCAAGGCGCGCGCGGGCGCCACCGGGTCCGCGCCCGGCCGCGCCGCCACCAGCGCCAGCAACTGGCGAGACAGCGGTTCCTGGATGCGTGCTTCGGCCAATTGCCGCGTGGCGTCGGTCTGGGTGTGCGGCACCAGCTCCATCAGGTTGGCCGACACCGGCCAGCCATGGCGGCATTGCCACGCGCCCACGCACAGGACAAGTAGCAGACCCAGCTTGAACAGCCGGGGCAGCCAGCGCTCAATGGGAAAACGCACGTTGTTCTTCTGAAGTCAGGGCGTCGGCGGCAACCGCGTCCGTCATTTGCAGGACGCTGCGGTCGCCTTGGGATTCGCGCAATTCGATGCGGTCGACCAGCTTGCCGCCGTTGATCTGGATGTTGTCGAAAATCTGGCGCAGCAAAGCGGACCGCGGCGTCAGCATCAGCTGCCATGCCGCGGCGTCGCCCGTCAGGGCAAGGTCGAAGTTGTCTTGCAGGTCTTTGGTGTCGCCGGCCAGCACCGACAGGAACAGCCTGTTCTCGCGGCCCGACCCGGTCTGTTGCGGCAACGCCTGCCAGGCCCCGGATTCATCACGCCGCGATATGCCGCCAGCGTCGATGCGCAGGTCCTGGGCGATGGGCGTGCGCAGCAGCCACAACAGCCCTTTGCCGGCTGCCAGCGTGAAGTCGCCACGGCTGGTCAGGGGCTGCGGCAGCGAGCGCAGGAATTTTTGCTGGATGAAATGGCCACGCACGACCGGCGTGGCACGCAGCTGGGCTTGCAGGTCGTCCAGGCTGAAAGCGTGCGCGGTCCACGGCAGCGCGATCAGCAACAGCAAGAGCCACTGCAACTGCCGCAGCGCCGCATGTCGTGCGAGTGTCAGGCCGCGTTTCAAGCCGTGTTTCAGCCCCAGTGCAAACGACTTGGCAGCAGGCGCCTTCATGCCGACGCCTCCAGGGCATGCAGCTTGCGCCGCACGGCGTCCACGAACGCGGGTGGCGAGGTCAGCTGCATTTCACGAGTTGCGATGCAGACGGCCACCTGTTCCGACGTGCCGCGCGTCAGCCGCTTGCCGCTTGCCGTATCCAGGATCAGGTAATTGATCTTCAAGCGGTTTTCCCATTCCACCAGCTCGGCGCGGACCGTCAGGCGCTGGCCGAACTCGGCCGGCTGGGCATAGCGCAAATGCAGATCGATGACCGGCCAGGCGTAGCCGCTGGCGCGCATGGCGTCGTAGTTGTGGCCCAGTTGGTCCAGCAGTTCGCAACGCGCCTGCTCCAGGTACTTCACGTAGTGGCCGTGCCACACGACATTGAGCGAGTCGACGTCGAAGAAGGGGACCTGGATGTCGACCTGTGCGCCGATAAGGCCTCGTTTACGCATCGTCTTTCCAGAAAGGGTAGAAGTTGAACCATTGCAGCGGCGCCAGTCGGCAGTGCGCGGCAAGTTGGTCGGCATAGCGTTGCGCCCAGTAGGCGATGCGTTCCTGGCGCGTGGCGCGCGTCCATTCGATGCCGTCGCACAGGCGTTGCATGGCGACGCGGTAGCGGCCGCCATGGCGCGTGCAGAACAGCACATTGACCGGGCAGCGCAGCAGCCCCGCCAGCAGCCAGGGCCCTTGCGGCAGCGCGGCCGGCGCACCCAGGAAGTTGACCCGCGTGGTGCGGTCGCCCTGCAACGGCACGCGGTCGCCGGCAATGGCCAGCCATTCCCCGCGATCCAGGCGCTGCGCCAGGTCCAGCATGGTGGCGGCGTCCAGTTCGCTGACCTGGATCATGCGCAAGCCACCGCCGGCCTCATCCAGCAGGCGGTTGAAATGCACGGCGTGCTTGCTGTGCACCAGCACATTCAGGCGCAGCGCGCCCGACTGTTCGGCCAGCGCGCGGCACACTTCGATGTTGCCCAGATGCGAGCCCACCAGGATCTGGCCACGGCCGGTGCCCATTTGCGCATGCAGGCCGTCGGGGTCGGCGATGTCCAGGTGCGACAGCGTGATCTTGCCTTGCCACACGTCCAGCTTGTCCAGCATGGCGTCGGCGAAGGCCAGGTATTGGCGGTAGACGGGCAGGGTGCGCGGCAGCGGCACGTGCGGCAAGGGCGGCATGTTGGCCATGTCGGGCATGTCGGGCGTTGTCGTGCCGGATAGCCGCTGCTGGTACTGCGCGATGGCGCGGCGCGCGCGGCCACCGAATGCGTAGAAGTACAGCACCACGATCCACACCACGGGCGCGACCACGCGGCGGCCCAGCCGACGCGCGGCCCAGGCCGTCAGGCGCATCAATAGGGGGCTGCCGCGCTCGCGCTGGTGGGCCCAATGGGAATCGGCGGCGCTCAAGATGGCGCCCTTCCTGCCAGGCGGTGCGCCCTGCGTGCCAGGCGGCGCCACAGCAACGCCGGCGCGCGGCCCAGCATCCCGAAGAACAGCCGCGCGTGCATGCGGCTGATCAGCACGTTGTCGCGCAGGCCCTTGAAATGCGACACCCCGCCTGCCGGGTAGGTCACGCGGGTAGGGCGCCACGCCATTGGCACACCGCGCCAATGCAGGCGCACCAGGATGGCGATGTCGAAATCCATGCGGCGGCCCACGCCGGCGCGGTCAATGACGGGCAGCACGGACGCCAATGGATAAATACGAAAGCCGCACATGGCGTCGGGGATGTCCATCGACAGCGTATTGATCCAGACCCAGACGCGGGTCAGCCAGCGCCCGTAAAGGCGGCTGCGCGGGACATCGTCGCCGTAGACGGGCGCGCCGCAGATCACGGCTTGCGGGTGGGCGCGCGACGCCTCGGCCATGGCGATGGCGTCGTGCAAGGCGTGCTGGCCATCGGCGTCCACCTGCAAGGCGTGGGTATAGCCGAAGGCGGCGGCGGCGCGCAGGCCGTCCTGTACCGCCGCGCCCTTGCCGCCATTGACGGCGCGGCGCACCAGGTGCGTGCGCGGCTGCCCGGCCAGCGTGTCAAGCACGGCCGCGCAGCCCGGCTCGGAACCATCGTCCACCAGCACGCAGGGCAAGCCCTGCGCCGCCATCTGCGTATGCACGGCGGCTACCGTGGCGCCATGGTTGTAAACCGGGATGACCGCGCACAGCTTATGGGGTTGCGGCATGGCCATCCCTTTGAATCATGCGGCCCGACGAGCAGGGCGCGTCGTCCACCGTCAAGGTGAAATACAGCTTTTGTTTCGCCTCGTCCCAGCGCAAGGCCATCACGGCCCGATCCCCGGGGCGCAGCAAGCGCTGGAATTTCAGGGCCTCCATGCCGCCAAATTGCAGGCCGGGGCACAGACCGCGCTGCGCCAGCGACAGCGCCCAACTGATTTGCGCGACGCCCGGCACCACGGGCACCGTCGGGAAATGCCCGCTGAAAAACGCCAGGTCGTAGGGAATATCCAGCGTGTAGCGGCGTTCGTTGCCGGGTTGGCCGGGCAGTTCGACCACATGGGGGTTCACCGGGCGCGGACCCGCCGCCGCGTCGAACAATACCTGCGGCATCTTGCCCTGCGCATTGGTGGGCAAATGCCTGAAAAGGCGCCACGATCGCGGGATGGCCAGCGACTCAAAGCCCGTGCCCAGATGCGTGCGTAGCGCGTCCACCAGCGTCTTGCGGCCTTGGTTGCGCAGCACATGCAGTCCCGCGCTCGACAGCGCGACCAGCCCGGTCAGGCGCGTGGCGCCGCTCGCGATGCCCACGCGCGCATCGGCCACATAGCCGTGGCGCATCAGCGCCTGTTCCAGCATTGGCAACGAGATCCGTTTTTCTTCGATCTTGACGATGCGGTCCAGGCGGCCCAGCAATTCAAAGCCGCTGCCGGTCAGCCGGGCGCCATCCGAGGTGTGTTCGTCGGCGGCGTTGACCCAGGGCGATTGCACGCGCAACGCGCCGTCGGCGCCTGTGCTGAGCGCAACGCCGGGCAAGGCTTGCCAGTCAGATGCCCCGGTGCGCCACGCAACGGCACCGGTTTCCGAACTGCCATAGATTTCGGTGGGACGCAGGCCAAGTTCGCGTTCAATGTCGTCGGATACCTGCACCGGCAGCGCACCGCCCGACGAATGAATACGCAGCAGTCGGCCGCGTAGTTGCACCCAGTCCAGCCGTTGACCCAGCCGGCGCAACATGGCCGGGCTGGCTATCCAGGTGAAGGACGGATAGCGCAGGCTGGCTTGCTGCAATTCCTCGGGATAGTGGCGCTGAAGGCGGTCGATCAAGCGGCCCGCGCACAGCGGCCACAGCACGCGAAACGGCAGGCCGTACATATGTTGTGCCGATACGCTGCCCAGCACGGGCGCGTTCGGTTCCGGCCATTGTCGCTGCAAGGCGTGGACCTCGGCCGACAGCTGGCGCCATTGCTTGTGCAGCGGCTTGGGCGCGCCGCTGGAGCCCGACGTGCACAGCACCAGAGTGCGTGCGGGGTCCAGGCTGGCGGGCGCAAGCGGCGCATGGTCTTGCAAGCCGTGCAGCCGCCATTGGCGCGACGGCGGCACGGGCAGGGCGGTATCGGTCAGCCAGGCGTCGACATCCGCGTCCAGCGTGGCGCAGGTGGCGGGCTGCGCATCGCCGGGCAAGACGGCGATGACGTTGGCGCGCCAGCAGGCGAACAGCGCAATGGCCAGCGCCACGGCGTCGTCGAACCACAGCGCCACGCGGCGTGGCGCGCGTGCCTGCAAGGCGCCGGCCGCGCGCAGGCTGGCCTGCGCGAAAGCGGCGCGAGTCAATGGCGGCTCGTCGGCCAGCAGGACGTCGTGGGCGGCTGCGTCTGGCAGCAGCAGGTGTTCTAGCGGTGTCCAGCGCATGGCTCAAACCGCCTTCGCGGCTGCCGGGCGCAGCAGCCATTCGCCTGCCATCAGCAGGCCCATCAAGCCATAGCTGATGGCGCCGTTGTAGGCGACCCACCAGCTCCAGGGCGCCCAGGCGGCCAGGGCCGCGGCCGCCGCGCCGTTACCCGCAAAAAACAGGCACCATGCACGCGTGACGTTACGCGTGTAGCGCACGCCCTCGGGCGGCAGGTTCGGATGACGCAGGCGGGCGATTTGTTCAATCACGGGACGGCCGACGCGCAGGCTTGCGCCGAAGATGGCAAGCATCATCGCGTTGACCATCACGGGGTACCAGCGCAGCCATGCTTCGGAATTGCAAAGCGCCAACACGACGCAGAACGTCACGGCCACGGCCGGCAGCAAGCGCGCGCCGGGTTGCCCGGCGCGCGCGGTCAAGCCACGCAGCAACCACAGCAGCGCCAGCGGCAAGGCCAGCCAGGCGGGACTGACGCGCCCCAGCGTCGCGTGCACCACAAAGGGGTACGCGACGCCGGCCACGGCCAAGCCGGCCGCAACGCCGCGCCTCATGCGTCGGGAGCCTGCTTTTGCCACATGGCCTGGACCACGTCCTCGACGGTGCGCACCGTGCGAAAGTCGTTTGCGTCCAACTTGCGGCCGGTCTGGCGGCGCACGTGGTCGATCAGGTCGATGGCGTCGATGCTGTCGATTTCCAGATCGGTATATAGATTGGCTTGCGGCGTAACGCGTTCGGGTTCGATCTCGAACAGCTCGACCAGCGCGTCGCGCAACGTATTGAAGATGTCCTCACGGGTATGCATCGTGGACTCCATCTGCGTTAAGCGCGGCGCTGCGCGGCGACAAAGTCCGCCAGGCTGCTGATGCTGGTGAAATGCTCGCGCATGTTGCGCGTTTCGGGATCGATGGCGATGCTGTAGCGCTTTTGCAGCGCCAGGCCCAGCTCAAGGGCATCGACCGAATCCAGCCCCAATCCCTCGCCAAACAGCGGGGCGTCGGACGCGATGTCGTCGGGGGTGATGTCTTCCAGACCCAGCGATTCGATGACGAGCGTCTTGAGCTCAAGTTCCAATTGGTTCATCCCGCTTTGACTCCGTTGCCACCGTCCCGGGTGGCGTGTTCGTTCATGACAGCGCCGGCCGGCGCGGTGCGCGCCAGCTCGGCTTCGAAATAGGCATGCAGCCAGGCATTCATCTTGCGGCCCGCGGCGGGCAGGGGATGCGCGCTGCTCCAGACGGTCGGGTCGATGTCCTCGCCCACCTGGATGACATAGCGCATGCGGCGCGCGGGAATCCGATACCAGGGTTCGCCCTTGGTCAGGCTGCGCGGGTTCATCTGGATGACCACGGGCGTGACGATGCGCGCACCGCGCAGCGCAATGGCGCAGGCGCCACGGTGAAACTGCGGCAATGCGTCAGGCGGCGTGCGCGTGCCTTCGGGGAAGACGATCAGCGTTTCGCCGTTGCGCAGCACATCGGCGGCGCGGTCAAACATGTCGAAGCTCTCGTCGTTGGTGATGTAGCCCGCATTGGCAACGGGGCCGCGCGTGAACGGGTTGGTGGCCAGCCCATGCTTGACGATGCAGTTGGCGTTCTTGACGTGTCCCACCAGAAACACCACATCGAGCAACGACGGGTGGTTGGCCAGGATCATCTGGCCGGGCTTGCCCAGGCGGTCGGCACCCTTGAATTCAACGGTCAGGATGCCCACCCGAACCATGAATCGGATGAACAGGCGAAACGTGCGGTTCAGCGCCCAGCGCGCGCGCCGCTGGCGTTCGATCCGGCCGCCCGGCAGCAGGCGCTGCGGCGGGAAGACCAGCACGCGCAACAGCACGCCGCCCACGCCGAACATCGTGAAGGCCATGCCGGTGGCCAGCAGGCGCCAAAGCCAGAAGTCCTGGCGGGGTTGGGTGGTGCTAGTCATGCGGTGCGGGTCCAGGTCCAGCGTCGGGCGCGATTAGCGTGCCCCCACGTGGGGGTGCGCAGCGTCAGGTGGCGCAGCAGGTTCAAGGGGTTGGGCCAGGCGTGCTCCGCTGCCGTCAAGTCGAAGGACGACGTGGGTGGCGGGCGGTGGCCGCCGGCGCCAGAGGACAGGGCGAGTGACCAATCCGAGCCGGCGCGCAAACGAAACGCGGCGGCGTAGGTGTAGGGCACGTCATCGATCCAGGCGGCATAGGGCGCGGGCGGGCGTTCTTCGGCCAGCACCACCAGGACGTCGTCATGGCCCTGGTCGAGCAGCATGGCGGCTTCGACAAACGCGTGCTCCAGGCCGTCGTCGTCCACCGACAGCGCGACGGATTCGGTGGTTTCACCGCGTATGATCGACCACTGCGCGGCAATGGCGTTGTGCACCGACAGGCCGAACGCGGTGGGAGACAGCGGTTCATCCGCCGCCAGCGCTTGCAGCAGGCCGAAATTGCGGGTGGTTTCGCCGTGCCGCGAGGCAAACACGAACGGCATCGCCGGGCGCCCGGCGGCTAGCGGCCAGGCGCATTCGAACACCGCGCGGGCAAGCGGGCTGAGCCGGCGGCGTTGCATCGGGGGCAGAAAGTCCAGGCGGGGCGCGCGTGCGTCATCAAGAGGACAGTAAGGGTGTTGCGCCCAATGAAACCAGTCTTCGGGCGACTCCATTCCTTGCGTCCAACCTTGCCATTGCGCGATTGAAAACGTCAACATAGCGCGCGATTCTACTATGTCATCGCTCATGGAATTTGTTTTCAGTAGTAACTTTGTGTCGACGCCACAGCAAGGGGTTTCGCGTCTTCGAAATGTAATTGGTTACTTATTGCCGTGGAAATTCAGGAACTATTCATGTATTGGGCGGACAAAAGCGCCGCCGAACTTTATCGGGTGCAGGACCTGTCCCAAAACGACGCCTTGCTGGCGCCCGCCCGATCCGGCCCCAAGGCCCGCGAAGACTGGCGGGTCAGCCGCGCCTTGCTGCATGACGTGCGCCGGTCCACCCCTGCGGGCGGCGTGACGTCGCTAAGCCACAGCGGCGGGCACGCCGTCTGCGCCCGCGCCCCGGACGGCTGGGCAGTGGGCGCCGACCTTGAGCGCCTGCGCACACGGGATTTTGCCGCGCTGGCCGCTTGGGTGTGCTCAAAGGAAGAGGCCGTGGCGCTGGCCGCCTTGGAGGGGCCGGCCCAATGCCATCGTTTTTACCTGCTGTGGACCTTGAAAGAAGCCTTGATCAAGGCAGCAAAATTGGCTTTTCCAGCGGATATGGCCACGGTTGGCCTCGCCAGGGATGGCGACGGCACATGGCGGCTACGCGCGCCGCCCGGCCCGTGGCAGGCGGCCAGCTGGATGGTGGGGGACGCATGGATGGCCTCCGTGGTGTGGCAGGGCCCGGACCCGGCCACAAGGTATCCAATTTGGCGCGGGGGCGCCGGCTGCGCCTTGCCGGCGCTAACACTTGTTGGCGAATGGCGACGCGACATCGATTAAGGGGTGCGCCGGGATGTGTCCTTGGTTCTTGAAGATGACCCTTCGTTCTTAAAGATGTATTATGAATATATGTTTAAAGCGAGCCCGATCGCAATTCAAGGAGCAGCAAGATGTTGAGCCCCGAAGTCCGCGCGCTGGTCAAAGCCACGGCCCCCGTCCTTAAAACCCATGGCGTGGCGCTGACGCGTCATTTCTACGCGCGCATGTTCGAGCACAACCCCGAGCTCAAGCACGTGTTCAACCAGGGCCATCAGGCCGGCGGCCAGCAGCAGCATGCGCTGGCCGGCGCCGTGACCGCCTACGCGGAACATATCGACGACCCTTCCGTGCTGGCCCCCGTGGTGACGCGCATCGTGCACAAGCACGTCAGCCTGGGTATCCGGGCCGAGCACTACGCTATTGTGGGCAAGCATTTGCTGGCGTCCATCCGTGAAGTGCTGGGCGAGGCCGCCACCGACGAACTGGTGGATGCCTGGGCCGCGGCTTATGGCCAATTGGCGGACTTGCTGATCGCCGAAGAATCGCGCCTGTATGCCGAATCGGCGGCCAAGCCGGGCGGCTGGACGGGGTGGCGCGCCTTTCGCATCGTGGGCAAGCAGCCGGAAAGCGCTGAAATCACGTCCTTCTATCTGGCGCCGTCCGATGGCGGCAAGGTGCCCGCCTATCGCCCCGGCCAATACCTGTCCGTGCGCGTCTACATTCCCGAGCTGGGCCTGATGCAGCCGCGCCAATACAGTTTGTCGGACGCGCCCGGGCAAGATCGCCTGCGTATTTCGGTCAAGCGCGAGGCCGCGGGCGCCCAGACGCCGGCGGGCCGGGTGTCCAACACTTTGCACGACCGGCTGCAAGAGGGCGACGTGCTGGATGTGGCGCCGCCGCAAGGGGATTTCTATCTTCAAGAAGACAGCGACGCGCCCGTGGTGCTGCTCAGTGGCGGAGTCGGGCTGACGCCGATGGTGTCGATGCTGAATCATCTGGTGCGCACCGACGACAAGCGCCAGATCCGGTTCGTGCACGGCTGTCGCAACCGCGCGGTGCACGCCATGCGCGACCACGTGAACCGCATCGCGGCAGAGCGCGGCAATGTACGCAAGACGGTCTTCTATGAAGAAGTCGGCCACGCCGACAAGGCCGGCGAAGACTACGACCACCGTGGCCGCGTGAACCTGCGCGCCATCGCGGACGAGGCCATCGTGCCGGGCGCCGATTATTACCTGTGCGGTCCGGCGCCGTTCATGGCCGCGCAACGCTCTGCCTTGCTGGAGCTGGGCGTGGAACCCGCGCGCATTCACGCCGAGGCCTTTGGCACCGGCGGCGCTCCAGCCTGAGCGGTGTATCCTGGCGGCCTGAACTTTTCGGGCCGCCCGGCCACCCGAACCTTGCCATGCAACTGACCCGATTCACCGATTTCGGCCTGCGCGTCTTGATGTATCTGACGCAGTGCCGAGACCGGCCCAGCGCCGTGACCATCCCGGAGATCGCCGAGCGTTTCGACGTGTCGCGCAATCATCTGGTCAAAGTGGTGCACTTCATGTCGCAACGCGGCTGGATCAGTACCGTGCGGGGCAAGGGCGGCGGTTTGCGGCTGGCGCGCGACGCGTGCAGCTATCCCGTCGGCGACCTGATCCGCGAGCTGGAACAGCAGGGTCCGCTGATCGATTGTCGCGAACCGCCCTGTGCGCTGGACGGCGCCTGCCGGCTGGCGGGCGTGCTGGCCCAGACCCTGAACGCCTTCTACGACGCGCTTAACGGCTACACGCTGGCCGATCTGGTGCGCGACCCCACCGCCGCCGCCATCATCAAGCTGCACCGCACGGCCTGACCCGTCAGCCTTGGCCCGTCTGTCTTGACCCGGCCCGCTTGCCCCCCTCAATCCCATGATGTTTTGTTATGGATGCTGCGGCGTTTGGCATTTGCCGCGCTGCCCATGGCCGTTACAAAATGGGAGATTCCCTGTCTGATTGGATGAAGGCATGCGCGTTTGCGTAATCGGTGCGGGCGTTGTCGGCGTGACGTCTGCGTATTTCCTGGCGCGCCAGGGCCACGATGTGGTGCTGGTGGACAGCCAGCCGCGGCCGGCGGAAGTGTCCAGCTACGCCAACGGCGGCCAGCTCAGCTACAGCTACGTCGCGCCGCTGGCCGGTCCGGGCGTCTTGCCCAGCGTGCCCGGCTGGCTGTTGCGCCAGGATTCCCCGCTGCGCTTCCGGCCCCGGCTGGACCCCCACCAATGGCGTTGGTGCGTGCAATTTGCCCTGGCCTGCCGCGCGTCGGTGGCCAAGGCGTCCACCGCGCAGTTGCTGGGCTTGTCCTACCTTAGCCGCGACGTCATGCACACGCTGCTGCAACAGGAAAACCTGGATTTTGGCCATCTGAAAAACGGCAAGCTGATCGCCTACCGCAGCGCCGCCTTGTTGGACAAGGCGCGCGCGCTGGTGGCCTACCAGGCGGGGCACGGCGCGCAGCAGCAGGTGCTGGATGCGGCGCAAACCCTGGCAATGGAGCCCGCGCTGGCCGCCATGGGCCGCAACCTGGCGGGCGCGATCTACACGCCCAGCGAAGAGGCGGGTGATTGCCGTCAGTTCACCGAAGGCCTGTTCGACCGCCTGCAAGCGCTGGGCAATGTTGAGTGCGCCATGTCCAACCCCGTGACGGGTTTGCAGCGCGAAGGCCGCCGCATCGTCGCGGTGAACACGCGCCATGGCGACATCGGCGCCGACGCCATCGTGCTGGCCACCGGCATCGGCACCCGTGCGCTGCTCAAGCCGCTGGGGCATGACGTGCCCTTGTATCCGCTAAAGGGGTACAGCCTGAGCGTGCCCTTGGCGGACGACGACACGGTTGCCCCGCGTATCAGCGTGACGGATTACGAGCGCCGCATCGTCTATGCGCGCGTGGGCAAGGTGCTGCGCATTGCCGCCATGGTCGATATCGGCAGCGCCAACGCCGATATCGATCCGGCGCGCGTGGAACTGCTCAAGCGCCAGGTGCGCGAGGCGTTTCCCGCGCTGGACCTGACGCAAGCTATCCCCTGGGCCGGCTTGCGCCCGGCCACGCCTACCGGCAAACCGTTGATCGGGCAGAGTCCGGCGGCCGACAACCTGTGGCTGAACATTGGCCAGGGCGCGCTGGGCTTCACGCTGGCCTGCGGCAGCGCCGCGTTGCTGACGGCGCAGATGGCCGGGCTGGAACTGCCCTTGGACCCGGCGCCGTTTCGGCCTTGAGCCCGCGTCCCCCAGGCGCCATTCCCCGCGTTCACGGGCGTTCAATACAAGCGCGTTCGGCCACGCCATAGTGCGGCTCTCTAGCGGGAGCACTCATGAGCATTTTCCAAAGAACCACCATCGCGCTGGCGCGCAGCCCCGTCATGGGGCGCGCAATGCGGGCGGTGGCGGCGCGCTCGTCGCTGGCGCAGCGCTTTGTCGGCGGCACGGATGTGCACGCCGCCGTTCGCACCGCGTTGCGGCTGTGGCAGGCCCATGGCATCCGGTCATCGTTGTTCTACCTGGGCGAATACGTGGCCGACCCCGCCGCCATCGAACACAACGTGTCGCAAGCCCTGGACGCCTGTCGCGCGCTGGGCGCGGCCGGGCTGGACGTGCACGTATCCGTGGACCCCACCGCCATCGGCTACATGGCCAGCGACGCGCTGGGCGCCGCCAACGCGCGCCGTATCGCCGACGCCATCGCAAGCCCCCGCGCCGCCATCGCCCGCCGCAACTGCATGATGTTGGATATGGAAGATTCCACCATCCGCGATCGCACCTGCGCGCTACATCGTGCCTTGCTGGAAGACGGCTTGCCCGTCGGCTTGACCTTGCAGGCGCGGCGGCGGCGCACGCCCGAAGACCTGGCCTGGGCCGTGCGCCGGCCCACGTCGTTGCGGCTGGTGAAAGGCGCGTTTCCCGAGCGCGCGCTGGACCATGCGGGCCGCGCCCGGATCGACCTGGCCTATCTGGACGCGGCCGCCATCATGCTGTCGCACGACGCGCGCAAAGCGGGGTTTTATCCGGTGTTCGGCACGCATGACGACAGGCTGGCCGGCGCCATCATGACGTTGGCGCGCGAGCGGGGATGGTCGCCCGACGCGTTCGAATTTGAAATGCTTTATGGTGTGCGCCCCGACTGGCAAATGGCGCTGCGCGGCCTGGGCTATAACGTCCGGGTCTACCTGCCATTCGGTGCCGACTGGTGGCCTTACGCCATCCGCCGCGTCGGCGAAAATCCGTCCAATGCGTGGCTGTTGGCGCGCTCGCTGACCGCGGATGGACGGTACTTCGGCTAGCGTAGCGGAGGAATGCGATAAGACGGCGGGGCGACAGGCCGGCGGGCTATGGGCCACGCCACGCCGTTGCCGTCCGGCCTGGCGGCAGTCGCGCAAGGACTTCTGGCCCTCTATTTCTGGCTATCTATTTCTGGCTATCCACTTCTCGCTATCCGTTTCTGCCTATCCACTTCTGGCTCTTTGATGGCTGCATCTGAACATATCTGGCATTGCGGCGCGGGCCTACCCGGCGACGTCTTGATCGCGGACCTGCGGGCGTATCGCTACGCGCCGCACTTTCATGATGCCTGGTCGATCGGCGCCATCGAACGCGGCCGGTGCTCTTTTACCGTACAGGGCCACACCCACGTCGCCGCCACCGGCGACCTGGTGGTGATCGCACCCGGCCAGGTGCACACGGGCGGCACGTCGGACGCGCCGCTGGCCTATCGCATGGCGTACATCGACCCGGCCTGGTTCGATGACCACGCGCGCGCCATGCTGGGAGGCGCCGCGCGCATATCGGGCCCCGTGATCCGCGCGCCCGCGTTGTGCGCACAATGGCTACACGCGCTGGCGCCCGGCGCCATGGACGACGGCGAACGCCGCGAACGAATCTCGGCCGCGCTGCTAGGCCTGCTTGGCGCGCACGGCGACGCGACCGCGCCTGCGGACAGCGACGCGTCCGACGTCTGCGCGTTGCTGCGCGAACGCATGGCGACCGATCCCGCCTGCGCGCCGGACCTTGACGCGCTGGCCCGCGCGCAGGACCGTCACCGCACCACGCTGGTCAAGCAGTTTGCCCGCCGCTACGGGCTTCCACCACAAGCGTGGCTGCGCAATTGGCGCGTGGCGCGCGCACGGGTGTTGTTGCGTGGCGGCGTGCCGCTGGCGCAAGCGGCCCAGGCCGTGGGTTTCGCCGACCAGGCGCACCTGACGCGCGTGTTCAAGCAGGTCTACGGCAGTACGCCCGGCGTGCTGCTGCGCGCGGGTTCCCAGACGTTGTGAGGGCGGGGCGTTTCGATGCGGTAATCGGAATATTTCCGGGTAAAGAACGACGCGCCCAGCTGCTCGGCCGCCAATAAGGGCTGGCGCGGATCGGCCGCGATTTCTCCGCGCAGGTTGCCCGCGCCGTGCACATAGCCCACGAATTCGGAATGCGAATAGCGCGCGTATTCCTGCACCTGATGCACGATGCCCAGCGCCGCCCCGGGGTAGGTTTCCTCGGACGCCACCGCCAGGCCCAGGCGCTTGCCCGTCATGCGTGCCTTGACGCGTTCCGGCTCGGGGCCGCTGCCGGCATAGTGGCTGAACGAACGGTCAAAGAAAGCCTTGGTCTGCGCCGACATGCCGTACCAATAAATGGGCGTGCAGATCAGCACGCCATCGGCAGGCAGGAAGTGTTCAAGAAACAGTTCCGAATAGCGGTCATTGGGCGCGGGTTGGTGGCGCAGGTCGGACAGGAATCCGTGGAGGTAATCGTCCAGGAAAAGCAGGCTGGTGGATATGCCGGCGGCGTTTGCGCCACGTTGCGCGGCGGCGCCTAATGCTGCGCTGTTGCCGTCGCGGCGGGGGCTGCCGACCAGGACCAGCAGGCGTTGGGATGGATGATTTTGATTCATGATGGCTCCGAATGAGTTCGTGCCTTCAATATAGAAATCCGGCTTGTCGACGACAAATGATGAATCCTTGATTAAGATGAATTCATTTCATCCATAAGGCTGTCCAGTCCCCATGTTTTCGACCTTGCCGGTGACCGCCCTGCGCGCGTTCGAGGCCGCCGCGCGGCTGCGCAGTTTCAAGCTGGCCGCCGCTGAATTGGCGGTGACGCCCACGGCGGTGTCGCACCAGATCAAGTCGCTGGAACGGCAGGTGGGATTTGCGCTGTTCGACCGCGCGCCACGCAGCGTAAAACTGACGGACAAAGGCGCGCGCCTTTTCATCAGCGTGCACGGCGCGCTGCTGGACATTGCGCAAACGCTGGACGGCTTGCGCCCCGAACCGGCCTCCGGCGCCTTGACGCTATCGACCACGCATTCCTTCGCGGCCCTGTGGCTGGTGCCGCGACTGGGGCGCTTTCATCAGGCCTTTCCGCAATACCAGCTGAACCTGCAAACCGGCGCCGACCCCGTGGATCTGCTGCAAGACGCCAGCGTGGACGTGGCGGTGCGCTATAGCCGACGCGCCTATCCCGCCCTGCACACCGCCGCGACGCTGCCCGAGTGGTTTGGCGTCTACGGCGCGCCCGGGCTCATCGCGCAGATGGCGAAGACGCGCGCGGCCAAAGCGGCGCCTGCCTTGGTGACGGTGCGCTGGCGCGATTCGGATCTGTACGAACAAGGCTGGCTGGCGTGGTGCCAGGCGGCGCGCATGCCCGCTTGGCGCCAACCCGCGGCCGTGCACGCCTACGCAGAAGAACACTACGCGCTGCAAGCCGCCATCGCGGGGCAGGGGCTGGTGCTGGCCAGTTCGGTCATGGTGTCCGACAGCGTGCGCGCCGGCACCCTGGCCGCGTACCGGCCGCAGGTGCGCGTGCCCGGCGCAGCCTACACGGCCCTGTGCGCGCCCGGGCGCGAACGCCATCCCCCAGTCAGGGCCTTTTTGGCGTGGCTGACGCGGGAATTCCAGGCGTAGCGGTCGCCTGCCGCGATGCGCGTTGCAGCCTCGTCGACACGCAACTAGCAGGCAATGTCGCCGGCGGCGATGCACGTGGCAATGTCACCGGCGGCGATGCAAACGGTACTGGCGCTTGCGGCAACGCCCGCGGCAATGTCGCCTGCCGTGACCTGCGCGTGGTCAGCTCGCCCGCCATGACGCGCGCGGCAACAGCGGCAGGGCGGCCAGCATCGCCACGCCCGCCAGCACCCAGGCGGCGGGCCACGAGCTGGCCGCCACCACGTGCGGCAGCGCAACGGGCGTCAGGAACAGGCCCAGGTAGACGCAGCTGTTCGCCATGCCCAACGCCGTGCCGGCCCGGTTCACGCCGGCCAGCGTCGCCAGTTCGGTATATGCCACGCCGTGCCAGGCCGACGCGCACACGCCCGCCGCCGTCAGCAGGGCTGCCGTGGCAAGCACCGCGCCCGGCGTGGTGGGGCCGCCACTGACCAGCCAAGCGACCGCGCCCAACGCCGCGAACATCAGCGCGCTCAGTTGCGCGCAGCGGCGCAAAAAGGCGCGTCGGTTGCCGTGCCGATCAGTCCACCGGCCGCTGGCGATGCGCGCCACCATCGCGCCCAACTGCACCGCCACCATCACGGCAGTCAGCGTTCCGATGCCCGCCTGGCTGAAGTCGTGCAGGAACACCGTGGCGAAGGTCAGCACCGCGAACTGCGGGCAGCACATCAGGCCGATCGCCGCCGCCGCGCGCCAGACGCGCGCATCGCGCAACGGGCCGCTCGGACCGCGCAATTCGCCCGGACCGGGCAGTTCGCCCGGACCGCGCAATCCGCCCGGACCGCGCAATCCGCCCGGATCGCGCAGCCAGCACACCGCCAGCACCGCCGCCGCTGCGCACATCGCGGCCAGTGCGCCGAAGACGGCGGCAAACCCGGACCGTGCCGCCAGCCAAGGCAGCAGCAGGGCGCCCAGGCCTGCGCCCAGCGGCACGGCGGTCTGGCGGATGCTCATGGCAAGCCCGCGTTCGCTATCGCCGAACCAGGCCATCACGGCCCGGCCGCTGGCGCCGTTGACGCTGCCGCCCAATACGCCCACCAGCACCAGACCCGCCGCCAAGAGCCACAAGCTGGGCACCACACCGGCCGTGGGCGAGGCGAACACGCTTAGCCAGGCCAGCGCGGCTGCCGTGGCGCTCAGGCCCGTCAGCAGGACGGGGCGGTCGCCCCAGCGGTCGGTCAGCAGGCCCCAGGGCAATTCAAACAAGGCCACGCCCAGGCCCATCAAGCCCAGCGCCAGCCCAAGCTGATCGTTGTCCAGCCGATAACCGGCACGCATGAACACCGCCGTGGTCGGCAGGCCGGCGGCGGCGGCCGAAAAGGCCGCGTTGGCGGCCACGCCGACCGCCAGCACTTTCCAGCGGTGCGCGGCGGGCGCGGCCGGGGCGGACAGCAAAATCGCAGGGGCGGGGATGTCGGACATGCGAAACTCCAGAGCTTTTAAAAAAGGACCCGGCCAGTTTGCGCGTCTGCTATGGTTCTGAAAATCAGGAAATATTGATTCAATAGTTTTGGAAAACTGGACTATTAAGACCAGCCAAGGCGACCCATGCGACCCGTAACCTTTGACCTGGACATCCTGCGCAGCTTCGTTGCGGGCGTCGATTTGGGTAGCTTCGGCCGGGCGGCCGACCGCCTGGGCCGATCCACGTCGGCGATCAGCGCGCAAATGAAAAAGCTGGAAGAGCAGGCCGGTGTGCCGCTGCTGCGCAAGGCCGGCCGCGGCCTGGTGCTCACCGACGCGGGCCAGACCATGCTGGCCTACGGCCGCCGCCTGTTGGAGCTGAACGACCAGGCAGCCCGCGCCGTGCAAGGCGCCGAGCTGTCCGGCCGCGTGCGCCTGGGCATGCAGGAAGACTTCGGCGAAATGCTGTTGCCCCGCGTGCTGGGCCAATTCGCCCGCGCGCATCCCCATGTGCGGATCGAAGCACGGGTGGCGCGCAACGGCGAACTGCTGGAACGCATGGCGCTGGGGCAGTTGGACCTGGCGCTGGCCTGGGACTTTGATGCGCGCCTGCCGCATGCCGAACGCCTGCTGGACCTGCCCATGCGCTGGATCGGCCCCAGCCAGCTTGCCGATCCGCCGCGCGGCGACGGCGATGGCGAACTGCCGCTGGTGGCCTTCGAGGCGCCTTGCCTGTTTCGCACCTGTGCCACCAACGCGTTGGACCGCGCCGGTGTGAACTGGCGCGCGGCATTCACCAGCCCCAGCCTGGCCGGCTTGTGGGCGGCCGTGTCGGCGGGGCTGGGCCTGGCCGTGCGCACGCCGTTGGGCCTGCCCGCCGGCGTGCGCGCGCTGGCGGCGGGCGAGCAGGGCCTGCCCCCTTTGCCGTCGATCCCGCTGTCGCTGTATCGTGCCCAGGCGCAGCCGGACCCGGTGGCCGCCGCGCTGGCCGATATCGTGCGGCAGTGTGTCCGGGACAGCAGCGCCGCCTGGGCGACGCCATCCGCCCTGCCCACCACCTTGCCCGCCACGGTCCCAGCATGAATCGATTCCAAGAAATGTCGGTGTTCCTGGCCGTGGCTGAAGCCCAGAGCTATGCCGCCGCCGCACGCCGCCTGGAAATGTCCGCGCCGTCGGTCACGCGCAGCGTTGCCGCGCTGGAACGGCGGCTGGGCGCCTTGCTGCTGGTACGCACCACGCGCAGCCTGCGCCTGACCGAGGCGGGCCAGCGCTACGCGGCCGACTGCCGCCGCATTCTTGAAGACGTCGAACAAGCCGACGATGCCGCCGCCGGTGCGATGGCCGTACCACGTGGCGCGCTGCACGTCACCGCGCCCGCGTTCTTTGGCGAACTGCACGTCATGCCGGTGGTGCTGGGCTATCTGCGCGCGCATCGGGCCGTGTCGGTGCGCACCTTGCTGGTGGACCGGGTGGTCAACCTGCTGGACGAAGGCGTGGATGTTGCCGTGCGCATCGGCGCGTTGCCCGATTCCACGTTGACGGCGGTGCCGGTCGGCCACGTGCGCCGCGTGGTGTGCGCCACGCCTGAATTCCTGCGCCAACACGGCGAACCCCAGGACCCCGATGCGCTGCACCGCTTCTGCACCATCACGGCCGCGATGGAAGGGCGGGGCGCGCAATGGCGCTTCCAGCAAGCCGGCGAGCCGCGCCGGCTGAACGTGGAATCGCAGCTGGCCGTCACGTCGTTTCAGGCCGCCGTATTGGCCGCGTGCGAAGGGTGGGGCTTGACGCAGGTGGTGTCGTACCAGGTGGCGCGGCACCTCAAAAGCGGTGCCTTGCAGGTGGTGCTGCGCGACTTCGAATTGCCGCCCATGCCGGTGCATGTGGTGTACCCAGAGGGCCGCCGCAGTTCCGCCAAAGTGCGCAGCTTTGTCGAATTCTGCGTGCAAGCCCTGCGGCGCGATCTGGCCGAATTACCGCTCTGACGGGCTGGAGCTGGGCAGCGCTGCCGGGGGATGAGGAGCCTTCGGCCGGTGCCTTCCCGTGCCTTCACCGTGCCTTTGACCGGGAGCCTTCGGCCGTGCCCGCCACCGCTGCCTTCCATCCGTCCTTTCAAATCCGACAATAGTGTCTTGTCGCGGCTGGCCGTTCACGCGGGGCGCGCATCGGACCAAGATGGAGCCATGTTCATCCACCTTGGAAATTCCCATGTCCGCTGCCCCGTTGACCTTCTATAGCTTTCCCCTGTCCGGCCACGCGCATCGCGTCGCGCTGATGCTGTCGCTGCTGAACGTTCCGCACCAGCGCGTCGACGTGGACCTGCGCGGCGGCGAGCACAAGCGCCCGGAATTCCTGGCGCTGAACGCGTTCGGCCAGGTGCCGGTCATCGACGACAACGGCACGGTGGTGGCGGATTCCAATGCCATCCTGGTCTATCTGGCCACCCGCTACGACGGCCAGGCCTGGCTGCCCGCCGATCCGGCCGGCGCGGCGGCGGTGCAGCGCTGGTTGTCGGTGGCGGCCGGGCCCCTGGCCAGCGGCCCGGCAACGGCCCGATTGATCACGGTATTTGGCGCGCCCTACGACGTGGAAACGACCTTGGCGCGCGCGCATGCCTTGCTGGGCGTCATGAACGCCGAGCTTGGCACCCGTGCCTTCCTGGCCGGTTCCCGCCCGACGATCGCGGACGTGGCCTGCTACGCCTACGTGTCGCACGCGCCCGAAGGCAATGTGTCGCTGGCCGACTACCCCCATGTGCGTGCGTGGCTCGACCGCATCGAAAGCCTGCCGGGCTTCGTGCCCATGGCCCGCACGCCCGCCGGCTTGCAGGCCGCCTGACACCGCCATCACCACCACGGCCCGGAGCGCACCATGATCCCCACTGATACCCCTCTTGACGACGGCTTGCCCTGGCATGCGGGCGAACGCCTGTTGCAAGCGCGCGCCGGCGTGGCCGAACGCATGGCGCAGATCGGCCCGAAGATCGTGCGCGACCACATGCCCGACCAGCACCGCGCTTTTTTCGCGCAGTTGCCATTCCTGGTGATTGGCACGGTGGACCCCCAGGGCGACCCGTGGGCCGGCGTGCTGGAGGGCCAGCCCGGCTTTGCCATGTCGCCCGACCCGCACACCTTGCGGGTAACCGTCATGCCGGATGCCGATGATCCGGTGCGCGCGGGCCTGGGCCCCGGGCAGGCGGTGGGGCTGCTGGGCATCGAGCTGCACACGCGCCGGCGAAATCGCATGAACGGTCGCATCGCGGCATGGGACGGCAAGCGCTTCGATGTAGCCGTGGCGCAGTCCTTTGGCAATTGCCCGCAGTACATCCAGGCGCGCGATTTTCATTTCTCGCGTTCGCCCGCCATGCGGTTTGCAGCCGCGTTGCCGGAAACCGATCAATTGGACGATGCCGCGCGCGCGTTGATCCAATCGGCCGACACCTTTTTCGTGGCCTCTTACGTGGACGATGATGCGCGGGGTGGCCGCGCGGTTGACGTGTCGCATCGCGGCGGCAAACCCGGTTTTGTGCGGGTGGACGGCAATGTGCTGACCATTCCCGATTTTTCCGGCAACCGCTTTTTCAATACCTTGGGCAACCTGATGGCGAACCCGCGCGCGGGGTTGGTCTTTGTGGATTTTGAACGGGGCGACCTGCTTCAGGTATCGGGCCGCGCCGAGGTGGTGCTGGACAGCCCCGAAATCCAAAGCTTTGCGGGCGCTGAACGGCTGTGGCGCGTGCACGTGCGCCGTGTGCTGCGGCGGCCCGGCGCCTTGGCGCTGCGCTGGCAATTCGGCGCGTATTCGCCAACCGCGCTGGGCACGGGGCAATGGCCGGGGCAGCCGGGCTAGCCGGGCGAGGGCGTGGTTTTCTGCACGACGGTGTCGTCCGGTTCCAGCAGGCGCCCGTCCTGGGCGCGGATTTCCAGGCGGCGCACGGCTTGGCCGCGCTTGCGGTCGATCAGCGTGGAGTGCGCTTCGGCAGGGCCGTAGTAATGGTCTTCGCCCCACTGCCGCAAGCCGACGATGACCGGAAACAGCGCGCGGCCTTTGTCCGTCAGCACGTATTCCTGATAAGCGCTGCCGTCCGAGGCAGGGGCCACGGCCAGGATGCCGTGGGCAACCAGTGTGCGCAGCCGGTCGCTAAGGATGTTCTTGGCCACGCCCAGGCTTTTCTGGAATTCGCCAAACCGGCGCACGCCGTCGAACGCGTCGCGCACGATCAACAGCGACCACCAGTCGCCGATGGCGTCTAACGAGCGCGCCACCGGGCAGGCGGCGCCTTCAAGGCTGGTGCGTTTGACCATGTCTGACCCTAGGATTGGGATGCAATGGTTGCATTATAAAACCTTCGGGTCTAGCATTCTGGTTTCGTAATAAAACTAGAAGGACGTACCATGCCCGATGCTCCACCGCCCGGCGCCAACACCTTGAGCGCTGCCTGCGCGCAACCCGCGGCGGCTGCCGCCCGCGGCACCCCGGCCGATGCGGGGCGCAATCCGGCCGCCAACGACGGCGCCGAGGCCAACGACGCCGCCGACGCGTCGCCACCCCTGCCCACATCGCTGGTGATGTTGCTGGCCGTAGCCTGTGCGCTAAGCGTGGCCAACGTGTATTACGCGCAGCCCTTGCTGGATGCCATCGGCCGGGAGTTCCTGCTGGACGAAGGCGCCGTGGGCGTCGTCGTCAGCGCAACGCAATTGGGCTGCGCGGTGGCGCTGCTGTTCGTGGTGCCGCTTGGCGACCTGCTGGACCGGCGCCGCCTGATGCTGGCGCAACTGGGCCTGCTGGTGCTGGCGCTGGGCGCGGTGGCCATGTCGGCCAATACGCCGTGGCTGCTGGCGGGCATGGTGGCGCTGGGCCTGTTGGGTACCGCGATGACGCAAGGCCTGCTGGCGCTGTCCGCCGCGCTGGCCGCGCCCGGCGAACGGGGCAGGGTGGTGGGCGCCGCGCAGGGCGGGGTGGTGATCGGCTTGTTGCTGGCGCGCACGGTGGCCGGCGTGGTGGCCGACGCCTGGGGTTGGCGCGCCGTGTACGTGGTGTCCGCCGCGATGGCGGCGTTGCTGGCGTGGGTGCTGCTGCGCCGCTTGCCTCGGCGCCGGCTGCCTACGGCAACGCTGTCCTACTGGGACTTGCTGCGGTCCATGGCGACGCTGCTGGCCACGGAACCCGTGCTGCGCGTGCGCGGCATGATCGCCTTGCTGATGTTCGCCGCCATCAGCGTGTTCTGGACGGCGCTGGTGCTGCCCTTGAGCGCGCCGCCCCATTCGTTGTCGCACGCGGCGGTGGGTGGCTTTGGCCTGGTGGGCGTATTGGGCGTGTTGATGGCCGCGCGGGCCGGCCGCTGGGCGGATCGCGGGCTGGGGCAGCGCACCACGGGCGCGGGCCTGGTGCTGCTGTGCCTGGCGTGGGCGCCCATTGCCTTGCTGGATCACAGCCTGTGGGCCTTGGCGCTGGGCGTGCTGGTGCTCGACGTGGCGCTGCAAGCGCTGCACGTGACGAATCAAACGATGATCTTCAGCATCAGCGCCCAGTCGCATAGCCGCCTGGTGGGCAGCTACATGATGTTCTACGCGGTGGGTAGCGGGCTGGGCGGCATTGCGTCCACGGCGGTGTACGCGCGCGCCGGCTGGCTGGGTGTGTGCGCGCTGGGCGCGGCCATCAGCGTGACGGCCTTGTTGTTCTGGGCGGCGACGTTGCCCCGCAAGGCATCGCCGCCGCCGTCGCGTCAGGGTTGTACCGCGTAGTCCTTGGACCCCAGCACCACGGCCGCCAGCCCCGGCGCCTGGGTCAGCTTGTGCAGCGCATAGGTCTGTGCGGTGGCGATCTTGGCCTGATGGAAGTCGGGGTCTTCCTGCTGGTGGTCCAGGCTGGCCAGCAGCGCACGGGCCATCTGCCAACCGGCCAGCGTCGTGCCGGCCAGCAGCAGATACGGCACGGCCGACCCGAAGACTGCGTTGGGCGCGCCCGCGGCGTTGGCCAGCACAAAGTCCACGACATTGGCCAGGGCCAGCCGCGCCTGCCGCAGTGGCTTGAGCACCAGGTTGGCGGCCAGCTCGCTGCGCGATTCCAGCTCGGTTTCGGTCTGGCGGATGGCCTCCAGCAGCGCATGCGCCACCGCGCCGCCGTCGCGCAAGGTCTTGCGGCCGACCAGGTCGTTGGCCTGGATGGCGGTGGTGCCTTCGTAGATGGTCAGGATGCGGGCGTCGCGGTAATACTGCGCCGCGCCGGTTTCCTCAATGAAGCCCATGCCGCCGTGCACCTGCACGCCCAGGCTGGTCACGTCCAGCGACATCTCGGTGCACCAGCCCTTCACGATGGGCACCAGGAATTCCTGGATGGCCAGATGACGCTTGCGCTCGTCGGCGTCGGGGCTGGCGTGGGCCAGGTCGGCGTGGCCCGCCGTCACGTAGGCCAGCGCGCGGCCCGCTTCGGTCAGCGCCCGCATGGTGCCCAGCATGCGGCGCACATCGGGGTGGTGGATGATGGTGACGGCATCGCGCGACGACCCGTCCACCGGGCGGCTTTGCACGCGGTCGTTGGCATAGGCCAGCGCGTGCTGGTAGGCACGGTCGGCAATGGCGATGCCTTGCACGCCCACCGCATAGCGCGCCGCGTTCATCATGATGAACATGGCGTCCAACCCGCGGTTTTCCTGGCCCACCAGATAGCCCAGCGCGCCGCCCGCATCGCCGAATTGCAAGGTGGCGGTGGGGCTGGCCTTGATGCCCAGCTTGTGTTCGATGGACACGCAGGTGACGTCGTTGCGCGCGCCCAGTGAGCCGTCTTCGTTGACCAGGAACTTGGGCACCAGGAACAGCGAAATGCCCTTGACGCCTTCGGGTGCGTCGGGCAACCGGGCCAGTACCAGGTGCAGGATGTTCTCGGTCAGGTCGTGGTCGCCGTAGGTGATGAAGATCTTGGTGCCGGATAGCCGGTACGTGCCGTCGCCCACCGGTTGCGCGCGCGTGCGGATCATGGCCAGGTCCGAGCCGGCTTGCGGTTCGGTCAGGTTCATGGTGCCGGTCCACTGGCCCGAGATCATGGGCCCGATGAAGCGCGTTTTCATTTCCGCCGAGCCGACGGTCAGCAAGGCTTCGATGGCGCCGTTGGTCAACAAGGGGCATAGCGCGAACGACAGATTGGCGGCGTTCAGCATTTCAGAGCAGGGCGACCCGATCAGGCCGGGCAAGCCCTGGCCACCGTATTGCACTGGATGCGACATGCCCTGCCAGCCCGCTTCGGTGTATTGGCGAAACGCCTGCTTGAAGCCGGGCGACGTGGTGACGGCGCCGTCGCGC
The DNA here is from genome assembly GCF_003600685.1 of Achromobacter sp. B7. NCBI lineage: Bacteria > Pseudomonadati > Pseudomonadota > Betaproteobacteria > Burkholderiales > Alcaligenaceae > Achromobacter > Achromobacter sp. B7. The sequence goes on from NZ_CP032084.1 coordinate 2,093,800, forward strand.
CAGGTGCTGGGCTCTCGGTCGGCCGGGTGGTTCAGCGGGGCCAGCACTTCGGCCGCGAAATGCGCGGATTCTTCCAGCACGGCCTGTGCGGTGTCGGGCGTGGCCTCCTCGAAACCGGGCAGGGCGGCAACTTGCCGCAGGCCGGCCAGGTGGTTCAACACAAACAGCATGTCTTTCACGGGGGCTTGGTACGTCATGGCCGAAAAACTCCTTTGATGAAGGTGCCGGGCTGCCGGCGTTCAGGCGGCTTTGTTGGGGTCGGCCACATCAATGGCCTGCGTTGAGCCCACGGCGGCGCGCAGCTCGAATTTCTGGATCTTGCCGGTGGATGTCTTGGGCAGTTCTCCGAAGCGCACCGCGCGCGGCACCTTGAAGCCGGGCAACAGCAGTTTGCAGTGCGCGATGATCTCTTCGGCGGTGGCGCTGCAACCCGGTTTCAGTTCGACAAACGCGCAAGGCGTTTCGCCCCACTTCGGGTCGGGCATGGCCACGACGGCCACGGCTGCAACGGCGGGGTGCCGGTACAGCGCGTCTTCCACTTCAATGCTGGAGATGTTTTCGCCGCCGGAAATAATGATGTCCTTGCTGCGGTCCTTGATGCGCACGTACCCGTCCGCCGTCATCACGCCCAGGTCGCCGGTGTGAAACCAGCCGCCCGCGAAGGCGTCGTCGGTGGCGCGTTCGTTCTTCAGGTAGCCCTTCATGCAGATGTTGCCGCGGAACATGATTTCGCCCACGGTCTGTTCGTCGGCGGGCACTTCCTGCATGGTGTCGGGGTTGCGCACCGATACGCCGGCCTGCAAGTGGTAGCGCACGCCCTGGCGCGCGGTCAGCTGCGCACGGCGTTCGTCGTCCAGCGCGTCCCACGATTCCTGGCGGGCGCAGACGGCGGCCGGCCCGTAGACTTCGGTCAGCCCATAGACATGGGTCAGTTCAAAGCCGATGTCGCGCATCTTGGCGATGACGGCGGGCGCGGGCGCGGCGCCCGCGACCATGGTGCGCACGGTATGTGTGATGCCCGCGCGCATCTCGGCCGGCGCGTTGGCCAGCGCGCTTTGCACGATGGGCGCGCCGCAGTAATGCGTGACGCCTTCGGCGCGGATCAGGTCGAACACGGTCTGGGGGTCGAACTTGCGCAGGCACACGTTCACCCCGGCGCGCGCGGCCACCGTCCACGGAAAGCACCAGCCGTTGCAATGGAACATGGGCAGCGTCCACAGATAGACCGCGTGCTTGGGCATGTCCCATTCAAGAATGTTGCTGACGGCGTTCAGGTATGCGCCCCGATAGTGGTAGACCACGCCCTTTGGGTCGCCGGTGGTGCCCGAGGTGTAGTTCAGCGCGATGGCGTCCCATTCGTCGGCCGGCGGCTGCCAGTTGTAATGGGCGGGCGCGTCGGCCAGGAAGGCTTCGTAGTCGGTAGCGCCCGGCATAGGGGCGCCCGGCACAGGGGCGCCCGGCTCAGGGGCGTCCCTATGCCGGGCGCCTGCCGAGGTGGCGGGGGCACCGTCCAGGTCGTGGACCGAGACGATCTTCAAGTGCGGGTATTCGGCGCGGGCGCGCTGGGCGATGTCGGCATATTCGGTGTCGATGATCAGGGCGCGCGCTTCGCCGTGGCCCAGCATGAACAGCACGCTGGGCGCGTCCAGGCGGGTGTTAAGCGTGTTGAGCACCGCACCGACCATCGGCACGCCGAAGTGGGCTTCGACCATGGCGGGAATGTTGGGCAGCATCACGGCGACGGTGTCGCCGCGCTGAATGCCGGCCCGTTCCAGCGCGTTGGCCAGGCGCTGCGCGCGTTCATAGGTCTGGGCCCAGGTGCGGCGAACCTTGCCGTACACCACGGCAAGCCGCTGGCCGTACACCTCGGCCGCGCGGGCAATGAAGTCCACCGGGGTCAAGGGCGTGTAGTTGGCGTCGCGGCGCGCCAGGCCGTGGTCGAACATGCTGCTCATGCGTCGTCTCCGAGTAGGGCGCGTGGGTGGCCCCTGTCTTGTTCGAGGTTTGCTGATCGCGGAAAGCTTGATTTCCGTCGCTTGCGTGAGCGTAGGGGCGAGCCGAAAATACTGTCTGTCGCCTGCATGACAGACCTGCCAGCCGACCTCGCAAACTGCCAGTTTTACACGGTTCCGCCCATGTCCGATGTTTCAAACGTTGTTTCCGCCGCCGCGCTGGCCGAGCTCTTTGGCGCCTGTTCGTGGTTCGCCGCACTGGAGGCCGGCCACCAGGAACTGGTGCTGGCGACGGCGCGCGCGGAACACGTGGCCAATGGCGCCTGGATCGCGCGGCGCAACGCGCCATCGGACTATTGGCTGGGCGTGCACACGGGCTTGCTCAAGCTGGCCATCTATAACGAGTCGGGCCGCAGTTGCACGTTTTCCGGTGTGCCGCGTGGCGGCTGGTTTGGCGAAGGCAGCGTCATCAAGCGCGAGCTGCGCAAATACGATGTGGTGGCGATCCAGCCGTCGCTGGTGATGTTGGTGCCGGCCGCCACGTTCCATGCGCTGCTGGCCGCCAGCCTGCCGTTTTCGCATTTCGTCATCGGCCAGCTGAACGACCGCATGGGGGAATTCATTGCATCGATCCAGAACCATCGTTTGATGGATGCCGATGCGCGGGTGGCGCAGTCGCTGGCCCAGCTGTTCAACCCGCAGCTGTATCCGTCGACCGACCTGACGCTGGCGATTTCGCAAGAAGAACTAGGCTATCTGACCGGCCTGTCGCGCCAGCGGGTGAACCAGGCGTTGCAGACCCTGGCGGACGCGCAGATCCTGGCGCTGGCGTATCACCAGATCAAGGTGCTGGATTTGAACCGGCTGCGGCAGTTCGGGCTGGAGCAGATCTAGCGCCAACCGGGCCGCGTCAGCGCGGCGCCGGGGCGGGTGAGGGCGCGGGCGACAGGGCGCCGGACAGCGCGCGTGACAGCGCGGCGCGCGCCAGGATGCGTGTGGAATCCAGCGTGGGCAAGGCGCAGTTGCCGTCGTTCAGCACCAGCGGCAGTTCGGTGCAGCCCAGCACCACGGCGTCGCAACCGGCATCGCGCAAGCGTTCCACAATGCCTTGCAGGCGCGCGACCGACTCGGGCTGGAATACGCCGTAAACCAGTTCGTCCATGATGATGCGGCCCAGCGTGAGACGGTCTTCTTCGATGGGGCGCACCCATTGCAGCCCTTGCGCGCCCAGCTTGTCCGGATACACCTCGCTATCGACCAGCCACCGCGTGCCCAGGATGCCAATGCGCCGAAAGCCTTGCGCGGCGGCCTGCAAGGCAACTTCCTCGGCGATATGCAGCCAGGGCAGCGGCGAACGCGGCAGCGCATGGCCCCACGCCTGATGGATGGTGTTGTCGGGGCAGATCAGCAAGTCAGCCCCGGCGCGCGCCAGCTTGTTGGCCGATGACAGCATTAACGCGCCCACACCGGCCAGGTCCTGGTTGTTCAGGCACACCACGTAGTCCGCCAGCGAATGGGTATGCAGCGATATTTCGGGGTGCGCGTGCGGCCCCATGCGCTGCGAACCTTCGGCACACAAGGTGCGATAGCACAGCGCGGCGCCTTCGGCCGAACAGGCAACGATGCCGATGTGCAGGGCGGCGGTGGCGACCGGGCCGGTGGTCGTGGGGTTGGTGGTCATCGGCGCACTGTTCATGAGGCAGGGTCCTGGTTCAACGCCCGCACGTGGCGGGCAATGTCGACAAAGCTCTTGGCCATGGCGGCTTGTTGCGCGGCGGGCAATCGCGACAGGAACAATTCGTCGATGGCCGGGCCGTACACCTTCCACATCTCGCGCCGCAGCGCGCGGCCCTTGGGCGTCAGGCGGGCATAGGTGGCGCGCCTGTCCTCGTCGGAACGAAAGCGCTCGACCAGGCCGGCCGCCTCGATCCGGTCCATCAAGCGCGTCAGGTTATAGCGCGCGATCACCATGCGTTCGGCCATTTCGAACATGCGCGCCGTGCCGTCCGGGGCGCGTTCCAGCGCCCATAGCGCGTCGTACCACGCCAGCGGCGGCAGGTCGGCTGCCGACAGCCGTTTTTCAATCTCCTCTACCACCAGCGCGTGCGCGGTCAGGAAGAGGCTCCATGCGTCGGGCTTGCCCGTGGCCATGCGGTCGTTCCTTTTTTGATATCGGGAATGCAGCCGCGATTGTAAGAGCGGCGTTGCGGGATCGCGTGATCGAAGTGGAAAACGTGAACAGCGGCTGGCAAAGATAGTTGCACTTGCAATTGTTCAGGCGCGGCCATACGATTGCAATTGCACATGATGCAATTGCAATTCACGATGTGAAATGCGTGGAACGCCAACGCCTTGCTGCGTGGCGCAGCCCCATCACCAAAGGAACTCCCATGGACACCCCGATCGATTCCACCGACGCCGACCCGCAGGAAACCCAGGAATGGCTGGAAGCCATGCAGGCCGTGTTGGCCCACGAAGGCCGGCCGCGCACGCACTACTTGCTGGATCAATTGATCCAGCAGGACCGCGCGGCCAATGGGCGCTATACGGCGCCGGGCGTCACCCCCTACGTCAACACCATCAATGTTGCGAGCCAGTCCGTGTTTCCGGGTGATATCGGCATCGAGCAGCGACTGGACGCCTACCTGCGCTGGAATGCCATGGCCATGGTGCTGCGCGCCGGCAAGACCTCGGGCGTGGGCGGCCACATCGCCACCTACGCGTCGGCCACGACGCTGTACGAAACCGGCTACCGCCATTTCTTTCGCGCCGCCACGCCCGATTTCCTGGGCGACCTGCTCTACATTCAGGGCCATTCCGCGCCCGGCATTTATGCGCGCGCCTACCTGGAAGGCCGAATTTCCGAAGACCAGCTTGACGGCTTTCGCCGCGAAATCGGCGGCGGCGGGCTGGCGTCCTATCCGCACCCGCGCACCATGCCGGGCTTTTGGCAATTTCCCACGGTGTCGATGGGCCTGGGCCCGCTGATGGCTGCCTATCAGGCCCGCTACATGCGTTACCTGGAAGACCGCGAGCTGATTGCCGCGCAGGGCCGCAAGGTATGGGGCTTTCTGGGTGACGGGGAACAGGACCAGCCCGAAACGCTGGCCGCCGTGGCAATGGCTGGGCGCGAAAAGCTGGACAACCTGATCTTCGTGGTCAATTGCAACCTGCAACGGCTGGATGGGCCGGTACGCGGCAACGCCAAGATCATCCAGGAACTGGAAAGCGTCTATCGCGGCGCCGGCTGGAATGTCATTAAGGTGATCTGGGGCGCCGGTTGGGACGCGCTGCTGGCGCAGGACCACGACGGCCGCCTGCGCCGCCGCATGATGCAGTGCGTGGACGGCGAATACCAGGTGTTCAAGGCGCGGGGCGGCGCCTACGTGCGCGAGCATTTCTTTGGGGCGGACCCGGTGTTGCTGGACCGCGTGGCCCATCTGTCGGACAACGAGATCGGCGCACTGAACCGGGGCGGCCACGACCCCGCCAAAGTGCATGCCGCCTATGCGGCGGCCGTGGCGCACCGGGGCCAGCCCACCGTCATCCTGGCCAAGACCGTCAAGGGGTACGGCATGGGCGCGGCGGGCGAGGCCGCCAACACCAACCACCAGCAAAAGAAAATGGCCGACCCGGCCGTGCGCGCCTTCCGCGACCGCTTCGCCATTGCCGTGCCGGACGATCAGCTTGAAGAGATTCCGTATATCAAGCCCGCGCCCGGCAGCGCGGAACACCACTATTTCCAGGCCGCCATCGCACGCGCCGGCGGCCATCTGCCGTACCGCTCGGCGGGGCCAGGGCCGTTGTCCACGCCGCCGCTGACGGCGTTCGCCGCCCATTTGAAGGGCAGCGACGGCCGCGAATTTTCAAGCACGATGGCCTTCGTGCGGGTATTGGCGCAGCTGCTCAAAGACCCGGATATCGGCCCGCGCGTCGTACCCATCGTGCCCGACGAGTCGCGCACGTTCGGCATGGACGGCATGTTCCGCCAAGTGGGCATCTATTCGCACGTCGGCCAGCTTTACACGCCGCAGGACGCGGACCAGCTCAGCGTCTATCGCGAGGATCGCAAGGGCCAGATCTTGCAGGAAGGCATCAACGAATCCGGCGCGATGTCGTCGTGGATCGCGGCGGGCACCGCGCACAGCACGCATGGGCTGGCCACCATTCCCTTCTACATTTTCTATTCCATGTTCGGCTTTCAACGCGTGGGCGATCTGGCGTGGGCGGCGGGCGACATCCGCGCGCGCGGCTTTTTGCTTGGCGCCACGTCGGGGCGCACCACGCTGGAAGGCGAGGGCCTGCAACACGACGACGGCCATAGCCACGTGCTGGCCTCGGTCATCCCGTCCTGCCGCGCCTATGACCCTGCCTACGCCTATGAAATCGCGGTGATCGTGCAGGACGGGCTGCGCCGGATGTACACGGACGGCGAAGACGTTTTCTATTACCTGACGCTGGTCAACGAGAAGACCGCGCATCCGCCCATGCCCGAAGGCGCCCAGGCCGGCATCCTGCAAGGCATGTATCGCTTGCGCCAGGGCGAACCGGGCGCCTTGCGCGTGCAGCTGCTGGGTAGCGGCGCGATTCTGGCCGAGACGCTGGCCGCCGCCAATCTCTTGCAACAGGATTTCGGCGTGTCGGCGGACGTCTGGAGCGTGACCAGCTATTCCGAACTGATGCGCGACGGCCACGAGGTCGAACGCTGGAACCGCCTGCATCCGCAGGCCGAAGCGCGGCGCGGTCATGCCGAAACCGCGCTGGCCGCGAGCGTGGGGCCGGTGGTGGCCGCCACCGACTATATGAAGACGGTGCCCGAGCAGATCCGGCCGTTCCTGGCGGGCCGGCGCTACGTCACCCTGGGCACCGACGGATTCGGCCGCTCGGATACGCGCCCGGCATTGCGCTCGTTCTTCGGCGTGGACCGCCATCACATCGCCTTGGCGGCGCTCAAGGCGCTGGCCGATGACGGGCAGGTGGACCCGGCCCAGGCCGCCCAGGCCATCGTCCGATACGGCATCGACGCCGAGGCCGTGTCGGCGGCCTTGCCCTAGGCACAGGGGCGTATCGCCGTCGGCATGGGTGCGTCCGCGCCGCGCCCATGCCGCCCGCGCGAACCCGGGCGCGCGCCGGTAGTGTTAAATACGGTTTTCCCGGACAGTGAACGCGGGCCCCCGGGCTTTAGCGAAGGAAACAACATGGCATTCGATTTTGATCTGTTTGTGATCGGCGCGGGTTCTGGCGGCGTGCGCGCGGCCCGTTTTGCAGCAGGCTTTGGCGCGCGCGTGGCCGTGGCGGAAAGCCGCTACCTGGGCGGCACCTGCGTCAACGTGGGCTGCGTGCCCAAGAAGCTGCTGGTCTACGGCGCCCATTACAGCGAAGACTTCGAGCAGGCCCACGGCTTTGGCTGGAATGTAGGCAAGCCGTCCTTCGACTGGCCCACCCTGATCGCCAACAAAAACCGCGAAATCGAACGCCTTAACGGCATTTACCGCAACTTGCTGGTCAATAGCGGCGTGACGCTGCTGGAAGGCCACGCCCGCATCGTCGACCCGCACACCGTCGAAATCAACGGCCAACGCCACACCGCCGCCAACATCCTGGTGGCAACGGGCGGCTGGCCGCGCGTGCCCGACATTCCCGGCAAGGAACACGCCATTACCTCGAACGAGGCGTTCTTCCTGCCGCGGTTGCCGCGCCGCGTGCTGGTGGTGGGCGGCGGTTATATCGCCGTGGAATTCGCGTCGATCTTCAACGGCATGGGCGCGCACACCGTGCAGGCCTATCGCGGCCCGCTGTTCCTGCGCGGTTTTGACCAGGGCGTGCGTGAACACCTGCGCGACGAGCTCACCAAAAAGGGCGTCGACCTGCGCTTTTTCACCGACCTGGCGCGCATCGACAAGCAGCCCGACGGCTCGCTGCTGGCCACGTTGAAAGACGGCGCGGTCATCGAAACCGATTGCGTCTTCTACGCCACCGGCCGCCGTCCGATGCTGGACAACCTGGGCCTGGAGAACACCGGCGTCAAGCTGCGCGAAGACGGCTTCATCGACGTGGACGACGAATACCGCACCGCCGAACCTTCCATCCTGGCGATTGGCGACGTCATCGGCCGGGTGCCGCTGACGCCGGTGGCGCTGGCCGAAGGCATGGCCGTGGCGCGCCGCCTGTTCCGCCCCGAGGAATACCGCAAGGTCGACTACAAGCTGATTCCGACCGCCGTGTTCAGCCTGCCGAACATCGGCACGGTGGGCATGACCACGGAAGAAGCGCGCGAAGCAGGCTACGAGATCAAGCTTTTCGAAAGCCGCTTCCGTCCGATGAAGCTGACGCTGACGGAATCGCAGGAAAAGACCTTGATGAAGCTGATCGTGGACGCCAAGACGGACCGCGTGCTGGGCGTGCACATGGTCGGCCCCGATGCGGGCGAAATCGTGCAGGGCATCGCGGTGGCGCTCAAGGCCGGCGCCACCAAGCAGGTGTTCGACGACACCATCGGCATCCACCCGACGGCGGCGGAAGAATTCGTCACCCTGCGCACGCCGGTCGCGCAATAAGGGCGCCAAAAAACGCGCCGCGCGCCGGCCTGCACTACAAGCGTTCGATCATGGCGCGCGCCGCAAACGGCGCGCGTTCTTTTGCGCCATTGATAAAGAAGGCGTAGACGTCCTGCGCGCGCGGTGGCCCGGACGGCGCGGAACCGATCCGAGGCAGGTCCGCCGGATCGTCGCCACGCGACCAGGTGTGCAGCCTGTCCGCCCAGGCGTCCAGTACCTTGGGCGCATAGCCGGCCTTGAACGTGGTGCTGGCGCGCATCAACCGGGCGTAGACGAAATCGGCGGTGCGGTCGGCAATGGCCGGAAAGTTCTCGCTATCGGTATAGACGGTGGCGGCGCGGTGGCGGCGGGCCAGTTCCAGGTATTCCTCGCAGGCGAAGCTGGGGTGGCGCACGTCCAGCACGTGGCGCAGCGGCAAGCCATCGACCTTGTCGGGCAACAGCGCCAGGAATTCGCCGAAGTCCTCCGCGTTGAAGGTCTTGGTGGGCGCAAATTGCCACACCACCGGCCCCAGCTTGGATCCTAATTCGGCAATGCCGCTATGGACGAAGCGCTGGATGGAATCGCCGGCGCCGGCAAGCTCGCGCCGGTTGGTGGCGTAGCGCGACGCCTTTAGCGAAAAGACGAAGCCGTCCGGCGTTTCATCGCGCCATTTGGCGAAAGTGGCGGGCTTCTGGGTGCTGTAGTAGGTGCCGTTGATTTCAATCGCGGTGAGCTGCCGGCTGGCGTATTCGAGCTCGCGCGCATGGGGCAGGTCCTCGGGATAAAAGGTGCCGCGCCACGGCGCGTACGTCCAGCCGCCGATGCCGACGCGAATGACGGGCGGGCTTTCCACCACGGACGGATGACGTTTCGGCATCTTCCGGTGCTCCATGCAGTGCAACGAATCGGTTCACTGTATCGCCACGCGCCCGGGGCCGTAAAGTTGCGGATGCCAATCACGGCGCGGGTTCGGGCCGGTGTGGCATGGGCGATACGTTTGCCGGGCGGCCGTGCCGCGTTCAAAAAGTTTCCTGTTCCGATACAGTTTTGCGATAACGTGTGCGCATCCCTGTTCGACATCGTCCGGCTCGCGCCGGCTCATCATGCCCGACCTGACTCATCTTCTGACATTCGCCCTGGTGGCCCTGGGCATGGTGCTGACGCCCGGCCCCAACATGATTTACCTGGTGTCCCGTTCCATCTCGCAAGGCGCGCGCGCCGGCCTGATCTCCCTGGGCGGCGTGGCGGTCGGGTTCATCTTCTATGTGTGCTGCGCGGCCTTCGGCATTACGGCCTTGCTGCTGACGGTGCCCTACGCCTATGACGCCTTGCGCATCGGCGGCGCCATGTACCTGCTGTACATGGCGTGGCAGGCCATCCGCCCCGGCGGGCGATCGCCGTTCCAGGTGCGCGAACTGCCCCGCAGCAGCCCGCGCACGCTGTTCACGATGGGGCTGGTGACCAATCTGCTCAACCCCAAGATCGCGGTGATGTATGTGTCGCTGTTGCCCCAGTTCATTCAGCCCGACCATGGCAGCGTGTTCACGCAGTCGCTGGCGCTGGGCATGACGCAGGTGGTCATCAGCCTGTCGGTCAATGCCGTCATCGCCATTACCGCCGGGTCCATCGCGGGCTTCCTGGCGGGCCGGCCGTTGTGGCTGGTGATTCAGCGCTGGTTGATGGGTACCGTGCTGGCCGGCCTGGCCGTGCGCATGTTGATGGACGCGCGACGCTGATGCCGCAGGACGACGGATTTTTCGGCTCGCTGGGCGTCATGCTGGGCGAAGCGCTGCGCGCGGTGGTGGGCGGCATCAAATGGCTGCTGGGCGGCTTGGGCGGTGCGCTGGGCGACTTCTACGGCGGGCTGTCCAAGGCAATGGGCATGAGCCCGTCCATCTTCAATTTTGTCTTGCTGGTGCTGGGCCTGATGTTCCTGTGGGCCGCCATCAAGGCCTTGCTGCGCCGCTCCATCCTTGGGTTTCTGTTCTGGGCGGTGCTGGCGGTGCTGGTGCTGGGTGGCCTGGTCAATTAGCGCCGGGCTTGCCGCGCCAGTTCCCCCAGGCGCTTGACCAGCGCGGGAAAGCGGTCGGCGCTGGTGTTGCCATAGCCGATCACCAGCCCGTTGTCTTCGGCGCGCGGCGCCATGGCGAAAGTCGATAGCGCGCTGGGGTTCATGCCCACCTGCCGCGCCAGCGCCACAATGGCCTGATCCGGGCAATCCGGTGGCAGGCGCACCGTCAGGTGCAGGCCGCTGTGTCCGCCCAGGACCTCGTGATCCCCCTTGAAATGCGTGGCCAGCGCATCGCGCAAGGCCGACTGCCGTTCGCGGTACAGGCGCCGCATGCGGCCCAGGTGGCGCGAGAATTGGCCGTTGTCGATGAAGGCGGCCAGCGTCAGCTGTTCCAGCCGGTGGCCGCCGCGCAGCATCTCGATAATGGACGGCAAGGCGGTCTGGGCCAGGGCCTCGGGCAGCACCAAAAAGCCCAGGCGCAACGCCGGAAAAAGCGTCTTGCTGAACGTGCCCACGTACAGCACGGGCGCGTTGGGCAACAGCCCCTGCATGGCCGCGATGGGGTCGCCCTGATGCCGGAACTCACTGTCGTAGTCGTCTTCGATGATCCAGGCGCCCGCGCGCCCGGCCCGTTCCAGCAAGTCCAGCCGCCGCGCCACCGACAGCACGGCGCCCGTGGGGTATTGATGCGTGGGCGTGGTCTGGATCAGGCGCGGCGGATGCGTGCGCCAGGCGTCGTCGGGTATGACGATGCCGTCCGCGTCCACGCGCATGGCCACCACGTTCAGGTCGCCACCATGAAAGGCCGACTTGGCGCCGCGATAGCCGGGCTCTTCGAGCCAGGCGGTGTCGCCCGGGTTGGTCAGCAGTTGCACGCATAGCGCCAGCGCGCCCTGCGCGCCTTCGGTGATGATGATGCGCGAGGCGTCGCAATGCACGCCGCGCGACACCCGCAGATATTGCGCGATGGCTTCGCGCAGCGCCGGCTCACCCGTCGGATGGCCGTAGCCCAGCGTGGTGGCGGGGGCGGCTTGCAGCGCGCGGTCTTGCGCGCGGCGCCAGGCGTTCATGGGGAACTGCGTCAGGGCCGGCGTGCCGGGGGTCATGGGCAAAGAACTGTCGGTGGCGCCACGGGTGGCAACGATGCGCGACAAGCGCGTGGCGGTGGCGGTGGGGGCCGTCGTTGCATCGGCGGTCGCGGTTGCCGCTGCGGTTGCGCTGGCCGTGGCGCGGGCCGCCAACGCCCACGGGGCGGCTGACAGCGGCGCCACCCGGGTGCCCTGGCGGTCCGCGATGACATAGCCTTCGGCCGTCAACTGCTCGTAGGCGATCAGCACCGTATTGCGCGAGATTTCAAGCTCTTCGGACAGCGCGCGTGACGACGGCAGCTTGCCGCCGGCGGGCAATTGGCCGGCCAGGATGGCCTGCTTCAGGCGTTGAATAAGCTGGCGTTGGCGCGGCGGCGCGCCGGGGCCGCGCGCAAGCGGACTGGACAGCAGGGCGGTGTGGGCGGGTAGGCTTCGGCTGGGCGTTTGCATGGCGCGCTGATCGCGGGCCGCTTGAGGCGTGGCCCTATTAAATTCGGGATCCGTGGTGCTTTTTATGATGCCACGATTCCGATATTGTGAGGCCCTGCGTGTTGCGTCCGCCACGGCCGGCGGCGCGCGCTTAACCGGATGAGGCCCCGCCCAATGCAAGCCCGCGTCAATGCATTCCAACAACCCATCGGCCCCGACGTACCCGGCTGGACGGCACGCCCGCGCCCGCCGCTGACGCCGGCCATCGGCCGTTATTGCCGCCTGGAACCCTTGTCCGCCGAGCGCCATGCCGCGGATCTGTACCAGGCCTTCAGCCAGGCGCCGGACGATAGCGACTGGACCTACATGGGCGTTGGCCCGTTTGCCGACGCGGACGCCTACCGCGCCTTCGCCGAAGCCGCGCAGGCGGGCAACGACCCGCTGCATCACGCCATCATCGACCTGGAAACGGGCCGGGCCATCGGCACGCTGGCCTTGATGCGTATCGACCCGGCCAATGGCGTCATTGAAGTCGGCTTCGTGTCGTTCTCGCGCCGGCTCAAGCGCACCCGGATCGCCACCGAAGCGCAATTCCTGCTGATGCGCCGCGCGTTCGACGAGCTGGGCTACCGCCGTTATGAATGGAAGTGCGACAGCCTGAATGCGCCGTCGCGCCAGGCCGCCGCGCGGCTGGGCTTTCAGTTTGAAGGCATCTTCCGCCAGGCCACGGTCTACAAGGGCCGCAGCCGCGACACCGCCTGGTTCTCGATCATCGACAGCGAATGGCCCGCGCTGCGCGCCGCCTACGAGCGCTGGCTGGACCCCGCCAACTTCGACGCCGAAGGCAATCAACGCCAAAGCCTGTCTGAACTGACCGCCCGGGAAAAAGCCGCGTGCGCCTGATTCCGGTGGCGTTGGCCCTGTTCTGGGGGTTGAACTGGCCGGCGGTGAAAATCATCCTCGCCATCTTCCCGCCGTTCACGCTGCGCGTGCTGGGGCTGGGCAGCGGCGCGGTCCTGCTGTTGCTGCTGGCGCGCGCCAAGCGGTTGCCCCTGTTGCCGCCGCGCGATGCGTGGCCGGGCATCGTCGTGGGCGGCGTGCTGGCCGTGGCGGTCTTCAACCTGGCGGTGGCGTGGGCGCAGCTCAGCACCAGCACGTCGCGCGCGGCGGTGCTGACCTTCACGATGCCCATGATGTCGGCGCTGCTGGCCTGGCTGGTGCTGGGCGAACGGCTGGACCGACGGCGCGCGCTGGCGCTGATGCTGGGCGCCATCGGGGTGGCCATCCTGGCCTGGCCGGTGTTGCGCGCGGTGTTCGGGCAGCACGACCTGGCCGCCACCCGTGGCCTGGTGTTTCCGCTGGTGGCCGCGTTTGGTTGGGCGGCGGGCACGGTGTATCTGAAGCGCTGGCCGGTGGACGGCCACCGTATCGTCGTCACCGCATGGCAGTTGGCCGTGGGCGCCGCCTGTGCGCTGACGGGCGTGTTGATCGCCGGCGAGTCATTTCCTACCCAAGGCTGGAACGGCCGCATCGTGGCGGCGCTGTCGTTTCACATCATCCTGGGCACGGCGGTGGCCTACTGGCTGTGGTTCGTGCTGAGCGAACGCGTCAGCGCTACGGTGGCGGCGTTGACCACGTTGATGGTGCCGGTGGTGGGCGTGCTGGGCGCGATGGCCCTGGTGGGCGACCGGCCCGCCGCCGCCGATTGGTGGGGCTTTGCCTTTGTGCTGGCAGGCGCCGCGCTGATCGTGCTGAACCTGGGCCGGAGCCGGGGGTAGGCAGGGCCAGGGCGCCGAGAGAGCACAGCATGGGGTGCCGAGATAGGGCAGCAGGATGGGGCAGCAGGATAAAGCGGCCCTTGCCCGGATTGCCAGCTCAGTCCTGCCGCCTGCGCAGCCACTGCCTGACGACTTCGCCGCCGCTGACCAGGGTGATGCCCGACAGCACCAGCACCGCGCCGATGGCGAAGCCCGCGTCCAGCGGTTCATCCAGGATCAGCACGCCGAAGCTCACCCCGAACAGCGGCGTCATGAACGACAGGATCGACAGGCGCGACGCCAGGTAGCGGCGCAACAGCCAGAACCACGCCAGGTAACTGGACAAGGCCACGACCACCGCCTGGAACGCCACGCTGGTCAAGGCCGCCGTCGTGGGGCGGATGGTGTGCTGGCCGGTGACCACGGCATAGGCCAAGAGGCCCACCGCCGCCACCGCCATCTGATACAGCAAGGTCTTGGACGGGGCCGCCTCGGACAACGACGTTGCGCGGATGGCGACCGTGGTGGCGCCCCACAGCAAGCCCGCCGCCAATCCCATGGCGTCGCCCAGCAGCATGTTGGCGGCGCCGGCGGCTTCGCGCGGTGCGCCGCCCTTGAACAGGAACGCCACCGCAATACCGCCGAAAGCAATCGCGACCCCCAGCCATTGCAGCGGCTGCATGCGTTCTTCGGGCAGCAACCAATGCAGCCCCAGCGCGGCAAATATGGGCGCGGTGTACAGAAACACCGACATGTGCGAGGCCGTGGTGTACAGCAGCCCCTGCGCCACGAACAGGAATTCCGCGCCGAACAGCAAGCCGACAAGCAGGCCTGGCAGCGCCGTGCCGTCGCGCACGGCGCCCCGGCCTTCGGCGTGCCAGACCACCACCGCCAGCACCAGCGCGGCAAAGCTGGATCGCAGCGCAATCTGCATGATGGGCGCGATGTCGGCGGCCACCAGCTTGATGGCAATTTGCTGAAAGCCCCAGCACACGCACAGGGCCAGCATGCCGGTGGTGGCCAGCGTGTCCAGCGGCAAGCGCAGCGGTTTGGACGCGGGCGCCGTCACGGCAATTCGGCGGGGTAGCTGTCCAGCGCCAGGCCGATCTGTTGGCGCAAGTCCCATTCGGCCAGCGTCGATTGCACCGGCCCGAAAAAGGCGCCGTCGCGTGTCACAAACATGGCGGGCAGGTGAAAGACTTCGTAGCGCTCAACCAGGCCACGGTTGTCCCCGGCGTCCACCCAACAGACCCGTTCCACCGGCAGTTCCAGCGCGGGCAGCTGTTCGCGCGCAATGCGGCAGGTGCCGCAGGTGCGGCTATGGAAGACCAGCAGCGACAAGCCGGGCGCGTCCAGCAGGAAGCGGTCGGCGGTGCTGTCGTTCAGTTCTATCTGTTCCATGGGGATTCATCCGGGGCAAGGCAGCCATTATGGCAGCGCGCCGCCCCGTGGCCGGCGATAACCGTGGGGGCGGAATGGGTGTGGCGCGTCAGGCGCCGCGCAGCACGCGGTCCAGTTGCAGCACGGACTGATACAGCACGCGCGTGCCGTCCAGCAGCTGCGACGGTTCGATCCATTCTTCCGGGCAGTGGCTGCGGCCGTTCAGGCACGGGATGAAAATCATGCCGATGGGGCCGGTGGGCGCCATGTAGACGGCGTCGTGGCCGGCACCGCTGGGCAGGCGCATGGACGCGTAACCCAGCTGGTCCGCCGCCGCTTTCACGGCGTCCATCACCAGGGGTGAGCAGTCGGTGGGCTGGGCGCGGCTTAGTTGGGTGAAGCCGGCCGTCAGGCGCCACGCCTTCAGGTCGTCGGCGACGCCGGCCATCAATGTTTCGGGGAAGCTGTCCAGCACGGCGTTGCTGTCGCTGCGCATTTCCAGCGTCATCTCGACGCGGCCCGGCACGGCGTTGGCGGCGTTGGGCGTCATCGACAGCCGGCCCACGGTGGCCACCACGTAATGCGGGTTGCCGCTGGCGGCGCTGGCCTGGCGGCTGGCCGCGTCGATGATGCGTGCCGCGCCCACCAGGGCGTCGCGGCGGATGTCCATGGGCGTGGTGCCGGCGTGGTCGGGTTGGCCTTGCACCACGATCTGCACGCGGCGGATGCCAACGATGTTGGTGACCACGCCGATCGGCAGGCCACGGCTTTCCAGTACGGGGCCCTGTTCGATGTGCAGTTCGACGAAGGCCGCGGTGCCGCCCGCGCCACGCAGCGGTGCGCTCAACGCGGCGGGGTCGCCGCCGATGCGGGCGATGCCCTGGGCCAGCGATTCGCCGGCGGGGTTGCAGGCGGCCAGCATGTCCGCCGACAACTGGCCGCTAAGGGCGCGGCTGCCCACGCACGAGATGCCGTAGTCGCTGGGTTCTTCGGACAGGAAGTCGATGACTTCAAAAGGGTGGTCAAGTTCGATGCCGTGCTCGTTCAGCGTATGCGCGACTTCGATGCCGGCCAGCACGCCGATGATGCCGTCGAACCGTCCGCCTTCCATCACGGTGTCGCAGTGCGAGCCCGTGGCGATGGGCTTGCGCGACGGGTCGCGGCCGGCGCGCGTGCCGACCAGGTTGCCGCCCGC
This sequence comes from Achromobacter sp. B7, assembly GCF_003600685.1. Taxonomy (NCBI): domain Bacteria; kingdom Pseudomonadati; phylum Pseudomonadota; class Betaproteobacteria; order Burkholderiales; family Alcaligenaceae; genus Achromobacter; species Achromobacter sp. B7. The sequence goes on from NZ_CP032084.1 coordinate 2,110,151, forward strand.
ATCCAGGCGAGTCGCCAGGCCGGCCGCTTCGAACTGGCCACGCAGCCAGGCGCGGGCGTCGTCGAACAACGGCGAAAAGGCGCGTCGCGTCCAGGGGACATCGGGCAAGGTAAACCGGGACAACGCTTCAACGCGGGACCACAGGCGGTCGGCATTGAGGGGCGGGAAGGCGGGGGAAGGGGAAGTCGGATGCGGCATGAAAATTCCTGAAGATGCGCCAGGGATTATGTCATGGCGTGTTGGGCCTCCCGGGCTTCCCTCCCTGCCATGGTCTCAGCAGCGCTGCCGCCAGGACGGCTCGCGCTTTTCCAGGAAGGCCGCCACGCCTTCGCGCGCTTCGTCGGTGGCGCGGCACGCGGCGATGCGCTCGACCGTGTCGGCGATCAATTCGGCGTCGATGGCCCGACCCGCAAAATCGCGCACCAGCCGCTTGCTGGCCTTGACGGCGTCCGGCCCGTTGGCGCACAGCGCGCGGCAGAGGGCGTCGGCCGCGTCGGGCAGGGCGTCGGCCGGCACAACATCGTGCACCAGCCCCAGCCGCAGCGCGGTGGCGGCGTCGAAGCGTTCGGCTGTCAGGAAATACCGGTTGGCGGCGCGCTCGCCCATGGCGCGGATCACGTACGGGCTGATGGTGGCAGGCAGCAGCCCCAAGCGCGTTTCAGACAGGCAGAAATGCGCGCCATCCGCCGCGATAGCGATATCGCACGCCGACAGCAGCCCCATCCCGCCCGCGTAGGCGTCGCCGTTCACGCAGGCCACCACGGGTTTCGGGCACGTCCAGATCGTGTGCAGCATGTCGGCCAGTCGGGTCGCATCCTGGCGGTTGTCCGCATCGGTATGCGTGGCCATTTTGCGCATCCAGTTCAGATCGCCGCCCGCGCAGAACGCCTTGCCCGCACCCGTCAGCAATAACACTCGCACGTCGGGGTCGCGCGCGGCGTCACGCACGGCGTCGGTCAGCGCGGCGATCAGCGTTTCGTCGAAGGCGTTGCGCATGTCCGGCCGGTTCAGGGTCAGGCGAACGATGGCGCCATCGCGCGAGACATTCAGCGGGGCTGTCGAAGTCATGCGGGTCTCCTGGTTTGTTGATTTGTGCTCAAGAAATAGGGTGCTGCAACCGAAAGATTCTAGGACGGAATCGGGATTGCAGGGATGGGTTCGATATAAATATTGAGTTATCCTCAAAAAAATAACGGAGCGAGGCATGAACCCAGAATCGAATGTGCAGGCCAACCCCGCCATGGGCTCCGCCTCGGGCTTTACAGCAGACCCGACAGCGGGCGGCCAAGCCGCCACGTCGCGCTATGCGTCGGTGTTCAGACCGGGGCTTTTCGATGGCAAGACTGTTGTCGTGACAGGCGGCGGCAGCGGTCTGGGCCGTTGCACGGCGCACGAGCTCGCGTCGCTGGGCGCGAACCTGGCGCTGGTGGGCCGCAAGCTGGAAAAGCTGGAAGCGGTGGGCGCGGAAATCGCCCGCGTCTACCCCGAAGCCGCCGGCCGCGTCAGCCTGCACGCCTGCGACATTCGTGATGAAGCCGGCGTGCGCGGCGCGGTGGCGGACGTGCTGGCCCGGCACGGCGCCATCGATGGCTTGTTCAATTGCGCGGGCGGGCAGTTCCCCGCGCCGCTGGACCGCATCAGCCTGAACGGCTGGAACGCGGTCGTGCAAAACAACCTGCACGGCACCTTCCTGATGGCGCGCGAGGTCTACACCCAGCACATGCGCCGGCGCGGCGGGGCCATCGTCAACATGCTGGCCGATATCTGGGGCGGCATGCCCGGCATGGGGCATTCGGGCGCTGCCCGCGCCGGGGTCTGGAACCTGACCGAAACCGCCGCGTGCGAATGGGCGCATGCCGGCGTGCGCGTCAATGCGGTGGCGCCGGGCTGGATTGCCTCCAGCGGCATGGACAGCTACGACGACCACTACCGCGCGGTGCTGCGCGACCTGAAAACCAAGGTGCCGTTGCAACGCTTTGGCACCGAGGCCGAACTGGCCGCGGCCGTGGTGTTCCTGTTGTCGCCGGCGGCCGCCTTCATCAATGGCACGGTCATCCGCGTGGATGGCGGCGTGCCGAACGCACGCCATTCCTGGACCTTGCAGCCGGCCGAACGGGGCGAGGTCTACAACGGCTTTCCTCAGTACGTGCCGCCGTCCTTGTTTGCCGATGCGGGGGAGGGGGGCGGTGCAGAAGATGCAGGCGAAGCGGCGGGCGCGACCGATGCCGCGCGCGCAGCCGAAGCGAAACCCTCGGCCGATTCTTCCGACGCGTGAAGCCGGTGCAGGGCGTTGCGCACCTCGCCCCGAAACTGCGCCAGCGCCAGCGCGTCGCGGTGTGGCGGTTGCAGGGCCTGCCACAAGAACCCGACCAGCTGGTCGGCGGTGGTGGCCACGTCCACCCGCGCGCCGCGCAACATTGCGTCCCACAGCACATGCTCCATCGGGCCGTAAACCGTGGACCGCAACAACCGCAGGGGCATGTCTTGCCGGATGTCGCCATCAGCCTGCCCCTGTGCCAGGATGCGCATCAGCGGGGCGGTATAGCGCCGTTGCAGGGCCGCGTAGACCTCGCCGAAATCGTCGTTGCGCGCGCGCCCTTCGGACAGGATGAAGGCGCACAGCCCCGGCCCCTCGGCCAGCAGATGCCGCAAATGGGTATGCACAAGGTAATGCAGCTGCGCCCGCGCCCCGTGCACGTGTGGCAGGTTGTCTTCCACCTTGGCGATGATTTCGTCATACCAGTCGCCGATCACCCGCACGCACAATTCCCGCTTGCCGCCGAAGTACGTGAAGATCGTGGCTTCGGACACGCCCAGGCGCTGGGCGATCTCGGTGGTGGTGGCGGCCTGGAAGCCGGCCTCGGAAAACACCTGCCGGGCCATGTGCAGGATGTCCCGTATGCGCTGTTCGGACTTGGCGCTGGCGGGCGGGCGGCGGATCGGAACGACGGGAGTTTTTTCCATGCGAACGGCAAAAGGGCGGTGGGGCGAGGCTTATTATTGAGCCAGGGTCAAGCAAGTTCAGCAAGCCCTGGGCGATTTCCATAACAACATCAGAGACAAAACCATGCTGTCCCGAAAGGCATCCTACAAGCAGCTTGTGTCCGAATTCCAATGGCAGGTGCCGGACACCTACAACATTGGCGTGGACGCCTGCGACAAATGGGCGGACGGCAGCGGCCGCCTGGCGCTGATCTTCGAAAAAAGCGACGGCGCGCAAACCCGCTACTCGTTCGACGATATCAAGGCGCAATCGAACCGCCTGGCGCACAGCCTGATCCGCCATGGCGTGCGGCGCGGCGACCGCGTGGCCGTGTACCTGCCCCAGGCGCCCGAAACGGCGGTAACCCACATCGCCGTCTACAAAATGGGCGCGGTGGCGGTGCCGCTGTTCACGCTGTTCGGCGTGGACGCCATCCAGTACCGGCTGGCCAACAGCGGCGCGGTGGCGTTGGTGACCGACACCGAGGGCTGCCGCAAGCTGCGCGAGATACGCGCCAGCCTGCCCGGCCTGAAGGTCATTTATTGCATCGATGGGGATGGCGACGGCGATGACGCTGGCGACAACGACGGCGCCGCCGTGCCGTTCCACCCCGCACTGGCCGCGGAATCGGACGATTTCGAACCGGTCGCCACGCGCGCCGACGACCCCGCCGTGATCATCTACACGTCCGGCACCACCGGCAAGCCCAAGGGCGCGCTGCACGCGCATCGCGTCCTGCTGGGCCACTTGCCCGGCGTGGAAATGTCGCACGAATTCTTCCCCGAAAACGCCGCCCTGATGTGGACGCCGGCCGACTGGGCCTGGATCGGCGGGCTGCTGGACGTGCTGCTTCCGTCCTGGCATCACGGCGTGCCGGTCCTGGCCCGCCGCTTCGAGAAGTTCGACGGCAGCGCCGCGCTGGCGCTCATGGCGCGCCACGGCGTCACCCACACATTCCTGCCCCCCACCGCGCTGAAGATGATGCGCGGGTCCGCCTACCCGGATGGCGCCGGCCCGCTGGCGCTGCGCTCGGTGGCCAGCGGCGGGGAGTCGCTGGGCGCCGAGCTCATCGACTGGGGCCGCCGCGTGCTGGGCGTGACCATCAACGAGTTCTACGGCCAGACCGAATGCAACATGCTGGTGTCGTCGTGTTCGTCGCTGTTCGACCCGGAAATCGGTTCGATCGGCCGCGCCGCGCCCGGTCACCGGGTGGCTATTGTGGATGACCAGGGCGTTGAAGTGGCCGATGGACAGGAGGGCAACATCGGCGTATTGCGGCCGGACCCCGTCATGTTCCTGGGCTACTGGAATAACCCCGAGGCCACCGCCGAAAAGTTCGTGGGTGATTACCTGCTGACCGGCGACCTGGGCGTGCGCGACGCGCGTGGCTTTATCCGCTTTGTCGGCCGCAACGACGACGTCATCACCAGCGCGGGCTACCGCATCGGCCCCGCGCCCATCGAAGACTGCCTGATCGGCCACCCCGCCGTGCGCATGGCGGCGGTGGTGGGCGTGCCCGACGAGCAGCGCACCGAGATCGTCATGGCCTATGTCGTGTTGAATGATGGCGTCACCGGCGACGACGCCTTGGTGCGCGACTTGCAGGCGCATGTACGCACCCGCCTGGCCGCCCATGAATACCCGCGCGCCATCCGGTTTGTAACCAGTTTGCCAACCACGGCAACCGGCAAGATCATCCGCCGGGAGTTGCGCGACGGTAACTACCGTTGAGCTCGTCTCAACCCGTGACAATCTCGTCCATGAGGATGGGTTGACGGGTTGCCCCGCGCTGCAAGTATGATGGCGCAAATTACATACGGCCCCACGCAATTGGGGCCGTATCACCATTCGTCTAAGCATGGAGATAGCCCCAATGAATAAGCCATTGGATGGGGGGTTGGCTGCGTTGAACGTGCCCGCCTACGTCAAGCATCGCGGCCTGATCGACTGGGTAGCCAGTTTTGTAGCACTGGCCAAGCCCGACCGCGTGGTCTGGTGCGACGGTTCGCAGGAAGAATACGACCGCCTGTGTGAACAGATGGTTCAGGCCGGCACGATGCGCAGGCTCAACCCCGCCAAGCGGCCCAATTCCTTCCTGGCGTGCTCGGACCCGTCCGACGTGGCGCGCGTGGAAGACCGCACCTTCATCTGTTCCGACCGCGCCGAAGACGCCGGCCCCACCAACAACTGGGCCGATCCGGCTGAAATGCGCGACACGTTGAACGGCCTGTTCGACGGCGCCATGCGCGGCCGCACGCTGTACGTCGTGCCGTTCTCGATGGGCCCGTTAGGCTCGGACATCGCCCACATCGGCGTCGAACTGTCCGACAGCCCGTATGTGGTCGTGAACATGCGCATCATGACCCGCATGGGCAAGGCCGTGTACGACGTGCTGGGCACCGACGGCGACTTCGTGCCGTGCGTGCATTCCGTGGGCAAGCCGCTTGCCGCCGGCGAAGCCGACGTGCCGTGGCCGTGCAACCCCACCAAGTACATCGTGCATTTCCCCAAGAGCCGCGAAATCTGGAGCTTCGGCTCGGGCTATGGCGGCAACGCGCTGCTGGGCAAGAAGTGCTTCGCGTTGCGCATCGCGTCCACCATGGGCCGCGACCAGGGCTGGCTGGCCGAACACATGCTGATCCTGGGCGTTACCTCGCCCAAGGGCCGCAAGTATCACGTGGCCGCGGCATTCCCGTCGGCCTGCGGCAAGACCAACTTCGCCATGCTGATCCCGCCGCAGGGCATGGACGGCTGGAAGGTCACCACCATCGGCGACGACATCGCGTGGATCAAGCCCGGCCCCGAAGGCCGCCTGCACGCCATCAACCCGGAAGCGGGCTATTTTGGCGTGGCCCCGGGCACCAGCGAGCAGACCAACTTCAACGCGATGGCCACGCTCAAGGCCAACGTCATCTTCACCAACGTGGCGCTGACCGATGATGGCGACGTCTGGTGGGAAGGCATGACCGACACGCCGCCCGCGCACCTGATCGACTGGCAAGGCCAGGACTGGACGCCCGCCATCGCCCGCGAGACCGGCCGCAAGGCCGCGCACCCGAACGCGCGCTTCACCGCGCCGGCCGCGCAATGCCCGTCCATCGACCCCGAATGGGAAAACCCGAAGGGCGTGGTCATCGACGCGTTCATCTTCGGCGGCCGCCGCTCGACCACCGTGCCGCTGGTGACCGAGGCCCGCAGCTGGGTGGAAGGCGTGTACATGGCCGCGACCATGGGCTCGGAAACCACCGCCGCCGCCGTCGGGCAGCAGGGCGTGGTGCGCCGCGACCCCTTCGCCATGCTGCCGTTCTGCGGCTACAACATGAGCGACTACTTCAACCACTGGCTCAAGCTGGGCAAGCAACTGGAAGCCACCGGCGCCACCTTGCCGCGCATTTACTGCGTCAACTGGTTCCGCAAGGGTCCCGACGGCAAGTTCGTCTGGCCGGGCTTTGGCGAAAACATGCGCGTGCTGCGCTGGATGCTGGGCCGTATCGACGGCGAATCCAAGGGTGTGGACCAGGTGTTCGGCGTATCGCCGAGCTACCAGGACATCGACTGGACCGGCCTGGAGTTCACGCCCGACAAGTTCGATCAGGTCATGTCGGTGGACGCCGACGCCTGGCGCGACGAGCTGGCGCTGCACCACGAACTGTTCGGCCAATTGTCCCAAGGCTTGCCGGAAGACCTGCCCGCCACCAAGACCAAGATCGAAGGCCGTCTGGCCGCCTGAGTCTGACTTGGTCCTAGAAGCCCGCGTGCCCGGTAGGCGCGCGGGCTTTTCTATTTCATGATGGGCGCTTCGTTGGGAATCTAAGGAGTAGTCGTCGTGACGAAGTGGAATCTGGGCGAATCCGGCAGTCGGGCAGGCCGCGCAATGCCCGCCGATGCAGCACCGGCGCGTGCGCTGCACATGGCCATCGTGGCGGATATGGAATCCTTCCTGATGCAGCTGGATGTCGGCCTCGCGTTCGTGGCCAGGCAAAAGCGCCTGCGCATCGACAACGACGACCACACCCTGGACTTGCTGTTCTTTCACCGCAAGCTTCGCCGGCTGGTGGCCCTTGTCATGACGCTGGACGAGTCCTGCGTCATCAGCGAGCGGCAGATGGAATCTTGCCTGCGCTGGCTGGACAAATCCGACCGCCGGGCCGAAGAAGCGACGCCGCTGGGCATGATCCTGTGCGCCGGCACGCAAACCGAATACATCCAGCTGCTTGCGCTGACGCCGTCCGGCGTGGAAGCGGCGCAATATCCCACCGACCTGCCACCCCGCGCGGTGCTGGCGCAGCGCTTGCAGCAGGCGGCGCGGCGCGCCCGGGCGCGACTTGAGCAACGCGCGTCGCAATCGAGCACAATGCCGTCATGAAACTCGATCCGGAAGACTTGGCCAAGATTACCGCGCTGACCTTGGCGAACTACGAAGAGAACGCCGAGGCGTTCGCGGCCAACACGCGTGGACACGATGTCACGCAGAACATTGCCGCGCTGCTGCGCCACATCCGTGTCGAGCCGCCGTACGACATCCTGGATCTGGGCTGCGGCCCCGGCCGCGACCTGATGGCGTTCGCCGCGCTGGGCCATCGGCCGGTGGGGCTGGATGGTACGCAAAGCTTCGTCAAGATGGCGCGCGCCGCGTCCGGCTGCGAGGTCTGGCACCAGGACTTCCTGCAACTGTCGCTGCCCGCCGAACGTTTTGACGGCATCTTCGCCAACGCCGTGTTGTTCCACGTGCCCGGCCAGGAATTGCCGCGCGTGCTGCGCGAGCTATGGTCCGCGCTGCGGCCCGGCGGCGTGCTGTTCTGCTCAAACCCTCGTGGCGGCAACCAGGAAGGCTGGAACCGTGGGCGCTACGGCGCGTACCACGACCTGGAAGGCTGGCGCGCGCTGATGGAGGGTGCCGGCTTCGAAGAACTGGAACACTATTACCGCCCCGACGGCCTGCCGCGCGACCAGCAGCCGTGGCTGGCGACGGTATGGCGCCGTCCGGGGTAAGGCGCCGGGTTCAACTGCCGGCTTCCTGGCGCCGGTCGCCCGAAGCCGGTCGCCCGAAGTCGATCTCCCGCCGCCGGTCGCCCGAAGCCGGTCGCCCGCCGCCGGTCGCCCAAAGCCGGTTCCACGGCCTTGCGCGGTTACTGGACGGGGCGGTTCAACGGATGCGCGATGCCTCCGTCGCCATAGCTTGTGATGACTTCGGCGATGACCACCTGATAACCGCGTAGCCACTTGGCCTGCTGTCGTTTGGCCTTGAGGTGGTCCTTGTGGTCGATCAGCTGCTGCAGGGCTTCGCGGTTGCTCCAGTAATACACGTTGGATACCAGGCCCGTCGCCGGATTTTCCCAGGCTTCCTCGCCCAGATAGCCGGGAATGGACCGCGCGATGGCCGCGATGGCGTTGTCCATTTCGTGGAAGGCGCTGTCGTACTCGCCGGGCATGAATGTGAAGGTTGCGGTGTACATGAATACGGGAAAGAGAAACCAGGTGGGAAAAAGGCGAGACTATCACCTGCTTCACCCCGCGTGCGATCCCCACCCTTGCCCGTCACACCCTTCTGCATCAATGCATCTGCCCGTAGCGCCCGGCGTTGAAGTCCTGGATGGCTTCGACGATCTGTGCTTGCGTGTTCATCACGAAGGGGCCATAGCCCACCACGGGTTCATCGATGGGCTCGCCGCTCAAGACCAGGAACACCGCGTCGTTGTTGGCTTCAACGGTGATGTCTTCGCCGTCTTGTGAAAACAACGCCAGCTGCGCGTCGCGCGCCACGGATTCGCCGTTGATGAGCAGCGTGCCGCGCAACACCACCAGCATGCTGTTGCGGCCCGCGGCGACCGGGAAGGTCGCGGACTTGCCCGCCTTCAGGCGCACGTCCCACACGTCCATCGGCGTGAAGGTGCGGGCCGGGCCGGCGTGGCCGTCGAAGTTGCCCGCGATGACGCGGACGCTGCCTGCCTCGTCCGGCAATGCCGCCACCGGAATGTCCGCGTTCAAGATGCCTTGATAGCCCGCCGCCGCGCCCTTGTCCTTGGCCGGCAGGTTGACCCACAGCTGCACCATTTCCAGCTCGCCACCGGTGCGCGTGAACGCCGGGGAATGGAATTCCTCATGCAGGATGCCCGAGGCGGCCGTCATCCATTGCACGTCGCCCGGGCCGATGACGCCGCCGTTGCCGGTGGAGTCCCGATGCTCGACCTCGCCGCTGTAGACGATGGTGACGGTTTCAAAACCGCGATGGGGATGCTGGCCCACGCCGCGCGGGTGGTCGGCCGGCTCGAACTTCGCCGGGCCGGCGTAATCCAGCAGCAAGAAGGGGCTGACATTCTTGCCCTTGTCGTTGTACGAGAACATCGAGCGCACGGGGAACCCGTCGCCGACCCAGTGGGGGCGGGGGGCGGCGTGCAGGCCGAGGATCTTTTTCATGGCGTCTATTCCTATTGCGCGGCCCCTTCGGAGCCGTTCGTCATGGGGATAAAGGTTAGGGCGGAACAGGGCTTTCAGTAGTTCGGATTTTGATAAGGACTGTTCCATGAATCGGACGACCCCCGGCCTTGTCTTGCGCGGATCCTGAAGAACGGCGGCTCATTCTTAGGGCTATCAGCCAGAAGAACGAGGCGCCATTTTTTAAGAATAATCCGATTTTTCGCACGGGCTTGTCTCCCTATCGTGAAGCCCTTGCCGCCGGACGCACGACGTTGCCCGGCCCGGCTTTTCTTCTTGCCACCCGATATCCGACACCCAATACCTGACGCCCAGATCCATGACGACCCCTCTGCTTTCCCGCCTCCGTTCCCACGCCGCGCACCTGTCCGTGGCCGCCGTCGCCCTGGCCGTGGGGGTGCTGACCGGCAAGATCTGGATGCTGTGGCAGGCGCTGTCCTGACCCGGCATTGCGCCCGCCGGCGGTATCCCGCCTTGAGCCCGCCGGCGGTATCCCGCTTTCATCCGACCGGCGTATCGCCGCTTCGGCCAGCTGGCGTATCCTGCCGCCATGAAACCTGACGAGACTCTCGCGCCCGACGGCCCCACCGACCATGTCCGGGGCTTTGCGCCGGTTGCCGCGCCCGATGCGCGGGTGTTGGTGCTGGGGTCTATGCCGGGGGTGGCTTCGTTACGCCAGGCGCGCTATTACGGCCACCCACGCAACGCGTTCTGGCCCATTGCGGCCCAGGTGCTGGGCTTTGATGCGGCGCTGGAATACCCGCAGCGGCTGCAAGCGCTGCGCGCCGCGGGCGTCGCGCTGTGGGACGTGCTGGATGCCTGCGAGCGGCCGGGCAGCCTGGATGCCGACATCCGCCACGACACCCTGGTGCCCAATGATTTCGCGGCCTTTTTCGACGCCCACCCGGCCGTCGCGCGCGTGTGTTTCAACGGGGCCAAGGCCGGGGCGCTGTATCGGCGGTACGTGCTGCCGACGTTGCCGCCGCAGGCACGCGCGCTGGACTACGTGGACCTGCCATCGACCAGCCCGGCCCATGCCGCCGCGTCCTTCGACATGAAGCTGGCAGCCTGGCGCGCCGCGCTGACTTTGTAATCCCGGCCATCGGTTACGGGGGAAAGGGCGCACGGATCTCTGTCCCCGATTTGATTCAGATCAACGGTCTATATAACTTGCGGTGATAAGGTAATAACAACAAGAAGTTACCTGTCCGGAGTTATCCGCAATGCCCCCATCCCCCGTCTCTTCCGACCCCCCTTTGCGGGGTAAACGCGGCTTCCTCAAAGGGCTGCTCGGCCTTGGCGCCGCCGCCACCGTCATCCCCATCCACGCCGAAGCCACAGGCCTGAACGGCCAGCCGCCGCGCCGCCCCGGCATGGCGGGCAAGCGCTACGGCATGGTCGTCGACATGCGCAAGTGCATTGGCTGCCAGTCCTGCACGGTCAGCTGTTCACTGGAAAACCTGCCGCCCATCGGCCAGTTCCGCACCACCGTCCTGCAATACGAAGTGACTCCCGACGATGGCGGCCCGTGCGCCATGGTGATGCTGCCGCGCCTGTGCAACCACTGCGACAACCCGCCCTGTGTGCCGGTCTGCCCGGTGCAGGCCACGTTTCAGCGCGAAGACGGCATCGTGCTGGTCGACAACGAACGCTGCGTGGGCTGCGCCTATTGCGTGCAAGCTTGTCCGTACGACGCCCGCTTCATCAACCACGACACGCAAACGGCCGACAAATGCACGTTCTGCGAGCACCGGCTGGAAGCCGGGCTGCTGCCGGCGTGCGTGGAAAGCTGCGTGGGCGGCGCGCGCGTCATCGGCGACATGAACGACCCGGACAGCGCCATCTCGAAGCTGCTGGTGGAGCACAAGGCCGACATCAAGGTGCTGAAACCTGAAATGAAGACCGACCCCCACGTCTACTACATCGGCTTGCCCGATGCGTTCGTCCACCAGGTCGACGGCCAGGCCGGCGTGCGCCTGGCTGGCGGACATTGAGCCATCAAAGGGGACTTTCATGCAGATCTCGGAATTGCTCACGCCGGTTTACGACGCCGCCTGGCTGCCTTGGGCCGTGCAGTATTTCTTTCTTATCGGCATCGCGGCCACCACGGCGCTGACCGCCGCCTTCGCCGCTTTCGGCCAGGCGGGGTCGCCGTTGCGCCGTTTGTTGCCGGCCGCCGTGGCCGTGCTGCTGGTCAGCGCCATCGCCGCGCCAGTTTCTCTGCTAGCCGACTTGCATCAGCCCGGCCGATTCTGGCACTTCTATGCGCACCTGACGCCCTGGTCGTGGATGTGGCTGGGCGCCTTGTTGCTGCCTGTATTCGTCGGCCTGTCGGTGCTGTTTTGCGCGGCGTGGTGGTGGGGGCGCATCGGTTGGCTGCGCGTGTTGGCGGTCGGGCTGGCGCTGTCTGCCGCGTCCATCCTGGTCTACACCGGCGCCGAAGTCATGGTGCTGCGGTCGCGGCCCCTGTGGCACACGGCGTTCCTGCCCGTGAACTTCGCGTTGACGGCCTGGCTGGGCGCGTTGGGCGCCATGTTCCTGGTGGGCCGCTGGTTGCCCGGCGGCATGAAGGCCTTGCCGGTGGAGACGTTGCGCGGGCTGAGCTTGTCCGCCGTGATTTTGATGGCGGTGGGCGCGGGCGCCTGGGCGGGCTTGGGCCTGTTGGGCGCGGACCCGTCGTTTGACGCGGCGTTGCGGCTGTTCGCCGACTTTCCCATCTGGCGCATCAGCCTGGCGGGCGCGGTTATCACGGGCCTTTGCATGATTGCGTTGTTGCAACGGCCGGCCCAAGCGCTTGCCGCACCGCTGCCCTCGGCCACGTTGGCGCTGATGATGCTGGGCGCCGCCTGGATCTTCCGCTGGGTGGTCTTCATGAGCGTGCAGGGCGTGCCCAAGTATGGCGCGGGCCTGTATCTGTACGACATGCCGTGGGGCAGCGATGGGCTGCTGGGCATGGTTGGGGTGCTGGGGCTGTGCGCGGCGCTGATCACGGCGGTGACCTGGGCCCTGGAAAGCTACCCGGCGCGCAAGCGCGGCTTGGCGGGCTGACCGCAATGGAACACGAAGCAATGAACAAGCAACACGAAGACGACAAGCCCGGCGTGGACACGCCGGATGACACGGCCCGGCGCAAGCTGATGGTGCGCGGCGGCATGGTCGCCGGTGGCATGGCCGCCTTCGCGGCCGGCTACGGCGAAACGGTGGCGCGGGCCGTCAAGGGCCTGGCCCAGGGCACGGCCGGTGTGCCGACCGCGCACGCGGTGCGCGGCAACTCGTTGACGCCCGAATTTCGCATCGACCCGCTGACCGGCGTCTTGAGCGCCCAGCCGGGCCAGACAGTCAGCCCGTCCAGCTGCCTGGGCTGCTGGACACAGTGCGGCGTGCGCCTGCGCGTGGACACCGCGCAAAACCGCATTCTGCGTGTGGCCGGCAACCCATACCACCCCTTGGCCACGACGCGGCCGGCGGCCATGGAAGCGCCCGTGCGCGAGGTCTACGCGCAGCTGGGCGGCGACAACGGGCTGGAAGGGCGCGCCACGTCCTGCGCGCGCGGCTCGGCCATGCTTGAACAGATGCACAGCCCGTACCGCGTGCTGCAACCGCTAAAGCGCGTGGGTGCGCGCGGGGAAGGCAAGTGGCAAAGCATTTCGTTCGAGCAGCTGGTGCAGGAAGTGTGCGAAGGCGGCGACCTGTTCGGCGAAGGCCATGTTGACGGGCTGCGCGCCATCTATGACCGCGACACGCTGCTGGACCCGGAAAACCCCGAGTACGGCGCGCGCGTCAACCAATTCCTGTTCACGGATGCGTCCAACGAAGGCCGCACGCCGCTGATCCAGCGCTTTGCCGCGCAGTCTTTCGGCACCGTCAATTTCAGTAATCACGGGTCGTATTGCGGACAGAGCTTTCGGGTGGGCGCGGGCGCCGCATTGGGCGACCTGAAGGGCATGCCCCATGGCAAGCCGGATTGGGACAACGCGCGTTTCGGCCTCTTCATCGGGGCGGCGCCCGCGCAGGCCGGCAATCCGTTCCAGCGCCAGGCCCGGCAGTTGGCCGAGGCGCGCGTGCGTCCGCAGGCCGACAGCTTTACCTACGTGGTCGTGTCGCCGGTATTGCCGGCCTCGTCCAGCCTGTCGGCCGGTTCCGGCAATGAATGGGTGCCCGTGAATCCCGCCAGCGACCTGGCGTTGGCCATGGGCCTGATCCGCTGGATTCTGGACAACGAACGCTTTGACGCCAAGGCGCTGGCGCAGCCCGGGCCGCAGGCCATGAAGGCGGCGGGCGAGGCCGCCTGGACCAACGCCACGCATCTGGTCGTGGCCGAACCCGGCCACCCGCGCCTGGGCACTTTTTTGCGAGGCGCGGACATGGGCTGGCCGCGCCCCACGGACGCCGGCGACAAGTGGGAAGACGTGTACGTGGTGCGTCGTGATGATGGCACGCTGGCCCCGCACACGGACGCATCGCCCGCGACGTTGTTCGTGGACGAACGCATCGCTGCACCGGGCCTGGCGGGCGCGCCCGATGCGCTGCGCGTCTGTTCGTCGCTGACCCTGCTGCGCGAGGAATCGCATCGCAAATCGCTGGATGAATACGCCGACCTGTGCGGCGTGCCGGCGGAAAAGATCGCCCAGCTGGCGCAGCGCTTCACCAGCTACGGCAAGCGCGCCGTGGCCGACGCGCATGGCGGCACGATGAGCGGCGCAGGCTTCTACACCGCCTACGCCATCGCCATGCTCAACACGCTGGTGGGCAACCTGAACGTGGACGGTGGCCTGGTGCTGGACGCCGGCCCGTTCCCGCCTTACGGCCCGGGCCCGCGCTACAACATCGCCGGCTTTGCCAACCGCGCCACGCCCAAGGGCGTTGCCTTGTCGCGCAACCGTTTTCCCTACGAGAAATCCAGCGAATTCTCGCGCAAGAAGGCGGCGGGCCAGCCTGCCTATCCGGCATCGGCGCCGTGGTATCCGGCCACCGGCGGGCTAAGTTCCGAGATGCTGGCCTCCGCGCTGGCGGGGTACCCGTATCGCGCCAAGGTGTGGTTCAACCACATGAGCAACCCGGTCTACGGCATCGCGGGCTTCAAGTCCCTGCTGGCCGACAAGATGAAGGACCCGCGCATTCTGCCGCTGTCGGTGTCGATCAACCCGTTCATCAACGAGACCAACGCGCTGGCCGACTACATCGTGCCCGACACCGTTACCTATGAAAGCTGGGGCGTGTCGGCGCCGTGGGCCGACGTGGTCGCCAAGGCGTCCACCGTGCGCTGGCCGGCCGTGCAGCCGTTGGTGGCGCGCACCGCCACCGATGAACCGGTCTGCCTGGAAACCTTCCTGATCGCCTGCGCCAAACGCCTGGGCATGCCGGGCTTTGGCGCCAACGCCATCACGGACAAGGACGGCGGCAAGCACGCGCTGGACACGCCCCAGGACTTCTTTTTGCGCGGCATGGCCAATATCGCGTTCGCGGGCGGACGCGCCGTGCCCGAGGCCACCGACGAAGACATGGCCTTGACCGGGGTGGAACGCTATCGCGACCTGCTGCAACGCAAGCTGAAACCGGGCGAGTGGCGGCAGGTGGCGATGCTGATGAGCCGGGGCGGGCGTTTCGACAAGATGGACGACGCCTGGGTGCAAAGCGGTTCGGGCCGGCAGACGCGCGCCGCGTACACCAAGCCGCTGCACGTATGGAGCGAGGACCTTGCCGGGTTCCGCCACGCCATGACCGGCGAGCGTTATAGCGGCTGTCCCACGTGGTATCCGCCGCGCCTGGCGGATGGCCGCGACGTGCGCGCCGAGTATCCCGCGCAGGATTGGCCGTTCTTGCTGACTTCGTTCAAGTCGAATCTGATGAGCTCGATGTCGATCGGGGTGAACCGGCTTCGGCAGGTGCATCCGCATAACCCGGTGTCGATCAACCGCCAGGACGGCGAACGGCTGGGCATCCGCAACGGCGACGCGGTGCGCATCGTGACGCCGGGCGGCGCGGTGAGCGGGCTGGCGCTGTTGCGTGATGGCATCCAGCCGGGCGCGGTCGGCATCGAACACGGATACGGCCATACCGAGCTGGGCGCGCGGGCGCACCTCATTGACGGCAAACCCATGCCGCACGACGCGTCGCTGGCGGCGGGGGTCAACCTGAATGACCTGGGCTTTGGCGACGCCACGCGTGGCGTGCACGCCAACGTGTGGATCGACTGGGTATCCGGCGCCGCCGTGCGCCAGGGCTTGCCGGCGCGGATCGAGCGGGTCTGAGGCGCGCGTCAGCGCACCACGGTGTCTGCCACCAGCTCCAGGTCGCTGGCCCGGATGTCCACGTCGGGCAGCACGCCCGACAGGTCGCCGGGTTGGGCCGCCGCCTTGCCCGAGCGGCTGATGCGGATCTCGACGCGGACGCGGCTGGCCTTGGACAGCGTTGCGTCCGGCGACATGGCGCTGCCGTCATCCAGCACAAAGGCGCGCGGCAGGTCAGAGACGCGCCACTGCGTGATGGCCAGCGGCATGCGCGAGCCCGTGACGGGGCGCGCCAGGATGAAGACGGTATCGCCAGGCTGCACCTGATCGCGAAGCGCGCCGGCGATGCGCGCCGTGCCGGATAGACGGGCGGGGCTAGCCGTGGCGTTGCCATTAGCGCTTGCGTTGTTGGCCGACGGTGCGCCGGCCTGAAGGCCGCTGGCCGGCATGACGGGTTCGCCGCCTGGGGCGCCACGGGTCGGCATGCTCGGTTCGTTGTCTTTGGCGTCAGTTGCCGGCATGACCGGTGCTCCGTCTTTGACGCCAGTCGTCGGCAAGACCGATGCGCCGGCCGCCATGGCGCGTGCCTGCGCGATGTTCGACTGGATCTGGCGCGCGGCGTCGGAGTCCGCCGGCAGCAACGCTTGCAGCCGCTGCCAATGGCCCAGCGCCTCGGCGGCGTCGCCCCGACGCAACGCCATCATGCCGGCCAGCGCCAGCGCCTTGGGCTGGTCCGGGTCATTGGCCAGCGCCTCGGCCACCGCCGCGATGGCGTTGGCGTCGGGCTTGCCCTGGTTGGCGGACAACAACGCGTCGGCCAGGTCCGCCAAGACGACGGGTTGGCCCGGCACCAGGCGCAACACCTGCCGATACGCGGCCACGGCGTCCGTATAGCGCCCCAGCGTTTCGTAGGACCGCGCCAGCATGTACCAGCCGTCGGCATCGTCCGGGGCGGCGCGCAGCCGCCGGGCCAAGGCGTTGATGGCCATGGCCATGTCGTTGGCGCTGTCACTGTCGTTGTCATTGGCTGCCGGATTATTCGGCGCCGCACCGATTGCCGGGTCGCTCGCAGCACCGTTCTGCAAACCAATCGACGGGTCGATCCCCACACCGTTCTGTACACCGTTCGCCGCGTTGCCGCGCGCCATGTTGGCATGCGCGGGCGCTGCGCGCGTGGCCGTCATGTCCGCCACCGCGCGCGGATTGCCCAGCTTGCCGTATAGCAACACGGCAGCCACGGGCACCAGCACGCTCAACAGGCAGGCGGCGGCCAAGGCGGCGCGCTGGCCGCCCGCCGGTCCCACGCGGGGCTGCCTGGCCGCCAGGTCTTGCAGCAGTTCTCGCTGCAATTCTTCTTCCGCGCGCAGCCTGGCCTGGGGCGTCAGGCTGCCGCTGCGCACGTCGCGCTGCAATTGCTCGCGCTGCGCCAGATAGAAAGCGCGCAGGCTTTCGTCAGCGGCGGGCGCGGTGGACGGCGCGCGGCGCAGCAGAGGTGGGATGAGGCATAGCAAGGTCGCCAGCAACAGCAGCACGACGACGATCCAGAGCGTGGTCATGGGCCGGTGTCCAGAAAGTTCGCGGCGCGTGCGCGCTCGTCGGCCGTCAGCGGCGCGCGCGCCACGGCGCGCCGCTTCAGGGTGCGCAGCAACACCCAGAAGCCCAACGCCAGCAGGGCGAACGGCCCCAGCCACAGCAACCACGTTATGGGTTTGAAGGGCGGGTCGTAGCGCACGAAGTCGCCATAGCGGTCTTCAAAGAAACGCATGATTTGCGCGTCGCTGCGGCCGTCGGCCAGTTGCGCGTGGATCAGCTTGCGCATGTCATGCGCCAGCGGCGCGTTGGAGTCAGCCAGGCTCTGGTTCTGGCAGACCAGGCAGCGCAACCCGTGCGCCAGCTTGTCGGCGCGTTGCTGGTCGGCGGGCGATAGCGCGGGCAGGGCGGCAGGGGCGGGCGGCGAAGCGGCCTGCACAGCTGATGCGCCGAATGACAACGCGAATGACATCACGAGCGACATCAAGACTGGCATCACGAGTGACATCACGAGTGGCATCACGAACGACACCAAGAACGGCGGCAAGAACGGCGGCAAGAACGCCAAGACGGCCGTCGATGTTCGCGCCGGTTCCGACGGCAGCGTTGGCCTTAGCTCCGTCAATCCTGCTATCCCGGGTTTATGCCGCCGTCTCATTTCAGCGCCTCGATGATCGGCAATATCCGCGACCGAAAGATGTCGGGTGTGATCAAGCCCAGATGCTTGTGGCGGATGCGGCCCGCGCCGTCGATCACGAAGGTCTCCGGCACGCCGTACACGCCATATTCAATGCCCACGCGCCCGTCCGTGTCGCTGGCCGACGCGACGTACGGGTTGCCGTTGCGTGCCAGCCAGGCGGCGGCGTCGTCCGGCTGATCTTTGTAGTTCAGCCCGTACAGCGGAATGGCATATTGCCGGGCGGCCTCGCGCAGCACGGGCACTTCTTCCTGGCACGGCGCGCACCAGGATGCCCACACGTTCAGCAGCCACACCTGCCCGCGCAGCGCTTGCACGTCCA
Organism: Achromobacter sp. B7; assembly: GCF_003600685.1. Taxonomy (NCBI): domain Bacteria; kingdom Pseudomonadati; phylum Pseudomonadota; class Betaproteobacteria; order Burkholderiales; family Alcaligenaceae; genus Achromobacter; species Achromobacter sp. B7. Next base: position 2,128,348 of record NZ_CP032084.1, read on the forward strand.
GCCGTTCGCCGGGCGATTGCAGCACGGGCAGGTTGATGGCGGGGGCGGGCTTGTCGATCATCGCCGATGGCACGGTGCGCGGGTCTCGCGACAGCCCCATCGCCAGGAACACGGCCATTGCCATGAAGACAGCCAGCGGCAGCGCGTAGCGCATCAATAGCCCTCCCGGGCTTGACGCCGGGCCGGTGCCACGGCGGGCGGGTTCTGGCGTGCGACGGCTTCCTGCTGCCGGCGATAGCGCTTGTCGCCCGCCGCCAGCAAGCCGCCCAGCGCCATCAACAGGCACCCGGCCCAGATCCACGTCATGAAGGGCTTGACCTGGATGCGCACCGTCCAGGCCGTGTTACCGCCGGCATCGTCCACCGGTTCGCCCAGCGCCACGAACAGGTCGCGCGTGGGGCCGGTGTCGATGTCGGCCTGGCTTAGCGCCATGTCCTGCACGGTGTACAGGCGTTTTTCGGGATACAGCGTCACCACGGGTTTGCCATCGCGCGTGACGATGAATTCGGCGCGCTGGGCGGTGTAGTTGGGGCCGGTGGCGGGCGCGATGCCGGCAAACTTGAATGCGTAGCCGCCCGCTTCCTGGGTGGCGCCGACGTCCATGCGGATCTCGTGTTTGACTTCATAGCCGTTGGCCAACGTGACGCCCGCGATGAAGACGCCGATGCCCGCGTGCGCCAGCAGCATGCCGTACCAGGATCGCGGCTGCCGAGCCAGGCGGCGCAGCCATTGTCCGTGGGCGCCGTCGTTCAAGCGTTGCCACGCGTGCGCGCCGCAGGAGGCTACTGACCAGGCGGCCAGCCACAGCCCAAGCATGACCAGCGGCGAGCCCAGCCGCGCCGGCCCGGGCATGGCCAGCGGCAGAACCACGGCGGTTGCGACGCTGACGGCGAAGGCCGCTCGCAGGCGGCGCGCCAGGTCGGGCACTTCGGCCTGTTTCCAGCGCGCGACCGGGCCCACGCCCATCAAGAAGATCGCCGGCGTCATCAGCGGCACGAACACCGCTTCGAAGTAGGGCGGGCCGATGGATATCTTGCCCCAGTCCAATACGTCCAGCACCACGGGGTACAGCGTGCCCAACAGCACCGCGCCCGCCGCCACCGTCAGCACCACATTGTTGGACAGCAACAGGGATTCGCGCGAGAGCAACGAAAACCCGCCGCCCAGGCCCACCGACGGCGCGCGCCACGCGTACAGCGCCAGCGAGCCGCCGACGATCACCGTCATGAAGGCCAGGATGTACAGGCCGCGTCCCGGGTCCACGGCAAACGCATGCACGGATGTCAGCACGCCCGACCGGACCAGGAACGTGCCCAGGATGCTGAGTGAAAACGTGCAGACGGCCAGCAGCACCGTCCAGCTGCGAAATGCGCCCCGGCGCTCGGTGACGATCAGCGAATGGATCAGCGCAGTGCCAGCCAGCCAGGGCATGAACGACGCGTTTTCGACGGGGTCCCAGAACCACCAGCCCCCCCAGCCCAGCACGTAGTAGGCCCATGCGCTGCCCAGCAGGATGCCCACGGTCAGGAACGTCCACGCGGCCAAGGTCCATGGCCGCACCCAGCGCGCCCATAGCGCGTCCAGCTCACCGGACAATAGCGCCGCGATGGCAAAGGCGAAGGCCACGGAAAAACCCACGTAGCCCATGTACAGCATCGGCGGGTGCACGATCATGCCGGGGTCTTGCAGCAGCGGGTTCAGGTCGCGGCCGGCCATGGCGGGCGGCATCAACCGTTCGAACGGGTTGGACAGGAACAGCATGAACAGCAGAAAGCCCACGCTGATCCAGCCCATGACCGCCAGCACGCGGCCGGTAAAGGGCAGGGGCAGGCGGTGGCTGAAGACGGCAACCGCCAGCGTCCAGGCAGACAACAGATACAGCCACAGCAGGAGCGAGCCCTCGTGCCCGCCCCACACGGCGGCAAAGCGATAGGCCGCGGGCAGGTCGGCATGCGAATTGCCCGCCACATACAACACCGAAAAATCGTTATCGACGAACGACCACGCCAGGCAGCCGAAGGCCAGCGTTGTCAGGCAGAACTGGCCTACGGCGGCGGGGCGTGCCACGCGCAACCCTGCCTGCCAGCCGGTGGCCGCGCCGATCAGTGGCAGCGTCGCCTGCGCCAACGCCACCAGCAGGGCAAGGATGAGGCTGAACAGGCCGATCTCGGGAATCATCGGGCCTCCGGGCGCAAGGGGCCGGCAGCGGCAAGGTTGTTGGCCCCGCTGCCCTGCGTGCCGCCGGCCTTGCCATCGGCGCCATCGACGCCACTGGGGGCGTTGCGCGCGCGCTTGAGCGCGTCGGCGGCCTCCGGCGGCATGTAGTTTTCGTCGTGCTTGGCCAGTACCTGCGTGGCGCGGAACACGCCGTCGGCATCCAGCTTGCCGGCAACCACCACGCCTTTGCCTTCGCGGAACAGGTCGGGCAGCAGGCCCTGGTAGGTGACGGGCACGGTGTGCGCGGTGTCGGTCACGATGAAGCGTAAGGTGACGCCGTCCGGTTCGCGCCGCACCGAGCCTTGTTCGACTAAACCCCCCACGCGAAAGCTGCCGCTGCGTGGCGCCTCGTTCGCCACGACCTGGCTGGGGCTGAAGAAGAACACCAGGTTCGATTGCAGCGCGTTCAGCACCAGCGCCGTGGCCATCGCCAACAACGCCAGGCCGCCCGCGATGGCCCATGCGCGGCGCTTACGCGAGGTCATGGACGGGCCTCATGGACGGCCTCATGGACGGGCGCATGTGCGGGACTCATGGACCGGGGCCTCGACGGACTCATGGGCGCCCCGACGAAGCGGGCGGGTCGGACAAACCGCGCGATGGGGGCGGGCTGAACTGCTGGCGCGGCGTGCGCATGCCGGACCGCTTGCGCGCGCGGCGCCATAGCGAAAATACCTCCAGCGCCATCAGCGCCGCCGTCACGCCGTAGGCGCCCAGCAGATAAGGGCCATGGCCTTGCAGCGAGAACAACGCGTCCCAGCTCATGGCGCCTCCGGTCGGCTGGGGCGCACGGCGCCCGGTTCGCGTTGCGCGATCAGGCCACGCACGCGTGCCAGCGCCACCGCCGCGCTGTACAGCCAGAACGCCGCCACCATCAGCAGCATGGCGGCCACCATGATGCGCGCCATGCTGGGCGCGGTGGTCAGGCCGATAGATGCGCCCTGATGCAAGGTGCTCCACCATTGCACCGAAAAATAGATGATCGGCACGTTGACCACGCCGGCCAGCAGCAGGATGGCGCCGCCGCGGTCGGCCCGGCGCACATCGTCGGTGGCCGCTTGCAGCGCGATGAAGCCCAGGTACAGAAATAGCAGAATCAGCTCGGAGGTCAGCCGCGCGTCCCAGACCCACCACGCGCCCCAGGTGGGCTTGCCCCAGAGCGCGCCGGTCCACAAGGTCAGGAACGTGAACAGCGCGCCGGTGGGCGCCAGCGCGCGCATCATCATGAAGGACAGGCGCGTGTTGTAGACCAGGCCCAGCGTGGCATATGCCGCCATCACCAGGTACAGGAACATCGACATCCAGGCGGCCGCCACGTGTATGAACAGAATGCGGTAGACCTCGCCCTGCTGGCTGTCCGGCGGCGCGACGACCAGGCCCACGTACAAGCCCGCTGCACCAAACAGCGCGGCCGCCAACGCCAGCCAGGGAATCAGCCGACCGGCAAGCGGGTAGAACAGCGCGGCAGAGGCATAGCGCATCCAGCCATAGCCGGCGCTTGCGTCCGCCCTTGCAATGGAACCGGAATCGAAGACAGGTCGCTTCTGCATGGGGTCCCTCATTCCAACGCCACGCGCAGCGCGGCGGACGCGCTCCAGGGGCAAAGCAGAATCGCCAGGCACAGGCATGCGCCCAGCAGCGATAGCTGCGGCCCCGCGCCCAACCCGGCATGCGTGGCAGACACCGCGCCCGCGCCGAATATCAGCACCGGCACATACAGCGGCAACACCAGCAGGGGCAACAGCGCAGCGCCGCGCAGGCCCAGCGTCAGCGCCGCGCCCAGGCCGCCCACCAACGCCAGCGTGGGCGTGCCCAGCAGCAGGGACAACACCAGCACGCCGATGGCTTGCGGCGGCAGATCGAATTGCAATGCCAGGATGGGGCTGGCCAGTATCAACGGCACGCAGCCGCTAAACCAGTGCGCCGCCAGCTTCACGCCCACCAGCAGCGGCAACGGATGCGGCGAGACCAGCAGCTGCTCCAGCGCGCCGGTGTCGTGGTCTTGCGAAAACGGGCGATGCAGGCTTAGCAGGATGCCTAGCAGCGCGCACACCCACAGCACCCCCGGCCCGATGGCGCGCAGCAGCGCCGGGTCGGGGCCGACCGCCAGCGGAAACAGCGATCCGGCAACCACGAAAAACAACGTCGCGCCCAGCGTGTCGGCGGGTCGCCGCCAGGCCAGCTGGATGTCACGCAACACCAACTGAGACAGCGTAGCCAGCATCCGCGTAGTCATCCATGTTCAGGGTTTGCAAGCGATTGGAAGCGGTGGCGGGCTGCCGATGGCAGGCCACCACCGCCGCGCCGCCATCGTCCAGGTGCGCATTCAGTTCGGTCCACAGTTGTTCGAGGCTGGCCGCGTCCAGCCCCCCATCGGGCTCGTCCAGCAGCCACAACGGCTTGCCGCCCAGCATGACGGCGGCCAGCGCCACCCGGCGCGCCTGGCCTTGCGACAAACGGGCCGCCGGTGTGTGCAGGCAGGCGTTCAGGCGCCAGGCCGTCAGCCCTGCCGCGATGGCGTCATCGCTTTGCGGCACGCCCGCCACATGCAGGCAGTAGCGCAGATTTTCCAGTGCGGTCAGGTCGCCGCACAGCGCGTTGGCGTGGCCCAGATACGCCACGCGCGCGTAGTACGACGACGGGTCGCGGAACACATCCCGCCCCAGCGCCTGCAACGAGCCGGCCATGGGCCGCAGCAAACCGGCCAGCATGCGCAGCACGCTGCTTTTGCCGCTGCCGTTGGCGCCGCGCAGATGCAGTAACTGCCCGGCATGCACATCAAAGTGCAACGGGCCCACGCCTTGCCCCGGCACACCGCCGCGCGGGCAGCATAGGCCGTTGGCGGCCAGCAGGGGCGCGGGCGCGTCAGCGGGCCGCATTGGCGGGCTCCACCTTGGCTGGCCCGGCCTTGGCGATTTCCTTCGTTGCGCCGGCCGCCGGCGCTGCGTTCGATGTTTGTGCCGGCGGGATATGCGGCAACGTGTGCGCGATGCCCTTGTGGCAGTCGATACAGGTCTTGGACTTGTCCGCCAGATACGTGGAATGCATATTCTGCGCACGTACGCTCTGGCGCGTGAAGTCCATGTATTCGTAGTTGTGGCAGTTGCGGCATTCCAGCGAATCGTTCGCCTTGAAGCGTGCCCATTCGTGCTGCGCCAGTTCCAGCCGCTTGTCCACGAATTTTTCGCGCGTGTCGATGGTGCCGAAGATCTTGCCCCACACTTCCTTGGACGCCTGCATCTTGCGCGCGATCTTGTCCGTCCAGTTGTGCGGCACGTGGCAATCGGAACACAGCGCGCGCACGCCGGAGCGGTTGGTGAAGTGGATGGTGCCCTTCAATTCCGCGTAGACGTTGTCGCGCATTTCATGGCAGCCGGTGCAGAATTTTTCGGTGTTGGTCAGCTCCATCGCGGTGTTGAAGGCGCCCCAGAACAGGATGCCGCCGATGAAACCGCCTATCGTCAGAAAGCCCAGGCTGAAATGCACGCTGGGGCGGCGGATGATGTTCCAGTAGCGCTTCAGAAGCTTGACCATGGCGGCATCCTGTCCGTTACTTCTTGCCTGTGGCGGGGGCGGTCAGGCGCTTGAGGATCACGTCGATGTCCTCATAGGTGTTGGACACCAGCGGCTTGGCCTCGGCCTGCGGCACGTGGCATTGCACACAGAAATACCGGCGCGGCGACACCTCGGCCAGCACGTTGCTGTCGCGGTCCATGTAATGCGTGACGCTGAGCGGCGGCGCCTGGGTTTCCTCGGTGTTCACGCGAGCATGGCAGGACAGGCAGCGGTTGTAGTTTTTGTCGATCTGATAGCCATCGATCTTGTGCGGAATGGTGGGCGGCTGCATCGAATACGTCCGCATCCGCTTGATGTCCTTGTTCTCGATGGGGCTGATCAAGGGCGGGTCGGTCTCGTCGGCAATGGGCGTGGGGCCCCGCATGGGGTCTTCGACCTCCAGCGGCGGGGCAGCGCGGGCGGCGCAAGTCAACAGCACACCCGCAACTAGGGCGATGGCGATGGCGATGGCGGCGGCGCGGTGGTTCATGGCTGTCTCCCCGTGGCCGTCAAACCTTGACGATCCGGACCGCGCACTTCTTGAAGTCGGTCTGGAACGAGATCGGGTCGGTGGCGTCCAGCGTCACCTTGTTGATCAGCTGGCCGGCGTCGAACCAGGGCACGAACACCAGGCCGCGCGGCGGCTTGTTGCGTCCGCGCGTTTCCAGCCGGGTGCGCATCTTGCCGCGGCGCGATTCGATTTCGACTTCCACGCCCCGCCGTAATCCCATGGCCTGCGCGTCGTCCGGGTGCATGAAACAGACCGCGTTTGGAAAGGCACGGTACAGCTCGGGCACGCGCCGCGTCATGGACCCCGAATGCCAGTGTTCCAGGATGCGGCCGGTAGACAGCCAGAACGGGTATTCCTTGTCCGGCGATTCAGGCGGCGGCTCGTAAGGCAGGGCATAGATGATGGCGCGGCCGTCCGGGTGGCCGTAGAACTCAAAGCCCGCGCCCGCCTTCACGTAGGGGTCGCTGCCTTCGCGGTAGCGCCACAGCGTCTCTTTGCCGTTGACCACCGGCCAGCGCAAACCGCGCACCTCGTGGTAGGTGTCGAAGGGGGCCAGGTCGTGGCCATGGCCCCGGCCGAACTCGGCATATTCCTCGAACAAGCCCTTTTGCGCATAGAAGCCGAATGCCCGGGCTTCCTGGTTTTCATATTCCGCATTCAATTCGCTATTGGGAAATTTGTTGACTTTGCCGTTGGCGTACAGCACGTCAAACAGCGTCTTGCCGCGATACTCCGGCTTCTTGGCCAGCAGGTCAGCCGGCCAGACTTCTTCCACCTTGAAGCGCTTGGAAAACTCCATCAGCTGCCACAGGTCGGAACGCGCATCGCCGGGCGCGTTCACCAGTTGATGCCAGAACTGCGTGCGCCGTTCGGCGTTGCCGTAGGCGCCTTCTTTTTCCACCCACATGGCGGTGGGCAGGATCAGGTCGGCCGAAATGGTCGTGACCGTGGGGTAGGCGTCCGACACCACGATGAAGTTGGCCGGGTTGCGGTAGCCGGGCAGCCCTTCGTTCATCAGGTTGGCGGCGGCCTGCATGTTGTTGTTCACCATCACCCAGTAGGCGTTGATGGTGCCGTCCTTCAGCATGCGGTTCTGCAACACCGCGTGCGCGCCGACCTTGTCGGGGATGGTGCCGTCCGGCAACTGCCAGATTTCTTCCGCGTGGGCGCGATGCTTGGGGTTGGTCACCACCAGGTCGGCCGGCAGCCGATGCGAAAACGTGCCCACTTCGCGCGCCGTGCCACAGGCCGACGGCTGGCCCGTCAGCGAGAACGGGCTGTTGCCGGGCGTCGAGATCTTACCCGTCAACAGGTGGATGTTGTAGGCCATGTTGTTGGCCCAGACGCCGCGCGTGTGCTGGTTGAAACCCATCGTCCAGAACGAGGTCACGCGGATTTTCGGGTCGGCGTACAGTTCGGCCAGATTCTGCAATTGCTTTTGCGGGACGCCGGTCAGCTTGGACGTATATTCCAAGTCGTATTTCGAGACGAACTTGGCGAATTCATCGAAGGTGATGGGCTTGGATCCCCCCGCCTTGTCCGCGTTCTTGGCCGCCTTTTGCAAGGGATGGTCGGGGCGCAGGCCATAGCCGATGTCGGTATTGCCTTCGTGAAATACGGTGTGCTTGTCGACGAAATCGCGGTTCACCCGCTTGGTCTGGATGATGTAGTTGGCGATGTAATTCAGGATGGCCAGGTCGGTCTGCGGCGTGAAGGTCAGCGTCAGGTCGGCCAGTTCGTACGAGCGATGCTCGAAGGTGGACAGCACCACCACGCGCGTCTTGGGCGCGGACAGCCGGCGGTCGGTCACGCGGGTCCACAAGATGGGGTGCATCTCGGCCATGTTCGAGCCCCACAGCACGAAGGCGTCGGCGTTCTCGATGTCGTCATAACAGCCCATGGGTTCGTCGGCGCCGAAGGTGCGCATGAAACCCACCGCCGCCGACGCCATGCAGTGGCGCGCGTTCGGGTCCAGGTTGTTGGACCGGAACCCCGCCTTCATGAGCTTGAGTGCCGCGTAGCCTTCCCAGATGGTCCATTGGCCCGAGCCGAACATGCCAACCGCAGTCGGTCCCTTGTCTTTCAGGACGCGCTTGAACTGTTCGGCCATCACGTCAAAGGCCTGGTCCCAGGACACGGGGGCAAACTCGCCGTCCTTGGCGTACTTGCCGTCTTTCATGCGCAACAGCGGCGTGGTCAGCCGGTCGTTGCCGTACATGATCTTCGACAGAAAATAGCCCTTGACGCAATTCAGCCCCTTGTTCACGTCGGCATTGAAATCGCCGTGCGTGGCCACGACCTGGTTGTCCTTGACCGCGACGTTCACGCCGCAGCCGGTCCCGCAGAACCTACAGGGCGCCTTCGACCATTTCAGCTTGGCCGCTTCGGATTCGGTCACGATGTTTTGCGTCATGCCGACGATGGGAATGCCCGCCACGGTGGCCGCGGCTGCGGCGGCGGATTGCTTGATGAAATCTCTACGAGCCATGGACATCGCCAATCTCCTCGTTCATCGCGGCCAGCGTGTCGGCATGCTGGTAGACCAGCGCCGAAGCCAGTACGCCATCCAGGCGCTGGATCTCGGAGATCCGCGCCATCATGTCGTCGGTGGTGGGCGCTTCCAGCGTGACGACCAGCTTGCCGGTGTCGGACGCGCCGTGGATGTCCGAGCCCGCTATCGCCAGGATGGCGGCGCGCACGTCGGGCAAGCGGTGGGGCAGGGCATGCACAACCAGACTGGCGATGTGCAGCTCGGGCGGCGCCGGGGGCGGCGCATTGGGGGGGAACGCGGACATGGAGGGGTTTCCGTCGCGTGGCATCAGCTGCCCGGGGGGCCGGCGATCAGCTGATAGAACCAGACGATGAACCCGTAGCCCGCCACGATGATGACCGTAAGGACGGGGGCCATGACAGCCGTCAGGAACAGAAAACTTCGCAGCTCCTGAGGCTTGGTGTAGCCATCAGACTCGTTTTGCACACACCACCTCACTTGAAAAGTCGGGGTATTGCATTGAACGTGCGGATGTCGAAGTTTTTAGCAGTGCTTTTACATTGCGTCAATGTTGCATGACGGCGAAACACTTTTGCGGCGCTGCAATAAGCAAGCCCGGCGCGGCGCTATCGCGGCGGGGGCAGGCGAGAACGCGGCAATGGCGCGGCGACGCACGCGCGATTGCCGGGCGATAAAAAAAGCGTGCCGGACGCGCTGGCCGGATTGATCCGGCGAGGCATCAGGCACGCGATCCGCCATCCACAATCCGGCAGCGGCGGGGATACGTCTACGGGTTCAGGCAATGGCCCCGTAGATGCGGCGCGCGTCGGCGGCGGTGGCGATCGGGCGGCCCAGTGCGCGTGCGCCGTCCGCCGCCTGACGCACCAGCGCGGCGTTGTCCGGCGCGATGCCGCCGTCGCGCAGCTTCAAATTATTTTCAAAGCCCACGCGCATGTGGCCGCCAAACGCCGCCGCCGTCGTGACGCAAGCGTTTTCCTCGGCGCCAAACGCGCACACCGCCCAGGGCAAGGACTGATCGTACGCGCCCAGAAATGGCAGCAGGTCATACGCCGACGACGTCTGCCCGGCGCTGTAGCGGCCCAGCACAAACAGCACCGACCACGCGCCGGGCGGCACCAGCCCGCGCGCGCGCAACGACAACCAGCGCCGCACGTCGCCTTCGTCGTACAGGATGATCTGCGTCATGATGCGGCGCTCGGCCAGCCACGCCAGAAACGCCGCAAGCTCGGCTTCGGGAATGTCCGGCACGGCGATTTCGCGCAGCCCGATCGATACGGCTTCGGGTTGCAGTTCGCGCACCAATGCAATCTGCTCGGCCGCCTTGTACACGCCGGCGGCTTCGCTGGTGACCTGCACCAGCAACTCGCGACCCACCGCGCGTTCCACGGCGGCCAGGGCGTCGCGATAGGCGGTGGCGTCCAGCAGATGGCTGCCGTCCGGCTTGCGCACGTGCATGTGCATCATGCCCGCGCCGGCATCCAGGCAGGCGCGTGCTTCGCGCGCCAGGTCGTCGGCGGTCAGCGGCACGGCCGGATGGTCGGCGGCTTTTTTGTAGGCGCCGTTGGGCGCCACGGTGATGATGACGGGGGAATCGGCCAGCGCGGCGCGCGGCAGGGCAGAGGCGTTCAAGGCTGGATCTCCGGCAGTTCCGGGTTGATGAGGTCTAGGCCAGCGCGCAGCAAGCGATCGTAGCGGGCACGTTCGGCGGCAATGGTTTCGGGCGTCCAGGCGTAGAAACCCTCGCCCGCCTTCATGCCGTGGCGGCCATCGGCGGCGCGTTCGGTCAGGCAGCGCGCGGGGTGGTCGGCGTTGCAGAACGTGGGGTACATGGTGGCGCCGGCGGCTGCGTGTACGTCGATGCCGGCGTGATCGCGCTGCATGACGGGGCCGGCCGCCAGGAAGCGAAAGCCGAAACCGAAGCGCACGGCGGCGTCCACGTCTTCCGGCGACGCGATGCCGCGGTCGATCAGGTCAAACGCCTCGCGCGACAGCGCGTGCTGCAAGCGGTTGGCCAGAAAACCGGGCAGGTCTTGCTTGACCTTGACCGGCACGCTGCCGCAACGGCGCATGAACGCAATCAACGAATCGGCGCAGGCGTTATCGCTGGCCTCGCCCAGCACCACTTCCACCAGCGGCACCAGGTGCGCGGGCATGAAGAAATGCAGGCCCAACATGCGGCCACGCGTGTCCAGGCCTTGGCTGATGGCGCTGATCGGAAAGCTGGAGCTGTTGCTGGCCAGGATGGCGTCCGGGCGCGCGCGCCGCGCCAGGTCGGCAAACAGCGCCTGCTTGATGTCCAGCCGTTCGGGTATGCACTCGATCACCAGGTCCACGGTGGACCAGTCCACGTCATGCAGGCTGGCAGCCGTGGCCAGCAGCGGGGCGTTGGCCTCGCGCCCGATCGTTTTTAGGTTTTCGGCCACGCGCGCGGGCAGGCCCGCCGCGCGTTCGGCGTTCGATTCGATCACGGTGGTGCGGCAGGCGGCGCGCGTCAGCACCACCGCCACGTCCGCGCCCATCGTGCCGCCACCCACCACCACTGCATGCGCCGCGCCCGGGTTGGGCAGCGCAGTTGCGTCCGTCTGCATGGTTTGCTCCTGTTATTGCATCGTCGTTGGGGGCGAGTGTAGAGAAGCCGGTTTGATAGATGAATCAGATTTTTTGGATAGAATGATCGACAAACCAGATCAATACAAACCGAGGTTTTGGGGACATGCAGATCAATCTTTCGATGCGCGACATCGATACCACGCTAGTGCTGGGCCGCACGCTGAACTTCCGGCAGGCGGCGGCGCAACTGCATCTGTCGCAGTCGGCGCTGTCCACGCAGATACAACGCATTGAAGAAGCGCTGGGCGTAAGGCTGTTCGACCGCACGACGCGCACGGTGCGCCTGACAGCGGCGGGCGAGGTCTTCATGCAGCAGGCCGCCACCTTGCAGGTTGCGTTCCGCGACGCCATTGCCGCCGTCAGCGGCGTCACCAGCGCCGAGCAGGGCCAAGTGTCGGTCGCCGCCTTGCCGTCGCTGGCCGCGCGTCTGCTGCCGCGCGTGCTGATGGCGTATCGACAGGAACACCCCAACGTCGCCCTGAAGGTGCGCGACACCTTGTCCGGCCCCGCGTTCGACCTTGTGCGCGCAGGCGAGGTGGACTTCGCGCTGACCGCCGCCGACCCCCAGCACGCCGACCTGCACTACGTGCCGCTGATGTCCGACAGCTTTTTGCTGCTGATTCCCGAGTCGCACGCCTTGGCAAGATCAAGTGGCCCGCTGCGCTGGGCCGACACCGCCACCGCCGCGCACGTATCGATGGTGCAGCCCAGCAGCGTGCGGCAATACACGGAATGGGCCTTCCTGCAAAACCGCATCCGCTTCACGCCCGCGTTCGAAGCCGAACACCTGACGACCATCGTGGCGATGGTGGAATGCGGTTTCGGCGTGGCGGCCCTGCCCGAGATCGCCGCCGGCGCGGTGTCGCAGACAGCCATCGTGCAACGCCCGCTGATCGGGCCGGTGGCGGAAAGATCGATTGGCCTGGTCACGTCACGCAACCGCAGTCTGTCGCCAGCGGCGGCGGCGTTGGTGGGGACGTTGAAGGAATATTTGGCGTTGCAGGGGAGGTGATGGGGCGTTGCTCAGTCGTTGCTCAGTCGTTGCTCAGTCGTTGATCTGGCGTTGATGGGGCGTTGATGGGGCGTTGATAGGGGCGTTTATGGGCACACATGGGGCCGCGTCAACGTCGGCTGCTGGTCGTTAGCGGCAAGCGACTGGCAGTCAGCGCTTGCGGTTCTCCCAGCTTCCCTTGAAGGAAAATCGCTTGGGTCGTGGTGGCGGCGAACCCGGTCGCACGACCCATCGATGTGCGTTTTCCAGCAGCGCCGCACGAACCTCCGGCGGGTAGTCGTCGATAGTGGTCAACGGCGGGGTCGGCTTGCCGGGCAAGCCGGCTTCCCGAATGATCTTTGGCCAACGCGGACGCCAGCACAACATGAGCGACATCCAATGCCCCAGGCCGATAACCATCAGGGCCGGAGATATCAATAGCATTCCAAGCCAGGTCAACGGGCCGCTGTGACGCAGGTACGGACCCAACGCCTCAAACTGCGCCGCGAAGGCGGGCCAAGGCAAAGGCAGGTGCGAACTCAGGCGCGGCGGGGATACCGCATCCAGACCGCCTTCATCCATGTAGCGGCGGATGTACTCCCATTCGGCTTTCATCTCGAATTCGCTGACGCTCTTCTTGCCGACGAAAACCATGTTGGGAAAAGGCAGCGGGGAATAGGGCGGGTACCAGCCAACGACAAGGTTCACGCCGGGGACTGCATCGTGATGAATGTCATCCCAGGGCAGCACGGCGATACCGCCGCAACTGGGGGGGCGGTGCAGGTAGACCTGGCGGGTGATGCGGTTGAATCGGATGAGCAGGTGGCGGGACGTAAGGGATTCCAGGCGGGTGAAGCGGAAGAGGTATTTGAAGTAGACGTAGAGCGATGCTGCGCTCATTACGACAAGAAGAAGCAAAACGGCCGCCTTGCTGATACTCCAGTGGCCAGCGTTTGGCTCAGTAAAAAGTATAGGAATGCCCTCGATGGCGACGAGAGTGGGCCAAAAGAAAAACGCGGACATGAGAGTCATGAATCCCCGCTTTTCTTCCATAGCGCCGCAACGCATCTCGAGGATGGTATTGTCGCAGGCATATACCGGGCTTCTGGATTCGGCGTGGTCAGATCGCGCGGCACGCAATCGTGCATATTCCGCGACGAGTAGATCCTCATAAACCGGTTCCAAAGGCCTGCTGGCAAGGTCGTTCGGATTCTCATCCGCCTGTTCCTGCAGCCAGGCATCGGATTTGATGACGGAAAGCCACAAAATCCATTCCATCAGGTACATCAGATTATCTCCAGCAAGGCGCTGTACAAATCGGCTAACTCATTCTCCAGTGCGTTGTGCGGGCTGTTGCCTTGGTACTCGACGCCGCGATAGGTAGAGCGCTTGCACCATTTTTCTAGCGCGTCGTCATCAAAAACGGCTATAGCCAAGGTGGCGGCAATCCCAATCAACGTGCTGCGCAGAAGCAGACTACGCAATAGTGCGAGCATGGCGGGCCTTCCCAGAAATGAGGAAGCCCTTGCCGCCACGAGAAGGAGCGAGGTCAACGCGTATGATTTTCCTCCTCGCTCTGCCAGGATCTTCAGCATCGGACCGGCGGCGGCGAAGGCAATGCTGGATTGGCTGCCCACCATCGCAATAGCGGCCAGGAATCTAAGGTAATGGGCAAATGCCAACTCATGCTTGGTTTTTTTCAATGCTCCCAGGCCATCCTTGAGGTCATACCCCATCAACACCACCCCACCCACCGCCACCAACGCGCCACCGACCAGCTTCAGCTGCCCCAGAAAGACCGTCGCTCCCGTACCGGTGACGCTGGCGGCGCTGTAATGCTGCAATACCAACTCCGTCCCGGCCGCCAGTATTTCCGTCCCCGCAGCACCTGCAAGCAACCCATGGGCGATCAACTCCCCCGCGCCGCGTTCATCGTCCGGCATATCCCGCACCCGCATTGCAATCAACGCCGCTTCAAAGAACAGCAACCAACTGCTGGCGCGCAGCTTGTAAAAGTCGCTGCGATGGGCGTCCACAAGTTCGGTGGCAAATGCGAATCTGGTGTTCCGGCCAATCTGTGCACGCAACTGCTTGGGATCCGCGCTACGCCCTAGTTTGGTCAGTTCGTCGATACGCAAGTTCGTGGCCCGCTTGCTGACGCTGGCCGCCAGCCAGCTTCGGGTGATGCCATGGAAGGCCCATTCCTTGCCGGTCGAGCCGTAGCGCAGGGATTGGCGGCCCAGGCTGGAGTACCAAGCCAGGGCGCCACCCGCCAGGTTCGTTTCGCCTGCGGCTGACAAGGCTTCGAACAATCCGTTCGCCTTGTCGAATAGATCAGCCAGATGTTGAACGGCGACGAACCCGGCCTGAACCTGCTGGATCATTCTGTCGTTAGACAGAATAGGATCACGCGCCTGGGTTTGCGCTTGAAGGCGCGCCGCGTCCAGCGTGCGTTGCAATTCCGCCTGAATCTCTGTTTGGTTCAGCGCAAAGCCGCGCATCGCCAGGTTGGCGCGGTCGGTCGGGTTTCCCGTCCACCATTGTTCGATCAGATCCGCCGTGCTTGCGCACCCGTCCGCGCCCAGCACGCACAAGCCCGTCTGGCCCGCAAAGCGCCAGCCGCTGGTCAGATCCCGGTCGTCGTAGACGTCCAGCGCGCTCAGCAGTTGTTCGCTGGTGAGCCATCGTTCGTGATCCTTGGCGCGCTTGGCGCCGACGTTTTCGGCGGCCGCCGACACGGCGTCGAACGTCGTTAACTCCACGTCCATGTCTGCCACGCGCAGCGCCTGCCCCGGTTTTGCCGGAGACAGATACTTGCTGTCGAACCTGCGCCGGTACTCACCGCTGTCCAGCTTCGCCTGCATCTTGGCGCGCATCGCGTCTTCGAACTGGGTGATGTATTGGTCTGCGGCGCTGTCCCAGCGTTCACGCTCGTCGTCGTTCAAGACCCAGTTACGGCCCATCGCCATGCCGGGGTCGTAAACCCTGGCGCGCTCGATATCGATGAAATGTTGGGCTTCCAGCGCCGCCGAGCGGGTTTCGAACTGCTGCTTGACGTCGGTAAACGCCTGGGCCACCAAGACCTTGCGCTGGTTCTCAACGCCTTTGCCGTCCTTCTTGTCCAAGTACCGCTGCACGGCTTCATAGGCGTCGTTGCGCCAGCTATTGAGCTGCTGCGTGATCCCGATGGCGTCGTGCAGCACGATGCCAAAGCCGCGAGCACGGCGTGCGCTTTCCTTCAGATCCAGGGCGACGATTTGGCGCGCGTAGCGGTTCTCGGGATCGGAATAAAGCTGGCCTGCCGGGACCGACGCGGTGTCAGGCTCCTCTTGCGCGATGGCGTCCGCCAGCGTGTCGTCGATGATGCTGGGGTCCAGCACGTCCGGCGTACGCGAGCACGACATCAGCAGCTTCCGGATATCGAAGTTTTGTAGTTGATTGCGTAGCGGGCTGAAGCTGGATATCAAGTCCAGCATGCGCTTGGTCAAGGGATCGGGCGTGAACAGCGCGCGAAGTTCTTCGATGTCTTCGGGGGCTTTCAGGCACACGGTCCAGGCACCGGGGCCGCTTTCGGCCGGGCCGTGCAGATCGTGCACACGGGCTGTGGGTTCATGAATCGGCTCAAGAGCGTGGTGCTGGGGCGCATAGGGAAAGACACGCTTGAACAGACCGGTGTCATAGGTGCGATAGGCACTTTCGCAGAACCAGTCCTTCATGTAGCGCTTCGTGAACAGGTACAGATATCCTCTGCGCATCGTGCGTACGGCATAGCGCGCGTGCTTGCCCTGTAGCGGCGGAAAATCGGCGCCAAGGTGGGGCGGTAGCGCAGGCGCCAAGGTATCCAGGTCCGGGCCGGCGTCGGTCACAACGGCATAGCGCAGGGGCAGGATGGCCACTTCGCTCTTGCACGCGACCACGGCGCTGGGGCCCGCGTCGCAGCGCGTCTGATCAGCGATGCGGAGAATTTCCGGCACCAGGGATTCAAGGGTCGGCATCGTCATCGGGAAGTCCTGTTGCGCGGAGTAGGGATCGAGGTGGCGACGGCTAGGGGTGTTCCGCCAGCGACGGCATGCTGCAGCGCCTGCTGCCATGCGCGGTCGGCCTGAAGGCTGGCGGCCGGCCGCGACAAGGCCGTGAATACGAAGGCGATCAAATCGTCATGGCGGCGCAGCCCGATCTGATGGGCCGACGCAAGGTGGGTCCGAATATGCGCCAAACGCACCCCACGGCACGAGGAAGAGAACAGGTCAGCCGAGGCTCGTTCGAGCGCGTCAAGCAAGCGGTGCTCAAGCGGATCCGCCGCCAGGGCCGTCCACAGCGCCTCCGTCAACACCAGGGGCGTGGGCGGACGGCATTGGGCATTTGCACCGCCCGGAATGCGGTGCCATTGCGGATGCTTGAGATCGGCACCGGTAAACCACCATGAAATGATGGGCGCAAACACGCCGTCTACCCAGGCAGCGTCGGCTTGCCTGTGCAAAACGGGGGTGATCAACGGGTCGTAGAAGCGCAGCAGGTAACGTTCGCCGTTTTGATCGACCGCGAAGCTGGCCTGGCTTAAATGGACGGCCAGGTCGGCCGGACTGAGGGTGCTGGTGATCCAGGCTTGGGCGATGTCGGTGTCGTAGGGGCTTGCTATGGATACCAAACCGTTCAGCGAAGAAAGACCGCCTTCGCCCGGGCCAGCCAGCATCGCGCCCAGCGGCCGTAAGACCGCGAACTCAGGGTCCAGCAACAGCGGATGGAGCATGCCAGCCATGTCGCGGTGGACCTTGTCGCGTTGCGCGTCGGATAACGCCGCCATATCGATCAACACCATCGAATAGCGCGCGTGCCCGGGCGGTGCGCCGTGTATGTCTTCCGCCAGAGCCCGTTGCAGTTGGGACGGAATCATGGGCTCACCTTCATCAGCGCGGTGCGCTCTTTCGCCGCTTTGAGCCAGCAGCTTAGGCAAATGGGTTCGTCGGCGTTTGGCGTGCCGTCAATGTTGAGCGCGACGCCCGCGCCCGAGCCTCGCTGATTAAGCGGGCCCTTGATATTGACGGCGACACCGTCCAGCGTGATGCCGCCTTCATCAAGCGTGATCGAGCCACCGGGGCTTTGCAATACGATCCGCTCGCGGGTTTGAAGGCGGTAGACGGTGGTGGCGCGTTCAATCGCCTGTCCGGCTTCGATGCGGTGATGCCCTTGAATCCGGTGTTCGAGGTGGCCGCCGGTTTCGATCCAGTGATGGGAAAACGTCTTGTCGCGACGATTGTTCCCCACTTCGTCTGTTCGGTCCTTGCCAGTGATGATGCTGTGGTCCCGTATGACTTCCAGCACCTCGTCCTGGCCGATCCGGTGCCGGCGATCCCGGCCAATGTCGGCGCGTTCATCGTTGCCCACCGTTTCCTCGCGGTCATGGCCGATCACGATGGTTTCGTCGTTTTCCACTTTTTCGCTGCGGTCATGGCCGACAAACGTGTTCTCGTCGTGGTTGACGTGAATGTTCTGGTCCTTCTGCGCGTGGACGTATATCTCTTCTTGGTCCCGCTCATCTTCAAATCGCAGTTCGTTGTAGCCCTGGCCCTTGTGGGTCTGGCTCTTGATCGTCATGCGTGTCTTGTGGCGGGGCAGCTCATACGGCGGCAGCTGCAGCGCCATGTGCGTTCTGCCGGTGATGACCGGCTGGTCCGCATCGCCGTCCAGATAGTTCACGATGACTTCCTGTCCGATCCTGGGTATTGCCATGTGACCCCACGTGGCGCCCGCCCAGTTTTGCGATACCCGGATCCAGCATGAGCTGTGCTCGTCATGATTGCCCAGGCGGTCCCAGGGGAATTGCACCTTGACCCGTCCGTAGTTGTCGCAATAGATCTCCTCGCCCGCGGGGCCCGTCACCGTGGCGACCTGCGGCCCGTCGATCCGAGGCTTGGGCAACGGCTCGGCTCGCCATTCGGCGTGCTTTGACACGAGTTCCGCGGTGTAGCGGTATTGCGTGCCGCGTTGCGCATCGGCGCCGTCTTCTTGTTGGCTGGTGTGCTGGACGCCATGATGGCGCATGCGTATCGGACGCCAGCCTTGGTTCAAGTCGTTGCGCGGATGGCCGACCAGTTCGAACGAAAGTCCTGGCTCCAGACGAGGGTCGTCGCCCTCGACAGTTGCGACGCGCGCGTCACGCCGCAGGCCGCGCAACCGGTTTTCTGTGTAGGGTTTGCCCGCTTCGTCGCGCTTGTAGCGACCGCGGTAGTCGTAGCGTTCGTAATGGGCGTGCTGATGTTGCAGGTCGCTGCCGTCGTGACTGTGTTCCTGGGCGTATCGCGGATGGGTGTAGGTGTAGTCGCGCTGGGTTTGCCGGGCGGTACGGACCTGTTCGGCATAAGAGAACCGGCGCAGCGCGGGTTCAGTTTGGGCACCCCCGGGTGCCGGTTGATAAAGCACGGGATCCCCGTCGATACGGCCGTGTATGTGCAGGCGGTCGCTGTGTATCAGCCGGTGACCCTTGGCGTGGTGGTGAAAGGCGTAGAAGAATCCTTCTTCTCGGGCCAGACGTTCAACAAAGTGCAGGTCCGTGTCGCCGGCCTGCACGCAGTATTCACGTGTCAGGTGCTCGTGCGTGATCGTCTGCTCGTAATCAAGGATGCCGTGCTCTTTCAGGACGCTTTGCAGAATCTCGGGCACGGACAGGTGCTGGAAGATGCGCCAATCGGAACACAGGCCCGCGCGGGCCAGCTGCGGTTCCACGGTGGCGCGGTAGCGCGTGCGGCGAAAGCCGGTCGTGCCTTGTTCGAAACGGGACACGACGCCGTGGATGTACCGCAACGGGGCATCGTCGCGCCAAATGGTCAGCAGCGCGGGTTGATCCAGGATTCGGGCAAAGTCGATCGACGCATCGGTGCTGGCCAGTTCCAGCTCCAGGCGAAACGGTTCGGAAAGCGCCTCGTCAAACGTGAACTCGACAAGCTCGAAATCCAAGCCGCCAACGACGCCAAAGGTAAAGCGCAGGTCGCACAGATGAGTCACGATAGCCCCCCCGGGACGCGAGATGCCGACATGGTCGACCACATCGCCGGGGCAGGGCTATAGGAAGATTATGAAAAGCGCTTTGCCTTTCAGACAGTGGCTATAGGGCGAATAGGAAAGTCAGAGGACTGGCTTCTGAACCTTACCCTTGGGCATCATGGATAGGCTTCTTATCCGTATATTCAACGAGGGCTTGCGATGCGAGTCGCCAAATTGGGTAACAGTCAGGCCGTGGGTCCTGGCCGAACCCGGGGCTTTTGCCGCATCGGCCCTGCCTGCGGCGCGCATCACGCCCGCAGCCGCGTTTGTTCCGACGCCAGATACGCATCGCGCGAGGGCAGCAAATGGTCCCGGCAGACTGTCATCAGGGCCTCGCGGTCGCCGTCGCGCAGTGCGTGGATCATGGCCCAGTGTTCTTGTCTGGCGCGTTCGCGAGGGCCGGCGGCGACCAGGGTGCCGAAGCGGATCGGGTGGGTGCGGCGGGCGTATTCCTCGATGGCCTGGCCCAGCACCGCGTTGTCCAGCAGGCCGAAGAATTCGCGGTGAAAGCGTTGGTTGCTGCGGAACACGCGGCGTGCGTCGCCGTCGGCCACGGCGGCGTCGTGTTCGCGTTGGACCGTGATCAAAGCCGCCAGCCGCGCTTCGGGAATGGGTAGCGGCATCTGGCTGGCGGCGTGGACTTCCAGCACCTCGCGCAACGCGTACAGCTCCATGACTTCACGTGCGGAAAATGTCCGCACCACGGCGCCGACATTGCGCTTTTTTTCGACCACGCCCAACAGTTCCAGCTCGGTGAGCACCTGGCGCACCGCATGGCGCTTCATGGAAAAGCGCGCCATCAGCTCGTCTTCGGTCAGGCGTTCGCGCGGGTGCAGCCGGCCGAAGACGATGTCTTCTTCCAGGGCTGCCACCGCGGATTGCGTGGCGTCGGGGGCCTCTGCTTGCAGGGCGTCGGGCGTGATGGCGTTCATGTCGGAAGGTTGCCGGGTCGGTTTGCTTTACGGCGATCTACGCCAGGGGTTTCAAGCCAGGTAATTGACGCCGGGCCCACTTATTTCTTCGGCACGGTGTCATGCGTAACACCAGCGCGCAGGAAGTCGAAATCCACGCCCTGGTCGGCCTGCGTTACGGTTTGCAGGAACAGCTTGCGGTAGCCTCGGTCGGCGGTGGGCCGGGTGATGGGCTTTTCCGCCGCGCGGCGCGCCAGTTCGGCATCGTCCACCAGCAGCGCAATTTCGCGGTTGGCCACCGACAGGCGGATGCGGTCGCCATTTTGCACGTAAGCCAGCGGGCCGCCGATCGCGGATTCGGGCGTGACGTGCAACACGATGGTGCCGGCCGCCGTGCCGCTCATGCGGCCGTCCGAAATGCGCACCATGTCTTTGACGCCGGCGCGCGCCAGCTTTTTGGGGATCGGCATGTAGCCGGCTTCCGGCATGCCCGGCGCGCCGGTGGGCCCAATGCGCTTGAGCACCAGGATGTCGTCAGCGGTCACGTCCAGCGCGTCGTCGTCGATGCGGCGCGCCATGTCCTCGGCGTCTTCGAACACCACGGCGCGGCCTTCGTGTTCCATCAGCTTGGGGTTGGCGGCCGACTGCTTGATGATGGCGCCGCCCGGGGCCAGGTTGCCGCGCAGCACGGCCAAGCCGCCCACGGGGTAGATGGGGGCAGCCGCCGTGCGGATCACGTCCTGCTTGAAGGGCGCGGGCGCGTCATCCAGTTCCTGGCCCAGCGTGCGGCCGGATACCGTCATCACGTCCAGGTGCAGGAATGGACGCAACTCGCGCAGCAGCGCCAGCATGCCGCCGGCGTCGTGGAAGTCTTCCATATAGTGCTGGCCCGACGGCTTCAGGTCGACCAGCACGGGGGTTTCGCGGCTGATGCGGTCCAGCCCGGCCAGGTCGATGTCGATACCCAGGCGGCCGGCGATGGCGGTCAGGTGCACGATGCCGTTGGTGGACCCGCCGATCGACAGCAGCACGCGCAAGGCGTTTTCGATGGACTTGCCGTTGATGATCTGGTCGGGCGTCAGGCGCGATGCGGCCATGGCCACGGCGGTGGCGCCGGTGCGTTCCGCCACGCGCACGCGGTCGGCGGTCACGGCGGGGGCCGACGCGCCGCCCGCCACCATCATGCCCAGCGCTTCGGTGATGCAGGCCATGGTGCTGGCCGTGCCCATTACGGAACAGGTGCCCACACTGGCCACCAGCTGATTGTTGACGTCGGCGATTTCCGGCGCGTCGATCTCGTCGGCGCGGTAGCGGCCCCAGTAGCGGCGGCAGTCGGTGCAGGCGCCGACCCTTTCGCCACGGTGCGAGCCAGTCAGCATCGACCCCGTGACCAATTGAATGGCGGGCACGCCGGCCGAGGCCGCGCCCATCAGCTGCGCGGGCACGGTCTTGTCGCAACCGCCGATCAGCACCACGGCGTCCATGGGCTGCGCGCGGATCATTTCCTCGGTGTCCATCGACATCAGGTTGCGCAGGTACATGCTGGTGGGCTGCGAGAAGCTTTCGTGCACCGAGATGGTCGGGAAGTCCATCGGCAGGCCGCCCGCCAGCATGACGCCGCGCTTGACGGCTTCGATCAGTTGCGGCGCGTTGCCGTGGCACGGGTTGTAGCTGCTGCCCGTGTTGACGATGCCGATGATGGGACGAGCCAGTGCGTCATCCGACAGGCCGGCGCCCTTGATGAAGGCCTTGCGCAAGAACAGCGAGAAACCCTTGTCGCCGTAGTTGGTGAGCCCGCGCGCCACGCCCTGCGCGGTGGCGCTGTCGCTGTCAAAAGGGCCCATCACGGGCTTGGCGCCCTTGGTCTCGTCCGTCATTTTCAGTCCCGATAATATTATTGATAATCCAGGTCCAAGATCATAGCCAGCCTTTGAAAGCTGCTGCAAGCGGTTTTCGCGCTGACGAATATTGATCGTTATTCCCGATCAGTCGATAGAAAAATTCTGATTCTTCAATCAAGTTTCGGCTCCTACACTGGCGCGGTTGACGAGCCGGGCGTCCGTCCATTCCTATACTCATCCCGGCTGGAGAGACCTATATGTCAGACCTGCGTCTGCGGCCGCGCCGTGCCGTCCTGTTTTCCCTGCTGGCTCTGTGCGCCGGCGTGTCCGCCCCGGCTCTGTCCGCCGATGCCTATCCCGACAAGCCCATCCGCCTGATCGTGCCGTACCCGCCCGGAGGCGCCACCGACGTGATCGGCCGCGTGCTGGCGCAGGAACTGACGGGCGCGCTGGGCCAATCGGTCATCGTGGAAAACCGCGCGGGCGCGGCGGGCAACATCGGCGCGGACCAGGTTGCCAAGGCGCAACCCGACGGCTACACGCTGCTGATGGGCGCGCTGACCAGCCACTCCATCAATGCCGCGCTGTATCGCGGCCGCGTCACGTATGACGTGGAAAAGAGCTTTGCGCCGGTGTCCATCGTGGGCACCGTGCCGCTGGTGTTCGTGGTGAACCCGTCGGTGCAGGCCAAGACGCTGTCCGAATTCATCGCGCTGGCCAAGTCCAAGCCCGGCTACATCACCATGGCCTCGGCCGGTAACGGATCGCCGCAGCATCTGGCCGGCGAAATGTTCAAGCGCACGGCGGGCGTCGACATCCTGCACGTGCCGTACAAGGGCAGCGGCCCCGCCATGACCGACCTGATGGGCGGGCAGGTGCTGAGCATGATCGAAACCGTGCCCGCCGCGCAGGCCAACATCAAGGCGGGCAAGCTGCGCGCGTTGGCGGTGACCTCGCCCAAGCGCGTGGACGCGCTGCCCGACGTGCCGACCGCCGCTGAAGCCGGCTTGAAGGACTTCGAAGTCAGTTCCATGTTCGGCATCGTCGCGCCCGCCAATACGCCGGCGCCGGTCATCGACCGTCTGAATGGCGAACTGAAGAAGATCCTGGCCAAGCCGCAGGTGCAGGCCTCGTTGCTGAACCAGGGCGCCATCGCCACCTGGACCACGCCGGCCGATGCCGGGGCCCGGATCTCGGCCGAACTGGCCCGCTGGACCAAGGTCATCGACGAGGCAGGTGTGAAGGGGGACTGATCCCGCTTCATAGACCGGGACATTGACCTGGTGTCGCCTTATTGTTTTTGATCGCACGCCGAAGATTCTCGCGAATCTTCGGCGAAATTTTTTGTGCAACGCCACCCGGCCTCGCGCAACAACACGTTCGTGGAAGGGGGCAAGCACGCATTAATTCCGGGCGGGAAGTCCTTCGTGCGCCGTGCCGCCGGAAAAGCCGATGCAATAATTCGCAATACAGGATTTGTGCGCTGCACCCGGGTATTGACCCTGTTCGGACTAGGCCGTAATGTTCTTTGCGGTCCAGCCTAGGACAGTGGGGGGATACCACGATGACAGAGAATCAAGACGAAAAGTCGATCCTGTACACGCACTTCGGTACGCACAGCCCTTATTGGCGCTTGTCGGCCGATAGCGACGCCATGGAATTGGCCGCCATCAAGGGGGCGACGAATGTCGCGATGGCGCTCAGGCCGGATCAGGCTGACATTATTCGAACGATGACGGGCATTACCTCCAGCGTGCGCATCGACATCGCCCTGTATGGCGACGTGCTGCGCCTGCACCTGGTGGGCCGCAAGATCAATCCGAATGAATGGGCCGGTACCGCGTCCGCCCATTCCGATACTGAATCGGTGGCCAAGGACCTGGTCGAAGGCTTGTCGTTTGCCGAAACCGTGGTGTCCGAGGCCAATTCGGTGATCGTCATCGTGGACCAGAACGGCCGCGTGCAGCGCTTTAACAAGCTTAGCGAGGAATACACGGGCAAGCGCGAACAGGACATCGTCGGACGCAGCGTGTTCGAAATGTTCATGACGCGCGAAGAGGCCATTGCCTCGCGTCGCAATATCGCCGAGTTCTACAAGCGCGGCCAGTCCTACGAAGTGGAACGCCTGATCAACACGGTCAAGGGTCCGCGCCTGTTCCTGTTCCGCAATAAATTCGTCACCAGCGGCAGCGGTGAAAAACGCGTCTACCTGATCTGCTCGGGCACCGACATCACCGAAGAACGCGCGGCGCAGGAACGCCTGCGCGTGCTGGCCAACACCGACATGCTGACCAACCTGCCCAACCGCCACGCGATCACCGCGCGCCTGAAGGCGGCGTTGGCGGCGGGGCAGGAGGGGCGTGGCGGCGTGCTGTTCCTGGACCTGGATAACTTCAAGCGTATCAACGACCACTACGGCCATGGCTTTGGCGACCGCCTGCTCAAGGCCGTATCGGTGGCGATTTCCACCTGCCTGTCACCCGGCCAGACGCTGGCCCGGCTGGGGGGCGACGAGTTCATCGTGTTGCAGGAACAGGCGCAGGCCTGGGAACTGGAATCCACCGCCGAGCGCATCATCGAACGCTTGCGCGAGCCCTTCCGGCAAGGCCTGATCGAGGTCTACACCAGCTGCTCGATCGGTATCGCGATGTACCCGGACCACGGCGCCGATCTGGACAGCGTGGTGCGCAGCGCCGACATCGCCATGTACGTGGCCAAGGAAGCGGGGCGCCACACCTACCGTGTGTTCCAACCCGACATGGACCGGCGCAACGCCGACTACGTGTGGCTGGACACCAACCTGCGCAAGGCCTTGGCCGAAAATCATCTGATGCTGTACTACCAGCCCAAGCTGGTCGGCCGCACCGGCGAAGTGCACAGCGTTGAAGCCTTGCTGCGCTGGCGCTCGCCCGAGCGCGGCATGGTCTGCCCGGGCACCTTCATCCCTTACGCCGAGGAATCCGGCCTGATCTCGCCGTTGGGCGTGTGGGTGATGCGCGAAGCGGCGCGTCAGGCCGCGGCGTGGAAACGCGACGGCTTGAACATTCGCATCGCCATCAACATGTCGGCCCGCCAGCTGGATGACAAGGGCGTGGTCAGCGACTTCATGCGCGCGATCGGCGACGCGGGGCTGGACCCGTGCATGCTGGATATCGAGCTTACCGAAAGCTGCCTGATCGAAGACGAGGGCGCCGCCATCGACCTGATCAAGCAGTTCCGGCAACTGGGCGCGCGCGTGCACCTGGACGACTTCGGCACGGGCTATTCGTCGCTGTCGCAGCTGGCGCGCATACCGCTTGATGCCATCAAGCTGGACGCCAGCTTTGTGCGCGGCGTGAACGAAAACCCGGTGTCGCAGGCCTTGGCCCGCGCCATCGTGGCGGTGGCGCGCACGCTGGAACTGAAGGTGATCGCCGAAGGCGTGGAAACCGCCGAAGAGGCCGGTTTCCTGGACACGCTGGGCGTGGACGCCAAGCAGGGCTATCTGTACGCCAAGCCCATGCCCGCGTCCGAATTCGTCACCTGGCTGGCCCAACGGCGCCGGCTGCATCTGATCGCCTGATGCTGCCCGCGCCGAGGGGCAGGCTTGCTGGGTCCGTGGGCAGCCGCGCTTAGTGCATGGTGGCTTCCTGCGCGGCGTCGCTGCTGACGGCGCTGCGACGGTTCTGCGCCAGCACCAGGCGTTCCATGTAGGCACGGTCCTTCGGGTCAATCGAGAATGCGGCTTCGACCCAGTCTTCGGTAATGTCCATCAATTCGGAACGCGACAGGTTCAGCACGCGCTGGCGGGCGCGCAACATGGCGCGCATGCCGTTCAGCTTGGGTCGCATCACATCGATGAACGTGCGGGTGGCGCGATACGCCTCGCCCGGCTCGAACAGCGTGTCCACCAGCCCCTTGCCGTGGAACCATTCCGCCGTGTGCGATTCGCCCGAACTGATCAGCTCTTCGGCCAGCTTCATACCGGACCGGCGCGCCACCAGCGAATAGCCACCCATGCCCGGGAACAGGTTGAACGCCATTTCTGGAAAGCCCATGCGCGCATTGTTCTGCGCCAGCACAAAGTGGTGCGCCAGCGCGGCTTCAAAGCCACCGCCAAGCGCCGTGCCTTCGATCATGGCCAGCGAGATCGCGCCCGTGTCGAAACCGCGCGAGGCGGCGTGTACGCAGTCCACGCAGGCTCGGGCGTAGGCACGCAGCGCTTCGCGCTTGCCGGTGCGGATGGCCTCGGCAAAGAAGTTCAGGTCGCCGCCCACGTTGTAGATCTGCGGCACCAGCGAGCCCGTGACCCAGAAGTCGATCGGCAGCCCGGAGTCCTTGGCGGCGCGCGCCAGGGTCATGATTTCGTCGATAAGTTCGTGGTTGAAGCACGGCCGCGGTTGCGCACGCAGCATCATCCACATGACTCGGCGTCCCTCCTCATAAAAGGCGGATATCTGCTTCATGTTTCCCGCGGCGGTGAAGGGATGGCAGTCTGTATGAATGAGTTGATTCATTTGCTTTCGTCCAATCGATCAAGGTGAGTCGGAGTACTGCCGGGTCAGCCTAAACCAGACCTTCCGGGTGCCGTCTCATGCAAATCTCGTCCGGCTGGCCAGACTTGGCCGTAGGTCGAACTCCCGAGTGAAGAAAGCAAAATCCACAACAACGCATGGTTGGTCTCGCCCTCACGGGCGAGGGCCCGCATCGCCGCAACGGATGAGCAAGCTCGCAAATTCGCGACGTTCCGGGCGGTGCGGGGCGGGGGCGTGTCGGCGTCGTGCGTCATGCAGACGGATGAGCTGGTTGCCTTTGGGCAACGGAAAATAATTCTTATTGGTAAATGAAATCGATGCTCGACAGCATCGGCTTTCGTCAACCTGAATCGAACAAGGGCTTTGCGATGTATCCGCCGTTTATCCCCGCCGCCTGTCCTGGGCACTTGCCTTAGCCCTGTCATCCGCCTTGCCGCAGGCCCTAGCCCAGACGGCGCAAGGTCGAAAATGTGCAGAAACCGCGTCAGCAACGTGGCGCGGCGCAACGGCAGCGCGTTCCTGACCTACAAGCCGGCCGACGGTCGCGACCGCGCAGTGTCGGTTCTGAAAGGCACTGTTCTGAAAAGGCACGGTTGGCGCGGGGCAGGGCGGCCATATATCGGCGCGCGCATCATGACGATGCACGCGCCTGACCACCCGCCCGCGCCGGTGCATCGCTATGCCAGCCCGCCGTTGGCGCGCAGCACCTGCCCGTTGATCCAGCCGCTATCCGGGCCGGCCAGGAACGACACGATGCCTGAAATGTCGTCCGGCTGGCCCAGCCGTTCCAGCGGCGGCATCTTGGCAAAGTGCTCGATCAATTCGGGGCTTTTGCCTTTCAGGAACAGCTCGGTGGCAACGGGGCCGGGGGCCACGGCGTTGACCGTGATGCGGCGGCCGCGCAGTTCTTTGGAGAACACGCGCGTCAGGCTTTCGACTGCCGCCTTGCTGGCGATGTAGATGGCGTAACCCGGCAGGTTGGTTGCCACGGTGGTGCTGGACACGTTGATGACGCTGCCGCCGTCCGCCAACCGCGTGGCGGCTTCGCGCAGCGTGTTGAAGGTGCCGCGCGTGTTGATGTCGAACGTCTGGTCGTAGGCCTCGTCGGTGGTTTCCGCCAGCGGCTGCACCATCAACACCCCGGCGCAATTGACCAGCGCGTGTACTGTGCCCAGCTCGGCTTCCACTTTGTCGTACATCGCGCGCACCTGGTCGGCGCGCGCCACGTCCGCCTGCACCGCCAACGCGCGTCCGCCGGCCTGGCGAATCTCGCTGACCAGGGTGTCGGCGTGCGCCGCGCTGGAGGCATAGTTGACGGCCACGGCGTACCCGTCGGCGGCCAGGCGGCGCACGATGGCGGCGCCAATGCCGCGCGACCCGCCAGTAACCAGGGCGACGCGTTGCGATGCTTGTTCGGGGGCTTGCTTGTTCATTGGGAATCTCCGGTTCAAAAAGGGCGTAGGGCGCAGGCCGCAGGGCGTACGGCTTGAGACGAATCATGAACTATTCCAAACCGAAAATAATTACCCGATAATCGCTAACATCATTTCATTTGCATTAACAATCCCCGCCAAGACATGGACCGATTCCAGGAAATGCAGGTGTTCGTGCGCATCGCCGAGCGGCGCAGCTTTTCACAGGCGGCCGAAGACCTGCGCATCCCGCGTGCCACCGTCACCAACCTGATCAAGCGCATGGAACAGCGGCTGGGCGCGCGGCTGCTGGAACGCACCACGCGGCAGGTCCGGCTGACGCACGACGGCGAGGCCTACTACCAGCGTTGCGTGCGCCTGTTGGCCGACCTGGAAGAGGCCGACGGCGCGTTCCTGAACACCGCGCCCACCGGCTTGCTGCGGGTCAATGCACAGGGCACGCTGGCCAAGTATTTCGTGATGCCGGGGCTACCCGGCTTTCTGGAACGCTATCCCGATATCGTCCTGCACCTGGGCGAAGACGACCGTCTGGTGGACCTGGTGCGCGAAGGCGTGGACTGCGTACTGCGCGCGGGCGCCTTGCAGGATTCTTCGCTGGCGGGCCGCCAGATTGCGCTGATGCCGCAGGTAACCGTGGCCAGCCCGGCCTACCTGGCGCGCTTTGGCACACCCGCCGGCCTGGACGATCTGGCGCACCACCGCGCGGTGGATTACGTGTCCAGCGCCAGCGGGCGGGCCATTGCGCTGGATTTCATGGTGGACGGGCGCAACGTCACGGCGCGCCCGGCGTCGGTGGTCAGTGTGACGGGTGCCGAGCTCTACACCAGCGCGGCGCTGGCCGGGCTGGGCTTGGTGCAGGTGCCGCGCTATCGCGTCGAGCGCGAACTGGCGGCCGGCCATCTGCGCATCGTGCTGCCGTATCTGCCGCCCGCGCCCATGCCGGTGTCGGTGCTGTATCCGCAGAACCGGCAGGTGTCCGCGCGGGTGCGCGTCTTCACGCAGTGGCTGGTCCAGGTGTTCGCCACCGCGTTCGATCAGACGATGCCGGTCAGGTAGTACACCGCAATCACCACGAACACCGACATCGTCGAAATCAGCGTGATGGCGAAGATGTCGCCGTACGACTGGCGGTGCGTCAGGCCGGTAACCGCCAGCAACGTGATCACGGCGCCGTTGTGCGGCAAGGTGTCCATGCCGCCGCTGGCCATTGCGGCAACGCGATGCAGCACGTCCATAGGGATGCCGGCGGCCACCGCGCCGTCGATAAACGTCTGCGCCATGGCGGCCAGCGCGATGCTCATGCCCCCCGAGGCGGACCCGGTGATGCCCGCCAGCGACGTCACCGCCACGGCTTCGCCCACCAGCGGATCGGGGATGGCCTTGAGCGCATCGGCCACCAGCAAGAAACCCGGCAGCGCCGCGATGACGCCACCAAAGCCGTATTCGGCGGCCGTGTTCATGGACGCCAGCAGCGCGCCGGACACGGCGCTTTTGCTGCCTTCGGCAAAATGCGCCTTGATGGTCGAAAACGAGAACAGCAGGATGGTGGCAATGCCGGCTATCAGCGCACCCATGACGGCCCATAGCGCCACCTGGTCGTCGGCGTTCACGGGCATGGGCTTGGCCAGGCCGGGCAGGTCCACTTCGGAACCGGCGGGATACCAGCCCGGAATCCAGCGCGTCAGCAGGAAGTTCATCACCCCCACGACCACCAGCGGCAGCAACGCGATCAGCGGGTGGTGGTTGCGTTCCGTGGCCGGGGTGGCGGGTTCGTTGCGCAGTTCGGTGCCATAGGTTTCCCCGGCCGCCGCCGCACGCTTGCGGCGCCATTCCAGATACGTCACGCCCACCGTCAGCGTGAAGGCAGCGCCGATCAGCCCCAGCCATGGCGCGGCCCACGTCGTGGTTTCAAAGAAGGTGGTGGGAATGATGTTCTGGATCTGCGGCGTGCCCGGCAGCGCGGTCATCGTAAAGGTGAACGCGCCCAGCGCGATGGCGCCCGGCATCAGGCGCTTGGGGATGCCGCCCTGGCGGAACATCTCGGCCGCGAACGGGTAAACGGCAAACACCACCACAAACAGCGATACGCCGCCGTAGGTCAGCACCGCGCAGACCAGCACGATGGCAATGATGGCGCGTTCGGCCCCGATCATGCGCAGCACGGCCTGCACGATGGCGCGCGAAAATCCAGAGAGCTCGATCAGCTTGCCGAACACCGCGCCCAGCAGGAACACGGGGAAATACAGCTTGGCAAACCCCGCCATGCGCTCCATGAAGATGCCCGAAAACACCGGGGCCAGCGCGGAAGGGTCCGTCAACAGCACCGCGCCCATGGCCGCGATGGGCGCGCACAAAATGACGCTATAGCCTCGATACGCCGCCAGCATCAGAAACGCCAGCGCCGCCACCACGATAAACAATCCGGTCATTCAGGACTCCAGGAATGAAGAGATGAGGGGTGAAGGGCATACACCTTACCCGATCATCCCGGCCGGCATGTGACGCGGGCGCGGTTCAGGCGCGCAGCAGCGCGTGGGCCTGGTGGGCGATGTTCAGGTCGACCGCCGCGTCGTCACCGTCGGCCAGATACCACGCGGCAGACAAGCCGCACCACGCCACCACCCATTGCAGCAAGCGGCGCCGGTCCAGCCAACATCGGCATGGACACCCGGGTTCACAACATAGACATCAATGCCGCCGCGTTGCGTGCCAGCCGCGCCACGCCGAAGCTGGTGGCCAGGCGGTGGCCTTCCAGGTCCGACAGCGGGACCCAGCGCGCGTCGCGTGCGTCGTCGCCGGCGACAGGTTCGCCGGACTGCCAGCGGCACAGCATGGCGATCAAAATGAAATGGCGGCGCAGCACGCCGGCATCGTCGCGATCGAAGACGTCGACGGCGTCGAACACGTGCAGCGGCTCGGCCACCACGCCGGTTTCTTCCAGCAGTTCGCGGGCGGTGGCGATTTCCAATGGCTCGCCGGCGTGGATCTTGCCGCCGGGGAAAGCCCAGCAATTTTCGTCGGGCGGGTTGGCGCGGCGCACCAGCAGCACGTGGCCATCTCGGATGACGGCGGCGATGGTGGCGGCGATCGGGCCGCGCGCCGGCTCGGGCGCAGCGGCGGCGGGATCGGATGGCGTGGTCGCCGTGGATGACTCCGAGGCCGCGCTTGCACGCTTGGCAGCGGATGAAGGCGGGGCGGCGTTGGAAGGGAAGTCGGGGGGCGGCGCGGCGGTGGGCATGCGGAAATCTCCAAGCGGTGGCGCTCATCCTAGCGTATTCGGACGCGGCACCGCCTGGAGCGGGTGTGCTACTTCGTTTGCTACTTCGTTTGCTACTTTTTCACCAGCGGGCAGGTCGACTTCGACAAGGGCATGAACGCCTGGTCGCCCGGCAGCGTTGCGACCAGCTTGTAGTAGTCCCACGGCCGCTTGGATTCCGACGGCTGCTTGACCTCGAACAAGTACATGTCGTGCACCATTCGCCCGTCCTCGCGGATGCGGCCATTGGTGGCGAAGAAGTCGTTGATGGGCATGGACTTCATCTGCTTCATCACGGCTTGCGGCGCGTCGGTGCCGGCCGCCTGCACTGCCTTCAGGTAGTGCATCACCGACGAATACGTGCCCGCCTGGCTCATGTTGGGCATCTTCTTGAGCTTGTCGTAATAGCGCTGCGACCAGGCGCGCGTCTGGTCGTTCATGTCCCAGTAGAACGCCTCGGTCAGGGTCAGGCCGGCGGCGGCGTCCAGGCCGATGGCGTGGATGTCGTTGATGTACAGCAGCAGGCCGGCCATTTTCTGGCCGCCCTTGGTCAGGCCGAATTCGCTGGCCGCCTTGATGGCGTTGACCGTGTCGCCGCCCGCGTTCGCCAGCCCGATCACCTGTGCCTTGCTGGCCTGCGCTTGCAGCAGATACGACGCAAAATCGCTGGAGCCCAAGGGGTGGCGTGACGCGCCCAGGACCGTGCCGCCGTTGGCCTTGACCACCTCGGTGGCGGACGCTTGCAGCGTGTGGCCGAAGGCGTAGTCGGCCGTCAGAAAGTACCAGCTCTTGCCGCCTTTCTCGACAGTGGCGCGCGCCGTGGTGTTGGCCAGCGACCAGGTGTCGTAGGTGTAGTGCACCGAATAAGGCGAGCACAAATCGTTGGTGATGCGTTCGGTGCCCGGGCCGCTGAACACCACGATCTTCTTCTTTTCCCGGGCCACTTCCAGCACCGCCAACGCGGGCGCGGACCCCGCCACGTCCATGATGGCGTCCATTTTCTGCGTGTCGTACCACTCGCGCGCCTTGGCGGCGGCGATGTCGGCCTTGTTCTGGTGGTCCACCACCATCAGGTCGATCTTTTTGCCCAGCACCGTGCCACCGAAGTCGTCGATGGCCATCTGGGCGGCGGTGGCGCTGCCCTTGCCGGTCACGTCGGCGTAGACGCCGCTCATGTCCAGGATCAGGCCCAGCCTGACGATATCGTCAGAGATGGCGGCCGGCTGCTGCGCCCAGACAGGGGTGGCGGCGGCCGCCGCCAGGGCGGAAGCGGCAAATAAACGGGTAATCGTGCTGCGGCATTGCATGGAAATCCGGGGCATCTTGGCGTAAGCCATGGTTTGTCTCCTCTTGTGCCGGATCATGTGAAAACCTGCTGGCGCCTTGATGGCGCTCTGGCTTTTTGGGGCGGGCCGCGAAAGTGGCGTGGACGGGGATGGGCTCCTTGGGCGATGGGGCGGGGGCGGGGTGGTCGGGGGCGTGGGGGCGTTGACCCGTCAGCGCTGGGCCAGCAAATCGAATTCCATCCGCACCTTGCGAAACGGAAATTCCAGCCGCGCGAAATACACCACGCGACCGTCGATGCAGGCGTAGCGACGCAGCTCCGCCACCGGGGACGACACGGGAATCTGCAAGGATTCGGCCGACTCCTGGCCGGCTTCAATCACGTTCAACACCTGGCGCGCTTCGGTGATGCGGGTGCCGTAGAACTGGTCCAGCACGGGCGCCACGGTGCTTTTCTGAATGCGGGTGCGATGCTTGCGAAACAGTCCGCTTTCCAGGAACACCTCGCTGTAGCAAAAGGGGCCGGCATCCGTCGTGTGCACGCGCCGCAAATACTGGAACAACCCGCCGCGGTCGGCCTCGCAAGGCATGCCCAGCGTGTCGGGCAGTGGCGAGTCGGCGCTGGATTCCACCAGCGACACCGTGCCCAGCTGGTTGCTCAGTTCCACGGTTTCGGCCCAGGTCTTGGGTATCAGCAGCGTGGGCGTTTCCGGTAGTTCGGCGTTGACGAAAGTGCCCGAGCCGCGTGAACGCCGGATCAACCCGTCCTGCTCCAGCAGGCCGAACGCCTGCCGGATGGTCGCCCGCGAAATGCCATAGGTTTCCATCAGCGATTCCAGCGGTGGAATCTGTTGGCCCGGCCGCCAGGTTCGATTCTGGATATGGCTGCGAAACAGCGCCGCCGCTTGCAGGTAAAGCGGCTGGGGGCTGCGCGAAAAAAGCTTGCGGGCGGGCATGGGGTCAGGGCGCGGGCGGTGAGGAAGGATCCGAGAGCATAGCGTTTGCCATGTCGCGCAGCCGATGTTTCTGGATCTTGACCGAATTGGCGCTTTCCACCGAGGGAAAGGCGTCCAGCACCGTGTAGCCCACCGGCACCTTGAAGCCGGCCATCGCCGCCTTGCAGGCAGCGGTCCAGGCGGCGGGATCGGCGTGCGCGCCGTCTTGCAGCAGCACAAAGGCGTAGGGCACGAATTTGCCGTGGCGCGTGGCGCCCACCACCTGGCAGGCGCGCACGCCGGGCAGCGTTTCAACCACCTGCTCGATTTCCACCGGGTTCACCAGAAAGCCCGATAGCCGCAGCGAATCGCCCATGCGGGTCTGGAACACAAACTGGCGCTCGGTCAGGGTGTAGCCCAGGTCGCCCGTCTTGAAATAGCCGTCGGCGGTGACGGCGTTGCGCGTTGCATCCGGGTTGTCCAGATAGCCTTGCATCAGGCTGGGCGACAGGATTTCGATCTCGCCCGATTGGCCGTGCGGCAACACTTGGCCGCTGTCGGGGTCGCGGGCGCGCACGCGGGCGTCCCGATAGATCAGGGTGCCGCCGGGCTGATGCCGCGCGGCCACGTCGCCTTCGGCCGGATCGCGGGGCTGGCCCGCCACCAGCGCGATCAGCTCGCTGGAGCCGTACAGGCCGGTCAGCGGCACGCCCGCCTGGCGCGCCAGGTCCAGCATGTTGTCCAGCGCGGGGGTAAAGCTGGCAAAGCCGAACAGCCGCGCGGACGTGAAAGCGCTGGCCGGCGCCGCCTGCATCATGCCCACCAGCGCCTCGTTGTTGGCATAGGTGTGCGTGACGGCATGGCGCGCGATGGCGTCGGCCGATTCGGCTGCGTTGAACACGGGCGCGCACACGACCGGCACGCCGCGCGCCAGGCCGCCCACCAGCGTGGCAAAACCGAACGCGCCGCAGAACGGTGCGCTGGCCAGGATGCAGCTGTCCTCGTCGTATTCGAAAGCGTCGGCCACCGTCGCGCCGTGGCGCAGCAACGTTTGCTGGTCGTGCAAAACAAATTTGGGTTTGGACGTGGTGCCGGACGTGGTGAAGCAAAGCACCCCGGCGTTGCCGTGCGGGGAAGGGGGCGGGGCCTGGGTGGCGAGCAGGTCGGCATAGCGATGCGCGGGCTTGCCGTGCAGGGACGCGGAGCGGGCGCCCGCGTCGGAGTCGGCGATGGCCACGACCCCTTGCAGGCGCGTCAATTCCTGTGGGGGCACATCGGCCAGAATGCCCGCGAAATCGATGCCCTTGAATCCCGGCCAGAACACCAGCCAGTCGGCCTGGCCTCGTCCCAATATGTCGGCCACTTCCAGCGCGCGAAAGCGCGTGTTGACGGCCAGCACCAGCGCGCCCAGATGCGCGCACGCCAAAAAGGACTCCACCCAGGCGGCGCAGTTGGGCAACCACACCGCCACGCGGTGGCCGGGGCGCACGCCGATATGCGCCAAGCCCGCCGCCAACGCGCGGCTTTGATCGCGTAGCTGGCGCGCGCTGATCGGCACGTTCTGGTCGATCAGCAGCGGGGACTCGGGGCGGCTGCCAACCAGCGCGTCCAGGTGCGCGGCAAAGGTCGAAAAAGGCGGCGTCATGGCTTACACCGTGGCAATGGGCGTCACCGGCGAGCCCACCGCGCCGGGCATGCGCAGCGGCGGGGCGGTCAGCAGGAAACGGTTGCGCCCGTTGGCGTGCAGCCAGTCGGCCAGGTCCTTCAAGTACCAGAGCTCGGCCAGCGGTACGCCAAGCTTGAAGAGGCAATGGTGATGCAGCGGCAGGATGGAATGGCCGGGGCCGGACGTGCGCGCCGGATACGATTCCACCGCGTAGTTGTCGGCGCAGATGGCGGCTACGCCGCTGGCGCTGATCCAGTCCAGCAAGGCGCTGTCGGCGCCGTCCAGCACCGCGCCGGTCTGTTCCAGCGCGTGCGGGTCGGGCTGGCCGTTCATCTCGATCAAACGGTCGGCAAAACCGGTGCGCAGCACCAGCATGTCGCCCGTTTCCACCTGCACCTTTTGTTCGCGCATGGCCGCTTGCAGCTGCTCATGGCCGACCAAGGTGCGACCTGGGCCGAACGCGCGTTCCAGGTCCACCAGCACGCCACGCCCCTGCATGCCCTTTTCGGCATAGCGGCTAACGCTGAGCTTGCGCGCAAACGAGCCGCCGGGTGGGCAGCAGGCATCGGCAGCCGTATCCGGGTCAGCGCCGCCAAACACGTCTACGCCCGCGGCGTAGCCGTTGTAGTAGACGCGGCGCGCTTCGCCGTCGCCCTGGATGTCGAACAAGGCGCCGACGTGGCACAGGCCATCCCACTGCGTGGAATATTGCATCGACAGCGTGACCTGGTCGTCGGACAGCACGTCGACGGCCTCGGGCTGCAACTGCGACATCGCAAAGTTCAGGTACGGCGTGCCTTCACGGAACGTGGGTTTCAGCGTGGGCGCATGGCGGCGGGGATTGAGCACGTTGCCGCCGGGCAGGTCCAGCGGCAGCGACAGGCAGAACACCTTGCCCGCGCGCACTTCGCGCACCGCCTGCAAGACCTTTTCCTCGGTCAGCAGGTTCAGCCGACCCAGCTCGTCGTCCGGGCCGAAGTCGCCCCAGGTGGATCCTTCCGGGCGTTGCGTCCAACGTTTCATTGCTTGTCTCCTATCCGATTTCTATGTTTTTATAACTATAGTACGTATTTACGTACTTTGAGCAGGCGCCGTCACTAGCTGCCGTTTTCGCCGCCGTTCAATTCAAAAGAAATCCGCAAACAGCGGGTTCGACAGGAGACAAGTTCATGACCCAATCCGTTTCCCCGCGCGCCGGGCGGCGCCTGCTGGCGCTGGCCGCCCTGGCGTTGTTGGCGTTGCCCGTGGCGCATGCCGCCGGCTATCCCGACCACCCCGTGACCGTGGTGGTGCCGTATCCGCCGGGCGGCGGTGCCGATATCTTCGGCCGTGCCATCGCCAACGCCTTGCAGCCCGGGCTGAAGCAGACAGTGCTGGTGGAAAACAAGCCCGGCGCGGGCGGCAACATCGGCATGGCTCATGTGGCGCGCGCCAAGCCCGACGGCTATACGCTGGGCCTGGGCACCATCGGCACGCAGACCATCAACCAGTTCCTGTACAGCAACATGGCGTTCGATCCGGAGCGCGACCTGGTGCCGATTGCCCTGGTGTCCACTACGCCCAATGTGATTGCCGTCAGCGCAAAGTCGCCCTACAAGACGGTGGCCGACATCATCCGCGCCGCCAAGCAATCGCCCGACAAAAAGCTGACCTACGCATCGCCGGGCATCGGCTCGTCGGTGCACCTGACCGGCGCCTATTTCGAAGCGATGGCGGGCGTGACGATGTTGCACGTGCCGTTCAAGGGCACGTCGGCGTCGCTGCCGGCCGTGGCGGGCGGGCAGGTGGACCTGCTGTTCGACAACCTGCCCGGCGCGCTGGCGCAGATCAAGGACGGCAACCTGGTGCGCGGCGTGGCCGTGACGTCGGCCGAACGCGACACGTCGGTGCCTGATCTGCCGACCGTTGCCGAATCCGGCCTGCCCGGTTTCGACGTGACGGCGTGGTTCGCCTTGTATGCCCCGCGCGACACACCGGCGCCGGTGGTCAAGCAGCTGATCGAGGCCGCGCGCAGCGGTTTGCAAAGCGCGGCCGTGGCCACGAATTTCGCCACCATGGGCGCAAAACCCGGTACGCTTTTCGGCCCCGACCTGGCCGCCTTCGAACGCGCCGAGCGCAAGAAATGGGGCGGGCTCATCAAAGACCAAGGAATCACCGCGCAATGAACACGCCCATCGCACTTGTCACCGGCGGTAGCCGCGGCATCGGCCGCGCCATCGTGGCCCGCCTGCTTCGCGACGGCTATCAGGTCGTCAATTTCAGCCGCCGTCCGCCCGATGTGGTGCTGCCGGGCGAGACCTTCCGTTCGGTCGACCTGGGCGATGCGGCCGCCACGCGCCAGGCCGCGCAAGCGCTTGCGGCTGAGCGCCGCGTGCTGCATCTGGTGAACAACGCCGGCATGATCCAGGTGGCGGATATCGCGGACGTGACCGAGGCCGATCTCCAGCGCACCCTGGCCTTGAACCTGACCGCGCCCGTGCTGCTGCTACAGGCGCTGCTGCCCGCGATGCGCCAGGCCAAGTACGGGCGCGTGGTCAATATCGGCAGCCGCGCGGCGCTGGGCAAGGGCGGGCGCACGGTCTATGGCGCGTCCAAGGCCGGGCTGGCCGGCATGACGCGCACCTGGGCACTGGAGCTGGCGGCCGACGGCATCACGGTCAACACGGTGGCGCCCGGGCCGATCGCCACCGAATTGTTCAACCAGTCCAACCCCCCGGGGGCGCCGAAGACGCTGGCCCTGGAAGCCTCCATTCCCGTGCAACGGGTGGGCCAGCCGGAAGAAGTTGCGCACAGCGTCGCGATGTTTCTGGACCGGCAGGCGGGGTTCATGACCGGGCAACTGCTGTATGTCTGTGGCGGGATGTCGGTGGGCCTGGCGGGCTGACGCGGGTCGGGACGTCGGGGCGTCGGGGTCGCGACGCTGCGCGGCATCCGGCAGCGGTGCGCGCAGCCTACTGCGGCTTCCATACGCGGCCATCCGTGGAACGGAAGCGGCCGCCGGTGGCGCAGCATCCGCCCGCGCCCATCGCCATTTCGCCGATCTCGGCTTCCACCATCTTGCCCACGCGGCTTAACGACTGCCGCTGGCAGTCCATGAACGATGGGTAGAACTCGGGTTCCAGCACCTTGGTCCAGCGGCGCCCGCCGGATGTACTTTCCGGATCGGCTTCGTTCAGGTAGACCTCGCAATCGTTGACGATCAGGTGCACCGGCTGGCCGTTAAGGTCGCCCTTGAACTCGCGGTTGGGTGTCAGGTCTTTGAACAGGCGCTGTTCCAGGGTCAGCTTGGGCGGGCCGGCGGGGTCGTCGCAACCGGCCAGCAGCGGCAGGGCAAGGCCCACGGCCAACAGCGCAAGGGCACGACGCAAGGGCTTGCAAGGGACAGCGGGTGTGGTCATGGAGCGGGCCTGTTGTGGAGTGGCCCGACAAATCGTCGGACCGATTTTTTCGACATCTTACCGGTCGCCTGCAACGCGTCGGCGCGCTCTTGGCGCAGCCGCCGCAGCACTTCGGTGGGCGCCACGCCGAAGTGCGCGGCAAATTTTCGCTGGAACGTGCGGCGCGACATATGGCAGGCATCGGCCATGTCGTCCACCGTCCAGCGCGCCGACAGCTTTGCCTCGATCTTCTCGACCAGGTCCCGGAACGGCGCGGACACGCGATCCTGCAAGCGCAGCGTTTGGCTGTATTGGCGCTGATCGCCATCGCGCCGCATGAAGACGACCAGCCGCCGGGCCACTTGCTGCGATAGCGTGGCGCCAAAGTCGCGTTCGATCAGCGCCAGCGCCAGGTCGATACCCGCCGTCACCCCCGCCGACGTCCAGTACTTGCCGCTTTCGATAAAGATGCGGTCGTCTTGCACGCGCAACGCCGGGTACATCAGCCGGAGCCGGTCCGCGGATCGCCAATGCGTGGTGACCGCGCGGCCATTGAGCAGGCCGGCGGCGGCCAGCACGAAGGCGCCCGTGCAAACGCTGCACGTACGCGGGGCCAGGGCGTCGCGACGTCGCAGCCAGGCCATGGTTTCGGCGTGCGCGCTGGCGCGGTCCACCCCCGGGCCGCCCGGCACGAACATCATGTCGATCGGTGCATCGGCATCGTGTTCGAAGGTGCCGTCCACCTGCATGCGCAGCCCCTGTTCCCAGGTGGCGACCACCGGCGTTGCCGCGATGGTGCGCAGTTGGTAGAGCGGTTTGCCGGCCTCTTCGTTGGCGGACGTGAACGCCTGCCACGGGCCGGCCAGGTCCAGCGGCTGAAAGCCGTCGTACAGCAGGAACAACACGCGTTGTGGCGCAAATTCATCCGCTTCTGGCGCACCGGCGCGGGCGCGTCCGCCTATGCTGGACGCTGGCGTTTTCAAGGGAGCATCGTCATGCATGTGAATTTTCTCTTGTTCGAAGGGCTGACCCAGCTGGATATGACCGGGCCCTACGAGGTCTTGGCGAACGCGCCGGGCTTCACGGTGGATTTTGTCGCAAAAACGCGTGATCCGGTACGGTGCGATCGCGGCTTGCAGTTCGTGCCCACGCAAACGCTGGCGTCGGCGCGGCAATGCGACCTGCTGGTGGTGCCGGGCGGGCCGGGCACGGATGATGCCATCGTGGACGCCGATTGGGTGGCCTTCACGCGGCGGCAGGGCTTGGCGGCGCGCTATGTATTCGGCATCTGCACCGGTTCGTTGTTGCTGGGCGCGGCGGGGTTGCTGCGCGGCAAGCGGGCGTCCAGCCATTGGCGCGCGCGCGAACTGCTGTCGCGGTTTGGCGCGATTCCCAGCGAAGAACGTCTGTGCGTGGACGGCAACACCTATACGGCCGGTGGCGTCACGTCGGGCATCGACATGGGCTTGAAGGTGGTGGCGGCGCTATGCGGCGAAGACGTCGCCAAGCTGATCCAGTTGCAAATCGAGTACGACCCCAAGCCGCCGTTTCCCGGCGGCACGCCAGCCACCTCCGAGCCCGCCGTGGTCCAGCGTTATTTGTCGATGTCGCAGGCGCGCTTTGACCGTCGCGCCGCCCGGGTGGATCAGGCGGCGGCGAACATGCCGCCGTGAAAACAGGCGGGGCTACTTGCTCAGGTGGTCCAGCGGAAGCGGGCTTTGCGGTTTAACGGTTTGAATGGCGAAGTTGCTGCGGATGTCTTTCACGCCGGTCAGCTTCAATAGCGTGCCCAGCAAAAAGCGCTCGTAGCCGCGCAGGTCCGGCACCACCACTTGCAGCAGGAAGTCGGACTCGCCCGATACCAGGTGCGCCGCAATGACTTCGGGCAGGGCGCTGACTTCCTTGCGGAACTGCTCGGCGTCGCGCTCGTGGTGTCGCTCGACCTTCACCCCGACGAACACCGTCAGGCCCAGGCCCACTTCGTCAGGCGCCAGCCGCGCTTCGTAGCCCTGGATGACGCCCGATTCTTCCAGCATGCGCACGCGCCGCAGGCAGGGCGATGGCGACAGGCCAATCTGCTCGGCCAGCTCTACATTGGTCAGGCGGCCGTTCTTCTGCAAGGCCTCTAGAATGCGGCGGTCGTAAGCGTCCAGTTCGTGTTTTGGCATAGGTGATGGAAATGGGGGGGGATATTGGCTTGATGTGCCAATCATCATAGTTCCCTTGGCATGAATCGCAAGCACATGCCAGCCCGATTTCCCTAGAATCACCGCGTTAAACAGCATGCGTGGGAGCGCGGATATGGCCGATATGGCGTTGTTTCTTGGGGCTTTGCTGGTTGTATACGTGGTGCCCGGCCCGGACATGATCCTGTTGCTGGAAACCGGCGTGCTGCGCGGGCGCGGGCAGGCGCTGGCGGTGGCGGTCGGGCTGGCCATTGCACGCGCCGCGCACGTTACCTTGGCCGCGCTGGGCCTGGCGGCCTTGTTCAAGACCCATCCCTGGGCCTTCGACGCCGCGCGCACGGTG
Organism: Achromobacter sp. B7; assembly: GCF_003600685.1. Lineage (NCBI taxonomy): Bacteria > Pseudomonadati > Pseudomonadota > Betaproteobacteria > Burkholderiales > Alcaligenaceae > Achromobacter > Achromobacter sp. B7. Next base: position 2,169,531 of record NZ_CP032084.1, read on the forward strand.
GGCGGGTGTTATCTCATGTGGCTGGGCGTGAAGCTGTTGCGGGCCAAGCCGGTCGTGCTTGACGCCACTGGCCCGCAGGCGGCGCGCGGCAAGGGCCTGGGCGCCGCCTTGCTAAGCGGCGTGTTGACCAATGTGCTCAACCCGAAGGCCCTGCTGTTTTGCTCGGTGCTGCTGCCGCAATTCGTGTCGCCCGCTCAGGGGTCCATCGGGCAACAATTTGCGGTGCTGGGCGTCATTCTCGTCAGCTTGGGGCTGACGTTCGATGTGATCTGCGCCTTGGCGGGCGGGGCGGTGGGTCGCTGGATGTCTGCCAGCCCCCGCGCCCAGAAAGTGCAAAGCGTGGTCTTCGGCACGGCGCTGATCGCCTTCGGCCTGCGCCTGACCTTCGCGCAGCGCCCGGCGTGATGCCGGCAGGGGCGGACGCCAGGCATTGGCCAGACGCCCATCCCCAACCGCACGCCGCGTCCTGCCCCTTTACTTGCCGAACGCAAACTCCCCGGCGTCCACGTCGTCGTTGTCCACCTGCTCTTTCACGGGCGGGGGCGTGGCGCCGTCTTGCAGCATTTCGGCCGGCGTCATGCCCTTGGTCAGTTCCAGGGCCTGGCGTTCGAACAGGCGCCGGTACAGGCCACCCTTCAAGCGGATCAACTGGTCATGGCTGCCTTCTTCAATGATGCGGCCATGGTCCATCACCAGCAGTCGGTCCAGCGCGCGCACCGTCGACAACCGGTGCGCCACCACCAGCGTGGTGCGGCCCACCATCAGGCGGTCCATGGCCTGCTGGATCAGTACCTCGCTTTCGCTATCCAGGCTGGAGGTGGCTTCGTCCAGGATCAGGATGGGCGAATCCGCCAGGAAAGCCCGCGCAATGGCCACGCGCTGGCGCTCGCCACCCGATAGCTTCACGCCGCGCTCGCCCACCAGCGTGTCGTAACCCTTGGGCAGCGACATGATGAAATCATGCGCACTGGCCAAGCGGGCGGCCTTCTCGATCTCGGCCTGCGTGGCGCCCGGACGGGCATAGGCGATGTTTTCGGCCAAGGTGCGGTGAAACAGTACCGGGTCCTGCTGCACGATCGCGATCTGGCTGCGCAGCGACGCCTGCTTCACTTGGGCAATGTCTTGCCCGTCGATCGTGATGCGGCCTTCGTTGACGTCATACAGGCGCTGGATCAGCTTGATGAACGTGGTCTTGCCCGACCCGGAATGCCCCACCAGCCCGACGCGTTCACCCGGCGCGATGCGCGCCGAGAACTTGTCGTACAGCGGCGTGTTGTGCGCGCCATAGCGGAACGTCACATCCTCAAAGCGGATCTCGCCCGCGCTGACGCGGATGGCGCCCGCGCCCGGCCGGTCGGCCACGCCCAGGGGCTGGCGTTCCATCGCCACCAGTTCTTCCATGTCGTTGACCGAGCGTTGCAGGTTGCGGATGTGCATGCCCACGTCGCGCAGATAGCCTTGCAGCACGAAGAACATCGTGAGCGTGAACGTGATGTCGCCCACCGTGGCCTGGTTGCGCGACCACAGCAGCAAGGAGGCGCCCAGGATAGCTGCCTGCATCGCCACCAGCATCGCGCCCTGGATGCCGCCGTTCAGCGTGGCGCGTACCCAGGTGCGGCGCGTGCGGTTGCGCCACTTGTTCACCACGCGGTCCAGGCGTACTTCTTCGCGCGTTTCGGCGCCGAATGCCTTGACCACCGCGTTGCAGCTGACGGCGTCCGCCAGCGCGCCGCCCATGCGCGTGTCCCAGGCGTTGCCCAGGCGCGCGGCCGGCGCCACATAGCCCAACGACAGCGCCACGGTAACGGCGATGTACAGCACCGAGCCCAGCCCAACCACCAGCCCCATCACCGGCCAGTGCGCGCCCAGCAACGCCGTTGCGCCCACCAGCATCACCACCGACGGCAACAGCGCGATCAGCAGCGTGTCGTTCAGGATGTCCACGGCCCACATGCCGCGCGTGATCTTGCGCACGGTGGAACCCGCGAAGCTGTTGGCGTGCCAATCCGTCGAGAAGCGCTGCACCCGATAAAAGGCGTTGGACACGATGCCGTTCATCATCTTCAACGTAAACGTGATGATGTTCTGGAACACCGCCTGACGCAGCAGCGTGCCGCCCACGCCCAGCGCCACCAGCAGCCAGAAGGCGGTGATGGCGGCGCTCCAGGCCAGCGCATCGCCGGACGAGCCGGACGCCACGGCGTCGACCAGGCGGCCGGCATACATCGGCGTCAGGATGTCGGCGACGGCCGACAGCAAGGCCAGCAGCACGATGACGAGCGTGCGCCACGGCTGGAAGGCCCAATGCCGAAAGGTAAAGCCCAGGACGTCCTTGAAGGCCTGTCCTCGTAAGTCGATTTTTTTTCTAGCCATAACAATGGCCTGGCGGCACAAGACACGCCAGGATGTCCTTGTGATGAAAGCGGGGATGACATGCCGGGCGCAATGAGCGCCGGCGACTGCGTTTATGTTTTTGGGGCGGGCACGGAGGACCAGTCGCTAGGTAACGGTCTAGCGATGGGTCCGCGCGGGCGACGACTTAATGGCGTCGCGGGGACACGCGCGGGACGGCGTACGGCATGGGGTGATTCATCATGCGGCCTCCCTGGCGGTAAGTGAAGTGAGTGAAAAAGAAATGGGCAAACGCCCGAATTGCTGATTCTATAGAGATGAGTTAAGGGAATCAACGGGGCGCCGCGCGCGCGGGCCGCCGATGTGGGTTTTTTTCAACGCGGGCGGCTGCGTGGCCGGAAGGCGGCGAAGCCGGCCCAGCATTGCTGCGTGAAGTCGTACAGCGCATCTTGCGCCGTCAACGGCGTGCGCCCGGCCAGGCGCGCCAGCACGTAATGGCCTTGGCGCTGCGGGTCGGGCGGCAAGGGCACTTCGACAAGCCGCCCGGCCTCTTGCTCGCGCTGCGTCACGCAGATCACGCCCAGCAGCAGCGTGTCGGTATGCAGCGCCAGATCCACCAGCGGCTCCAGGTTTTCGCAACGCAAGGTGACCATCTGCTCGGGCGCGCCACCCGGACCCAGCGTCTCGGCTAGCCGGAGCGAGACCTCGGGGCTCAGCGTGCTGGACGCCACCGGGTACTGCCGCACGTGCTCGATACCAACCTGCTTGTGCGCCAGGATGGGGTGGCCGGGGCGGCACACCATGCCGGCGCGCAGCGGCGCCAGCGGGCGCGTGACGATGTCGGCGGCGTCATACAGCATGCGCGCATCGCACACCATGGCGTCGATGCGTTCCGCCCGCAGCATGTCCAGCAACGCGGCGGTGGCGCCCAGTTCGACACCCACGCGCACCTGCGGGCGATTGGCCGCCATGTGCGCCAGAAAAGGCGACAGCAGCAACGAGGCCGGCGTGGGGCTCAGGCCGATCGTCAACGTGCCGGAATCGCCACTGTGCAGCGCCTTGAGTTCGCGTTGCAGCTCGGCCTCTTCGAAGCGCATGCGACGCGCGCGTTCGGCCACGCAAGCGCCATAGGGCGTCAGGTGAACCTGGCGGGTGCCCCGGTCCAGCAACGGCAAGCCCAGCTCGGCCTCCAGCGCCTGGATGCTGCGGCTTAAGGCGGGCTGCGACAAGTTCACCTTTTGCGCCGCCAGCGAAAAAGTGCCGTATTCCACCACCGCCAGCAGGTGTTTAAGCTTTTGAAAATCCATAACCTTTCCGCATCAAAGTCATGACATAAATGCATTGGCATTATAAGTAATGCCTTCTTATCATGGTCCCCGACGGCGCCCGACAGAGGCGCCGCATCCCGCGCCTGGGCACTCGCACGATGGGCGCGGCTTATCAATTCGGAGACAGATTCAATGAAGCAGCATTTGTTGTCGGCCGCCATCTTGGCGGCCTGCGCCAGCGTGGGCGCGGCCCCGGCCCTGGCCTTGGAAACATCCCGGAACGCGAATTCCGCCCAGCCTGCCATGCAAGGCTCGGCGCCCGTATCCGCCACCGGCGGCCAGGCGTCCCACGCTGCATCCAAGGCCGTCACCATCCGCCGCGATGGCTACGGCATGCCCCACGTGTACGCCGACACGGTCTACGGCCTGTTCTATGGCTACGGCTACGCGGTGGCGCAAGACCGCTTGTTCCAGATGGAGATGGCGCGCCGCAGCACGCAGGGGCAGGTCGCTGAAGTGCTGGGCGAAAAAATGGTGGCGTTCGACAAGTCCATACGCGGCAATTTTTCGCCCGAACGCATCCAGCGCCAGCTGGCCGCGCTGCCCGATTCCGAACGCCAGATTCTGGACGGCTATGCCGCCGGCATGAACGCGTGGATCGCGCGCGTGCGCGCCCAGCCCGACACGCTGATGCCCAAGGAATTCAACGACCTGCAATTTCAGCCGACCAACTGGACAGCCTATGACGTCGCCATGGTGTTCGTGGGCACCATGGCCAACCGGTTTTCGGATGCCAACAGCGAGGTCGACAACCTGGCCCTGCTGACCGCCTTGAAGGACAGGCACGGCGAGGCGCGCGCGATGCAGATCTTCAACCAGCTGCGCTGGATGACCGATAGCCGCGCGCCTACCACCGTGCCCGAAGAAGAGGGCGTGTATCGGCCGGGAGCCCCGTCGGCCTCGGCGCCGGCACCGGCCAAGCTGTCGTATGCCTTGCCGCGCTACGACGGCACACCGCCCATGCTCGAACGCGTGGCGCGCGACCCTCAGACGCGCGGTGTGCTGTCCGATACGCCCACCGACAACGCCACCGACCCCGCCGCCGATGCACCTGCCCGCATGCTGGCGCAGTTCGCCGAATCAGGCCAACCCGGCATCGCCGGCTTTCCCACCACCAGCAATATGTGGATCGTGGGTCGCGAGCACGCCAAGGACGCCAGGTCCATCTTGCTGAACGGCCCGCAATTCGGCTGGTGGAACCCCGCCTACACCTACGGCATCGGCCTGCACGGCGCCGGGTTCGACGTGGTGGGCAACACCCCGTTCGCCTATCCCAGCATCCTGTTCGGCCACAACGCCCATGTCACCTGGGGCTCGACGGCCGGCTTTGGCGACGACGTGGACATCTACGCCGAAAAGCTCGACCCCGCCGACCGCACCCGTTATTTCCATGACGGCCAGTGGAAGACGATGGAAAAGCGCACCGAGCTGATCCCGGTCAAGGGCGGCCAGCCGGTGCTGATGGACGTGTACCGCACGGTGCACGGCATCGTCACCAATTTCGACGACAAGCAGCATGTGGCCTACGCCAAGGCGCGCGCGTGGGAAGGGTACGAGCTGCAATCGCTGATGGCCTGGACGCACAAGGCGCAGGTGCGCAACTGGGACGAATGGAAGCAGCAGGCCGCGCGCCACGCGCTGACCATCAACTGGTACTACGCGGACGATCGCGGCAATATCGGCTACGCCCACACCGGCTTTTATCCCAAGCGCAAACCCGGCCACGACCCGCGCCTGCCCGTGCCGGGCACCGGCGAAATGGACTGGGACGGCATGCTGCCGTTTGCCACCAATCCACAGGTCTACAACCCGCGCCAAGGCTTCATCGGCAACTGGAACAACCAGCCCATGCGCGGCTATCCGTCCACCGACCTGTTCGCCATCGTGTGGGGCCAGGCCGACCGCTACGCCGAAATCGAAACGCGCCTGAAGGCCATGATGGCCAACGGCGGCAAGGTCAGCGCGCAGCAGATGTGGGACCTGATCCGCACCACCAGCTACGCCGACGTGAACCGCCGCCATTTCCTGCCGTTCCTGCAACGCGCGGTGGCGGGCCTGCCGGCCGATGATGCCCGCGCCAAACTGGTGGCAGGGCTGACCGCCTGGGACGGCATGGGCACCAGCGATAAGCAGCCGGGTTACTACGACAACGTCGGCCCGGCGGTGATGGACGCGTGGCTGCGCGCCATGCTGCGCGCGACCTTGGCCGACGACATGCCGGCCGATTTCTTCAAGTGGTACAGCGCCACCGGCTATCCCACACCGGCCGCGCCGGCCGTGGGTTCGCTGAACCTGACGGTGGGCGTGAAGGTGTTGTTCAACGCGCTGGCCGGCCCCGATGCCGGCGTGCCGCAGACTTACGACTTCTTCAACGGCAAGCGCCGCGAATCCGTCACGCTGGCCGCGCTGGACGATGCCCTGGCCACCTTGCAAAAGACCTATGGCCAGGACCCGGCCGCGTGGCGCATTCCGGCCGCGCCGATGGTGTTTGCGCCCAAGAACTTCCTGGGCGTGCCGCAGGCGGACGACAAGGCGGTGCTGAGCTTTCCGTCCACCCAGAACCGGGGCACCGAGAACAACATGACGGTGTTCGACGGCAAGGGCGTGCGCGCGGTGGACGTGGTGGCGCCGGGGCAAAGCGGTTTTGTCGCCCCGGACGGCACAGCGTCCGTCCACTCGCGCGACCAGTTCGACATGTACCGGGACTTCGGCAGCAAGCGTGTCTGGTTCACGCCCGCCGAAGTGCGCGCCAACGCTAAGTCGGTAGAGACGTTGCGCTACTGACCGCGTAGCCGCCCTGGTGGCTGGCCAGGCGCGCATAAGCCCCTTGCCTGGCAAGCAATTGGTCGTGCGTGCCGGCCTCGGCCAGCGTGCCCCGGTCCAGTACCAGGATCAGGTCGGCATTGCGGATGGTGGACAGGCGGTGCGCAATGACCAGTGTTGTGCGGTGCTGCATCAGCGCATCCAGCGCGCCTCGCACCTGTAGCTCGGACAAGGTGTCCAGGTGCGAGGTCGCTTCGTCCAGAATCAGCACGGGCGCATTTTTCAGAAAGGCGCGCGCAATCGAGATGCGCTGGCGCTGGCCGCCGGATAACTGCATGCCGCGCTCGCCGACGGGCGTTGCCAGGCCGTCGGGCAGTTGCTTCACGAAGTCGGTCAGCGCCGCCTGGTCCAGCGCGCGCGCTACCTCGTCGGGCGTGGCCTCGGGGCGCGCCAACCGGATGTTTGCCTCCAGCGTGTCGTTAAACAAATACGTGTCCTGCGTGACCAGCGCCACGCGGTCGCGCAGGCCGTCCAGTTGCAGTTGGCGCACGTCCATGCCGTCCAGCTTGACCGCGCCCAGGCGGGGGTCCCAGAAGCGCAGCAACAGGCTGGCCACCGTGCTTTTGCCCGCGCCCGATGCGCCCACGATGGCGACCGTGGCGCCGGCCGGCACCTTGAAGCTAAGGTCCTTCAGCGTGTCTTCCTCTTTGCCCGGATACGCGAAGGTCACGTGTTCAAACGCCAGCGCCAGACCGTGCGTGGCCACGGGCGGCGACAGCGGTCCGTCGGTCACGGGCTCGGGTTCGTTGCTGACCACATGCAGCCGGCGCGTGGCCGCGATGGTGTCCGCCAACTGGCGGCTGACTTGCGAAATTTCGGAAACGGGCAGGAAGGTCGCCATGGCGATCAGCACCAGCAGGGGCAGCATCCCGGCCGACAAGGCGCCGGCCGACACCTGCAACGCGCCCACCACCGCAACCGCCAAGCCGCCCAGCCCCATCGCCACTTCAAACCAGGCGTTCTGCTTGGACAGGTCGCGCAGGATGGCAAGGCGCCGGACGCGGTAGGCGTCGGCCACTTTCAGGAATTCTCCACGGCGGCGGCCGGTGGCCTGGAACGCGGTCAGGTCGGCCAGCCCCTGGATGGTGTCCGTGGCGTGCGCGCTCATTTCGCCCAAGGCCTGGCGCGCCTTGTCGCCCAGGGCGTCCACATGACGGCGGCCGCGCACGGGCGAGACCAGCGCGTAGGCCAGAAAGGGCAGCAGCGCCAGCGCCACGGGCCAGCTGTAGACGGCCAAAAAGCCCAGCACCGACAGCGGCACCAGCACCGACACGATGGCCGGGGCGATGGTGTGCGCGTAGAAGTACTCGACCATTTCGACGTCCTGCGTCGCCAGCGCTACCAGGTCGCCAGAACGGCGCTGCAACAGATAGGCGGGCGCCAGCCGTTCCAGCTTGTCGAAAAGCTTGACGCGCATGTCGGCCAGCAACTGATACGCCATCGCATGCGCCAACCACGACTCCAGCCAGTGGAACAGCGCGGCCAGCGGCGCGCAGACCAGCAGGCCGGCGACCAGGCCGCCAATATCGCTGCCATCGCGGATAGCGGCCACGATAAGGGCGCTGAATACGCCGACGCCGATAAAGGCCGCCACGCGCGCCACGCCCAGCAAGATGGTGGCGGTCAAGGTGCCACGCCATGGCCGGACCACGGCCAACAAGGTGCCCAGCGTGGCGCGCCAGCCGACCTGTTCGGCGTCGGCGTCCAGCGGGCGCAGGGCAGGGCCCTGGGCGCGGTCGTCGTTGTCTTGCAGGGATTTGGCGGCGTCGGCCGTGCGGGTGTTGGCGGTGTCGACGGGGGCGTCAGCGGTTGCGTTGACGGACGCGTCGTTCAGCGCGTTGAGGGGCGTGTTGATCGATGCCACCGCCACCCCGGCCGACGGATTCTCATGCGCTTCGGCCTGTTCGTGCATCAGCCGGTAATACAGCCCGCGCTGCTGCATCAACTGCGCGTGTGGGCCGGCTTCGACAATGCGCCCGTGGTCGAGCACCAGGTTGCGATCGGCCCCGATCACGCTGGCCAGCCGATGCGCCAGGATCAGCGTGGTGCGGCCCGCCATCAGGCGGTCCAGCGCCTGTTGGATCAGCGCTTCGTTTTCGGTGTCCACCGACGACAGCGCTTCGTCCAGGATCAGGATTGGCGCGTCGCGCAGCAGGGCGCGGGCAATGGCCACGCGCTGGCGCTGGCCGCCCGACAATTGCAGGCCGCGCTCGCCGATACGCGTGGCATATCCGGCGGGCAGCGCCATGATGAAGTCATCGATATTGGCGGCACGGGCGGCGGCGCGCACCTGTTCATGCGTGGCGTCCGGCCGACCCAGCCGCAGGTTGTCGTCGATGGTGCCGTGAAACAGCGTGATGTCCTGGCTGACCAGCGCGATCTGCGACAGCAGCGTTTGCGTGTCCAGCGTGTTCACGTCGTGCCCGCCGACGCGGATAACCCCCGTCTGCGGCACGCATTCGCGTAGCAGCAGGCGCACGATAGTGGACTTGCCCGCGCCGCTTGGGCCGACCACGCCAACGCGTTCGCCGGCCGCGATGGTGAACGCCAGCCCCTGATGCGCGCGGCGTTCGGGCGTGTAGGCAAACGCCACATTGTCGAATTCGATGGTGGGCGCCAGCTTGCCTGATGTGGGCGGCGCGGCAACAGCGTGGCCACCTTGTGCGCCGTCTCGGGCCACGGACGCGGGCACGGAAGCCGACACGGAAGCCGACACGGACACAGGCACGGGCGTAAGCGGTTGCGCATCCATCAGCGCATGGATGCTGACGGCGGCGGATTGGCCCAGCATGCCGCGATGCAAGACCGAGCGCAGGTCACGCAACGGTCGGAAGATCTCGGTGCCGGCCATCAGCACGATCAGCAGCGCTTCCACGCTCATGTCGCCAGCGGCCACGCGCCACGCGCCCAGGGTCAGCGCCAGCGCGGCGCCCAGCGCCACGCCCAGATCGCTGATGCCGCGCGTCAGCAAGCTGACGGACAACACCCAGAATGTGTTGTCGGACAAGCTGCGGGCGCGCGCGGCCAAACGCCGGCCCCACGCCTTGCCCTGGCCATAGGACTTCAAGGTGGGCAGGCCTTGCACCGCATCCAGGAAGTCTTCGCCGAACGCATTCAGCGCGCGGGTGCGCGCCTGGCTGGCGCGCCGGTCCAGCATGTGCACGGCCATGGGGCCGAACAGGGCGAACAGCGCCGCCGCCAGAAACACCAGCGCCGTGGGCACGTCCCAGAATGCAATCACCGCAAAGATCGCGAAGGGTGCGACGGCCGCGATGGCCACTTGCGGCAGGTACTGGCCGAAAAACGTTTGCAGCTGCTCGACGCCATCGACCACCGTCAGCATGACGCCGCCGGTGCGCTGGTTGGCAAACCACGCGGGTCCGAGCGCGACGATACGGTCATACAGCTTGCCGCGCAGGCTTTGCTGGATCTGGGCCGATGTGTGGTTGGCCTGCACGGTGCGCCAGTGGTCGAACAGCGCGCGCAGCAGCACCATCGCGCCCACGCACAGCGCGGGCGTGATCCAGTCTTGCCAAGGGGCGCCGTTGAACACGCGGGCCAGCAGCTGGCCCAGGAAGACATAACGGGCAATGCCCGCGCCCAGCGCCAACAGGCCCAGGAAAATGCCGCCCGCCATGCCGGCGCGCAACCCCGCCGTCATTCGCCACAATCGAGAGTCGAAATACATATCAGTGCTCCATCCAGAGCCAGCATGGTCGCTGATCCGACGGCTTCGCGATAGCGAGTGTTTTTCAATCATGGGTTGAGATAAACTCAACCGATGCCCGATCAGCCCAGCCACACGCCACCCCTGGCGGCCCTGCGCGCCTTTGAAGCCGTTGCCCGCCTGGGCAGCCTGAGCCGCGCCGCCGCCGAACTGCATGTCACCAAGAGCGCGGTCAGCCATCAGCTGCGGTCATTGGAGGCGGATCTGGGCGTGCCGCTGTTGCGACGGGGTGGCACCGTGCGCCGCGCTGAAACCACCCAGGCGGGCAGCGAGCTTCTGGTTTCCGTACAACAGGCCTTGACCCTATTGGACACCGCCTGCCGCCAGGTTCGCGCCACGGCGCGAGGCAAGCGCCGCTACACGCTGAACGTGTCGGCCAACCCGTCGCTGGCGGCGCTGTGGCTAGCGCCGCGCATCGGCCGCTTCATCGAACTGCACCCGGACATCGGCGTGCAGGTCTATCTGCACGCCAGCCAGGATCCCGCCTGGAAAAGCCAGGATATCGACCTGGCTTTTCTACACGTGCGCACCGGCGGCCCGCATGTGGCCGAGGCCGGCGACATCGCGCTGATGACCGAAACCGTGGTGCCCGTGTGCAGCCCGGCCCTGATCCCCGAAGCCGACCGCAACGACCCGCGCGTGTTCCTGCGGCATCGCTGGCTGGAGGAAAAGCACATCGATAGCCCGGAAACAGACTGGCGAACCTGGAGCCCGCGCCTGGGGCTGGCTGATTCCGATTGGCAGGAACCGATGGTGCTAAGCGGGCTGAGCACCGTCGTGGCCGCCGCCGCCGCGGGCGTGGGCATCGCCTTGGGACGCGCGCCGCTGATCGACGAAGACCTGGCCAGTGGCCGGCTGGTGCCGCTGGTGCCGCAATTGCGGATGCCGGGGTCGTGGGGCTATGTCATGCGCGTGCACGCGAACCGTCCCATGGACGCATCGCTACCCGCGCTGGTGGAATTCCTGGCCGAGGAAGGGCGCGGCAAGGTGGACGCGCAAAATCATGGAGTTCCGCCCGGCTTGCGCGCGGGGGATGTGGCGGACGCCGCAAGGACATGACGATGAGATGGAAGGGGTATGGGACCGGGCCGGGTCGCGCGGGTGTGGCAGGCGTGTGTCTGGGGTTATGGCTGAGCGTTGCGGCGGGCGGGGCAATGGCTGTGGGGATGACGGCTGCCGCAGCCGACGCTGCCGCAGCATCGGCTGCCGCAGCATCGGCTGCCGCAGCGTCGACCGCCGGGGCTTCCGGCGCCACGCTGGCACGGTGGGAAGCCGATGACCGGGCTGCCGGCATCGCGCCGCCCGACACGCCGTGCCAGGACTTTCTGCAAACCCTGGGTAGAAAGCCCGACTATCTTGAGTACCTGGGCTGCGAGCAGGACGACGATTCCTACATCCAGCCGATGCGGGCGAACTACCGCGTCAGCGGTTCATCCGCCGTCAGACTGGAGGCCTATCTGATGCAGGCATTCGGCATGCCCGCGCTGGAATACGTCTGCTGCGGCTGGGCCAGCCCGGCGCCGTTCGCCTGGCGCGCGGGACCCGGCGGCGTCGCCTACGACATCGGCATGGGCGTCGAAACGCCACGCTTGCCGCGCGCACAGTGGGACCAGATTCCCAGCTTCAACGTCAGCGTCGGCATCGTCCGCAAAAGCCCCTAACGCCGGTCCGACGTCGGCGTCAGGCGCGCGCACCCCGCGGCGCCACATCCCGTGCATGGGATGGGCCGGCTGCGCACGCCGGCCAGGCGCGCGGGCCGGGGCTGATTGCGCTGCTTTAGTTAGTAGGGCTCTTGGGGCTCATCCCCGGCGCGCCGTCGTCTGCTTGAGCGCAGCGCCGACCATCGCCTGCACCACCGGGATGACCTTGTCGGCTAGATCCGGGCGGTAGCCGTAGGGGTACGTTTCGTCCATGTAGGTGGACTGGCACATTTCCAGTTGGATGGCATGCACGTTGTCGGCCGGCGAACCATAGTGGCGCGTGATGTACCCGCCCTTGAAGCGGCCGTTCACCGCCCAGGTGTAGTCCTTGCAGGTGTCCAGCTGCGCCTGCACGGCGGCCAGGATGTCGGGCGCGCAGGCCGCGCCATCGGACGTGCCGATGTTCAGGTCCGGCAGCTTGCCTTCGAACAGGCGCGGCAGCACGCTGGCGATGGAATGCGCTTCCCACAGCAGCACGGTGCCGTGCTCGGCCTTGATGCGATCCAGCTCGCTGCGCAGCTGGGCGTGATACGGCTGCCAATAGGCTTGCAGGCGGTGTGCGCGTTCGGCGTCGGTCAGCACGCCTTCGTTCTGGTACAGCGCTTCGCCGCGAAAGGTCTGCGTCGGGCACAGGCCGGTTTTTGTCTGGCCGGGATACAGGCTTTCATCGTTGGGCGGGCGGTTCAGGTCCACCACGTAGCGCGAATAACGCGCGCCCAGCACCGACGCACCCATCGCCTGGGCAAATTGGTACAGCGTGTCCAGATGCCAGTCGGTGTCGCCGGACTGCAAGGCCAGCGGCGTCATCTGCGGGCGCTGCGCGTCGGGAATGTGGCTGCCAAGGTGGGGAATGGAGATCAGCAGCGGGGCGGTGCCACGGCTGAAATGGAAAAGATCGCTCAAGGGAAAACTCCGGGTCACAAAATAAAGGTGCGGCAAATGCGTCGGCCGCGGCGTGGCGCCTATATGTAGGGCGCTTTGGTGTGGCGCCCTTGCGTTGCGCCTGTGTTCAGCGCCTGTGTTCAGCCCATGTGTTTCGCGCCTGTTCAGCGCCTGTATCCTGGGCAACGCACGCCACCGCGACAATTGCAGCAGTTTAATAGACGTTGATAATCAGAAAGTCGTGAAGCAGATCGGTGTGAGGCGGGCTGCCATCGCGCCCGGCATTGCGCCCGGCATCGCGCCTGGCATCGCGCCGAACGCGGCAGGAAGTGTGTAAGGTAGCGGGCATTGCATGATTGAACCGTCGCGCCCGGCAAGGCGCCTGTCGCGAATTGCGCGTCCTTTTATCGGGAGTTCCATGATTGATGACCTGATCCAACTGGGCAAGCTGATCAGCCTGGGTCTGGCGCTGATGCTGCCGTTGGCCAATCCGCTGACTTCCATGACGCTGCTGCTGTCGCTGGGCGCGCAGATTCCCTACAAGGAACGCGAACGCCAGGTTACGCAAGCGGCGTTTTACGTGGTGGGCGTGATGCTGGTCACCTACTACGCCGGCGCGTGGATCATGCATACCTTTGGAATTTCGATTCCCGGATTGCGCATCGCGGGCGGGCTGATCGTGGTCAGTATCGGCTTCAGCATGCTGTTTCCGCCCGCTGAGCCGCGCACGCTGGCCGCCGAAGCCGCTGCCGACGCACAGACACGGCAGACGCCCAACATCGCCTTCGTGCCGCTGGCGTTGCCCGGCACGGCGGGGCCCGGCACCATCGCCATGATCATCAGCGGCGCGGCCTCGGTGGACGCAACCATCACGCCGCAATACGCGCCGTGGGTCGTTGCCGTGACGCCGGTCATCGTGTTCGCGCTGCTGGGCCTGTTGTTCTGGGTGTGCCTGCGATCAGCGGGCCGTATCGTCGCCGTGATCGGGCAAAGCGGCGTTGAGGCCATTTCGCGCGTCATGGGCTTTTTGCTGGTGTGCATGGGCGTGCAATTCGTCATCAACGGCGTTATGGAAATCGTGGGCGTTCATGCCGGTGGCTAAGAGGGCGGTGCGCAGGGCGGCGGCCATGGTGGGACGTGTGTTGCTGACCTTGCTGTTGGCGGGGTCAGCGTTGTGGGGATGCCTGGCGCTGGCCTATCAGGCGCCCGGCGGCAACTGGGGCAAGGGCGCTGCGGGCGTCGCATGGACGGCGCTTTGCGTGGTGGCGATGGTGGCCGTGTGGCGGGCAGCACCGTGGCGACGGCGCGCGGGCTGGGCCTACGTAGTCGGGCTGGCGTTGCTGTGCGCCTGGTGGCAAACGCTGGCGCCATCCAACGACCGCATCTGGGCCGACGACGTGGCCCGCATGTTGCGCGGGTCCGTGCAAGGTTCCGTCGTCACCCTGCAAAACGTCCGTAATTTCGACTGGCGCGCGGACGACGACTACACCGTCCGCTGGGAAGCGCGCCAATACGATCTGGACCAGCTGGTCTCCGTTGACATGGCGCTGTCCTACTGGGACGGCCCGGCCATTGCCCATACGCTGGTGTCCTTCGGCTTTGCCGACGGCCGCCACGTTGTCTTCTCGGTTGAAATCCGCAAAGAACGCGGCGAGCAATTCTCGGAAATCGGCGGCTTCTTCAAGCAGTTCGAACTCAGCGTTGTGGCCGCCGAAGAACGCGACATCCTGTATGTCCGCGCCGGGCCGCGTGGCGAAAACGTCTACCTGTACCCGGTCCACATGCCCCCAGACGCCATGCGCCGGCTGTTCCTGTCCTACGTGGACACGGCCAACGCCCTGACCACCACGCCGCGCTTCTATCACACGGTCACCGCCAACTGCACCACGCTGGTCTATCACATGGTCAACGCCATCGTGCCCGGCCTGCCACTGGATTACCGCCTGCTGCTGTCGGGCTACCTGCCCGAATACCTGTACGAACAGGGCGGCCTGGACACCAGTGTGCCGCTGGACGCGCTGCGCAAGCGGGCGGCGGTGGGGGCGCTGACGACGCCGGAGGAGAATCCGGTGGCGTTTTCGAGGCGGATTCGGCGCTGAACGGCAGCAGGCTGGCGTTTTCGGCCCAGCGGAATACACCTGTTTCTCGTAATTACGGAACAGTGTTTTCCAGTGCGCATTTCACGCCAATTTCACGCTTGTGCAGTAAATTACCTTCCAGCTGCGGCAGATGTTAGTTTTCTGAACGCGATCTTTCATCCGGTATCCGAACCGGTAGGTTTTTTAAGGAGTGCGTCAGATGCTTTGGCTGACGCTGGTTATTACCTTCATTCTCGCGGTCGCCGTCGGCGCCGTGCTGTCCCGTCATCCGGGCATAGTGTTGTACGACTGGCTTGCAACGCGCCAAGTCAACCGAAAAGCGGCTGCCCAAGAGCGGCGGCGTCTTGCGCAATTGCCCACGCATGCGCACACGCATCCGGCACCGGCGCCTTCTGTCGGCTAGTTGCTCGTCGCTTGAAGGCGCTTGCGCGGACGTCCGCGCACGTTGCTTCAGCGTCTATCGCGTCTATCCCGCCGGCCGCTCCAGCCCCAGATGCCCCCGCAGCGTAGTGTGTTCGTATTCCGTACGAAACAAGCCGCGCTGCTGCAACACGGGCACCACCTGGTCCACGAAGTCATCGATGCCGCCCGGCAACGACGGCGGCATCAGGTTGAAGCCGTCGGCGCCTTCGTTACGGAACCAGTGTTCCATCCGGTCTGCGATTTGCTCGGGCGTGCCCACCATCGTGCAATGGCCGCCACCCGCCGCCAGGCGGCCCAGCAGTTGTCGCACGGTGGGTTGCTCGGTTTCAATGATGCGCAAAATGGTTGCGTAGCGGCCCTTGGGGCCCTTGAATTCATGCAGCGGCACCAGCGCGGGCACGGGGGCGTCCAGCTCCCAGGTGCTGCAATCTTGCAGCACGAAGGTGCCCAACTGCCGTAGCGATGCGTCGCTGGGCAGCAACACGTCCAGCTCGCGCTGCTTGGCGCGGGCTTCGGCTTCGGTTGACCCCACGTATGTAACCAGCCCCGGCATGATGGGCACGAAGGCGGTGCGCCCTGCGTCGCGTACGCGCTGCTTGATGTCGCGGTAATACGATTGCGCGGCCGGCAGGTCATAGGCCACGGCGTAGATCGCCTCGGCTCGCCGGGCGGCCAGGTCGCGGCCTTGGTCGGATGCACCGGCCTGGAACAGCACCGGGTGGCCTTGCGGCGGGCGTGGCACGGTCAGCGGGCCGTCCACCAGGAAGTGGTCGCCGTGATGGTGGATCGGGCGCACGCGCTCGGGCACGCCATAGACGCCGTTGCGGTCGATGGTCAGGGCATCGTCCTTCCATGAATCGAACAAGCGCAACGCTACGTCCACGAATTCTTCGGCGCGCGCGTAGCGCCAGTCGTGCCCCGGCATGGCTTCAAAGCCGTGGTTGCGGGCTTCGGCGTCGAACATCGACGTGACGACGTTCCAGCCCATGCGTCCGCCCGATATGTGATCCAGCGACGCCACCATGCGCGCCGCGTGGAACGGCGTGAAAAAGGTGCTGGACACGGTGCTGATCAAGCCGATGTGCGTGGTGGCGCGCGCGATGGCGGCCATGGTCGTCAGCGGCTCCAGGTACCAGCGCGGGCCGTCGCCGATGTTGTCGGTGGACTGGCCGTCGGCAAAGAAAATGGCGTCCAGCTTGCCGCGTTCCGCCGTGCGCGCCAGCGATTCGTAATAGCGGATATCGCCCAGGCGTTCAGCAGCCGAGTCCGGATGCCGCCAGGCGGCGCGGTGGTGGCCGCAGCCGAAGATGAACAGGTTCAGGTGCAACATGGCGATCAGTTCTTCACGAGGCCGCCGTCCACGACCAGGTTCTGGCCGGTGACGCTGCGCGACCAGGGGCTGGCAAAGAACAGCACGGCATCGGCAAACTGTTCCGGCGTGGTGACGGTGCGCAGCGGCGTGCTGGCGGCGATCAGGTCGAACACGGCTTCTGGCGTGGCGGCCGACGCGTCAGTGGTGCGCAAGAGGCCGCCGGACACCATGTTGACCGTGATGCCGTCGGGCCCCAGGTCCTGCGACAGCGTGCGCGTGAACGACAGCAGCGCGGCCTTGGCGGCGGTGTAGTCGTGATACGGCACCACCGGGTTCTGGACCAGGTTGGTGCCGATGTTGATGATGCGGCCCACCCCAGCCTGGCGCATGCCGGGCAGGGCGGCTTGCGTCGTGTTCAGCGCGCCGCGCACGCTGCCTTCGATCTGCTGATTCAAGTGGTCCCAGGTCAGCGTGTCGGCATGGGGGCGCGCGTCGCCGTTGAAGGCGAAGGCGGGCAGGGCGTTGTTGACCACCGTGGTGACGGGCATGCCGAAGTGGCTTTGCGCCTGGGCGATCATGGCGGCGACGGCGGTTGCGTCGCGCACGTCGGCCTGAACCGCCAGCGTCCGTTGCGGCGCGGTGGCGGCCAGCGCCTGCGCGGCCTGGGCGCTGTTCAGGTAATTGATCACCACCTTTGCGCCTTCCCGCAAAAAGGCCCGCGTGATGTGCGCACCCAATCCGCGGGCGCCTCCCGTCACGATTACCAGTTGTTCATTCAAGGCGGGGGCGGGGTGGGCAATGGGCATGGTGGGCTCGTCGGTTCACCGGCACGCGTGCAATCAGGTGCCGCAAGCGGGCGAACTTAGCATAAATCGATGCGTTGACATTGGCTTGCCGCGACCCTAATCTTGCGGCAATTCCTGGGGGAGCCTGTTTGGCTGAGATTCCGCGTTGTCGCGGTAACCCTTTGAACCTGATCCGGGTAATGCCGGCGAAGGGAAGGACATCGCGCCATTCGCGCGCCCTCCCTAGTGCTTTGATTCATCAGCGGCCCGCCTTGCGGACGGTGCCGCAACGCGCGCCCGGCCGTTTGCCGGGCCAGGGAGGACCGCTTTCCATGCTGACCCAAACCACCGCCTTGATGTGGCTGCTGCTCTTTTCGGGTGGCTTTGCCGCCGCCAGCGTGCTGTATACGCGACGCAAGCGCGGCACGCTGGAAGACTACATCGTGGCGCGCAACAGCCAGGGCGCTTTTGGCACCATCCTGACGCTGATGGCGTCCACGCTGGGCGCCTGGATTCTGTTTTCGCCGGCGCAGGCCGCCACCTGGGGCGGCTTGGCGGCGGTTATCGGCTACGCGCTGGGGTCCATGTCGCCGCGCCTGGTCATGATCCCGCTGGGCCGGCGCATGCGCGAACTGATCCCGCACGGTCACACGCTGACGGAATTCCTGATGGCGCGGTACGGGCGGCCTATGTACGGGCTGGCGCTGTTCATCATGCTGTTCTACCTGTTCATCGCGCTGTCGGCCGAGGTCACGGCCATTGCCAAGCTGGTCACCATGCTGGCGCCGGTGCCGCTGTGGGCCACGGCCGCCATCGTGATGGGCACGACGCTGCTCTACACCACGTATGGCGGCTTGCGATCATCGATCTTCACCGATCAGGTGCAGATGATGGTCATCGTGCCGCTGCTGGTGATTCTGTGCGTGGTGGGCTGGCAGGCGGCGGGCGGGGCGTTGCCGACGATCGAGGCTTTACGCGCCAAGGCGCCACAGCTGCTGGATCTGACCGATCCCGTGGGCGTCAAAGCCGGCCTGACCTTCTTCGTGGCGATTTTGCTGACCGGCATCTTCCACCAGGGCAATTGGCAGCGCATCTATGCCGCCAAAGACACGCGGTCGATGCGCAATGGTTTTTTGCTGGGGGGTATCCTGGCCGCGCCGTTCATCTTCCTGATGGGTTTGTTCGGCCTGGCGTTTGTCGGGCTGGCGCCGCAGGGGGATAGTTCCATCGCGCTGTTCAGCGTCATCATGCCGCACGCGCCCGCCTGGTTCGTGATCGCGCTGATCCCGTTGGGCCTGTCGTTGGTCATGAGCACGGCCGACACCGCCATCAGCGCCGTGTCCAGCATCGTGGCGGTGGATATGCGCCGCCTGATGCCGCGCGCCACCGGCATGGACATGAAGCGTCTGGCGCGCTGGGCGGTGTTGCTGCTGGCGATTCCGGTGATGATCGTGGCCTCGCAGGGCTATAGCGTGCTGTACCTGTTCCTACTGGCCGACCTGCTGTGCTCGGCCGCCGCGTTTCCGGTGTTCTATGGCCTGTTCAGCCGCAAGCACGATGGCGTCACCGCAACGACCGCGACGGTCGCGGGGCTGGCGGCCGGGCTGTTCTTCTTTCCGGCGCCGGGCGACAAGCCTACGTTTCTGCTCGAATCGTTCCTGCTGGCCGCCTTTGCCCCGGTGCTGGTCACCGTGTTGATGCGCGGGATGCGTCGCGGCGTCAAGGAGTTTGATCTGTCGACACTGAGCGCGGCGGTGCGCCGTTTGGACAAGGACCCGGCCTGATGGTGGCTTGAAATCCGGCCTGAAATCCGGCCCGATCCCGCGCCGCCAGCCAAAACAAAAAAGCCTTGGAACACGTTGCGGTGTCCAAGGCTTTCTTGTCTGGAATATTGGTGGAGCGGAGGAGGATCGAACTCCCGACCTTCGCATTGCGAACGCGACGCTCTCCCAGCTGAGCTACCGCCCCAATGAAGCAAGAGCAAAACTATACCTGAACAATAAAGCGCCGCGCAATACGGCGCGGCGCAATTATTTTCAGACGAATTCCAGGGTGGCCACCACCGGCGCGTGGTCCGACGGCTGCTCGTTGCGGCGCGGCTCTTTGTCGATGACGCAGGCCACGCAGCGCTTGACCAGCGGGGCCGACAACAACACGTGGTCGATCCGCAGGCCGGCATTGCGACGGAAGGCGAATTGCCGGTAATCCCACCACGAAAACGACTTTTCGGGCTGCTCGAACAGGCGGAACGAATCGGTCAGGCCCAGCTCCATCAGGCTGCGCAAGGCCGCGCGTTCCGGTTCAGACACCAGCACCTGGCCTTCCCATTTCTCGGGGTTGTGCACGTCTTCATCGGCCGGGGCGACGTTGTAGTCACCCAGCACCGCCAAGCGCGGATACTGCTTGATTTCCTCGGCCAGCCAGTTGCGCATGGCGTCAAACCAGGCCAGCTTGTACAAATACTTGTCCGAATCCACCGCCTGACCATTGGGGCAGTACGCACAAACAACGCGCACGTCGCCTTCGGGGCTGGGAAACGTCAGCGCCAGCACGCGCTGCTGCGGATCGTCGTAGCCGGGAATATTGCGCACCATCGACGTACCCGGCACGCGCGACACAATCGCCACGCCGTTATACGTTTTCTGCCCCGCCCAAACCGCGTGGTAACCGGCTTCCTTGAACGCCGCCTCCGGAAACTTGTCGTCGGTCAGCTTCAGTTCCTGAATGCACAGCACATCGACAGGATTGGCAGCCAGCCAATCCAGCACCTGCTGCAGGCGTACATTCAGGGAGTTCACGTTCCAAGTAGCTAATTTCATGTGTCTGGTAGGGCCTTTATTTATTCATGCGAGTCTTGGCGAGGTCGCCCTGCCGAGGCCGGCTCAGCAACTTGTCTGGCCAGTTCTCCGGTAGGGGCGTCGGCGGGCGCCAGGAATAGGGGCAGATGATACCGTGGCGACGGCGAAGCTTCGGATGCAGGCGCGACTCGCGGTGGCTGGCTTGCCTGCGCTCGTATCAATGCTCAGACCCGCTATTGAGCATCCGGCTCTTGGCCTTTTCGATATGGGAGCGCATGACGTTGCGGGCGCCGTCGGCGTCTTGGGCCTGGATCAAGCGGTACAGGTGGCGGTGTTCGTCGATGGCGGCGCGGGTGCGTTTCCAGGGTTCGCTGTGGACCAGGTGGCGCATGACGTTGACGGCGTGGCTGACGTCGTATTCCAGTGACTTGAGCACTTGCACGAAGCGCTGGTTGCTGGTGGCGGCGGCGATGGCTTGGTGAAAGCCGTAGTCGTAGTGATGCGCGATGGCGCCGGAGGCGTCGGCTTCTTCGTAGCCCGTCAGCATGCGGTCCATGTCGTGCAAGTCGTCGCTGCTGCGGCGCAGGGCGGCCAGGTAGGCGCATTCGGGCTCGATCACCATGCGTAGTTCCAGGCCTTCCAGGATGTGGCCGACGCGGCGCGCCGGGTCAACGGCGGGCATGCCGCCCATCAGGTCGGGCTTGGCGCGCACGTAGGTGCCGGAGCCTCGGATCGAGTCCACCAACCGGTCTTCGCGCAGGCGGTCCAGCGCTTGTCGGACCACCGGGCGCGACACCTCGAACAGCGCGGCCAATTCCAATTCAGTGGGCAGCTTGTTGCCCGGCGCGATCTTGCCGGTGGCGATGGCGTAGAACAGGCTTTCGTAGACGCGTTCGGCAAAGCGCTCGGCGCGGACATAGCCCAGGCCAGAGGCCACGTCCGCCAGCACGTCCAATTCGGGGCGGGGACGGGAAGCGGATTCCAGTAGTGCGTCCAGCTGCGGGTCACGCTCGTTGCTCATTGGCGCGTTCCTGAAAGTGAATAGCGTGAAGAAAGTGGAAGTTTGTCAGTCGCCATGACAACATCGCGGTATCCGGGAAAAATTCCAGGGTAGATACAGATCAGTAACCGTCTGATAGATAAGGGATTACCCGAATCCTCAGTCAAAAATTCCGAGCCTTGGATAGAAAGCTGTCAATTCAATTGACAAGTTATGCCGGCCTCCCGTAATTTGCCACAAACGACATCGCCCGCGCCGCTGACGCGCGGACGGCGACCCGGGCTTTCCCGTGGCGCCCGGCCATCGGCAAGAACCGGCAAACCCGGAATGACCGCCTGGCCGCATCCGAGACAACACGACCACCGCCAATATGGGCTGCCGCACACCTACCGCTACCTTGCACTTTTTATCGTGCCGGGAACGTTGCGCGCGCGTCGGCGCCTTTTCCGCAACTGGCCGTTCGGCCGCTACTTTACTCCGCACACCGTGACTCAGAAGAACTTTATCGCCAATCAATGGGTGGCCTCTGCCACCGGTGAAACCATTGCCGTCGTGAACCCGTCCGATGGCAAGCCCTTCGAGGCGATTGCCCGATCCGGCGAGGCGGACGTAGACCGCGCCGTGCAGGCCGCGCGCCAGGCGTTTGAGGGCGAGTGGGGCCAGATGGCGCCCGCCGTGCGCAGCCGCCTGCTGATGAAGATTGCGTTTGCCCTGCTGGACCGCCAGGAAGAGCTGGCTCAACTGGAATCCGCCGATACCGGCAAGCCCATCAAGCAGGCGCGCGCCGACGCCGCCGCGGTGGCGCGTTATTTCGAGTTCTATGCCGGCGCCGTCGACAAGCTGCATGGCGAGACCATTCCCTACACCCCGGGCTTCACCGTGCTGACCGTGCGCGAAGCGCATGGCGTGACGGGCCACATCGTGCCCTGGAACTACCCGCTACAGATCTTTGGCCGCAGCGTTGGCGCGGCGCTGGCCGCCGGCAACGCCTGCGTGGTCAAGCCCGCTGAAGACGCGTGCCTGTCGCTGCTGAAGCTGGCCGAGATTGCCGCTGAAGTCGGCCTGCCCGCGGGCGCGCTGAACATCGTCACCGGCTACGGCCATGAAGCGGGCGCGGCGCTGTCGGCGCATCCCGGCATCGACCATATCTCGTTCACGGGTTCGCCGCAGACCGGCAAGATGGTGGCCCATGCCGCCGCCGATAACCACGTGCCGGTGACGCTGGAACTGGGCGGCAAGTCGCCCCAGATCGTGTTCGATGACGCCGACCTGGACGCCGCCATGCCGGTGCTGCTGGCAGCCATCATCCAGAACGCCGGCCAGACGTGCTCGGCGGGCAGCCGCGTATTGATTCAGCGTGGCGTGTACGAAACGGTGCTCAAGCGCCTGTCGGACGCCTTCGCCGCAACCGTTACCGGCCCGGCCGCAAAGGACCTGGACGTGGGTCCGCTGATCAGCGGCCGCCAGCACGATCGCGTGCGCGGTTTTCTGGCCGAAGCGCAAGCGGAAGGCTTGAAGGTTGCCGCGCGCGGCCAGCTTCAGGACGGTGCGCCCGAGTCGGGCTACTACCAGCCGCCCGTGCTGTTCCGCGACGTGCCGCCCAACAGCCGCCTGGCGCAGGAAGAAGTGTTTGGCCCGGTGCTGGCCGCCATGGTGTTCGACACCGAGCAAGAAGCGCTGGAAATCGCCAATGGCACGCTGTACGGCCTGGTGGCGGGCGTGTGGACGCGCGACGGGGCCCGCCAGATGCGTCTGGCCCGCCAACTGCGCGCCGGCCAGGTCTTCATCAATAACTATGGCGCCGGCGGCGGCGTGGAACTGCCGTTTGGTGGCTCGCGCCAGTCGGGCTATGGCCGCGAAAAGGGCTTTGAAGCGCTGTACGGCTTCACCACGCTCAAGACCATCGCCATCCGTCATTGATGGCTGGCGGGTGACGCCAGTTACCCGCATGCGGCGCGGCGGTCCGGAGCAAAATATCGGTTAACGTTGATGTTTTGCTTCTGGGGCCCGCCGCCCCGTATTCAGGATCAGTATGTTCACCGGTATTGTTCAAGGCACCGCGACGATCGCAAAGATCGCGGACCGCGAAGGCCTGCGCACCTTCACGCTGGATTTCCCCCCTGGTTTCTGTGTAGACCTGGCCATCGGCGCCAGCGTATCGACGGACGGCGTCTGCCTGACCGTCACTGAACTGCTGTCCGACAACCAGGCCACGTTCGACGTGATGCTGCAAAGCCTGGCCATCACCACGCTGGGCAGCTACGCCGAAGGCGACCGCGCCAACGTCGAGCGCGCTGCCAAGGACGGGGCCGAGATCGGCGGGCATCCGCTGTCGGGGCACGTCGATTTCACGTCTGAAGTCATCATGGTGAAGTCGTCCGACACCAATCGCCTGATGCGTTTCAGCATTCCCGAAGCTTTCCGCAAATACGTGTTCGCCAAGGGCTATATCGCCATCAACGGCGCCAGCCTGACTGTGTCGGACGTGAACCGCGCCGAAGGCTGGTTTGAAGTGTGGCTGATTCCCGAAACGCGCCGCATGACGGTGTTCGAAGACAAGCAGGTGGGCGCCTTCGTCAACATTGAAATCGAGCGCAGCACGCAGGTCATGGTCGATACCGTGCGCGAAACGGTGCAGGAAAGCCTGGGCAAGCTGCAACCGCTGCTGGAAGCCATCCTGAAGGAAAAGGGGCTGACACTTGAAGACTTTGTCAGCCCGGGGGCCAAGCTGAAATAACGCGTCCGGGGCGCGTACCCCGGACGGTTTATCCCCCAGCGTTATTGCCCGAAGGGCCGTCCCTCGGGGCGTACGCGCATACCCGGTTGCAAGCGCGTCCAAGGCAGGTCGGCCGGGTCGGCCTGCATCGGGCCGGGCGCCTTGGCCACCAGCACGTCGTGCGCAATCGGCTGGAAGTCGGCGCGAAAGTGCACCGAGCTTTTCACGACCAATATCCCCATTTCCTCAGGCTGCACACCGCCCACGCGGAACAGGTTGCGGTCCAGCATCTGCGCCTTGCTGGCGCTGACCACCACGCGCACGCCGCCGATACGCAAGCCCGCCACGGCGCCCAGGTCCACGTCCATGCCGTGCATCATCGGGCCATCAAAACGAAGCTTGCCGGGCGACAGCGTTTCCACGACAAAGTCCCCCGTAAACGGGGAATCGCCCGCAACGCCGGACTGCCCGCCCAGGCTTAACGTGACGGTCTGGCCGATGCCGGCGGCGGTGGCGGCGCGCACGGCGTCCGGGTCGTACAGCAGGCCCAGCGCGGCGTTCTGCGCGTCCGCCTCGACCAGCGCGCGCAGCATGCCGGTGGTATTGGCGTCGCCGCCCGCGCCGGGGTTGTCCTGCGTATCCGCGATCACGATGGGGCGAGACGCGCCCGCGGCCAGATCCTGGGCGCGCCGCACGGCATCGGCCGGTTCCAGGAAGTCGGGCGACCATTGCGGTTCCAGCTCAAGCACCTGCCGGTATAGCGTTTCAGTGACGTGTTCCACGGCCGCCGCGTCGGTGCCGTACGCCCACACAACGGGGCCGCATTCCGGAAAGTCCGCTGCCGGAAAACCCGGCGCGAACGATATCGATGTGACGCCCGCCGTTTGCTCCAGGTGCGCCAGCGCGTCGTACACGCCTTTGGACGGTTGCAGCATGGTGCACATGCCGTTGATCGGGATCAGGAAGGGCAGGCGGCGCACGTGCATCGTCCAGTGGTCGCCCGCCGCAATGCGCGCCAGCAAGAGGCGGGCCGCGTGTTCGCCCGTGTCGGCCATGTCCACGTGCGGATAGGTGCGAAAGGCGACCAGCGCATCGGCCTGTTGCAGCATCTGCGCGGTGACGTTGGCGTGCAGGTCCAGGCTGGCGACCACGGGCACGGCGGGGCCGACAATCTGGCGCAGGCGCGCCAGCAGTTCGCCTTCGCCGTCGTCCAGGTGTTCGGTCACCATCGCGCCGTGCAGGTCCAGGTAGACGGCGTCGTAGGGGCGGGCGCGCGCGGCGTCCAGGATTTCGCCGGCGATGCGTTCGAAGGCGTCACGCGTCACGTGCGCGGATGGGCTGGCGCCGGCCCAGATCACCGGATGCACGGTGTGCCCGGCCGCCTGGATGGCGTTGATGAAGCCGCCGGCGGGAATGTTGACCGAACGCAGCGCCAGCATGTCCTGGCCGCGCACCATCGCGGGAAAGCCTTCGCCGCGGACAAAGTTGTCATACCCGGCCTTGGATGGCGCAAAGGTATTGGTCTCGTGCTGGAATCCAGCCACCAGGATGTGCATGTTTTTTCCTCTTGGATTTTTGAATGTGTGTCGTGGTCTTGCGGCGTAGCCGTTGCCGACGGGACGATTATTGGAGACGTACCAGGGTTTGGCAATAGCGCAAAACCGGGCCGCGCCGCCCGGGGGGGCTGGCCGCCGGGCCAGACCGGCGTGCAAGGTGTTTTTAGAAAGTCTTGATATTCAAATGCAGCAATGGCAATGCTTTCCAGGCAAAAATGGCTGGAAAGCCGCATGAACGTTCAAGAAATTTCTGAAATTCCCATAAGACGGTCGTTTCGAGGCGAATCGGAATACAATGGCGACACTTTCGGAGGTTCTTATGTCGGTCATATCCGATATCAAAATTCGCCCCCTAGAGCGCGGCGATCTGCACTTTGTGCACAAGATCAACAACAACGACGTCATCATGCGGTACTGGTTCGAAGAGCCCTACGAGGCCTATGACGAACTGGTCGCACTCTATGACCGCCACCTGCACGATCAAAACGAACGGCGCTTCATCATCGAGCACGATACCGGGCAGCCCGCCGGCCTGGTCGAACTGGTTGAAATCGACTACATCCACCGCCGTGCCGAATTCCAGATCATCATTGCGCCCAGCTACCAGGGCCGGGGTTACGCCAAGGCGGCCACTCGCATCGCCGTGGGCTATGCGTTTCGCGTGCTGAACATGCACAAGGTTTATCTGGTGGTCGACAAGGACAATACCGCTGCCGTGCACGTCTACGAACGCTGCGGTTTCCAGATCGAAGGGCTGATGAAAGAAGAGTTCTTTTCCAACGGCGCCTATCGCGACGCCTACCGTATGGCGCTGCTGCAACACGAACACCTGCGCGACGTCGGCCCCGGTGCACCCGATGCACCGGTGCTGCGCGACTGGCCGCAGGAAGAGCAGACGGGCTAAGCAAGCCCGTCCCGCCAACGCGTCACTGCATCACTGCGTCACTGCATCACTGCCGCGCCCGCATCACTGCGCCGCGCGCAGCAGGCGCAGGCCGTTGGCCACCACCAGCAGGCTGGCGCCCACATCGGCGAACACGGCCATCCACAGCGTGGCGTTGCCCGTCATGGCCAGCGCCAGGAACACCACCTTGATACCCAGCGCCAGCACGATGTTCTGGATCAGCACGCGGTGGGTGGCGCGTGACAGGCGCAAAAATGTTCCGATCTTGCGCAGGTCATCGTCCATCAGGGCGACGTCCGCCGTTTCAATTGCCGTTCCCGTGCCGGCCGCGCCCATCGCAAAACCGATGTCGGCGCGCGCCAGTGCGGGGGCATCGTTGATGCCGTCGCCCACCATGCCCACCTTGCCGGCGCTTGCCTCGTTGGCCGCCAGCTTGCTTTCGATGGCGGTCAGCTTGTCTTCCGGCAACTGATCTCCCCGCGCTTCGTCTATGCCCACCTGCTGCGCGATGGCTTGCGCGGTGGGCGTGTTGTCGCCGGTCAGCATCAGCGTGCGCACCCCCAGCGCGTGCAGGTCGGCGATGGCCTCGGCGCTGCTGGATTTGACCGTGTCGGCCACAGCGGCCAGCGCCAGCACGCGCTGCCCGTCGGTCAATGCGATGGCGCTTTTGCCCTGGCGTTCCAATTCGTCCATGCGGGCTTCCAGCTTGGGGCTGGACACGCCCGCGTCGCGCATCAGGCGGCGGTTGCCCAATTGGAAGGTCACGCCATCGATCCGCGCGCTGACGCCACGGCCGGGCAGGGCGGTGAAGGCGTCCACGTCCAGCAGCGTCTTGCCGGCCTCGCGTGCCGCGTTCGCCACGGCCAGCGACACGGGGTGGTCCGAGCGCGCCGCCAGGCTGGCCGCGATCAACGTGGCGGGGTGGCGGGTGGCGTCGGACACGTCCCAGTCTTGCAGGTCGGTCTGCACCGGTTTGCCGTGGGTCAGCGTGCCGGTCTTGTCCAGCGCCAGCCACTTCAGGTTGCGGCCTTCTTCCAGATACACGCCACCCTTGATCAGGATGCCCCGGCGCGAGGCCGCCGTCAGGCCGCTGACGATGCTGACCGGCGTCGAAATCACCAAGGCGCAGGGGCAGGCAATGATCAGCAGCGCCAATGCGCGGTAGATCGCGTCAAACCAAGGTTGGCCCCACAGCAGCGGGGGCACGGTTGCCACCAGCAGCGCCACCGCCACCACGGCGGGCGTGTAGATGCGCGAGAAGCGGTCGATGAAGCGTTGCGTGGGGGCGCGAGCGCCTTGCGCTTGCTCGACGGCATGGATGATGCGGGCCAGCGTGGTGTTGCCGGCTGCGGCGGTGACGCGGTATTCGAACGAGCCCGCGGCGTTCACGGTGGCTGCGTAGACGGGGTCGTCCTGCGCCTTTTCCACGGGCAGGCTTTCACCGGTGATCGGCGATTGGTCCACGGTGGAACGGCCGCTGACGATGATGCCGTCGGCCGCAATGCGTTCGCCGGGGCGTACGCGCACCACATCGCCCACGCTCAGTTGCGCTGCCGGCACCTCAAGCCAGCCGCCATCGGCCTGACGCACGGTGGCGGTTTCGGGCGCCAGGTCCAGCAGGCCGCGCACGGCGTTGCGGGCGCGGTCCAGCGAACGGGCTTCGATCAGCTCGGCCACGTTGAACAGGAACATCACCATGGCGGCTTCGGGCCACTGGCCGATCAGCACCGCGCCGGTCACGGCGATGCTCATCAGCGCGTTGATGTTCAAGTTGCCGTTGCGCACGGCGATCCAGCCCTTGCGGTAAGTGGTGACGCCGCAAGCCAGGATGGCTGCCACGGCCAGCGCGGCCGTGACGCCCCAGTGCCAGCCCGCGAAATGCGAAAACTCGGACAGCCCGGCCAGCACGCCGGCCCCGCCGATCAGCCACCAGTTCACGCGGCTGGCGGCGGCGGGGGTGCCCGCGGCGCCGTCCGCCAGGGGTTCCGGCGTCATGTCCAGCGACTTGATGGCCGCGATGACCCGGTCCAGCGCGCCCTCGGCGTGCACCACCGTCAGCACCCGTTGCATCAGGTTGAAGTCCAGCGCGTGCACGACGTCCAGGCCGTCGAGCTTTTTGCGGATCAGGGTTTCTTCGGTGGGGCAGTCCATCTGCCCGATGCGCAACCGCGCCAGCGCCTGGCCGGGGCCGGCCGTAAGCGTCGCCGCGCCGCTGGCCGACGCCGTAAATGCTTGCCCGCCATGGTCATGGCCGCAGCAGGCGGTGGGGGCGGGGGCGTGATTGTGCTCATGGCCGTGGCTGTGATCGTGATCGTGCCCGTGCTTGTCCGAGCCATGGCTATGGCGCTGGCTGTGATCGTGCCCGCCCGTGCCATGGCTATGGTCATGGCCGCCCTGACCGCGGTCGTGGGCGGCGTGGTCATGCGTGGCGTGGTCGTGCTCGTGGTCCCCGTGGGCGTGGTCATGCCCGCTGCAGCAGGCGTCGGCCTGCCCGCCAGCGCGGTGATCGTGCGATTTGGTCGGAGGAAAAGCCATCTTCTGCGCCTTGTTGAAACGGATGACGCCATTGCACACCTTGGAGTTACTATAGGGTCAAGCCCAAAATTTCACTCGGAATGCGTTCCAGGAGGCGTGATGCGAATCGGCGAATTGGCGACGGCGGCCGGCACTACGGTCGAAACCGTGCGTTATTACGAAAAAGAAGGCCTGCTGCCCGCGCCCGACCGCGGGCTTAACAATTACCGCAGTTACGGCCAGGCCCATTTGGAACGTCTGCGCCTGATCCGCAATTGCCGGGCGCTGGACATGACGCAGGACGAAATCCGCGCGATCCTGTCCCTGGCCGACAACCACCAGAAGGGTTGTGGCCCTATTAATGAGCTGTTCGACGAACACATCTCGCATGTGGATGAACGCATCGCCGAGCTTCTGCAACTGAAAGCCCAACTGACCGAATTGCGCCAGCGTTGCCTGTCTGCGCGCCCGGATACGGACGATTGCGGCATCCTGCACGGCTTGTCCGAAATGCAGGTGGAAGAGCGCCAGGAACGGCATACGCATCTCGGGTGAATCCCCGGCCTGACCGCCACCCATTCACGCCGATGCCCTTGCCGCCGGTCAGGGGATACCCCTATCGGCCGGACGGCATCGCTTAATATGAGAATCTGTCTTTTTTACAAAAGCGCCCGACTCAATGACTGCCACCACCCCCACCGCCACCCCGCTGCACGCGCTGACCTCGCGCCGTTCCTTCAAGTTCCTACGCGCGCCGGCTCCCAAGCCGGACGAGCTGGAACAGATCCTGCAAGCCGCCATGTCGGCGCCCGATCACGGTGCGTTGCGCCCGTGGCGCTTTGTCGTGATTCAAGGCGAGGCCATCGGCAAGCTGGCGGACGTAGCGCTGGATGCCGTCAAGCGCAGCGGCGACCCGCGCATGACGCCCGAGAAAGAAAAGTCGGTGCGCGAATGGATGGCCAGCGTGCCGCTGTTTATCGGCGTGGCGCAGAAAATCGCCCACGGCAACACCAAGATCCCCGAACACGAACAATTGCTGGCCACCGGCTGCGCGGTGATGAACATCCTGAACGCCACGCACATGCTGGGCTACGCCGCGTTCTGGAGCACCGGCGTGGGCACCTACGTTGAAGACGTGCAGAACGCCCTGGGGCTGGATTCGCTGGACTACCGCTTCCTGGGTTACCTGGCCATCGGCACGCCGGGTTGCGCCGTGCCGCCGGCCAACCGCCCGGACTTCCGCGAGTTCGTCTCGGAGTGGACCGGGCCCGTCTAAGGGCGGGTTGTTTGGCCAGGCGCCCCACGGGGCGCTTGCGCGCCAGGCAATAAATAACAATAATTCTTATTGTTATTTATTGCCTGGCGTTTTTCCATGTCCTCCACCGCGCGGCCCTCGGAGCATTCTCCTACCGAGTTGTATCAAGCGCATCACTCCTGGCTGCAAGAGTGGCTTCGGCGCAGGCTGGGATGCCGCCATGATGCCGCCGATCTGGCGCACGATACTTTCGTGCGAGTGTTGGCTGGCCGGCATACCGACACCATCCGCGAACCTCGCGCCTTCCTGACCACGCTGGCCCAGCGCACGCTGTTCAGTTTTTGGCGTCGCCGCGAACTGGAACGCGCGTATCTGGATAGCCTGAGCGCCATGCCGCAAGCCAGCGCACCCAGCGAAGAATCCCGCGCCCAGGTGATCGACGCGTTGATGCACATCGACCGCGCATTGCAACGCCTGCCGCCCAAGGCGCGCCAGGCCTTCCTGTACAGCCAGCTTGATGAACTGAGCTATAGCGAGATCGCAGCGCGCATCGGCACGTCGGTGATGACGGTGCGCCGCTATATGAAGCAGGCCATCACGCTGTGCGTGACGGTGCGTCTGTCTGCATGACGTCCCCCATGCAGCAGTTGCCCGCCGACCTGCAATCGGCCGTGGACTGGATGGTGCTGCTGTCCTCCGGTAGCGTGCCGCGCGCCGACCGGGCGCGTTTCGAACAATGGAAGACGTCCGATCCCCGGCACGAGGCGGCCTGGGAAACTGTCAACGCCGCCGTCAAAGACCCCTTTGCCACGCTGGCCGACGTTGAGCAGCGGCAAGCTGCCGGCGCGGCCTTGCTTACCGCGCCGGGCCGGCGCCGGGCGTTGCGTAATGCGTTGGCCGTGGCGCTGGCCGCGGGCGGTATGGCGGCGCTGGTTGACCGCCAGATTCCCCTGCGCACGCTGACCGCCGACTTACGCACGGGCACCCGCGAACGCCGTACCTATACCTTGCCGGACGGCAGTGAGCTGACGTTGAACGCGCGGTCGGCCGTGGACGTGGATTTCAGCGCGGGCGTGCGTCTGGTGCGCTTGGCGGCGGGCGCGGTCTATGCGCGGGTGGCGCCAGATGCGGCGCGCCCCTTCATCGTTGCCACCCGCGATGGCGAAGTGCAGGCGCTGGGCACCGTCTTCAGCGTGGCGCGCGAGGCTGAGGCATGCGTCGCCAGCGTGGTCGAACACAGCGTCGAGGTGCGCGCGGCGGGCCAGCGCAGGATCCTGCAAGCGGGGCAGGGCCTGCGCTTTGATTCGCGTGGCCTGGGCTCCCCGGACCACGCCCTGCGGGACGCCGCCGCGTGGCACGCAGGCATGCTGGTCGTTCATGACCGGTCCTTGGGCGAAGTGGTCGATGCGCTGCGGCCGTACCGACGCGGCATCATCCGGATAACGCCGGCGGCCGCGCGGCTGCGGGTACTGGGCGCGTTTCCGTTGGACGACACCGACCGCTCGCTGGAATCGTTGCGGCAGACCTTGCCCATCAGTGTCAGTTCGCTGGGCGGCTGGTTCGTCGGTATCGACGTGGTGCCTCGCGCGTCCTGAAAATAAATGAACACTTTTGCCCCCGTCGTGGGACATCCCTCCTGAAACACCACACTGTTGCAGGAGAATCCATGTTTCATCGTCCCCCGCTGCGGCCGCTGGCCGCCGCGCTGTTCATTGCCCTGACCCTTCCCACGGCGTATGCCCAGACGACGCCGGCCGCCGCGTCGGCCCGGGCCGTCCTGCATTTTGATTTGCCGGCGGCCGCGCTGGGCGACACGCTGACCCGCATCGCGCGCCAGAGCGGCCGCGCGGTGTCCGTCGACCCTGTCTTGGTAGCCGGCCGCAATGCGCCGGCTATCGTGGGCGATTTCACGGCGGAAGACGCCGTGCGGCGTGTGCTAGCCGGCAGCGGGTTGGAGTTGGCCGTAACGGCCAACGGCACCCTGAGTGCCCGCCGCGTAGTCGAAGGCACCACGGTGCTTGAGCCCGTGCGGGTCACCGGGTCGCTGGAGTCTCCCACCGGTCACGTTGACGGCTACGTGGCGCAGCGCGCCATGTCCGGCACCAAGACCGATACCGCGCTGATCGAAACACCGCAATCGGTGTCGGTCGTTACCAGCGACCAGATCCGCATCATCAAGGCGGCTTCGGTGGCGGACGCCTTGGGCTACACGCCGGGCGTGTCGGCGCAATCGCCCGCGTTCAGCCGCATGGTGGACGACCTGATGCTGCGCGGCTTCAACGTGGCGGCCGGCAACTCGGGGCAGCTGCGCGACGGCCTGAAGCTGCAATCCAGCGTCTACGATGGCGGTCAAGAGCCCTATGGGCTTGAACGTGTTGAAGTGCTGCGCGGCGCATCGTCCGTGCTGTATGGGCAGTTGAGCCCGGGTGGCGTGGTCAACACGGTCAGCAAGCGGCCAACGGCCGACACGCTGCGCGAACTGAACGTAGAGGCCGGCAGCTACGGCCGCCGCCAGGTGTCGGGCGACTTCGCCGGCGAGCTGTCTGAAGACGGTGCATGGACCTACCGTTTGACCGGCCTTGCCCGCAATGCCGACAACTGGGTGGATCATGTGCCCGACGATCGCACGTATCTGGCGCCCGCGCTGACATGGCAGCCTTCGGCGGCCACCTCGCTGACCCTGCTGGCCAGCTATCAGCGCATCCGCACGCGCTTTGCCGCGCCGATGCCCGCGGCCAATACCTTGAACGGCCAGGTGCCGCGCGACCTGTTCATCGGCGAGCCCGATTTCGACCGCTACGACACCGACACCTACACGGTCGGCTATCTGTTCGAACACGCCTTCAACGATCGCGTAAAACTGCGTCAAAGCGCCCGCTACTTCACGGCGGACGGCAAGTGGGACTACCTGAGTTTTGGCGCGTTGCAGGCCAACGGCCAGACCTTGCGCCGCGGCGTCGTCAGCCGCGACGAACATTCTTACGGCGTTGCGACCGATACGTCGCTGGAACTGAAGCTGGACGGAGGAGCCCTCCAACACACGGTCCTGGCTGGCCTGGACTACTACCGCAGCGGCTACGATTCGCACCGTCATGCGGGAACGGTGGCCCCGTTGGCGAACATATACAACCCCGTCTACGGCGCGGTTCCCATCATCAACACCGCTGCCGATTACGGGATCAATACGCGCGGCGATTCGCTGGGCCTGTACTTGCAAGACCAGATCAAGATCCAGGACAAATGGGTGCTGGTGCTGGGCGGCCGCCAGGATTGGGCCAATACCGACCAAAAGAGCTACACCACCGGCGCCACCACGCGCTTGCGAGATACCGCCACGACGGGTCGCGTCGGCTTGGTCTATGTGGCCGACAACGGCTTGGCGCCATACGCAAGCGCCAGCCAGTCGTTCGCGCCCACCGTGGGTGTGGACCGGGCGGGCAACGCCTTCAAGCCCACCAAAGGCACGCAATTCGAACTGGGCCTGCGCTATGAACCGCCGGGCGGCAACATGCTTTACAGCGCCGCCGTCTACGACCTGACGCAGACGAATGCGCTGACCAGCGATCCGACCGACGCCACGTATTCCGTGCAAAGCGGGCGGGCCCGATCACGCGGCCTGGAACTGGAGGCCAAGGCGCGCCTGGGCGCCATGAACCTCACCGCCAGCTACGCTTACACCGATGCGCGCACCACGCGCAGCACCGTGCCCTCGCTGGTGGATCAGCGTATCGCGCTGGTGCCGCTGCACAGCGCTTCGGTCTGGGCCGATTACAACCTGAGCGCCATCGGCGTGACCGGTCTGACCGTCGGCGCGGGCGTGCGCTACGCCAGTTCGACGAACCTGCCCGGCTATCCCGCCAACGTGCCGGGGCAATTCCTGGTCGACGCGATGACGGCTTACGACTTCGGCGCCCTGGATCCGTCCATGTCAGGGTTGTCGTTGACGGTGAACGCGCGCAACCTTTTCAACCGCGGGTACCTGGCGTGCGCCGGCACGACAGGGTGCCGTTATGGTGAGCCGCGCACGCTGTATGCCACCCTGAGCTATCGCTGGTAAACCGTGGAAAACCCCTAGCGCAACGCGGGCCGGCATGCCGCTCAGGCCCGCTCAACGACCCTGTCCCCTGTGCTAATCTCGTCGACGGCCACGCATATTTATCCCTATGCGCGTGCCGACGATGGCTGCGCTTGGGGTCACACGCCCTTGGCAATGCCTTGGTAGGAAGAAAACGCGTGACACGATCAAGCGTGGAGACAATATATGAGCCAGTATGGGCCGTTGAAGTTGCACGTCCCCGAGCCTACAGGGCGTCCGGGTTGCAAGACCGACTTTTCCTATCTGCATCTATCGCCGCCCGGCGAGGTGCCCAAACCCCCCATTGATGTTGCCCCGGTCGATACCGGCGCGCTGGCGTACAGCCTGGTGCGAGTGATCGACGACGACGGCCGCGCGGTCGGGCCATGGGCGCCCGAGATCAGCAACGATCTGATGCGCGCCGGCATGCGGGCCATGCTGAAGACGCGTATCTTCGACGGGCGCATGCTGACGGCCCAGCGCAAGAAGAAGATTTCGTTCTACATGCAAAGCCTGGGCGAGGAAGCCATCGGCTCCGCTCACGCGCTGGCCCTGGAACAGGGCGACATGTGTTTTCCCACCTATCGCCAGCAAAGCATCCTGCTGTCGCGCGATGTGTCGCTGGTGACGATGATGTGCCAGCTGATGTCCAACGAGCGCGACCCGCTCAAGGGTCGCCAGCTGCCGGTCATGTATTCCGACCGACCCAACGGCTTTTTCACGATTTCCGGCAACCTGGCCACGCAGTTCATCCAGGCGGTGGGCTGGGCGATGGCGTCGGCCATCAAGGGCGACACCCGCATCGCCTCGGCCTGGATCGGCGACGGCGCCACCGCCGAAGCCGACTTCCACACCGCGCTGACCTTCGCGCACGTGTATCGCGCGCCGGTCATCCTGAACGTGGTGAACAACCAGTGGGCCATTTCGACGTTCCAGGCGATTGCCGGCGGCGAAGGCGCCACCTTCGCCGGGCGCGGGGTGGGCTGCGGCATTGCGTCGCTGCGCGTGGACGGCAACGATTTCCTGGCGGTGTATTCCGCCTCGCGCTGGGCCGCCGAACGCGCCCGCCGCAACTTGGGCCCAACCCTGATCGAATGGGTGACCTACCGCGCCGGCCCGCACTCGACTTCCGACGACCCTTCCAAATACCGGCCTGGCGATGACTGGGCGCACTTTCCGCTGGGCGACCCGATCGAACGCTTCAAGAAGCACCTGATCGGGCTTGGCATCTGGTCCGACGCAGAACACGACGCCGTGCGCGCCGAGCTCGACGCCGAGATCGTTGCGGCCCAAAAGGAAGCGGAAAGCTACGGCACCCTGGTGGACGGCCACGTCCCCAGCGCCGCCAGCATCTTTGAAGACGTCTACAAGGACATGCCGGAGCATCTGCGCCGGCAGCGCCAGCAGCTCGGAGTCTGACCATGGCAATCGATAACAACGCTGGTCCGGCCTCGGCGCCGATGACCATGATCCAGGCTTTGCGCTCGGCCATGGATGTGATGCTGGAGCGTGACAACAACGTGGTGGTGTTCGGACAGGACGTCGGCTATTTCGGTGGCGTGTTCCGGTGCACCGAAGGCCTGCAAACCAAGTACGGCAGCTCGCGCGTGTTCGACACGCCCATTTCCGAAGGCGGCATCGTCGGCGTCGCCGTCGGCATGGGCGCCTACGGCTTGCGGCCCGTTTGCGAAATCCAGTTCGCGGATTATTTCTACCCCGCCTCCGACCAGATCGTGTCCGAGGCCGCGCGCCTGCGCTATCGCTCGGTGGGCGAATTCATCGCCCCGATGACGATCCGCATGCCCTGCGGCGGCGGCATCTACGGCGGCCAGACCCACAGCCAAAGCCCCGAAGCCATGTTCACGCAGGTCTGCGGGCTGCGCACGGTAATGCCGTCCAACCCCTATGACGCCAAGGGCCTGTTGATTGCGTCCATCGAGAACGATGACCCGGTGATCTTCCTGGAACCCAAGCGGCTGTATAACGGCCCCTTCGACGGCCACCATGATCGCCCCGTGACGCCGTGGACCGGCCGCCCGGGCAGCGTGGTGCCCACCGGTTACTACACCGTGCCGCTGGACACCGCCGCCATCGTGCGCCCCGGCAACGCGCTGACGGTGCTGACCTACGGCACCACGGTCTATGTGTCTCTGACCGCCGCCGAAGAAACCGGCATCGACGCCGAGGTCATCGACCTGCGCAGCCTGTGGCCGCTGGATCTGGAGACCATCGTCAATTCCGTGAAGAAGACCGGCCGCTGCGTCGTGGTGCACGAAGCCACGCGCACCTGCGGGTATGGCGCGGAATTGATTGCGCTGGTCCAAGAGCATTGCTTCCATCACCTGGAGGCGCCCGTCGAGCGCGTGACCGGTTGGGATACTCCCTATCCGCATGCGCAGGAATGGGCGTACTTCCCCGGCCCGCGGCGGGTTGGCGAAGCGTTCAAACGCGCGATGGAGGTGTGACATGGGCATTCATATCATCAAGATGCCCGACATCGGCGAAGGCATTGCCGAGGTCGAACTGGTGGGCTGGCACGTCAAGGTGGGCGACACGGTTGCCGAAGACCAGCCGCTGGCCGATGTGATGACCGACAAGGCCACGGTGGAAATCCCGTCGCCGGTCGTCGGCACAGTGCTCGCGCTGGGTGGTGACGTGGGCCAGGTGATGGCCGTGGGCGGGGAATTGATTCGCCTGGAAGTGGAAGGCGAGGGCAATGTGCGACCGGGCTCGGGCGCGCCGGGGCAGGGCGCGCCGGGGCAGGGCGCATCGGCAGCGGCCAAGCCGGCAGGCGGCGACGCGTCGGCGTCCACGTCCACGTCCACGCAAGCTGAAGCTGGCGGGAATGCCGGGGGGGCTGCTGGCGCGAAAGCGGGCGGCATCGCGGGCCAGATCGCCGCGTCCATGGCGCCGGCGTCTGCCTCGGCTGCTGCACCGGCCCAGCCCAAAGGCAATCAACAAGCCAGTGCGCAATCTTCTCGACAAGCGGGGCATCAACCCGGGCAACACGCCGCGCGGTCCGCATCCGCGGCGTCCACCGCGCCCGCCGTGCCGCGCCAGCCGGGCGATAAACCCTTGGCCTCGCCCGCCGTGCGCAAGCGCGCCTGGGACTTGGGTATCGAACTGCGCTTTGTTGCCGGCAGCGGCCCGGCCGGCCGCGTCATGCACGAAGACCTGGACGCCTATCTGCAATCGCAAGGCACAGGCAACGCGGTGCGCGGCGGGTCGGCGTATGTGGAACGCCATGACCAGGACGTGGTGCCCGTCATCGGTTTGCGCCGCAAGATCGCGCAGAAGATGGCCGAGTCCAAGCGCCGCATTCCGCACTTCAGCTACGTCGAGGAAATCGACGTGACCGAACTGGAAGACCTGCGCGTGCAGCTCAACCAAAAATGGGGCGAGTCGCGCGGCAAGCTGACCTTGCTGCCGTTGTTGGCGCGCGCCATGGTCGTGGCGTTGCGTGATTTTCCGCAGATCAATGCGCGCTATGACGACGAAGGTGGCGTGGTGACGCGTTACGGCGCCGTGCATATCGGCATCGCGACGCAAAGCGATGGCGGCCTGATGGTGCCCGTGATGCGACACGCCGAAGCGCGCGACCTGTGGTCCATGGCCGCCGAGATCGGACGCCTGGCGCAAGCGGTGCGCAGCGGCACGGCCGGGCGCGACGAGCTGACCGGGTCCACCATCACCATCACCAGCCTGGGGCCCTTGGGCGGCATCGTCACGACGCCGGTCATCAACCACCCCGAGGTCGGCATCGTCGGCGTGAACCGGATCGTTGAACGGCCCGCCTTCCGCAATGGCGCCGTGGTGGCGCGCAAGCTGATGAACCTGTCGTCGTCGTTCGACCACCGCGTGGTGGACGGCATGGACGCGGCGCGCTTCATCCAGGCGGTGCGCGCGCTGCTGGAACAACCCGCGCTGCTTTTCGTGGAGTAAGCATGAGCCAGATCACAAAGACAACGACCTTGCTGGTGATCGGCGGCGGCCCCGGCGGGTACGTGGCCGCCATCCGCGCCGGCCAGCTGGGCGTGCCGACCATCCTGGTCGAAGGCGCGCAGCTGGGCGGCACCTGCCTGAACATCGGCTGCATCCCGTCCAAGGCGCTGATCCACGCGGCCGAGGAATTCGACAAGGCACGTCACTACGCAGGCGAGTCTGCCCTGGGTATCTCGGTATCCCAGCCCGCCATCGACATTACGCGCACGGTGTCCTGGAAGGACGGCATCGTGGGCAAGCTGACGGGCGGCGTGGGCGCGCTGCTGAAGAAAAACGGCGTGCAGGTGGTGCAGGGCTGGGCCAGCCTGCTGGACGGCAAGACGGCCGAAGTGGCCACCGCCGACGGCGGCACCTTGCGCATCCAGTGCGAACACCTGCTGCTGGCGGCCGGGTCCGAACCCACGCCGCTGGTGTCGATGCCGTTTGGCGGCATGGTGGTGTCGTCCACCGAGGCCTTGTCGCCCACGTCCATCCCCAAGCAGTTGGTGGTGGTGGGCGGCGGCTATATCGGCCTGGAACTGGGCACCGTGTACCGCAAACTGGGCGCGCAAGTTGCCGTGGTGGAAGCGCAGGACCGCATCCTGCC
Organism: Achromobacter sp. B7; assembly: GCF_003600685.1. Classification (NCBI taxonomy): domain Bacteria; kingdom Pseudomonadati; phylum Pseudomonadota; class Betaproteobacteria; order Burkholderiales; family Alcaligenaceae; genus Achromobacter; species Achromobacter sp. B7. The sequence continues at coordinate 2,208,368 of NZ_CP032084.1, forward strand.
CACCTACGACGCCGAACTGACCAAGCCCGTCGCCGCCGCGCTGACCAAGATGGGTGTGTCGCTGCATCTGAGCCGCAAGGTGCTGGGCCTGAACGGCGCGGGCGATGCGGTGCGCATCCAGGATGCGTCAGGCGCCGAAACCCTATTGCCGGCCGACCGCGTGCTGATCGCCGTGGGCCGCCGGCCGCGCACGCAGGGTTGGGGCCTGGAAAGCCTGCAACTGGACCGCAAGGGCAATGCGCTGCGTATCGACGACCAATGCCGCACGTCGATGCGCGACGTCTGGGCCATTGGCGATATCGCCGGTGAACCGATGCTGGCGCACCGCGCGATGGCGCAGGGCGAGATGGTGGCGGAACTGGTGGCGGGCAAGCGCCGCCACTTTCAGCCGGCCTCCATTCCCGCCGTGTGCTTCACCGACCCGGAAGTCGTGGTGGCGGGCTTGTCGCCCGATGATGCCCAGGCCGCGGGGCTGGACTGCCTGGCCGCGTCCTTCCCGTTTGCCGCCAATGGCCGCGCCATGACGCTGGAGTCCACCGACGGCTTTGTCCGCGTGGTGGCACGGCGCGACAACCATCTGATTGTGGGCTGGCAAGCGGTGGGGCGCGGCGTGTCGGAATTGTCGACGGCGTTCGGCCAGTCGCTGGAAATGGGCGCCACGCTGGAAGACGTGGCGGGCACCATCCACGCGCATCCGACGCTGGGCGAAGCCGTTCAGGAAGCCGCGTTGAAAGCGCTGGGCCACGCGCTGCACATCTGACGTGGCCTGGTGCGCGGATAGATGCACGGCCGGTAGGGGCAAACGCCGCTGCCGGCCGTAGTCGTCCTTAACGGCCGTTGCCGGGCGTCATTTTTTTACCGGCTGCTGCCCGCCGTAATCAATTCAACGGCCGCCGTCGATATACGGCCGGGCTTGCAGCACGATGATGTTGTCGCCTTGCACGGCCCATTCGATGTCCTGGTCCACGTTGCCCAAGCGCAGCTTGATCTGGTTGCCCACGGCCGCCAGCCGCGCGACCAGCGCATCGTTCAACACCTGCCTTGACCCTTCGATGGGCACCTCGCGCACGCCGCCTGCCGCGTCCGCGACCAACTGCGTGTCCTCGGCCGACCGGCTCAGCACCTGCACCGCCTTGGACCACGTCGAATACATCAGCTGTTCAGCCTGGCGCTTGCCTTCCACCACCTTGATGCCCAGGCCGCGCTTGGCCGAGATGTACGTCACGTAGCGGCGCGAGGCATCGAAGGGGTCGCGCGTGATCATCACGCCGGAACTGTCCGAGGCCGCCGCCGACTGCACCAGCACCGCCATCACCACGCCACCCTGGCCGATGCCGGCCGCGCGCCGCGCTTCGTACGCCTCGAAGTTGTAGACCGACGCCCATACCGTCTGCACCGCTTTCGCCAAGGCATCCGGCTGCGTCACGTTCGGCACCGTGGTGTACAGGCCCGCGCCGCTGAACCCCGGCAAATCCTCGGAATTGGACGAACTACGCACGAAGACGCCGCGCCCCTTCAACTGCGTTCTCCAGCGTTCCCGCCAGGCGTCGGCAAGCGCGGCGTCGGGCGGGGCGTTGACGATGTCCTGGCGCAACGCGGCCAGTTCGGCGCGGCGCACATTGGCGTCGCCGATAAAGTCGGGCCGCTGTTCCAGCGCCGCGATGCGTTCGGGCACGCCCAGTCGATCCATGAACCCGGCGTACTGCGCGAAGGGTATGCAAAAGCCGTCCGGCACGCTGGCCAGCGGCGGCAGGGCGGCTTTCAGCGCGCCCAGGTTTGCGGCCTTGACGCCGCAATGCCGGCTGTCGCGCGTGGCCATGCCGGTCAGCGGCTTGATGGCGCGCACCGACAGGTCGGGCTTGGGCAGCGCCACGGCGGCGCGCGGCGGGGGCAACGAGCCCGCGTCCGGACGCGCAATGCGCTCGACGTGATAGCCGTTGCTGTTCACCGTCAGTTGCACCCATTGGCCATCATGCTCGCGCAGCACGGCCACGGCATCGCGCACATACGCATTGGGAATGCGCCACCCCTTGGCCAGCAGATTCACGTGCGACAACAAGGTGGACGGGCGTTGCGTGACCAGCCCGGCGACAGGCGGCAGCGCAACCGGCACTTCGTCCAGCACCACGATGTCGGTCGGCGCCAGGTCGGGCGTATCCTCCACCGACTTCACAATACGCAGACGCCCCTGTGCGCGGCCGGTATTGAGCGGCAGAAAGGTCTGCTCGCGCAGCAGCGCCTCTTGCGTCACGAAAGCCAGTCCGGCCGATTGCGCCGTCTGCTCATGCATCGTGGAATTCGCCTTGAAGCGCACCGGCTCGTAAAAGGTGCTGTGCAACTTGTCCTGGGTCAGGCGCAGCAGCGTGGGCGTGACCCGGTCGCCTTCCCAAAATTCATAGGTGTAGCCCGGCAGGTCCCGCTGCCAGCTCAGCGTGCCGAACAGCAGGCGCCGGTCGGGGTCCTTGTACTGCGCAATCAACGTGGCCTTGTCCATGCCGGGCAGCAGCTGGCGTTCACGCGCAAAGTTCTCGTGCAAGGTGTAGCGCGGCGTGTCCAGGTAGTAGATGCGGTCGCCGCGCTGTCGATCAATCACGAACAACACATGGGGAATCTCCAGCGGCGTCCCGGCGTTGTAGACGCGCGCCAACTGCCGGAATTCGGCCTCTGTGCGGATCTGGCCCAGAAGCCCTGGCCCGCCACGCTTGGCGCTTTCCGCCAGCCTGGCTTCGCGTTCATCCGGGCGCAACGGGCGCTGGTTTTCGTAGGGCGACGGCTTGCGCGCCGTCTGCGCCTGGGCAGCCAGCCCCCAGCCGGCGGCCAGCAGCCCGGCCAAGGCAAGCACAAGCAGTTTCGGCCGGCGCGGCGGGCCAGGACGACGTAAGGCGGCAGTGGGGCGCATCAAGGAGCAGGGCGCATCAAAAAAGGAGGCGGATCGCAAGAGGTTGCGATCATATCGGAGCGGCCACGCCGGCCCGTAGTGGGATGTTTCCAGGTGTGGCCAAGCGTGTGAGCCGGGGGGGGGGTGAATCGGTCCCACGCTGACTCCCGACACGAACGGTACGTTGTTGGTGCTCTTTCCCGATTTTCCCGAGGCTGCCAGTGTCGCAACCGATGAACGGGCAGCACTCTGTCACCTTGCCCGCCGTGGTTACCAGCAAAGTGTTCCTGTCCAACGAAATGATTCGCCAAGGGGTTCGCAAAGCCGAGATGGCTCGACGTCTGGGCGTTCATACGCCCCAGGTTGATCGCCTGTTGAATCTGCGGCATTCGTCGCGCATCGAACAGGTAGAAGCGGCGCTGGAAACCCTGGGCCGCAGGCTGGACGTGTCCATCGCGTAGCCGATACGCCTGCATGCCTTGAACGCAACAAGGCCCCCAACCGGGGGCCTTGTCTTTACCGCAACCCGCTGGGCGGTGGAATCAGCCTTGGGCCGTTTCCGCCAGCACGCGGCGGGCTTCTTCGGCTACGCGTTCGGGGGCGGTGCCGCCGATGTGTTTGCGGGCGGCAACCGAGCCTTCCAGTGTCAGCACGTGGTGGACGTCGTCGCCGATCTGGGCGTGGTAGGCCTTGAGCTCGTCGGTGGACAGGTCGGCCAGGTCGCAGTTGCGTTGTTCGCAGTCGCGCACGGCGTGGGCAACCACTTCGTGGGCGTCGCGGAACGGCACGCCGCGCTTGACCAGGTAGTCGGCCAGGTCGGTGGCGGTGGCAAAGCCTTGCAGGGCGGCGGCGCGCATGTTGTCGGCCTTGACCTTGATGCCGGCAGCCATGTCCGCGAAGATGGTCAGCGTGTCGCGCACGGTGTCCACGGTGTCGAACAGGCCTTCCTTGTCTTCCTGGTTGTCCTTGTTGTAGGCCAGGGGTTGGCCCTTCATCAGGGTCAGCAGGGCGACCAGGTTGCCGTTGACGCGGCCGGTCTTGCCCCGGGCCAGCTCGGGCACGTCGGGGTTTTTCTTTTGCGGCATGATCGAGCTGCCGGTGCAGAAACGGTCGGCCAGGTCGATGAAGCCCACGCGCGGGCTCATCCACAGCACGAGCTCTTCGGACAGGCGCGACACGTGCGTCATGATCAGCGCGCCGGCGGCGCAGAATTCGATGGCGAAGTCGCGGTCGGACACGGCGTCCAGCGAATTGCGGCACACGCCGTCAAAGCCCAGCGTCTTGGCGACACGTTCGCGGTCGATGGGGAACGACGTGCCGGCCAGCGCGGCGGCGCCCAGCGGCAGGCGGTTCACCCGGCGGCGGCAGTCGGCCAGGCGCTCGGCGTCGCGGCCAAACATTTCGGCGTAGGCCAGCAGGTGGTGGCCGAAGGTGACCGGCTGGGCAACTTGCAGGTGGGTGAAGCCGGGCATGATGGTGCCGGCGTTATCCAGCGCGACGGCGGCCAGCGCATGACGCAGCTGGCGCAGCAGGTCTTGCAGGTTATCGATTTCGTCGCGCAGCCACAAGCGGATGTCGGTGGCGACCTGGTCGTTGCGTGACCGGCCGGTGTGCAGGCGCTTGCCCGCATCGCCCACCAGTTCCACCAGGCGCTTTTCAATATTCAGATGCACGTCTTCCAGATCCAGCAGCCATTGGAAGCTGCCGGCGTCGATTTCAGACAGGATCTGCGTCATGCCGCGCTGGATGTCGGCCAGGTCCTGGGCGCCGATAATGCCCTGGGCGGCCAGCATGTCCGCATGCGCGAGCGAGCCCTGGATGTCGTGTCGCGCCAGGCGCTTGTCGAAATCCACGGACGCCGTATAGCGTTTGACGAGTTCGGATACCGGTTCCGAGAACCGGGCGGACCAGGCCTGCGCCTTGTTGGCGAACTGGTTTTGATCGGGGGAGGGAGTGTTTGCCATGATGGGCGGAATTATAGGGCCTGCCGACAAGCCGGCGCACGCGTTGGCGGCGGGGCCGCGATTTTTGGGGACGGGAACGCGCGTCGCACGCCACTTGTCGGATAATCCCCCGTTGGTTTCAAGAACGTAGAGCGAGTACAAAACATATGCCCATGGAATGGGAAGAACTGGTGACCCAGCTGGACGCCCACATGCCGCACGAAGCGTGGGCGCAGACGCTGGTCGGCGCCGGCGTGCTGGTCCTGACGGCGCTGTTCGTGCAGTGGGTGGTGGCGCGCGTGGTGCTGCTGCTGGCGCACCGGGTGCTGGTCCTGAGCGGCCGGGGCGACTGGGACAAGGCCCTGCAACGCCGCCGCGCGTATCAAAACCTGTGGTACGCCGTGCCGTTTGCCGTGGTGTCGATGGGTATCGGCCTGGTGCCGCATGCCGAGCGGGCGGTGTCGGTGGTGGGCCGGTTGGCGCATGCGGGCGCGTGGATCTGCGTGTTCGTGGCGTTCTCGGGCGTGTTGAGCGCCTGGCAGGACACGTATTCGGCGACCACCCGGGCGCAGACGCGGTCCATCAAGGGCTATATCCAGATCGGCAAGCTGGTCCTGATGGCCGTGTGCACCGTGCTGGTGCTTTCCATCCTGATCGACCGCTCGCCGCTGTGGATGATTTCGGGCCTGGGCGCGCTGTCGGCCGTGCTGCTGCTGGTATTCAAGGACACGCTGCTGTCCCTGGTGGCCAGCACGCAGTTGACCAGCAACGACATGCTGCGTATCGGCGACTGGATCGAAATGCCGCAGTCCAACGCCGACGGCTTCGTCAAGGACATTGCGCTGCATACCGTCAAGGTGCAGAACTGGGACAACACGGTCACCACGGTGCCGACCTACAAACTGTTCTCGGAAAGCTATCGCAACTACCGTCACATGTTTGAATCGGGCGGCCGTCGCATCAAGCGCACGCTGCGCATCGATGCGGCCAGCGTGCGCTTTCTGACCGACGAAGAAGCCCGGCAACTGATGCGGTTTCGCCTGTTGCACGACTATCTGCAAGCCAAGACGCTGGACATCGCCCAAGCCAACCAGACCATGGGTGAACTGGCCAGCGTGCCGGCCAACCGCCGCCGCTTGACCAACATCGGTACGTTCCGCGCCTACGGCCTGGCCTATCTGAAACAGAACCCCGAAGTGCGCCAGGACATGGCCATGATGGTGCGCATGATGGAACCGGCGTCCGACGGCATCCCGGTCGAGGTCTATTGCTTTACCGCCGTGACCGCCTGGGTGGAATATGAGCGCATCCAGGGCGATATCTTTGACCATCTGCTGGCCATCCTGCCCGAACTGGGCCTGCGCCTGTACCAGCAGCCGTCGGGCGCGGACTTTGGCGCCATGGGCAGCCAGCTGCGCGAAAGCGCGATCCAGGCCGCGCTGGCGGCCGAACGCGAGCGCCCCGGGCTGGTCTTGCCCGACGGGCACGGCGCGGCGTCGGCGCAGCGTGGCCCCAGCGACGGCAAGGTGCCCGGCCAGCCGTAGCCGGCCCAGTCGCCATGAGATAATCCGCGCGTTGGAATTTAGTCTTCATTGACCCCAGGCGAACCCCCGATGTCGAACCCGTTCTTCAACCTGTATTCCCACGGCTTCGCCCGGGTGGCGGTCGGCGTGCCCGAATGCCGCATCGCCGATCCGGCCTTCAACGCCACGCAAACCATAGAACTGGCCCAGCAGGCCGCCCAGGGCGGCGCGGTGCTGGTGGCGTTTCCCGAGCTGGGCCTGTCGGCCTACACCTGCGACGACCTGTTCCACCAGAAAGCCTTGCTGGATGAGTGCGAAGAAGCGTTGGCGCGGGTGGTGGCGGCCACGGCCGAACTGGATATCGCCGTGATCGTGGGCGCGCCGCTGCGCGTATCCCACCAGCTGTTCAACTGCGCCGTGGTGGCCGCGGGCGGGCGCGTGCTGGGCGTGGTGCCCAAGAGCTACCTGCCCAACTACGGCGAGTTTTACGAAGCCCGCCAGTTCAGCGCCGCCGACTGCGCGGCCGTCACCGACATCGTCTTGCTGGGCCAGACCGTGCCCTTCGGGCCCGAGCTGCTGTTCCAGATGGAAAAGCTGCCGCTGTTCCAGTTCCACGTCGAAATCTGCGAAGACGTCTGGGTGCCGATCCCGCCGTCCTCGTTCGCCGCGCTGGCCGGCGCCACCGTGCTGGTGAATCTGTCGGCGTCCAATATCGTCGTCGGCAAATCGCAATACCGCCATCAGCTGGTGGCGCAGCAGTCCGCGCGCTGCCTGTCGGCCTATATGTACACGTCGGCCGGCCGGGGCGAATCGTCCACCGACCTGGCCTGGGACGGCCAGGCAATCATCTATGAAAACGGCGAACTGCTGGGCGAATCCGAACGCTTCCTGAACCATTCGCACCTGCTGTTTTCCGATGTGGACCTGGACCGCCTGTCGCGCGAACGCATGCGCCAGACCACGTTCGGCCAGTCCGTGCGCCGCCATCAGGACGAAGTGCGCAAGTTCCGTTCGGTGCCGGTGCCGGTAAACCCGCCGCTGGACGATGCCGAACTGCCGCTTGAGCGCCGCGTGGCGCGCTTTCCGTATGTGCCGGCCGATCCGCAACAGCGCGACGCCCGCTGCAAAGAGGTCTATAGCATCCAGGTGCAGGCCCTGGCCCAGCGCCTGTCGGCCAGCAAGATGTCCAAGGTGGTCATCGGCATTTCCGGCGGGCTCGATTCCACCCACGCGCTGCTGGTGTGCGCGCAGGCCATGGACACGCTGGGCCTGCCCCGGTCCAACATCCTGGCCGTGACGATGCCCGGCTTTGCCACCAGCACCCGCACGCTGCAACAGGCGCGCCGCCTGATGGCGGTGGTGGGCTGCACCGCGTCCGAAGTCGACATCCGCCCCAGCTGCCTGCAAATGCTCAAAGACCTGGGCCACCCGTACGCGGAAGGCAAGCCGGTCTACGACATCACCTTTGAAAACGTGCAGGCCGGCGAACGCACCAATCACCTGTTCCGCATCGCCAACTTCAGCAACGCCATCGTCATCGGCACCGGGGACCTCAGCGAACTTGCACTGGGTTGGTGCACGTACGGCGTGGGCGATCACATGTCGCACTACAGCGTCAACGCCAGCGTGCCCAAGACCCTGATCACGCACCTGGTGCGCTGGGTGGCGGAATCCGGCCGGCTGGGCGATGACGGCGCCGGCGTGCTGCTGGACGTGCTGGGCACCGACGTCAGCCCTGAATTGGTGCCGGGTGGCGCCGACGACAAGCCCGTGCAGAAAAGCGAAGACTCCATCGGCCCGTACGAGCTTCAGGACTTCAACCTGTACTACACGCTGCGCTATGGGTTTGCGCCCACGAAGGTGGCCTTCCTGTCGCTGGCCGCCTGGCGTGACCGCGAAGCGGGCGCCTGGCCGGACGCCGGCCACGTGGCGCGCAACCAGTACGACCTGGCCGCCATCAAGCGCAACCTGAAGATTTTCCTGGACCGGTTTTTCCGTACAACCCAGTTCAAGCGCACCTGCGTGCCCAATGCGCCCAAGGTCGGTTCGGGCGGCTCCTTGTCGCCGCGCGGCGACTGGCGCGCGCCCAGCGATTCGGAATCGGTGGTGTGGATGCGCGACGCCGAACGCATCCCGGATGCCGCGCCCGACGCCTGATCGGGGTTCTCCCGCAATGACGCCGGCCGCCCGTTTGCAGGGCGGGCCCCGGTGGTATTCTCTTATTCATCGCGCCCTGGCTGCCTCGCAAGCGGTGGGCAGGGCGCCGCAACACATCAAAAACCCAGGACGCCCAACGTGAAACAAGTCACCGCCATCATCAAACCCTTCAAGCTCGACGAAGTCCGCGAGGCGCTGGCCGAAGTCGGCGTCAGCGGCCTGACCGTCACCGAAGTCAAGGGTTTCGGCCGCCAGAAGGGCCACACCGAACTGTACCGGGGCGCGGAATACGTGGTGGACTTCCTGCCCAAGATCCGTGTTGAAGTCGTGCTGCCCGACGACCAGGTCGAAGCCGCCATCGAAGCCGTGGTCAAGGCCGCGCGCACCGGCAAGATCGGCGACGGCAAGATCTTCGTGTCGCCCGTCGAGCAAGCCATCCGCATCCGTACCGGCGAAGCCGACGAAGAGGCATTGTGATCCGCGCCGCCGGTTGACCGCCATCGGCTGAACGTCCAAGGCGCCCGCCCCATCACCGGGGCGGGCGCCTTGGTCTTTTTAGCCCTCTGTTTTTTTAACGGATCAGCTGGTTCATTTCCAGGATCGGCATCATCACCGCCAGCACGATCAGCAGCACGAACCCGCCCATCAGCAGGATCAGCGCCGGCTCAAGCAACGCCGTCATCGCCATGGCTCGGCGCTCCAGGTCGCGCGAGAGGTTCTGCGCGCCGCGATCCAGCAATTCCGGCAAGCGGCCGGTTTTCTCGCCGCTGGCGATCAGGTGCACCAGCAGCGACGGGAACACCTTCTGCGCGCCCAACGAGGCCGATAGCGCCGCGCCTTCGCGCACGCGGGCCGACGCCTCATCCACCGCCAGCCGCAGCACATCGTTGCCCAAGGTGCGGCGCGCCGCTTCCAGCGCCGTCAACAAGGCCACGCCGCTGCCGCACAGAATGGCCAACGTCGACGCAAAGCGCGCGGCGTTCACGCCCAGCACAAAGCGGCCCGCCAGCGGCAGCCGCAACACGCGGGCATGCCAGGCGCGGCGCGCGGCCGGCGCGCGCAGCGTGTAGCGCCACAGCACGATGGCGGCCACCAGCACCGCGCCCGTCACCGCACCCCATTCACGCACGTAGTCCGACAGCGCGAGCATCACGCGGGTCAGCATCGGCAGCTGCTGCTTGGCATGGTTGAACGCCGACACCACTTGCGGCACGACATAGCCCAGCAGAAAGATCACGATGATGACCGACACGCTGGCGACCACGGCCGGGTAGATGAACGCCGTCATCACCTTGCTGCGCAGCGTGTTGCGTTCCTCGATGTAGTCGGCCAGCTTTTCCATCACTTGCGCCAGGTCGCCGGATTCTTCACCGGCGCCGATCAGCGCGCGATAGATCTCGGGAAAGTCGCGCGGCCGCGCCGCCAGCGCGGTAGACAAGCGATGGCCGGCGCGCACGTCGTCGCGCACCGCGCCCAGCGTGGCCGCGATGTGTTTTTTCTCGGCTTGTTCAAGCGTGGCCGACAGCGCGGCGTCCAGCGGCAGGCGCGCGGCCAGCAGGCTGGCCAACTGGCGCGTCAACCAAGCCAGGTCCGCATCCGACAAACGCGTGCGCAAGCTGGCGCCCAGCCCTTGCGCGCGCGCCGCCGATGCGGTGGACAAGGGCAGCAAGCCCCGGCCGCGCAGCTGGTTGCGGGCACCGCGCTCGGTGTCGGCATCGATCGTGCCGCGCACGATTTTGCCCAGCGCGTCGGTGGCTTCGTATCGATAGGAAGGCATGGCGAAAGCAGGGGGCGCCGCGCGAATCAAAAACGCGCAAAAGCCCCGAATTTAAAGGGTTTGCAGCCCGTATGTTGCATGTCAAATATGACCGTAGTGTTGCACTGTCACCCCGTATACTCCGACGCGATTTCACGTTTTTTCACACTTGCATTCACGTCTGAAGGCACCTATCTCGTCATGCGTCACATCGCGCAATTCAGCCTTGCCGCCTTGCTCATCGCAAGCCAAATCGGACCGGCGATCAGCACGGCCCATGCTCAACAAACGGACAACCGTGTCAGCTTGAATTTCGTCGACACCGACATCCCCGCCGTGTTGCGCGCGCTGTCGTTGTTCACGCAGCGCAACTTTCTGGTGGACCCTCGCGTCAAGGGCAAACTGACGCTGGTGTCGGACCGACCCGTGGATAGCGGACAGGCGCTGGCCATGCTGACCGGTGCGCTACGACTGCAAGGCTTTGCGATCGTGGATGTGGACGGCGTGACGCGCGTGGTGCCCGAAGCCGACGCCAAGCTGCAAGGCAGCGCGGTGGTGGGCAACACGCCGCCGACCCAGGCGCGGCAAGCTCAGGCGCGTCCCGCACAGGCGGCAGCAGGCGCGCCGGCCGGCAACGCCGCGCGTGGCCCGGTGCCCGTGTCCGCGTTCGCCAAGGGCTCGAGCAGCAGCGGCGAGATGCTGACGCGCGTGTTCCCGCTGAAGTACGAAAACGCCGCCAACCTGGTGCCGGTGCTGCGCCCCATGGTGCCGCCGAATAACCCGATCAACGCGTACCCGGGCAACAACACCTTGGTAGTCACCGACTACGCCGACAACCTGGAACGCATCGCGCAAGTCATCGCGCGCATCGACGTGCCCAGCTCCATCGACACCGATGTGGTGCCGGTGCAGTCCGGCATTGCCACCGACATCGCCATCCTGGCCTCGCAATTGCTGGACACGCAAAGCAGCGACCCCACGCAACGCATCGCCGTGGTGGCCGACCCGCGCAGCAACAGCGTGCTGGTGCGCTCGGGCAGCCCGGCGCGCACGCGGCTGGCGCGCGACCTGATCCTGAAGCTGGACGCGCAGCAAAACCGCGCGGGCAATCTGCACGTGGTCTACATGCGCAACGCGCAGGCCACGCGCATCGCCGAAGTGTTGGGCGGCTTGCTGACCGGACAGGCCAACGCGGCGCCCGGCGCCTCGGGCGGCGCGGCAAGCAGCAACACGGGCGGCGCGCAGAACGGCGCGCGGGCGCAAAACACGTCTGCCGGCAACGTGCCGGCGGGGCAGGGCATGGGGGCAATGTCGGGCTCATCCAAGGGCGGCTTGTCGGGCGAGCAAGAGCGCATCGCGCGGGAAGACAACAGCTCGCAAGCGGTGTCGTATTCGGCCGGCGGCGCCACCATCCAGGCCGACCCCGCCACCAATTCGCTGATCATCTCCGCGCCGGAACCGCTGTACCGCAGCCTGCGTGAAGTCATCGACCAGCTGGACCAACGTCGCGCGCAAGTGCTGGTGGAAAGCCTGATCGTTGAAGTCAGCGAACAAAAGGCCGCTGAATTCGGCATCCAGTGGATGACGGGCGCGGGCAACATCAACAGCAACGGCACCAGCTTTATCGGCGGCACCAACCTGGGCGGCAGCGGCATCACGGGCACCGGGCCCACGTCGATCGACGCCCTGGGCAGCGGCCTGAGCCTGGGGGTGGTCAAGGGCACGGTGGACGTGTTGGGCAACCAGGTCATCAACCTGGGCGTGCTGGCTCGCGCCATGCAGAACACGGGCGAAGCCAACATCCTGTCCACGCCGAACCTGCTGACGCTGGACAACCAGTCGGCCAGCATCCTGGTGGGCAAGACCGTGCCGTTCGTGACCGGCCAATATGTCACGTCGGGCAGCAACGGCAGTTCGAATCCGTTCCAGACCATCGAACGCGAAGACGTGGGTTTGAAGCTGAACATCCGCCCGCAGATTTCGGAAGGCGGCGCGGTCAAGCTGGACATCTACCAGGAAGTCAGCAGCATCGACGAAAGCCGCTCGAACGCCACGACGGGCATCGTGACCAACAAGCGCGCCATCGACACCAGCGTGCTGATCGACGATGGCCAGATCATCGTGCTGGGCGGCTTGCTGGAAGACAACGTGACGTTGACGTCCAACAGCGTGCCCGGCCTGGGCTCGCTGCCGGTGATCGGTTCGCTGTTCCGCTACGACACGCGCAAGCGCACCAAGACCAACCTGATGGTGTTCCTGCGCCCCTACGTGGTGCGCGACGCCAACCGCAGCGCCAGCGTCACGATGGACCGCTACGACTACATGCGCCGCGCACAGGGTTCGGCGCAACCGGGCCAGCACTGGGCGCTGCCCGATATGCAGGCGCCGATGTTGCCGCCGCCGGGCTCGGCGCCGTCGGTGTCGAACAACGCCTATGACCTGCGCCCCGACCAACAGGCCGACACGCTGCGCCGCCCGCCGCCCACCACGGTGCAGTCGTTTGCCGTGCGGCAGTATCCCGGCGCGAACCCCACGCGCGATGCCGCGCGCCCGATCCGCGTGTCCGGCGCGCTGATGCACAGCGTGGCGGTGGACCCCGAGTCGTTGCTATGAGCGCGCACCCCTTGCCCTATGCCTGGGCACGGGCGCAGCGCGCCGTGCTGTCGCTGCGCGCGGGGCAGGCGCAGCTGACCGTCAGCCCGCGCACGCCGGAATGGGCGGTGCGCGAGATACGCCGTTGCCATGGCGAGGTGGCGCTGGCGCAGGTGGATGACGAGGCGCTGGAAACGTTGTTGACGGCGGCTTACAGCCATTCGGAGGATGCCGCGTCCGTCATGGGCGTGGCGGAAAACGAGATCGACCTGGACCGCCTGTTGCAGGACATGCCCGAAGTGGCCGACCTGCTGGAAGCGCAGGACGATGCGCCGGTGATCCGCATGATCAACGCGCTGTTCGCCCAGGCCGCGCGCGATGGCGCCAGCGATATCCACATCGAACCCTTCGAGACGCACTCGGTGGTGCGCTATCGCGTGGACGGCACGTTGCGCGACGTGGTGTCGCCGCGCAAGGCGCTGCACGCGGCTTTGATTTCGCGCATCAAGATCATGGCGCACCTGGACATTGCCGAAAAGCGCTTGCCGCAAGACGGGCGCATCGCGCTGCGCGTGGGCGGCCGGCCGATTGACGTGCGGGTGTCGACCTTGCCCACGGGCCACGGCGAACGCGCGGTGCTGCGCCTGTTGGACAAAGAGGCGGGGCGCTTGCAGCTGGAACGCCTGGGCATGTGCCCCGATGTGCTGACGCAGCTGGACCGCTTGATCCGGCAGCCGCACGGCATCGTGCTGGTGACGGGGCCGACGGGCAGCGGCAAGACCACCACGCTGTATGCGGCATTGAGCCGCCTGGATTCTGCCACCAGCAATATCCTGACGGTGGAAGACCCCATCGAATACGACTTGTCGGGCATCAGCCAGACGCAGGTGAACGCCAAGATCGACATGAGCTTCGCGCTGGCGCTGCGCGCCATCTTGCGGCAGGACCCGGACGTGATCATGATCGGCGAAATCCGCGACCTGGAAACCGCGCAGATCGCGGTGCAGGCGTCGCTGACCGGTCACCTGGTGTTGGCGACGCTGCACACCAACGACGCGGTCTCGGCCGTGACGCGGCTGACGGACATGGGCGTGGAACCCTTTCTGCTGGCTTCGTCGCTGCTGGGGGTGCTGGCGCAGCGGCTGGTGCGCAAGCTGTGTCCGGAATGCAAGAAGCCGTCGATGCAGGATGGCGTGCGCGTGTTTCACCCTGTGGGTTGCCCGACGTGCAATCACACGGGTTACAGCGGCCGTTCCGGCATCCACGAACTGTTCACGGTGGACGATGACGCGCGCCGTTTGATCCACGAAGGCCGCGACGAACGCGAATTGCGCCAGGCCGCCATGGCCTCGGGCATGCGGACGATGCGGCAAGACGGCCAGCGTTGGGTCGACAGCGGGCAGACGTCGCCCGAGGAAATCGTGCGGGTGACGCGCGACGCTTGATGGCGCCTTTCGCTTTTTGCTTTTTGCTTTTTGCTTTTTGCTATTTACCCGTGCTGAAGACGACCGTATCGCCAGAACGGCGGCCCAGGGTGGACATCAGGCCGTCCAGCGCGGCGCGCTGAGCGTCGGTGGCCCCGGGCGCGTACGTCGCCTTGCCATCGAAGCGCACACCGCGTGGGCCGGCCGTGCCCTGGCCCGTTACCGTCAATAGCCCGCTTTCGGTCGTCAGCGCCAATGTTGCGCCAGACTTTCCCGCGCCTTGCAGACGCAACAGGTAGGTGCCCACGGGGCTGATGGAGGTCAGCGCGGTGCCGGCGTTGCGCCAGCGCAGGTCCGCGATATTGCCCGCGGGCAAATCCCCGCCCAGGCGCAGCGCTTGCCAATTGATCTCCAGCATGCCGTCGGGCGCCAGCGTGTTCCAGGGCGCACCCAGCGCGGGTAACACCGTGGCTGGCACACGCAGCGATTGCGCGGGCAATGACACCCCGGCCCAACCCACGCGCGCGCGCAGCGGGCCTTGCAACCACGGGTGCGTGATGTCCAACGCCATCGCATCCCAGCGCCACTGCCATTGCACGGGTTGCGGCAACACGCGCTGCGACCCCGGTGGCCCCAGCGCCACCCACGCGCTGCCTTGCCACAACGTACCGCTGGCATCCGCGAGCGAAACCAGGGAGTCATCCGGCTGCATCGCCAACAGCCAACGTGCCGGCAGCACGCTTGCGGCGGCCGCCAGGAAACACACGCCGCCGGCCAGCCACAGGCCGGCAGTCCGCTTGTTGAAAGGGATGCGCGCCATCAGCGGGCACCCGGCATGGCAAATGAAAGGATCGGCATCAGTGGCTTGCCCCCGCATCGGCGGTGGTTAACGTGATGTGGCCATTGACCAAGCCCGGCAGTGGGCGGCCATTGGGATTGGTCGCACGCGTCAATTCCACTTGCTGTGTTTGCAGGCCCCAATCGCGCGCGGCACCATCCAGCCAGCGCAGCAGCGCGGACGAGGGCGCCTGGTTCAACGTCAAGCGCACGCCCTTGCCGGATTCGGGCTGGCCTAGCGACCACATCGCCGCCGGCAGCGCCGCGCCTTCCAGGCTGGCGCTTAATTCGGCGGGCGTGGGGGCAACGGCGACCGGCGTGGCCGAGCGTTGCCGCAGGGCGCGGGCTTGCATCGTCAAGTCGGCCACGGTCGCGGCCTGGCCGCGCAGCGCGGGCAGCTCGGCTTGCAGCTTGCGCACGGTTTTCAGGGGCGGTTCGATCAGCGTGACGAAGATCACGGCGACGCCGACGAGCGCGCCCGCGACAGTGACCAGCCGGCGCTCGCGCGGCGCCAGCGCCTGGTAGCGCTGGCGCGCGCGGGTCAGCGTGGGGTCGACGGTTTTGCGCAACGTCCCGGCGGCGGTTTGCCAATGGCGATGCAGGCGTTCAATGGCGGTCATGGTTGTTTGCGCGTGATGCGCCAGGTGTTATCGGTGTCGCCGCGTTCCAGCTTCAAGCCCAGGGCCGCGGCTTGCTGGATCAGCGCGGGCGTTTCGGAGACGCGCTGCGCGTCGGCACCGGCGTCGGCCAGTTGCAGGGTCAGCGCTTGATCGGCGTACGTCAGCCGCGCGACTTTGTCGGCGGCAAAGGGCAGCGTTTGGGCGGCGGCGCGTGCCAGGGGCAGAAAGTCCCCCGCGCTGGCCGCGCCGCGATTGGCTTGCAGCGCGTCCAGGCCTTGCTGCGCCTGCCGCGCCGGGTCCAGCACGACGGGCAGGTCCGGAAAGGCGGCCAGCACCTGTTGACGCATGCCCGCCGTCAGCGCGTCGGCTTCAGCGCTGAGCCGCGAGGCGTAAAGATTCAATCCCGCAATCCAGACCACCGCCGCCGCCGCGCCCCAGCGCCACACGGGCCGCCAGCGCGACGCGCGCACGGGCGCCAGGCGCGGCATGGCCAATGACCACGAGGGCGACGGCGCGAGCCAACGCGGGTCGGCCGGATCGCGCAAGGGCGTGGCGGATAGATTGGCGTCGAAGGCGGAAGAAGCGGGGGAGGACAGGGTCGAGGACTGGGTCGAGGAAGGCGGGGCGGACGGCTCTGAGGACGGACCGGCCACTGTCGTACCCAGCGTCTGCGTTGCAATCAGCGCGTCGACACGCAGGCCGTGCGTGCTCAACAACGCCCAGGCGCGTCGTACCGGTTCGCGCGGCGACCACGCCAGTGCCACGCCGCCATCCGCGGCGCGCGGGCTGAAGCCGATGGCCAGCGCCTCCAGATCGCTTAACACCAGGGGTTCCAGCGCGCCGTGCACGGCGGCGGCAAAGCGCGCACGCGGCACCGCCGGAATGCGGATGGTGGTGGCGATGACGTCGCGCGGGTGCAGCACGGCTTCGCACACCGCGTTGGGATAGGCGTTGCCCAGGGCGTGCAAGGGCAGTTCGCCCTGCTGCGCGCAGCGCCCGCGCCGGTCGAACCAGGCATAGGGCAGCGGCGAATCCGCGCTGAATTCGTCCAGAGGGGCAAGCGCAATGCGCAAGGCGTTTTTCAAGGGGTTTCTCTTGTCCATATCGTGTCGGGCGCAGCGGGCGGGGCGCTGCGCACCAAGGCTTGCATGGCGACTCGGGCGCGTTCGTAGACGACGGTGCCGCTGGCCAGGAACCAGCCGCTGGCCGTGGTAACGGTGGGGGCGGGCGCGTCCACGCCGGTGCCGGCAAGACGGTTGCCGAAGTCGCCCGCGTTGTTGAACCAGTTGCCGCGATCCCGCTCGCCCGCCAGCGCGCGCGCCTGCCCCAGCGAAAGGCCGGGCACCAACGCCGCGATGACCTCGGCGGGCGCGGTATTGACGTTGACGCTGGTGGCGATGGGCAGCACGGTCATGGTGCGGCGCATCTCGTCGCGCACCGTCGGTTCCAGGCCCAGCTGCGCGGCGATGTCATCCACGCCACGCGGCAGCGGCGCGCGCGCGTCCGGCGCGGTGGCGGGTTGGCCGTTGGGGGCGGACGGCGCATCGGCGGGCAGGGCGGGTGGCTGCGCCATGGCAATGATGTCGATGATGCGCGGCGCCAGCGTATCGGGCAGTTGCTGCGCGGCCAGCAGCCGGCGCAACACCTTTTCCTGCTCGGGTTGCGGCACGCCATTGCGCGCCAGGTTGCTCAGGTTGTACTTGCCCTGTTCATCTTGCACGCGCCCCGAGAACACGGCGACGCGATCGTCTCCCGGGCGCTCGATGCGCGTGTCCAGGATCGGCGTGGCCCAGATCTGGTCGCCGCGCGTCGTGGCTTCGCGCTTGCCGTGATCGCGGATGACCAGGCGCGCCCAATCGATGCCGCCCGCCAGCATGACGCGCGCCTGCACGCGCGCCATTTCGTTTTCCACGCGCCGCGTGCTGGCCGTCTGGCGCTGGAACAGGCTGGTGGTCAAGGCGGCAACAATGGCAACGATGATCAGCGCGCTGATCACCGCGGCGCCCTGTTGCTGCGTGCACGGGCCGCGTGGGCGGGCAACTTGCTGCGTGTCGCGGTGGCGCATCATGGCAGCTCCAGGATGCGCGTGTAGCGTTGCGGCTGGCCGGGCGCGCCGCGTTCCAGCGCGATTTCGATGCCGGTGGGCGGCGCGCCGAAGCTGGCGTTGGCGTTGGCCCAGCCCACGCCGGGTACCCAGGCGCGCAGGCTCAATGTCTTGACGCCAGGCAGCAGCAGCACGCCATTGACGGCGGCGGGTAGCGGGCTGCGCGGCGCGGGCGGGCCGCTGACGCGCCACAAGCCGTCGGTGCGCACCTGCCACTGCACGCGTTGCCACAGGCCGTTGCCGTCCGGGTCGGGGCGCAGCAGTTCCAGCGTCTGGCCGCCCTGGTTTTGGCGCAGCAGGCGCACGCCGCTGGTCAGCGTGACGGCGTCCTTGCCTGCTGCGTCAAAGCCGGGGCCGGAATAAGACAGTTCCACATCGCGCGCCATCTGCCCCAGCGTGCGGACGATGGCGTCGGTGTCTTCGGCTTGCTGCTCGATCCAGTCGCGCGCGCTGGACACGCTGGCCAGCCCGCGCCAGGCCATCAGGCTGACCAGCGCCATCAGCGCCAACGCGACCAGCACTTCGATCAGCGTAAAGCCCGCCTGGCGGGCGGCGCGGGAAATGGGGCGTTGCATCGTCATCGCAGGCTGGACAGCAGGCCGTCCAATTGCAGCAGCACGGCGTCCGGGCGGGCGGAGCCGGCGTCGTGGACGTTGACCGACACTTGGCGAAAGCTGCGGTTCATGGAATTGGTAAAGACCAGTTCGCACTGCAACGCGCGCCCGCCTTGCGGGCAGGGCACGGTTTGCGAGCCGGCGCGCGGCAGGCTTTGTTCCAGGCGCAATTGGGTCAAGGCATTCTGCGCGGCCAGCAGGGCCAGCGTTTTGTCCTGCAAGGCGCGGTTGTTGGCCGTCATGACGCCCGTGGCGCGCAGCGCGGCGGCCATCGCCACGGCGATGATGGCCAGCGCCACCAACACCTCGATCAGCGTGAAGCCGCGTTCACGGCGCGCGCGGGGGGGGATGGCGCGGGGCATATCGAGGGCGGCGGCGGCCTCTGGCGAGCCGCCCGTATCCGGCAAGGCGTCCCCGTCCGTGGGAACGTCCACGTCGCATCGTTCGACCTCGCGGCGGGAAAATCTAGTGGATTTCATAACGGCCGGCGGCGTCGCGTTGCAGGGTGACCGTGGCATCGCCCGCGTGCAGGGTCAGGGTGATCGGATCCGCGACCCATTCGGTGTTGAACACCAACGGGCGATCGGGCGTCAGCCGCAGTTGCACGGCACCCGCGCGCCAGGTTTGCGGGCGCAGCATGTCGTCGCCTTCCAGGCGATCCACTGGCACGACCACGTTTTCCTGGGCGCTGGGGCCGGGTGGGCGGCCCGCGCGTTCAAACGACCAGCCGGTGTTGCCGGCCAACCAGCGGATGGACCGGCCATCGCTGCGCGCCTCGCTCTGCGCCACGGTGAACGCGTCCGCCAGCCGCTGCGCATCGGTGCGCAGGCCGTTGTCGCGCTTGCCAATCGACAAGCTGACCATGCTGGCCGCGATGGCCACGATCACCAGCACCACCAGCACCTCGACCAGCGTGAAGCCGCGTTCAGAGTTCCCAGGAACCAATGTCGGCATCGCCGCTTTCCCCGCCGGGCTTGTTGTCGGCGCCAAACGAGAACACGTCGATGTCGCCCTTGACGCCCGGGCTCAGGTATTGATACGGATGGCCCCAAGGGTCATTGGGCAGCTTGTCCAGATAGCCGCGCCAGTTCGACGCGCCATCCGGCTTTTCAGCCAGCGCGCGCAGGCCCTGCGCGGTGCTCGGATAGCGGCCGTTGTCCAGCCGGTACAGCTTCAACGCCTGCATGATGCCCGCAATATCCTGCCGCGCCGCCACCTGGCGCGCCTGGTCCGGGCGATCCAGCACACGCGGCACAATCAAGGCCGCCAGGATCCCCATGATCACAATCACCACCATGATCTCGATCAGGGTGAAACCTTGCTGACGGGCAAGCCCGCGCGGTAACTGACGCACTTTACGACTCCGGTCTTCTAGTAGAAGCCCGGGATTGTGGACATGAAATATGACAGTAATGCGGTGCAAACGGCGCGCCTGCTACCATGGCCCTTCTACAAGGAGCGGTAATGGCTACAAAAGAGAAGTCTTCGACTGGTTTGGCAGCGTTGGTTGAAAAGGCGCTTCAACAGAAGAAGCTGGCTGCCGCCACGCAAAAGCCGACGGGATCTTCCCTGTCGAACATGGCGGGACGCAAGCAGATGGGGCGTCCCGCAGGCCGTAAGCGCTGATCGGCGGGCGCGGTAAGGACGCGCCGCCGGGTCTGCAACCCCGCATCATTCTTTTCCCTGCGTAATGCCCGCTGGCGCGGCCAACGCGGCGGGCGTTGCCAGGCGATTCAATCTTCCCCCTTGCTCGACCGTCACGGCGTCTACTGCGATATCGCGCAGCACGATGCCTGGCGCCACTTCGGCGCCGGCGCGCCACGCCAGTGGCGGGCCACCATCCACACTAAGCACCGCCGCCCCATCCGGGCCGGCCGCGATCAGGCCCAGCACGCTGATCTGCGTGCGCATCACTTCATCTTTGCCAAACCATAGCGCCACCGGCGTGTTGTCGGCCGCGCGCGGCGGGGCCGCGGACACGGCGGGCGGCAGCGCGCCCGGACGCGGGGCCAGCAAGATCGACGCCCACACTCCCAAGCCGGCGGCCAATGCCAGCATGGCAATCACGCGCAGCGCGGCGGGGGCGGAGGGCAGGGTGGGGGGAAACGACAGAGGCATGGCGGACACGAAACGGTTGGGCGGTTAGGCGGTGGAACGGATAAGCGATGGAACGGTGAAGCGGTGAAGCGGTGAAGCGGGGTAGCGGTGCAGCGGTGCAGCGGTGATGCGGCGATGCGGTAATGCGGCAATGCGGTGATGGGGTGAAACGGTGAAGCGGTAATGCGGCAATGCGGTGATGCGGTGAAGCGGCGATGCGGCGAATCGGTGAAGCAACGCGCCTGACTATAGCGGCGCTTCGTGACAATCGCGCGATGCCGAAGAGGCTGTGTCGATTCAGCTTGCGTACAGCTTTCTGTCATTGTGATTACACGCCGCCTATCTAGCATGCGGGCACCGCTCGGCGTCAATGGCCGGGCATTCATCCGATCCAATGGGAACCCGCATGCAAGACACGAATCAAGCCAATCGCCGCCGACTCCTGAAGATGCTGGGAGGCGCGCCGATGCTGCCGATTGGCGGCGTCAGCATGGCTGCGTTGCTGGCCGGCTGTAATTCCAGCGACGATGATGACGATGACGCCACGGGCAATCCGCAGCCCAATCCCGGCCCCGGCACGCAGCAGCCCGCACCGGTGACGTTCACGTCGGCATCGTTCACGCCGATGGCCGCGCCCACGCTGGCCAACCCCGAACTGATGGCGCGCACGACCGTCAGCTCCGCCATGGCGCTGACGTTCAGCGATGGCTCCAAGCGGACCGTGCAGCTGGGCTATGAACCGTTCTTCATCACCGGCGACACCGTGCCCGACGGCAAGGGCGGCACCACCGTCGCGGGTGGCTATTTCAACCTGGCCGGCGCGCCCATCATGGACAACTCGGTGCCCGCCCGCGCGCGCCAGTTTTTCTCGAACTGCCCCGACGGCACCTCGCTGCTGGCCTTGTCCGCGCCCACCACGGTGCCGGGCGTGGCGGGCAACGCCGTGTACGCGGTGGTGCAGTTTGAATACCAGTCGATGGACCAGGCCGGCAACGACATGTACGGCTTGCTGCCGTCGCCCATCGCCGTGCTGACGCTGTCGCAAGACCCGAATACGGGCAAGCTCAGCCTGGTGAAGTACAGCAACGTGGACACCTCGTCGGTGCATGGCCTGTGGATCACCTGCGGCGCCAGCCTGTCGCCGTGGGGCACGCATCTGTCCAGCGAAGAATACGAGCCTGACGCGACCACGGCGCGCACGACGGCCTCGTTCCAGGCCTACAGCAACAACGTGTATGGCGACCCCAACAAGGCCAACCCGTACCACTACGGCCACCTGCCGGAAGTAACGGTGCACCCGGATGGCACCGGCACGATCAAGAAGCACTACTGCATGGGCCGCATCTCGCACGAGCTGGTGCAGATGATGCCGGACCAGCGCACCGCGCTGATGGGCGACGACGCCACCAACGGCGGCCTGTTCATGTTCGTGGCCGACCGTGCGGCGGATCTGTCGGCAGGTACGTTGTACGTGGCGCAATGGACGCAGACGTCGGGCACGGGCCCGGGCGCCGGCACGTTGAAGTGGATCAAGCTGGGTCATGCGACCAGCGCCGAGGTCAAGGAACTGGCCGACCAGCTGACGGCCGCCGACATCATGGACGTGCGCACGACGGACCCGGCCGACGCCTCGTTCACCAAGATCCGCTACAGCGGCAAGGACAACTGGGTCAAGCTGCAACCCGGCCGCCGCCAGGCCGCCGCGTTCCTGGAAACGCACCGCTATGCGGCGCTGGTGGGCGGCACGCTGGCCTTCACGAAGATGGAAGGCACCACCGTCAACGCCAAGGACAAGATCGCGTACAGCGCGATGTCGCGCATTGAATCGTCGATGATCGACGGCAAGGTGCCGGGCTTGAAGGTCGAAGCGAACTCGGCGGGCGCGGTGTACCAGCTGCATCTGCAAGCGGGTCAGGCCGATACCGACGGCGGCGCCATCGACAGCGAATGGGTGCCGGTGGACATGGCGGCCGTGCCGGAACTGATCGGCAAGCCGCTGGCCACGCCCGACGCGCTGGGCAACACGCACAACGCCGACTTCATCTCGAACCCCGATAACCTGAAGTTCTCGGAAAAGCTGCGCACGCTGTTCGTGGGCGAGGACAGCGGCGGCCACGTCAACAACTTCATGTGGGCCTACAACATCGACACCAAGGCCTTGTCGCGGTTGCTGTCGTGCCCGGTCGCGGCGGAATCCACCGGTTTGCAGGCGGTGGACGAGATCAATGGCTGGACCTACATCACCAGCAACTTCCAGCACGCGGCCGACTGGGGCAGCGTGCACGCGGTGGTGCGCCCGACGCTGGAGCCGCTGGTCAAGGCCAACTACAAGGACGGCTTTGGCGCGGCGGTGGGCTACCTGACCGGCGTGAAGATCGGCGCGTAAGCGCCAGGCGCAACGCAACCGCCAATAGCCCGCACGCCGGGGCGCGGCATCGCCCATCGGGATGCCGCGCGGCGTAAGGGAAGACATAAGGGACCGGCTAGCCGGTCCCTTATGCATTGTGGGCATCGGCAATCATTTCACAGGTGTAACGCCGGCCATGTCCGCGTCGGCTCGCTCCTACACTCGGCGGCGTCAGGCTTGCCTGATGCAGTTGATGCGTCTTCCGGCATGCGCTGCCAGGCGTGATTGCGTTTGCGGTGGCGTTGCGGTGGCGTTGCGGTCGGGCGTGCAATTAGGCTTGCACCCGCACTTGCACTTGCACCCGCACCTGCACCTGCACCTGCACCTGCGCCTGCACCTGCACCTTCGCCAGTGTCTGTGCGCGCATTGCCGGTTCGTTGTTCGGCTTTGAACCTGGGAGCGTTCACATGAAAAATCCTGATCACACAGAGCGTCGCCGACTATTGAAGATGCTGGCCGGCGCGCCCATGCTGCCGCTGGGCGCCGCAGGCGCAACAAGCGCGGCGGGCTTGGCCGGGTTGTTGGCCGGCCACCCCGCGCGAGCCTCGGAGGACGGCACCCCCGCGTTGGCAAGCACCAAACCCATCGCCCGGCCATCCGTCGCCACGCCGGGCGCCGCGCCGTTCGTATCCGCCGAATTCATCTCCATGCCCGCGCCCGGCCTGTCCGAGCCGGAAGGCATGGCGCGCACGACGGTGGAATCCGCGATGGACCTGGTCTTTGCCGATGGCTCGCGGCGCCGCGTGCAACTGGGCTACGAGGCTTTCTTCATGACCGGCGACCGCGTGCCGGACGGCAAGGGCGGCATGGTGCTGGCGGGCGGCTATCTGGACATCCATGGCGCACCCATCATGGATACGTCCGTGCCCGGCCGCGCGCGCCCGTTCTTTTCGGACTGCCCGGATGGCATGTCGCTGCTGACGCTGGCCGGCCCGCTTGGCGAGGCCGACGGCGCAACGGGTCCGCCCACCGTCACCAAACCGGCAACCGCCACCGTCTACGCCGTCGTGCAGTTCGAATATCTGTCGCGCGACCGGGCCGGCCAGGACATGTGGGCGCGGCTGCCATCGCCCATCGCGGTGCTGACGCTGTCGCAAAACCTGCAAACCGGCCAATTGACCCCGGTGCGCTACAGCAACGTGAACACCGCGCCCGTGCATGGCCTGTGGGTCACCTGTGGCGCCAGCCTGTCGCCGTGGAACACGCATCTGTCCAGCGAAGAATACGAGCCCGACGCCACCACGGCGCGCACCTCGGCGTCGTTCCGCGCGTTCAGCCGCCACCTGTATGGCGACGCCCGCCGCGCCAACCCCTATCACTACGGCCACCTGCCCGAAATCACCGTGCAGCCGGACGGCACCGGCAGCATCAAAAAACACTACTGCATGGGCCGCATCTCGCATGAATTGGTGCAGATCATGCCCGACCAGCGCACCGCCTTGATGGGCGACGACGCCACCAACGGCGGGCTGTTCATGTTCGTGGCGGACCGCCGCGCGGATCTGTCCTCGGGCACGCTGTACGTGGCCCGCTGGACGCAGACATCAGGCACGGGGCCCGGCGCCGGGACGCTGACCTGGATCCGGCTGGGCCATGCCACCAGCGCCGAGGTCAAGGAACTGGCCGACGACCTGGTCGCCGCCGACATCATGGACGTGCGCACGGCGGACCCCAAGAATGCCGCCTACACCCGCATTCGGTTTGACGGCAAGAACAACTGGGTGCGTCTGAAGCCCGGCCGCCGCCAAGCCGCGGCATTCCTGGAAACGCACCGCTACGCGGCACTGGTGGGCGGCACGCTGGCCTTCACCAAGATGGAGGGCACGACGGTAAACGCCCAGGACAAGATCGCGTACACCGCGATGGCGCACATCGAAACGTCCATGGTGGACGGCACCTCGCCGCACCTGCACGTAGAAGGCCCGGACGCGGGCGCGGTCTATCAACTGCGGCTGCAAGCCGGGCAAGTGGATACGGACGGGCAGGGCATCGACAGCGAGTGGGTGCCGGTGGACATGGGCGCGGTGCCCGAGTTGGTGGGCGCGATGCTGGCCGCGCCCGACGCCTTGGGCAACCGCCACCGCAGCGACCGGATATCCAACCCCGACAACCTGAAGTTCTCGGAGAAACTGCGCACGCTGTTCGTGGGCGAAGACAGCATGGGCCGCGTCAACAGTTTCCTGTGGGCGTTCAACGTCGATACGCGGGTGCTGTCGCGCCTGTTGTCCTGCCCGGTGGCGGCGGAATCCACGGGGCTGCACGCGGTGGACGACATCAATGGCTGGACCTACATCACCAGCAATTTTCAGCACACGGCGGACTGGAACGACGTGCATGATGTGGTGCGCCCGGTGCTGGAGCCGCTGGTCAAGGCCAAGTACCGCAACGGCCGGGGCGCCTCGGTCGGATATCTGACGGCGGTGAAGATCAACGCCTGAGTCCGTGGCAAGGCGGCGCCGCCCGCCGCCTTGCAAAAATTCCTGATCCGTCGATCAAGCTTTCTGCTCTTTGTTTCATGGGCCTTTCACGTTCGCTCGCCACACTGTGCGCAGCGTAAACCGTGTTCATGAAACGAGAAGAGAAGCATGAGAACAATGGATTGGAGAAAATGGTGCGCCATGTTGCTGGCCACCAGCGCATTGGTCGGCTGTGGGGGCAGTGATGACGACGATGACGGCACGACCGCGCCGCCGCCGCCCACGCAACCGCCGGTCAGCGAACCCGCCGCGCCGCGCGCCGACAAGGTGCTGTTCATCGGCGTGGACGGCCTGACCTATGACGCCATGCGCCGTGGCGTGGCCGACATGTCCCTGGCCAACATCGGCCAGTTGACCGCAACCCGCGCCTGGACGGGCGGCGTGACCGGCGACGTGACGCAGCAGCCGACGCTGTCCGCGCCCGGCTGGGCCACCTTGTTGACAGGCCAGTGGGCGGACGTACACGGCGTGCGCTCCAACGTGGCCGGGCAGGGGATGAAGGCGGCCAGCCTGTTCCAGCGCATCAAGCTGGCGCACCCCGAGGCGCGCACGGCCGGCGCCTTCAATTCGCCGTTGCTGGCCGGCCTGGTCGGCGGCGATCGCGACGCGGGCTACCTGCAAACCCTGACGGACTGCGCGGGCGTGGACGATTGCGTGGCTTCGCAAGCGCGCGACCGCATCACCGAAGGCTACGACGTGGTGGTTGCGCAGTTCGGCGCACCCGAACGCGCGGCCTCGGACAACGGCTTTACCGGTAACTACGATGCGGTGATCCGCCAGACGGACGCGGCCATCGGCGTGCTGGCCAAGCAGATCGCCGAGCGTCGCGCCGCGCATCCGAACGAGAACTGGCTGATGGTGGTGGCCTCCAGCCATGGCCTGGGCAAGACCGGCGTGGCCGATGGCCTGCCCCTGTCCCCGAACAAGACCATCTTCCTGGCCAGCAACCAGCCGACAATGTTGGGCGGCAGCGCGGATGACGCCTCGTTCGACGGCGCGTGGGACAGCAATTGGTACGCGCTGCCCAGCGCCGCCGACGTGGCCCCCACGATGCTGGCGCACCTGGGCGCCTTGCCCGCCGCCGGCCAGTACGACATGGCGGGCACGCCCTTGTCCGAAGCCCTGGCGCTGCGCCGCCTGTCGGCCCGCACGTCCATGGACAACAAGAGCGTGACGCTGTCCTGGGTGCGCGTGGGCGAACCCGACGGCCAGATCGTGGTCAGCCGCGACGGCGTGGAAGTTGCGCGCTTGCCCGGCACCGACGCCACCTATACCGACAGCGGTTTCACGTTCGACACGGAAGGCGTGCACACGCTGAACTACACCGTGTCGGCGGGCCGCGCCAGCAGCGCCACGCATGCGTCGGTGGTGTATGCCAAGCCGGTGCCGCTGTTGGCGTCACTGCGCACGGGGCTGACGATGCTGTTTCCGTTTGAAGGCAACCTGACCGACGTTGCAGCAGGCGGCGGCGCGATCACCCCGTATGACGGTGTGCAGGCGCCCGCATTCGCGGACGGCGGCGTGTTCGGCAAGATGTTCCAGAACGAGCGTGGCTCGGCCGCCCTGGGCGCGTTCAAGCTCGATTACCCGGCAGGCATGCTCGACAGCGTGTCCGTGTTCACCATCGGCTTCTGGTATCAGTCGGACGGCACGGCGAACGACCGTTCGATCCTGGGCAACAAGGACTACAACTCGGGCGGCAACCCCGGTATCACCATCGCCCAGTGGGCCGGCCCCGAGCTGCGCTTCAACTTGGCCGGTGGCGGCGTGCGCGCCGATATCAACGGCATCAAGTTCACGCCGAACAAGCCCGTGTACATCGCCATGACCATCGACAAGCCCGCCAAGATGATGACGGCGTACGTGTACGACAGCGAAATCGGGTTCCTGCGGCGCAACGTGACCACGGGCTCGGTGAACCTGGCGCAAGTGGCCGGCCTGTTCGGTCCGCACATCGGCCTGAACGAAGACGGCAAGGGCACCTACGGCATCTGCTGCGCCGGCACCAAGGGCCCGTACACGATGAATTTTGACGACCTGGCCTTCTGGTCGCGCGCCCTGACCGAGACGGAAGTGAAGTCCCTGGCGCTGTCCGGCAAGTCCGTTTCCGACCTGTTTCCCTGATGTGGCAAGGATAGAAAAACCATGAGCAAGTCCCTGATATTGCGCGGTTTCGTGCGCGCCGGCGCGGTGCTGATGTTGACCGCGGCCCTGGCCGCGTGTGGCGGCGACGACGGCGATGACAGCAAGCCGGATAACGGCGCCGGCACGCCCGGCAACGGCGGCACCGAAACGCCGGTGACGCCGCCGACCCCGGCCAAGCCCGAACTGCGTTGCGCGCCCTGAGCCGCGCTTCTTATCGATCACTAGGAATAGCATCCGTGAAGTCCGAAAAAGACCCGATCCACGCCGGCAAGCGCCGCTTCCTGCGCAATGCCGCCGCATCCACTGCCGGCCTGACCGCGCTGTCGATGTTCCCGCCGGCCATCCGCCGCGCGCTGGCCATTCCCGCCAACAACCGCACCGGCACGATCAACGACGTTGAACACGTGGTGATCCTGATGCAGGAGAACCGCTCGTTCGACATGTACTTCGGCACGTACAAGGGCGTGCGCGGTTTTGGCGACCGCATGACGATCCCGCTGCCGCAGAACCGTTCGGTGTGGGAACAGACCAACGGCACTCGCGTGGTGATGCCGTATCACCTGGACAGCACGCAGGGCAATGCCCAGCGCGTGTCCGGCACGCCGCACGACTATATGGACGCGCAGATGGCCTGGGACGGCGGCCGCATGGATCAGTGGCCGCGCTACAAGCAGAACCAGTCCATGGGCTATTACCGCCAGAAAGAGGTGGAATTCCAGTTTTCGCTGGCCGAAGCCTTTACGCTGTGCGACGCCTACCACTGTTCCACCCACGGCGGCACCAACACCAACCGCCTGTTCCTGTGGACCGGCACCAACGATCCGCTGGCGCAGGGCAACGGCCCGTCGACCCGCAACCAGTGGGACAGCCTCGGCGCGTCCACCACCGGCTGGACCTGGATGACGTATCCCGAACGCCTGCAAAAGGCCGGCGTCAGCTGGAAGGTTTACCAGAACCTGCCCGAGAACTTCGGCGACAACTCGCTGGCCGGTTTCCAGCAATACCGCCGCGCCAACGAACAGGCGGGCAACGCCGCCGACGGTTCGCCGTACCCGGCCTGGACGCCAAGCATGGACGGCGCCAACCCCTTGTACAAGGGCACGGCCAACACCATGCCCGACGGCGGCTTCCTGCAATCGCTGCGCGATGACGTCAACAACGGCACCTTGCCGCAGGTGTCGTGGATCGTGGCGCCCGCCACGTATTCCGAACACCCCGGCCCGTCCAGCCCGGTGCAGGGCGCGTGGTACATCCAGGAAACGCTGGACGCGCTGACGGCCAACCCCGACGTCTGGAGCAAGACCGTCCTGTTGATCAACTTCGACGAGAACGACGGCTACTTCGACCACGTGCCGTCGCCCGCCGCGCCGTCGCTGAACCCCGACGGCTCGATGGCCGGCGCGTCCACCGTCAACACCGACCTGGATCGCCACACGCACGCCTCGGCGCAGGACGCGGCCGACAACCGCGTCTATGGCCCCGGCCCGCGCGTGCCGATGTACGTGGTGTCGCCGTGGAGCCGTGGCGGCTGGGTCAATTCGCAGGCGTTCGATCACACCTCGGTGCTGCGCTTCCTGGAAGCGCGCTTCGGGGTGCCGGAAGACAACATCAGCCCGTGGCGCCGCGCCGTGCTGGGCGACCTGACGTCCGCTTTCAACTTCGCCACGCCCAACGATGAAAAGCTGCCCGACCTGAATATCCTGACCCGGTCCGGCGCCGACCAGTTGCGCGCCGACCAGCAGGCGCTGACCGCCGTGCCCTTGCCCGACACGACGACGCAGGCCAAGCCGGTGCAGGAGCAGGGCGTGCGTTATTCGCGCGCCTTGCCCTACGAGCTGCACACCAGCGGCCGCAGCCAGCCCACCACCGGCAACATGTGGCTGCTGTTTTCCAACACGGGCAAGCAGGCGGCGGTTTTTCATGTGTATGACCGCCTGCACCTGGACCGCCTGCCGCGCCGCTATACCGTGGAACCGGGCAAGCAGCTGGAAGGCAGCTGGGACACGGCGGCCGACGGCGGCAAGTACGACCTGTGGGTGTTGGGCCCCAACGGCTATCACCGGCATTTCGCGGGCGACCTGGCGCTGGCCCGCACGTCGCAGCTGGACCCGGAAATCCGTGTCTGCTATGACATCGCCAATGGCGACGTCTATGTCAGCTTCATCAACAGCGGCAAGGACGCCTGCACGTTCGAAGTCACGCCCAACGCCTACTACAGCAATAACGAGCGCTGGACGCTGACCGTGCCGGCCGGCAGCAAGGTCGAACAACACTGGGCGCTGGAAGGCAGCGGCCACTGGTACGACTTCACCGCCCGCCTGGCGCAAGACCCGTCCTACCTGCGCCGCTTCGCCGGCCGCGTCGAAACGGGCAAGCCGTCCGTCACCGATCCGGCGATGGGCATGTAACTAGCCTTACGCGGCGGTTTGCGGTTCGCGCGCCCGGAAGGCCGTGGCGCAGGCTTCGCAGATCGCCGCCGTAATGCTCTGGCGCGCGTGTTCGCGCCGCTCCAGCATCCCGATGGCCCGCGACAGCGGGCCTAAATCTTGCGGCAGCATCAGAATGCGCAGTTCGGGGCTGTGCTGCCAGTTGGACCCGTTGATCAGCGGCAGCAGGGTGACGCCGACTTCCTGGCGCACCAGTTCCACCAGCGTTTCGATGGCGTTCAGTTCCAGGAATTCATTGATCGGCACCGCCAGGCGGCGCAGCACCCGGTCAATCTGCAACCCGGTGCGCTGCGTGCGGTCAAAGCGCAGGAAGGGGTTGTTGGCCAGCACCTGGCGGGCGTCCTTGCCGGTGGCTGACGCCGGCGCAATCACCACCAGCTGTTCTTCATATAGCGGGGTCCAGCGCGTGCTGGCCATCTTGCGGCCGGCTTCCACCAGAAAGGCCGCGTCCAGCTCGCCGTCTTCGACCTTGCCCGCCAGTTCGCTGGCCTTGCCCGACAAAATGCGCACGTCCAGCTTGGGGTGCGCTTTTTTCAGCCCGGACACGACCTTGGACAAGGTGCCCATGCAGGACACGATGCTGCCCACTGACACCGACCCGGCCAGTTCGCCCGGCACGGTTCGGGGCAGCCGCATCCGGTCGTATAAATCCAGCAAATGCTTGATTTCGGGTAGCAATTCGCGGCCAGCTGCGTTAAGAATGGCAAGTCGGCCGCTACGGTCGAACAGTTCCCGGCCCAGTTCGGCTTCCAGCGAACGCATCTGGAAGCTGACGGCGGCCTGGGTCAGCGCCACCTGCTCGGCCGCTTCGGAAAAAGAGCCATGGTGCGCGACGGCCAGGAAAGTGCGTAAAAACCGGATGGTGCTCATCGCCGTGATCCATAAAAATTTCTTTTATGACGGAACAAAAAATCAAATTGATTTAATTAGATCACGAGAGTACCTTCGCCTGCTTAACCGTTCAGACCGTTTAGAGACAAGCCATGAAAACCTTCGACTGGGTCAATCCGTATCCTTCCGTACGCATTCCGCTGTTCGCGCGCAACGTGGTGTCCACGTCGCACCCGCTGGCGGCCCAGGCGGGCTTGCGCATGCTGCTCAAGGGCGGCAACGCCGTTGATGCGGCCATTGCCGCCGCCGCCACCATCGTGCTGGTGGAACCGGTGTCTTGCGGCCTGGGCGGCGACTGCTTTGCCATCGTCTGGGACGGCAAGGAATTGCATGGCCTGAATTCGTCGGGCGTGGCCCCGGCAGCCTGGAATACCGAATACTTCAAGGCCAAGTACGGCACGGGCCCGGATGGCCTGGCCATCCAGCCCAAGCGCGGCTGGGACGCCGTGACGGTGCCGGGCGTGGTGGCCGGCTGGGCCGCGCTGCACGAAAAGCTGGGCAAGCTGCCGTTTGAACAACTGTTCGAACCCGCCATCGAAATTGCCGAGCGCGGCTATGCCGTGCCGCCGGTGGTGGCGCACAAGTGGGCCGCCGCCGCTGACGAATTGAAGTCGCAGCCCGGCTATGCCGCCGCCTTCATGCCCGAGGGCCGCGCGCCCAAGGTCGGCGAACACTTCCGCTTTCCGGATGCCGCCAACACGCTGCGCCGCATCGCCGAATCCAAGGGCCGCGACTTCTACGAAGGCGAGCTGGCCGAACGCATCGCCGCCTTCAGCAAGGAATGCGGCGGCGCGATGACGCTGGAAGACCTGCGCAACTACCGCCCGGACTGGGTCAAGCCCATTTCCAAGTCGTACCGTGGCTACGAGCTGCACGAGATCCCGCCGAACGGCCAGGGCATTGCCGCGCTGATCGCGCTGGGCATCGTGGAACGCTTCGATATGTCGGACATCCCCGTGGATTCCGTGCAGTCGCAGCACATCCAGATCGAAGCCATGAAGCTGGCGTTTGCCGACCTGTACAAGTACGTGGCCGACCCGCGCGCCATGCAGGTGACGCCCGAACAGATGCTGTCGGACGCCTACCTGGACAGCCGCGCCAAGCTGATTCGCCTGGACCAGGCCACCCATTTCGAAGCGGGCCGCCCGCATGCAGGCGGCACGATCTACCTGACCGCCGCCGACGAAAACGGCATGATGATTTCGTTCATCCAGTCCAACTACATGGGCTTCGGATCGGGCGTGGTCGTGCCGGGCACGGGCATCAGCATGCAGAATCGGGGCGTGGGTTTCTCGATGGATCCCAAGTCGGCCAACGTGGTGGAAGGCGGCAAGCGCCCGTTCCACACCATCATCCCGGGCTTCCTCACGCGCGGCGGCAAGCCGGTGATGAGCTTTGGCGTGATGGGTGGCGACATGCAGCCG
The DNA here is from genome assembly GCF_003600685.1 of Achromobacter sp. B7. NCBI lineage: Bacteria > Pseudomonadati > Pseudomonadota > Betaproteobacteria > Burkholderiales > Alcaligenaceae > Achromobacter > Achromobacter sp. B7. Next base: position 2,240,704 of record NZ_CP032084.1, read on the forward strand.
CAAGGCCATATGCAGACGGTTGTGCGCATGATCGACTACCACCAGAACCCGCAGGCCGCGTGCTGCGCGCCGCGCTGGAAGGTCAACCGCGACTTCACGCTGGACATCGAGACCAATATGAAGGCTTCCACCATTGCGGGCCTGAAAGACCTGGGGCATGCTCTGAAGTCCGTTGACGATCCGTACATGGACTTTGGCGCCGGCCAATTCATCTGGCGCATGTCGGAAAACGACAACGAACTGGGTTACGTCGCCGCCAGCGACAGCCGTCGCGACGGCCAGGCGGTCGGCTTCTAAGACCAAACCGCTCGCAAGCTACAAGGGGAAAACTCACAATGAAACGCTTGACCTTGACCTTCGGCGCCAGCCTGCTGGCGCTTGCCGCCGGCGCCGCGTGCGCGCAGAACATCCGCATCGGCCTGCAGGAAGATCCGGACGTGCTGGACCCGCACCGCGCCCGCACCTATGTGGGCCGCATCGTGTTCACGTCGCTGTGCGACAAGCTGGTGGACATCGACCCCAAGCTGCACTTTGTGCCGCAACTGGCCACCTCGTGGTCGTTCAGCCCCGACAACAAGGTGCTGACGTTCAAGCTGCGCGACGACGCGCTGTTCCATGACGGCTCGAAGTTCGACGCCGCGGCCGCCAAGGCCAACCTGGAACGCGCGATGACGCTGCCGGACAGCCTGCGCAAGGGCGAACTGGGCTCGGTTGAAAAAGTGGACGCGCCTGATGCCACGACGCTGGTGCTGACCTTGAAGAAGCCGGACGCCACCTTGCTGGCGCAACTGTCCGACCGCGCCGGCATGATGCTGTCGCCCAAGACCTTCACCGACGCCGACGTGGCCGCCGTGGGCCGCAAGCCCGTGTGCTCGGGTCCGTACAAGTTCGTTGAACGCATCCAGAACGACCGCATCGTGCTGGAAAAATTCGACCAGTACTACGACGCCAAGGATTACGCGTTCAAGCGCGTCACGTTCCTGCCGATCCCCGACACGACGGTGCGCCTGTCGAACCTGCGCGCGGGCGACCTGGACATGCTTGAACGCCTGAACCCGTCCGACGCGCCCCAAGTCAAGACCGACGCCAGCCTGACGTTCGCGCCGGTGGCCGGCCTGGGCTTCCAGCAGTTCATGTTCAACGTGGGCAACGGCAAGCGCGCCGAAGACAACCCGTTCAAGAACAAGCTGGTGCGTCAGGCGTTCCAGTACGCCATCGACCGCAACGCCATCAACGAAGTGGCCGGCGGCGGCATCTTTGAACCCGCCCAGCAGCCGTTCCCGCCCGCAAGCCCCTATCACAGCGACAAATTCCCCGTCACCCAGCGCGACGTGGCGAAGTCCAAGGCGCTGCTCAAGCAGGCCGGCATGGATCGCGTGAAGGCGGAACTGGTGTTCGGCAACAACACGACTACCTCGTCGATTGCCGAGATTGTGCAGGCGATGGCGTCCGAGGCGGGCTTTGACCTGTCGCTGCGCCCCACGGAGTACGCGGCGCTGCAAAAGGAAGCGTCGGGCGGCAACTTCCAGATCGTCATGCTGGGTTGGTCGGGCCGGGTGGACCCGGACGGCAATATCTACGCCTTCGTGACGTGCAAGGGCGCGCTCAACGACGGCCACTACTGCAACCCGGAAGTGGACAAGCTGCTGAACGAAGCGCGCACCGTTCCTGACGAGACGCGCCGCAAGGCCATCTACGAGCAGGCGATGACCATCATCCAGGACGAGCTGCCCGGCGTGTATAACTACTACCAGCCGTGGCCCTTCGCGATGGGCAAGAAGGTCAAGGGCTTCACGCCGTACCCGGATGGCATGATCCGCCTGAAGGGCGTGACGTTCGCTCAGAAGTAAGAACGAGGCGCGGCGGCCCCAGGGCTGCCGCGCGCGTTGGACGCGGCAACGCGTCCTTTGGCTTTTTGCGGCGGACGCGCGCCAGGTGATGCAGGCCTGATGCCGTCCGCCGTTCCTGTTATACGGTTTTTCCCACATGCTCAAACTTATCTTGCGCCGCGTGATCGTCGCGATACCGACACTGATACTGGTGTCGATGATCGTCTTCATGCTGCAGAAAATCCTGCCGGGCGACCCGGTGCTGACGCTGGCCGGCGAAGAGCGCGACCCGGCCGTCCTGGATTATCTGCGCGACAAATACCGCCTGAACGACCCCTTGCCGATGCAGTACGCGGCGTGGGCCGGGCAGGTGCTGCAAGGCGACCTGGGCAAGTCGCTGCGCACCGACGTGCCGGTCACGACGCTGATCGCGCAAAAGCTGCCGGTGACCTTGCAACTGGCCGCCATGGCGATGTTCTTTGCGCTGTTGGTCGGCATTCCCATGGGGATCGTCGCCGCGGTGCGCAAGGGCAAGCCGATTGAAATGGGGGCGAACATCGCGGCGCTCTCCGGCATGTCGATACCCAACTTCTGGCTGGGCATCATCCTGATCATGGTGGTGTCGGTGCAATGGAAGCTGCTGCCGGCATCGGGCTATGTGTCGCCCGCCGAAGATTTCTGGTTGTCGATCAAGACCATGCTGATGCCGTCGCTGGTGCTGTCCACGGCCATCGCGGCGTACCTGATGCGGCATACGCGTTCGTCGATGCTGGAAGCCTTGTCGGCTGACTACGTACGCACGGCGCGCGCCAAGGGCGTGTCGCCGCGCCAGGTAGTGTTGCGTCACGCGCTGCGCAATGCGTTGATGCCGATCGTGACGCTGGTGACGCTGCTGTTCGGCGAATTGCTGGCCGGTGCGGTGCTGACGGAACAGGTCTTCACGATTCCGGGTTTCGGCAAGCTGGTGGTGGACGCGGTGTTCACGCGTGATTACGCGGTGGTGCAGGGCGTGGTGCTCTGCGTGGCGGTGGGCTTCATTCTGATGAACCTGCTGGCCGACATTCTCTACATCCTGGTCAATCCCCGCCTGAGGCATTCATGAGCGCAAATACTGCAACGGCCGCTGCCGTCACGCCGCCCCGCAGCCGCAACCGCGCCTGGGGAAAATTCAAACGTAATCACATCGCGATGCTGGGCCTGGCCATCGTCGCGTTCTTTGTGCTGTTGGCCGTGCTGGCGCCTTTCATCGCCAACCACGACCCCTTGCAGACCAGCTTCACCACCATCCGCAAGGCGCCGTCGGCGTCGTACTGGCTGGGCACGGACGAGCTGGGTCGCGACATTTTCAGCCGCATGGTCTATGGCGCCCGGGCGTCGTTGATGGCGGGCCTGGTGTCGGTGTTGATCGCCTTGGTGGTCGGGGTGCCGTTTGGCTTGGCCGCCGGCTACTTCGGTGGCTGGACGGACAGCATCATTTCGCGCGCCACGGAGGCGTTGCTGGCGATTCCGTTCCTGATCCTGGCCATTGCGCTGGCCGCCTTCCTCGGGCCCAGCCTGACAAACGCGATGATCGCCATCGGCGTGTCGGCCGCGCCGAAGTTTGTGCGCTTGACGCGCGGGCAGGTGCTGGCCGTCAAGAACGAAGACTATGTGCAAAGCGCGCGGGCGTTGGGCGCGTCGGACTTGCGCATCATCGGCCGGCACGTGTTCCCGAACGTGATGCCGCCGCTGATCGTGCAGGCCACGATCACCATCGCCACGGCGATCATTGCCGAGGCCAGCCTGTCGTTCCTGGGGCTGGGCCTGCAACCGCCGACGCCGTCGTGGGGCTCGATGCTGAACACGGCCAAGAACTTCATGACCCAGGCGCCCTGGATGTCGATCTTCCCCGGGTCGGCCATTTTCCTGGTGGTGCTGGGCTTCAATCTGTTGGGCGACGGGTTGCGCGACGCGCTCGATCCGCGTCAGGAAAAGTAATGACTATGGCAACAATGGATCCCAAACGCGTCGTTGATGTCAGCGGCCTGACGGTGCGCTTCAAGACGCCCGAACGCACGGTGGAAGCGGTGCGCAATGTGTCGTTCCACGTTGATCGCGGCGAGACGCTGGCGATTGTGGGCGAGTCCGGTTCGGGCAAGTCGGTGACCTCGCTGGCGCTGATGCGGCTGGTGGAATACGGCGGTGGCAAGATCGTCAATGGCGATATGTTCCTGCGCCGCCGCAACGGCGAGGTGCTGGACCTGGCGCATGCGCCCGACACGACGCTGCAACGGGTGCGTGGCGCGGACGTGGCGATGATTTTCCAGGAGCCGATGACGTCGCTTAACCCCAGCTTTACGGCGGGCAACCAGATTGCCGAGGCGTTGCAGTTGCACCAGGGGCTGGACGCGGCGGCGGCGCGGGCGGAAACGTTGCGGATGCTGGAACGGGTACGAATTCCCGAGGCGCGCGCGATTCTTGACCGTTATCCGCACCAGTTGTCGGGTGGCATGCGGCAGCGGGTGATGATTGCGATGGCGTTGTCGTGCAAGCCGCAATTGCTGATTGCGGATGAGCCGACGACGGCGTTGGACGTGACGATTCAGGCCCAGATTCTGCAACTGATACGTCAGCTGCAAGAAGAGATGGACATGGGGGTGATTTTCATCACGCACGATATGGGCGTGGTGGCGGAAGTGGCCGACCGTGTGCTGGTGATGTATCGCGGCGACAAGGTGGAAGAGGGCGGCTCGGACGAGATTTTTGCGCGGCCGCGGCATGCGTATACGCGGGCGTTGTTGTCGGCGGTGCCGCGCTTGGGCGCGATGCATGGCACGGATGAGCCGGCGCCGTTTCCGCTGTTGAAGGTGGAAGAGGCGGCGCATGTGGCAAACCCGGCGGCGCTGGTGGATGCGCCGGTGGCGGCGCCGTCAACGGTGCGCCGCGAGAATGGCCCGGTGCTCAAGGTGCGGGATCTGACGACCAGTTTCGACATCACGGGCGGCATTCTGGGGCGCGTGCAGAAGCGCGTGCATGCGGTGGAGAAGGTCAGCTTCGATCTGTACCCGGGCGAGACCTTGTCGCTGGTGGGTGAGTCGGGTTGCGGGAAGACGACGACGGGTCGGTCGCTGTTGCAGCTGGTCAAGAGCAAGAGCGGCACGATTGAATTCGACGGCAAGAATATCGGGGCGTTGCGCGGTAGCGCGATGCAGACGCTGCGCCAGCACATTCAGTTCATTTTCCAGGACCCGTTTGCGTCGCTGGATCCGCGCATGACGGTGGGCTATTCCATTATGGAACCGCTGCTGATTCATAACGTGGCCAAGGGCAAGGCGGCGCAAGACCGGGTGCGCTGGCTGATGGATAAGTGCGGCTTGCTGCCTGAAATGATCGACCGCTATCCGCATGAGTTCTCCGGCGGGCAGCGTCAACGGATCTGCATTGCGCGGGCATTGGCGCTGAACCCGAAGGTGGTGATTGCCGACGAGTCGGTGTCGGCGCTGGATGTGTCGATTCAGGCGCAGATCGTGAATTTGCTGCTGGATCTGCAACGGGAACTGGGGGTGTCGTTCCTCTTTATCTCGCACGACATGGCGGTGGTGGAACGCGTTAGCCATCGGGTGGCGGTGATGTATCTGGGGCAGATCGTCGAGATCGGACCGCGCCGGGCGATCTTCGAAAATCCGCAGCATCCCTATACGAAGAAGCTGATGGCGGCGGTGCCGATCGCGGATCCGCAAAGGCGGCATCGCGAGAGGTCGTTGCTGGTGGATGAGATTCCCAGCCCGATGAGAAAGCTGGGGGACGATCCGTTGGTGGAGCCGTTGGTGGCCGTCGGAGAGGGGCATTTTGTGGCCCGGCATTCGGTCGGGGTTTATTGACGAATGTGCGCAGGCGGTATCATGGCGGGCTTCACGCTATTTGCCCTTTCTTATACGGATTTTTGCCATGGCCCTGCGCGCCACTATCTACAAGGCCGAACTTAACGTTGCCGATACCGATCGCCACTACTACGGCAGCCACGCGCTGACGGTGGCGCGTCATCCCTCCGAGACCGATGAACGGATGATGGTGCGGCTGGTGGCGTTTGCGTTGCATGCGCAGGAAGACCTGGCGTTTACCAAAGGGCTGAGCGATACCGATGAGCCCGATCTGTGGGTCAAGGATCTGACGGGGGCGGTCAAGCTGTGGATCGAGGTCGGGCAGCCGGAAGAGCGGCGCATCTTGCGCGCTTGTGGGCGCGCGGACGAGGTCATCGTTTATTGCTACGGCGGGTCTGCCAGCAAGATCTGGTGGGACGGCGTGCGCAACAAGCTGGAACGCACGCGCAACCTGAAGGTGGTGAATCTGCCTTCGGAGCAGAGCCGGGCGCTGGCGAAGCTGGCGGAACGCACCATGCAGCTGAATGCAAACATTTCTGATGGCATCGTGTATTTCTCGGCCGACAAGGGCGAGGTCAGCATCGAGCCCGAGGTGTGGCGCTAAGCGCTGCGCCTGAACCCGGCGTTACACATTTTCCGGCGATTTTTCTTGCTCGCCGCTTTTTTGCGGGATTAATATGACGACCATCATATTTCAGAAGCCCGATCATGCCTGGCCCATCCAACCGCAAAGCGCTTTCCCACGAACGGATCGTTGACGCCGCCGCGCGCGCGATCCGGCGAGAGGGGTACGCCGGGGTGGGCGTGGCGGACATCATGAAGGAAGCGGGGCTGACGCATGGCGGGTTCTATGCGCACTTCCCATCGCGGGATGCGTTGCTGGCCGCTGCGATGGAGCGGGCGGGCAGCGACGGCGCGGCGCGGATGAAGCAAAGCGTGGCCCGGCGCGAGGCCGAGGGGGCCAGCACGCTGCGTGCGTGGGTGGAAGCGTATCTGGGCGATGCGCATCTGAAAGGCTGCGAAAGCGGCTGCCCGGTAGCGGCGCTGGCCTCCGAGATGCCGCGTCAGTCGACCGAAGTGCGCGAGGTGTCGGCGGTGCGTGTGCAGCGCCTGATACAAGCGGTGCGGGCGGTGTTGCCGGCGGAGGCGGGCGAGCATGCGGCTGTGGCAGTGACCAGCACGATGGTGGGCGCGTTGCAGCTGGCGCGTGCGTTGGGCGATAACGATGACGGGCGGGCGGTGTTGGCGTCGGCGCGCCAATCGATTCTGGATCAGTACGAGCGCAAGGCAGTCGGCCCGGCGCACTGAATCCCACATTTCCAAGGGCCGCCATGCGCGGCCTTTTTACCCGACACAAATATGATGATCGTCATATTTGTGCCTTCTGTCACCAGCGGTGTGCAGGCCTTATCGAGAAATCATCATGGATTTAAAGAATGCAGTCGTTTTGATTACCGGCGCCAATCGTGGGCTTGGCCTGGCGTTTGCGCGCGAAGCGTTGGCGCGGGGGGCGCGCAAGGTCTACGCCGGGGCGCGGGACCCGTCCATGGTGACGTTGCCGGGCGTCCAGGCCATCAAGCTTGACGTGACGAACGCGGCCGATGTGGCGGCGGCAGCGGCGCTGGCCACGGACGTGACTTTGGTGATCAACAATGCGGGCATCGCGGCGCTGGGTGGTTTTCTGGATGCGGATGCAATCGAATCGGCCCAACGTCATCTGGAGGTCAACCTGTACGGGTCATTGCGTGTGGCGCAGGCCTTTGCGCCGGTGCTGGGCGCCAATGGTGGCGGGGCGTTGCTGAATGTGCTGTCGGTGGCCAGCTGGGTCAATGGGCAGCCGCTGGGTTTGTATGCGATGAGCAAGTCAGCCGCGTGGGCGATGACGAACGGGCTGCGTCATGATCTGCGTGGGCAAGGGACGCAGGTCTTGGGGCTGCACATGGGCTTTGTCGATACCGACTTCACCAAGGGCATCGACGCGCCGAAGTCCACGCCGCAAGACATCGTGGTGCAAGCGTTTGACGGCTTGGAAAAGGGCGCCGAGGAAGTGCTGGCCGATGCGGTGGCGCGTCAGGTCAAGCAGGGCTTGTCCGCCGAGCCGGCGGTGTACTTGCAGGCGCGGGGCTAAGGCTGTCATGCACGCTACGACTCATTCTTCTACGTCGCCCGCGGCCGAACCGGTGGCGGCGTCGCCCTGGCCGGTGTTCTGGGTGGCCAGCATTGCGGTGTTTCTGGTGTCGCTGGACGGCACGATGTTGTACGCGGCGTTCGGCGCGTTGCGGGCGGGCTTTCCCGAGGCGTCCGCCGCGGATATGTCGTGGGTGCTGAACGCCTACACGGTGGTGTACGCCGCGATGTTGATTCCGTCGGGCGGGTTGGCGGACACGCATGGGCGCAAGCGCATGTTCATGATGGGGGTGGTGTTGTTCCTGGCCGCGTCGGCGGCGTGTGGCTTGGCGGGCAGCGTGGGCTGGCTGATTGCCGCGCGCGTGTTGCAGGCGATAGGCGCGGCGTTGTTGACGCCGGCGTCGCTGTCGATTGTGCTGGCGGCGTTTCCGGTGTCCAAGCGCGCGGTGGCGGTCAGCCTGTGGGGCGCGGTGGGTGGTCTGGCGGCGGCGGTCGGCCCCAGCCTGGGGGCGTTCGTGGTGGACGCGGCGGGTTGGCCGTGGGCGTTTTATATCAACTTGCCGTTGGGCGCGCTGTCGCTGTGGTTTGGGGCGGGGCTGCTGCGTGAATCGGTCAAGCCGGACGCGCGCCGCCGGGTGGATGGCGTGGGCATGACGTTGTTGATGTTGGCGGTGGGTGCGCTGGCGTTGGCGACGGTGCAGTCGGAATCGCCTTCATGGAGCCGGCTGGAATTGGGGGTGGTGGCGGCGGTGGGCGTGGTGTCGTTGGGCGCGTTCGTGGCGTGGGCGCGGGCGACGCCGCATCCGCTGGTGGACCTGTCGCTGTTTTCGCATCGCACGTATCGCTACGTGAACCTGGCGACGTTGAGCTTCGGCATCGCGTTCGCGATGATGTTCTTTGCGTTCTTTTTCTACATGACCGGGGTGTGGCAGTACAGCCTGCCGCGTGCCGGGTTGGCGGTAACGCCGGGGCCTTTGCTGGTGGTGCCCACGGCCATCCTGACGGGGCGGCTGGCCGCGCGTCTGGGCCATCGGCCGTTCCTGGTGACGGGGGCGCTGATCTACGCGGCGAGCGGCCTGTGGTTCTTGCTGGTGCCGGGCGAGCAGCCGGCTTATCTGACGCAATGGTTGCCGGGCCTGTTGCTTAGCGGCATCGGCGTGGGCATGGTGCTGCCGTCCTTGTCGGCGGCGGCGGTCAGCCGTTTACCGGCGCAGCACTACGCGGTGGGCAGCGCCGTGAACCAGGCCACGCGGCAGATCGGCGGCGTGATGGGGGTGGCGATCACGGTGCTGTTGCTGGGGCACGGCGCGGTGAACCATGCGGCGTTTTCGCCGCTGTATGTGGGGCATGTGGCGCTGGCCTTGGTGACGGCGTTGCTGTGTTTGGCAGTCGATACGCGGCCGGGCAAGGGCTGATTGCCCGGGCGGGCCGATCCTCAGCTTGCGCAGGCGTCGGGGGCCGGGTTGGCCGGGTCGCTGCATGCCTTCCATTTTTCCGGCGGCATGGCGGGCAGCAGCATGACGCGGCTTGCCGGGTCCCGGTAGAAGTACACGCGCCATGGGTGTTCCCCCATCGCTTGCCATACCGCTTGCTGTTGAGCCGGCGTCAGGATCGCGCCACCGGGCGTGCTTTGCGCGCCTTCGGCCAGCACGATCTGCGCGTCGGGGTCCCAGGACAGCATGTCGTCGTCCAGCGGCACGTCGTCCTTGATGCGGACAACGAGCCACGGGTTGTCCGGCACGTCGACGGGCAGCGCCGCCAGCGCATCGCGATGCACGGGGAACAATCGATCAGACGGTTTGCCGGGCGGCGCGGCATAGGCGGCCAGCGTATCGCCGCCCGGCGCGAAGTCGCCAAGGGTCTGAAGAACGTAACGCGGCCCGGGCTTGCCCTGCGCATCCACGGTCTGAACGGCCACGGGCTGCCCCGGTGACGCCAGATCGATCACGCGCAGCAAGCCGCCGGACGCATCGCGCACATAGTGACGGCTGGCCCCGGCGGCGGTGCCGGTCGTGGCGCTGGCAGTGCTGCCGGCACTGCCGAGGCTACAACCGTCGTCGATGAACGCCGTCAGCCGGCCTTGGGCGTCGCGCTGCACGCACGCGCGACGCGTTGGCTGGTAGGGTTGATCGCCGGATGCGCCGGCCTCGCCGTATTCCGTATACGCCGTCAATGCGCCGGTGGTGTCGTACGCCAGCGTAAAGCCGCCGTCCAGCACGGCCTTGCCGCGTATTGGCCGATAGCGCTCTATGCGGCAAAGGCGCCCGTCGGCGTCGAAGTACAGCCGCGTGGGCGCGGAGCCCGCCACCTTGTTGCCGGCGCGGTACGCGGACCAGTCGACCTTGTCCGCCCAGGTGTGCGGCATCAGGTCGCCGCTGTCGTCTATCCAGGCCAGCCTGCCGTTGGTCGGCACCCGTTCTCCGCGCTTGCCGAGCAGCACGCGCTCATCGTCCAGCGCCAGGGTGACCGGCACGGCGGGCAGGGTGGACGGCACCGAGAAGTCGGTCTCGGTCGGGCCGCAGGCGGCGTGGGCCGGGGCGGCGAAGAACATCGGCGCGGCCGCGCACAACAGCATCAACAAACGCGGGATGGGCCGCACGTGCGCGGTGCACGAAATAGGCGGGCTGCGCGAAATATGCGGGGGGTGCGAAGTACGCGGGGTGTGCAAACTGTGCGGCATAGGCAGGCTACTGGGCGGCTTATGCATATTGCAGCGAGTCCATGAACTTCACCAGATCCCAGAATTCCTTCGACACCCCGCCCAGGCGCAGCCCGCCCTGGCTATCTTCGAACAACAGGAACGGGTAAGCATTACGCGCATACACGCCGTTGTCCGGCAGCCGGTAGGGCGTGAAGATTTCCGGGTTATTGAAATACCGCTCCAGCCTTCCGCCGCCGTCCACGTGCATGTAGCGCACGCGCAAGGTCTGCAATTTGTACGTGTCGTGCGTGTCGGGGTACACGCCGCCATCGCCGGCCACCACCGATTGGGCCAACGCGCCCATGAAGACCCGCTGGACCCCCACGAAGCGAATTTCACCGTGCGTGCTGCCGCCCGGCGCCTTCGCCAATGACTTGACCAGCTGCGTCGCGCGCGAGCCTGGCACCAGCGTCTTGGCAAACATCTTGTCGATGTCGGCGTTGCTCGGGTCTGGCGACTGCCGCAAGGTTTGCAGGTCTTGCCGGAAGTCGGTCAGCCATTGCTGGTAGCGCTGGTTCTCAAGCTGGCGGTCAAACGACTCGGCCCGGACCACGCCCGCAACCAGCGCGAACCATGCGACCAAGGCGAACATGCCGATGCGCCAAAGCCAGGGGCGGGGGGCGGAAAGGGGGAAGGGGGGACGGGTGCGCATAGGAAAGCGATGATACCGCCGAGTTCGGCGGGGACGGCGGTTTCTTGGCGACAGGTCTGGCAGGCGACCTTCGATAAAAACCTGGCCGCGATCCCTAAATTTTTGCGCGCACCTGCCAACCCCACCCACCGAGCCGGCTGCGCCCACCCCGCCCAGCCGTCCGATTGCCTTTGCCGACGCCGCGCGCACCGGCAACCAGCGCGCCGTCGCCAACGCGCTGGACAGCCTGCCAGCCGGCAATGCGCTGCACGAGTACATCCTGACCTTGCCCGACGGCGCTCCGCCCGCCGCGTTCAACAGCCTGTCCGGCGAAGCGCACGCCAGCGTCGCGTCCAGCCTGATGGGTTCGGCCGGCACGACGCGCACGCTGCCGCTGTCGCACCTGCGCGCAAACCTGAACGCCGGCATGCGCCCGGGGTCTCCCACGGCGCAGGCGGGCGGCACGCTGTCCGCCTCTGCCTTGCCGTCGTCAAACGCGCAGCCCGCCTGGGCCGAGCTGGTTGGCAATTGGCAAACGCAGAACGCCACGGACAACACGGCGCAAGTGCGTCAGCACACCGGCGGGTTGTTTGTGGGCGCCGACCATGCCGTGGGTAGCGGATGGCGGCTGGGTGCGGCCCTGGGCTACACGGACAGCAAGATCCGCGTCGACGACCGCGCCTCGAAGGCGGACGTGTCCGGCTACAGCGCCGCTGTCTATGGCGGCAAATCGTTTGACGCCGGCTCGGGCAAGCTGAACCTGCTGGTCGGCACGTCCTACACCTGGCACGACGTCGCCAGCGAGCGCTACGCCTCGGTAGCCGGCGCCTCGCAAAAGCTGACCGCCGACTACGGCGCCAGCACGACGCAGCTTTTTACCGAGCTGGGCTATGCGCTGCCTTTGTCCGACCGCACCACCCTGGAACCCTTCGCGGGCGTGGCCTGGAGCGACTTGCGCAGCCGCAGCTTCAGCGAGTCGGGCGGCTCGGCGGCGCTTAGCGGCCAAAGCAGCAGCCACAAGCAGACCAGCAGCACGCTGGGCGTGCGCACGCAAACGAACGTCTCGTTGGCGGGTGCCGAAGCGCGCTTGCAAGCCACGCTGGGCTGGCGCCATGCCTTGGGCGATGTACTGCCGCGGTCCACCATGGCGTTCGATGGCGGGCAAGCGTTCACGGTGTCGGGCGCGCCCATCGCCCGCAACGCCGCCATCGCCGAACTGGGCGGGGAAGTGGCCGTGTCGCGTAATGCGACGCTGGGCTTGAACTACAGCGGCCAGTACGGCGGCGGCAACTGGGAACATGCAGGGTCGTTGAACGTGCGCTGGCGGTATTGAGGCGGTATTGAGCCGGGACCGAGGCGGGCTCGAGGCGGGGTCGCTCGAACCCGACCTCGGTGTTTTCCCGATAGAACAACCCATCCGGCTATTTGTTCCATTGACGGTACATTAGGACACCCCTAGAGTTTCCGGCATGGGAACCACACTGCCTCTGCCGAAGTACCACCAGATCTACCTTGTGTTGCGCGAGCAATTGCAAGAAGGTCGTTTCGATCAGGACGGGCTGCCGGGCGAGCACGCGCTGGCGGCGCAGTTCGACGTGGCCCGCATCACCATCCGCAAGGCGATGGAGATGCTGGTGTCCGACGGGCTGGTGTCTCGCCGCCCCGGGTTGGGCACCTGGCCGTTGCGCGCGTCCCCCGCCGCGCAGGCCGTGCCCGCCGCCAATGCGTCGCAAAAGGCGCACCTGACCGGGCTGCTTGAGAACATCGTCAACATGGGCCTGCGCACCTCGGTGCAGGTGCTGGACAGCACGCTCGTGTCCGCGCCGCCAACGGTGGCCGAGTCGTTGCGCATTCCCGCGGGTGCGCCCGTTCACAAAAGCCTGCGCGTGCGCAGCACCGAGGCCGGGCCGCTGTCCCACATCACCACCTACGTGCCGCAAGCGGTGGCCGACTTCACGCGGCAAGACCTGGAACGCGAGCCCTTGCTGATGCTGCTGGAAGCGGCCGGCGTGGAATTTGGCGGCGCCACGCAGACCATCTCGGCGCGTCTGGCCGATGCGCAGGTGGCGCGCCATCTGGATGTGTCGGTGGGTTCGGCGCTGCTGGCCGTGACGCGAGTCGTGCGCGACGTGAATGATCGCCCCGTCCAGCTGTTGCAGGGCCTGTACCGGCCCGACCGATACCAATACCAATTGCAGCTGTCGCGCGTCGGCAGCATCGACGCCAAGGTCTGGGTCAGCGAAGAGCTGTCGGCCCAATTTCATTGAACCCTTCGGAGATCACCCATGAATTCGCGCCGCACCTTCCTCTATCGTTCCGCCGCCGCCACGGCGCTGTTGTCCGCGCCCTGGGTGGCGCGCGCGCAAGGCGCCGCGCCGGTCAAGATCGGCGTGCTGCATCCGGTGACGGGCGCCTTGGCGTATTCGGGCCAGCAATGCCGCTTGGGCGCGCTGCTGGCCATTGAAGACATCAACAAGGCCGGCGGCATCAAGTCCCTGGGTGGCGCGCCGCTGTCCGCCGTGCTGGGCGATGCGCAGTCGCGCCCCGAGGCCGGTTCCGCCGAGGTGGAAAAGATGAATGAGGCGGGCGTGTCGGCCATCGTCGGCGCGTATGCGTCCGCGATCTGCCTGGCCACCACGCAGACGGCGGCCAAGTACAACCTGCCGCATGTGGTGGACGTGGGCGTGGCGGATCAGATTGTCGAGCGCGGGCTCAAGAACACCTTCCGCTTCGGGCCGGGCTACCGGGCTTGCAGCGAGCGCGCCATTACCGACCTGGTGGCGTTGAACGAGGCGGCCGGCAAGCCGGCCAAGACGGTGATGATCGTGCACGAGGATTCGCTGTTCGGCACCGGCACGGCGGCCCTCTTGTCCAAGTCGTTGCCGCAGCACGGCTTTGACGTGAAGGAAGTGGTCAAGCACCCGAACCCCACGCGCGACTTCAACAACATCGTGCTGCGCATGAAGTCCGTGAATCCGGACATCGTCATCCCCGCCAATTACTACAACGAATACGCGCTGTTGCTGCGCGCCATGAAGCAGCAAAAGGTGCAGCCCAAGGCGATTTATTCGGTGCTGGGGGGCGCGGCGTCCAGCTACAAGTTCTTGAAGGAATTTCCGGATATCGCCAACGGCATCATCGACTGCAACCACTGGTTCAATCCAAAAGACCCGCGTGTCGCGCCGTTGAAGGCGCGCGTCGAGGAAAAGGGCGCGTACTTCAGCTACGAAGTGTTCATGACCTACGTGGCGGTGCAATTGCTGGCGGATGCCATCGAACGCGCGAAGTCCGCCGACCGCGCCGCGATCATCGACGCGCTGGCCGCCAGCACCTTCCACGACAACCTGATGCCCTACGGCCCGACCAAGTTCGTCAACGGCCAGAACACGGGCGCGCAGCCGCTGCTGACGCAGGTGATCGGCGGCGACATCAAGGTGATCATCCCGGCGGAGTATCGCCAGGCCGACGCGATTTTTCCGTTAAAGGGCTGAGCGCAAGCATGCTGGACCCGGCCATCCTTTTCTCGTCGGTGCTGAACGGCCTGACGACCGGCGCGGTGTACGCGCTGATCGCCCTGGGGCTGACCCTGATCTACGGGGTGCTGCACATCATCAATTTCGCCCACGGCGCCGCGCTGATGGTGGCGCTGTACGCCGTCTATCTGCTGAAGGACCGGCTGGGTATCGACCCGTATGCCGCGCTGCCCCTGGTGGTGGCGGGCATGTTCGGGCTGGGCTATGCGCTACAGCGCTTCGTCATCAACCGGGCCAGCCATGGCAAGGACGAGAACATCCTGCTGGTGACGCTGGGCCTGGCCATCGTGCTTGAGAACCTGGCGCTGGTGTGGTTCAAGTCCGACACGCGCAGCATCGACACCGCCTACACCCTGTCCACGCTTGAAATCGGCCCGGCCATGATCGCGCTGCCCAAGGTCATTGCGTTCTTCGGCGCGCTGGCGGTGGCGACGGTGCTGTTCTGGATCATCCGCGGCACCGACCTGGGCCGCGCCATCCGCGCGGTGGCGCGCGAAAAGCAGGGCGCCAAGCTGATGGGCATCGACGTGGAAAAAGTCTATGCGCTGTCGTTCGGCATCGGCATGGCCTGCCTGGGCGCGGCGGCCTGTTTCCTGCTGCCGGCCTATTACGTGAACCCGCAGGTGGGCAGCGGCTTCGTGCTGGTGGCCTTCACGATCGTGGTGTTGGGCGGCATGGGCAGCTTCGTGGGGGCGCTGGTGGGCGGGCTATTGATCGGCGTGGTGGAATCCATCGGCGGCCTCTTCCTGGGCGATTCGTTAGGCCAGATGGGCATCTTCGCGATCTTTATCGCGGTGCTGCTGTTTCGCCCGCAGGGGCTGTTCGGGGCGAGGGGCTGAACATGAATAGGGATCTTTGCGCCATCGCGCTGTTCGGCCTTGCGTTGGCCGCCTTGGCAACGTTTGCGCAGTCGGGCGTGCTGCTGACGTTCGTGATGATGTCGCTGTACGCCGCGCTGCTGTCGCAGGCCTGGAACATTCTGGGCGGGTATGGCGGGCAGCTGTCGTTCGGCCATGCGCTGTTCTTCGGCGTGGGCGCTTATGCGCAAGCGCTGGGGCAATTGAACTTCGGCATCAATCCGTGGCTGGCGTTGCCGGTGGCGATTGCACTGGGTGCGCTGGTCGGCCTGGCGGTGGGCGGGCTGACGTTTCGCTACGGCCTGAAGGGGTCTTACTTTGCCCTGGTGACGCTGGCGTTTGCCGAAGTGTTTCGCATCCTGGCCTTGTCCGCGTCCTTCACGGGCGGCGGGGTGGGGCTGATGGTGCCGTTGCAAGAGGGCGCGGCAAACATGCAGTTTGCGTCGCGCCGGGGCTACATCTATCTGCTGCTGGCGTTTGTGGTGCTGGCGTTGCTGGTGACGGCGTGGCTGCGGCACTCGCGCTTTGGCGCGTACTTGCAAGCGGTGCGCGACAACGAAGACGCCGCGCGGGCCATCGGCGTGAACCCCTTGCGGGTGAAGCTGGGCGGCATTGCACTGTCGGCGGCGTTCATGAGCGCGGCGGGCGCGTTCTATGTGCAGGTGTTCCAGTACATCGACCCGGGCATCGCCTTCGGTTCCGCCGTATCGGTGGAAGCGCTGGTGGGGGCCATCGTGGGCGGCATGGGCACGTTGTGGGGGCCGGTGCTGGGCGCCGTCGCCCTGCATGGGCTGGCCGACCTGACGCGCAATCTGTTTGGTGAATTGCCCGGCATCAGCATGGTGATCTACGGCGTGGTGCTGATTTTGATCGTGATGTTCCTGCCGCGCGGCATCAGTGGCAGCGGCCAATCGTTGGGCCGGCTGTTCGGCAAGGAGCGCGCCCGTGCCTGACATCCTTTTGCAAGCCAGCAATCTCTCGATTTCGTTCGGCGGCCTGAAGGCCGTTCAGGACGTGAACCTGGCCGTGCCCGAGGGCTCGTTGACCGCGCTGGTCGGCCCCAACGGCGCAGGCAAGACCACGCTGTTTGCGCTGCTGTCCGGCTTTTTGAAACCGGGCGCCGGGTCGGTGCGCTTTGCCGGGCAAGACATCACCGGACGCGCACCGCATGAATCCGCGCAGCTGGGCCTGACCCGCACTTTCCAGATCGTGCAGCCGTTCGGTGCGCAGACGGTGCGCCAGAACATTGCCGTGGGCGCGCATCTGCGCCTGCGCGATCGGCGCGCCGCCCTGGCCGCCGCCGAAGACGTGGCCGCGCGCGTGAACCTGCACAAGGTGCTGGACAAGCCCGCCGCCGACTTGACCGTGGCCGGGCGCAAGCGGCTGGAACTGGCCCGCGCGCTGGCCACGCGCCCGCGCCTGCTGCTGCTGGACGAAGTGCTGGCCGGCCTGAATCCAAGCGAGATCGACGAGATGATTCCGGTGGTGAAAAAGCTGGTGGACGATGGCGTTACCGTCTTGATGATCGAACACGTGATGCGCGCGGTGATGAGTCTGGCCGAACACGTGTGGGTGCTGGCGCAGGGGCGTTTGATTGCGTCCGGTACGCCGGGCGAAGTCACCCGCGACCCGACGGTGGTGGAGGCCTACCTGGGGCATGGCGCGGCCGCGCGGCTGGCCGCACAAGGGGCGCCGGCATGAGCGCGCTGCTTGAAGTGACCGGCTTGCGGGCGGGCTACGGGCGCATGGAAGTGCTGCGCGGCGTGGACCTGGCGGTGGGCGAAGGTGAAATCGTCGTCCTGCTGGGCAGCAACGGCGCCGGCAAATCCACGTTGAACAACACCGTCTGCGGGCTGTGCAAGCCCTGGGGCGGGTCGGTGCGTTTTGACGGTCACGACCTGACCGGCAGGCACTACCGTGACGTGGTGCGCGCCGGGCTGATCCAGGTCCCTGAAGGCCGCCGCATTTTTCCCAACCTTAGCGTGCGCGAAAACCTGGAACTGGGTTCGTTCACCCGGGCGCGCGAGCATCGCACGGCCAACCTGGACAAGGTGCTGGATATTTTTCCGCGCCTGCGCGAACGGCTGGCGCAGCTGGCCGGCACCATGTCGGGTGGTGAGCAGCAGATGCTGGCGATCGGACGCGGGCTGATGGCCGAACCGCGCCTGTTGATTCTGGACGAACCCTCGCTGGGCCTGTCGCCCTTGATGGTTGAAGAACTGTTCGGCCTGATCCAGCGCCTGCACACCGATGGGTTGGCAATTCTGCTGGTCGAGCAGAACGTGGGGCAATCGCTGGAAACCGGGCAGCGCGCCTATGTGATGGAAAACGGGGCGGTGCGCTATAGCGGATCGTGTGCGCAACTGATGGCCAGCGACGACGTGCGCCGGGCCTATCTGGGGATGTAGCGATGCCTGTTGTTGACCAAGCCCTCCGGCCCCAGGATTCACCGCAGCGCTCACCGCAGACCCTGGCCCAGAAGTTGATCGCCGCCGCCTGCGGACGTGCCTCGGTCCAGCAGGGCGAAATCGTGACCTGCGCCGTGGACCTGGCGATGTTCCATGACTCCAGCGGGCCGCGCCGCTTGCAGCCCATGCTGCAAGAGCTGGGCGCGTCGCTGTGGGACCCGAAAAAGATCGTGCTGGTCATCGACCACTACGTGCCCGAATCCGACGACGAATCGCGCCGCATCGTGCGCATTGCGCGCGACTGGGCGGCGGGGCAGCAACTGCCCAATGTGTATGACTCGGTTGGCATCTGCCATGTGGTCGTGCCGCAGCATGGCCACATCCGCCCCGGCATGTTCTGCGTGGGCGGGGATTCGCATTCGCCCACGGGCGGTGCGTTCGGCGCGTATATGTTCGGCATCGGCAGCACCGAAATGCTGGGCGTGGCCGTCACCGGCAAGATCTGGGTCAAGGTGCCGCAAACGTTGATGATGCGCTGGAACGGGCGGCTGGCCGCCGGCGTGACCGCCAAGGACATGATGCTGCACATGATTGGCCGCTACGGCATGAACGGCGGGCGCTACCAAGCCGTGGAGTTCTGCGGCGAGGCCGTGCGCGCGCTGCCCATGCAGGAACGCATGACCCTGTCCAACATGAGCGCCGAACTGGGCTCGCAGGTGGGCCTGATCGCGCCGGACGAGACCACGGCCGCCTACTTGCGCAAGGCGGGGGTGACCGACAGCCTGGACCTGGCGCGCTGGCAAAGCGACGCGGACGCCGACGCTGAATGGCACGACTTTGACGCGGCCTTGCTGGCGCCGCAGGTGGCCGCGCCGCACAGCCCGGCGAACGCGCGCGACGTGGACCAGTACCGCGATGTGCCGGTGCAAGTGGCCTATATCGGCGCGTGCACGGGCGCCAAGCTTGAGGACCTGCGCGCCGCGGCCAGCGTCTTGCGCGGTCGCCGCCTGGCGCCGGGCATGAGCCTGATGGTGGCGCCGGCCAGCCGCCTGGACCAGCAACAGGCCGAACAGGAAGGCGTGATGCAAGTGCTGCAAGACGCCGGCGCAGAGGTGCTGGCCACTTCATGCGGGGCCTGTGCGGGCTATGGCGGGTCCATTCCCGACGGGGCCAGCGTCATCTCCACCACCGCGCGCAATTTCAAGGGCCGCATGGGCTCCGAGACGGCGCGGGTTTACCTGGCGTCGCCCTACACCGTGGCGGCCTCGGCCGTTGCCGGCCGCATTGCAGACCCGCGCGAGGTGATGGCATGACGGACCGCACTGCAACAACTTCCACCGCCGTCGAAGCCGGCGCGGGGCGGACCACGTCGACGCCCGCCACATCGACCCATCGCGTCTGGCGCGTGGGGGCCGATATCGACACCGACGCGCTGGCCCCGGGCGCCTACATGAAGTTCGGCATCGACGAAATCGCGCGCCACTGCCTGCAACGCGTCCGCCCGGAATTCGCGGCGCGGGTGCAGCCGGGCGACGTGTTGGTGGCCGGGCACAACTTCGGCATCGGCTCCTCGCGCGAGCAAGCCGCATCGGCGCTGGTGCGCCTGGGCGTGGCCGCCGTCATCGCCCCGTCTTTCAACGGCCTGTATTTTCGCAACGCCTTCAATGTCGGCCTGTTGCTGTTGACCTGCGCGCAGGCGGATGCGCTGGCCGAAGGCGAACGCATCACGTTCGACCCCATCGCCGGGCGTATCGGCCGCGCCCAAGCCGCCGACCCCGCTGCATTGCCTTGCGAGCCCGTACCTGACTTCCTGATGGACATGGTGCGGGCCGGCGGGCTGCTGAATCTGCTGAAACAGCGCCAAACCTCCTAGGAAGAACACGATGCTAGATCCCGTCACCCTGGCGGTCCTGAAGGGCCGTCTGGAACAGATTGCCGATGAGATGGACGCGACGCTGTACCGCAGCGCGTTCAACCCCATCATTGCCGAGGCCCACGACGCCTGCCACGGCATGTACGACGCGGCCACGGGCGCCACGCTGATCCAGGGCAAGTCCGGCCTGCCGGTCTTCGTGGGCGCGATGGCGTTTGCCGTGAAGGCGGCGGCCAAGGTGGCGGCCGAACGCGGCGGCATGGTGGACGGCGACGTCTGGCTGTTCAATGACCCGTACGAAGGCGGCACGCACGCCAACGACTTCAAGCTGGTGCGTCCGGTGTTCCGCGACCAGAAGCTGTTCTGCTTTCTGGCGTCGGCCGCGCATTGGCACGACGTAGGCGGCGCGGTGCCCGGCAATTACAACCCGGCCGCCACCGAATGCTGGCAAGAGGCGGTGCAGATCCCGCCGGTGCGCATCGTGCGCGCGGGCGTGCTGGACCTGGACGTGCTGGCCATCCTGAAGGCCAACACCCGCTTGCCGGACAGCTTGTGGGGCGACCTGAACGGGCAATTGGCCGCGTTGGAGTTGGGCGCGGGGCGTCTGGACGGGCTGCTGGACGAATATGGCGACGCCACCGTGCTGGAGTCGCTGGACACCTTGCGCCAGCGTGCGCGTCGTTTGATGCGCGACCACATCGCGCGCCTGCCCGACGGCGACTACGCGTTCGAAGACATGCTGGACAACGACGGTGTGCGCGACGTGGCGCTGCGCATCGCGCTGAAGCTGTCGATCAATGGTGACCGGCTGACGCTGGACTTCAACGGCACGTCGCCCGCCTGCGCGGGGCCCGTCAATATCTCCCGCGCCACTGCCATCGCCGCGTGCTACGTGGCGCTGAAGCACCTGTTTCCCGACGTGCCGGCCAACGCGGGCGTGCTGGACGCGGTGGACGTGGTGTTGCCCGACGGCCTGGTCATCTCGGCCGACCGGCCGCGCCCGGTGGGCGGCTATACCGAAACCATCCTGCGCATGATCGACGTGATCTTCTGCGCGATGGCGCAAGCCGCCCCAGAGCGCGCGATGGCCCAGGCCTACGGCACGATCAATGCGCTGTCCATCGCGGGCTATCGCAGCGACGCCGCGCGCAAAGGGCAGCGCTGGGTGATGTTCAGCTTTTTCGGTGGCGGGCACGGCGGGCACGCCGATGGCGACGGGCTGAGCCACGGCAATGCGCCGATTTCCACCGCCACCATTCCACCGCTGGAGATCCTGGAAGCCGCCTATCCCGTCCGCTTCACGCAGTGGGCGCTGCGCCCGGATTCGGCGGGCGACGGCAAGCATCGCGGCGGGCTGGGCGCCATCTATGAAATCGAATTGCTGGAAGACAGCGCCGAAGCGTTCATCTTCGGGGAACGCGGGCGCAGCGCGCCCAAGGGCATCGCGGGCGGCGGCCAGGCTGCACTGAACGTGTTCCGGTATCAGCAGGACGGGCAATGGGCATCCCCGCCGATGAGTTCGAAGATGCTGGGCATTCAGCTACAGCGCGGCGACCGCGTGCGGCTGGAAACGCCGGGCGGTGGCGGCTACGGCGATCCTGCCGGCCGCACGACGGCCGCGCGTGAACACGACCGCAAGATGGGCTATGTGGGCGATATCGCCGGCAACAAGAAGGAGCAGTTGGCATGAGCACGGCAGATCGGGGTTTCGTCCCAGGCAACAACGCGTCGCGGGGGCTCGTGGTGGGCGTGGACGTGGGCGGCACGTTCACGGACCTGTTCGTGCTGGACGAGGCAGGCGGCACGGCGCGCGTGGTCAAGGTACCGTCCACGCGCGGCGAAGAAGCGCGTGGCTTCATGAACGGCATTGCGCGCGTGGCCGACGGCGCGGGCGCCATCAACACCATCGTCCATGGCACCACCGTGGGCACCAACGCGCTGCTGGAGCGCAAGGTGGCGCGCACCGGCATCATCACCACGGCGGGATTCCGCGACGTGCTGGAGATGCGCCGCCGCGACCGACCCCAGACCTGGGGCCTGCGCGGCAATTACGAACCGGTCGTCTCGCGCGACCTGCGCCTGGAAGTCAGCGAACGCGTGCTGGCCGACGGCACCGTGCATACGCCGGTGGACCTGGGCCAGGTGGAGGCCGCGGCGCGCGCGCTGCTGGAGCAGGGCTGCGAGGCCGTGTGCGTGTTCTTCGTCAACGCGTATGCGAACCCGGTGAACGAGGCGCAGGCGGTGGCGCGCGTGCGCGCGATTTGGCCCAACGCCAATGTCACGGCGGCCACCGAAGTGCTGCCCGAGATTCGCGAATTCGAACGCTGCTCGACGGCGGTGCTCAATGCCGCGTTGCAGCCGGTGGTGGGCAGTTATCTGACGCGATTGGAATCCGATTTGCGCGAGCACGGCTTTGACGGCGAGCTGCTGGTCGTGCAGAGCAATGGCGGCGTGATGTCGCGGCAGACGGCGTGCGACGTGCCGGTGCGCACCGCGCTGTCGGGCCCGGCGGCGGGCGTGATTGCGTGCGCGGCGATTGCGCGCGCTTCCGGCTTTCCCAACGTCGTTACCGGCGACATGGGCGGCACCTCGTTCGATGTGTCGCTGGTGGCGGGCGGCGAGGCCTCGCTGTCGGCGCAGACCGTGATCGACTTCGGCATGGTGGTGCGCGCGCCGATGATCCAGATCGAGACCATCGGCGCGGGCGGCGGGTCGATCGCCAGCGTGGACGCGGGCGGCCTGTTGCAGGTGGGGCCGGAATCCGCGGGCAGCGTTCCGGGCCCGGCCTGCTATGGGCGCGGCAATACCCGGCCCACCGTTACCGACGCCAATGTGCTGCTGGGCCGCATCTCGGCAGAGCGGCCGTTGGGCGGCGGCCTGCTGGCCACCATGAACGTGGAGCTGGCGCGCGCGGCCATCGAAGACCATGTGGCCAAACCGCTGGGCCTGGAGGTGCACGCGGCCGCCGAGGCGATCCTGACCGTGGCCAACGCCAAGATGGCCGGCGCGATACGCGTGGTGTCCATCGAACGCGGGCACGATCCGCGCAAGTTCGCGTACATGCCTTTCGGGGGCGGGGGCGCGTTGCATGTGTGCGCCATGATGAATGAAGTGGACGCCGCGCACGGCATCGTGCCGCGCTACCCGGGCGTGACGTCCGCGCTGGGCTGCGTCATGGCCGACATGCGGCACGACGGCGTGCAGACCTTGAACACCGCGCTGGACGCGCTGGATACCGACGACCTGTTGGCGCGTATCGATGCCCTGGCCGCGGCCTGCCAGGAACGCCTGGATTCGGCGGGCGTGGCATTCGAAGGCGTGCGTGAAAGCATCGAACTGGACATGCTTTATGTGGGCCAAAGCCACACCGTCTGCGTGGAAGTCACGCGCGATGCATTGACCCGGCCAGGCATTGCAGCGGCCTTCGACCGCGCCTACCGCGCCGCATTCGGCCGCAGCTTGAGCGGCATCGCCGTGCGCATCCTGAACCTGCGCTATGCGCGGATCGGCCAGCGCCCCAAGTTCGATTTGTCGCTGCTGGCGCCCACCTGCCGCGACATGCCGGCCGCGCTGGGCACGCAGCGCGTGTTTCACGCGGGCCAGTGGCGCGACGCCGTGCGCTATGCGCGGCTGGACCTGCCGGTAGGCGCCGAGGTGGCCGGCCCGGCGATTCTTGAACAGCCCGACACCACCATCTGGATCGAACCGGGCTTTGCCGGCCGCGTCGACGCGTTGGGCAATTTGCTGATTACCCGGCAGGACGCCTAGGAGACAAGCATGCAGGTTCCGGACCCTCGTACCACCGCCTTGCTGGTGATCGATCTGCAAAACGATTTCCTGGCGCCCGGCGGCGCCTACGATCGGGGCGGCGCGGTCAGCCCACAGGCGCGGGCCTTGCCGGCCCGCGTGGCGCCCGTTGCCCGCGCGTTGAAGTTGCAAGGCGGCTTTGTGGCGGCCAGCCAGTTCACGCTGTGGCCCGACGCGCACGGCGAGCCCATGATCTCGCCGCATTTGAAGCAACTGCGTCCGTTCCTGGCCAAAGGCGATTTCGCGGCCGGCACCACGGGGCAGGCCAATGTGGCCGAGCTGGACGGGTTGGTGGACGTGGCGGTGTGGAAGGTGGCGTATTCGGCCTTCTTCAAAACGCAGCTGGATTGGGTGTTGCGCCGCGCGGGCATCTCCAGCGTGGTGATTGCGGGCATCGTCACCAACGGCGGCGTGGCCAGCACCGCCCGCGATGCGCACATGCGCGACTATCACGTGACCGTGCTGGCCGACGGCTGCGCCGCGCCCACGCCCGCCATGCACGATGCCGCGCTGGCGGACCTGCGCACGGTGGCGGACGTGATCACGTGCAAGGATTTCATCGGCAGGCTGGCGTCGTGAGCGCGGCTGTCGTCAAACGCGGAAAGCCCGGCGGCCCTTCGGACGCCGAAATGATGCAGGTGCCGGTGCTGATCATCGGCGCGGGCGCTTGCGGGCTGACCGCCGCGCTGCGGCTGGCGCAGGCGGGCATTGAAACCGTGTTGATCGAACGCGACGCCGCGCCCAGTGGCTCGTCGGCGTTGTCCTCGGGGTTTATTCCGGCAGCGGGGTCGGCGGTGCAGCGCGCCGCCGGCATCGATGATGACGCGGCGCGTTTCGCCGCCGACATCCAGGCCAAGGCCCACGGCACGGCCGCGCCGCATCTGGTTGCCGCCTACACGGGCGCGGCGGCCCCGGCCATGGATATGTTGGCGCGACATGGCCTGGCGTTCGAGGTCCTGGACGGTTTCCTGTATCCGGGACACTGCGCGCGTCGCATGCATGCCTTGCCGGAACGCACGGGCGTGGCCTTGGTGACCGCGCTGGAACGCGCCGCCACGGCCGCGGGCGCGCATCTGTTGACGCGCGCGCTGGCCCGCGACATCTGGGTGGAAGCGGGCGAGGGCGACCGTGGCGGCGTGGACGCCGGCAGCCGCATCACCGCCGTGGGCTGCGAACGGCCGGACGGGTCCGTGGACGTGATCGGCTGCCAGGTGCTGATCCTGGCCTGCAACGGATTTGGCGGCAACGCGGCCATGGTGGCCGAGCATTTGCCCGCCATGAGCCAGGCCGTCTACGGCGGCCACGTCGGCAACGACGGCAGCGCCATCGAATGGGGCAAGGCCTTGGGCGCACGCCTGGCCGACCTGGGCGCCTACCAGGGGCACGGGTCCTGGGCGACACCGCAAGGCACATTGATCTCCTGGGCCGTCATGATGGACGGCGGGGTGCAGATCAATCGCGATGGTCGGCGCTTTCATGACGAAACGCAGGGCTATTCCGAAGCCGCCGTGCATGTGTTGTCCCAGCCGGGCGGCGTGGCCTGGAACGTGTTCGACGACCGCACGCTGGCATTGGCACGTGGCTTTCCGGATTTTGTGGCGGCCGAAGCGGGCCAAGCAGTGAAAACCTGTGCGGATCTGCCCGCCCTGGCCGCGCTGATCGGCTGCGATGCCGGCGTGTTGCAACAGACCTTGCAAGCCGTCGGCCCGGATGGGGCGGACCCCCTTGGCCGCCGCTTTGAACGCACGCTGCAAGCGCCGTACCACGCCGTCAAGGTCACGGGCGCGCTGTTTCATACGCAAGGTGGCCTGGATATCGATGCGCAATGCCGCGTGTTGACCCGCGATGGGCAGGCGCTGCCGAATTTGCTGGCTGCCGGTGGCGCCGCGCGCGGCGTGTCGGGCAACGACGTGTCGGGCTATCTGTCCGGCAACGGATTGCTCAGTGCGGTGGCGGGCGGCTATATCGCCGCCGCGACCGCCGCATCGCTGCTGGGGCACGAACTTGTACAGGAACCCTCATGAAGCAAACCCTGAAAACGCAATTGGCAGCGGGCGCCGTGCTGGCCCCCGGCATCTACGACCCCCTGTCGGCGCTGATCGCCGAGCAGGCCGGGTTTGCCGCGCTGTACCTGTCGGGCGCTTCCATCGCCTACACCCGCTTGGGCCGTTCAGACATCGGCCTGACCACGTATTCCGAGGTCGAGGACACGCTGGCTCGGATCACCGAACGCGTCGCCACGCCGGTGATCGTGGATGCCGACACGGGCTTTGGCAACGCGTTGAACACGCAGCGCACCGTGCGCGGCTTCGAACGCGCGGGCGCTGCCATGATCCAGTTGGAAGACCAGACGTTTCCCAAACGCTGCGGGCATCTGGATGGCAAGGCGGTGATACCCGCGACCGAGATGTGCGGCAAGCTGCGCGCCGCCGTGGACGCGCGGGTGTCAGCGTCCACGCTGATACTGGCGCGCACCGACGCGGTGGCGGTTGAAGGGCTGGAGGCCGCGCTGGACCGCGCCGAGCGCTATCTTGAAGCCGGCGCCGACGCGCTGTTCATTGAAGCCTTGCGCACGCCAGAACAGATGCAGGCGGCCTGCGACCGATTTGCCGGGCGCGTGCCGCTGTTGGCCAATATGGTGGAAGGCGGCAAGACGCCGGTGCAAAGCGCGGACGCGCTGACCGCCCTGGGCTTTCGCATCGTCATCTTTCCCGGCGGCACGGCGCGCGCCGTGGCGCACACGTTGCAGGCTTACTACGGCAGCCTGCGCCAGCACGGCACGACTGCGCCATGGCAGGACCGGATGCTGGATTTTGACGGCTTGAACGCGGTGATCGGTACGCCTGAACTGCTGGAGCAGGGGCGACAGTACGAGGGCTAGGGCAAGGGTAGGCCACGCGCGCGGCCCGATCATAAATTCCCCAAAGCGCATCGCATTTCGCGGATCAATAGCGCTAAGATGGATTCGCTGCAACCGCCGGGCCAACTATCGTGCTGGCCAGGCAAACGCCGTCATCGCAAGACGAAGACGGCGGCATCGGCGCGAGAGGGAATCATGACTGGAATCATCCGAGTCTCCATTCTTGCTGTGTTGCTGCTGATCCTGACGCCTGCACTGTCCGCTGGGGCAGAGGACGCGCGTCCGGAACCCTCTCCCCTTGAGCTGGCGCTTGAGACCGCCCCGGTCGAGGTGGACGGCCAGGTGCTCTTCCGGGTACGAGGGCTGTCCTCATTTCCCGCCGAGCGGCGCGCCGAGGCCATCCGGGAAAGAATCACGAAGGTCGCGGCGGATACCTCGTTTTCAAGCGCCGGCCTTCGGACCGAGCCCGTTGATAACGGCACCGTCATCATGGCGGGGGCAACCGCGCTGATCATCGTCAGCGACGCCGACGCCCAGCTTGAACAAACTACCCGTGACAATCTCGCGGCGTTGCATCTGCTGCGAATCCGGCAAGCCATAGACGACTTCCGGCGGGCGCGCGGCACCGAAGCCCTGCTCAGGTCCGGCCTTTACAGTGCCGGCGCAACGGTATTGCTGGCCCTGGGTATCGCCGTTCTGCTGTTGCTTAACCGCTGGCTGGACAAGGCGGTGTCCCGGCTTTTGAAAAGCCGCGTCCGCGCGGTGGATATCCAGTCATTCGAGCTGTTGCGATCGGACACCATCTGGAAGGCGTTGCACGCGCTGGTGCTGGCGGTGGGCGCCGCCACCATCGTCATATCGGTGTATGCGTACCTGCAATACGTGCTTGCGCTGTTTCCCTGGACGCGCTCGCTTTCCAACGACCTGTTCGACCTGGCCACCGGCACCGCAGAAAGGCTGGGAAAATCCGCGGCCGCGGTGATCCCCGACATTCTTATCCTTGTCCTTATCTATTACGTGGCCCGTTTCGCGCTGCGACGGGTCCGCACTTTCTTCGATGCGGTCGAACACCGGCGCGTGAGCTTCGCCCAATTCGAGCCGGAATGGGCCATCCCCACCTACAAGCTTGCGCGGATATTGATCCTGGCGTTTGCGCTGATCGTTGCATACCCGTATATCCCCGGTTCCGAGACTGCCGCGTTCAAGGGCATTTCGATCTTCATCGGCCTGGTGGTGTCGCTGGGATCTTCCACGGCAATCTCCAACTTTATCGCCGGCTATCTGATGACCTATCGACGCGTGTTCAAGGTGGGGGACAGGGTGAAGGTGGGTGACGTGGTGGGGGAAGTGGTGTCGGTGCGCCTACAGGTGACCCACGTCCGCACGAACAAGAATGAAGAAATCACGATTCCGAACTCCCAGATCCTGAACAGCGACGTCACCAACTACAGCTCGCTGGCCGCCTCCCAAGGCTTGATTCTTCACACCAGTGTCGGCATCGGCTACGAAGTCCCGTGGCGGCAGGTTGAAGCCATGCTCCACGCCGCGGCCGCGCGGTGCGCGGTGGTGCTGGCCGAGCCCGGCCCCTTCGTGCTGCTGACCAAGCTGGGAGACTTTGCGGTTACCTACGAGCTGAACGCTTACACCCGCGATACGCAAAGAATCGCCAAGACCTATGCCGAACTGCACCGCCACATTCTTGACGTCTTCAACGAATACGGCGTGCAGATCATGACGCCTGCCTACGAAGGGGACCCGGACGAGCCCAAGGTGGTGGCGCCGGCGCAATGGTATACGGCGCCGGCGGTGCCGGCAGTATCGGATGATCGCGCGGACCGCTGATCGGTTCGGCGTCAAACCCGTGATTGGCCGGCCTGGGCGGCGCGCACACCCACGGACGCGGCCGATCCCCGGTCTGACGGAATTTTGCCGGATATAGCATGGACTTTGCGATCCGTCGGTAGCAACAATGCCATGCAGGTTTCGCACTTGAGGGGGCTTCCCCGGAGGTGGTAGGTCGGGGGTCCAGAACGTCGTCTTTCGAGGGCCGAACGCCATGGACTTCTTAGGCAACTTGCTGCAGCGCTACCCCGAGCTTGCCGTTTTCCTGGCGATCGGCCTGGGCTATTGGGTCGGCGGATTCAAGATTCGCGGGGTCGGCTTTGGGCCGGTGACAGGCTCCTTGCTGGCGGGGTTGCTGATCGGCTATTTCTTTCTCATACCGGTATCCGACACCGCCAAGCAGGTGCTCTTCCTGCTGTTTATGTTCGGAATCGGCTACTCGGTGGGGCCAAGTTTCTTTCGAGGCATGAAGGATGGCGGCTGGCGGTGGGCGGTGCTGGGCGTCGTCATACCCGTTGCGGGGCTGCTCACGGCCTGGGCGCTGGCGCTCTTGCTGAAGCTGGAACTCGGTTATGCCGTGGGCTTGATCTCCGGCGGCTTGACCGAGTCGCCCGCTATCGGCACGGGTAGTGAAGCCATCCGCAATCTTCCCATCAGCGCTGCCGAGAAGGATCGCCTGATCAGCCAGATCGCCGTTGCCGATGCGCTCTGCTACATCTTCGGGACGTTCGGAATCATCTGGTTCTGCTCCAGCCTGGGGCCGAAGCTATTGCGCGTGGACCTGAAGGCGGAGGGCGCGCGGCTTGAGCAGGCGTACGGCATACAGCGTCAGAAAGCCGGCGTGGCTTCGGCGTGGCGTAAATTCGACTTGCGCGCCTATCTTCTTCAGCCCGACCACCCCGCCGTGGGCCATAGCGTTGCGCTGGTCGAATCGCGATATGCCCCGGACCGGATGTTCGTGGAACGCATCCGGCGTGACGGCAGCTTGCTTGCCGTCGAGCCCACGACGGTCCTGCGCGCGGGCGACGTGGTGGCGGTCTCGGGCAAAAGCGAAGTGATACTGAAATGGCTGGACGGCCACGCCGTCGAACAGGCAGACCGCGAACTGCTGGATATTCCAAGCGCGATGTACGACGTCGTGTTGTCCAACCCTGCGCTTGTCGGCAAGACAGTGGCTCAGATTGCGGAGCAGGCCCAGGAAGTGCGCGGCGTGTTCCTTCGCGACATCCGGCGCAACGGCGTGCAGATACCGGTGGGTTCCAAAACGGTGCTGTTGCGCGGCGACGTGCTCAGTATCGTCGGGCTTGAGCCCGCGGTTGAACGCGTGGCCGAGCGCATGGGCAGCATCGTGCGGGAATTGAACGCCACGGACTTTGTTGCGCTGGGATTCGGCATATTCGTCGGCGCGGTGGTGGGGACGTCGCTGGTGCTGCCCATCGGCAGCATGCATATCGCCATTGGCAGCAGTGTCGGGACACTGATTCTTGGGCTGCTGGTGGGCTGGCGAAATTCCGCCAGGCCTTTGTTTGGGCGCATATCCCATGGCGCCCTTGAATTCATGAAGTCCATCGGGTTGGCGGGCTTTGTCGCGATGATCGGGCTGAAGGCGGGGCCGGTATTCGTGCAAGCGCTTCAAGAAGTCGGGCTGACGATTTTTCTGGCGGGCATCGTGGTCACGATGGTTCCGCAGTTTGTCGGCTTGCTGTTCGGGCGCTACGTGCTGGGGCTTGAGCCCCTGTTGCTGCTGGGCGCGCTGGCCGGGGCACAAACGATGACGGCCGGGCTTGCCGCGGTGCAGGAAAAATCACAGAGCCCGGTCGCGGTCATCGGGTATTCCGGCACGGTGGCGTTCGGACACATTCTGATCACGACGTGGGGAACGGTGATCGTCTGGCTGCTTTACTGATCGACCCCGCGACGGACCGTTGCCCACCATGCCCGCATCCTCGCCCACGCCTGCCCCCGTCGACTCGGCGGTTACGCGCTGGATGCCCGGGCTGTCTGTACTACGGTCATATCAAGCGGCTTGGCTTCCCAACGACCTGGCGGCGGGCCTGGCATTGGCCGCGATGCTGGTACCGGTGGGCATCGCCTATGCCGAGGCGTCGGGCGTGCCGGGCATCTACGGGCTTTACGCCACCATCGTGCCGCTGCTGGCCTATGCCATTTTTGGGCCAAGCCGCATCCTGGTGCTGGGGCCGGATTCGGCGCTGGCCGCGCCCATTCTTGCGGTGGTGCTGAGCGTGTCCGGGGGCGACCCCGTGCGCGCGGTGGCCGCGGCCAGCCTGATGGCCGTTATCGCCGGGCTGGTCTGCATCGTTCTGGGCTTGTTGCGCCTGGGGTTCATCACCGAACTGTTGTCCAAGCCCATACGCTATGGCTACATGAACGGCATTGCGCTCACCGTGCTTGTCAGCCAGCTGCCGAAATTGTTCGCCATTCCGATCGAAGGCGGCGGCCCCTTGCGCGAGCTGTGGCAATTGGGGCGGGCAGTGGCCGATGGCAAAACCAACGGCTATGCCTTCGCGGTAGGGGCGGCCAGTTTGGTGACGATCTTGCTGCTTAAGCGTTTTAAGCGCGTGCCCGGCATCTTGGTCGCCGTTGTCCTGGCCACATTGGCGGTCAGCATTTTTCGGCTGGATGTTCACGGCGTAAAAGTGCTGGGCGAGATCCCGCAGGGCTTGCCGACATTCACCTGGCCATGGCTGGATAACGCGGACTGGCTCACCATCATCGTCGGAGGCGGCGCGGTGGCGATGATTTCCTTCGCGGATACAAGCGTGCTGTCGCGAACCTACGCCGCGCGCACGCACTCCCATGTCGACCCAAATCAGGAAATGGTGGGCTTGGGCGTGGCCAACCTGGCGGCGGGATTCTTCCAGGGGTTTCCGATCAGCAGCAGCGCATCACGCACGCCCGTGGCCGAAGCGGCGGGTGCGCGCACGCAGCTGACGGGCGTGGTCGGGGCGGCGGCCGTGGCGCTTTTGCTGTTGTTGGCGCCTGACCTGCTGCGCTACCTGCCCAACAGCGCGTTGGCCGCCGTGGTGATCGCCGCGGCCATCGGCCTGTTCGAAATCAAGGACCTGCGCCGTATCCACCGCATCCAGCAATGGGAGTTCTGGCTGTCGATGTTGTGCTTTGCCGGCGTGGCGGCGTTTGGGGCGATACCCGGCATCGGCCTGGCGGTCGTCATCGCCATCATCGAGTTTCTGTGGGATGGCTGGCGGCCGCATTTCGCGGTGTTGGGGCGTGTGCCCAACTTGCGCGGCTATCACGACTTGAAGCGCTATCCAGATGCCGCACTGATCGACGGCCTGGTGCTGTTTCGCTGGGACGCGCCGCTATTCTTCGCCAATGCCGAGCTGTTTCAGCAACGGCTGTTGGAAGCCGTCGATGCCTCGCCCACGCCGGTGCGCCGGGTGGTGGTGGCGGCCGAACCCGTCACCAGCGTTGACGTGACCGCGGCGGACATGTTGCGCGAACTTGCCCAACATCTGTCCAAGGAAGGCGCGGCACTGCATTTTGCCGAGATGAAGGATCCGGTGCGGGACAAGCTCAAGCGCTTCGAGCTGGCGGAAATTTTTGGCGACGATCATTTCCATCCAACGGTGGAAAGCGCCGTGGAGCTTTATCTGGGCAAACGCGGCGCCGACGGTTGCGAGCAATAGCGCCAGGCGGTTCCGGCGTGGCTGGCGGCTACTGTTATCGCGCCGTGCGCTGATGCGGCACCAGCGGGGGCGTGGGCTGGCCGGCGATCACGTCCCAGAAGCCGGGCAGGAAGCACTCGGCCACCAGCAGCGGCTGGCCCTGGCGCCAGAAGACGGACCGTCTTGCCCACACGCGGTGGGCGTCTTGCGAGTGGCCGTCGGTGGGCAGCACGTCGCGCGCCGTGGCGTAGAACGGCACGGGCGAGGCCAGGCGGCGGCAGGCAAAGCGGGAACGGATGACGGTGCTGTCGTGATACAGCATGTCGGCCAGCGGCCGCGTCAGCAGGCGGCGCATGCCTTGCCACGCGCCATGCGATGCGCGTAGCGGCGTCAGGCTGCGGGCGGGCACGCTGTCCACGCCGTTCACCGACATCAGCACTTCGCGGATCCAGACCGGCGAGCCGGGCGCGATGCCCATGGCGCGGGCTTCGTCGGGCGGCGCGCCGTCGGCGTATTCGGCCAGCACGCGCAGGCGCACCTGGCCTACCTGGCGCAGGCCGGCGGTCAGGGCGCCGGGGCGAAACAGCCAGTGGCGCATGGCGGGGGGCAGGACGGGTGGCGCGACGGCCAGCCAGCCGGGAGCAAGCGGGGGGAGATGGGCGGCGGGTTTCATCATGGCTGCGTATTATGCCAAGCCCGAAGGGCGGCTCGCCAACGCATACAATACCGGCCATGGAAAAAGTACGAATCTCCAAGCTCATGTCCGAGCGCGGACTTTGCTCGCGCCGCGAGGCCGACAGCTATATCGAACGCGGCTGGGTCCGCGTGGACGGCGAAGTGGTGTCCGAACTGGGCGCCAAGGCGTTTCCGGATCAGGTCATCACGCTAGAGCGCGCCGCGCAGGCGCGCCAGACCTCGCGCGTGACCATCCTGATCAACAAGCCGGTGGGATATGTGTCGGGCCAGGCCGAAAAAGGCTATACGCCCGCCGTGGCGTTGATCGACTCGCGCTCGCGTTTTGCCGGCGACCGCCATCCGCAGCGCTTTGAACGCGCGCACCTGGACGGCCTGGCGGTGGCGGGGCGGTTGGACATCGATTCGCAAGGCTTGCTGGTGCTGACGCAAGACGGTCGCATCGCCAAGCACCTGATCGGCGAAGACTCCAGCGTGGACAAGGAATACCTGGTGCGGGTGCAGGGCGATTTGCCCGACCGTGGCCTGGAACTGCTGAATCACGGCCTGTCGCTGGACGGCAAGGCGCTGAAGCCCGCCCATGTGCGCTGGCAAAACCACGACCAGCTGCGCTTCGTTCTGCGCGAAGGCAAGAAACGCCAGATCCGCCGCATGTGCGAACTGGTCGGGCTGAAAGTCGTGGGCCTGAAGCGCGTGCGCATCGGCCGCGTGTCGCTGGGCGACCTGCCGCTGGGGCAGTGGCGGTATCTGCGCGACGACGAGGGCTTTTAACCCCGCTGTCGTTCAGCATCTAGTCAGCCTGGGCCCGCCCGGGCTGTTCTTTCTGGCCGACAAGTGAATTCGGGCGTCAGCAGATTTTTCAGTCTGTTTCGAACTTGCCGTTATTTCATGAAGGCGGGCGTATCCTTCGCTTGCCCGTTGCTGCCCAGGCGCTCCATCAGGAATTCGATGAAGATCCGGGTCTTGGCCGGCAGCAGCCGCGTCTCGGTCACGGCATAGACAGGGAAGGGGCCCAGTTGCCAGTCCGGCAATACGCGCCGCAACTGCCCTGATTGCTGTTCAGCCGTCTGGCCGCCCACCAGCACCGCGATGCCCGCGCCCAGCATGGCCAGCCGCCGCGCCATGGCGACGCCGTTGACCGAAAACCGGTTGCCCGGCGTGAATTCGATGTGCTGATCGCCGTTGCTGAGCGGCCATCGCGTGACGCGGCCCGCGCCTTCCGCGCGGAACTCAATGCACTCATGGCGAGTCAAGTCACTGGGATGTTTGGGTTCTCCGTGTTTTTCCAGGTAGTCGTGCGAGGCATACAGGTGGGCGGGCAGCATGCCCAGCAGCCGGGCGATTTGCGTCGAGTCGGGCAGGTCGCCGATTTCGATTGAGATATCGCAGGTCTGGAATACGCGCGAGGCGTGGTCCGGGTTTGCCAGGTCCAGGAAAAACGTGACGTCGGGATAGCGGCGGGAGAACTCCATGAACGATTCAGCCAGGAAGTCGGTGCCGAAATCCGCGGGCATGTTGACCCGCAGCGGCCCGGCCGGCGTGTCGACCAGCTTTTGCAGTTCTTCATGGGCGATCTGCGCCTCGGCCACGATGCGCTGGCAGCGTTCGAAGTACAGCCGCCCGGCATCGGTCAGCTCCACCTTGCGGGTGGTGCGGCTCAACAAGCGCAGCCCCACCGATTTTTCCAATTCGGCCACCTGGCGAGACAAGGTCGATTTCGGCACGCCCAGCGTTGCTGCAGCGCGGCTAAAACTACGTGTCTTGGCCACTTCGACGAAGAGTTCCATGCCTTGTAAGCGTTTCATGTCGAGATTCTTTCACAGACTTGGTGTGGGAAATTGTCCCATAAATGGAATGATGTTTTCTTTATCCGCCCCTTTGTTTCTGGGGCGGGATAACTCAGAATGCGGGTTCTGCAATGCAGCAATGCAATAAAGCCCTCTTGCGTTTTCAATGCCAATCCACCCATTCGATGCACAAGACCTCCCCCTTATCGTGGGCGGAGGCGGGCTCCTTTTTTGTCGGAAATCGGGAATATCTATGAATAAGAAAAGCGCTATGTGGCGCAGCGCGGCAGTGCTCACGCTGACGGCATCGGCTCTCACCCTGGCCGCTTGCGGCAAGAAACAAGACGCACCGCAGGCGGGCAAACCGCAAGTGACCGTGGTGACCCTGACCACGCAACCCGTTTCCCTGACCACCGAACTGCCGGGCCGCACGTCCGCGTTCCGCGTGGCCGAAGTGCGGCCCCAGGTGAACGGCATCGTGCAAAAGCGCCTGTTCACCGAAGGCGGCGAGGTCAAGGCCGGCCAGCAGCTCTATCAGATCGACCCGGCGCTGTACCAAGCCAGCCTCGACAGCCAGAAGGCTGCGCTGGCCCGCGCCCAGGCGCAGCAGAAGACGGCCGCCTTGCTGGCCGAACGCTACAAGCCGCTGGTGGCCACGCGCGCCGTCAGCCAACAGACCTACGACAACGCCGTGGCGTCGCGCGACCAGGCGGCGGCCGATGTGCTGTCGGCCAAGGCCGCGCTGGATACGGCGCGCATCAACCTCGTCTACACCAAGGTGCTGTCGCCCATCGACGGCATCATCGGCCGTTCCGCGGTGACCGAAGGCGCGCTGGTCAC
This sequence comes from Achromobacter sp. B7, assembly GCF_003600685.1. Taxonomy (NCBI): domain Bacteria; kingdom Pseudomonadati; phylum Pseudomonadota; class Betaproteobacteria; order Burkholderiales; family Alcaligenaceae; genus Achromobacter; species Achromobacter sp. B7. Next base: position 2,275,999 of record NZ_CP032084.1, read on the forward strand.
GGCCAACCAGACCGCCGCCCTGGCCTCGGTGCAGCAGATTGACCCGATCTACGTCGACGTGACGCAGTCCAGCGTGCAGCTGCTGCGCTTGCAGGACGCGCTGGCCAGCGGCCAGCTGAAGAAGGCCGATGGCGAACAAGCCGCGCTGGTGTCGCTGACCCTGGAAGACGGCTCGCAATACAAGCAGACCGGCAAACTGCAATTTTCGGAAGTCACGGTGGACCAGGGCACCGGTTCCATCACGTTGCGCGCGGTGTTCCCGAACCCCGACCGGCGCCTGTTGCCCGGCATGTTCGTGCGCGCGCGGCTGGCTGACGGCGTGGCCGCCGACGGGCTGCTGGTGCCGCAACGCGGCGTGACGCGCAACCAGCGTGGCCTGCCGACGGCGCTTGTCGTCAATGACAAGAACCAGGTCGAGCTGCGCCAACTGACGACCGACCGCGCCATTGGCGACAAGTGGCTGGTTACCGACGGCCTGGCCGCCGGCGACAAGGTGATCGTGGAAGGCTTGCAAATGGTGCGTCCGGGCGTCGAAGTCGTCGCTACCGAGGCTGGCGCCAACGCACAGCAGCCGCAGGCGGCCAATGCCGCCCCGGCCAAGCAGTAATCAGGGAGCCTTGCATGGCAAAGTTTTTTATCGATAGGCCGGTATTCGCGTGGGTGATCGCGATTGTGCTGATGATGGCCGGTGCGCTGTCCATCCTGCAATTGCCGGTCTCGCAGTACCCCAACATCGCCCCGCCCGCGATCGGCATCGCGGTGACCTACCCGGGTGCGTCCGCGCAAACCGTGCAGGACACCGTGGTGCAGGTCATCGAACAGCAGATGAACGGGCTGGACGGCTTGCAGTACATCTCGTCGGAAAGCAATTCCGACGGCAGCATGTCCATCACGCTGACGTTCAAGCAGGGCACCAACCCGGACACGGCGCAGGTGCAGGTGCAGAACAAGCTGGCGCTGGCGCAGCCTTTGTTGCCGCAGGAAGTGCAGCAGCAGGGTATCCGCGTCACCAAGGCCACGAAGAACTTCCTGATCGTGGCGGGCTTCGTGTCCACCGACGGCACGATGACCAAGGACGACCTGGCCGACTACGTGGCCTCGTACGTGCAGGATCCCATCAGCCGCACGCAGGGCGTGGGTGACTTCCAGCTGTTCGGCTCGCAGTACGCGATGCGGATCTGGCTGGACCCGGCCAAGCTCGTGAACTACGGGCTGACCACGGTGGACGTGGTGACGGCGATCAAGGAACAGAACGTGCAGGTGTCGTCCGGCCAGCTGGGCGGCCTGCCGTCCGTGCGCGGGCAGCAATTGAACGCCACCATCATCGGGCCGTCGCGCCTGGAGAAGCCGGAAGACTTCGGCCGCATCCTGCTCAAGGTCAACGCCGATGGCTCGCAAGTGCGTCTGGGCGATGTCTCGCGCATTGAACTGGGTGGGCAGACCTACGCCATCGACAGCTTCTACAACGGCAAGCCCGCCTCGGGCCTGGCGATCAAGCTGGCCCCGGGCGCCAACGCGCTGGACACGGCGCAGGCGGTGCGCGACACCATCAACAATCTGAAGCCGTACTTCCCGCCGGGCATGGACGTCGTCTATCCGTACGACACGACGCCGTTCGTCAGCCTGTCGATCCATGAAGTGTTCAAGACGCTGGTCGAAGCCATCATCCTGGTCTTCCTGGTGATGTACCTGTTCTTGCAGAACTTCCGCGCCACCATCATCCCCACGCTGGCCGTGCCGGTGGTGTTGCTGGGTACGTTCGGCGTGCTGGCCGCGTTCGGTTATTCCATCAACACCTTGACGATGTTCGGCATGGTGCTGGCCATTGGCCTGTTGGTGGACGATGCGATCGTGGTGGTGGAAAACGTGGAGCGGGTGATGGCCGAAGAGGGCTTGACGCCCAAGCAGGCCACGCGCAAATCCATGGGCCAGATCACGGGCGCGCTGATCGGTATTGCCATGGTGCTGGCCGCCGTGTTCATCCCGATGGCGTTCTTCGGCGGCTCCACCGGCGTGATCTACCGCCAGTTCTCGATCACGATCGTGTCCTCGATGGTGTTGTCGGTGCTGGTTGCCATCGTCTTCACGCCGGCCTTGTGCGCCACCTTGCTCAAGCCGATCCCCAAGGGCCATCACGGTACGAAGAAGGGTTTCTTCGGCTGGTTCAACCGCTCGTTCGAGCGCAGCAGCAACGGCTATGCCAATACCGTTGCGCGCGGGCTGAACCGCACCAAGCGCCTGATGATCGTGTACCTGGCGTTGGTCATTGCCATGGGCTGGCTGTTCACGCGTATTCCCACGGCCTTCCTGCCGGCCGAGGACCAGGGCATCTTGTTCGCCCAGATCCAGACGCCCGCCGGCGCCACCGCCGAAGCCACCAAGGCCGTCATCGACGACGCGACCAAGTACCTGCTGACCGAGGAAAAGGACGCCGTGACATCGGTGTTCGCCGTCAACGGCTTTAACTTCGGCGGCCGTGGCCAGAACGCGTCCATCCTGTTCATCAAGCTGCGCGACTGGGAAGAACGCGGCGACGCCAGGCTCAAGGCCGGCGCCGTGGCGGCGCGCGCCAACGCGCACTTCGGCAAGACCGAGCGCCGCGCGCAACTGTTCGTGGTGCCGCCGCCGTCCGTGATGGAATTGGGCAACGTCACCGGCTTTGACTTCCAGCTGATGGACCGCGCCGGCGTGGGCCACGAAAAGCTGCTTGCCGCGCGCAACCAGCTGCTGGGCGAAGCCGCCAAGAGCCCGGTGCTGGTGGGCGTGCGTCCCAACGGCATCGAAGACGCGCCGCAGTACCAACTGGATATCGACCGCGAAAAAGCGCGTGCGCTGGGCGTGGCCGTGTCGGACATCAACAGCACGCTGGCCACGGCGTGGGGGTCGTCGTACGTCAACGACTTCATCGACCGGGGCCGCGTGAAGAAGGTGTTCGCGCAGGGCGAGGCGTCCTCGCGCATGCTGCCGGAAGACCTGAACAAATGGTACGTACGCAACAATGCGGGCGACATGGTGCCGTTCTCGGCGTTCTCGAAAGCCACGTGGAGCTTCGGCCCGCAAAAGCTGAACCGCTATAACGGCGTGCCGTCCTACAACATCCAGGGCCAGGCGGCGCCGGGTTATAGCTCGGGCGCGGCCATGGAAGAAATGGAAAAGCTGGCGGCCAAGCTGCCGGTGGGCGTGGGCTTTGAATGGACGGGGCTGTCGTTCGAAGAACGCCTGTCCGGTTCGCAGGCCCCGGCGCTGTACGCCATTTCGTTGATCGTGGTGTTCCTGTGCCTGGCCGCGTTGTATGAAAGCTGGTCCATCCCGACGGCGGTGATGCTGGTGGTGCCGCTGGGCATTATCGGCGTGCTGCTGGCGACGCTGGCACGCGGGCTGTCCAACGACGTGTACTTCCAGGTGGGGCTGTTGACCACGGTGGGGCTGGCGGCCAAGAACGCGATTCTGATCGTGGAATTTGCCAAGGAACACTTCGAGTCTGGCGCAAGCCTGACGGAGTCGGCCATCCACGCCGCCCGCCAACGCTTGCGCCCCATCCTGATGACGTCGCTGGCGTTCATCCTGGGCGTGACGCCGCTGGCGATTTCGTCGGGCGCCGGTTCGGGCAGCCAGAACGCCATCGGCACGGGCGTGATCGGCGGCATGCTGACCGGCACGTTCCTGGCCATCTTCTTTGTTCCGGCCTTCTTCGTCATCATGCTGCGCGTGTTCAAGGTCAAGCGCATGAGCGAAAACCAAGACAAGCACGACACCAGCGCCAACGGCTCGCAGGAAGTGTCCGCCGAAGGACAACCGTAATGAAACTTCAGATGAGAACCTTGTTGTCTGTTTCCCTGGCGGCGGCCCTGGCGGGCTGCTCGCTGGCCCCGACCTACGAACGGCCCGACGCGCCCGTCAGCGCCAACTATCCCACGGGCGATGCCTACAAGGCCGATGGCTCGCAGCTGGCGCAGGGCATGTCCACCGCCGACGTCGGCTGGCGCGACTTCTTCAGCGACCCGCTGCTGCAACAGCTGATCGAACTGTCGCTGGCCAACAACCGCGACCTGCGCGTGGCCGCGTTGAACGTGGAAGCGGCGCGTGCACAGTACCGTATTCAGCGTGCCGACCTGCTGCCCAGCGTGGGCGTGGCCGGCAAGGAAACCGCGCAGCGCACGCCGGCCGACCTGTCGCCCAGCGGCAGCGCCACCACCAGCCACAACTACCAGGTGGGCGCCGCACTGTCGGCCTGGGAACTGGACCTGTTCGGCCGCATCCGCAGCCTGAGCGACCAGGCGCTGGAGTCTTATCTGGCGCTGGACGAAACGCGCACGGCCACGCAGCTGACGCTGATTGCCGAAGTGGCCAATGCCTATCTGACCTTGCGCGCCGACCAGGAATTGCTGGGCCTGACGCGTGACACGCTAAAGAGCCAGGAAGATTCGTTCAAGCTCACGCAGCAAAGCTACGACCAGGGGCTGTCCACGGCGCTGGACCTGAGCCAGGCGGAAGTGTCGCTGCGCACGGCCCAGCGCAACCTGTCGCAATACACGCGTCAGGCCGCGCAGGACCGCAATGCGTTGACGCTGCTGGTGGGCCAGCCGATGTCGCCGGAAATGGTGGCGGCGCTGGACCAGGCCGTAAAGCTGGATGACGGCATGTTGCCCACGACCTTGCCGGCCGGCTTGCCGTCGGATCTGTTGGCGCGCCGCCCGGACATCCGCGCGGCCGAACATCAGCTCAAGGGCGCCAACGCCAACATCGGCGCGGCGCGCGCGGCGTTCTTTCCCACCATCAGCCTGACCGGCCAGGCGGGCACCGCCAGCGCCAGCCTGGGCGGCTTGTTCGAAGGCGGTTCGGGCGCGTGGAGCTTCGTGCCGCAGATCACCGTGCCGATCTTCGCCGGCGGTTCGCTGCAAGCGAATCTGGATTTGGCCAAGGTGCAGAAGAACATCCAGGTGGCGCAGTACGAAAGGTCCATTCAGACGGGCTTTCGTGAAGTGGCCGACGCCTTGGCCGGGCGCGGCACGCTGGACGACCAGATCCAGGCGCAGCGCCTGCTGGTGGACGCCAACCAGCGCGCCTACGACGTGTCGGACCAGCGTTTCCGCCAGGGCATCGACGACTACCTGAGCGTGCTGGATTCGCAGCGTTCGCTGTACACGTCGCAGCAAGCGCTGGTGGATACGCGGCTGGCCCGGCTGTCCAACTTGGTTACCTTGTACAAGGTGCTGGGCGGCGGTTGGACCGAGCGCACGGTCACGGCTACGACCGCGCAGGGGTCGGGCGGGGGCGCGAGCGCAGGCTCGGGTTCGTAACCGCAACGGACTCGCCAAAAACAAAACGGGCCGATCGAAAGATCGGCCCGTTTTTTATTGATGCTTGCCTGGCAGGGCGTCAGGTGCGCTTGCGGGCGACAAGGCCAACCACGAACAGCACGATGATGGCGCCCACAACCGAGGCGATCCAGCCAGCCGGTTCGCCCTCTGCGTACCAACCCATCGTCTGACCCAGGAAACCGGCAACCACGGCGCCGACGATACCCAGGATGGTGGTCATGATGATCCCCATGTTCTGGTCTCCGGGCATGATGGCGCGGGCGATCAAGCCCACGATGAACCCGACGATGATCATGATGATAATGCTCATGCGCATACTCCTTGCTTTAATAAAAAGGGGGCGATGTGCACTGATGATACTCACGCTTTTTGGGGGGCGGCTGTAACAACTGGTATGTGGCGCGGCCATGCAACAAGTCGGGCAATCGGGCCTGGATGGTGTCCGGATCAGGAGGTAATGTCGATCAGTTGGGCGACGTCCTTGGTCAGCGCCGAGACGCTGTCGGTGTCAGACGCCAGCAGCCGCGCGTGGCCGTCCTTGTCGAAAATGTACACGCCACGGCTGTGCGTGACCTCGTACATGTCGGCGTCGTCGCCCGGGCGCGGCTTTTCAATCTGGTAGGCCACGCGGTAGCGCCGAGCCAGGTCCGCGATCTGTTTTTCGTCGCCCGTCACGCCGATGGCGTTGTTGTTGAAGGCGTTGACGTAGGCTTGCAGGATGTCGGGCGTGTCGCGGTGCGGGTCGACGCTGACGAACACGATGCGCACGTTCTTGGCCTTGTCGCCCAGGTTTTGCAGCACGGCTGTCAACTGCGCCATGGTGGTGGGGCAGATGTCCGGGCAACTGGCGTAGCCGAAGAACAGCATGACCGTCTTGCCCTTCAGGTCGTCGCTGCTGATGGTCTTGCCGCCCGCGCCGGGCAGCGAGAATTTCAGGTCGGGCAGATGCCCCTTGACGTTGTACAGCGTCCAGTCCACGTTCCGATCGCCGCAGGCGGCAAGAAACACGCAAAGGGCCAACAGCAGACCACGCCAGGCGCGGCCGGTAATGAGGTGTCGCATGAGTCTCAGGAAAGGCCGAAAGAGTTGTAGGAGCAATCCGTCCCGGATCAAGCCGGTCAAACCCGTTGATTCTACCTGCATGGATGCGGCGGGCCGGCGGCCGGCCAGGGGCACGGGGCGTTGGGCGCGCCCGGTTCTTGTCCTGGCGCAAACATCCGCTTCGGCCTGGGGCCCCGGGCCGATTTGTGAAGCTTTGTGGGGAGTGTGTTTTAGATGTCGCAAAGTCATTCCATCGACGATGCGCGCGGTCTATATTCAGAGCCTCGTCAGTAACGCAGCTACAGGAAGGTCCTGAACGTGGATATGGCATCCGGCACGGCAATTCGTTATCCGTTGTTCCCGTATTACCCCGCAGTAATCGACATCCTGCATAACCGCAACGCCGGCCGCGTGCTGGACGCGCCCTGCGGAACAGGCTGGCTGGGCGATATGCTCTCGGCCCAGGGCAGCCGGCAAATTGCCGTGGACGGCGTAGGCCTGTGGGAATTTCCGCCCGCCGACGCCGGCTATCAGTCAGTCACCGAGCACGATCTGGACACGCCCCTGAAGGTGGACACCGCCTACGACGCGGTGGTGTGCTGCGAGGCGATCCACCTGATGACCAACCCGGGCGTGCTGGCGCAGAGCCTGTACCAGGCGCTGCGGCCGGGCGGTACCTTGATCGTCACCACGCCGAATACGTGGTATCTGCGGTCAAGGTGGCAATTTCTGATGCGCGGGTTTCATTCCGGCTTTCGTCCCATGGTGGGCAAGCAGCGCGGCGTGGATTACATCGCGTATTTTCCGTTCAGCTTTCCGCAACTGCACCTGCTGCTGACGCATTACGGCTACACGGACATTACGCTGCATGAAGTCAACGAGCCCAAGCCCAAGCGCATGATCGAGCGTCTGCTGGCCGTGCCGTCGCGCCTGTATTACCGAGGCCGGGTGAAGGGGGCCGAGAACGAAGACGTGCGTCGATTCTGGAAGCAGGCCGGGTCGGATCAGTCGGTGTATGGACGCTGGCTGGTGGTGTCGGCGCGTCGTCCGGACGAGCCGGTGCCTGCGCAGACGCAGGCGTAGGTGACGGGGAAAGGCGAAGCGAAGTCGAAGCCGAAGTCGAAGTCGAAGTCGAAGCCGAAGTCGAAGCCCTAGCCGTAGCCGTAGCCCTAGGCGCAGGCGCAAAAAAGCCCGCAGCGGATTGCAACCGCTGCGGGCTTTTTTGCGCGGGGCAGGGCGATCAGCTGCCGCTCATTCCACTGTGGCGCAGCAGGGCGTCGATGCGAGGCTCCCGGCCGCGGAACGCGGCGAACGATTCGGCCGCCGGGCGCGAGCCGCCCACGGCCAGCACTTCGCGCCGGAAGCGCGCGCCGGTTTCCGGGTCCAGCGTGCCCAAGGGGTTGCCCGGCTGCTTGGCCGCGGCTTCCTCGAAGGCCTCGTACGCGTCGGCCGACAGCACTTCCGCCCACTTGTAGCTGTAGTAGCCCGCGCCGTAGCCGCCGGCGAACAGGTGCGAAAACGCGTGCGGCAGACGATGCCACGACGGCGGGAACAGCACGGCCACTTCCTGGCGCACTTCCTGCAACAGCGCCAGCACTTCCGTAATGGTGGCGCCGTTGGGGCGGTCGTGCATCAACATGTCGAACAGGGCAAATTCGATCTGGCGCACCGCCTGCATGCCGCTTTGGAAATTGCGCGCGGCGACCAGGCGGTCGTAAAGCGCGCGCGGCAGCGGCTCACCGGTGTCCACGTGCGCCGACAGCTTTTGCACCACGGCCCATTCCCAGCAGAAGTTCTCCATGAACTGCGACGGCAGTTCGATAGCATCCCATTCAACGCTGGCGAAGGCCGCCGCGCCGGGTTCGTCCACCTCGGACAGCAGCGCGTGCAGCGCATGACCGGTTTCGTGGAACAGCGTGATGACGTCGTCGTGCGTAAGCACGGCGGCGCGGTCGCCGTTGGGGCGCGAGAAGTTGCAGGTCAGGTAGACCACGGGCGTTTGCACGTGGCCGGCGACGACGCGGCGGGCGCGTTCGCTGTCGACCCAGGCGCCGCTTTGCTTGCCCGAGCGGGCATACAGGTCCAGGTACAGATAGCCGATCAAGCCGCCATCCGCGCGCTCGACGCGCACGCCGCGCGCGTCGCTGTGCCAGGTGGAGACGGGCGTTTCGGTCAGGCGCACGTCGAACAGTTTTTCGATGACGTCGAACAGGCCGGCCAGCACACGCGGTTCGGTGAAGTACTGCTTCACTTCGTCTTCGGAATACGCATAGCGCGATTCGCGCAGGCGTTCCGAAGCAAAGGCCACGTCCCAGGGTTGCAGCTCGTCCAGGCCCAGTTCGCCCGTGGCGTAGGCCTTGAGCTCGGCCAGGTCGCGTTGCGCAAACGGTTTGGCGCGGGCGGCCAGGTCACGCAAAAAGACGGTGACTTCGCCGGCGTCGCGCGCCATGCGGGTCTGCAAGCGCAGCGAGGCGTAGGTGCCCAGGCCCAGCAGGCCGGATTCTTCGGCGCGCAGCGACAGCAGCTCTTCGATCAGGGGGGAATTGTCGAACTTGGCATCGCCTTGTTCGGATGCCACGGTGCCGTAGCCGCGATACAGCGCTTCGCGCAGCGTGCGGTCTTGCGCGTACTGCATCACGGGCAGGTAGCACGGCATTTTCAGGGTCAGCTTCCAGCCCGTCTTGCCGTCTTCTGCGGCGGCGGCGCGGGCGGCGGACAGCACATCGGCCGGGATGCCGGCCAGGCGCGATTCATCGTCCACCAGCAGCGACCAGGCGTCGATGGCGTCCAGCACGTTCTCGGAAAACTTCTGCGACGCCTGCGCTTCGCGGTCGGAGATCTGCGCGTAGCGTTCGCGATCGGCGCCTTGCAATTCCACGCCGCTCAAGCGGAAGTCGCGCAGCGCCATGTCGACGATGCGGCGGCGCACGGGCGACCACGATGCAAAGTCGGGCGCGGCGGCCAGACGCTGGTATTGCTGGTACAGGCCTTCGTGCAGCCCGACCCAGGTTGAAAATTCGGTGATCAGCGGCAGCGCGGCGTTATAGGCTTCGCGCAGTTCGGGCGTGTTGACGACAGCGTTCAAGTGGCCGGCCACCGACCAGGCGCGCCACAGGCGTTCAGAGGCGGTGTCCAGCGGTTCCACCACGGCTTCCCAGGTGGGCGCCAGCGCGGCATCGGCGGCGTGGTCCACGGCCTTGCGGGCGATGCCCAGCAGTTCTTCCACGGCCGGCACGATGTGCTCGGGCTTGACGGCCGCGTAGTCGACCAGATCGGAAACGGGGGCAAGCAAGGGGTTCTGGGTCATGGTGTTACCGGGATCGGGATGTGAAAAGGCGGGGGGCGGACCCAGCACGGTGCCCAACGAAGGCACGCGGGGCCGCAAAGACATAAGGATCAGATAGGGACGATCCGCCCGAAAGCAAGGGCAGTCAAGCCCACATGCGGCAAGGGCAACGCGCAGCCGTTGGCGGCCTGCGCATTGCCCTTGTGATGGGTCTGGAACGTGTCAGCCCGCCGCGCGTTCGGCGGCTTCGACCGTGTTGACCAGCAGCATGGCGATGGTCATGGGGCCCACGCCACCCGGCACGGGCGTGATGGCGCCGGCAACTTCCTTGGCGGACGCGAAGTCCACGTCGCCGCACAGCTTGCCGTCTTCGCCACGGTTGATGCCCACGTCGATGACCACGGCGCCGGGCTTGATCATCGAACCGTCGATCATGCCGGGCTTGCCGGTGGCCACCACCAGGACGTCGGCGCGGCGGGTCTGGGCCGCCAGGTCGCGCGTCTTGGAATTGCAGATGGTGATGGTGGCGCCGGCGGCAAGCAGCAACATGGCCATCGGCTTGCCGACGATGTTGCTGGCGCCGACGATCACGGCTTCCGCGCCGCGCAGCGTCACGCCTTCCGATTCCAGCATCTTCATCACGCCGTAGGGCGTGCAGGGGCGGAACAGCGGCTGGCCGGTCATGAGCAGGCCGGCGTTGCTGATGTGAAAGCCGTCCACGTCCTTCTCGGCCGAAATGGCTTCGATGACCTTGTGGGCATCCATGTGCTTGGGCAGCGGCAACTGCACCAGGATGCCGTGGATGGTGGGGTCCTGGTTCAACACGGCGATGCGGGCCAGCAGTTCGGCCTCGGTCATCTCGGCCGGGTACTGTTCCTTGACAGAATGCAGGCCGGCTTTTTCGCAGGCGGCAACCTTGTTGCGCACGTAAACCTGGGACGCGGGGTCCGCGCCCACCAGCACCACGGCCAGACCCGGGCGCGTGCCCTTGGCCGCCAGGGTGGCGACGCGCTGGGCGACTTCTTCACGAATGCGCAGCGACAGGGCCGCGCCGTCAATAATCCTGGCGGTCATGCATGCGCCTCGGGTTTGGCCAAGGCCACTTTCATCAAATCAGCAACGGTAGTCACTTCTAGTTTTTCCATAATGTTGGCGCGATGCGCCTCGACGGTCTTGATGCTGATGCCCAGGTCGTCGGCAATCTGCTTGTTCAAGCGGCCGGCGACGATGCGCTCCAGCACCTGCTGCTCGCGCGCGGTCAGGCGTGCCAGCATGGCTTCGTGGTCCTTTTGGGCCTGGTGCTTGGACACGCGCTGCGTGGCTTGCTCAAGCATGCGCGCAACGATCTCGCGCAGGTCCGATTCGTTGAAGGGCTTTTCCAGGAAGTCGACGGCGCCTTTCTTCATCGTGGAAACGGCCATGGGCACGTCGCCGTGGCCGGTGATGAAGACGATGGGTAGCGGCGCGTTGCGGGCGATAAGCTGCTCCTGGAGTTCCAGGCCGCTCATGCCGGGCATGCGCACGTCGGCGATCAGCACGCCGATCTGGCTGGCGTCGTAGTCTTCCAGGAAGGATTCGCCGCTGGCATAGGCGCGAACGCGATAGCCATTGGCTTCCAACAGCCAGCGCAGCGAATCGCGGACCGCTTCGTCGTCGTCAACTATGAATACCGTGCTCGACAGGTGGGGCGTGTTCATGCGTGCAACTCCTCGGACTGATCATTCTGGGCCTGCGGCTGGGAAGCAGCGCAGGGCAGGGTAAAGCGGAAAATAGTACCGCCAGCGGGGTTGGGGTCCGCCCACAGGCGGCCATGGTGCGATTCAATAATGGTACGGCAGATGTTCAGCCCCATGCCCAGGCCCTGGGTCTTGGTGCTGAAGAACGGTTCGAACAGGCGTTCGGGCTCGGCCAGGCCATGGCCGCGGTCCACCACGGCCACTTCTATATGTTGCTCGTGCAGGATCACGGCGACTTTCAATTCGTCCGATTCGCTGTTTTCCATGGCTTCCAGCCCGTTCTTGAGCAGGTTCAACAGCACCTGTTCGATCAGGATGGGGTCGGCCAGCACGTCGGGCGCATTCGACGGCACGAAGCTGTCGATGCGGATGCGGCGCTTGCGGGCGTCGATTTCGGCAAAGCCGATGGCGTTGTCGACAATGCGGCCGATAGCCACGCGTTGGCGGCGCGGCTCGCTGCGCTTCACGAATTCGCGGATGCGGCTGATGATCTTGCCCGCGCGTTCGGCCTGCGACGCGGCTTTTTCCAGCGCGGGCAGCAGCATGTTGGGGCTGGTGTGGCCGGCCTTGACCAAGGCCACCGCGCCCATGCTGTAGTTGGCGATGGCCGTCAGCGGCTGGTTCAGTTCGTGCGCCAGCGACGAGGCCATTTCGCCCATCGTCGTCAGGCGGCTGGTCAGCTGAATCTTTTCCTGCTGCACGCGGGACGCTTCTTCGTGGCCACGGCGCTCGGTGATGTCGCGCGCCACCTGCATGCGCACGCGGCGGCCGTCCGTCCAGGCCAGCATGCGGTGGTGCACTTCAAACCAGCGCTGCACCGACGGCGCGAACACTTCCACGGATTCATCGGTGAAGCGGCCACGGCGGCCGGCCAGCAGTTCGTCGTGGCCGCCCGTCTGCGCGCCGAAAACGCGGCGGTAGGTGCGGTTGGCAAACAGCAGTTCCAGGCCGTCGTGGGTGTCCGCCGTGACCGAGATGGCGTCGTCCAGGCCTTCCAGCACCGTCATGAAGCGTTCGTGCGCGGCGGTCAGGGCTTCGCGGATGCGCTTGGGTTCGGTGATGTCGGTCATCGACGTCATCCAGCCGATCTGGTTGCCGTTCGGGTCCAGCAGCGGCGACACATACATGCGCGCGGTGAAGCGCGACCCGTCGCGCCGTTGCGCTTCCACTTCCAGGCCGCTGCTGGGCGTCTTGCCCGACATCAGGACGTCCAGCGTGTGCTGGTGTTGTTCATGGCGGCCGGGCACCCAATAAGGAAAGGGCGGGCTGCGGCCGATCAGGTCGGCTTCGTTCCAGCCGATCATGCGGCAGAACGCGGGGTTCACGTAGGCGATGCGGCCTTCCATATCCAGCACGCGCATGCCGGTGGACATGGAATTTTCCATAGCGCGGCGAAAGCCGGTCTCGGCGATGAGCGCGGCTTCGGCGGTGGAACGAAAGCGGGTATAGCGCCACAGCATCAACAGGCTGATGACGATCACGCAGGACAATGCCAGCACCACCCATATCAGGCGCTGCTGGCGCATTTCCTGGTCGATCGTCACAAACATGACGCTATCGTCATGAATGCGTTGCAGCCAGAAGAACACCCCCATCACACAGATGTACAGGATCAGCACCATGACAGGCGTGACCCAATACACGCCGCGGCGGCGAGTGCGGGCGTGATCGTGGAACGGCGTAGGAATATTGGACTTGGGCGCGCTGGACATGGAATTCGGGCCAGATAGACCGCGCATTTTAGTGCGTGTTGGGCGGGAATTGCCGGGAATCAAGCCCTGCTTTTGGCCTAGGCCATAAAAAGACGCGTCAGAGGCCGTTCAGCGGATGGTCAACATTTCGCATTATGAAATGCCGTACCGCAACATGAAATTTTCCTTGCGACCGGTTAATCTTCTTTCTTAGAATGCCGGCTGATAGGGAACCGACCCAAAGCAGGTCTCTAGAAAAACACCCCGACCCATGCCTGACATGGTAGCCCGGATGATCCCGGCTACCATGCAGAGTCCGCGAGTTGAACCATCAAGCGGGTGTGGTCACGACGAACCCCAACAGGAGACACACGATGTCCTCTTTCGCCCAGGCTGGCGCCCCGCAGGCTGCCAACGACGAAGACACCCTTGAAACCCAGGAGTGGCTCGAAGCCCTGGCGGCAGTCCTTGATCGCGAAGGGCCGCAGCGCGCGCACTACCTGCTGGAACGCCTGATCGACGAAGCGCGTCGTTCGGGTGCCCACATCCCGTTCTCGCCGAATACCGCTTACGTCAACACGATTCCGCCGGGCCTGGAGCCCGCGCATCCGGGCAACCTGGAACTGGAAACGCGTATCCGCTCGTATGTGCGCTGGAACGCCATGGCCATGGTCGTCAAGGCCAACAAGCACAACCCGCCGGACGGCGGCGACCTGGGCGGCCACATCGCATCGTTTGCCTCGCTGGCCACCATGATCGGCTGCGGCCAGAACCACTTCTGGCACGCCGAAGACGAAAACCACGGCGGTGACCTGGTCTACTTCCAGGGCCACACGTCGCCCGGCATGTACGGCCGCGCCTACCTTGAAGGCCGCCTGACCGAAGAACAGCTGAACCACTTCCGCCAGGAAGTGGACGGCAAGGGCCTGTCGTCCTACCCGCACCCGAAGCTGATGCCGGATTTCTGGCAATTCCCGACGGTGTCGATGGGCCTGGGCCCGCTGATGGCCATCTATCAAGCCCGCTTCCTGAAGTACCTGCACGCCCGCGGCATTGCCGACACCAGCAACCGCAAGGTCTGGGTATTCTGCGGCGACGGCGAAATGGACGAACCGGAATCGCTGGGCGCCATCGCCCTGGCCGCGCGCGAAAAGCTCGACAACCTGATCTTCGTGGTGAACTGCAACCTGCAACGCCTGGACGGCCCGGTGCGCGGCAACGGCAAGATCATCCAGGAACTGGAAGGCGACTTCCGCGGTTCCGGCTGGAACGTCATCAAGCTGATCTGGGGCGGTTACTGGGATCCGCTGCTTGCGCACGACAAGGAAGGCATCCTGCGCCAGATCATGGAAGAAACCGTGGACGGCGAGTACCAGGCGTACAAGGCCAACGACGGCAAGTTCGTCCGTGAACATTTCTTTGGCAAGCACCCCAAGCTGCTGGAAGCCGTCTCGCGCATGAGCGACGAAGACATCTGGCGCCTGAACCGTGGCGGCCACGACCCCCACAAGGTGTACGCCGCGTTCGACGCCGCCACCAGCCACACCGGGCAACCCACCGTCATCCTGGCCAAGACCATCAAGGGCTACGGCATGGGCCACGTGGGCCAGGCCAAGAACCCGACCCACCAGCAAAAGAAGCTGGAACTCGAATCCATCCGCGAATTCCGCGATCGCTTCGGCATCCCGATTCCGGACGACAAGCTGGAAGACCTGCCGTACTTCAAGCCGGCCGAAGATTCGCCCGAAATGAAGTACCTGCACGAGCGCCGCGCCGCGCTGGGCGGCTATCTGCCGCGCCGCCGCGCCAAGGCCGACGAGCAGCTCAAGGCCCCCGCGCTGGACGCCTTCAAGGCCGTGCTGGAACCCACTGCCGAAGGCCGTGAAATTTCCACCACGCAAGCCTTCGTTCGCATCCTGAACCAGGTGCTGCGCGACAAGGAACTGGGTCCGCGCGTGGTGCCGATCCTGGCCGACGAATCGCGTACCTTCGGTATGGAAGGCCTGTTCCGCCAGATCGGCATCTATGCCCCGGAAGGCCAGAAGTACATCCCGGTCGATAAGGACCAGGTCATGTACTACAAGGAGTCGGCCGACGGCCAGCTGCTGCAGGAAGGCATCAACGAAGCGGGTGCAATGAGCTCGTGGATCGCGGCGGCCACGTCGTATTCCTCGAACAACCGCATCATGATTCCGTTCTTCATCTACTACTCGATGTTCGGGTTCCAGCGCATTGGCGATCTGGCCTGGGCGGCGGGCGACATGCAGGCGCGCGGCTTCCTGTTGGGCGGCACTGCCGGCCGCACGACGCTGAACGGCGAAGGCTTGCAGCACGAAGACGGCCACAGCCACATCCTGGCGTCCACCATCCCGAACTGCGTGTCGTACGACCCGACGTTCGGCCATGAGCTGGCCGTGATCATCCAGCATGGCTTGAAGCGCATGGTGGAAGACCAGGAAAACGTCTATTACTACCTGACGGTGATGAACGAAAACTACCCGCAGCCCGGTCTGACCCAGGGCGACGAGGAAGGCATCATCAAGGGCATGTACAAGCTGAAGACGCACGGCAAGGGCAAGAACCGCGTGCAGCTGATGGGCTCGGGCACGATCCTGCGCGAAGTCATGGCTGCGCAGGAACTGCTGGACGCCGACTGGGGCGTGGCATCGGATCTGTGGAGCGTCACCAGCTTCACCGAACTGCGCCGCAACGGCCTGGACGCCGAGCGCCACAACATGCTGCACCCCGACGAGAAAAAGCCGCAAGTGGCTTACGTCACGGAACAGCTGGCCAAGACGGAAGGCCCGATCATCGCGTCGACCGACTACATGAAGCTCTTTGCCGACCAGATCCGTCCGTTCGTGCCCAAGGGCCGCGAATACAAGGTGCTGGGCACCGACGGTTTCGGCCGCTCGGACTTCCGCGCCAAGCTGCGTGAGCACTTCGAAGTGGATCGCCACTTTGTCGTGGTCGCCGCGCTGCGCGCGCTGGCAGACGAAGGCAAGGTTCCGATGGCCAAGGTGGCGGAAGCCATCAAGAAGTACGGCATCAATCCGAACAAAGCCAACCCGCAATACGCCTGAGGGTAAAGAGACATGAGCAACATCGTGCAAATCAAGGTTCCCGATATCGGCGACTTCAAGGAAGTGGAAGTCATTGAGGTGTTGGTGGCGGTGGGCGACACGATCAAGGCCGAACAAAGCCTGATCACCGTCGAGTCCGACAAGGCGTCGATGGAAATTCCCGCGTCGCAAGGCGGCGTGGTGAAGTCCATCTCTGTGAAGGTGGGCGACAAGGTTGCCGAAGGCGCGGTCGTGCTGGAAGTGGAAGCCGAAGCCGAAGGCTCGGGCGCCGCCCCGGCCGCCAAGGAAGAGGCCCCCAAGGCCGCTGCCAAGGAAGCGCCGAAGCAGGCTGCTGCCGCTGCCCCCGCCGCCAAGGCGCAAGCCGCCGCGCCTGCCGCTGCCAGCGGCCCGGTCAATATCGAAGTGCCGGACATCGGCGACTTCAAGGAAGTGGAAGTCATCGAAGTGATGGTCGCCGTGGGCGACACCATCAAGGCCGAGCAAAGCCTGATCACCGTGGAGTCCGACAAGGCCTCGATGGAGATTCCGGCCTCGCAAGGCGGCGTGGTCAAGGAAGTGAAGGTCAAGGTTGGCGACAAGGTGGCCAAGGGTTCGGTGGTGGTCGTCGTTGAAGGCGACGCCGGCGCTGCCCCTGCTGCCACGTCCGACGCCAAGCCGGAAGCCAAGGCCGAAGCTAAGACCGAAGCGAAAGCAGAATCCAAGGCTGAAGCGCCTGCTGCTGCTCCTGCTT
The DNA here is from genome assembly GCF_003600685.1 of Achromobacter sp. B7. NCBI lineage: Bacteria > Pseudomonadati > Pseudomonadota > Betaproteobacteria > Burkholderiales > Alcaligenaceae > Achromobacter > Achromobacter sp. B7. Next base: position 2,292,887 of record NZ_CP032084.1, read on the forward strand.
CGCGCCCGGCACCCGCCGCCGCGCTGGAAGACCCCAACCTGAAGCCCGGCCAACTGCCCCACGCGTCCCCGTCCGTGCGCAAGTTCGCGCGCGAGCTGGGCGTAAACCTCAGCAAGGTCAAGGGTTCGGGTCCCAAGGAACGCATTACCGCCGACGACGTGCGCGGTTTCGTCAAGCAGGCGCTGGCCGCTGCACCGGCTGCCGCAGCCGGCGGTTCGGCCGATGGCGCTGCGCTGGGCCTGTTGCCGTGGCCCAAGGTCGACTTCACCAAGTTCGGCCCGATCGAAGCCAAGCCGCTGTCGCGCATCAAGAAGATTTCCGGCGCGAACCTGCACCGCAACTGGGTCATGATCCCGCACGTCACCAACAACGACGAAGCGGACATCACCGACCTGGAAGCGCTGCGCGTCACGCTGAACAAGGAAAACGAGAAGTCGGGCATCAAGGTCACGATGCTGGCCTTCCTGATCAAGGCCGTGGTCGCCGCCTTGAAGAAATTCCCCGAGTTCAACGCGTCGCTGGATGGCGACAACCTGGTGCTCAAGCAGTACTACCACATCGGTTTCGCCGCCGACACGCCCAACGGGCTGGTCGTGCCGGTGATTCGCGACGCCGACAAGAAGGGCATCTTGCAGATCGCGCAAGAAATGACGGACCTGTCCAAGAAGGCGCGCGACGGCAAGATCTCGCCCGCTGAAATGCAGGGCGGCTGCTTCTCGATTTCGTCCTTGGGCGGTATCGGCGGCACGTCGTTCACGCCGATCATCAACGCGCCCGAAGTGGCCATCCTGGGTGTGTCGCGTTCGGCGCACAAGCCCGTCTGGGACGGCAAGCAGTTCGTGCCGCGCCTGATGGTGCCGCTGTCGCTGTCGTACGACCACCGCGTCATCGACGGCGCCTCCGCTGCCCGCTTCAACGCCTATCTGGGCGCCTTGCTGGCCGACTTCCGCCGCATCGCGCTGTAAACGGGGAGCCCTATGAGCAATACCGTTCAAATCAAAGTGCCGGACATCGGCGACTTCAAGGAAGTGGAAGTCATCGAAGTGCTGGTCGCCGTGGGCGACACGATCAAGGCCGAACAAAGCCTGATCACCGTTGAGTCGGACAAGGCGTCGATGGAAATCCCCGCGTCGCAAGGCGGCGTGGTGAAATCCATTGCGGTCAAGGTGGGCGACAAGGTTGCCGAAGGCGCGGTCGTGCTGGAAGTGGAGGCGGCGGATGCCGCCGCCGCGCCGGCCGCCAAGGAAGCACCCAAGGCCGCTGAGGCACCCAAGCAAGCTGCGGCTGCTGCGGCGCCAGCCCCGAAGTCCGCGACGCCTGCGCCGACGGCAGCCACCTTCAAGGGTTCAGCCGACGGTGAATACGACATGCTGGTGCTGGGCGCGGGCCCCGGCGGCTATTCCGCCGCCTTCCGCGCCGCCGACCTCGGCCTGTCCGTGGTCCTGGTCGAGCGCTACGCCACGCTGGGCGGCGTCTGCCTGAACGTGGGCTGCATCCCGTCCAAGGCGCTCTTGCACAACGCTGCCGTCATCGACGAAGCCCGCGAGCTGGCTGCCCACGGCATCAGCTTCGGCGAGCCCAAGATCGACCTGGACAAGCTGCGCGGCTACAAGGACAGCGTGGTCGCCAAGCTGACCGGCGGCCTGGCCGGCATGGCCAAGGCTCGCAAGGTCACCGTGGTGACGGGCGTGGGCGAATTCGCCGATGCCAACCACCTGACCGTGACGTCGGCCGACGGCAAGAGCCAGACGCTGCGCTTCAAGCAAGCCATCATCGCCGCCGGCAGCCAGTCGGTGAAGCTGCCCTTCATGCCCAAGGACGACCGCGTCGTCGACTCCACCGGCGCGCTGCTGCTGCGTGAAGTACCCAAGAAGATGCTGATCGTGGGCGGCGGCATCATCGGCCTGGAAATGGGCACGGTGTATTCCACGCTGGGCGCCCGCCTGGACGTCGTGGAAATGCTGGACGGCCTGATGCAAGGCGCTGACCGCGACCTGGTCAAGGTCTGGCAGAAGAAGAACGCCTATCGCTTCGACAACATCATGTTGAAGACGAAGACCGTGGGCGCCGAAGCCAAGAAAGACGGCATCTACGTCACGTTCGAAGGCGAGGGCGCGCCCAAGGAACCGCAACGCTACGACCTGGTTCTGCAAGCCGTGGGCCGCAGCCCCAACGGCAAGAAGATCGGCGCCGACAAGGCGGGCATTGCCGTGACCGACCGCGGTTTCATCGAGGTCGATCGCCAGATGCGCACCAACGTGCCGCACATCTACGCCATTGGCGACATCGTCGGCCAGCCGATGCTGGCGCACAAGGCCGTGCACGAAGGCCACGTGGCAGCGGAAGCCGCCGCCGGCCAGAAGTCGTTCTTTGACGCGCGCGTCATTCCGTCGGTGGCCTACACCGATCCGGAAGTGGCATGGGTGGGCCTGACCGAAGACGAAGCCAAGAAGCAAGGCATCAAGATCGAGAAGGGCGTGTTCCCGTGGGCCGCCTCCGGCCGCGCCATCGCCAACGGCCGCGACGAAGGCTTCACCAAGCTGATTTTCGACGCGGAAACGCATCGCATCCTGGGCGGCAGCATCGTGGGCACCCACGCCGGCGACCTGATCAGCGAACTGGCCCTGGCCGTGGAAATGGGCGCCGACGTCGTCGACATCGCCAAGACCATCCACCCGCACCCGACGCTGGGTGAGTCGGTGGGCATGGCGGCGGAAGTGGCGGAAGGCGTCTGCACGGACTTGCCGCCGATGAAGAAGAAGTAGTGTGTGGGGGTAGCGTGTTGCGACGGTTGTCGTTGCACACGTCGCCGCATACATCGCCGCATACGTCGTCGCACGCGATGACGCCGCAATGCAAAAAGCGCTGGCCTTGTAAAAGGACCAGCGCTATTTTTTTGGGATGCCGCCGCGTGGCGTCCGGCGTCCGGGGCAGGGGTGGATATCAGGGGTGGGATATCAGCCGGGACATATCAGGCTTGCGATATCCGACGTGTGATATCAGGCGTGCGATATCAGGCGTGCGTATTGATGCGCGAACCCAGCGTGGCGTCAACGGCCATCGGGGCCACCGACTGCATCAGCGTCAGCGCGGTATCGGCTTGCGCGTTCAGCGCCTTCTTCAGCACGCGGGCCTGGATTTCCTGCGATAGGTTCACGTCTTGCAAAGCCAGTGCGGCGTTGACGGTGCTGCTGATGGAATCCATGGTCTTTGTGTCCTTGTGGAAGAGTGCTTGCGGCAGGCGATACGGCTGGGTCGATAAGCTTGGGTCGATCGCTTGGGTCGATAAGCTGGGGTCGATCGGCTTGGCTCGATTAGCTAACCTACTTCAAACATGTCGCATTATTGCGCAGGTTTGCGGTTCTTGTGCAAAAGATTGTGGGTGTTTTACGTGGCTGGGATGTGACAGGGACGGTGCTGGACGCTGCATCGGGCAAGACAACATCGCTGCGGTACGGTGTGCGGCCTTAAGGCTGCGCCGGACATTCCTTCACCGCGCCCCAGCCATGGTTCGGTTCGCAGTATTGCTTGCGAGCCGCCCACGCGCATTCCGGACGTTCAAAAAACCCAAGCTCGGCGCAACGCGCCAGTTCTCGGTCCAGTGCGTCCACCCACGCCATCGGGTTCCGGGCAGGAATTTCGGTGATGCGCAGCATTGATCGCGGAGCGCTAGGGGCGGCAGTTGCGGGAGCGGCGGCGTTAGCAGCGCCAGCAGCATCAGAAGTGCCGGCAGCAGCTGGGGCACCAGAGGCCGCAGAAGCGTCAGCATCGGACGCGGCATCAGGGCTGGTAGCGGAGGGCACGGGGGCGCTTGCCGCCGGCGCTGATTGCGCTGGCGCAGCCGTCTGTGGCGCATCCACGGACACGCCCGCCTCGGGCTTCGTCGTCTCCCATTCGCTGGGCGCTTCTTCCGTGGGCAGTGCCGGCAGCGGCGCCAACGGCACGCGTACCGGGCTGGCCGACCTGGCGCCCGTGATCCCGTTGTTAGGCGCATTCCACGACACCACCAGCAGCACCAAGGCGCCATAGATTGCCAGCGTGTACAGCACGGTCAACGTGGCGGAACCCACACGCCGACCCGTCATCGGCTGGCCTTCATCCCGCCCCAACAGGGCGCGCCAACCCACCAGCGCAGCGCCGGGCGCCGAGATCAGCGCCCAGCCGATACGCCGCAGGCAACTAGGCTGAGGCTGCGGCATCGCGGCCTGCACCTGGGCCGCCAGCAATTCCCGCAACGCGCGATTCTCTTCCCGCAGACGCCGCGTCTGCGCATCCACGGGCGCCGTGGCATCAGGATCCGTGGTGCTGTCATGCTGCGTAGCGAAGGGATCGGGAGGCGTGGCGGTCATGGGGCTGCAAAATATAGATACAAAGGCGGTGCGGTGGCAAATTATGAGGGTGCGCAACGCGTTTCAAAAAAGCGAGCAGGCGGCAAAAAGCGGCCTTCTATATTTGGTTGATCGCGCGCCGGAGATTGCGACGCATATTCCGATCACGGGCAGTGCAAACTGGGCAATGACAACGCACGTGGGACGTCTGGGCCTATCGAGGATGTTGCCGACTACGGTCCCAAAAGCAAAAAGCAGAAAAGCCGGCTTGCGCCGGCTTTTCTGCGATCTAGTGCCAGGGTGGATCGGTTTCAACCTTGCGGTATCACCGATCCTTCCGTCAGGCGTTGCTGGTTGATTAACGCAGCAGCGACAGAACGGTTTGCGGCACTTGGTTGGCTTGCGCCAGAACCGAGGTACCAGCCTGTTGCAGGATCTGAGCCTTGGACATGTTCGACACTTCCGTGGCGTAGTCGGCGTCTTGAATACGCGAACGAGCGTTGGACAGGTTGTTGACCACGTTGTTCAGGTTCGAGATCGTCGATTCCAGACGGTTCTGCACGGCACCCAGTTCACCGGTCAGCTTGTCCAGCTTCGTGAAGGCAGCGTCCAGCGTCTTCAGCGGATCGGTGGTCTTGTCGCCAGCCGAGGTCGTCGAGGTCGTCAGCTTGCCGTCCGAACCCACCAGGACCTTGGCGCCAGCAGCCGAGGCGTATTCCTTGGCGGTGGCGCTGTTGTCGCCAACCACGGTCACTTCGCCGGTGTCGGCGTTGATCTTGTACGACGTGTCGTACGTTTGGACCTTGGTCAGTTCGCCCTTGTTGTCGGTCCACGTGTTGTCGGAGTCGGTCGTGGCGGTAGCGAAGGTCACCGAGGCGGACGTGATGCCCGAGCCCATGGTCACGGTCGACGCGGCGGTCGAGGAGCCCAGGGCGCTGAGGACGTCAGCGGTCGAAGCGACGGCGGTGTACGACAGCTCGCCAGTGTTGCTGTTGCTGTACTTCGTGCCACCGATGGTGACCGAGCTGTTGGCTTCCGTGCCGACCGAGGTCAGGACGTCGTCCAGCGTGGCTTGGGTCAGAGCACCGCTCTTGTCGTTGGTGGTCAGTTCGCCATCAGCGTTCAAGAAGGCAGCGTTGCCGCCGATGGTGATCTTGCCTGCGGCGTCAACGTCGAACGTGGCGGTCTTGCCCGTCGTGATTTCGTAGCTGCCCGACACCGTGCCGCTGGTCGGCTTGATCTTGTTGGCCAAGGCGGTAACGTCAGCGGCAACGGTCGTGTCAACCGTCTTCGTGAACGTGAAGTTGCCCTTGGCAGCGTCGTACGTGTAGGTGGCACCGCCGCCCACTGCGACCGTGTTGCCATCGCTCAGCTTGCCCAGCACGGATTCGGCCGAAGCAGCTTGGAACGTCGTGGTGACCTTGTAGGAACCGTCGCCTTGCAGGGCGCCGCCTTGGGCGATCACGTCGGTAACGGTAGCCGAACGGTTTTGGGTCACGCCCTTGCCGTTCACGTTGAAGCCGTCCAGACCCAGCGTCTTGACGCTGATTTCCGACAGGTTCAGGGTGATGGTTTCGCCGTCGTTGGCGCCAACTTGCAGCGTCAGGGGCTTGGCCGAATCCGACAGAACCTTCACGCCGTTGAAGTCGGTTTGTTGCGAGATGCGGTCGATGTCCGACAGACGTTGGTTAATTTCGTCTTGCATCGAGTTCAGCTGTTCTTGCGAGTAGCTGCTGTTACCGGCTTGCACGGCCAGTTCGCGAACACGTTGCAGGTGGGTGTTGATTTCGGAGGCAGCGCCTTCCGTCGTCTGAGCCAGCGAGATACCGTCGTTGGCGTTACGAGCGGCTTGGGTCAGGCCCTTGACGTTCGCGGTGAAGCGGTTGGCAATGGCCATACCGGCGGCGTCGTCCTTGGCGCTGTTGATGCGCAGGCCCGACGACAGGCGTTCGATGGCGGTACCGAGGGAAGATTGCGACTTGTTCAGGTTGTTCTGAGCAACGAGCGACAAGTAGTTGGTGTTGATAACTGCAGCCATGTTTAGGCTCCCAAGAGAGAAAGGCTTCTTCAAACCGGGCAGCTAGGCCGCCCAAACGTAACGAGAAGGTATCGACGATGTTGCTGAAACTCTTCCGTTGCCAGGATAACGACAGGGCCCAAACATTCTTTAGGGCATTTTTTCGATATCCGTAAATTTTTGCTCTTGGGAAACTCGGTTACTCGCTAAACAGGGGGGGTGACGGGCCAATAATTAAGGGCCAACCGTGGCCACGTCACCTGTAACAAGGCAGGCTTTAAATCAACAGGCCGTTCGCGCGCAGCTTGCTCATGGCCTCGGCCACCAGCGTTTGGGCGATGGAGTCCAGATTGCGCACGCGCTTGAGCGACTTGCCGGAAGGATGTGCAACGTCTCCGCTGGCCAATGCATCACGCAGCTTGGTGCGCAGGTCCGCCACCGGGGTCTGGCCGTCGATGTGGCGAATCACGAACTTGCCGATGTCATCCGACGGAAACAGCACATGTTGATGCCACAGGTTATAGGTGCCTAAGGGCAGGGCGTCTTGCTCGGCCAGCCGGCTCAAGGCAGCAAGCCCGGGAATCCACTGCGGTTTCGCGGCATCCGCAACATAGCCCAGCGGTTCATGGCGGTATTCCAGCGCGTTTGCATTAAGGAACACGACCAGGTGGGTCAGGACCGCAATCGTCAACTCATCCGGCGTGGTCGACTTCTTGGCTTTTGCGCGGGCCGCGTCCAGCAGTTCCGCAAAGCTGAGTGCGTGCGGCCAGGCCTGGCGCAGCGCTTCCGCGACCGCGACAAAGGTGGGATCGCTGCTGGCGATGCCTCGGCCGCGCGCGGTCCGGTAGTGACGTTCTTTGGACGGAGCCCCGGCCGGAGCGGCGGACGATGTCAGACGCGCGCCAAAGTGCATTTTTTCAAACACGTTGACTTCGGGCGTTTCCAGGATCTGCTGCGCGCGCTCCTCATGAATCAGCAGGCTCTTGCGGAACTGGCGGCCTACGGCGAAGTCCAGATACTGCTCGCGCATCTCCCTTGAGGCATCGGCTGCCAACGCGTTATGCATGACGGCAACGTTGTCGCCGAAATTGCTGGCCATGCACGATTGCGGCTCGGCGTCAGTCAGATAAGCCAGGCCCGCTTGTTGTGCGGCCGCTGCAAATTCCAGGAAATAGCAGGGCGAATTCACTGCCTCAAGATACTCGTGCACCAGGTAATAGTCGGAATGCCTGCGCAATTGGCGCGACGCGTGTTGTAGCGCCGAGCGCAACGGGTTGGTGTTCGACAGCCCATTTTCCAACATGCTCAGCATGTCCTTCGCGCGCACCAGGCGATCCTGCGGCGTTTCAGCACCAAAGCTGTTAAGGATCATCGCGTCGCGCACGACGTCGGACGCTTTCCAGCCGGGGTAGGTGTTGTAGCTAACGTAGGCGATGCCATCGGGAGCCAGGTTTTCACGGCATACGCGCAGGATGGCATCGCGCACAACGGGCGGTACCCAGCTGAATACGCCGTGCACGATGATGTAGTCGAACTGACCGAAATCCTTGTCGATGTCGGTAATGCTCATGGCGCGCAGGTCGATGTTCTTCAACCCCATGGCCTTGATAACCGCTTGGCCCGACTCGATCTGTTGCGCCGACAGGTCGACGCCCGTGGCGTGCGCACCCGGATGCGCCGCGGCAAACGGCAAGAGGTTGCCGCCCGCCGCACACCCCAGCTCCAGGACGCGCGCGTTCTCTACCGCCGGCGCATTCAGGCCGTACAACGCCGCCACGGCACGCAGGTGGCCGGGCGCCGTAAGCGGAAAAGCATAGGATTCGTAAGGCGTTTCGTCATAGGCGTCGGAAAGCGCCTGCACGAGGTCATCGGAATGATTCATAACGGGTTCCAGGGCGAAAAGAGGCTGTGCCGGCGGGTAGCCTGGCCTGCGGGTAACTAGGTGAATGATGGCGATAGCCTAGCAGCGGGCCGCTACCGCAAATGCGCCGAATAGCGCCAGAATTGCAGGGGTTTCCGCAGCGCAGGGGCGAGTGCCGACTGCGTTACGGAGCCCATCAAATAATCTGCGCGATCTGCCCTTCCAGCGGCAGGTCCTGCCAAGCCATCTCTTTCAGCTTCGCCCGGATCCGCGCCGTGGCCTGCGACCGTAACTGGCACACCCGTGCCTCGGTCACATTCATGATGGCGCCGATCTCTTTCAGATTCAGCCCCTGCTCGTAACACAGCGACAGCAACAACTTCTCCCGATCAGGTAGCGCATCAATCGCCTGCACCAGCGCCTGACGGAAATCACCAGCCAGTAACGCATCCAGCGGGTTCCCACCGGCCGAGCCGTGGTTCAGCGTGGCGGTCCAGTCGGATTGGCCGGAGGCGGAATCGGGTTCGGTGGTGAAGTCTTCGTAATGCACGATCTGCACGCCTTGGGCGTCGTGCAGCAGCGACTGGTATTCGCCGATCGGCATTTCAAGCTGGGCGGCGATCTCGGCTTCGGAAGGCGCGCGCATCAGGCGCTGCTCAAGCTGCTGGATAGCTTGCTCGATCTTGCGCGCCTTGGTGCGGACGCTGCGGGGCAGCCAGTCCTGGCCGCGAAGCTCGTCCAGCATCGCGCCACGAATACGGGTCGTGGCGTAGGTCTCGAATTGGGCGTCTGCCGTTTCCTGATAGCGCCTTACGGCGTCAAGCAGGCCGATCATGCCGGCCTGTATCAGGTCGTCGAGCTCCACACTAGCGGGTAGCCGTGCGAGCAATTGCAGGGCCAGCTTCCGCACTAGCGGGGCATATTCGACCAAGCTGTCATCTGCGTGGGGCATTGCGGGAATGTCAGGCGGTGTCCATCGTGACGCATCGTCAGACGTTGTCAATTTGCGACATTGTCGACAAACGCGCGGCTGCGCTAAAGCGACCAGGATTTAGTGATCGGCAAGGTGACATTGTCGGCACTGCACAACATTTCATTCCTGGAAGTACGCAACGTTTTGAATGCTTATTTGCCAAATTGACGTAAATTCGTCACGAGTTTCTATGTCAATGTGTATCGAAACTCACAGGTTGCGCAATATCAACAAAGATTTGTCATATAAGTCATAGAAAATGACATCACCTGTGGTAAATTTTACTTAAATTGCGAACAAATGATACATTTCGCATTAAAACAGGATGCAGCAGCAATCAGGTGTCACTAAGACACCGGTGCTTTTGGTTATCGAGCCCCCGTGGGTGGGATTGGGATAGGGAGTAGGGCGTGCAACAAGTCGAAAATTCTTTGCTGGCAGACATTCGCGAAGTGAATCTGTCATACCTGTTACTTGCGCAACGTATGTTGCGTGATGACTTTGCAGCATCCATGTTTCGTTTGGGATTCAGCAACGAAGTCGCTGACATCCTGATGCGCCTGTCGCCGGCGCAACTGGTCAAGCTGGCCAGCTCGAGCTCGCTGCTGTGCCGTTTCCGCTTTGATGACTACAGCCTGTTGTCGGCCCTGACCCATGATGTTCTGGGCGGCGCGCTGCAACAAGCTCACGCAACAATCTTGCTGGCCAAGCAACCTGTAGAAGAACTGGCCTGACGGCCGCTCCAACACCCACTCGGACTCGTGTAATGGCCTCCAAAAGCGTATCTCAGGAAGCGGACGACATCCTGCTTGCCAGCTCCATGATTACCCTGGGAGCGCGGCTTCAGGTTCTGGAGGCTGAAACCAGCCTCAGCCACGACCGCCTGGCACGCTTGTACCGCGAAATCCGCGGCTGCTCGCCACCCAAGGGCATGCTGCCGTTCTCGGTGGACTGGTTCATGACCTGGCTGCCGAATATTCACTCGTCGCTGTTCTACAACGTTTATTCGTTCTTGAACGCGCGCACCAGCAGCAAAGGCATTCGCGCCATCATCGACGCCTACCGCCTTTATCTGGAAAACGCCGGCCTGGACACGGCCGAAAGCTCGGAACCGGTGTTGAGCTTCACCCGTGCCTGGATGCTTGTGCGCTTCTTTGACAGCGGCATGCTCCAGCTGTCCGCCTGCCGCCAATGTGGCGGCCATTTCATCGCCCATGCCCACGATCCGCACTCGGATTTCGTGTGCGCGATCTGCCGCCCGCCTCCTCGCGCCGGCAAGACGCGCGCGGCCGCCAAAGCCCGTGCCGGCACCCGTCCGGTGCCCGCGCTCGGCGCTGCCCGTCCGTGACCCGGACGCGCCAGGCGCGCGTCCAAATACATCAAAAGCCCTGGAAAACTCCCCGTAACCCGCCTTTTTGGGTCGGGGGGAACAGGGGATCATTGACGCCAGTTTTAGACTTCGTTGGCAGGGGCCTGATGTGTTGATTGTTATCGGTTTTCTCGTGGTGATCGTGTCGGTCGTCGGCAGCTTTATAGCGCTGGGCGGCCATTTGGGCGCGCTTTACCAGCCCTTCGAGCTGACACTGATTTTTGGTGCGGCCTTTGGGGCTTTTCTTGCCGGCAACAGCAAAAAATCGCTGATGCTGGTCAAGAAGGCGCTGCCCGACGCGCTTAAAAGCTCGCGCTACAGCAAGGACGTGTACATGGAGCTGATGGCTCTGCTGTACGTGTTGTTGAATAAAGCGCGCCGTGAAGGCCTGATGGCCATCGAATCGCATATTGAGGACCCGGCTTCCAGCCCGATCTTCAGCGAATATCCGCGCATTGCCAAAGACGCGAAGCTCATGGAGTTCATTACGGACTACCTGCGCATCATGATCAGCGGCAACATGAGCTCGTTTGAAATCGAGACGCTCATGGACGAGGAAATCGAGACCTATCGCCATGAACGCGAAGTGCCCGCGCACGCGCTGCAACAGATGGCTGACGGCCTGCCGGCCTTCGGTATCGTGGCCGCGGTGCTGGGCGTGATCAAGGCGCTGGCCGCCGTGGACCAGCCGCCCGCCATCCTGGGCGACCTGATCTCCAAGGCCATGGTGGGCACGTTCCTGGGCATCTTGCTGGCGTACGGTTTCGTGGGGCCGCTGGCTTCGCGGGTCGAGCGCCGCAATGACGAGGCCATGAAAGTGCTGGAATGCATCAAGACCACGCTGCTGGCCAGCATGAACGGCTACCCGCCGCAGCTGGCGGTGGAATTTGGCCGCAAGGTGCTGTTCTCGTCCGTGCGTCCGACCTTTGGTGAGCTGGAAGAGCACGTCCGGCAAACCAAGTCGACCGGCAAGGCCTGACGGAGCGGGCGATGAGCACCGTAAACAACCACCGTGTGGTGATCCGCCGCAAGAAGGTCAAGGGCGGCGGGCATCATGGCGGCAGCTGGAAAATCGCCTACGCCGACTTCATCACGGCGATGATGGCGTTCTTCCTGGTGATGTGGCTGATCAGCATCGTGCCGCGCGAAGAGCTCAAGGGCATCGCGGAATACTTCCGCATGCCGCTGCGCGTGGCGATCACGGGCGGGCCCAGCAGCTCGGCCGAGACCAGCGCCGTGCCCGGCGGCGGCCGCGACCCCTTGCGCAGCGAGGGCGATGTGCGCAAAGGGCAGGGCAACCGGGTCGAATCGCAACCCATGGGCGACGCCGAACGGCGCGAACAGCACCGCCTGGAAAACCTGAAGCGCCGCCTTGAAAACGTCATCGAGACCAGCCCCGTCCTGAAAAGCTTCAGGCCGCAGCTGCTGATCGACCTGACGACCGAGGGCCTGCGCATCCAGATCATCGACAACCAGAACCGCCCGATGTTCGCCACCGGCCGCGCCGAAGTGCAGCCGTACATGCGCGACATCCTGCGCGAACTGGGGCCGGTGCTGAACGAGCTGCCCAACCGCGTCAGTATCTCGGGCCACACCGACGCCTCGCAGTACGCGCGCGGTGAGCGCGCCTATAGCAACTGGGAATTGTCGGCGGACCGCGCCAATGCCTCGCGTCAGGAATTGGTGGCCGGCGGCATGAACGAAAGCAAGGTCATGCGCATCCAGGGTCTGTCTTCCAGCATGAGTCTGGTTAAAGATGATCCGTATGCAGCCGTTAATAGACGTATCAGCCTCGTGGTGCTCAATATGAACACCCAGAAGCGCATCGAAAACGAGAACGCCGCAGCCGCGGACGTAAGCGCCAAAGATGCTCGCGAGGTGGGGACGGCCGTGGAGGCGGTGCAAGCCGCCGCCCAGGCCGCGACGGCAACCAATCAAGGCGAAGCGGCGAACGCGCCGCCGGTTCAGGGGGTTCGATAGCAATGGCGGCAACGATTCTGGTGGCGGACGACTCGGCGACGATGCGGATGATCGTCCAGGCGACGTTGACGGGCGCGGGGTGGAAAGTGTTGACGGCCGGCAACGGCCAGGAAGCGCTGGAGGTGGCCAAGAGCCATCCGGTGGACCTCGTGGTCAGCGACTGGAATATGCCCGTCAAGGGCGGGCTTGAATTGATTCAAGGCCTGCGTGAGCTGGACCAGTACCTGGATGTGCCGGTGCTGGTGCTGACCACCGAAGACGATGTGGGTAGCAAGATGGCCGCTCGGGATCTGGGCGTTTGTGGCTGGCTGTCCAAGCCGGTCGACCCCGATGTGCTGGTGGAATTGGCGACCGAGCTGCTCGATGAGCAGGCCGGCGCGTAAAGCAGGTTCATTTATGAAGGCGTACGGGTCATGAGTTCTGGTTTGGACCTCAGTCAGTTTTACGAGACCTTTTTCGACGAGGCGGATGAGCTGCTCGCGCAGATGGAGCAGCTGCTGCTGGAGCTCGACGTAGGGTCTCCCGACATTGAACAGCTCAATGCCATCTTCCGCGCGGCGCACTCGATCAAGGGCGGCGCGGCGACATTCGGCTGTTTTACGCAGCTGGCGGGCACCACCCACCTGCTTGAAAACCTTCTTGACGCAATCCGTCGCGGCGAAATGGCGCTGCGCACGGACATGATTGATATCTTCTTGGAAACGAAAGACGTGCTCAAAAGCCAACTGGATGCCTACCGGGCCTCCGAAGAGCCCGATGAAGCCGTGTTTGAGCGTATCTGCGCCGTATTGAGGCAGTTGGCGCTGGAGCATAAGGACCCCGCCGCGGCCGTGGCCGCGCCGGCGGCCCCCGCGCCCGTCGTGGCCCCTGCGCCCGCGCCTGTCGCCGCTGCGCCGGCCCCCGCGCCCGAACCCGTACAGACGCCGGCGGCTGACGCCGGCGACTTGCCGCTCAAGGTCAGGATCACCAAGGTGTCCGACAAGGACGCCGCGTCGCTGCTCGAAGAAATGGGCAACCTGGGCAACGTGCGCGCCAGCGAACGTGCCAACGGCGCCTTGACCGTGTGGATGGACAGCACGTGCACGCCGGACGATATCGAAGCGGTGTGCTGCTTCATCGTTGACGGCGACCAGTTGTCCATCACCCGCGAAGCCGCGCCCGCCGCCCAGGCCGCCACGCCCGTGGCTGAACCCGTGGCAGCGGCACCGGCAGCCGCCCCGGCGCCCGTCGCCGCCGAGCCCGTGCCGTCGGTCGCCGACACCGCCGCCGCGGCCGAAGCCATCACGCAAGCCGCCGCCCGCGCCTCGCGTCCGGCTGCGCCCGCGCATGCCGACAAGGAATCCACGTCGATTCGGGTGGGCGTTGAGAAAGTCGACCAGGTCATCAACCTGGTGGGCGAGCTGGTCATCACGCAAGCCATGCTGGCACAGACCGCGTCCACGCTGGACCCGGTGCTTCACGACCGCCTGCTCAACGGCATGGAACAGCTGGAACGCAACGCCCGCGACCTGCAGGAAGCGGTGATGTCGATCCGCATGATGCCGATGGACTACGTGTTCAGCCGCTTCCCGCGTCTGGTGCGCGATATCGCCGGCAAGATGGGCAAGCAGATCGAATTGCAGACCTACGGCCGCGCGACCGAGCTGGACAAGAGCCTGATCGAACGCATCATCGACCCGCTGACGCACTTGGTGCGCAACAGCCTGGACCACGGCATCGAAACGCCCGAAAAGCGTATCGCGGCCGGCAAGGACCCGGTTGGCCAACTGGTGCTGTCCGCGCAACACAACGGCGGCAACATCGTCATCGAAGTCAGCGATGACGGCGGTGGCCTGAGCCGCGAAAAGATCCTGAAGAAGGCGATGGCGCAAGGTTTGGCCGTCAACGAAAATTCGCCTGACGATGAAATCTGGCAGTTGATCTTCGCGCCGGGTTTCTCCACGGCGGAAAAGGTCACGGACATCTCGGGTCGCGGCGTGGGCATGGACGTCGTGCGCCGCAACATCCAGGACATGGGCGGCCACGTGCAGCTGTCGTGCGAGCCGGGCAACGGCACCACCACGCGCATCGTGCTGCCGCTGACGCTGGCCATTCTGGACGGCATGTCGGTTCGGGTGGGCGAAGAAACCTTCATCCTGCCGCTGAACCACGTTACCGAATCGCTGCAACCGACCAACGACCAGATCTACTCGGTGGCGGGCAACGAACGCGTGATGCATGTGCGCGGCGAATACCTGCCGCTGGTCGAGATGCACCGCGTGTTCTCGGTTGCGCAGGCGCAGACCGATCCCACGCAAGCCATCGCGGTCATCATGCAGGCCGAAGACCGCCGTTTTGCGCTGCTGGTGGATCACCTGATCGGCCAGCACCAGGTGGTGGTCAAGAACCTGGAATCCAACTACCGCAAGGTGCCTGGCATCTCGGCCGCCACCATCCTGGGTGATGGCAGCGTGGCCCTGATTGTCGACGTATTTGCGCTTGCGCGCGCCAACCGTGAGCGTTGGTCGCAGCCCGAAGCCATTCTGAATTGATGGAGCAATAAAAAATCATGGCAGCCAAACCGCAAGCGCAATCCGCGCGCAACGAAGATGTCGGCAGCGAATTCCTCGTCTTCACGCTGGGCGACGAAGAGTACGGCATCGACATCCTGAAGGTGCAGGAAATCCGCGGCTACGACGCCGACACGGTGACCCGTATCGCCAACGTTCCCACGTTCATCAAGGGCGTGACGAACCTGCGCGGCATCATCGTCCCGATCGTGGACCTGCGCATCAAGTTCAACCTGGGTCGCGTCGACTACAACGAGCAGACCGTCGTCATCATCCTCAACCTGGATCGCCGCGTTGTCGGCATCGTGGTTGACGGCGTGTCCGACGTGCTGATGTTGAACGCCGGCCAGATTCGTCCGGCGCCGGAATTCGGCGCCACCTTGTCCACCGAATACCTGACCGGTCTGGGCACGGTGGACGAGCGCATGCTGATCCTGGTCGACATCGAAAAGATGATGACCAGCGATGAAATGGCGCTGGTGGAGAAGGTCGCTTCCTGATCGGAATCCGGCCGGAACGCGGGGTAGAGGCGCCATATTCAATCCGATGTGGCGCTTTCCTTTAACGATTGCAGTCAAAGGGTGGTTCTTGAGATGCGCAAGTTTTTCGCGAACATGACGATACGCAGCAGCCTGTTGTGGGTGCTGGCGTTCTTCTCATTCATGTTGGTGATCGGGGCGGCGCTGGGCGTGTTGTCCCTGCGCATCAGCAATGGCACCCTTGCCCAGATCAAGCAAGCGCAGGAACTGGACGACGCGGTGGGCCGCGTCGTGTACAGCTACAAGGACACGATGAGCGGCCTGGGCCGCGCCGCCACCGCCAACTATGCCGACATCGTGGGCAGCGTGGGCCAGGCCACCTTGCTGACGACGGGCCTGTCGGCGGAAGCCACCGGTTTGCTGGAACGCGCCAAGGCGTCCATGAACAAGGGCCAGGCGGAATACGAGTATTACAAGAGCCTGCCGCAACCAGCGGAAGCCGCCGAATCGCTGAAAGAAATCGAAGCGTCGTACGCCGCGCTGGTGCAGCAGGGCTTGACCCCGCTGGTCGCCGCGCTGGAAAAGGCCGACATGCCGGCCTACCAGAAGCAGGTGCAGACGGTGCAGGACGCGCTGGAAGGGCGCTTTGCCCGCGCCGTCGAAGGTTTTGATTTCTGGCGCGCCAGCAAGATGCTGGACGCGCACGAAGTGGCGCAGGTGCGTTACCAATTTGTGTTGATCGCCGTGGGTGCGGGTGGCGTGATCGCCGCGCTGCTGGTGTTCGCCACCTACGTGTTCCTGCGCCGCCGCGTGCTGCTGCCGCTGAAAGAGGCCGGCCATCACTTTGACCGCATCGCGGGCGGCGACCTGACCGCGCGCGTGGACGTGCGCAACACCAATGAAATCGGCCAGCTGTTTGCCGCCTTGAAGCGCATGCAGGAAAGCCTGACGCGCACGGTGTCGACCGTGCGTCGGGGCGTGGACGAAATCAACGTGGGCTCGCATGAAATCGCGGCCGGCAATACCGACCTGTCCAGCCGCACTGAGCAGCAAGCGGCGTCCCTGGAAGAAACCGCCGCGTCGATGGAACAGCTGGCGTCCACCGTCAAGCAAAACGCCGACAACGCGCGCCAGGCCAATCAGCTTGCCGCCAGTGCGTCGGACGTGGCCGAGCGGGGCGGTTCGGCGGTGTCGGAAGTGGTCAACACCATGCACGACATCTCGGCCAGCTCGCGCAAGATTTCCGAAATCGTTTCCGTGATCGACGGCATCGCCTTCCAGACCAACATCCTGGCGCTGAACGCCGCCGTGGAAGCGGCGCGCGCGGGCGAGCAGGGCAAGGGCTTTGCGGTGGTGGCGGGCGAAGTGCGCTCGTTGGCCCAGCGTAGCGCGCAGGCCGCCAAGGAAATCAAGGGCCTGATCGAAGACTCGGTCAGCAAGGTGGGCGCCGGTTCGCAGCAGGTGGAACGCGCGGGTGCGACCATGCAGGAAATCGTCGCGTCGGTAAAGCGCGTGACGGACATCATGGGCGAGATCTCGGCGGCCTCGGAAGAACAATCCAGCGGCATCGACCAGGTCAACCGCGCCGTGTCGCAGATGGATGAAGTCACGCAGCAGAACGCGGCGCTGGTGGAAGAAGCGGCCGCCGCGGCGGGCTCGCTGCAAGAGCAGGCCCAACGCCTGGCGGAAGCCGTGGCGGTGTTCAAGATCAATGCGGGCGAAGTCATCGAAGTACCGGCGCATCGCCTGTCTTCGGCGCGCCCGTCCGATGAAGACTCTCGTTTGCAAGCGCCTGACGCGTTTGCGCTTGGGCACTGAGGAATCGCGTGGCAACTGCGGCAACCCAGGCGCCGTCCATCTCGGTGGACCGCCAATTCGATTTTCGTGACGCGGACTTTTCCCGCGTCCGCAAGATGATCCACGCGCGCGCGGGCATCTCGCTGGGCACGCACAAGCGTGAAATGGTCTACAGCCGCCTGGCCCGACGCTTGCGCGCGCTGGGCCGCCACGACTTCGGCAGCTATCTGGACCAGCTGGAAAACGAGCCCGACGCGCACGAGTGGGAAGAATTCGTCAATGCGCTGACGACCAACCTGACGGCGTTTTTCCGCGAGTCGCATCACTTTCCCATTCTGGCCGACTTCGCCCAAAAGCGCGGCGGCCCGGTGTCGGTGTGGTGCTGTGCGGCGTCCACGGGCGAAGAGCCTTATTCGATTGCGATGACGCTGGTCGAGGCCCTGGGCCCGCGCGCGGCCTCGTCCACGGTGCTGGCCACCGACATCGACACCAACGTGCTGAACCGCGCGCGCGCCGCCGTGTATCCGGCCGAACGCGTGGCCAAGATGGAAGACGAGCGCCTGCGCCGCTTCTTTTTGAAGGGTCGTGGCGCCAACGCCGGCCAGGTCCGCGTGCGCCCCGAGATTGCCGACATGGTGCGGTACGAAACGTTGAACCTGTTGGCGCCCAGCTGGCCGATCAACGAAAAGTTCGACGTGATTTTCTGCCGCAACGTCATGATTTATTTCGACAAGCCGACACAGGCGAAGATCCTGGAGCGCTTTGCGCCGCTGCTCAAGCCGGGCGGCCTGCTGTTTGCGGGGCACTCCGAGAACTTCACCTACATCAGCCGTGATTTTCGTCTGCGCGGGCAGACCGTCTACGAATGTGCGAGTAAGGCCTGAACGGGTCGAGGCAGCAAACAATGAAAAAAATAAGCGTTTTGTGTGTAGACGACTCCGCGCTGGTGCGCGGGCTGATGACCGAAATCATCAACAGCCAGCCGGACATGGAAGTGGTTGCGACCGCGCCCGACCCGTTGGTGGCGCGCGACCTGATCAAGCGCCACAACCCCGACGTGCTGACGCTGGACGTGGAAATGCCCCGCATGGACGGGCTGGATTTCCTGGAAAAGCTGATGCGCCTGCGGCCGATGCCGGTGGTGATGGTGTCGTCGCTGACCGAGCGCGGCGGTGAAATCACGCTGCGCGCGCTGGAACTGGGCGCCATCGACTTCGTGACCAAGCCCAAGCTGGGCATTCGCGACGGCCTGCTGGAATACACCGAGATCATCGCCGACAAGATCCGTGCCGCCTCGCGCGCCAAGCTGCGCGCGCCCACGCCGCACGCCGCGGCGGCAGCGCCCGCGCCGATGTTGCGCCGGCCGCTGGCCAGCTCGGAAAAGCTGGTGATTGTGGGTGCCTCCACGGGCGGCACCGAGGCCATCCGCGAAGTGCTGCAACCCTTGCCGCCGGACAGCCCCGCCATTCTTATTACGCAGCACATGCCCGCCGGCTTCACGCGTTCGTTCGCGCAGCGGCTGGATGCGCTGTGCGCCGTCACGGTGCGCGAAGCCGTCCATGGCGACCGCGTGCTGCCGGGCCACGTGTATCTGGCGCCGGGCGGCGACACGCACATGCGCCTGGGCCGTAGCGGCGCCAACTATGTGATCGAACTGGAAGCCAGCGAACCGGTCAACCGCCACCGCCCGTCGGTGGACGTGTTGTTCAATTCCGCTGCCGTGGCCGCGGGCAAGAACGCCATCGGCGTCATCCTGACCGGCATGGGCAAGGACGGCGCGGCGGGCATGCTGGCCATGCACCGCGCGGGCGCGCACACCATCGCGCAAGACGAAGCCAGCTGCGTGGTGTTCGGCATGCCGCGCGAGGCCATTGCCATTGGCGCAGCCGACGAAGTGGTGACGCTGTCGGCGATTAGCGAACGCATTCTGACTCGCCTGGGCGACCGTGGGCACCGCGTGTGACGCGACTGCACCCCGATCGATCTCAAGCAAATTTCTTCTGGAGTGAAAGATGGTAGACAAGGGCATCAAGATTCTGGTGGTGGATGACTTCCCCACCATGCGACGAATCATCCGCAACCTGCTCAAAGAGCTGGGTTTCGAGAACGTCGACGAGGCCGAAGACGGCGCGATCGGTCTGGAAAAGCTGCGTAACGGCGGCTTCCAATTCGTCGTGTCCGACTGGAACATGCCCAACCTGGACGGCCTGGAAATGCTCAAGCAGATCCGCGCCGACGCATCGCTGGCTTCGTTGCCGGTGCTGATGGTGACGGCTGAAGCCAAAAAGGAAAACATCGTCGCGGCGGCCCAGGCCGGCGCCAACGGTTACGTGGTCAAGCCTTTCACCGCGGCAACGCTGGAAGAAAAGCTCACCAAGATCTTCGAGAAAATTGCGGGCTGAGGTGTGCAATGAGCACAACGGAACATGTAGAACCCGCTGGGGAAAATCCTGACCTGATTCATCGGATCGCCTCGTTGACGCGTATGTTGCGCGACAGCATGCGCGAGCTTGGGCTGGATCAGGCCATCAAAGACGCCGCCAACGCCATCCCCGATGCGCGCGATCGTTTGCGCTATGTGGCGCAGATGACCGAGCAGGCCGCCAACCGCGTGCTGAACGCCACCGAGCAGGCCGGCCCCATCCAGGACGGCATGTCGCGTTCGGCGCAGGCGCTGGATAGCCGCTGGCAACAATGGTACGACCAGCCGCTGGAAATGCCCGAAGCGCGTGAACTGGTCAAGGACACGCGCGCCTTCCTGGCGGACGTGCCCAAGCAGACGCAGCAGACCCAGTCCAAGCTGATGGAAATCATCATGGCGCAGGATTTCCAGGACCTGACGGGCCAGGTCATCATGCGCATGATGGACGTGGTCGGCGCGATTGAGCGCGAGCTGTTGCAGGTGCTGCTGGACAACGTGCCGCAGGAACGCCGCGACGAGGCCAACAGCCTGTTGAACGGTCCGCAGATCAGTCCGCAGGGCAAGACCGATGTGGTCACCAGCCAGGACCAGGTGGACGACCTGCTGGCCAGCCTGGGGTTCTGATCGACCCATCGCGCCGCCCGGCCTGGCCGCCGGCGGCGCGTGCATAGAAGAATAAGCAGGGGGGCCTTGCAGTACGAGACAAGGCGCGCGCCGCGCGCCAGGCAACGGACGCCCACAGAAGGCGGTCCGGGCCAGCACAAGGAGGTCCATCATGGCCAGATCCGTATTCCGCCTCGGCGGCATGTGGGCACTGTTACGCCGCTTGAACCGGGGCGACGGCACGCTGTCGGAACGCACCTTTTCCTTAAGTCCCGCGGTATTTCCCCTGCATCGTTTCCTGTCGCGCATGCGCGGGCGCGTGGTCACCGTCAGGCAATCCAGCATTGAAATCGCGCTGAACGCGGCCCGCACGCAATACCAGGCGGGGCGCTGTTCGGTCTTGGCGCAAGAGCAGGCGCGGGCGGCGGGTGCGCTGGCGGACAGCGGCGCGCAGATTGCCGCGTTGTCCGCATCCACATCCGAACATGCACGCCAGATTGCCGACGTATCCGGCAAGAACCTGCATGCGGCCGAAGCGGCGCTGTCCGAGCTGTCCGACGTCAAATCCCGGGTCGACCGCATGACGCGCGAGATGGCCGCATTTACCGAAGTAGTGGGTCAGCTGACCCTGCGCGCGCGTTCGGTCGCGGACATCAGCAAGCTCATCAAGGACATTGCCCTGCAAACGCAGCTGCTGGCCTTGAACGCGGGCGTGGAAGCGGCCAGGGCAGGGGACGCGGGGCGGGGCTTTGCGGTGGTGGCCAGCGAAGTGGGGCGGCTGGCCGAGCGCGTGAACGCCGCGACCAACGATATCGGCCGGCATACGGTTGAAATGCTGGACCTGGTCGACACCACCCAGCGCCAAACCGGCACGCTGCGCGAAGATGTGGACGCGTCCGGCGCGGTGCTGGACCGCACCTGCACCGACTTCGAACGCTTCGTGCGCGATTTCGGCAGCATGAACCTGCAAGTGAACGAAGTTGTGCAGGCCATCGGCGACGTCGACGCCACCAACCACGGCATGAGCCAGGAAGTGAGCCGCATCGCCGCCTTGAGCGCCGATGTGCTGGGCCGGGTGGGCAGCATGTCGGACGAGATCGACCGCATCCGCCGCCAGACGGAAAGCGTGCAGGAAGTGCTGGCGGACGTGCGCACCGGCCGCACTGCCTTTGACCAGTTGTGCGAGGCGGTCGAGAGTTTCCGCGATGCGGCCACGCGCTTGCTGGACGACGCCCGGCGCCGGGGCGTGGATGTGTTCGACCGCCATTACCAGCGCATCGCGGGCAGCGAGCCGCCGCGCTACCACACGCGTTACGACCGGGCCATCGACGACGCCTTGACGCAGTTGCTGGACGAGGTGCTGGACGCCGTGCCGGGCGGCATCTACACGCTGGTGGTGGATGCGCGCGGCTATGCGCCGGCCCACAACGGGCGCTTTTCGCATCCGCCCACGGGCGACCCGCAGCAGGACATCGCGCGGTCGCGGCACAAGCGCATCTTTGACGATCCGGTGGGCGCGCGGCTGGCGGCCAATACCGGCGCGATGCTGTTCCAGACCTATTCTCGGGATACCGGCGAGATCGTCAACGACATTTCCGTCCCGCTTTATCTGGGGTCGGAACACTGGGGCGCCGTCCGTATCGGGCTGGACTACGTGCGCTTCCAGGCAGCGCTGGACGGGGGCCGCGCGCCCGCCATCGGGCGCAACGGCGAATAGCGCCGCTTTCTTCCCGCTTCTTGGCTTATCGCCCAACCCCGGGCGATCCTAGAATCTCGGCGGGCGGCTCGTAATCCGAAAATCCGCGAGCCGCAACGACACCGCAGAGCATGGCTGAAGAAAGCGACCTCGAGAAATCAGAAGCAGCCTCTCCCAGGCGCCTGGAAAAGGCGCGCGAGGAGGGGCAGATTGCGCGTTCCCGCGAACTGGGAACGTTCATGATGCTGGCCGCCGGTGTCGGGGTGATCTGGGCGCTGGGCGGTTCGCTGTACCAGGGCATGAGCGGCGTGCTGCACAACGGCCTGGCCTTCGACCAGCGCATCGTGACGGACCCGGGCGTGATGGTGGAGCAGGCCGTGATCGGCTTCGGCCACGCCCTGACCGCCTTGCTGCCCGTATTCGGCGTGCTGGCGGTGGTGGCCGTGCTGTCCAGCGTGTTGCTGGGCGGTATCGTGATTTCCGGCAAGCCGCTGCAAGCCAATTTTTCGAAGCTGAGCCTGTTCGCCGGCCTGAAGCGGATGTTCTCGTCGCAGACGGTGGTGGAACTGATCAAGGCGCTGGCCAAGGCGTTGCTGGTGGGTGGTGTGGCCGTCTGGGTCATCTGGCGCTACCACGACGACATGCTGGGCCTGATGCACGTGGCCCCGTCGGCCGCGCTGATCAAGGCGCTGTCGCTGGTGGCGATCTGCTGCGCGTTGATCGTGTCCTCGCTGCTGGTGATTGTGCTGCTGGATGTGCCATGGCAGATCTGGAGCCATTTGAAAAAGCTACGCATGTCCAAAGAGGATGTGCGCCAGGAACACAAGGAAAGCGAAGGCGATCCGCACGTGAAGGCGCGTATCCGGCAGCAGCAGCGCCAGGCGGCGCGGCGCCGGATGATGTCGGAAGTGCCCAAGGCGGATGTGGTCGTGACCAACCCGACCCACTACGCCGTGGCGCTGAAGTACGACGAGGACAAAAGCGGCGCCCCGCGCGTGATCGCCAAGGGCACCGGCCTGATCGCGGCCAAGATCCGCGAACTGGCTGCTGAAAACCGCATTCCCACATTGGAAGCGCCGCCGTTGGCGCGCGCATTGCATCAACACGTCGACCTGGGTAAGGAAATCCCGGCCGAGCTATATACCGCGGTGGCGGAAGTGCTGGCGTGGGTCTTCCAGCTGCGTTCGTGGCGGTCGGGATGGGGCGTCCAACCGACGGCCCCGACCCGCCTGGCCGTGCCCGCCGAGCTGGACCCGCAAGCAAAAACCGCAGCACAAGGAGTCTAAGGTATGAGCGCTTTGCTCACCATGTTGAAGAGTAGCGGGGCCGGCCATGCGCGGCTTCTGGCAGGTCCGATCCTGATCGTGATGGTGCTGGGCATGATGGTGCTGCCCCTGCCCACGTTCCTGCTCGACCTGTTGTTCACCTTCAACATTGCGCTGTCGGTAATGATCCTGCTGGTGGCCATGTTCACGCGCAAGCCGCTGGACTTTGCCGCCTTTCCGGCCGTGCTGCTGTTTGCAACGTTGCTGCGCCTGTCGCTGAACGTGGCGTCCACCCGCGTCGTGCTGCTGCACGGCCACACCGGCCCCGACGCGGCGGGCAAGGTGATCGAGGCGTTTGGCCACTTCCTGGTGGGCGGCAACTTTGCGGTCGGGATCATCGTGTTCGTGATCCTGACCATCATCAACTTCATCGTTATCACCAAGGGTGCGGGCCGGATTGCCGAAGTGGGCGCGCGCTTTACCCTGGACGCGATGCCCGGCAAGCAGATGGCCATCGACGCCGACCTGAACGCGGGCCTGATCGGCGAAGACGAAGCGCGCAAGCGCCGCGCCGAAGTGTCCCAGGAATCCGACTTCTTCGGCTCGATGGACGGCGCCAGCAAGTTCGTGCGCGGTGACGCGATTGCGGGCCTGCTGATCATGGTGATCAACGTGATCGGCGGCCTGATCGTGGGCGTGGCCCAGCACGATATGTCGATGGCCGAGTCGGGCCGCGTCTACACGCTGTTGACCATCGGTGACGGCCTGGTCGCGCAGATTCCGGCGCTGGTGATTTCGACGGCGGCCGGTGTGGTGGTGTCGCGCGTGTCGACCGACCAGGACGTTGGCCAGCAGATCATGAGCCAGCTGTTCTCGAACCCGGCCGTGCTGTTCCTGACGGCCGGCATCATCGGCATCATGGGCCTGATCCCGAACATGCCGCACGTGGCGTTCCTGACGCTGGCTGGCGCGCTGGGCTACGGTGGCTGGGCCTTGCACAAGCGGCGCCTGGCTGCTGCGCAGGCCGCGGAAGTGGTGCCGCCGGCCGCGATCACACAAGCGCAGGCGGCAGCCGCCGAAGCCAGTTGGGACGATGTGTCCATGGTGGACCAACTGGGGCTGGAAGTGGGCTATCGCCTGATCCCGCTGGTGGACCACGCGCAGAACGGCGAGCTGCTGCATCGCATCCGCAGCCTGCGCAAGAAGTTTGCGCAGGACGTGGGCTTCTTGCCGCCTGTCGTGCACATTCGCGACAACCTGGAGCTGAAGCCCAACGATTACCGCATCCTGCTGTCCGGTGTGGAAGTGGGCCATGGCGTGGCGATGCCGGGCCAGTGGCTGGCCATCGACCCGGGCGGCGTCACCATCCAGATCAAGGGCACGCCCACCACCGATCCGGCGTTCGGCTTGCCGGCGCTGTGGATCGACGGGGGCTTGCGCGATCAGGCGCAGGTGGCCGGTTACACGGTGGTGGACGCGGGCACGGTGGTGGCCACGCACTTGAATCACCTGATGCACCGCCACGGTTCGAACCTGCTGGGCCGTCAGGAAGTGCAGCAGTTGCTGGACCGCATCGGCCGCGACGCGCCCAAGCTGGTGGAAGACCTGGTGCCCAAGACGCTGTCGCTGACGGCGTTGCAGAAGGTGCTGCAAGGCTTGCTGTCGGAAGAAGTGCCGATCCGCGACATGCGCACCATTATCGATACGCTGTCCGAGCACGGCCCGCGCCTGGCGGCGCAGGCGGCGGCCACGGGCGGTCAACCCGACATCAACGAACTGATCATGCTGACGCGCCGCTCGCTCGGCCGCGCGATTACGCAGCAGTGGTTCCCGGGCGAAGGCGAGTTGCGGGTCATTGGGCTGGACGTGAAGCTGGAACGCGTGCTGTCGCAGGCAATGACGACCAGCGGTGGCCTGGAGCCCGGCCTGGCCGACACGCTGCTGCGCGAAACGCAGGCGGCGGTCGAGCGCCAGGAAGCGCAGGGCAATGCGCCGGTGCTGCTGGTGTCGCCAGTCTTGCGCGCGCCGTTGTCGCGCTTCCTGCGCCACCATTTGCCGCAGCTGGGCGTGTTGTCGAATACGGAAATACCGGATGAGCGCATGGTCCGCGTGACCGCGCTGATCGGCGGGAGTAATGGGTAATGAAGATAAGCCGCTTTGTAGGCGCCAATAGCCGTGACGTGATGCGCCAGGTGCGCCTGGCCCTGGGGCCGGACGCGCTGATCGTATCGAACCGCAGCGTGGACGGCGGGGTGGAAGTGCTGGCCACGTTGGACGGCGCGTTCGAGGATTCTGCGTCGGACACGCCGCAACGCGATATGTCGTCGCACGCCGGGGCGTCCGGGGCCGCGGCTGCCGCGCCTTCGGGTTCGCGTCCGCAGGGGCCGGCGGTCTCACCCTACGGCGCGCAGCCCGCCGCACCTTATGGCGCGCAGCCCGACGCAGCTTACGGCGCGCAGCCCGCAGCAGCTTATGGCGCGCAGCCCACTGCACCTTACGGCGCGCAGTCCCCCGCAGCTTATGGCGCCGCGCCCGAGCGGCAAGAAGCGCGCCCCTACACGGCGGCGCCGCCCGCCATGCCGCAACCCGGCTACACGACCCCGTCGCGTTCGATTGCCGCGTATCAATCGGCATTTGCGTCGTCGGCGCAGCCGGAAGAAGAAGGCTCGCCTGTTGAGGCGAGTGCGGCAGCGATGCCGTTGGCGGCGTCGTATCCCACGCCGCTGCAACCCGCGACTGCGCAATCGTCGGCCGCGCAACCTGTTGCTTCGCAACCGGCTTCCACGCCGGTCACCCCGCTGGTAGGCGCCGCGACCCGCGTCGAGCTGCCGGCCTTGGCACCCGCCCGTCCAGGCGCGCCGACGCACGCCACGCCGATGGCTGCCGCGTCGCCGCTCGCTGCGACTTCCGCCGCGATACCCGCCGCGTATTCGCCCGCATCGTCGGCCCCCGCGCATGCTGCATCGTCGGCCAATGCACCCGCCGCTTATGCGCCCGCCGCATCCCCGGCCGCCGCGCCCGCCGCGTCTTCGACCACCGCGCGCGCCGCGGTCACCGCAGCCGCTGCGTCCGCACCCGCGCCGTCCATGGCGCGCATGCCGGATGCGCCGTTGCGTCAGGCACCGCCGTCGTTGCCTCCGGACACCACGGCCGGTTTGCAGGATGCCATCAGCGCCTTGCGCGGCGCGCTGGAAACGCGGATGGACGGACTGCTTTGGGGTGGTCGCCCCGGCGCGACTCGTGAAGCCGCCGCCGCCGCGCTGTTCCGCAGCCTGCTGGATGCCGGGTTCAGCACAAAGCTGGTGCGCACGCTGGTGGACCGCCTGCCGCAAGGGCTGTCGTCCGACGCCGCGCAGGCGTGGGCGCGTAATGAACTGGTTACCCACCTGCCCGTGGTGGCCTCGGAAGACGAATTCCTGGCCGGCGGCGTGTACGCGCTGGTCGGCCCGACGGGCGTCGGCAAGACCACCACGCTGGCCAAGCTGGCCGCCCGTTGCGTAGCCCGCGAAGGCCGCGATCAGGTCGCGATGTTGACGACCGACCTGTTCCGGATCGGCGCATTGGAACAATTGCAGATCTACGGCCGCCTGATGGGCGTGCCCGCGCATTCCGTGCGCGACGCCGGCGAACTGCGCCGTATTCTTGCCGAACTGGGCAACCGCAAGATCGTGCTGATCGACACCACCGGCATCAGCCAGCGCGACCGCCTGGTGGCCGAGCAGGCCGCGATGTTGACCAGCGCCGGCAAGCCCGTGCGCCGCCTGCTGGTGCTGAACGCCGCCAGCCAGGGCGACACGCTGGACGAAGTGGCGCACGCCTATCGCAACGGCGTGGGCGAAGACGTGGCCGGCTGCATCATCACCAAGCTGGACGAAGCCACCCGCCTGGGCGCGGCGCTGGACACGGCCATCCGCCACCGCCTGCCCATCCACTACATGTCGGTGGGGCAGAAGGTGCCGGAACATATGGAACTGGCGCGCGCCGACGTGCTGATCGACCGGGCCTTTGCCATGGTCGAGCGCGCGCGCGCCCTGTACACGCCCAGCGAGGCGGACCTGGCGTCGCTGGTGCCGGCCGCGCGCGAGGCCGATGCCGTTGATCCTGCCCGCCGCCGCCAATTGCTGGCCTCGGCCATCCTGCGCCCGCAAGGCGGATCGGCGTCGATCGCCGCCGCACAACATCTGGACGACACGATTGCCATGCTGGACAGCGATCCGGCCTGCGTACAAGCCCGGGCGTCCTGGCGCGACTATGTCGGCGACGGCGCGGGCGCCAGTCTGGCGGCGTTGGGCGACGACCCGCTAGCCATGGTGCGGCGTGAATTTTCGGCCACCTGCAACCGCCATCTGCTGGCCATGCATGGCAAGACCAGCATGAAGGGCGAAGGTTTGCCGGGTGGTGTGTTGATGGGGTCGCTGCTGATGAGCGACCGGGGCGTGGCCCTGGCCGCGCCCGCGCAGCAGTTGGCGTTGGCCCACGGCATGTTGACCTCGTTCGCGCCCGGCGCGGCGGGTCTGGCGGATGCCGGCCCGGCGCTGCAAGCGCGCGTGCGCTGGCTGGGCGAACAGCTGCCGCGCCTGCCGATGGTGCATCTGCTGGAGGCCGGCACGTCGGCCTTGTGGCAGTCGTTAAGCGAGCAGGGCGCCTCGTGGGTGGCGCGCTGCCCGGGCGGCATGCGCGTGGTGCAGGACGAATGCCCGACCAATCTGAATGCCGTCGGCAAAAGCGTGGGCTATCTGCCCGTGGGCCAGCCCGGCGACATGCCCGGTTTGACGCGCGAGCAGGGCGGCCAGACCGTGCCGCTGGCGCTGTGGGCCTCGGGCACCGAAATCACCCTGCCGGGCCGCTCCGAAACCGCGCCGATCCGCCTGGTCTGCGCGCGACTGATCGATACGGTCAGCGGCGAAATTGCCGTACAGCTGTTCGGGCTGACCAACTTGCCCGCGTCCCAGGCCGACGCCGCCACCGTCGCACGCTGGCTGGTATTGCAGGACGAAGCCAAGGCCGGCTTCCGCTACATGGCCAACGCGTGGCAGGCGCTGCCCGCCGTCGACGGCGCCCACACGCTGGCGCGCCAGTCATTGATGGCCGGCCAACTGGGCGCGGCCTGCTGGCAGATGGCGCATTCGCCGTCCGCCGCCGTCGTGCGCGGCCCGCTGTCCGGCATCATGGGCTCGGAACGCAAGCTGTCTGGCCGCCTGCTGCCCGTGGCAATCCTGAAAATGTTCGCCATGCTGGAGATGGCCGCGGGGGGCTGAAGTCCAGGGCCGAAGCCAAGGCAAGGCCCCAGAGCTCCAAAACTCCAAAGCCCCAAAGCTCCCAAGCTCCAAAGCCCCAGCGCCCCAGAGCCCCAGCGCCCCAAAGCCCCAAAGCCCCAAAGCCCCAAAGCCCCAAAGCCCCAAAGCCCCAGCGCCCCAGCGCCCCAGCGCCAGGCTCAAGCCCAGCCGAAGCCCCGGCACTCCTGTCCAGCAAAAAGCGCGTGGTATCCCGTTAGGGATCCCGCGCGCTTTTCACAAGAATTCGCGTATTTTGGCGCGCATGCCGCGCCAGGGACTATACGCCGGATCAGCCGGCGACGATCGGTTTGCGATTAGGCGCGCCGCGCGCACCTCGGCCGTACGCGTCATAGGTCGCGTTCTTGCTGCCTGCGCCGTTCACGTCGCGCAGCGCGTCCAGCGACTGCTGCGTGTAGCGCAGATGCACATCGATCAACGCCCCATTGCGCAGGTTGATCTCGTTCGCCGATGCCGACTTGGTCAACAGCGCTTGCCAGATCCCCGACAACTGCGGATGCAGCACGGCAGCCTGTTCGGTGCCGGCGTGGCCGATGGGCAGGCCGATTTCGGCCAACAGCCCGTCGCGCGTGCCGCTCAGGTCAACCAGCTGCTGTGCCACGCGCGACTTGCGTTCGGTAATGGCTTGCAGCGCGCCGACGTTGCCCGGGCCGACCAGAACCTCGGTCTCTTCTTCCAGAATGGCTGAAAACTCGGTAATCAGCGCGTCTTCCTGACGCATGCAGGCCTGGAGGGAGTCGACGGGGTTCATGGTCATGCTTCGAAGGAGGATAGGGCGGTGGACGGGATTACTTCAGCAGATCGCGCGCACTGGCGATCAGGCTGTCGGCAATGCGGCCGGTATCGATCTTCAACTGGCCCGAGGCAATGGCGGCACGGATGGCAGCCACGCGCTCGACGTTGATGTCGTTCGAACCGTCTTGCAGGGCCAGCATCTTGCGCGACGCCGAACTCAACGCCACTTGCGAGCTGCTGGAGCCCGAGGGGGTGCTTGCGCCATAGGCTTGCGCAACCGCGGAATCCGGGCGCTGGCTCACGGCGTCGGCCGAAAGAGGCCGGTTGGTGGTCGAATTGATTTTCAAGGTTTTCTCCGCAGGGCGTCCTGGGTCGGTTTGCGACGGATACGCCTACTATTGTCTCTGTAACGACAGGGCCGGAAGGAACTTTAGGGCAGCTTGCCCAATGGTGTCGCGCGATTTGTAACAGACCCTACAGTTGTATTTCCACCAGGCCCGCGTTACGCACCACACCGCTGACCACCTGGCCGCTGGCGGTGCGCACCTGCACCGTGGCGCCCGGCGCTGCATTGTCCAGTGCCTGCCCCTCGCTACTGACCACGAATCCGTTGCCGCGCGCGTTGATCCGAACGTTGGCGCCCCGCATGACCGACTGCGCGTTGCGCAGCGACGAGCCACGCACCGGCTGGCCGGCGTTGATGCGGTAAGCGGCCGACATGCCCACGACCGTTTGCGGGTCGGTGATGGCACCCGGCGGCAGCGACACCAGGTCGCCGTCCCGGGGGGAGAGGTCGTCCGGCGTCAGCGCCTGGCCCGCCGCGATCATGCGCGAAGCGACGTAATAGTACCCGGGCACGCTGACAGTGGCCTGCACATACGTCGTCCAGGGCTTGGGCGCGTTGCATCGCACACCCACCGTCATGCGCGACCGCAGCTTCATGCCCGACGGCATAAACGGGGACATGGCGTCGCAGGGCGCCAGGCGGTCCACCCTGGGCGGGTCGATCGCCACCGAGGGCTGCCCGGGCAGGCCGGCCAATTGTTCAAGCAGATAGTCTTGCGCCGCGTTCACGATGGCCTCGGGCGGCTGGCTGGCGGCGTCTTGCGCCAGCGCGGCTTCGTTGCCTGCCAATGCCAGGACAAGAAGGCCGCTTGCGCGCGCGAGGAGAAGTCGTGCGGAGATTTTCATGATGACTGAATTGTAAGAGTCCGAGCCGCTTGGCAATACGTGAATTGGATGAGAAATGGCGGGTTATTTGGCTGATTGTGTTTCACCGCCGGCCCCTATGATTCCGTCATCCAATGGGATAACGGTGCGTCCGAAGTCCCGTGCTCTATCCGTATTGCAACGCACGAAGGCGCCACGATGCTAGACAGGCTTAACGAAGATTTCCGGTTCTACCAGCAGGCTTTGGGACTGCGCGCGCAGCGCCAGGAAGTGTTGTCGTCCAACATCGCCAACGCCGACACGCCGAACTACAAGGCCCGCGATTTCGACTTCAAGACGGCGATGCAGAACGCGATGGAAGATTCCAAGCGCCTGGCCGATACGTCGTTGACGCTGACCTCCGCGCGCCACATTCCGGCCAAGGCCGTGTCGCAGGGCCCGACGGACCTGCTGTTCCGTTTGCCTTACCAGCCCAGCATGGACGGCAACACGGTGGACATGGACATCGAACGCGTGCAGTTCGCCGACAACACCTTGCACTACCAGAGCACGATGCAAATGATCTCCGGCCGCATCCGGACCATGCAGACCGCCATTCAGGATTGATCCATAAAGGGAGCAACAGGCAATGTCCTTGTTGAGCATTTTCGATATCGCCGGTTCGGCGCTCAGCGCGCAGTCGCAGCGCATGAACGTCACGGCCAGCAACCTGGCCAACGCCGACAGCGTGGTGGGCCCGGACGGCCAGCCGTATCGCGCGCGCCAGGTTGTATTCCAGGTCAACCCGGCCGCCGGCCAGGCCATGGGGCAGGAGATTGGCGGCGTGCGCGTTGCCGGCGTCATCCAGGACCCGTCGCCGCTCAAGCAGATCTATGACCCCAAGCATCCGCTGGCCGACGCCCAGGGCTACGTCAGCATGCCCAACGTCGATCCCGTGGCCGAAACGGTCAACATGATCGCGGCGTCGCGCTCGTACCAGGCGAACGTCGAAGTGCTGAACACCGCCAAGTCCTTGATGCAAAAGACGTTGACCATCGGTCAATCCTAATTTCCGCTCAGAGTGAATCCATGACCACCGTCGATCAAAACACCAGCACCACCGGCTTGGGCCTGGCCCAGGCGGGCGCCGGCAGCTCCATTACGTCGCAGGGCCTGCAAGACCAGTTCCTGAAGCTGCTGATGACGCAGCTGCAGAACCAGGATCCGCTGAACCCGATGCAAAACGCCGAGCTGACCTCGCAGATGGCGCAGATCGCAACGGTGGAAGGCATCACCAACCTGAAGAGCACCATCCTGGCCATCAGCGGCCAGATCGATGTGTCCCAGTCGATGAACGCCGTGTCGATGATCGGCAAGGGCGTGTTGATCCCGGGTTCCAAGGTCAAGGTCGGCGTGGACGGCGACAACGCCGCCGAGCGCGTCGTCACCCCTTACGGCCTGGATCTGCAAAGCGATGCGCAGAAGGTCCAGGTTCGTATCGCCGACGCGAACGGCGCCGTGGTGCGCACCATTGAAATGGGCGAACAGAAGACTGGCGTCTACACCCTGAACTGGGATGGCAAGAACGACGGCGGCGTGGCATTGGAGCCGGGTGCTTACACCGTGTCCGTGCTGGCAACCGACGGCGACGGCAAGAAGGTGAACGCGGAAGTCCTGAGCTACGGCCAGGTCAAGAGCGTGGCTTACTCGACGAACGGACTGCGTCTGGACCTGGGCCTGGAAGGCCAGACCAGCATGTTGGACGTGCGCAAGGTTATCGGCGCCTGAACCGGGCGGATTTGAATCGATGCCGGCGCACGGGCGACGGCTCCACATCATTAATTAGCGAGAGAAAACATGGGCTTCGGACAAGGACTAAGCGGCTTGAACGCCGCTGCGCAGAACCTGGACGTGATCGGCAACAACATCGCCAACTCCGGCACCGTCGGCTTCAAGTCGGCCACGGCCTCGTTTGCTGACGTGTACGCCAGCTCGCGCGTGGGCCTGGGCGTCAAGGTCGCCGCCATCAATCAACGCTTCACCGTCGGTACGGTGCAGGGCGGTGGTGGCGAATACGACATCGCCATCGACGGCGCCAAGGGCATGTTCCGCCTGACGGACACCAGCGGCGCGGTGATGTATTCGCGCAATGGCGAATTCCTGGTCGACAAGAACAACTTCATCGTCAACGCGCAGGGCTACCGCCTGACGGGCTACCCCGCAGGCGCCATTGGCGCTAACCCGGTCGAACTGCAACTGCCGACGGCCAACGTGGCGCCGCGCGCCACCGCCACCGGCACGACCGTGGCCAACCTGGACGCCAACGCCAAGGTGGTTTACCCGGTTGATACCGTCACGGCCCCGGCCGTCGACGGCAGCGTGTCCCTGGGCGGCACGGCATATACGTTCACCCGCGATCCGCTGGGTGTGGTGGTGTGGTCGGGCGCGACGCCGCCCGCCGGTAACTACGGCGCGGCGCCGAACGTCATCACGGTCGATGGCACGGGCGCCATCACGGCTGGCGACATCAGCCAGGTTCCGGGCTACGTCAACTACACCGCCGCCGTCACCGAAATCGGCCGTCCGTTCGACCCCACGGTGTCCAACAGCTACACCAACGCGTCGCCCATGACGGTGTTCGATTCGCTGGGTAACTCGCACCAGGTGATGCAGTACTTCGTCAAGCGCCCGGCGGATGCCGCCGGCAACAGCGTGTACGACGTCTACTACACGATGGACGGCCAGGCCATGGCGCCCACGACCGAAGCGGGCGGCGTCTGGGGCACCCCCCAGCAGTTCACGTTCAACAAGGCCGGCGCGCTGACCAGCGCCCCGGTCGTGACCTTGAGCTTTGCCCAGCCCGGCGGCGCCACCACGCCCGCCGACCCCATCAGCATCGCCATGAACTACACCGGCACCACGCAGTACGGCAGCAACTACAAGCTGGTTGCCAAGCCCGACGGCTACACCTCCGGTGAATTCAGCGGCATCAACATCGGCGGCGACGGCAGCCTGGTGGCCAGCTACACCAACGGTGAAACGCAAGTGGTCGGCAACATCGTGCTGGCCGACTTCGCCAACCTGCAAGGCCTGCAACCGGTGGGCAACAACGCGTGGACGGAAACGTCCGCCTCGGGCCAGCCGATCCTGGGTCAGCCCGGCACCAACGGCATGTCCAAGGTGGTGGGTCAGGCGACGGAAGCGTCCAACGTCGACATGAGCAAGGAACTGGTCAACATGATCATTGCCCAGCGCACCTACCAGGCCAACTCGCAAACCATCAAGACTCAGGACGAAATCATGCAAGTCCTGATGAACCTGAAGTAAAGCTGGCTCGCGACGACACCGACGGAATAGGCAATGGACAGAATCATCTACACCGCCATGAATGGCGCGGCACGTATCACTGAGCAGCAGGCCGCGATTTCGAACAACATGGCCAACGTGAACACGACGGGCTTTCGCGAGCAGATCGCGCTGTACCGCTCGGTTCCCGTGACGGACGGAGTGAGCCTGCCCACGCGTGTTTCGACGGTGGCCTCGACCCCGGGCAACAGCTTTGAAATGGGCAACATGCAGACCACGGGCCGCGACCTGGACGTGGCACTGGCCAGTGAGAACGGCTGGATCGCCGTGCAGACGCCGCAAGGCGAAGCCTATACGCGCGGCGGCAGCCTGCAAGTGGGCATCAACGGCCTGTTGCAGACCTCGCTGGGCCAACCGGTGCTGTCCGACCAGGGCGGCCCCATCGATGTGCCCGACCAGGCCTCGCTGACGATCACGTCCGACGGCACCATCACGGCCATCGGCGCCGGCGACGGCCCGAACAATATTCTGAACCTCGGTCGCCTGAAGCTGGCCAACCCGAACAACGCGCAACTGGTGCATGGCGACGACGGCGTGTTCCGCCTGGCGCCGGTCAATGGCCAGCCCGCGCCGCCCGCGCCGGCGGACCCCAGCCTGCGCCTGCTGTCCGGCGTGCTGGAAGGCAGCAACACCAATCCGATGAAAGCGATGGTGGGCATGATTGAAAACGCCCGCCGCTTCGAGCAGCAGATGCAGGTGATCCAGCAGTCGGACCGTAACGCCGAACGCGCCAACGGCATCTTGTCCGTCAGCTGACTCGGCCGCTGATTCAACCCAAATTTCGCGCGCGGCGCTGCCGCGGCACCAGGAGTACTTCATCATGATGCGTTCGTTGTGGATTGCCAAAACGGGCCTGGAAGGTCAACAGACCTCCATGGACGTGATCTCGAACAACTTGGCCAACGTTTCCACCAACGGGTTCAAGCGCGGCCGCGCCGTGTTCCAGGACTTGATGTACCAAACGCTGCGCCAGCCCGGTGCACAAGTGGGCGACGCCACGCAACTGCCGTCCGGCCTGCAATTGGGCACGGGCGCCCGCGTGGCCGCCACCGAGCGCATCCACACCGCCGGCAACCTGAACAACACGGGCGGCGAAATGGACATCGCCATCAACGGCCGTGGCTTCCTGCAAGTCGAACTGCCCGACGGCACCCAGGGCTACACCCGTGACGGCGCCCTGCAACGCGACCAGAACGGCCAGCTGACCACCGTCAGCGGCTACGTCATCCAGCCGCCCATGAACGTGCCGGACAACGCCTTGTCCATCTCCATCGGCAAGGACGGCATCGTCTCGGTGACCCAGCCCGGCGCCGCCGGCGTGAACGTGCAGATCGGCCAGTTGCAGATCGCCACCTTCATCAACCCCACCGGCCTGCAAAGCATCGGCGAAAACCTGTATCTGGAAACGGATGCATCGGGCCCCGCCAACCTGCTGCAACCGGGCGTGGACGGCGCGGGTTCGATCATGCAGAACTACGTTGAAACGTCCAACGTGAACGTGGCTGAGGAACTGGTCAACATGATCACGACCCAGCGCGCCTACGAAATGAACAGCAAGGCCGTCAAGACCTCTGACGAGATGCTGGCCCGCCTGACCCAACTGTGATGCCCATGTCTGTCCTGCGTCTGGTATTCGCTGCGGCGCTGGCTATGCTGGCGGCCGGTTGCGCCATGATCCCGCCCGAGCCCATCGTGACCGGGCCGACCACGGCCGCGCCGCCGCCGCCGCCCATGCCGATGGCGCAGCCGACGGGCTCGATCTATCAGCCCACCACGTACGGCAACTATCCGTTGTTCGAGGATCGTCGTCCGCGCAACGTGGGCGACATCGTCACCATCGTGCTGAACGAACGCACCAATGCGTCCAAGAACGTGGCGACGAATACGAACCGCACCGGATCGGCCACGCTGGGTATCGCCGCCGCGCCGTCCTTCATGGACAGCTGGGCGGGCGCCAACCTGAACACCGACGCCAAGGGCGGCAACGTGGCGCAGGGCAAGGGCGACAGCACCGCCAACAATGCCTTTACCGGCACCATCACCACGACGGTCGTGGGCGTGATGTCGAACGGCAATTTGCAGGTGGCTGGCGAGAAGCAGATCGCGATCAACCGCGGCAGCGAATACGTACGCTTCGCCGGGGTGGTCGACCCGCGCTCCATCACCGGCACGAACACCGTGTCGTCCACGCAGGTGGCCGACGCCCGCATCGAATATCGCAGCAAGGGCGTCATGGACGAAGTTCAGACCATGGGCTGGCTGCAACGCTTCTTCCTGCTTGCTTCGCCGTTCTGACCATGACAAAACCCACCTCCATATCCGCCATGCTGTCCCTGTTCGCCCGTGTGTGCGTGGCGGTAGGGCTGGTGGCCGGCGCCGGCGCGGCGCACGCCGAGCGGCTCAAGGACCTGGCCTCGATCCAGGGCGTGCGGGGCAACCAGTTGATCGGCTACGGCCTGGTCGTGGGCCTGGACGGCAGCGGCGACCAGGTTCGCCAGACGCCTTTCACGCAGCAAAGCCTGACCAACATGCTGTCGCAGCTGGGCATCACCGTGCCCGCCGGCAGCAACATGCAGTTGAAGAACGTGGCGGCCGTCATGGTCACCACCACCTTGCCCGCGTTCGCGCGGCCCGGCCAGACGCTGGACGTGGTGGTGTCGTCCATGGGTAACGCCAAGAGCCTGCGCGGCGGCACCTTGCTGATGACCCCGCTCAAGGGCGCGGACAGCCAGGTCTACGCCATCGCCCAGGGCAACATCCTGGTCGGCGGCGCGGGCGCATCGGCCGGCGGCTCCAGCGTGCAGATCAACCAATTGAACGGCGGCCGCATCAGCGCGGGCGCCATCGTCGAACGCGGCGTGCCCACCACGTTCTCGCGCGACGGCTACATCCACGTCGAACTGAACAACACCGACTTCGGCACCGCGCAGAACGTGGCGCAGGCCCTGAACCGCAAGTTCGGCCAAGGCACGGCCACCGCGCTGGACGGCCGCGTGGTGCAGGTGCGCACGCCCATGGAGCAGTCCTCGCAGGCGCGCTTCCTGTCGCAAGTGGAAGACTTGCAGGTGGCGCGCGCGCCCACGGTGGCCAAGGTCATCATCAACGCCCGCACCGGTTCTGTCGTGATGAACCGCACGGTCATGATTGAAGAGGCGGCCGTGGCCCACGGCAACCTGTCGGTCATCATCAACCGCCAGAACCAGGTGTCGCAACCGGACACCCCGTTCACGGAAGGGCAGACCGTGGTGGTGCCCAACACGCAGATCGAAGTGCGCCAGGACAACGGCTCGTTGCAGCGCGTAAGCACCAGCGCCAACCTGGCTGATGTGGTCAAGGGCTTGAATGCCCTGGGCGCCACGCCGCAGGACCTGCTGGCCATCTTGCAGGCCATGAAAAGCGCGGGCGCTTTGCGCGCCGAACTGGAAATCATCTGACGGCCATGGCGATTACTCAAGATGCGGCAAGCGGCGCGGGCCGCCAGGAATCGGTCTTTGACATGGGCCGCTTGTCGGACCTGAAGCGCGACGTCAAGAAAGACCCCGCCGGCACCGAGCAGCAAAAGCAGGTCGCCAAGCAGTTCGAAGCCCTGTTCCTGCAAATGATGGTCAAGCGCATGCGCGAGGCCACGCCCAAGGAAGGCCTGTTCGATTCGCAGCAGACGCAAATGATGCAGTCCATGGCCGACGAGCAATTGGCGCTGCACCTGGCTTCGCCCGGCATCGGCCTGACGCAATCCATCCTGTCGCAGATGCAGCAAGGCAAGCCGGCGGACATGTCCGACGAGGCGGTGCGCGCGATCGGGCAGGGCGGCGACCTGGACTTCCGCACGGGCGGTTCGCGCGAGGTGTCGGCACTGCTGAACGTGATGCGCAACAACCGTCCCAGCGACCGCGCGCTGGCCGCCGCCGAAGGCGCGCCCGAGCACGTGGTGGACTTCGTGTCGAAGATGTCGCGCGCGGCCAACCTGGCGTCGCAGCAAAGCGGCGTGCCGGCTCGCCTGATCATGGGTCAGGCGGCGTTGGAATCGGGCTGGGGCAAGCGCGAAATCAAGCACCCGGACGGCAGCACCAGCTACAACCTGTTCGGTATCAAGGCAGGCGCAAGCTGGAACGGCAAGGTCGTCAACGTGCTGACCACCGAATACGAAGGCGGCGTTGCCAAAAAGGTGACGCAGCCGTTCCGTGCCTATTCCTCTTACGAGGAATCGTTCTCGGACTACGCCCGCCTGATCGGCAACAGCCCCCGCTACGAGGCCGTTACCCAGGCGCGCAACGAGATCGACGCGGCACGCAAGATCCAGGACGCGGGCTACGCAACCGACCCGCGTTACGCACAAAAACTAATCGGCATCATGGGCCAATTGCGCGGCGCGGCCTCCAACGTGGAAATTTCTCGCCAGATGTTGGAAGGACTCTAAATTTGGACGATCTCCTGCCGTTATTGGAGTATCCAGAAATATCAGCTGCGGTTACATACGGGGCATTGTCAGCATGAACTTGTACAAAACAGCGCTGGGCGGGCTGAACGCCGCCCAGGCCGGCCTGGCAACCACCAGCCACAACATCAACAATGCCACCACGGTCGGCTACAACCGCCAGCGCGTCCTGACCTCGACCGCCGGCGC
Organism: Achromobacter sp. B7; assembly: GCF_003600685.1. Taxonomy (NCBI): domain Bacteria; kingdom Pseudomonadati; phylum Pseudomonadota; class Betaproteobacteria; order Burkholderiales; family Alcaligenaceae; genus Achromobacter; species Achromobacter sp. B7. Next base: position 2,331,394 of record NZ_CP032084.1, read on the forward strand.
CCAAGCCACCGCCAACGGTTACATCGGCCGCGGCGTGCAAGTGGACACGGTTGAGCGCAGCTACGACAGCTTCCTGTACAAGCAGCTGGTCGGCGCGCAAGGCAGCGGTGCGCAATTGCAGACGCAGTTTGCACAGGTGTCGCAGATCAACAATCTGTTCGCCGACCGCACCGTGGGCATCGCCCCGGGCCTGACCGATTTCTTCACCAGCATGAACACGGTTGCCAGCAAGCCTGCCGACCCGGCGGCCCGCGCCGACCTGCTGGGCAAGGCCAACAGCCTGACCACGCAGATCCGCTCGGCCTATTCCGAGATGCAGAACCAGCGTGAAGGGCTGAACACGCAGATCACCACGACGGTGGATCAGGTCAATAGCTACCTGAGCCGCATCGACGACCTGAACACGCAGATTTCGCTGGCGGCCGGCAAGGCCAACGGCAGCCCCCCCAACGACTTGCTCGACCAGCGCGACCAGGCGGTGTTGGAACTGAACCAGATCGTGGGCATCACCACCTACGAGCAGGGCAACAAGATCAATATTTCGTTGACCAAGGGCGGCCAGTCGCTGCTGTCGGGCACGACGCTGTATCCGCTGCAAGCGGTGGCCTCGTCCAAGGACGCCAGCCGCACGGTCGTGGCCTACACGCTGCCGGCCGGTTCGGGCAAGACCGTCGCCGTTGAAATGAACGACAGCGACGTCACGGGCGGCAGCCTGGGCGGCCTGTTGCAGTTTCGCGCGACGTCGCTGGACACGATGCAGAACCAGCTGGGCCAGATGGCCGTTGGCCTGGCACTGTCGTTCAACGAGCAACACAAGCAGGGCCTGGACCAGAACGGCAACCCGGGCACCGACTTTTTCAGTATCGGCTCGCCCACGGGCGTGCCCAACACCGCGAACAAGAGCAACGCGCAGCTGACCGGCCAGTTCACCACGTTGAACAACATCAACGCCAAGGACTACGAGATCTCGTTCGACGGCACCAACTACCAGGTGCTGCGCATGCCGGAAGGCGCGCGCGTGTACAACGGCCCCGCGACCGGCACGCCGCCGAACGCCACGCTGAACCTGGACGCCGAGATGGGCGTGACGCTGACGATCGACGCGCCGCCGCAAGCCGGCGACAAGTGGTCGCTGTCGCCCACCCGCGATGCCGCGCGTGACATCAACGTGCTGATCACCGACCCGGAAAAAGTGGCCGCGGCCGACGCCGATGGCGGCGACGCCAACGGCAAGAACGCCCTGAAGCTGGCGCAACTGCAAAGCGCAAAGGTGTTGGGCCACGGCACGATGAGCACGACGGACATGTTCGCCCTGGTGGTGAACACGGTGGGTGTGCAGACCGCCCAGGTGAAGACGGCCGCCACGGCGCAGGCCAACCTGATCAAGCAGACGACGGCTGCCCAGCAGGCGGTGTCGGGCGTGAACCTGAACGAAGAATACGTCAGCCTGTCGATCTATCAAGAGCAGTACCAAGCCAGCGCCCGCATCATCGATGTGGCCAGCACCGTGTTCGACACGCTGTTGGGCCTGCGCGGCTAAGGCGATCTTTACTGTGATGACTAAAAAGCAATTCGGAGTTGGACCATGCGCTTGAGCACCTCGATGATGTACGCGAACGGCCTGAGCGGCATTATGGCTCAGGAATCCGACATGAACCGCCTGGTTGAACAGGTCGGCAGCGGTCGCAAGTTTCTGACGCCCGCGGACGATCCCCTGTCGGCCTCGCTGTCCATCGGCGTGGCGCAGACCAAGAGCATGAACAGCACGTACGGCATGAACCGTGACACGGCCATGACGAACCTGGGGCAGGAAAGCAACGTCCTGGAGTCCATCACCACCGCGTTGCAGGACGTGCGCACCCGCGTCATCCAGGCCGGTAACGGCACGTTTGCCGACAGCGACCGCCAAGCCTTGTCGACCGCGCTGAAAAGCGCCCGCGACGCACTGCTGGGCCTGGCGAACAGTACGGACGGCAACGGCCAGTACGTGTTCTCCGGCTATCAGGGCGGCGTGGTGCCTTACTCGCAGGACACCACGGGCAAGATCGTCTACAGCGGCGCCACCGGCGAACGCACGGTGCAGGTAGACCAATCGCGCCAGTTGTCCACCAGCGATCTGGGCAGCGATGTGTTCGGCCGCGCCAACCCCGGTTCGCAGGCTTACGTCAGCACCGCCGCCAACGGCAACACCGGCACGGCGCAGTTCAGCACGGTGTCGGTCACGCCGGGTTCGGCCAACATCGGCAAGAATTTCCAGGTCCAGTTCGAAGCGGACCCCACCACGGGCAGCATGGGCTACCGCGTCACCACGACGGACCCGAATGCCAACCCGCCCGTGCCGCCCGTCGTCACGCCCGCGCCGCCCGCCGCCGCCACGCCCTATACCGATGGCGCGGCCATCGACTTCGGTGGCGTGTCGGTTGTGATCAAGGGCACGCCGGCCAACGGCGATGTCATCAATGTCGAGTCCGTGCAGTCGGCGGACCTGGATATGTTCAACACGCTGGACAGCCTGATCAAGGTGCTGGATTCGCCGATCGCCGGTGATGAAGTTGCCCTGGCCAAGCTGAACAACGAACTGGCCACGGCCAACAAGAAGTTGTCGAACAACTACGACAACGTCCTGACCGTGGCGGCTTCGGTCGGCGCCCGCATGAACGAGCTGGAAGCGCTGGACGCAACCGGCACGAAGAAGGGGCTGACGTATTCCAAGACGTTGTCGGACCTGGAAGATCTGGATTACTACGCCGGCACCAGCCAGCTTGCCTTGCGCCAGGTGGCGCTGCAAGCCGCGTCCGGCGCGTTCCTGACCATCCAGGGATCCAGCCTTTTCAGCCGCAAATAAGCGGCAGGTTTTCCAGGCGGGGCCAGGATAGGGCTTGGGCCTAGTGCGCCACTCTCGGACGCTTCCGGTCAAGGACCGGGGCGTCCGTGGTTGCGTTCAGGGTAGGTTGTGTCGTTTCACGCTGCTTAACGCTCGGGTATTTCATGCTTGTCAATTTGAAAGTCCGCACCTGTATCGTCCTGGTGCTGTTGCTCTTCACGGCCGCCATGTTCGCGTCGAACGGCGTGGCGTGGATGGGGCTCAATTCCAGCAACGCCAAGCTGGAACAGGTCAATGACGCCTATTCCAATCAGGCGACCCAGCTCAATCGCGCCTACGCCGCGTTCCTGCGGGGCCGCTTGCTGCTGGCCAATTCGCTGATGGACATGCAGCAGGGCAAGACCGAGCAGGCCACCTCGCAGGCCAAGCGCGCAGACGCGCTGATGCAGGAAGGCAACCAACAGCTGGACGCCTTCCGCAAAAACCCCCGCATGCCGGGCTCGGACGCCGTGGTTCAAAAGCTGGAAGCCGGCTACAAGCAGTTCGAAGACGTCTACAAGCGTCAGGCCGCCGCACTGGCGAACCTGGCCATTCAAGATTATCTGGACCTGAACGATGCCGGCGGCGCCGCCAACACGGCGTTCCGCGAAGGCGTGTATGGCGTCTTGCAGTTTGTCGATGCGCGCACCGACGAATTGGTGGTGCAGGCCGAGGTCGACCACCGCATCTCGCGCACGGTCACCATTGCGCTGCTGGCCATTTCGCTGCTGTTGGCGCTGGGTTGCTGGCTGTTCATCAACCGCACCGTGCTGCGTCCGCTGCATCAGGCGGGCGAGCACTTCGACAAGATTTCCGGTGGCGACTTCACGGGCCGTATCGACGTGCGCAGCACCAATGAAATCGGCCAGCTGTTTGCCGCCATCAAGCGCATGCAGGAAAGCCTGACGCGCACGGTGGCCACGGTGCGCCGTGGCGTGGACGAGATCAACGTGGGCGCGCGGGAAATTTCCGCCGGCAACACCGACCTGTCCAGCCGTACGGAACAACAAGCCGCCTCGCTGGAAGAAACCGCTGCGTCGATGGAGCAACTGGCGTCCACCGTCAAGCAGAACGCCGACAACGCTCGCCAGGCCAATCAGCTGGCTGCCAGCGCGTCCGACGTGGCCGAGCGCGGTGGTTCGGCGGTGTCGGAAGTGGTCAGCACGATGCAGGGCATTTCCGCCAGCTCGCGCAAGATCTCGGAAATCGTTTCCGTCATTGATGGCATCGCGTTCCAGACCAACATCCTGGCGCTGAACGCCGCCGTGGAAGCGGCGCGCGCGGGTGAGCAGGGCAAGGGCTTTGCGGTGGTGGCGGGCGAGGTGCGCTCGCTGGCGCAGCGCAGCGCGCAGGCCGCCAAGGAAATCAAGGGCTTGATCGAAGACTCCGTCAACAAGGTTGGCGCGGGTTCGCAGCAGGTCGAACGCGCAGGCGCGACGATGCAGGAAATCGTGGCCTCGGTGAAGCGCGTGACGGACATCATGGGCGAGATCTCGGCAGCGTCGGAAGAACAATCCAGCGGCATCGACCAGGTCAACCGCGCCGTCTCGCAGATGGACGAAGTCACGCAGCAGAACGCGGCGCTGGTGGAAGAAGCGGCCGCTGCGGCGGGCTCGCTGCAAGAGCAGGCCCAACGCCTGGCGGAAGCCGTGGCGGTGTTCAAGATCAATGCGGGCGAAGTCATCGAAGTGCCGGCGCGTCAACTTGCCGCGCAGCAAAGCGCGCCGCGCGTGTCGTCGCCGCAATCGCCGCCGCAAGCTTCCACCCACGCCTCGGCCCACGCCCGCGCATCGACCCCGTCATCGTCCGCCCCTCGCGCCTCTGCCGCGCGCCTGGCCAAGCCGATGCCGGCCGCTACCGAACCGGCAACGCAAGAGTCGGACGACGAATACGAAGCGCCGACGCAGCCCGCACCCGCCCCGGCGGCCGCGCCTGCGCCCGCGCCGCGCAAGACCCAGGTGGCGCGCCCCAAGCCGGCGGCTACCGCCGCCACGGTGGTGCGCCCGTTGCGCCGCCCGGCGACGCGCGCTGATGGCGCCGGCGCGGGCGGAGCGGCAACGTCTCCCTCCGCGCCCGCCGCCAGCCGCCGTCCGCCGCCCGCGGATGATGATTGGGAGTCCTTCTGACGCAACCCACGTCAGTGCATTGAACAGGCAGTCGATTACGAACAGTACCCCCCCTTTACGGACCGGCGGCCACAGCGTGCCGCCGGGACGACTACCGGAACTCTTGGAACATGTTTAGCAATCTGAAGGTGCGCACGGGCTTGATGCTCGCTCAGTTGGCAGTTGCCCTGGCCGCACTGGTTGCAATTGGTTTGGGCTGGAACAGCATGCAGGCCAGTGCTGTCACGATCAACGCGCTGGATTCGCTGAGCGTGCAGCAAAGCAATCTGATCAAGGACGCGTACACGCAGATGTTGCGCGCCACGATCCGTGCGGATATCGCCGCTGCGCAACGTGCGGCGGGCGACGCGAACGGCGCCGCCGACAACTCGCGCACCGTGCAGCAACTGATCGGCGATGCGAACAAGAAGATGGAAGCGTTCAAGGCCGTGCCCAAGCTCACGACCATGGGCAAGACGGCGGAAGGCGAGCTGATTGCGACGTTCAACGCCTTCTCGGGGGCCTTGCAGGCCATGATGGGCGCGCTGGACAAGGGCGACGCCGCGACGTACCTGACGCTGAAGAACACCAAGGCGGGCGCCGCCAGCGGTGCTTTTTTCAAGCAGCTGAGCGATTTCGCCGGCAACATCAATACCTTCAGCGAACAAGAAGTGCAGGCCGCGCGCTCGCAGGCGTCCACGATGACGTTTGTGTACCTGGGCCTGGCCGCGTTGATCCTGGCCGTGTCGCTGGGCGCCTTCCTGTTCATGAACCGCGTCATCCTGCGCCCCTTGCGCGCCGTCAGCGAGAGCTTTGACAAGATCGCGGGCGGCGACCTGACCGTGCGCGTGGAAGCCACCTCGTCCAATGAAATTGGCCATTTGATGGCGGCGGTCAAGCGCATGCAGGAAAGCCTGACGCGCACCGTGTCGGCCGTGCGCCGTGGTGTAGACGAAATCAACGTGGGCTCGCGTGAAATCTCCGCTGGCAACACGGACCTGTCCAGCCGCACCGAGCAGCAAGCCGCTTCCTTGCAGGAAACCGCCGCGTCGATGGAGCAGCTGGCATCTACCGTCAAGCAGAACGCCGACAACGCGCGCCAGGCCAACCAGTTGGCGGCCAGCGCGTCGGACGTGGCGGAGCGGGGCGGTTCGGCGGTGTCGGAAGTGGTCAACACCATGCACGACATCTCAGCCAGCTCGCGCAAGATCTCGGAAATCGTGTCCGTCATTGACGGCATCGCCTTCCAGACCAACATCCTGGCGCTGAACGCCGCCGTGGAAGCGGCGCGTGCGGGGGAGCAGGGCAAGGGCTTTGCGGTGGTGGCGGGCGAGGTGCGCTCGCTGGCGCAGCGCAGCGCGCAGGCCGCCAAGGAAATCAAGGGCTTGATCGAAGACTCCGTCAACAAGGTTGGCGCGGGTTCGCAGCAGGTCGAACGCGCAGGCGCGACCATGCAGGAAATCGTCGCGTCGGTGAAACGCGTGACGGACATCATGGGTGAGATCTCGGCGGCCTCGGACGAGCAGTCCAGCGGCATCGACCAGGTCAACCGCGCCGTGTCGCAGATGGACGAAGTGACGCAGCAGAACGCGGCGCTGGTGGAAGAAGCCGCCGCGGCGGCCGGTTCGCTGCAAGAGCAGGCCGAACGCCTGGTCCAGGCCGTGGCCGTGTTCAAGATCAATGCGGGTGAAGTCATCGAAGTGCCGGCTCGCCAGCTGGCGCAGCAGCAACCGCAGCGTCGCGCGCCGCGCGTGGCCGCACCGGCTGCCGCGCCCGAGGCGCCCGCCGAAGCGCCGGCACCCACGCGCGCCGCGCCGGCCGTGCGCCTGACGCATGCCACGCGAGCCAAGCCGGCCGCCGCCGCTGAAGGCGCCACCGCGACACGTCCGGTGCGTCGTCCGGCACCGCGCGCCGCCGCCCCGGCAGGTGAGGCCAAACCGGCCCCCGCGCCGAGCCGCCGTACCGCGCCGTCCGACGACGACTGGGAATCTTTTTGATGCCGGCGCAGCCGGCGAACAGGTAAGGTATGCGAGGCTATAGACATCTTCTGGCGGCCGCCGCCATCGCGTTGTTGCTGGGCGGCTGCGCGGCCACGGGTCATAACTTTGATCCGGGCAAGCTGGGCACCCTGACCCCGGGCCAGACGACGCTGGAAGAAGCCTCGCGCGCGCTCACCGCGCCGCCTGACAAGCTATACAGACAGACCGACGGCACGCAGCTTGCCCTCTGGTCCTTCAAGATCACGTTTGTCGCCGATGGGCTGTACAGCCGCAAGGAAGCGCTGTTGCAGTTCGGCCCGGATGGCCGCTTGATGCGGCTGGTCGACAGCACCAATATTCTGCTGGAACCTTGGGAACGCCAGAAGTTGCTGGGCCCCGCGCCCATGCCCGACGTGCGTCAGGACTGGGCGCAGCCCGTGGCCGAACCCGAGGTCCAAACCATCTACATACCTGGTCCGGGCGAACCGGCCGTGTTGGCGCCGAAAGGCAAGTAGCGCTGGAAATCCGGTAGAGAGCATTGCGGCTCACGCCGCAATGTACGTCGCCTTGAATGTACCCGCCGTGTAACAGGGCGTGTCCACAAGGTGGTTTTTCATTTGGTCAGAGCAGTTCCTGAGGGATGGGGAAATAATATGGAAGCGAGTCTCGAATCCGGCGCAAAGGCCGGCAAAGGCGGCAAGAAAAAGGCCGCGCGCGCACCCAAGGTGAAACGCAAGCTACGGCTGCGCGACGCCCGCGTCGGCACGATGCTGCTGTGGGTCATGGCGTTCTTCGCGATCTTGATCGCGGCCGTCGGCGGTCTGGCGGCATTCTTCTTGCAGCACAATTACGAGTCCATTCGCGAAGTCAACGCGCTGACCGAACGTGCCAAGCAGGTCGAGGTCATTAACAGCGACATGCTGCGCGCCCGCGTCAGCCTGATGGTGGCCGCGCGCCACTTGCAGGAATCGGGCTGGGGCAGCGGCGAGAACTCGGCACGCGATGCAGCCGCCGCGCTCAAGGGCGCCACGGACCTGCTGACGGGCGTGCGCAGCCGCTTCTCGGACTTCCAGAAAAACATGCTTCAGGACGACACCGGCCGCCAGCTGTCGATGAACCTGGTGCGCCGCTATCGCTCGTACATTGACGACGGCGTCGACACGATGGTCGAAGCCCTGCGCAGCGAAGACTATTCGACGTTCTACATGGTGAACAACGAATACGGCACGCCGCGCAGCGCCGCCTTCATCGAGGCGATCAGCGACTTCAGCAAGTACATCGGCGACCAGCAGCAAGCGACGATCGACCAGGCCGAAGCCAACTTCAACCGCGCCATGGTTGCCGTGGGCGTCGCCGTTGGCCTGGCCCTGCTGTTGATGGTGTTCTGCCGCATCCTGTTCGGCCGCCTGGTGGTGCGCCCCTTGGTGGAAGCCGGCCAGCACTTCGACAAGATCGCCGCCGGCGACCTGACCAGCCGCGTGGAAGTCAAATCGCATAATGAAATCGGCCAGCTGATGGCTGCCGTCAAGCGCATGCAGGAAAGCCTGTCGCGTACGGTGGCGACGGTGCGCCGTGGCGTGGACGAGATCACCGTGGGTTCGCGCGAGATCGCGGCCGGCAACACGGACTTGTCCAGCCGCACGGAAGAGCAGGCGGCATCGCTGGAAGAAACCGCCGCCTCGATGGAAGAACTGGCATCTACCGTGAAGCAGAACGCCGACAACGCGCGCCAGGCCAATCAATTGGCCGCCAGCGCGTCGGACGTGGCCGAGCGCGGTGGTTCGGCGGTGTCGGAAGTGGTCAGCACGATGCAGGGCATTTCCGCCAGCTCGCGCAAGATTTCCGAAATCGTGTCCGTCATCGATGGCATTGCATTCCAGACCAACATCCTGGCGCTGAACGCCGCCGTGGAAGCGGCGCGTGCCGGCGAGCAAGGCAAGGGCTTTGCGGTGGTGGCGGGCGAAGTGCGCTCGTTGGCCCAGCGCAGCGCGCAGGCCGCCAAAGAAATCAAGGGCTTGATCGAAGACTCGGTGCACAAGGTTGGCGCGGGTTCGCAGCAGGTGGAACGCGCCGGTGCAACGATGCAGGAAATCGTGGCCTCGGTGAAGCGCGTGACGGACATCATGGGCGAGATCTCGGCCGCATCGGAAGAGCAGTCCAGCGGCATCGACCAGGTTAACCGCGCCGTCTCGCAGATGGATGAAGTGACGCAGCAGAACGCGGCGCTGGTGGAAGAAGCGGCGGCTGCCGCCGGTTCGCTGCAAGATCAGGCGCATCGCCTGGCCGAAGCCGTGGCCGTGTTCAAGATCAACGCGGGCGAAGTCATTGAAGTGCCCGCGCATCAACTCAGCGGCTACGCGTCGCCGACGTTGACGCAGGGCTGATCGCCACCGACTTCCCGCCGGGGCACGCCTCGGCGGGAACGTCATGCTGGATGGCGTCACGATGCAATGTCGTGACGTTGCAATGCTGTGACGTCGCCATGCTGCGACGTCGCCATGCTCCGACGTGCCCGCGCCCAAGCGGCGAATTAATACGCACGTTAAGTTTTCGAAAATAAGTCCGTTAATAACAATAACGCCTGGGGAAGGGCGGTGAACAGTGTTTGACGATAGGGCGGCGCTCGCGGCGCGTCCATCAGACAAACCGGGCGGGGACAGGTTTATCCGGGGCGTTACGGCCGGTTTGCTCGCTGCTAATCATTCGCTGCTCTATAGATGTCACTGGAGACTAGCTGTGCGCGTAAACCTACCCATCAACGATGTGGAAACCAAGCTGCGCGAGGATCAGTACCTGATCTCGCGCACCGACACCAAGGGCCGCATCGTTTACGCGAACCCGGCTTTTGTCGAAGTCAGCGGATTTACCCGCGAAGAACTGATCGGCAAGCCGCACAACATCGTGCGCCATCCCGACATGCCGCCCGAAGCCTACGCAGATCTGTGGGAAACGCTGGAAGCCGGCGAGTCGTGGTTGGGCCTGGTCAAGAATCGTCGCAAGGACGGTGGCTACTACTGGGTGCTGGCCAACGCCACGCCCATCGTCGAGAACGACGAAGTGGTGGCGTATTCGTCCGTGCGCGTGCGCCCGTCCGACGAACAGATCGAGATGGCAGAAGATCTCTACGCCCGCATCCGCGAAGGCACGGCACGCGGCGTCCGCATCAAGCGCGGACGGCCGGTGCGCGCTGGTTGGCGGCGTGGCTTGGACGTGATCGCGTTTCCGTTCCGGCGCAGCGTGCGCAGCCGTATGTTCCGTCATGCCCTGGTGTCCGCGGGCATCGTGGCGGGCGCGGGCGCCTATGGCCTGCACGCCAATTGGGACAGCTTGGGCGTGTGGGGCGCCGGCCTGGGTTGCGGGGTGATCGCGTTGGGCGTGATGGCCATTTTCGGCATGGGCTGGAGCTTGTCGCGGTCGCTGCTGGACCCGATGCAGGATGCCGCCAACATGGCGCGCCAGGTTGCCGCCGGCAATCTCACCACGCAGATCATCGCGGACTCGGATGACGAAGTCGGCAGCTTGAAGTTCTCGCTGGAAGTCATGCGCAAGAGCCTGATCGGCATCGCGCAGGACGTCTATCGCGGCATTGAGGGCACGACGCATGCGGCCGTGCACATCGCGCGCGGCAACCAGGAACTGGCCGGCCGCACGGAAGGGCAGGCGTCTTCCTTGCAGCAGACGGCCGCCAGCATGGAGCAGCTGACGTCGACCGTGCGCCAGAACGCGGACAACGCACGTCAAGCCAACCAATTGGCCGCCAGCAGCATGGACGTGGCGCGGCGCGGTGGCGTGGCGGTGGGTCAGGTGGTGGACACCATGCACGGCATTTCGGCCAGCTCGCGCAAGATCGCCGACATCGTCAGCATCATCGAGGGCATTGCGTTCCAGACCAACATCCTGGCGTTGAACGCTGCCGTGGAAGCGGCCCGCGCCGGCGAAACCGGCAAGGGCTTCGCGGTGGTGGCGGGCGAAGTGCGCAGCCTGGCGCAAAAGAGCGCGCAGGCCGCCAAGGAGATCAAGGGGCTAATTGAGGATTCCGTGGACCGCGTGTCGGAAGGTTCGGCGCAAGCCGAGCAGGCGGGCGCGACGATGGAAGAAATCGTGGCCGCCGTCAATCGGGTCACCGACATCATCGGCGAGATCTCGCAAGCGTCCCAAGAGCAGTCCAGCGGCATCGAGCAGGTCGATACCGCCGTGTCGCAGATGGACGTGATGACCGTGCAGAACACGGCGCTGGTGCAGGAACTGGGCGGTGCGGTGATGCAGCTGGGCACGCAGTCCGGCGCGCTGCGCGAGACGATTCGCGTCTTCCGCCTGACAGGGCAGCCGTAGCCTTTTTCGTAAGCCTCCTATAGACGCGCGGCGCCTACGCTGCGCACACTGGCCCCTCTCATTGGATTCGTCCTGGAGGGGCCAGTGTCTTTGCAGGCGCACATTTATCGTTTTACGTTCACGCCCGCCAGTGGCGCGGCATTCGACGTCATTGAATTCACGCTGGACGAGGCGCTGTCCGAGACGTATCGGCTATGCGTGGAGTTGTCCAGCTTTGATCCCGCGGTGGATTTCGGCGCCTTGCTGGATCAGCCCGCGCTGTTCACGATATGGCGCGGGGCGGTGGCTATGCGGCACGTGCACGGCGTCGTCACCGAATTCGTTCAAGGCGACACGGGCTTTCGGCGCACGCGGTATCGGCTGGTGCTGGAACCGTCTTTGGCGCGCGCCGCGCTGTGTTCCGATTGGCGCATCTACCAGCATCTGTCCGCGCCCGAGATCCTGGCTGACGTCATCAAGCGGCAGGGGATTACCGACTACGAACAGGTGACGACGCAGGAACACCTGCCGCGCGAATATTGCGTGCAGGCCGGCGACACCGACTTGGCGTTTATCGACAGGCTGGCGGCCGAGGAAGGCTATTTCTATCGCTATGCGCATTCGGAGCATGGGCACCGATTGATTCATGGCGACCGGATTTATATCCACGGCGAGATCGCGGGCGGGCCGGTGGTTTACAACCCGATGCCGGGGGGTGATCAGGCAGAACCGGCGTTGCATCGGTTTTCTTATGCCGAGCGCGTGCGCACCGCCGTGCAGACTCAGCGCGACTACACCTACACGCATCCGCGCTATAGCCAGGAACATTCGCCGGTTGCATCGGATCTTTCTCATCAGGATGCCCGCTACGAACGTTACGACTACCCCGGCCGCTACAAACGCGACGAGGCGGGCCAGCCGTTTACCCAGACGCGCTTACTGGGCCGCCGCCGCGATGCGCGCGTGGCGGTGGTCGAAGGGGATGACGCGCGCTTGATTCCTGGCGTGGCGTTCGATCTTGTCGGTCATCCTCGCGAAGATTGGAACCACGGTTGGCGACCCGTGCGGATGCAACATCGGGGCGTGCAGCCGTCGAGCCAGGAAGAAGAAGGATCGGGATCGCAGGAGGGGACGCAGTATCGCTACACCGCTGAACTGGTGCCCGACAAGGTCGATTGGAAGCCCGAGCCCTTACCCAAGCCGCGTATCGACGGCCACCAGATGGCGACGGTGGTTGGCCCGCCCAATGAAGAAATCTATTGCGACGACTGGGGCCGCGTCAAAGTCCAATTCCCGTGGGATCGCGTAGGCGAGCACAACGAACATAGCTCGTGCTGGATTCGCGTATCGCAGAACTGGGCCGGTGCGCAGTGGGGCCACATGGCGATACCTCGCATCGGACAAGAGGTCATCGTGCAATTCGCAAACGGCGACCCGGACCAGCCGCTGATAATCGGCAGAACTTTCCGGGCGACCAATCTGCCGCCGTATGAATTGCCACGGCACAACGTCCTGAACACGATCAAGAGCAAGGAATTCCGGGGCAATCGCGCCAACGAATTGCGCTTGGATGACACGTCCGCGCAGATCAGCGCGGCGTTGATGAGCGAACACGGCGACACGCAGCTGCATCTGGGGTATCTGACGCATCCGCGTCCAAGCGGTGGGCAAGCTCGCGGTGAAGGGTTCGAACTGCGCACGGACGAACATGGAGCGCTGCGGGCGGGGAAGGGGTTGTTGCTGACGGCCGAGACGCAACTGCACGCCAAGGGCGGGCAGTTGGATAGATCCGATATCGTCGCGGCTTTGCAAGCGGCGCTGGAACTTGCCCGCAACCTGGGGGATTACGCCCAGAAGCACGAAGGCGTTGCCCACGACGCCCGGCCGCAGCAAACCCTGTCGGATGCGGTGCGCGACCTGGGCCACGGCGCCAACAACCAGTCGGACGGGAGCGGCCTAGGCGACGTTGGCGCCATCGGCCTAAGCGCCCCAGCCGGCATCGCCGCCGCCACGCCGGCAGGCATCGTATTGTCGGCCGGTGGCAATGTGGACAGCGTCGCGCAACAGCATCAGCAGGTCAGCGCGGGCGACAAGATCGTGCTGAACGCGGGCGGCGATGTAGGCCTGTTCTCGCAAGGCGGTGCGCTGCGACAGATCGCGCATCAAGGCGAAATGCTGCTACAGGCGCAGCACAACGCCATTCGCATCCAGGCCGATCAAAGCGCGGAAATCACGTCCAGCCAACAACACGTGCTGATCGCCGCCGACAAACACATCACGCTGTTGTGCGGCGGGGCGACGATCAAGATTGCCGACGGCAACATCGAACTGGGCATGCCGGGCACGTTTACGGTGAAGGCAGCGCAGCACGTTTTTTCGGGGCCAAGCAGCGCGTCAATGGAATTCAACACCTGGGACGCAACCCCGTTCGACGACGCCTACGTTGTGCGAGACGCCGCCAGCCTAGAGCCGCTGGCGCACACCAAGGTGGAATTGCGCCGGGGTGACGGCGCCATCTTTCAGGTGGTCACCGACGCCCAGGGCCGCCTGCCCATGCAGCAGGATCTGTTGATGGATCTGGTCAGCATGCGCACCGTGTCGGCTGATTCCGACGCACAAGACAATCGCAAGGAAAACGCATGAAGCCGATGCTGCCCGATGACGAGGTGCTGATTCCGTGTACACGCGACGACCTGGGCCGGCGAGTGTATTCAACACGCCTGACGCCGACAGAAGACAAGCGCGACAAGGTGCTGCTTTGCTCCGTGCCGGCGCCGATACCGGTGGTGTTTCTGCCCGGGATCATGGGTACGAATTTGCGCAATAAAGCGACCAAGGCGTCGGTATGGCAACCGCCAAATACCAGCTTTTCAATCGCCGATATTTTCGGGCTGATTGCTGCGATCTTCACCTGGTGGAGTCGGGGTCCAAAGGTGCGTCAGAAGCTGCTGGATCCGGCGGCCGTCGAGGTGGACGGCAGCGGCCCGATCAGTCTGGGCGATTCTGGGCTAAACGCCGACGCGGCACGACGACGGGGGTGGGGCAGCGCTCACAAGATGTACTACCACCCGTTCCTGGCCCGCCTGGAACAACTGCTGGACAACATCTATCGTGCGCGAAAAATTCAAAAGTGGTGGAACGAAGAAAGCCTGCGCGACCCCGCGGAATACGGCGAGGAACGGGGCCAGGTCACCGCGCTGACGGAAGGCGAATTAATGCACGCCGGCAAATACCAGTTCGACGTCTGGTGCGGCGGCTACAACTGGCTGCAATCCAATGCGGATTCCGCAGCAGACATCCGCGACTACATCGAAAACACGGTGCTAGCCCATTACCGCGAAGAAGGCGGGATCAGCGCCGAACAGGCCGACAGCATGAAGGTGATCCTGGTCACGCACTCGATGGGCGGCATCGTCAGCCGCGCGCTGACTCAGTTGCAGGGGTACGACCGCGTGCTGGGCGTAGTCCACGGCGTGCAGCCCGCCAGCGGCGCACCGGCAGCCTATCACCACATGCGCTGCGGTTACGAAGGCGCGGTTCAGATCATCCTGGGATCCAACGCCGGCGAGGTCACCGCAGTCGTGGGGCGTTCGCCGGGCGGCCTGGAATTGCTACCCACGACGCAGCACCGAGGCGGCATGCCATGGCTGTTCCTGCGCGATGCCAAGGGGCAGGTGTTGAAAGACGCAGCCGGTGTTCCCCGCGCCTATCCGCAACGCGGGAATCCGTACGAAGAAATTTATAAAACCGAAGCGTGGTATGGCTTGGTGCCGGAGCAGAACACGAAGTACTTGAATATGTTGGAGAAGTCACGAGATTCCAAAGCGCCTTCCGGACCTCGAGTGCCCTTTGAGTTGATGTTGAGCAGGGTAGGGGCGTTTCAACAAGCATTATCGGCCGCAGGCTACCACCCCGAAACCTATGCGCACTATGGCGCCGATGATGGCTTGCATAGCTGGCGCGAGATTATCTGGCAAGGTGACCCTGCTCCAATGGAAATTTTTGGTGCCAAACCTCGTGATGACGGCAATGGCAGTTACCAAGGACTGTTCGAACGGAAGCTGCCCACATTGATCCCCACTACACCACCCTGGACGGAGCAGGGGCAGGACACACATGGCAGTGGAGGAGACGGAACCGTTTCAACAGATTCTGGCCGGATACCGGGAAGAAGCGGTATCAAAGCCAGCTTCAGGCAAGGCAGTAAGGGTACTGGCGAATACAACAAGGCGATGGGCTATGAGCATGCGGATAGCTACGTCGACGAACGTGCTCAATGGGCCGCGATATTCGGTGTGATCAAAATCGCGCAACTTGCAGATTGGCACCCTTCTGATAAGGAACAGACATGAACCGCATGTCTCGCGCATTGATTGCGGGCGGCGTCGCGACTTCCTTGGTTCTTTCCGGCTGCACCGCTTTCTCAACCCAATCCCGGAGTTCGACCGTGAACAAAGATGGATGGATCACGCACTGCTTTGGTCGGTATGTGATCGACCTTCCTGCGAATGCAGTTATCAGACCCAGTTACAGGCTGTGGGGTGACCCGCTGAAGTGGACGACAGAACCGGCTTCAGCCTTCGCAGACGTTGTTGTTGCACGAGAACGCGACCTCAAGGCACAGCCACATCACAAAAATAACGGCAGTTTGTTCTTACGTCGCATTGCCTTCGGTCCCGACGCGATGGGACTCTCTTCCTGGTACGCGGACTACAGTTTGGAGGCCTATCGCCTTGAGATCTATGCGGTGGCACAACCGGCGGGACGGATTTTGCGGTTGGAACATCTTGTATCGCCCGATCGCGAAGAGATGACTTTTGGGTACGTAAGGAACTGGACCAGCAACCTGCGTTCACGCGAACCGCTGGAAATCCCGACCGACCCCGGCTTCTGCATCGACGGCGCCTTCATCGCCGGCAGCGCATTCCAAGTCGAAGACTTCGAGGTGGGCGTGACCTTTCCCAACCATCCCGGCGCGCAATTTCTATTCCGCTCCAGCACTGGCGCCGAAGAAAACCGCTTGCTGGAAAGGATGGGCGGCTTCCTGATGGGCGTTGCCAAGCTAGTCGCGGGCATGACCACCTTGCGCAAAGGCGAGCGCAACATCGGCCCGATCCAGGCCGAGGAATACGCCACGGCGGGCAGCCAGGAAGGACAGCGGCTTTACTCTTTTACCTGGGAATCGCAAGGCAAGGATGACTCGATCACCGAGCCGAATCTAGCCGCACAACTGGGCGTCCTGGAGCGCAACCGCGACAACCAAGGCAACCCGCCACCGCCCGCGTTTGCATCGGACGCTGAAGCCGTGGCGTTATGGGACGCGATCGTCGAATCCATTCGCCTGCGTCCCGGCGCGGCGGGCGCCTCGTCAAGCCAGGGCAATGCGAGCACGGGGATGACGGCGGTGTCCGGCACGCCTTGCCCCTGGCCTGGCATCTGGAAGTGCGACGGCGCGGCGCAGGAACCTGATCGGACCTTCATGCATGGCCAGATTCTGCCGCTGGTCGACGGGCGTGTAGTGCCGTGGCGGCTGGTCAAAGCGTTCTGATAGGCAGCGATATGAATTCTGTGTTTCGAGCATTGATTGCTGCTGGCGTGGCGGCTTCCTTGGCTTTGTCCGGCTGCACCGCTTTCCCGACCCCATCCCGGAGTTCCACCGTGAACAAAGAAGGATGGATCACTCACTGCTTTGGTCGGTATGTGATCGACCTTCCTGCGAATGCAGTTATCAGACCCAGTTACAGGCTGTGGGGTGACCCGCTGAAGTGGATGACAGAACGGGCTTCTGCACTTGGCGAGGTCCTTGCTGCAAGAGAGCGTGATCTCAAGGCACAGCCGCATCAAAAGAGTAACGGCAGTTTGTTCTTACGTCGCATAGCCTTCGGTCCCGACGCGATGGGACTCTCTTCCTGGTACGCGGACTACAGTTTGGAGGCCTATCGCCTTGAGACCTATGCGGTGGCGCAGCCGGCGGGACGGATTTTGCGGTTGGAGCATCTTGTATCGCCCGATCGCGAAGAGATGACTTTTGGGTACGTAAGAAACTGGACCAGCAACCTACGTTCACGCGAACCGCTGGAAATGCCGACCGACCCCGGCTTCTGCATCGACGGCGCCTTCATCGCCGGCAGCGCATTCCAAGTGGAGAGCTTTCGAATTGGCGTGACCTTTCCCAACCATCCCGGGGCGCAGTTTCTATTCCGCTCCAGCACCGGCGCCGAAGAAAATCGCTTGCTGGAAAGGATGGGCGGCTTCCTGATGGGCGTTGCCAAGCTAGTCGCGGGCATGACCACCTTGCGCAAAGGCGAGCGCAACATCGGCCCGATCCAGGCCGAGGAATACGCCACGGCGGGCAGCCAGGAAGGGCAGCGGCTTTACTCCTTTACCTGGGAATCGCAAGGCAAGGATGACTCGATCACCGAGCCGAATCTAGCCGCACAACTGGGCGTCCTGGAGCGCAACCGCGACAACCAAGGCAACCCGCCACCGCCCGCGTTTGCATCGGACGCGGAGGCCGTGGCGTTATGGGACGCGATCGTCGAATCGATTCGCTTGCGCCCCGGCGCGGCGGGCGCGTCGTCAAGCCAGGGCAATCCGAGCACGGGGATGACGGCGGCGTCCGGTACGCCTTGCCCCTGGCCTGGCATCTGGAAGTGCGACGGCGCGGCGCAGGAACCTGAGCAGACCTTCATGCATGGCCAGATCCTGCCGCTGGTCGACGGGCGTGTAGTGCCGTGGCGGCTGGTCAAAGCGTTCTGATAGGCAGCGATATGAATCCCGTGTTTCGAGCATCGATTGCTGCTGGCGTGGCGGCTTCCCTGGCGCTGTCCGGTTGCACCGCTTTCCCGACCCCATCCCGGAGTTCCACCGTGAACAAAGAAGGATGGATCACGCACTGCTTTGGTCGGTATGTTATCGACCTTCCACCGGATGCTGTCGTTAGGCCAAGTTATAAGCTGTGGGGTATCCAGCTGGAATCACTCAAAGGTCCGGCATCGGCGCTTGATGACGTCATTAATGTTCGAGAGCGTGAATTGAAAGCGCAACCTCACTTGAGATCAGGTGGGACCATGTTCGTTCGTCGCGTTGCGCTTAGCCCGACCTCAACGGGTCTTTATTCTTGGTACGTGGACTTTAGCGACGAGGCGTATCTTCTAGACACCTACGCTGTTGCTGAGCCTGCCGGCCGAGTCTTCCGCCTAAAAGTTCCGATATCACCTGACCGCGAAGAGCGCGCGATGCAACGCGCAAAGACCTGGACCAGCAACCTGCGTTCACGCGAACCGCTGGAAATCCCGACCGACCCCGGCTTCTGCATCGACGGCGGCTTCATCGCGGGCAGCGCGTTTCAAGTCGAGAGCTTTCGAATTGGCGTGACCTTTCCCAACCATCCCGGCGCGCAATTTCTATTCCGCTCCAGCACTGGCGCCGAAGAAAACCGCTTGCTGGAAAGGATGGGCGGCTTCCTGATGGGCGTTGCCAAGCTAGTCGCGGGCATGACCACCTTGCGCAAAGGCGAGCGCAACATCGGCCCGATCCAGGCGGAGGAATACGCCACGGCGGGCAGCCAGGAAGGACAGCGGCTTTACTCTTTTACCTGGGAATCGCAGGGCAAGGATGACTCGATCACCGAGCCCAATCTAGCCGCGCAGTTGGGCGTCCTGGAGCGCAACCGCGACAACCAAGGCAACGCGCCACCACCCGCGTTTGCATCGGACGCTGAAGCCGTGGCGTTATGGGACGCGATCGTCGAATCCATTCGCCTGCGTCCCGGCGCGGCGGGCGCGTCGTCAAGCCAGGGCAATGCGAGCACGGGGTGACGGCGGCGTCCGGTACGCCTTGCCCCTGGCTTGGCATCTGGAAGTGCGACGGCGCGGCGCAGTCCTACCAACCCGCCAGCATCACAGGGTCAAGGCCCTACCGGCCCGCCAACGCATCCACCACGCGGCTCATTGCGCCCAACCCGGATTCGAATAGCGTTTCCAGGAACGGTCCCGCGTGGGGAAGCACCACCGTCAGCACGGTGACGCCGATGATGAGCGTGACCGGAAAGCCGACCGAGAACACGGACAGTTGCTGGGCGGCGCGGTTCAGGATGCCCATCGCCAGGTTGATGGTCAGCAGCGCGCAAATCAGCGGCAGTGCCAGCAGCAGGCCGGAGACGAAGACGGTCTTGCCCCATTCCACCACGACGCCCCAGCCGTTCTGGTGCAGCTGGATCGCCGCGACCGGCAGCGTGTCGAAGGATCGCACCAGGGCGGCCAGCACCAGCAGGTGGCCGTCCAGGGCCAGGAAGGTCAGCATGGCCACCATGTTGAACAGGCGCGACAGCACAGCGGTGTTGGCGCCGGCGCTGGGGTCGAAGAACGAGGCGAACGACAAGCCCATTTGCAGGCCGACGAATTCGCCAGCCGTCTGCACGGCGGCGAACACGATGCGCATCGTGAAGCCCATGGCGATGCCGATCAGCACCTGCTGCATCACCATCCACAGCCCGGCATACGAGCCCGGTGAGATCGGCGGCATGGGGTCCAGCGCGGGGCTTACCGCCACGGCCAGCACGAAAGACAGGCCGACCTTCACCTTGACGGGAACGGCGGATTCCGAGAACAGCGGCGCGGTGCCGATCAGCGCCAGGATACGCACGAAGGGCCAGAGAAACTGGCCGATCCAGCCGTTGAGCTGTTCGAGCGTGAAGGCGATCATGGGGAGACGTCCGGGGCCGGGCGGCGCGGGCCGCTCAGGACACCAGCATGGGAATCTGGCCGATCAGCTGCCGGATGTAGTCGACCATGACGCCGATGAGCCACGGGCCCAGCAGCACCAGCACGCCGCACATGGCCAGCAGCTTCGGAATGAACGACAGCGTCATTTCGTTGATCTGCGTGGCGGCCTGGAAGATGCTGATGACCAGGCCCACCACCAGCACCACCAGCAGCAGCGGGCCGGCCATCGCCAGGACGATCTTCATCGCCTGGTAGGCCATGGTCATGACGGTTTCCGCGGTCATGGCGATTGCTCCGGCGTTATTGGTAGAAGCTCTGGGCCAGAGAGCCCATCAGCAGGTTCCAGCCATCGGCCAGCACGAACAGCATCAGCTTGAACGGCAGCGCCACGGTCACGGGCGGCACCATCATCATGCCCAGCGCCATCAGCACGCTGGCCACCACCAGGTCGATGATCAGGAACGGGATGAAGATCGTGAAGCCGATCTGGAACGCCGTCTTCAATTCGCTGGTGATGAAGGCGGGCACCAGGATGCGCAAGGGCACCTGCGACGGGTCTTCCAGCGCGGGCTGCTTGGCCAGGTTGGCGAACAGCGACAGATCGTTCTCGCGGGTCTGGTGCAGCATGAACGTACGCAGCGGACCGGCGGCGCGTTCCACGGCGGTTTCGAACTGGATCGACCCTTCGGACAAGGGCTTGTAGGCGTCGGCGTAGATCTTGTCGAACACCGGCGACATCGTATAGAAGGTCAGGAACAGCGCCAGCCCGATCAGCACATGGTTGGGCGGCGACATCGCCGTGCCCATCGCGCTACGCAACAGGCCCAGCACGATGATGATGCGGGTGAAGCCCGTCATCATCAGCAAGGCGGCCGGCAGGAACGACAAGGACGTCATCAGCAGCATCGTCTGCATGCTGAGCGAATACGTCTCCGAGCCGTTGGGGCCGGGGGTGGCCGTCAGGGCGGGCAGGGTGGCCTGGGCGACGACTCCGGCGGGAAAGAGGGCCAGGCCCAGCACCGCGGCGGCGGCCAGCAGGGGCAGCGCGCGCGGGCGAGCAGGCAGGAGTGTCGTGCGAGAGAGAAAGCTCATGGGTGTCGCAAAGATGCGCGTGTCGCGCTAGCGGCGCTTGAGCGCCTGGCCCAGCTTGGCCGCGAAGGCCGCGGCGGGCAAGGGCGAACCCTCCGGCATCTGGCCGGCGGGCAGGGTATGCAGCGTGGTGAGCTGGTTCGGGCCTACGCCCACCACCAGCCAGGTGTTGTCGATTTCAACGACGACGATGCTTTGGCGCGTCCCAACGGGCAGGCTGGCCACTTGCTTGAGCAGGTTGCCGCCGCCGCGCTGGGTCAATCCGGCCCGCCGCGCCAGCCAGGCCGATACCAGGATGGCGGCCACCACCAGCACCAGGCCGATGATGACGCGCAGCAGGGCGGATTCAGTCATGGCGCCGGACTGCTAGCGGCGGTTGTTCAAGCGGTTGATCCGCTCGGACGGGGTAATGATGTCGGTCAGGCGGATGCCGTACTTGTCTTCCACAACCACGACTTCGCCTTGGGCGATGAGGTAGCCGTTCACGAAGATGTCCATCGGCTCGCCGGCCAGGCCGTCCAGCTCGACCACGGAACCCTGGCCCAGCTGGAGCAGGTTCTTGATGGTCAGGCGGGTGCGTCCCAGTTCAACCGTCAACTGGACGGGAACGTCCATGATCAGGTCGATGTCGGTACCGGTGCCGCTTGTGGCGCCGGCCAGCGGCTTGAACACCGACTGCGCCGCCGATTGCGCGGCGGGGGCAGCGGGGGCAGCGGCCGGTGCGGGAGCAGCCGGTGCCGGCGCGGGCGCCGGTGCCGCAGCAGCGGGAGCGGGCGCCGAGGCGGTTTGTTCAGCCATCGCGGCCGCCCAGTCGTCCTGCGGCTTTAAGCCGTCGGCTTGCGTGGGCGGGTTGGCGCGGGATTGTTCGGCGAGCGCGTCGGCCCAGTCGTCGGCCGGGGACGAGCCGGAGCCAGGCTCGTTCTTGTCAGTCATGGTCGGGGGCCTCGTTTGAATCGGTATCGTAGGTAAACATGTTCTGTACGCGTAGCGCGTACTGGCCGTTGAAGACGCCGTAGCCGCATTCCATCAGCGGCACGCCATCCACATTGGCAATGATGGTCTCGGGCACGTCCACGGGAAGGACGTCGCCCACCTTCAAATTCATCAGTTCGCGGATCGAGGACGGGATGCGCGCAAATTCCGCCACCACGTCGATATCGGCGCTGCGCACCTGGCGCGACAGCTGCTGCGACCAGCGCTGGTCAACTTCTTCCAGCGTGGTTTCCTGCAGCGGCCGCGTCAGCAGATCGCGCACCGGCTCGATCATGGAATAGGGCAGGCAGATGTTCAGGTCGCCGCCGGTCGCGCCGAATTCGATATGGAACGAGGTGACGACCACCACTTCATTGTTGCCGGTGATGCTGGCGAACTTGGTGTGCATCTCCGAGCGCACGTACTCGAATTCGATCGGATAGACGGGGTCCCAGGACTTGCCGTAGCTTTCCAGGGTCAGGTTGAGCAGGCGCCGGATGATGCGCTGCTCGGTCGTGGTGAAGTCCCGGCCTTCGACGCGCGTGTGGTAGCGGCCATCGCCACCGAACAGGCTGTCGATAACCAGGAACACCAGGTTCGGGTCATACGTGAACAGCGCCGTGCCACGCAGCGGCTTCATCTGAATCATGTTCAGATTGCTGGGCACGGGCAGGTTGCGTTCAAAGTCCGCGTACTTCTGGATCTTGATCGAGCCGACGGTAATGTCGGCGCTGCGGCGCATGAAGTTCAACAGCACGTTGCGCATATGCCGCGCAAAGCGTTCGTTGATGAGCTCCAGCGTCTGCATGCGGCGGCGCACGACGCGCTCGGGCGAGCTCAGGTCGTAGGCACGCGCGCCATCATTGGAGTTCGCGGCCGCCGACTTGCTATCGCTCTCGCCGGTAACGCCGGCAAGCAGCGCATCGACTTCGTCCTGCGAAAGAAATGCCTCGTAGGCCATACTTATTGCACCACGAACGCCGTGAACAGTACGTCGGTGACATACTGGCCGTCGGGCAACGGCGAGAACGGACGGTTGACCGCGACCTTGATCGCGTTGGCCATGTCGGTCTTGCCTTGCTGGGTCTGCACGCCGGTGGGCGATTGCGACGACAGCACCATCAGGATGCGGCTGCGCACTTCAGGCATGTACTTTTCCAGGCGCGTGCGGGTCTGCTCGTCGCTGACGCGCAGGGTCAGGCCCACGTGCATGATGCGTTCGGTGTCGGCGTTTTGCAGCGTGACGGTGAATGCTTCGATGGGCACGAAGATCGGCGCGGGCACGGCGATGGGGCCGGCGGGCGGCGCAACAAACGTGGTCGGGGTGGCTTGCGGGCCTTGGCCGGGCTGACCCGGCTGGCCGGGTTGGCCGGGCTGGCCGCCGGGCACCTGGCCCACGCCCAATTGCACGGCAGCGCCGGCGGGCGGTTGCTGCATGCGCTGCGTGATGAACCAGGTTGCGCCGGCGCTGGCGCCTGCAACGATGAGCAGGACCAGAAGGCCCAGCAGCAGGCGAAGGACGCCGATGCCGCCGGATTTCTTGGCGCCCGACGGCGCGGTAATAGGTTTGGTAGTCGCCATCTCGGTTTCGATGCGTATTAAGCCGCTGGTGAAAACGGATTCTTAGTGGATGAAAGCATTCTGCCCCAAAGTGCGTCTCGCCTTGGAGGCGAAAAACAGGGCGAAAGCCGCGTATCTCAAGCTATTGCTGCACCGCCCGCTTCCGTTGCCGGTCGCGGGCCGCGTGTTTATCAGGCAAAGGTGTCGACCAGTGCGTTGGCGTTGCGCGACACCGTCACGGTGGGCGCGGCGATATCGGCCGATGCCTCGGCGACCGCCGATCCATTGCCCGACTGCCGATGCGATCCGCCATTGCCTTGTTGCTGTGCGAATTCCTGCTGCGCGGCCTGCTCGCCCACGCTGGTCTGGCCCAGCGAGATACCGGCTTGCCCCAGCGCCTGTTGCAGTTGCGGGATCGCGGTTTCGATGGCCTGGCGCACGGAGGCATGCGCCGACACGAACGACGCGCTGGCCACGCCATCCGACAGGTTCAGGCTGACGCGCAAGGGGCCCAGGTCGGGCGGGTCCAGGCGCAACTCGGCGGTCTGCATGCCCTGGCGTGCGTTGGTGCTCATCATGACGACCTGCTGGCCCAGCTCGGTGCCCCAATGCGTGCCGCCAACGGGCGTGGCGACCTGCATCACCAGCGGTACGGCCGGCGGAGCGATGGCAGCTTGGTTCACGACCGGCGCGGCCTGGCGCTGGCTGGCGGCGGCAAGCGCCTGGGCCAGGTTGTCCTGCGGCGTGGCGCCATGTTGCGGCGCCTGGAATTGCGGCGCGGTGCTGTTCAGGGCGGCCGTCAATTCCTCTTCGGTGTGGGCGGGCAACGTCGTCGTGTGCTCGGCGGCAGCGGCGTGCGTGTCGCGCGCCACGCGCGGCAAGGGGATCTCGGGCGCCAGACGCGGCGCATCGGCCTTGGCCGTGGTGGGCGCGGCGGGCTTGGCGGCCGGCGCGGCGTCCGCTACCGGGGGCACGGCGCTGCCCGGTTTGACGGCGCTGGTCAGGATGGGTTGCGCGGCCTGGGCGTCGCGCGCGGCGGCGGCAAGGGCAGCTTCGGCCTGGACGGCGGTGGCGGCAACCGGCGTGCGCGGGGTGGCGGGTGCATCGGCGGCGGTCAGCGCGGCGGTCAGGATGGCTGCGCCGTTGCTCATCGCGGTGGCGGCGGACTCGGCGGTGCCGCGTGCCAGCTGCACCTGTTCGGCGGCCTGCGCCGCCAGTTCCAGCGTTTGCTGCGGCAGCGCGGCAACCGGCTGCTGCGCGGCGGCCACGGCCAGCGCGCCGGCTTCGGCCGACGTGGCGGTCTTCACGGCTTCGTCGATGGCGCCCGAGGCGGCCGATTCGGCCTTGCCGGCGGCGTCGTTGCCAGCGTCACCGGTGTTTGCATTCTTGGCGGGCGTTTTGGCGCCGTTGTTCGCGGGGCGCGAATCGGCGGACGGCTTCGGGCGCTGCTGGGCCAGCACGTCGGAAAAGCTCGGGCCTTTCTTGTTCGCGGGTGCGGACTTGGCACCCAGCGCGTCGGCGATGGACGTGGGCGCAAAAGGCGCGACGGTGGGCAAGGGCAGGGGAGCGGTCATCTGGGGCTTCCTGTTAGGTATTGCTTAATGCATCCCGGCCTGGCGCTGGACCAGGCGGGCGGAATATTCATCATTGGCGCGTTGTTCGCGGCGCGATTCCACGACGGCCTGCGCGCGCAGTTCGCGCTGCGCCAGGGCGTCGTACGAGCTGAGCTTGCGCTTTTCCTGTTGCCAGTACTGGCGGCCCTTGGCCAGGTTGTCATCGGCCTGGCGCAACACCGCCTGCTGCTGGCCGATGGCGTCGTCCAGGGTGCCGATAAAGCGCTGGTAGTTGTGGCAATCGCTGGCCGACATGCCGGTCGTCATGGCCTGTTGCAGACGTTCCAGGTAGTCCTGGCGATAGTCGCTCAACATACCCAGCTGGCGCTCGGCGTTGGTGCGTTCGGCGCTGAGGCGGCCCAACAGGCGCGCGGCTTCGTCCGTGCTTTCCTTGGCCAGGTTGATCAACATGTCCAAGGGCAATTGGCTAGGCATAGGTGTCCCTTAACTCGAAACTGGCGCGCAACTGGTTGACGGCTTCGTCGTAGCCGATGTTCTCGCCGATGTCTTGCTGCAAGAAGGCTTCCAGGCGCGGATAGCGGGCGATGGCTTCGTCCAGCTGCGGATCGTTGCCCGCCGCGTAGGCGCCCACCGCGATCAGGTCGCGGTTGCGCTGGTAGCGCGACAGGTTCTGCTTGAAGCGACGCACCACGGCGAATTGCTGCGGCGTGATCAGCGACGTCATAGCGCGCGAGATCGACGCCTCGATATCGATGGCGGGGTAGTGGCCGGCTTCGGCCAGATGGCGCGACAGCACTACGTGGCCGTCCAAAATGGCGCGGGCCGAATCGGCGATGGGGTCTTGCTGGTCGTCGCCTTCGGCCAACACCGTGTAGAACGCCGTGATGGAACCGGCCTTGCCGGACGGCCCCGGTGCACCCATGCCGGCGCGTTCTACCAGCATCGGCAGCTTGGCGAACACCGACGGCGGGTAGCCCTTGGTGGCGGGCGGCTCGCCGATGGCCAGCGCGATTTCGCGTTGGGCCATGGCGTAGCGCGTCAGCGAATCCATGATCAGCAAGACGTCCAGCCCCTGATCGCGAAAATGCTCGGCCAGGCGGGTGGCATAGGCCGCGCCTTGCAGGCGCAGCAGCGCGGACACGTCGGCGGGCGCGGCCACGACGACCGAGCGCGCCAGGCCCTCGGGGCCCAAGTTGTGTTCGATGAATTCCTTGACTTCGCGGCCGCGTTCGCCGATCAGGCCCACGACGATGACGTCGGCCTTGGTGTAGCGGGCCATCATGCCCAGCAACACGGATTTACCCACGCCCGAACCGGCGAACAGGCCCATGCGCTGGCCGCGTCCCACCGTCAACAAACCGTTGATGGCGCGCACGCCCGTGTCCAGCACGGTGTCGATCGGCGCGCGCGACAAGGGGTTGATGGGCAGCGCGGACAAGGGCGCGAGTTCGGCGCCGGTCAGCGGGCCCAGCCCGTCCAGCGGGCGGCCCGCGCCGTCCAGCACGCGGCCCAGCAGCGCGTTGCCCACGGGCAGGTGGCGTCCCAGCTGCGGCTTGGCATTGCCATTCAATTCGGCCTTGCGCGGCAGCGGAATTGCGCGTTGCACGGGCGGCTCGCCGGGCACGACGCGCGCGCCGGGCGGCAGGCCGGAAATATCGGCTTGCGGCATCAGGTACAGGGTGTGGCCATCAAAGCCCACCACTTCGGCATCGGCCCAGTGATCGTGGCCGCGCGCGATTTCAATGCGGGCGGCCGCGCCCACGGGCAGGCGCAGGCCGGTGGCATGCAGCACCAGACCGGTGGCGCGGGTGATTTTGCCGCTGACCAGCCAGGGGTCGGTGGACGCCGCGCGGATCGAACCGATCTCCAGCTGCGTCTTCCAGCGGTCCAGCACCGGCACCGTGCTCGCGGAGGTCGCGGGCACGGTGGGTTGGGCGGTCTGCGCCGAAGCCTGATCGCCGTTCACGCCGGGTCCTCCCACGACACGTTGCGGCCCAGCGAGGCCGCCACGCGGCGCCAGCGGGTTTGCAAGGTGGCGTCGATATCGCCAAAAGGCGTTTCGGCACGGCAGCCGCCGCGCGCGATGGACTCATCGGCCAGCACGCGCCAATGGCCTTCTTTCAGTTCGTCCGCCAGGTGCAGGCGGATCAGCTCGATGTCTTCGGGGTTGGCCCACAATCGCATCTGGCCGCCGGCCGACGGGTTGATGTGCAGCACATCGCGCACGGCGGCAATCACGGTGTCGGGTTGTTCGGACAGGGTGGTGCGCACGACCTGCTGCGCAATGTCCAGCGCCAGCGTCAGCAGGCTCTGGCCCATCTTTTCTTCCAGCGCGCCCACGGACGCGGCGCAGGCTTGCACCAGCGCGTTCAAGCGCTGCGCTTCCTCCGCGCCTTGCTGGCGCGCCTGGGCCAGCCCATCGGCGTAACCCGCTTCGCGGCCCGCGGCGTACCCTGCTTCGTGGCCCGCCTGCTGGCCGGCTTCAACGCCGGCCGCATGGCCCTGCGCGTAGCCTTCCTCGCGACCTTCGGCCATGGCCTGGGCGCGCAGTTGCGCCATCACTACCGCGGGGTCCGGACCGGGATCGGGTTCCGGTTCGGGCTCCGCTTCGACGGTCGCCGGCTCGTCGAACGACAGCATCTGCCAGCGCCGCCAGGCGGCACTGCGCGAGATGAGCGTCGTCGCGCCGTTGTCCGCTTCAGACATACGCGTCGTCTCCGGAATTGCCCAGCACGATCTGGCCGCTCTCGGCCAGGCGGCGGGCGATTTGCAGGATCTTCTTCTGCTCGCCTTCCACCTTCGACATGCGGATCGGGCCTTGCGCTTCCAGGTCCTCGCGCAGCATTTCGGCGGCACGGCTGGACATGTTGCGCAGGAACTTCGCACGCAGCTCTTCCTGGGCACCCTTGAGCGCGACCATGAGCGTGTCGTTGTCGATTTCCTTGAGGATGAGCTGGATGGCGCGGTCTTCGACGTCGAGCAGATTGTCGAACACGAACATCTCGTCGATGATCTTCTGCGCCAGGTCGTTGTCGCGTTCGCGCAGGCTGGCCACGACGGTTTCCTCGTCCGAGGAATTCATCATGTTCAGGATCTCGGCCGCGGTGCGCACGCCGCCCATCTTGCTGCGCTTGGCGCCTTGGCCGGCCAGCACGGAATTGAGCACTTCGGTCAGCTCGGACAAGGCCGCCGGCTGCACGCCGCCAAACGTGGCGATGCGCAGCATGACGTCGTTGCGCAGGCGGTCGGTCAACAAGGCCAGCACGCCGGCCGCGCGGTCGCGCTCCAGGTGCACCAGGATCGTTGCGATGATCTGCGGGTGCTCGTCGCCGATCAGTTCGGCCACGGTGTTCGGGTCCAGCCAGTTCAGCGCGTCGATGCCGCTGCCGCCGTCGCCGGCTTCCAGAATGTCTTCGATCAGGCCGGCCGCGCGGTCGCTGCCCAGCGCCTTGGTCAGCACGCTGCGGATGTAGTCGTCCGAACCCAGGGTGACGGCCATGAACTGGTCGGCTTCCTGGCGGAATTCTTCCAGCACCACGGCCACGTCGTTGCGCGTGACCTGCTTCAGGCTGGCCATCGCCGCGCCCACCTGCTGCACTTCACGCGCGCTCAGGTACTTGAAGACCTCGGCTGCGGCGTCTTCGCCCAGCGACATCATCAGGACGGCGCTGCGCGTCATGCCGTCCATCGGAGTGGAATCATTTTTCATCTTTGCTCATCCAGGTGCGCAGAACCATCGCGACGGCGCGCGGATCCTTGTTGGCCATCGTGCGGGCGCGTTCCAGGTTGTCTTCGTAACGGCTGAGTTCCTTGGTGCGGGCGGCGTCCTGGGCCTCGCGAGCGGCTTCCTGACGCTCGGCTTCAGCCATTTCCGGATCCACCGGCGGGTACAGGTACTCGGTGACCGAGCGGCGAATCTTGCGATACAGCCAGAACGCAACCACCAGACCTACCAGCCACGCCAGGATCGTCTTGAACAGGGCAATCATTTCCGGATCGCGCCACATCGGCAGCGGCGGCGGGCCATCGTTGAACTGGCTGTTGACCAGGTTCAGCGAGTCGCCACGCGTTTCGGAATAGCCCATGGCTTCACGAACCAGGTTGGTCAGCTTGTTCAGTTCTTCGGGCGGCAGGGCTTGCGGCTCGCCGTCCTTGTCGCGGATGTAGTTCACCACCACAGCCACCGACAGGCGCTTCAGGTTGCCCACCGGCTGCTTGATGTGGCTGATGGTGCGGTCCACTTCATAGTTGGTGGTGGCGTCGCGGCGCTCGTTCAGATTGGCCGTGGCCGCCTGGGTGCCGGTCTGCTGTTGTTGTTGCTGCTGTTGCTGGGCACCGGCCGCGGCGGGCGGCTGGCCCGGGCGCGGCGGCTGCTGCGCGGGCGGGTTGGTCAACGGCGCTTGCGCGTTCGGAGGCGCCTGGTTCGACAATGCACCCGGCACGCCCTGAGCGGGGCTGACGCCGCGCTGGGTGGAATCGCTGGTTTGCTGGCTGCGCACGGCGGCCTGGCCAGGTTCCTGGTTCGGGCGGTAGACCTCGGAGGTTTCTTCGCGGCGGGCGAAGTCCACGTCGGCGCTGGCTTGGGCGTGCACGTTGCCGGGGCCGACCAAGGGGTTCAGGATCGTCAGGATGCGTTCGACGGTGCGCTGTTCCATTTCGCGCACGAAGCGCATCTGGTCGGCGTCCATGCCGCGTCCTTCGCCCAGCGGCGCGGACAGCAGGCGGCCGTTCTGATCGACGATGGAGACGTTTTCGGCGGTCAGCTCGGGCACGCTGGAAGCCACCAGCCACGAAATCGCCGAGACCTGCGCGTCGCTCAGGCTGCGGCCCGGGTAGACATTCAGCAGCACGGACGCGGTGGGCGCCTGGCGTTCACGCACGAACAGCGACTGGCGCGGCATGGCCAGGTGCACGCGGGCGTGCTGCACGGTATTCATGGCTTCGATCGAACGGGCCAGCTCGCCTTCCAGACCGCGCTGGTAGTTGATCTGTTCCGCGAACTGGCTGGCGCCGAAGCGGGCGTTGTCCATCAGCTCGAAGCCGACGGAACCGCCGCGCGGCAAGCCTTGCGACGCCAGTTGCAGCCGGGCGTCGTAGACGCGGTCGGCCGGCACCAGCAGCGCGGTGCCCGTCTCGTTGTAGCGGTAGGGCACGTTCATGGTGCCCAGGGCCGTAACGATGGCACCGCCGTCGCGGTCGTCCAGGTTCGAGAACAGGACCTTGTACTTGGGCTCGCTGCTCCACATCACCGCGGCGATGATCAGCGCGACGACGGCGGCCGCCGCGCCAAGCAAGACGGGCTTGGGCAGTGCGCGGACCTTTTCCAGCACAGGGAACTTCGCCAGCAGCGACGAACTCAGAGTGGCCTGCTGATTCATCGACGGCTCCCGCTGGCTGCGCGGCGCAAGGAAAAGGACTTCATGTCTGGGTAGGGCAGATTACACATGCAACGTGCTTCTGGTCTGGGGAGAGCCTGGATTATTGCCGTTGGGTCGACAATCCCAATCGATGAAAACAGCCGGTTTTTGGCGTTACTTATCCTCTATGTCGATAGCGAATGGGCGGATCCGGCCCCGGCTATGGGCATTCGTTGAAATGTCGGGGTTTTTGGCGGTTTTTAATCGCTATGGGTGCGCGCGATCGGCGGTACGCTTTGCGGCAACATTGGCGAATCGCCCCACCAGCAAGGAATCAGGTAATGGCTGTATCAGGCTTGAACGGCATCGAAAGCATGCTCCAGCAGATGCGCACCGTCGTAAGCAAGGCGGAAACCGGCAATCTGGCCGCCGGAGAATCGGTCGGCCAGCCCGACGGTTTTGCCGCCGAGTTGCAGCGCTCGATCCGCCGCGTGACGTCGGCGCAGAACGCCTCGTCGGCGCAGGCGAAGGCCTTTGAAATGGGCGCGCCCGATATTTCGCTCAACGATGTGATCATCGACATGCAGAAAGCCAGCCTTGGCTTTCAGACGGCGGTGCAGGTGCGCAACAAGCTGGTTGCGGCCTACAAGGAAATCTCGTCGATGGCCGTGTAAGGCGGGTAAGCCGGGTAAGCCGGGTAAGTCGTCTAACGGCGGCGTCGATTTGAAAAGGCCTTTCCACTGGAAAGGCCTTTTTGCTTTTTGGCGCGGGGCTGCCGCGTCAGTTGCGCTGCGCGCCTTTCTCCAGACGCCACACCACTTTTTGCAGCCAGTTTTCCTGGCGCGCGTCCAGGTTCAGGAACACCGCGCCCACGTGGCTCATCGGCGGTTCGCCGGTCAGCGACAAATGCCGCGGCGCTTCGTCCGGGCTGTCGGGCTGGACCATCGGCTGGCCGGAAATCGGGTAGACGTTGCGCACTTCCAGGTTAGCGCTGAGCTTGCCCAGATCGCCGAAGTCCAGCTGCACGTCTTCCATGACGGTGCCGCGCTCGGGCAGGGCGGGCACGGCCAGCCCGGCGCGCAGGCCCACGCCGTCAACGGAAATATCGCGCACGGTGAAGCTAAAGGGGCGGGCCTTGGGTTCGGGCAGCCACGTGGCCTGGCATTGCCCCGCGCCGGTAACCAGCGAGGCGCGGAACATCTTGCGTCGCTGGATGCGGGCCAGGCGATCGGGAAACGGTGACATCAACGCCGCGCTGCCGTCATCGAAATGAATAACCTCGGGGCGCTGCACGCGAAAGCGGATCTGCACGCCGCCATAGGCGGTGGCGTGGAAGTGGAACGTCGTGCCGCTTAACAACCCCATGCTGTCCGACTGTTCGAAGTCGGCGCCGGCGTAGTCCCGGGGCCGCCAGAAGAACTGGCGCGTCTGCTTGTCGGCGCCCAGCACCAGCACCGCCATCTCGCGGTCGGCGGCGTCGCGTACCAGGATGTGGCTGTCGGGGTGCGTCAGCTCGAACAGGGCGGAACGCATGTCTTCCGGCCGGGTCAGCAGGAATTCCGGGTCGCTGGCTTCCAACACGATGGTGGTCCTTAGAAAGTGGGGTCAGGCGGGCGGCGCCGCTTGGGGAAGCTCGCGCGATTCCAGGCGATACAGCCAGGCCAGCAATTCTGCCACCGCTACGTACAGTTGGGGAGGAATATGTGCGTCCAGATCCACTTGCATGAGCAAGCCGACCAATTCCCGGGACTCATGCACATACAGGCCGTTTTCCTCGGCGGCGCGCACGATGGTGTCGGCAAGCTGGCCGTAGCCCTTGGCCACCACGCGGGGCGCGCCGTCCTTGTCGTCGTAGGAAATGGCGACGGCGGCATTGCGGTTGGCGTTGGGGCCGGCATTGGGGCCGGCATTTGGGCCACCAATTTGGCCGCCGTCCTCGGAATAGGAGATGTTGCTCATCAGAAGTCGGTCGGGATGACGGGGCGCGGGTCGGTCACGCTGACCGCCAGGTTGCTCAGCGTCAGGCCGGCGGCCAACAGGCGCGAGCGCAACTGGTCGGACGCATCGTTGATTTCACCGGCGGCCAGCGGCGCGACCAGTTGCAGGACGATCTGGTCGCCTGCCAGATTCAGGCGGGCGTCCACCAGCCCCAGGCGCGGCAGGTCCAGCTTCAAGCGCGTGGCCCAGGTGGGCGTGGCCGAATCGGGATCGCCGCCGTAGGGGTCGCGTTCTACTTCCCATTCCATCGGCGTGCCGGGCCAGGCTTCGCCTTGCCAGGTCAGCGACTGGTTGGCCAGCACGTCCAACTGTTGGCGCACCAGCACGGTTAGATCCTGGTGGATGCCCGTCACGGGCGTGCCGGGTGCCGGGCCGCTGGACGAGCCGGCGCCGGTTGCCGCGTCGCCACCACCGGCCGCGCGGTTGGCGGCGGGCGCATCGGCGCGGTTGCGCGCCAGCATCGCGTTCTGCTGGGCGGGGTCTTTGGTCAGGTTGGCCTGCGGCTCTTTTTGCAGCGCGTCCGGGTTGGTGCGGCCGAACACCATGTCGGTCAGGTGCGATTCGTAGAACAGTCCGCTGGTCTGCAAGGCCTGGCGCAGCGCCTGCCCCAGCAGGCGTGCCGACGGGCCCCCGGCGGCAAGCGCGGCATGGGCCGCGGCGTCGGCGCCGCGCGTGGCAGCCGTGTCGGCGTGGCCGGCGGGGCGGCCGGCCTTGGTGCCGGCGGCCGCATCTGCGCCGGCCGTCGCGGCGGAAGGGGTGGCGGAGGGGGCGGCTGTGTTCGCGGCAGCGCCCGTCTGCGGGGCGCCCGGCAACGTCTGCGCGGCTTGTCCGGGCTGGGCGGCCGGGCCGTTCGGGGGCGCGGGTTGGGATCCGGCTTGGGCGGGGGCTTGCTCCGCCGCGCCGCCATTGGCGTTCCACAGCGGGGCGCGTCCCTGGACGGCGGGCGCGGCCTCCGGAAATTGCGCCAGCAAGGCAAGAATCGTGCGGGCGGTGGTGCCCAGCGTGGTCGGCGCGGACGCGGTGGTGTCGCTACTGGTGACCAGCCCGCGCGCGGCCAGCGCCAGCGCGGCGGCGGTCTTGGCGTCGACAACGGTATTCTGGCGGTCGCCTCGGGCGCCGCCAGTTTGTATGCCTTGCCGGGGATCGCGGGTGGACCCGTCCGACGACCCGGGCTTTTCCGGGCCGCCAGGCTGGCTGACGGCGTCCGGCCGGGCGCCTGAAACCTGGTTGGCATTCGCGGCGGACATCGTCGTGCCAAGCACGGCGTCCAACCGCTGCACCAGGACGTTACCGAGTGCGGCGGGACCGACGCTCATTCTTCAGGCGCCTGCTGGTATCCGTAGGCCGACAGCAGCGTCTGCTGGCGCTTCATGCGCCCCAGCAGTTCGCCCAGGCGGGCCAGTTGAGGAATGGCCAGATCACGCGTCAGCGCGTCGTTTTCCAGGATGCGCACCAGCAGGTCGTACTTCATGGCGCGCGTGGCTTCGTCCAGCGGCGCCTTTTGTTCGGTCTGACGCAGGCGTTCGACGCGTTCGCAGTATTGCTGGCCGTGCACCATGGCCAGGTCCCAGTCGCCGGCCTTGGCGGCGGAAAGCATTTCCCCCGTGATGTCGGCAATCTCCTGGTAGTTTTCCAGGATGGAGGGAGGGGACTGGGTAAGGGACGTCATGGAAATCTCGGGCGTGCGCAGGCTGGCTAGGGACATGGTTCTGGCCATTACGGCTCCATGCCGCCGGCAGGCCGGTCGATGGAAGTCTGCCAAGCCTCGGCCAGGTCGGCCAGCAGGCGGTCGGCAATATCCAGCTGTTCGGCATCCGCCTTCAGGTTCGCCGTCAGCAGCGTGCGGATGATGTAGTCGTACAGCAGGGCGAGGTTGGCGGCAATATCGCCGCCGGCCTCCATATTAAGCCCCGTCTTCAGACCTTCATCGACGATCTTGATCGCTTTCGAGATGGCGGCGCCGCGCTCGGCGATCCGGCCTTCGTTCAAATGGATACGTGCCTGCCCGATGGCCGCCCGCGCACCCAGATACAGCAGGGTGATCAGCCGCTCCGGGCTTGCGCCCAGGACTTGCGTTTCCAGACCGATATCGGCGTAGGAACGAACAGAATAAGACCCTGAGGGCCGTCGGGCGGCATACGTCATTTAATGCATCTTCTATAAGTTACTTGTTGGACTTATTCATTGCCTCAAACTGCTGGGTCAGGTACGCGCCTGTGCTTTGCATCTTCATGTAGAAGGTGTCCAGCGCAACAAACTGCGAGCGCATCCGTTCGATTTCAGCGTCGCTGGACGCTTTGGCGCGTGCCTTCTGCGCATCCACGGCAGTGATGGACTTGGCCAAGCCGTCCTGGCGGGTCTTGAGCGAACCCGTCGAACCCAGCACGTCTTTGAGGGCGGCGTCGATGTTCTTGGCCAGGCCGTTTTCGCCGGTCAGCAGCTTGGTGACGTCTGCCGGGTTTTCCGTCAGGGCCTTGGTCAGCTTGGTCGTGTCCAGCTTCAATTCGCGGGCGGTGGCATCCGTGGTGATGCCCAGGTCGGCCAGCGATTTCAGCGTGCCGTTGCCCAAGACGCCTTGCAGCGCGCCGGACAGGGCGGATTGGATCGAACGCGTCGTACCGTCGCCGGTCAGCGGCTGGTTGGTGGCGGCCTTGGCGTCGAACGACGTCAGGTTCTTGATCGTGGTTTGCAGCGTCTTGTACTTGGTGACGAAGTCCTGCACGGCCTTGCTGGCGACCGAGGTGTCGGCTTCCAGCTTCAGCGTGATCGGCTTGTCGGCGTCCGTCTTTTCAGCCAGGTTCAACGTGATGCCGTCGATGGCGGTCGAAATGTTGTTCGAACCGCTCTTGACCGGGATGCCGTTGATGATGACTTCGGCGTCCTGGCCCTTGGTGGCCGTCATGCCGCTGGTGACACCGCCGGCGTCGGTGCTGAAGGTCAGGATGTCTTTCAGCGACTGGTCGCCGTTGACGGTGATGGACTTGACCGAAGCCTTCTCGCCCGTGTCGCGCGCGGTCAGCATCAGGAAGTTGTTGCCATTGCCGTCGTTGATGACCGTGGCGCGCAGGCCGGTCTTGTCATCGGCGTTGATGGCTTTGACGATCCCGTTCAGCGACGTGTCGTCTTTCAGGTCGACGGTACGCTTGGTGCCGTCGGCCAGTTCGATTTCAAACGTGCCGGTGGCGCCGTTCTGGGCCGTGCGGTCGGCAATGGCCGACGATTGCAGGCTTTGGGCACGCGCCAGGTTTTTCACTTCGATGGTGTACTCGCCAGCCACCGCGCCTTCCGCGGCCACGGTGGCCGTCAGGGCGGAACCGCCGGTCACGCTGCCCTTGATGGCAGCCATCGTTTCGGTCTTGCCCAGCACGGCGGCAGACGACTGAAGGGCTTCCAACGCGCTTTGCAGCTGCGAGTAAGCGTCGATACGGGTTTGGTAGCTTTCGGCGCGGGTCGTGTAGACCGACAGCTTTTTCGTCTCGGCGTCTTGCAGGTCCGACAGGATCTTTTCCAGCGGCAAGCCGGACACGGACCCAAGGTTGGTAATAGAAGCCATGTGAAATTCCTTCCTAGCGATGCGATTCTGTCAAAAATATGATGCCGGCGATTGGCCGGGTAAGGGCATAAGGCGGGCCTAATTCGGGGTTTCCCTCACGAAATGGCGCCAACTTGCATGGAAAACACCGTTTTAAAGGGTCACCTACGCGGAAGTCTTGATGCCGTTGCCTTGCATGTTCACGATCATTTTGGCGATTTTCAGCACGGTTTCGCTGGGGATCGTGCGAATGACATCGCCCGATTCCGCGTCCACCACCGACACCACCACCTGATGCACGTTCGGGTCTATCTCGAACTGAAGCTGAGTCGACCACGCCTTCATCTGGTCGTTGATTTCGTCCAGCGCCTTGTCCAGCGGCAGCTTCTGCGAATCTGATTGGTCCGACGTGGCACTGTCGGAGGCGCCGCTGTTCGTGGCGGCGGCCGCGGGCGTCACGCTCACAGCCGGTTCGGCTGCGACGGGGGCCAACACGGGCGCAACGGGTGCGAACGTAGCGGGGGCTAGGGGGGTTACGGCCATGATCACTCCAGCGGCGATGTGGGCGTCTCGGAGGAACGCGCTGTTTTCAGGGAATTCTCAGCTACGATTACGGCACCTTTGCAGGGAACTTTAGCCCCCGGCGGGGCTGGGTCTTTCACGTGCTAATCAGTTTGGATCGGGCAATGAGTGTCAAGACGGCGCTGCGAGTCATCGAAATCATCGAAACCTTTGCCCGCGAAAAGCGCGCGTTGCCCTTGTCGGAGCTGGCCCGTCTGCTGGATGTGCCGGTGTCCAGCTGCCTGGCGCTGATCCGCACCTTGACCGGGCTGGGCTACCTGTACGAAACGGGGCGGCGCCAGGGGTACTACCCCACCGGCCGGCTGCTGGCCATGGCGCAACGCATCGCGCGTGCCGACCCCGTGCTGGATCGCGTCTACCCCAGCCTGGCCGAATTGCGCGACGCTACCCGCGAAACCGTT
Source organism: Achromobacter sp. B7 (assembly GCF_003600685.1). NCBI lineage: Bacteria > Pseudomonadati > Pseudomonadota > Betaproteobacteria > Burkholderiales > Alcaligenaceae > Achromobacter > Achromobacter sp. B7. The sequence goes on from NZ_CP032084.1 coordinate 2,368,443, forward strand.
GTTTTTGCCAAGCTGACGCAGGACGGCCGCGTGGTCTATCTGGACGTGCTGGATTCGCCACATACCATCCGATACGCGCCCGTTGCCGGCGAGTTCAAGGACGTACATGCCAATTCGCTGGGCAAGGCCTTGATGTCGCTGATGGACGAATCCGTGCGCCATGCCGTCCTGGCCGGCACGCCGATGACGCGCTACAACGAGCGCACGCTGGTCACCGCCGAGGCACTGGAAGCTGATCTTCAGCGCTCGCGGCAACGCGGCTGGTTCATGAACAGTGGGGAATCGATCGCCGACGTGGGCGCCATTGCGTGGCCCGTCACGCTGTCGGGCGAGCACTATGCGATTTCGGTGGGCGGCCCGATCTACCGGATCGAGCCGCAGCAAGAGGCGTATGCGCGCATCCTGCGGGCGGCCTGCACGGCCCTGGAACAGCAGGCCTGACGGGGCGCGGGCCCCGCCCTGATCCTTAATACGACTTCGGCAGCCCCAGCACCTTTTCGGCGATAAAGCACATGATCAGCTGCGGGCTGACGGGCGCAATGCGCGGAATGAAGCTTTCGCGCAGCAGCCGTTCCACGTGGTATTCCTTGGCGTAGCCCATGCCGCCCAGCGTCATCACCGCCGTCTGGCAGGCGTTGTAGCCGGCTTCGGCCGCCAGGTATTTGGCCGTGTTGGCGTAGGGGCCGCAGGGCAGGCCGGCGTCGTACAGGCTGGCGGCCTTGAACACCATCAGGTCGGCGGCCTCCAGCTGCATCCAGGCTTGCGCAAGCGGGTGCTGGATACCCTGGTTCTGGCCGATGGGGCGGCCGAACACGGTGCGTTCGCCCGCATACTTCACCGCCCGGTCCAGCGCCGCGCGGCCAATGCCCACGGCTTCCGCCGCGATCAGGATGCGTTCGGGGTTCAAGCCGTGCAGGATGTATTCAAAGCCTCGGCCTTCTTCGCCAATGCGGTCGGCCACCGGGATGCGCAGGCCGTCGATGAACAGCATGTTCGAGTCCACGGCCTTGCGCCCCATTTTCTCGATTTCACGCACCTCGATCTTTTCGCGGTCCAGGTCCGTATAGAACAGCGACAGGCCCTGGGTGGGTTTGTCTACCTCGGACAACGGCGTGGTGCGCGCCAGCAGCAGCATTTTGGTGGCAACCTGCGCCGTCGATATCCAGATCTTGCGCCCATGCACCACGTATTCATCGCCCTGGCGCACCGCCCGGGTCGACAGCTTGGTGGTGTCCAGCCCGGCATCGGGCTCGGTCACGGCGAAGCAGGCTTTTTCGCGGCCGGCGATCAGCGGTTCCAGCCAGCGGCTGCGTTGTTCGTCACTGCCGAAGACCACCACCGGATTCAGCCCGAAGATGTTCATGTGCACGGCGGACGCGCCGGTAAAACCCGCGCCGGACGCGGCGATGGTCTGCATCATCAGCGCGGCCTCTGTCATGCCCAGGCCGGCGCCACCGTATTCCTGCGGCATGGCGATGCCCAGCCAGCCGTCGCGGGCCAGATCGGCATGCAGCGGCTCGGGAAAGCCGCCTTCGCGGTCGCGTTCCAGCCAGTATTCGTCGGGGTAGCGGTCACAGATGCGCGAAACGGCGTCGCGCAGCGCCAATTGGTCGGGGGTGAAAGCAAAGTCCATCAGTCGTTTCCGTCCTGGGTAATGCCACGGGCGAGCAGGTCGTCGATCCGGGCGTCGTCGTAGCCGGCCTGCGCCAGCACCTCGCGGCTGTGCTCGCCCAGCCGGGGGGCGGGCCGGCGCAGCGATGTCGGCGTGCCTTGGTAATGGCCCAGCGGCGCGGGGGTGCGCAGCGGGCCTTCGCTGGGGTGGTCGATGTGGCAGATGAAGTCGGTGGCGGCCAGGTGCTCGTCTTGCAGCAGGTCGTCCACCGTGTACAACTGCGAGGCCGGGATGTCGGCCCCCGCCATCGCTGCCAGCCAGTGGTCCGTGGAGCGGGTGCGAATCACGTCTGCCACGAAGGCGTAGACCTCGCTGATGTGCGCCGCCCGCGCGCCATGCGTGCAAAAGCGCGGGTCCTGGGCCAATTCCGGCTGCTCGATCAGCTTGAAGAAGTTGCGCCAATGCTTGTCGTTGTAGATCAGCAGGCACAGATAACCGTCGGCCGTGGCGTAGGGCCGGCGGTGCGGCGCCAGCAGCCGGGCGTAGCCGGTGGGTCCCAGAGGCGGTTCAAAGGTCGCCCCGCCAAGGTGATCGCCCAGCACCAGATGCGCCATGCCTTCAAACATCGGGATCTCGACCTGTTGGCCGCGCCCCGTGGTCTTGGCGTGCAGCACGGCCGACACCAGGGCGATGCCTACGTGCAGGCCCACCGCGCGGTCCGCCAGCGTCAGCGGCGCATAGCGCGGCACGTCGCCGCTTTGCTGGGCCGACAGCGCCGCGATGCCCGTCTGCCCCTGGATCAGGTCGTCGTACGCGGGCCGGCCGGCGTAGGGGCCGGCCTCGCCAAACCCGTAGGCGCCCAGATAAACGATGCGCGGGTTGCGCGCGGCCACCGCCTCGTACGACAAGCCCAGCCGCGCCATGGCTTGGGGCCGGATGTTGTAGAGCAGGGCGTCGCAGCTTTCCGCCAGCTTCAAGCAAGCCGCCAGGCCCTCGGGCGTCTTCAGGTCCAGCACGATGGACCGCTTGTTGCGGTTCAGGTGCAGGTACAAGTGGCCCATGCCCGGATTGCGCATGGGGCCCACGGCGCGCATGTTGTCGCCCGCGGGCGATTCCACCTTGATAACGTCCGCGCCCAGGTCCGCCAGCGTCTGGGTGGCGTAAGGGCCCATCACGACCGAGCTCAGGTCCAGGATGCGCACCCCGGCAAGCGGGCCGCCGGCGGCGGCATCAGTGGATGAATGCGGCGTCATTGTTGTTGGATCCCCGCGTCTTTGATCAGCTTGCCCCACAGGTCGCGCTGTTCGCTGACGAACGTGGCGAAGTCCTGCGGCGTACCCGAGAAGGCGTCGAAACCCAGGCCCGCCAGGCGCTTCTTCACGTCGGGATTGGCCACCACTTTGTTGATCGCGGCGTTCAACTTGGCGACCACCTCGGGCGGCAGGCCGGCCGGGCCGAAATAGCCGTTCCAGGAATTCAGGTCAAAGTCCTTCACGCCCGCCTCGGCCATGGACGGCAGGTCCGGCACGATGGCGCTGCGCTCGGCGGTGGACACGGCCAGGGCCCGCAGTTGGCCGGACTGCACGAACGGCAGGCCGGAAGCCAGGTCGGTGAACATGAAATCCACCTGGCCGCCGACCACGTCGGTCAGCCCCTGCGGCGTGCCCTTGTACGGCACGTGCAGGATGTCGATCTTGGCGCGGTCGGCCAGCGTTGCGCCCGCGACGATGCCCGTGCTGTTGCCGCTGGCATAGGTGATGCGGCCGGGGTTCTTCTTCGCGTCAGCCACCAGTTCGGCCACGTTCTTCCAGGGCCGTTTCGGGTTTACGACCAGGATGAAAGGCAGGTTGCCGCCGCGCGCGATGGGCGTGAAATCCTTGACGGGGTCGTAGGACACGTTCTTCATCAGCCAGGGGGCGGCCGAGTGCGACGTATTGGTGGTGACGAACAAGGTGTAGCCGTCCGGCTTGGCGCGCGCCACATAGCTGGCCGCGATGGTCGCGTTGGCGCCGGGCTTGTTCTCGACGACGATCTGTTGGCCCAGGATGGTCGACAGCTCCTGCCCGAAGATGCGGCCGACGGCATCGGTGCCTGAACCGGCCGGGAACGGCACGATCAACGTAATGGGTTTGTTGGGGTAGTCGGCCGCCTGCGCCAGGGGCGCGGCCAACAATGCCGCGCCGCTGAGCAGGGCGGTACCGAATAGACGGAAGGGGTGCATGGGTTGTCTCCAGTTTTTATAGATAGGAATGCAAGCGCGGCTCTGCGTCCGCTGCCTGGTGCCGCGCCGCGTCAGGCGGCGGGCGAGGGCGCCGGAAAGTCCCGGATCACGCGGTCGGGGGATTCTTCGTACGGAGGGGTGTAGATCACCAGCAGCCTGGCGGGCTCGTCGCTGGTCACGGTAAATACGTGGGGGATGTCGGGCGGGAAGTAGCAGCAGTCGCCCGCCACCATGTCGGCCGTTTCGTCCGCCACCTGCGCGCGCGCGGTGCCGGACAGCAGATAACAGACCTGTTCGATGCCCGGATGCGCATGCGGCAGCGCGCCCTGGCCTTTTTCAATCACGCCCAGCAGCACTTCCACGCCGCGCGCGCCGACCGTGTCGGGGCTGATCAGCCGGCGGTTCAAGGTGCCGGTGTGATTGGCGGGGTGATAGCCGGGGATGTCGGCTTCGCGAACCAGCCAGCGGGGGGGTGAAGATTGCGTCATGTTCGTCCGTCTAAGTTTTCATACGTAAATTCATTTTCACGTATGCGAAAAACATCGGCAAGCGCTTTTTCGGAACCGATACCGTGGCGCGCCCTAGGGGATTAGGGAAAACACCGGGCACCGGCTGCTAAAATCCTGGGCTGATCTCCTCTCTCGGCCCCGACATGTCCCCCGTTTCTTCGCCTGACGCTTCCGCCACCCTGTCCGACTGGCTCCAGTACCTGGAATCCATACACGCCACCGCGATCGACATGGGCCTGGACCGCGTGCGCGACGTGGCCACCCGCATGGGGCTTGAGCTGTCGGGCGTGAAGTTCGTGGTGGGCGGCACCAACGGCAAGGGGTCCACCTGTGCCATGCTTGAAGCCATCCTGCTGGCTGCCGGCTACAAGGTCGGGCTGTACACGTCGCCCCACCTGATCGACTTCAACGAACGGGCCCGCGTCAACGGCCAGATCGCCTCGGACGCCGAGCTGATCGCGCAGTTCCAGGCGGTCGAAGCGGCGCGGGGCGAGGTTTCGCTGACCTACTTTGAATTCACCACGCTGGCCATCTTGCGGCTGTTCTCGCAAACGCGGCTGGACGCCATCGTGCTGGAAGTGGGGCTGGGCGGGCGGCTGGACGCCGTCAACATCGTCGACGCCGATTGCGCCATCGTCACCAGCGTAGACCTTGACCACACCGACTGGCTGGGCGACACCCGCGAAAAAATCGGCTTCGAAAAGGCCCACATCTATCGCGCCGGCCGCCCCGCCATTTGCAGCGATCCGGTGCCCCCGCAATCGCTGCTGGACCACGTTGAAAAAATCGGCGCGGATCTCTGGCTGTTCGGGCGCGACTACAACTATTCCGGCGACCGCCAGCAATGGGCGTATGGCGGGCGCGAACAGCGCCGCAGTGCGCTGGCGTATCCGGCGCTGCGCGGGGCCAACCAGCTGCTGAACGCGTCCGCCGCGCTGGCCGCGCTGGAATCGGTGCGCGACCGGCTGCCGGTGCAGCAGCAGGCGGTGCGGCTTGGGCTGCTGCAAGCCTCGCTGCCGGGCCGCTTCCAGATTCTGCCCGGTCAGCCGTCGGTGATCCTGGATGTGGCGCACAACCCGCATGCCGCGGCCGTGCTGGCGCAGAACCTGGACAACATGGGCTTTCATCCGTACACCCACGCGGTGTTCGGCATGCTGAACGACAAGGACCTGGCCGGCGTCATCGCCAAGCTGGGCTCCCGCATCGACCACTGGTATTGCGCAGGGCTGCCGGGGCCGCGCGGCACGTCGGGCCAGGCGCTGGCCGACAAGGTGGCCGCCGCCTTGCCGCCATCGCCCGCGGGGGCGGAAAGCCCCAGCATCGCCGCCTTCGACGATCCCGCGCAAGCCTACGCGGCGGCGCGCGAACGGGCGGTCGAGAATGATAGAATCGTCGTGTTTGGGTCGTTTCTCACCGTGGCCTCGGTTTTGCAGGCTCTGGGTCGCAAGGCATAGGCAAAACGGGACATGGCGGCCCGCCGCCATATTGCCGCAAGGCGCCGCAAGGAATTCTCTTCCATGGGTTTTTTCAATCGCAAAGATCCTGCCGACCAGGCGCAGTCCTCTAAACGGGCGGCAGTGCCTAGCGAGGTTCAGGCTGCGCAGCTGCGCGGCCGTGCGCGGCGCAGGTTGGCAGGCGCCGTCGCCTTGGTGCTGGCGGCGGTCATCATCCTGCCCATGGTGCTTGATTCGCAACCGGTGCCGGTTGCCGACAACATTCCCATCCGCGTGCCGGACCGCAACACACCCTTCCAACCGCAGGTAAGCGAGCCGCAGGCCGCCGGGTCCGGCACGGCCGCGTCGGGCGCAGCTGCCGCCAATGGCGCCGCCACGGGCACCGCGCCTACCGAAACCCCGGTGCCCACGCCGCCTGCCGTGACCTCCACGCCGCCCGCCGCGACGGCGTCCAGCGCGCAAGGAACCACCGTGCAGGTCACGCCGCCACTGGTGCCGCCCAAGCCCGAAGCCAAGCCCAAGCCGGAACCCAAGCCCGAGGCCAAGCCGGAAGCCAAACCGGCTACCCCCGCCAAGCCCGACACGCGTTCCGATGACGGCGCGCGCGCTTTGGCGCTGCTGGAAGGGCGCGCGGCACCGGCTGCTTCGGCGCCGGCCGCCGCGCCCAAGCCTGCCGCCAAGGGCAATTTCGTGTTGCAGATCGCGGCGTACACCACGTCGGAAGACGCCCAATCGCGTCGCGCCAAGCTGCATCAGGCGGGCGTCACCAACGCATTTGTTGAACAAGCCTCCATCGGAGGCAAGCAGCAGTACCGTTTGCGCGTGGGGCCGTTCCCCTCTCGCGAAGCGGCACAGGCGGCCCAGGCGCGTTTGCGCACCTTGGGCTATGACAATGGTTTTATCGCCGCCCAATAGTGACCGGTTTCGACTTCGTCGTGCTGGCCATCCTGGCGGTCTCGGGTGTGCTGGGCCTGGTGCGCGGCCTGCTCAAAGAGGTGCTGTCGCTGGTCGCCTATCTGCTGGCCTTCGTGGCCGCGATATGGTGGGGTCCCACGGTGTATACGTGGCTAGAGCCCTATATTGAAACGACGCTGCTGCGCATGGGAGTCTCATACGCCGTGGTGTTCATCCTAGTGCTGCTCGGTGTGGGTTTGGTCAACATGACGCTAGCCGCCTTGATCCGCAGTACCGGACTCAGCCCGGCCGATCACGGCCTGGGCGGAATGTTCGGGCTGGCCCGTGGTCTGCTGATCGTGCTGGCGTTGGTGGCCGCTGCCGGCTACACGCCGCTGCCCCAAGAGTCGTGGTGGAAGGACGCCATGTTTTCGCATTCGGCCATCGAGGCCATCAAACATATCAAAACGTGGCTGCCGCCGTCTTTGGCGACTTGGCTGCCGTATTGATTAGCTTCAAATCAACCAGGAAATCTCACCATGTGTGGAATCGTAGGGGTCATCGGGCGCGGGCCGGTCAACCAGCTGCTCTATGACAGCTTGCTGTTGTTGCAGCATCGCGGGCAGGACGCCGCGGGCATCGCGACGTCGCAAGGCAACCAATTCAATATGTACAAGGCTCACGGCCTGGTGCGCGACGTTTTCCGTACGCGCAACATGCGTTCGTTGCCCGGTACGTCCGGCGTCGGCCAGGTCCGCTATCCCACCGCGGGCTCCAGCGCCAGCGAGGAAGAGGCCCAGCCGTTCTACGTCAACGCCCCGTTCGGCATCATGTTTGCCCACAACGGCAACCTGACCAACTGGCGTGAACTGCGTGAATCGCTGTACCGCGTCGACCGTCGCCACATCAACACGAATTCCGATTCCGAAGTGCTGCTGAACGTGCTTGCGCACGAGCTGCAATCCTCGGCCAACGGTGTGTCGCTAGACGACGACGCGATCTTCCGTGCGGTGTCGGCCGTGCATAAGCGCGTGCGTGGCGCCTACGCCGTCGTGGCGCAGATTTCCGGTTACGGCCTGCTGGCCTTCCGCGACCCCAACGGCATCCGCCCGTTGTGTATCGGCCGCATGGAAACCGACGAAGGCGTTGAATGGATGGTGGCCTCGGAATCCGTGGCGCTGGAAGGCAGCGGCTTTGTCTTCGTGCGCGACGTCGAGCCCGGCGAAGCCGTGTTCGTCGACCTGGACGGCCGCTTCGTCAGCCGCCAGTGCGCCGAGAACCCGCAACTGGTGCCCTGCATTTTCGAATACGTGTACTTCGCGCGTCCGGATTCGCTGATCGACGGCGTGTCGGTCTACGACGCCCGCCTGCGCATGGGCGAGTACCTGGCCGACAAGGTCGCGCGCAACATGCGCCTGGGCGACATCGACGTCGTCATGCCGATTCCGGATTCCTCGCGTCCCGCCGCCATGCAGCTGGCCGCGCGCCTGAACCTGGACTACCGCGAAGGGCTCATCAAGAATCGCTACGTGGGCCGCACGTTCATCATGCCGGGCCAGGCCGTGCGCCGTAAGTCCGTGCGCCAGAAGCTCAATGCCATCGGCATGGAATTCAAGGGCAAGAACGTGCTGCTGGTTGATGACTCCATCGTGCGCGGCACCACCAGCCGCGAAATCGTCGACATGGCGCGCGCCGCCGGCGCCAACAAGGTGTACTTCGCGTCCGCCGCGCCTCCGGTGCGATTCCCGAACGTGTACGGCATCGACATGCCTACGCAATCGGAACTGATCGCCACCGGCCGCAGCGACGAAGAAATCGCCCGCGCCATTGGCGCCGATTCGTTGATCTACCAGGATCTGTCCGACATGCAGCAGTCGGTGCGTGACCTGAACCCCAAGATGCAGCGCTTTGAGGCTTCGTGCTTCGACGGCGAATACGTCACGGGCGACATCACCGCCGAATACCTGGCCCGCCTGGGTCAGTCGCGCGCCGAACCCGGCCAGGACGAAGGCGCCAGCGGCTTGCAATTCAACATGGGCTACGCCGCCAACGACGCCTGATCTACCCCTGCGCGCCGCGGCCATCCTCTTGGCCGCGGTAAGCGGCCGGCAACCCTTGCTGGCCGCAGCAGGCGCCCCAATTCAACAGTTTTGACGTGTGCCCGATGCCCGGGTTGAACGTGTTGGTTGGGTCCAGTTCCCGATAGAACGCAGCCAGCGCCGGCTTGGCAACATACAAGTGCCCCACGTTGTGCTCGGCCGGATATTCCGCCTGCCGCGCGTCCAGCAACGCCCACATGCGATGCTCCATCGCGACCGGGTCGACGCCCTTGCGCACGATGTAGTCCTGGTGAAACACGTGGCAGAAAAAGTGCCCGTAATACAGCTTGTGCACGATGTCGCGTTCCATGTCGGCCGGCAGGGTCTCGACCCATTCCCGGTCATTGCGGCGCAACGCGATGTCCAGCGGCACGATGTCCTGCACCGTTGAGCGATGCGTGTCGCGATAGCGGATTGCCGCGCCCGCGATGGCAAAGCGGTGCAGGAAGGCCTTGCGTCCTTCTTCGGCGTCGCATTCAAAGAATGCGGCGTCCTTGCGCCCCGCGAAGTGCTTCGTCAAAAACGCGCGCGTGGCCTCGACCGTATCGTTGGACACGCGCAGCAGCAGGTGGTGTTCGTAGTGGTCGCGGTAGTCGCGCATGCGGCGCGGAAGATGATTCGGCAGCAGCGCCACAGCGGCCTGTATCGCGCGGTCGATCAGGCCTGGCAGGCCCAGCCGTTCCGCCATGCCGTCCAGCCGGCTCTTGATGGCAAAGGCCTTGGGTACGCGGGCGGTGCCCAGTTTGTCGATCAGCAAAAACACGTCTTTGCCATAGCGCGCGCCGATATCGAATGCGTCGCGATGGATGTATTCGCCCGCGATGGGCAGCCGTGGAAGATTGGCCAGCAGCTCGCGGCGCACGGCGGTCAGGTCATCGGGCAGGTTGCTGCCGATATAAAACACCGTGCTGGGTTCGCGCTCGAACGTGTCCAGCCGCACCGCGAACAGGCACACGCGGCCGGCCGAGCCGGATGCCTCGTGCAGGCGTGAGGGGTCCGCATTGAAGCGCGCCGGCGTGGGGGCGTCAATCTGGCGCACATGGTCGGCATAGTTGGGGTCTGACGCCGCGCCCACGTCATCGCTGATATCGCCGGGACCATAGTCGCCGGCCTGCAAACGGGTCAGGATCTCTTCGGGCGTCTGGCCCAGGTCGATGCCCAGATGGTTGACCAGGTTAAGCGAACCGTCTTGGTCCAGCCGCGCGTACAGCGCCAGTTCGGTATACGCGGGCCCGCGCCGGAGCAAGGCGCCGCCCGAGTTGTTGCATACGCCGCCTAGCACCGACGCCCCAATGCAGGACGACCCGATCACCGAATGCGGTTCGCGGCCCAGCGGCGCCAGCGTCTGCTCCAGCCGGTCCAGCGTGGCGCCGGGCAGGCACACCACCTGCCGCCCGTCGCGGATCACCTGCACCCCCGGAATGCGCAGCGTGCTGATCAGCACGATCTCGCGGTCGTACTGATCGCCATCGGGCGTGGACCCGCCGGTCAGCCCGGTGTTGGCGGCCTGCATGATGACGATGCGCCCCGCTTGCACCACGGCTTGCAGCACACGCCATTGCTCCAGCAAGCTGGCGGGGCGTACCACCGCAAGCACACGGCCTTCGCCCGTGCGATGGCCGCGACGAAAGCGGCGCGTGGCCGCATCGCCGGTCAGTACATGCGCGTTGCCGACCACGGCGCGCAGTTGGGTCAGCAATTCGGTGCCGGTGTCGGTGTCGGTGTCCGGGGCGGAGGCAGGCGTCATGGTTGGGGCGAGGGCGGGGTCGGGGAGGGCAGGCGGGCGGCGCGGTCGCGCCGGGCGGCGTCTTCGTCCATTTTGACGAGCGTGGCGCGGATGTAGTCCAGGTGCTGGCCGATGACGGCGCGCGCCTGGTCGGCGTCGCCATCAAAAATGCTTTGCATCAGCGCCTGATGTTGATGGGTCAGCTTGTCGTGCGAGGACGGGCTGTCCTGGATGACCATGATGCGGCGGTTTTGCGCCACGGTGGACAGCATCAGGTCGAACAGCCCGCGCATGACTTGCAGCAGCACCAGGTTGTGCGAGGCTTCGGCAATGGCCAGGTGAAACTGCGCGTCGGCGTGGGCCGAGAGCTCGGCATTGCCGCGTTGCTGGTAGTCGACCATCTGATCGAAGCAGCGCTGGATCTTGGCCTTGTCCGCATCGGTGGCGCGTTGCGCCGCGTAGCTGGCGGTGCTGGTTTCCAGCGCGCAGCGCGTTTCCAGCACGTCATAGCGGTACTGCGGATCGTGCTGCATCAGCGCGGCCAACGGCGACATTGATTCCTGCGGCCATTGATGCGCGTCGGCCGCCAAAAACGTGCCGGCGCCGACGCGGCTGATCAGGATGCCGTGGCTGGACAGCTTCTGGATGGCCTCACGCAAGGCGGTTCGTGACACGCCCAGGCTTTGCGCCAAGCCGCGCTCGGCCGGCAGCCTTCCACCCGGCGCGATGTTGCGGGCCTGGATCAGGGATAACAGCTTTTCAGCGACTTGGTCTGACAGACGCATTGGATATTGGTACGACCAATTTGCCGTCCCTTGCGGGCGGCGGCGCATGCCAATCAGGCGCCGGAGGCAATGATACCCAAGAATCGCCGCTCAATCTCGCGGGAAGATTCGTTTAATTCGCGATATTGCCAAGCGAAACTGGTACGACCAATTTGTTGTAAAGCTACGCTGCCTGACCTTCAGCCAACCGGCGCCCACAGCGTTTCGCGGGTGGCTTCCAGATGCGTCAGATACAGCCGCAGATCAAATTCGTATTGGTGGTAGTGCGGTTCCATGCGCAGGCACAGGTTGTAGAAGGCCTTGTTATGGTCCTTCTCTTTCAAGTGCGCCAACTCATGCACGGTGATCATTTTCAGGAACTGCGCGGGCACGGTCTTGAATAGCGTCGCCACCCGGATCTCGTGCTTGGCGCGCAATTTCCCGCCCTGCACGCGCGAGATGTACGTGTGCTGGCCCAGCGCGTGCTGGATCACATGAATCTTGCTGTCGTACGCCACCTTGTTGATCTGGTCGCCATTGCGCAGATACGTGTTCTTCAGGTCGGTCACGTACTGGTAAAGCGCGCGGTCGGTGCGGATGTCGTGCGGCCCATCCGGGTAGCGCGCAAGCAGGGCGTCGCCCAGCTTGCCGCGCTCAAGCAGCGTCTGGGCCTGGACGAGCAGGGGTTCCGGATAGCCGGTAAGAAATTTCAGGGTAGTCACAGCGCCGAGCGAGCAGGCGCGCGCCCGAAGACCACCGGCAGCGCCATGAAGAACAGGATCACGAAAAGCGCCAGGCTCCACAGGGCGTATTCGATGCCCAGCACCGGCACCTTGGCGTCCATGCAGGTGGCGAAAATGCCGAACACCCAGGGCACGTTGCCTTCCAGGCCGATGCCCGTCATGAAGCGGTCGGCAAACGTCTGGTCGCACGACAGCATGTTGGCCGCCACGGTGTACTGGTACCAGGCCGCCACCACGCCGGACAACGACAACAGCGCCGCCAGCGCGCCGGCAATGCGGGTGAGCGCACGGCCGCCACCAAAACCGCCCACCAGCGCCACCACCCCGATCACCAGATAGATCAGGCGTTGCAGCACGCACCAGGCGCAGGGCGGCATGTCAAAGACGTGTTGTGAAATCAGGGCCACGCCAACGGCGCCGAAGCAAAACAGGGCAATCAGGCGTAGCAGGCGTTCAGAGCGGGTAGTCATTTTTTTTAGCTTGTCTTGAGATTGGTCGATGCGGGCACGCGGCCCGGCCAACGCTTAGGCTTTGGGAACCGGAATTGGTTGCATCACCTGCGTCAACAAACCCAGCATCAGGTCGCGCGCGCCTTCCCAGAAGATTTGTACGCCCAGGCACAGCATGATGAAGGCGGACAGCCGCATGAACACGGCCGTGCCGTTGTCGCCCAGCCGGTGCAGCATCTGGGCGGCAAAGCGCAGGCAGATATACAGGGTCAGCGACACGGCGATGATGCCGGGAATCGAGCCGCCCAGGCGTACCAGGCTCAGCACATGGTTCTGGTCGCGCAGCGACACGCCCACGGTGATGGCGGCGGCAATCGAGCCCGGGCCGCAGCTGATGGGGAAGGTTAACGGGTAGAACGCGCGCGCCTTGGCCATTTCAGGCGTAAACGATTCGGCCATGCGGGCCACGCGCTCGGTATCGGCATCCGGCGAATTCACCAGCCGCCAGGCGCTGGCAATCACCAGCATGCCGCCACCCACGCGCACGATCGACAACGAAATGCCGAAGAAACTGAGCAGCACGTTGCCGGCCACCATGGCCACGACCAGCATCAGGCACACGTTGATAGCCACGCGTTTGGCCAGCACCACGCGCGTGGCCGACGAGGCGCCTTCGGTCAGCGACAGGAAGATCGGCGCGATGGCGGGCGGGTTCAGGAAGGGCAAGAGCGTGGCCAGCGCAAAAAAGAAGCTGCTGCCAAAGACGCGCAGATAGTCGTTGAGCTGCATGAGGGCGGGCATCGCGTGGCCGAAAACCCGGATTGTATGCGGTCCGGGTGCCGTCTGGCGATGCCGCGGCTGCGGTCAGATCAAGCGACCCGCTGTTGCGCCTCGTCGCCGGCCAGCGCATCCAGGATGTCGCGTTCAAACTGCATCTGGCTGCGGGGGCGGGCCAAGGTGGATCCGTCCACGATGAAGACGTCTTCCACGCGGTCACCCAGCGTCATGATCTTGGCCATCAAGAGGTTGATTTCGTGCCGCGCGAACACGCGCGCCAAAGCGTGCAGCAGGCCAGGGCGGTCGGTGGCCGTGACGGACAGGCGCCACGACGTGCTGCGCTCGTCCGGTTGCAGTTCAGCCTGCGGCATGACGGGAAATACCCGCGACACGCGCGATTGCCGGTTGCGGCCGTAATAGCCGCCCCGGTTGGGCTGCGCCTGCGCGGCCGCCTGCGGGTCTTTCAGACGTTCGGCCAGTTCGTGTTCCACCAGCGTGGCTTGCGCGCGCAGGTCGCTGGCGCCTTCGGGCAGCAGCACGATAAAGCTGTCCAGCGCCCAGCCATGGCGGGTGGTGTGGATGCGCGCGTCCTGAATAGACAGGCTCTTGGCGTCGAAGTACCCGCAGATCGCCACGAACAGGTCCGGCGCATCGCGCGTGTAGACCATGATCTGCAAACCTTCGCCTTGCTCGGTGGGGCGCGCTTTGACCACGGCTTGCGCGGGAGCCACCTGGTGATACAGGTGGCGCGTGTGCCAGGCAATGTCGGAAGCGTCGTGGCGCAGGAAATAGGCCACGTCCAGCTGGTTCCAGAAGGCCTCGCGGGCGTCGTCGCGCAGGCCGGCCCGGCGCGTCAGGCGGGCCGCTTCTTCCTTGCGTTCGGTCAGCACCGTGTGCGCGTCCGCGTGGGCGCCGCCCAATGCGGCCAGCGTCAACTTGTACAGGTCTTCCAGCAGCTTGCCCTTCCAGGCGTTCCACACCTTGGGGCTGGTGCCCCGGATGTCGGCCACCGTCAGCAGATAGAGCGCCGTCAGATGGCGTTCGTCTTTGACCGTGCTGGCAAATTCCTGCACCACCGCCGGGTCGGAAAGGTCACGCTTTTGCGCCACGGCCGACATCAGCAGGTGCTGGCGCACCAGGAATTCCACCAGCTTGGCGTCTTCCGGGTCCATGCCGTGGTCTTGCGCAAACTTGCGCACTTCGCGGGCGCCCAATTCGGAGTGGTCGCCGCCCCGGCCTTTGGCGATGTCGTGAAACAGCGCGGCTACGTACAGCAGCCAGTGCCGGTCCAGCCCGGCAATCAGCTGGCTGGCCAGCGGATATTCCTGCGCGTGCTCGGGCATGGTGAAGCGGCGCAGGTTGCGCACCACGGCCAGCGTGTGCTGGTCCACCGTGTAGGCGTGGAAAAGGTCGTGCTGCATCTGGCCCACAATGCGGCGAAACACCGGCAGGTAGCGGGGCAGGATGTTCAGCATCGTCATGCGCCGCAGCTCGTGCACGATGCCGCGCGGCTGCTGAAGAATTTGCAGGAACAGCTTGCGGTTGACCGGGTTGCGTCGGAACTGCGCGTCGATGCGATGGCGCGAATGCCAGATGGCGCGCAGCGTGCGCGCCGACATGCCGGTCAGTTCGGGGTGCTGCTGCATCACCAGGAAGGCGCGCAGCAGCAGGGTGGGGTTGCGTTCGAAACCGTCGTCGCGAATGATGTCCAGGCGGTCGCGCAGGTTGCGGAAATCGTCGTCGATATCGCGCGCGTCGCTATCGGGGCGCGGAAACAGCCGTTCTTCGATGTTCTGCACCAGGATGCCGTTCAGCTGCGTCACCAGCCGCGCTGCCCAGTAGTAGCGCTGCATCAGCAGTTCGCTGCCGCGCCGCGTGGCGGTGGCATGAATGCCGTAGACCTCGGCCAGCGCCGGCTGCAAGTCGAACAGCACGCGGTCCTCGCGGCGGTTCGACAGCAGATGCAATTCAATGCGCAGGCGTTTGAACGCCTGTTCGGCCTTGCGCAGGTCGCGCGCCTCGGATGAGGTCAACAGGCCCGCTTGCGCAACCGACCGCCAGCTGTCGCCAAAACCCGCCGCGCGCGCCATCCACAGAATCACTTGCAAGTCGCGCAGGCCGCCGGGCGATTCCTTGCAATTCGGTTCCAGCGCGTAGGGCGTGTCGTGATAGCGCGCATGGCGCTGCTGCATCTCGACCCGCTTGGCCTGGAAGAAGGCGCGCGGATCCAGCCGCGACTTGGTGGCCGCGTCGAACTTGCGCATCAGGATGCGGCTGCCCGCCAGCCAGCGCGATTCCAGCAGCGCCGTTTCCACGGTGATGTCAGCGTCGGCCTCGCGCTCGCAGTCTTCAATGGTGCGCACGCTGTGGCCTGGCTCCAGGCCCAAGTCCCACAGCGACGCCACCAGCCGTTCAATCGCCGTTTCTTCTTCCCGCGTGGGGGCGTGCGGCAACAGGATCAGCAGGTCGACGTCGGAATGCGGATACAGTTCGCCCCGGCCATAACCGCCCACCGCGGCCAGCGTGGCGCCCAGCGGCAGCGGATAGTGCTTGACCAGGTCGCGCAGCGCGGCGTCCACGATGCGCCGCAATTCAGACAGCAGGGTGTCCGGGCGCTCGTGTTCGCGAAACTGCGCCACCGCGGCGCGCCGGGACTGCTGGATGCGTTCGCGCAGGGAGCTCAGGAATTCGGCGGTCATGGGCGGGCGGCGATGCGTTACACGGCGGGGATGACGATGGGCTCGGTGATGAACGCCGGCGGGGGCGGCATGCCGGGCGACAGCGTCAGCACTTCATAGCCGGTTTCCGTGACGCAGACCGCGTGTTCCCATTGAGCGGACAGGCTGTGGTCGCGCGTGACCACCGTCCAGCCATCGGCCAGCTGGCGGATTTCGCGGCGGCCGGCATTGATCATGGGTTCAATGGTGAACAACATGCCCGTTTCCAGTTTCACGCCGGTGCCGGGCTTGCCATAATGCAGCACTTGCGGATCTTCATGGAAGCGCTGGCCGATGCCGTGGCCGCAGAATTCACGCACCACCGAAAAGCCGTTGGATTCTGCATGCTTCTGGATGGCGTTGCCCACGTCGCCCAGGGTGGCGCCGTTCTTGACCTGCTGAATTCCCTTCCACATGCATTCGAAGGTGATTTCGGTCAGGCGGCGCGACAAGATCGACTGTTCGCCCACGGGGTACATGCGGCTGGTGTCGCCGAACCAGCCGTCTTTGATGATGGTGACGTCAATATTGAGAGAGTCCCCATTTTTCAGGACCTTGTCGCCCGGGATGCCGTGGCACACCTGGTGGTTCACGGACGTGCAGATGGCGCCGGTGAAGGGCGGGTAGCCGGGCGGGGCGTAGCCCACCGTGGCGGACTTGACCTTCAATTCGTCAGTCAGGTATTCCAGGCAGAGGCGATCCAGCTCGCCGGTGGTGACCCCCGGCTTGACGTAGGGGGTGATGAAGTCGAGGACTTTGGCGGCGTCCTGGCAGGCGGCGCGCATCTTGGCCAGGTCGGCCGGATTGGTAATTGTGCCCATGGAGTAACTTGACGATCTCTCGCTTGAATGTCTGCTTGAAAGAATAGTAGAATTATAGGCTTCCCTAAAATTTTGGGGAGCCATCGGTAGTGATACCGGTAGCAGCAGTGGTAGTAGTGCTGGTAACAGTACTGTTACCGTAACTGGGTAACGGCAAGAGCCGATCCTGGCAGCGGTGGTCGAAGATGCGCCGCATGAGTTTTGCCAGTCTCTTTGCCCCGAACGATCTTTCATGAGATCGGCAGCATGCCCTGAAGTTTCACCGCAAGCGAAGGTTGTGGAGCGAAATCGGGCAGGTTGCCAGGTACTGAAAGAGCGCAAGGTGCGAAAGGGGCCACGCAGGATTTGTGTGGGTATTTGAAATCAGCAAAACCGGGGCACGGCGTGCTTGTACGCCCGGTCATGTTTTTGAGCGGCGATGCAGGTTCGGTATGGACGCCAGATTAAGTTCTTGAAAACCTTCGGGTTTTTTTAAGAAATGCCCTGGTGGTCTGATGCGCAAGATGGCGTTGAGCCTGACTGCGAAGAGCTGGATTTCGCTGCCAACAAAACAAGTCCGGGTGCGCTGAACCCCGGAAACTTCCAGGAATTTCCTGGAGGGTCTGGCTCAGCGCCTGCTTGTGCAGAACAAGCGGGAACAAGTGTGTAGTGCAAGGCTCTGGTCGTGTCGGTCGTCTGGGTTTATCGCGGAAGCAGTAGTTTTATTGCGACAGTGATCGGTCGGCCCGGTTAAAATTTTGTCCATCCCGCATGTTGCGGGAAATCGCGCGTCTCACCACCCAGGGTGTCAGCCAGATGCTGATGCAGGTGCGGCGCAAGAAACCAACCCTTGGAGAATTACATGTCTTTGATGCGCGAAATGCTGGAAGCGGGTGTCCACTTTGGTCACCAGACCCGTTACTGGAACCCCAAGATGGCTCCGTACATCTTCGGTCACCGCAACAAGATTCACATCATCAACCTGGAAAAGACGGTTGATAAGTACCAGGAAGCCACCAAGTTCGTGAAGCAGATCGCTGCTCGCGGCGGCAACATCCTGTTTGTCGGCACCAAGCGCGCTGCTCGCGAGCTGGTCGCCTCTGAAGCCGCTCGTTGCGGCATGCCCTTCGTCGACGCCCGCTGGCTCGGCGGCATGCTGACCAACTTCAAGACGGTCAAGACCTCGGTCAAGCGCCTGAAGGACATGGAAGTCGTCGTCGCCGAAGGCGGCGCCGAGCGCATGATCAAGAAGGAAGGTCTGCTGTTCCAACGCGAACTGGACAAGCTGAACAAGTCGATCGGCGGCATCAAGGACATGAACGGTCTGCCTGACGCCATGTTCGTCATCGACGTCGGCTACCACAAGATCGCCATCGCCGAAGCCAAGACGCTGGGTATCCCCGTCGTCGCCGTGGTTGATACCAACCACTCGCCGGACGGTATCGACTACGTCATCCCCGGTAACGATGACTCGGCCAAGGCCATCGCGCTGTACGCCAAGGGCATCGCCGACGCCGTGCTGGAAGGCCGCGAACAGAACATTAATGGTCTGGTCGAAGAGCAAGGCGAAGGTCAGGAAGAGTTCGTTGAAGTGCAGGACAACCAGGCCTAAGCCTGTTGTCATGTCCGGCGGTTAGTGTCCGGGAGCGGCTTTTGAAACAGAACCGCTCCCGCCTCGCCGGCACTGCGAAGGTGGGCTCCCATCTTCCTGGCCCGCCACTGGCGGGCGTCCCATCGAATCAAATCACTGCCCCGGCGAGCCGGGGCGTGTCTTAGCAAAATTGGAGCAAACATGGCTGAAATTACCGCTGCCCTGGTCAAGGAACTGCGCGAGAAGACCGACGCGCCCATGATGGAGTGCAAGAAGGCCTTGACGGAAGCCGAAGGCGACCTGGCTCGTGCCGAGGAAATCCTGCGCGTCAAGCTGGGCAACAAGGCCAGCAAGGCCGCTGCCCGCGTCACCGCCGAGGGCCTGATCGGTCTGTTCATCTCCGCCGACGCCAAGCAAGGCGCCGTGGTCGAAATCAACTGCGAAACCGACTTCGTTGCCAAGAACGACGACTTCGTCGGCTTCGTGAACAAGCTGGCTGAACTGGTTGCCACGCAGAACCCGGCCGACGTCGCCGCTCTGTCGGCCCTGCCGTTCGGTGAAGGCACCGTTGAAACGACCCGTACCGCCCTGATCGGCAAGATCGGCGAAAACATCTCGATCCGCCGCTTCGAGCGCATCGAAACGCCGAACTCGCTGGCCAGCTACGTGCACGGCGGCAAGATCGGCGTGTTGGTGGAATACACCGGCGCCGAAGAAGTGGGCAAGGACCTGGCGATGCACATCGCCGCCACCAAGCCCAAGGCCCTGAACGCCGACGGCGTGAACCCGGCCGACATCGCCGCCGAGCGTTCGGTTGCCGAGCAGAAGGCCGCCGAATCCGGCAAGCCGGCTGACATCGTCGCCAAGATGGTTGAAGGTTCGGTCGCCAAGTTCTTGAAGGAAGTGACCTTGTTGTCGCAACCTTTCGTCAAGAACGACAAGCACACGGTCGAACAGCATCTGAAGGCCAATGGCGCTTCGATCAGCAAGTTCGTGCTGTTCGTTGTCGGCGAAGGTATTGAGAAGAAGACCAGCGACTTCGCCGCTGAGGTTGCCGCCGCCGCCGCCGGCGCCGCCTAACCTTCTGGGGTAGTGCTTAAAGGCCGGCACTAGATTAAATTCTAGTCCGGCCTTTTTACGCCGAGGGGCCGGTTCGGGTGCAGCAGCGCCCGGCAGATAGCCGGCCCTGGGGCTTTGAGGGTCACCCTCATTCTTGTCATACACTTTCGTCGGATTGTTCTTCGGGATATCACCTATGAGCAGCAGAGCATACAAACGGGTTCTTCTCAAACTTTCCGGCGAGGCGCTGATGGGCGAGGATGCTTTTGGCATCAATCGTTCCACCATCGTCCGCATGACCGATGAGATCGCCGAAGTCGCCGCCACGGGCGTCGAACTGGCCATCGTCATTGGCGGAGGTAACATTTTCCGTGGCGTCGCCCCGGGTGCGCAGGGCATGGACCGCGCCACCGCCGACTACATGGGCATGATGGCCACCATCATGAACGCGCTTGCCCTGCAAGACGCGCTGAAGCACAAGGGCATCGACACCCGCGTACAATCCGCCCTGAACATCGATCAGGTCGTCGAACCCTACATCCGCCCGAAGGCTTTGCGCTACCTCGAAGAGGGCAAGGTCGTCATCTTCGCCGCGGGCACGGGCAACCCCTTCTTCACGACCGACACCGCCGCCGCCTTGCGTGGCGCGGAAATCGGCGCGGAGATCGTGTTGAAAGCCACTAAAGTGGACGGCATCTACAGTGCGGATCCCAACAAGGATCCCACCGCGACGCGTTATTCGCGGATCAGCTTCGATGAAGCGATCGTGCGCCGTCTGGAAGTCATGGACGCCACGGCCTTCGCACTGTGCCGTGACCAGAAACTGCCGATCAAAGTGTTTTCGATCAATAAGTCCGGCGCGCTCAAGCGAGTGGTCAGCGGCGAAGACGAAGGCACGTTGGTACACGTTTAAAGAAAAGGAAATTCCATGAGCGCAGCAGAAATTCGCAAATCCGCCGAAGCCAGGATGGCCAAGTCGCTTGATACGCTCAAGATCAACCTGGGCAAGATCCGGACGGGCCGCGCCCACACCGGCATCCTGGACCACGTGCAGGTCGAGTACTACGGCTCGCCGGTTCCGGTCGGCCAGGTCGCCAACGTGAACCTCGTGGACGCCCGCACCATCAGCGTGCAGCCCTACGAAAAGCACATGGCCGGCCCGATCGAAAAGGCCATCCGTGAATCGGATCTGGGCCTGAACCCGATCTCGATGGGCGATACCATCCGTGTGCCGATGCCCGCCCTGACCGAAGAGCGCCGCCGCGATCTGACCAAGGTTGTGCGCAGCGAAGGCGAAGACGCCAAGATCGCCGTGCGCAACCTGCGTCGTGAAGCGAACGAAGCCCTGAAGAAGCTGGTCAAGGACAAGGAAATCTCCGAGGACGACGAACGTCGTGCGCAGGACGATGTCCAGAAGCTGACCGATCGCGCCGTGGCCGACATCGACAAGATGGTCGTCCAGAAAGAAGCGGAAATCATGACCGTATAATCCGTGATTACTTCGGGGCGAGCGGCTTGGCCGTATCGCCCCGGCGTCAGGATTTTCTTGCCCATGCGCCGTCCTTACCATTGCTTCGCAGCACCCTTACGCAGCAATGGAATGACGGCGCAGGTTTTTCTCCCGTAGTTTCGATATTGGCCGGCTTTCCGCGCTTAAGTCCCACATCCATGGCAACCAGTTCGACCCAGGCGGTTCCCGATACTCGCGACATCCCAGAACACGTGGCCATCATCATGGACGGCAACGGGCGATGGGCCACGCGACGGCTGCTGCCTCGCACGGCCGGCCACGCCAAGGGCGTGCAGGCGGTACGCCGAGTGGTTGAAGCTTGCGGTCGCGCGGGCGTGCGCTATCTGACGCTGTTTGCGTTCAGCTCTGAAAATTGGCGCCGGCCCGCCGAGGAAGTCTCGCTGCTGATGCGCCTGTTCGTGCAGGCGCTTGAACGCGAAATCGGCAAGCTCGACGAGCAGGGCGTGCGCTTGCACGTCATCGGCGACCTCAGCGCGTTCGAACCCCGCTTGCAAGAGCTGATCCTGGCCGCGCAGGCACGCACCGCCCACAACGACCGCTTGCACCTGACGGTGGCGGCCAACTACGGCGGCCGCTGGGACATTCTTCAAGCCACGCGCGCCATGCTCGCGGCCGAGCCCGAGCTGGCCGCCCACCCCGAGCGCGTCGACGAAGAGCGGCTGGCCCGGCACCTGTCGATGTCCTGGGCGCCCGAGCCCGACCTGTTCATCCGCACCGGCGGCGAGCAGCGCATTTCCAATTTCCTGATCTGGCAGATGGCCTACGCGGAGTTCTACTTCACGGATCGCTATTGGCCGGATTTCGGCGCCGCCGAATTGCAGGCGGCGTTTGACTGGTATCGCACCCGCGAACGCCGCTTCGGCCGCACCAGCGCGCAAGTCAGCGAAACCGGGGCGCAGTAAGCAGACCGCGACAAGCGTGTCTTTCCAGAGCAGCACACGAGGAGACCGTCATATGTTGGGCCAGCGTATCGTTACCGCCGTCATCCTGTTGGCCATTCTGGCCGCCGCGATGATCAGCGCGAATCCCTGGTGGTTTGTTGCCTTGCTGGCCCTGGCCGCCGCGTGCGCCAACTGGGAATGGCTGCGCTTGACGCTGCCCCAGCCCCCGTCCCCCCTGATTGCCATCGGCGTCGCCGTGCTGCTGTTTTGCGGCATGCTGGCGCTGGCGTCGGCCTGGCTGGCGGGCAACGGCGTGGGCTGGCGCGACCCTACTTGGGTGTTGCGCTATGTGGTGCCGGCCGTGGCGGCCGTCTGGTTGTTGGGCGGCTTCACGGCCGTAATCCAGGGCCGTTCCGACGCATCGCCTGCCAGCCTGGGCTGGTCCGTCTTCTCGGTGCCCGCCGCGTTTGCGGCCTGGGCGGTGCTGGCGCAGATGTTCATCGCGCGCGGCGCGGGGTTCGTGGTGTCGCTGCTGGCGCTGGTTTGGGTGGCCGACATTGCCGCTTATTTCGCCGGCCGTGCATTCGGCAAGCGTAAACTGGCTCCTCGGGTCAGCCCGGGCAAGACCATCGAGGGCGCCGTTGCCGGCGTGTTGGGCGCCGTGATCTGGATCGGCTTGTCCAGCCTGTGGGACGGCTCGTTCGGACATGCGCTGGTTGAACGCTGGAGCTTCTGGCTGGCGCTGCCCATTGCCGCCTTGCTGGGCGTGGTGTCCATTGTTGGCGACCTGTTCGAATCGCTGCTCAAGCGCCGCGCCGGCCGCAAGGATTCCAGCACGCTGCTGCCCGGCCACGGCGGGGTCTATGACCGCATCGATGCGATTCTTCCGGTTGCGCCGTTTGCGCTACTTTTGTCTGGAGTGTTGTTTTGACGGCTTTTCAACGCGTCGTCGTGCTGGGGTCGACCGGGTCGATCGGTGAAAGCACGCTGGATGTGATTGCCCGCCACCCCGATCGGCTGGCGGTTTATGCGCTGTCCGCGTACAGCCGGATGGAACGCTTGGCGCAACAGGCCCAGGCCAGCGGCGCCGCTGTTGTCGTGGTGCCGGATGACGCGGCGCGCAAGCAATTCACCGCCGCCTGGACAGGCAAGCAGCCGATGCCCGAAATCCGCGTCGGCGCCCAGGCGCTGGCGGACACCGCGGCCGACCCGGAATGCGATTCGGTCATGGCCGCCATCGTCGGCGCTGCCGGTTTGCCCGCCGCGCTGGCGGCTGCCCGCAGCGGCAAGCGCGTGTTGCTGGCCAACAAGGAAGCCCTGGTCGCGGCCGGGTCCTTGTTCATGCAGGCCATCCGCGACCACGGCGCCGAGCTGCTGCCCATCGACAGCGAGCACAACGCCATTTTCCAATGCCTGCCTCACGGCGGGCGGGCGCAAGCGCCCGATGCACCCGCCCCGGGCGTGCGCCGTCTGCTTCTGACGGCCTCTGGCGGCCCGTTCCGCGGACGCGACCTTGAAGACCTGCACGATGTGACGCCCGCCCAGGCATGCGCCCATCCCAACTGGAGCATGGGCCGCAAGATCTCGGTGGACTCGGCCACCATGCTGAACAAAGGCCTGGAAGTGATCGAGGCGCATTGGCTGTTCGCCATGCCGGCCGATCGCATCGAAGTCGTGGTGCACCCGCAAAGCGTCGTGCATTCGATGGTCGAATACGACGACGGTTCGGTGTTGGCGCAGCTGGGGCAGCCCGACATGCGCACGCCCATCGCCTACGGGCTGGGCTTTCCCGACCGCCTGGCCAGCGGCGTGGGCCCGCTGGACCTGACGCGTCTGGGCCGGCTGGATTTCGAAAAGCCCGATCTGGCTCGCTTTCCCTGCCTGGGGCTGTCTTTTGCCGCGCTGCGGGCCGGGCAGGGCGCCTGCGTGGCGCTGAACGCCGCCAACGAAGTCGCCGTGGCGGCATTCCTGGATGGCCGCCTTCCCTACACCTGGATCGCGCGCGTCATTGAAGCCACCCTGGAGTGGCAAGCCGCCCGGGCATCTGTTACGCTCAACAGTCTTGACGAAGTGCTGGCGCTGGATGCCGACGCGCGCATCTTCGCCGGTAACCTTGGGCTGGCCTGATGGCTGGCCCCGCTTGCTTCTGATTCCCTAGATCCCGATCCCGATGCTTTTCACCCTGCTGGCCTTTGCGGTAGCGCTTGGCTCCCTGATCACCTTCCATGAGCTGGGGCACTATTGGGTGGCTCGGCTTTGCGGCGTCAAGGTGCTGCGGTTTTCGCTGGGCTTTGGCAAGGTCATCTTGCGTCGCACGGATAAAAACGGCACCGAATGGGCCGTTTCGGCGTTGCCGCTGGGCGGCTACGTCAAAATGCAGGACGACGCGCCCGCCGGGGCCAGCCCGGCCGAGGCCGCCAGCGCCTTCAACAACAAATCCGTGGGCAAGCGCATTGCCATCGTTGCCGCGGGCCCCATCTTCAACCTGATCCTGGCGGTCTTCCTGTACGCCGGCCTGAACATGGCCGGCACGGACGAACCGCAGGCCATCATCGCCCAACCCGCTGCCGAGACGCCCGCTGCAAATGCCGGCCTGCTTGCGGGCGACCGCATCCTGGCCGTGGATGGCCAGGAAATTGCCTCGTGGTCCGACGCCCGCTGGCGCCTGATGGACGTCATGTCCACCGGCGGCCGCGCGCTGATCGAAGTAAGCACCCCGTCCGGCGCCGTCCAGCAACGCGAGCTCAATCTGCCGCCCAACGCCATGGACCCGTCCTCGGGCGATCCCCTGGCCGCTGCCGGCATCCGCCTGGCCCAGCCCAAGCCCGGCGTGCGCGCCGTGAACGACGGCGGCGAAGGGCAGGCGGCGGGCATGCGTACCGGTGACCTGATCGTGGCCATCAACGGCCAGCCCACGCCGGAAACGGGCTCGGTCATCAAGCAGATCCAGCAAAGCGCCGGGCAGACGCTGACGCTGACCCTGCTGCGCGATGGCGCCAATATTTCGCTGAACGTGACGCCGCGCGCTGAAACGGTCAACGGCCAGGAAATCGGCCGCTTGGGCGTGCAACTGGGCGGCGACGTGCCGATGGTCACCGTTCGCTATGGCCTGTTCGAAAGCGTATGGCGCGGTGCCGTCCGCACCTGGGATACCGCCTGGTTCTCGCTGCGCATGATGGGCCGCATGGTCACCGGCGATGTCTCGTGGCGCAACGTCAGCGGCCCGGTCACCATCGCCGACTACGCCGGCCAGACCGCCCGGATCGGCATTGTTGCGTATATCGCCTATATTGCCTTGATCAGTATCAGCCTGGGCGTACTAAATTTGCTGCCCATTCCTATGCTGGACGGCGGCCATCTGCTGTACTATCTCGTCGAAATTGTGCGGGGTAGCCCGCCGCCAGCGAGGTGGATCGATATCGGACAGCGCGCCGGCATAGGTTTATTGGCAGGCCTGATGGGCCTTGCGCTGTTCAACGATTTCACGCGTTTATTCACGTAAACGCGATTTAGCATAAAATCCCCCGCCATTTGCACGACCGAGGATACTCAAGGATGTCTTTTCGCCGGATGTTTCATCACAAAAAGGGTGTACTGCCGGGTCTCATCGCCGCATTAATGCTGCCGGCCATGGCCCAAGCCTTCGACCCTTTTGTCGTGCGGGATATCCGCGTAGAGGGTATTCAACGGACTGACGCCGGCACCGTCTTCGGTTATCTCCCCGTCAAGGTGGGCGAGAAATTCACCGAAGAAGAGGCCACCGAAGCCATCCGTCGCCTGTACGGCACGGGCTTTTTCACCGACGTGCAAATCCAGACGGACAACAACGTCGTGGTGGTCGTCGTGCAAGAGCGCCCGACCATCGCCTCTGTCAACTTCAACGGCATGCGCGAATTCGACTCCAAGGCGATCACCACGTCGCTGGGGCAGGTCGGTTTCGCCGAAGGCCGCATTTTCGATCGCTCGATGCTCGAGCGCGCGGAATACGAACTGAAGCAGCAATACCTGTCCAAGGGCAAGTACGGCGTTGAAGTCACCTCTACCGTGACGCCGCTGCCGCGTAACCGCGTGGGCGTGAGCTTCGACGTGTTTGAAGGGTCGGTTGCCCGCATCCAGGAAATCCGCTTCGTCGGCAACAAGGCCTTCTCGGAAAGCGACCTGCTTGACGAGTTCAAGCTGACGACGCCGGGCTGGTTGACCTGGTACACCGATACCGACAAGTATTCCCGCGAAAAGCTGGAAGGCGACCTTGAGCGCCTGCGTTCGTTCTACCTGGACCAGGGTTACCTGGAGTTCACGGTCGAGCCCCCGCAGGTCACCATTTCGCCTGACCGCAAAGACATCCGCATTACGATTACCGTTCACGAAGGCGAGCCCTACAAGGTGCGCAGCGTGAAGCTGGCCGGCAACCTGCTGGGCCTGGACAAGGAAATCAACGCCCTGGTGCAGACCAAGCCCAACGAGACGTTCTCGGCCGCCAAGGCCAACGACTCGGCCAAGGCCATTACCGACTACCTGGGCGAATTGGGCTACGCCTTCGCCAACGTCAACCCGAATCCGCAGCTGGACCGCGCCAAGCACGAAGCCGACCTGACGTTCTACGTCGACCCGAGCCGCCGTGTGTACGTGCGCCGCATCCAGATCGGTGGCAACACCCGCACGCGCGACGAAGTCGTGCGCCGCGAAATGCGCCAGCAGGAAGCTGCCTGGTACGACGCCAAGGACATCAAGACGTCCCGCGACCGCGTCGACCGCCTGGGTTATTTCAGCGACGTCAACGTCAAGACCGATCCCGTCCCCGGTTCGCCCGACCAGGTCGATGTGAACGTGGACGTGAAAGAAAAGCCCACCGGCATGATCAACCTGGGCGTGGGCTACGGTTCATCCGAAAAGGCGATTCTGTCGGCCGGTATCAGCGAAGACAACGTTTTCGGCAGCGGCACCAACCTGACGCTGCAATTGAACACCAGCAAGACGAACCGCGCGGTCGTGCTGTCGCACACCGACCCGTACTGGACCAAGGAAGGCATCAGCCGCACGACGTCCGCGTACTACCGCGTGACCGAGCCCTGGAACAACAACGACGGCGACTACCGCGTCAAGGCGCTCGGCCTGGGCATGAACTTCGGCATTCCCATTTCGGAATACGACCGGATCTTCCTGGGGGCCAACTACGAACACAACCAGATCGACCTGTTCACGAACTCGCCGCAGGCCTACCGCGACTTCGTAAGTCAGTACGGCGATTCGACGAACGCGGTCATCTTCAGCACCGGCTGGTCCAAGGACACGCGTGACAGCGCGCTGGCGCCGACCAAGGGCTCGTACACGCGCCTGAAGGCCGACGTATCCACCGTCGACCTGCAATACACGATGTTGACCGGCCAACAGCAGTACTTCGTGCCGCTGGGTGGCTCGTACACGCTGGCCTTGAACGGCATGGTCGATTGGGGCAACAGCTACGGCAGCAAGAATTACCCCGTCATCAAGAACGTGTATGCCGGCGGTATCGGCACCGTTCGCGGGTATGAAGGGTCGTCGCTGGGTCCGCGCGATACGCTGACCGGCGATTACCTGGGCGGTACGCGTCGTGTCGTGGCCAACGCGCAGTTGTATCTGCCGTTCCCGGGCGCCACCAAGGACCGCACGCTGCGTTGGTTCATCTTCAGCGATGCAGGCCAGGTCGCTGCTGGCAGTGGTCTGAGCTGCACCCGCGGCCGCAATAACACCGAGGTCGAGGATCCTTGCGGCTGGCGTTTCTCGGCGGGTGTCGGCCTGTCGTGGCAGTCGCCGATGGGACCGTTGC
The DNA here is from genome assembly GCF_003600685.1 of Achromobacter sp. B7. Taxonomy (NCBI): domain Bacteria; kingdom Pseudomonadati; phylum Pseudomonadota; class Betaproteobacteria; order Burkholderiales; family Alcaligenaceae; genus Achromobacter; species Achromobacter sp. B7. The sequence continues at coordinate 2,396,076 of NZ_CP032084.1, forward strand.
AGCTGTCTTACGCGCGTCCGCTGAACTCCAAGCAGGGTGACGACAAGCAAAGCTTCCAGTTCCAGATCGGTACCGGTTTCTAAGCGCGCCGTTACGCTTGAAAACAAGGGAGGGGCCCCATGGCCCGGCTCCCTTGCTGTTTAGTGGCACAATACACACTTTGGCTTTGCCTTACTGGAAGGTGAGATTTTCATGATGTCTGATTTCGCACTTAAATCATCGAATACGCCGCGCGCCAAGCGCCGTGGCAAGCTGGGCGGCTCCATTGCCCTGGTGGGTGCTCTCATTCTCGGTTCGGCTGCTGCGATTCCCGCGCAGGCTCAAAACACCAAGATCGGCTTCGTCAACACCGAGCGGATCCTGCGTGAATCGGGCCCGGCCAAGACGGCGCAAAGCAAGATCGAAGCCGAATTCAAGAAGCGCGACGACGAGCTCCAGCGCCTGAACAACAGCCTGCGTTCGCAAGCCGAGAAGTTCGACAAGGACGCTCCGGTTCTGTCGGAATCCGACCGCGTCAAGCGCCAGCGCGAACTGTCCAACCTGGATACCGACCTGCAACGCAAGCGTCGTGAATTCCAGGAAGACTTCAACCGCCGCCGCAATGAAGAGTTCTCGGGCATCGTCACGAAGGCCAACGAGGCCATCAAGCGCATCGCCGAGCAAGAAAGCTACGACCTGATCATCCAGGACGCCGTGACGGTCAACCCGCGCATCGACATCACCGACAAGGTGATTCAGAGCCTGGGCAAGTAAGCAGCACCCGTCACACCATGCCGGTTTTACTGGATCTTGCTCGCGCGCCGACTCTTGAAGCACTGTTGAGCGCCGCCAATACCCAGGGTATGGACTGGCGCATCAGCGCGCCCCAGGGCGCGGAACCTTTCAAGGTCTGCGGTATCGGGACGCTGTCTTCGGCGGGTAGCCAGGAAATCACGTTCCTGGCCAACCCCCGCTACCAGAGCCAACTGACCACCACGCAAGCCGGGGCGGTCATCGTCTCGGCCGACGTGGCCGAGGCGCTGGAAGCCCAGGGCGCCGATCGGCCGCCCTTTGCGCTGGTCGTCTGCAAACATCCCTATCTGCTGTATGCCCGTGTGGCCCAATGGTTCGACGCGGCGCGTCGTCCTGCGTTGCCGGGTTCCACGCATCCGTCCGCTGTTGTTGCGCCCGACGCCGTCCTTGAAGAGGGCGTGCGTATCGGCCCCAATTGCGTGGTCGAGGCGGGCGCCCGCATCGGTCGCGACACGGTCCTGGGACCGGGCTGCGTGGTCGGAGTGGGCTCGTCCATTGGTGCGGGCAGCCGCCTGCACGCACATGTCACCCTTTACGAAGGCGTGAAAGTGGGCGAGCGGGCCATCATTCACAGCGGCGCCGTGCTGGGCGCCGACGGTTTCGGCTTTGCGCCGGACCCGACGCTGGGGCAGGGCGCCTGGGGCAAGATTCCCCAGCTGGGCGGCGTGTCCGTGGGCAACGATGTCGAAATCGGGGCCAACACCACCGTCGACCGCGGCGCCTTGGACGACACCGTGGTGTCGGACGGCGTCAAGCTGGACAACCAGATCATGGTGGCGCACAACGTGCGCATCGGCGCGCATACCGCCGTGGCGGCGTGCGTCGGCATCGCCGGCTCCACCACCATTGGCGAACGCTGCACCATCGGCGGCGCCGCGATGCTGTCGGGCCATTTGACCCTGGGCGACGACGTGCACATCTCGGGTGGCACGGCGGTCACCTCCAGCATCACCAAGCCAGGCCGCTATACCGGGGTGTTCCCGTATGCCGAGCATGGCGACTGGCAGCGCAACGCCGCCGTGATACAACAGTTGGCGCAACTGCGCCGCCGCGTGCGCACGCTGGAAAAAGACTAGAGCGCGCAATTGCCGCCTGGGCGTGCACGCGCCAAAATTATTTCATCTCGCAGGAAAGCATAGAAAAATGGAACTCGACATCAAGGGGATCATGGAGAGGCTGCCGCATCGTTATCCGATGCTGCTGATTGATCGCGTCGTCGAAATGGTGCCCGGCAAGTCTATTGTCGCCATCAAGAATGTCTCGATCAATGAACCGTTTTTCAACGGCCACTTCCCCCACCATCCGGTGATGCCGGGCGTGCTCATCGTGGAAGCCATGGCGCAAGCTTCGGCACTGTTCTCGTTCACGGACGAAAACGGCGGCCTCAAATGCGATAGCTCCAAGACGGCCTACTATCTGGTCGGCGTCGACGGCGCGCGCTTCCGCCGCCCCGTGGTGCCGGGTGATCAACTGCGCATCGAAGTCGAAGCCGAACGTCTGAGCCGCAGCATCTGTAAGTACGCCGCGCGCGCGACGGTCGACGGACAAGAAGTGGCGTCCGCCAAGCTGATGTGCGCGATTCGCAGCCTGGAAGAGTAAATGGCAGGAAACATCCATCCCACCGCAGTCGTTGATCCGGCGGCAAAAATTGACCCGAGCGCCGTAATCGGCCCGTTCGCAATGGTGGGGCCAGACGTCACCATCGGAGCAGGGACCGAAATCGGCCCCTACTGCATGGTTGACGGCGTCACGACCATCGGGCGCGACAATCGTTTTTACCGCTACTGCTCGATCGGCGGCATGCCGCAAGACAAGAAGTACGCCGGTGAAAAGACGCGCCTGACGATCGGCGACCGCAATACCGTGCGCGAATTTGTCACGCTGAACACGGGCACCGTCCAAGATGGCGGCGAAACGACGCTGGGCAGTGACAACTGGATCATGGCGTATGTGCACGTGGCGCATGACTGCCACGTCGGCAGCCACACCATTCTGGCCAACTCGGTGCAGCTGGGCGGCCACGTGCATGTGGGCGACTGGGCCATCATCGGCGGCCTGACCGGCGTGCACCAGTTTGCCCGCGTGGGCGCGCACACCATGACGGGCGGCAACAGCTCGTTGATGCAGGATTCGCCGCCGTTCGTGCTGGCGGCGGGCAACCCGTGCCGGCCGGTGGGCATCAACGTCGAAGGCCTGAAGCGTCGCGGCTTTACCCCCGTGATGATTTCGGCCCTGCGCGAAGCCTACAAGATCATCTACCGCCGTGGTTTGCCGCTGGACGCCGCGCGCGCTGAATTGCACAAGCGCCAACAAGAAATTCCCGAAGCGGCCGAGCATCTGCAAACGCTGCTGGATTTCCTGGACGTCGCCTCGCGCGGCATCATTCGCCCATGAACACTCGGATCGGCATGGTGGCCGGCGAGCCTTCGGGCGACTTGCTGGCCGGTCGGATCATTGCCGGTCTGCAAGCCCGCGATGCCAGCGTGCAGTGCGAAGGCATCGGCGGCCCGCAAATGCAGGCCCGCGAATTTGACGCCTGGCATCCCATGCACGCGCTGACCGTGTTCGGCTACGTCGATGCGCTCAAGCGCCTGCCCAGCTTGCTGAGCACCTATCGCGACGTCAAGCGCCGCTGGCTGGCCGAGCCGCCCAAGGTCTTCGTGGGCATCGATGCCCCCGACTTCAACCTGCGGCTGGAACATCAGCTACGCCTGGCCGGTACCCCTACGGTGCATTTCGTCGGCCCGTCCATCTGGGCGTGGCGCTACGAACGCATTCATAAGATCCGTGAATCCGTGTCGCACATGCTGGTGCTTTTCCCGTTCGAGGAAGAGATCTACCGCAAGGAAAACATTCCGGTCACCTACGTGGGCCACCCGCTTGCCGGCGCCATCCCGATGCAGCCGGACCGCGCCGCCGCGCGCGCAAGCCTGGGCATCGACCCGAACGCGCGCGTGCTGGCGATTTTGCCCGGTAGCCGTTCGTCCGAAATCCGCCTGCTGGCGCCGCGCTTTTTGCAGGCTGCCCAGCTGTTGATGAAGAAAGATCCCGCCCTGCAGTGCGTCGTGCCGATGGTTAACGACCAGCGCCGCGCCGAATTCCAGGCGATTCTGGCTCAGCACCCGGTGCCCGGCCTTCGCTGCATTACCGCCGACGACCTGCATGGCGCCGGCGGCGATCGCAAGGCGCCCGTGGCATGGTCCGTGATGGAAGCGGCCAACGCGGTGTTGGTGGCCAGCGGCACGGCCACGTTGGAAACGGCGCTGTACAAGCGCCCCATGGTGATTTCGTACGTGTTGTCGCCCTGGATGCGCCGCATCATGACGTGGAAGTCGGGGCAGCAGCGGCCTTACCTGCCGTGGGTGGGCCTGCCCAATGTGCTGTTGCGCGATTTCGCGGTGCCTGAATTGCTGCAAGACGACGCAACGCCCGAAAAGCTGGCCGAGGCGACCTGGGCGTCCTTGACCGACGATGCGCTGATCGCCCGCGTCGAGGCCCGCTTTACCGCCATGCACCAGGAATTGCTGCGCGACACGCCGGCCCTGGCGGCTCAGGCGATTCTGGAGGTGGCGGGTGGAGCAGCCTGAATTGTTCGCGGCCCCCGTGCAACCCGCCATGGTGACGGCGGGCGTGGACGAGGCGGGCCGTGGCCCGCTTGCCGGCGCGGTCTATGCCGCGGCGGTGATCCTGAACCCGGCGCGGCCCATTGATGGGCTGGCCGATTCCAAGGTGCTTAAAGCCGCCACCCGCGAGGCGCTGGCGCTTGAGATCCAGGAATACGCCCTGGCCTGGTGCGTTGCCACTGCCAGCGTGCAGGAAATCGATACCCTGAACATCCTGCGGGCCACGATGCTGGCCATGCAACGGGCGGTGCAGGGCTTGTCCTTGCCCGCGCAACTGGCCTTGGTGGACGGCAACCAGGCGCCCAAGCTGGGTTGCACCGTGCAGACGGTCATCAAGGGCGATGCGCTGGTGCCGGCAATTTCCGCTGCCTCCATCCTGGCCAAGACCGCGCGCGATGCCGATCTGGTGCGCCTGCACAGCCTGTATCCGCAATACGCCTTCGACCAGCACAAGGGCTACGGCACCGCGCTGCACCTGCAAATGCTGCGCGAACACGGCCCTTGCGCGGAACACCGCCGCAGCTTCGCTCCGATCAAAGCGTTTGGCCTGGCGTCATGAAGCACATCAGTTCCCGCGACAATCCGGCGGTCAAGGCCTTGGCCAAACTGGCCGGCACGGCCGGCAAGCGCGGCGCGCCCGTGTTGCTGGACGGCGTGCACCTGTGCCAGGCCTGGTTGCAGCACCACGATGCGCCGGACCAGGCCATCTTCGATGTGGATCGCCTGGCGCAACCCGATATCGCTGCATTGGCAGCCGCGGTTCCCGACGCCCGCTGCCTGGCGCTGGACGCGCGCCTGATGCAGTCGCTGGCCAGCGTGGAAAGCGCGCAGGGCGTGGCCTTTCTGGTCACTCCCACGCCGTTGGAATTGCCGGCCGACATCGACGAAAACTGCGTGCTGTTCGACCGTATCCAAGACCCCGGCAACGTCGGCACGCTGCTGCGCACCTGCGCGGCGGCGGGCGTGAAACGTGTGTTCCTGGCAACGGGTACCGCCGCCGCGTGGTCGCCCAAGGTCCTGCGCAGCGGCCAAGGCGCGCACTTCGCGCTGGCCATCCACGAACACGTTGACCTGCCCGCCTTGTTGCCCAGCCTGCGCGTGCCGCTGGTAGCGACCGCCCTGGAAGGCGCGCAGAACCTGTACGAAGGCGCGTTGCCGGCCCGGTGCGCCTGGGTCTTCGGGCACGAGGGCCAGGGCGTGGATCCCGCTTTGCTTGCCGCCGCCCGGCTCAAGGTCTGCATCCCCCACGACATGGCCGCCGTCGAGTCCCTGAACGTCGGCGCGGCTGCCGCGATCTGCCTGTTCGAGCAGCGGCGCCAAGCGCTTGCCCGCGCGGAATACTGACGCAGCCGTCATTTTTCGTCCCTTTTTTGAGCCGATTCGTTGATCCGGCCCCGCTTATACTCGCGCCTTGCTTAAGACGCGAGCCTGGCGCAAATACGTTGCACCGACGGCACGCGGACGATCCAGCGGAGAATCCAGCGGACGAACAAGCGGACGAACAAGCGGACGAACAAGCGGACGAACAAACAGGCCCAAACATGAAGGCGATTTCAAGTCGCCTGCGCTATTGGACCGCAGGCCGGCACGACCGCCTGTCCGTGCGTTATTGAAGCTGCACGTTTTGTAAAATCCGGTCGCACTCATATACTTCACGCTTTAAATTTCTGCGAGATGGCTATGGCGGCATCGCCGGTTCCGAAACTGAAGGCATGGATGGCGCGGGCGGGTGTGACACGTGTGGCACACGTCGGCCGGGCGCTGCTATTGGCTTCCACCTGCGCGCTTGCACTGAACGCGTGCATGTCGGTCAGCACGCAGAAAGTCGGCATGACGCCCGTGGCCTCTGCCGACCCGGTCCACACCATCCAGCTGTCGCGCGTCGTCATCGCGGCCTTGCCGAACGACAGCAGCGTGACCTTGCCCGCGGCGTCGCAGTGGCGCCGCGTCGGGGCGTTGCCGCAAGGCGACGTCTACCGTTCGATGGGCGGCTTGTTCACCATTCAGACCCGACGGCAGGGTGAGGCTTATCTGGTGGCGTCATCCGGCAAGCTGCTGGGTTTTTACCTGCCGGGCGAAAGCGCTTATATGGCGCTGTCTCGTCCCGTCACTTTGCCTGTGGAGATGCGTCAATGAAGTCGTGGATCAAGGGTGTGGCGGCAGTTGCCGTCGCCGTGTTGCTGGCCGGATGCGCGGGCCCGAAGTTTGATGCATTGCATGGGCGCTTGCCCCCGATCGCGGAAGGCAATGGGCGGATCTATTTCTATCAGCCGCAGCCCACCAACCTGGCGGCGGCGCAGCAGAAACTGCGCGTCAATGATGTTGTGGTCGGCCGCAACAAGCCGGGCAGCTTTTTCTTTGTTGACCGACCTGCCGGCAGCTATGTGGTCACCAACCTGCATTGGACGGGCGACGGCGTGAGCTTCATGCTGGACCCGGGGCAGACGCGTTATGTGCGCGTCATGGCCGAGGTATACGGCGCCACCGGCGCCGTGGGCAAGTTGTCGATGCAACTGGTCGACCCGCCAGAACTCGCCGAAAACGAGATGCGTGGCCTGCGGTATTGGGGCGCGGCAAGTCCCGAGCGGATGCCGGGCTTCTGACCCACGCCCATCTTTTGAATGGGCCAAGCTTGGGCGCACCATTGGTGCGCCCAATTTTTTTTAGCCCCGATCCAGGCCCACTTCCTGCAACACCGTCGTCGCGATTTCTTCAATCGATTTGGTGGTGCTGGACAGCCACGAAATGCCTTCACGGCGCATCATCCGTTCGGCTTCCGCCACTTCGTAGCGGCATTGTTCCAGCTGGGAATAGCGGCTGTTGGGGCGGCGTTCGTTGCGAACTTCCGCCAGGCGCTCGGGCTGGATCGACAGGCCGAACAGCTTGGCGCGGTGCGGGGCGATGGTCGAGGGCAGGGTGCCGCGTTCGAAATCGTCCGGCGTCAGCGGGAAGTTGGCGGCCTTGATGGCGTACTGCATCGCCAGGTACAGGCTGGTGGGGGTCTTGCCGCAGCGCGACACGCCCACCAGGATGACGTCCGCCTGGTCCAGCTGGTTGACGAACTGGCCGTCGTCGTGGGCCAGGCTGAAGTTGATGGCGTCGATACGGTTGCGGTACTTTTCGGAATTGGCCTGCATGTGCGACCGGCCGATCGAATGGCTGGACTTCAGGCCCAGCGCTTGCTCGATATGGCTGACGAAGGTGCCGAACAGGTCCATGAAGATGCCGTTCGCCTGGCGAACACGCGCCAGGATCTCGGGGTTGACCAAGGTGCTGAACACAATCGGGGGCACACCGGCTTCCAGGGCGCTGCGGTCGATGCGCATGGCGACTTCGGCGGCCTTTTCCAGGGTGTCGACGAACGGCAGCCGAATCGGCTTGAATTCCACCTCTTCGAACTGGGACAGCACCGACTGGCTGAAGGTCTCGGCGGTGATGCCGGTACTGTCGGAAACGATGTATACCGTGCGTGCGATCGGGGTAGATGTCATGTGTAAAAAATTCCAACCAGTCAGATAGCCCAGGGTACTCCACCGAGTACAATCAGGCCCCTATAAGTCACCCCAAGGGCGGTCCAAGGCCAGTTTGGTCAGCGTCTGAAAAAAGCAGTTTTTGTGCTTGTTTCGTGCTTTGACCTAACTCGCTTTCATTCCATTGTAAAAGGTGACTTCAATGTCGTATGTTGTTTTGTTCGAGCAGCTCCGCATGACGGACGTGGACTCGGTAGGAGGCAAGAACGCATCACTAGGCGAAATGATCAGCCAGCTGTCTGGCGCGGGCGTCCGCGTGCCGGGCGGCTTTGCCACGACCGCCGACGCCTTCCGTGATTTTCTGAAGGCCTCGGGCCTTGACAAGCGCATCGCTGAACGCCTGACGACGCTGAACCCCGAAGACGTGCGCGAGCTGGCCACCGCCGGCGCGCAGATCCGCCAATGGATCGTCGAAGCGCCGTTCTCGGCCGAATTCGAAGCACAAATCCGCGAAGCCTTTGCCAAGCTCGACGCTGACGGCAAGGGCTCGTTTGCCGTGCGCTCGTCCGCCACGGCGGAAGACCTGCCCGATGCGTCCTTCGCCGGCCAGCAGGAAACCTTCCTGAACGTTGTGGGCATCGACGACGTGCTGGACAAGATCCGCCACGTGTTCGCCTCGCTGTACAACGACCGCGCGATTTCCTATCGCGTGCACAAGGGCTACGCCCACGCCGATGTGGCGCTGTCGGCCGGCATCCAGCGCATGGTGCGTTCCGACAAGGGCAGCGCCGGGGTCATGTTCACCATCGACACCGAATCGGGCTTTGAAGACGTGGTGTTCATCACCTCGTCCTACGGCCTGGGCGAAACCGTCGTGCAAGGCGCCGTCAACCCCGACGAGTTCTACGTCTTCAAGCCCACGCTGGCCCAAGGCAAGTTCCCCATCGTCGGCCGCCGCATCGGTTCCAAGCTGATCAAGATGGAATTCGACCCCGAGCGTCCGGAAGGCCGCGCGGTGCGTACCGTTGACGTGCCCGTGTCCGAGCGCAACCGCTATTCGCTGACCGACGACGAAGTCAACGAACTGGCTCGCTACGCCGTCATCATCGAGCAGCACTACAAGCGCCCGATGGACATCGAATGGGGCCGTGACGGCGTTGACGGCAAGATCTACATCCTGCAAGCGCGCCCGGAAACGGTGAAGTCGCAGCAGGGCGTGAACGACGTGCAGCAGCGTTACCGCCTGAAGGCCACCGGCCAGGTCCTGATTACCGGCCGCGCGATCGGCCAGAAGATCGGCGCCGGCCCCGTGCGCGTGGTGGGCGACATCTCCGACATGGACAAGGTCCAGCCGGGCGATGTGCTGGTCACCGACATGACCGATCCCAACTGGGAACCCGTGATGAAGCGCGCCTCGGCCATCGTCACGAACCGTGGCGGCCGTACCTGCCACGCGGCGATCATTGCGCGCGAACTGGGCATTCCGGCTGTGGTGGGTTGCGGCAACGCCACCGACCTGCTCAAGGAAGGCCAGGCCGTGACCGTGTCTTGCGCGGAAGGCGACGAAGGCCGCATCTATGACGGCCTGATCGAAACCGAAGTCGAAGAAGTGCGCCGTGGCGAAATGCCCGCCATCGATCTGAAGATCATGATGAACGTGGGCAACCCCCAGCTGGCGTTCGACTTTGCGCAAATTCCCAACGGCGGCGTCGGCCTGGCGCGTCTGGAATTCATCATCAACAACAACATCGGCATCCACCCGAAGGCAGTCCTGGACTACCCGAACGTGGACGGCGAACTGAAGAAGGCCGTTGAATCGGCTGCCCGTGGGCACGCCAGCCCGCGCGCGTTCTTCGTTGAAAAGATGGCCGAAGGCGTGGCGACGATTGCCGCTGCGTTCTACCCGAAGCCGGTCATCGTGCGCATGTCGGACTTCAAGTCCAACGAATATCGCAAGCTGGTGGGCGGTTCGCGCTACGAGCCCGAGGAAGAGAACCCCATGCTGGGCTTCCGTGGCGCTTCGCGCTACATCGCCGAGGACTTCGCCGAGTGCTTCCGCATGGAATGCGAAGCGCTCAAGAAGGTTCGCGACGACATGGGCCTGACCAACGTTGAAATCATGGTGCCGTTCGTGCGCACGCTGGGTCAGGCCGAAAAGGTCGTGAACCTGCTGGCCAAGCATGGCCTGGCTCGCGGTGAAAACGGCCTGAAGCTGATCATGATGTGCGAAGTGCCGTCCAACGCCATCCTGGCCGACGAATTCCTGCAATTCTTCGACGGCTTCTCGATCGGTTCCAACGACATGACCCAGCTCACGCTGGGCCTGGACCGCGATTCCGGCATGGAGCTCCTGGCTGCCGACTTCGATGAACGCGACGAAGCCGTGAAGTTCATGCTGCGCCGCGCGATCAAGGCTTGCCTGGCCGCCAACAAGTACGTGGGCATCTGCGGCCAAGGCCCCAGCGACCACCCCGACTTCGCGCAATGGCTCAAGGACGAAGGCATCCTGTCGATGTCGCTCAACCCGGATACGGTTGTCGACACCTGGCAGCGTCTGGCCAAGCAATAAGCGCCTGGCCCGTTCCAATAAAAAACCCCGCGTCCGATCAGGATGCGGGGTTTTTTCTTTGGCGAACGACGCGGGGGGCGGGAGTGCTACGCCGCTTTCAATTCCCGCGCGATCAATTCCCGCTTGCGGTCGATGCCCCAGCGGTAACCCGCCATGGACCCGTCCGTGCGCACCACGCGGTGGCACGGGATGGCCAGCGCAATGGAGTTGGTGGCGCAGGCGCGCGCCACCGCCCGCACGGCGCGGGGCGCACCGATGCGTTCGGCCACTTGCGTGTAGGTGACCGTGGTGCCCACCGGAATGTCGCGCAGTGCTTCCCATACCCGGCGCTGAAAGGCGGTGCCGCGCACGTCCAGCGGCAGGTCCAGCCCGCGCGACGGGTCTTCGACGAAGCTCACCACGGCGGCCACCCAGGTCTCAAACTGGGCATCCGCCCCGATCAGGCGGGCGGCCTTGAAGCGGTCTTGCAGGTTGCGGACCAGGTGTTCCGGATCGGCGTCCAGCGAAATGTCGCAGATGCCCGTGCCGGTGGCCGCCACCAGCAAGGCGCCCAGCGAGCACTGCGCCACGGCGAAGCGGATGTCGAGGCCTTCGCCGTTCTTGCGAAAGGCGGTGGGCGTCATGCCCAGGATGGCCGGGGCGGCTTCGTAGAACCGGCCGCTGGAGTTGAAGCCGGCGTCGTACATCGCGTCGGTGACGCTGGCGCTGCTTTCCAGTTGCTGGCGTGCGCGGGCGGCGCGCAGCGCGTTGGCGTAGGCCTTGGGCGTGATGCCGGTGGCTGCCTTGAATACGCGGTGAAAGTGAAAGCGGCTCATGCCGGCTTGTTCGGCCAGCGTGGACAGGTCGGGCGGCTGCTCGGCCTCAAGGGCGCGGCAGGCGCGTTCGACGACGGCGGCATGCTGTTTGCTTAACAGCTCTTTGCTTACAAGCTGTTTGCTTACAAGCTGTTTGCTTACTAGCTGTTTGCTTAAACCGGCTGCGGCTGCGGCTGCGGCGGGCGGCTGCTTGCTTGCGGCGGCGATGGGGCTCATCGAAGACTCCTGACATGCGCGTAATGGATTGCGCTTTAGGTTCATGGTCTCAGTTGCCGACTCGCCCCGCACTCCGGATGTTGCGCGCCGCCGTTCAGGCCGGCGCGTAAGCGTCCAGGAAGCGGCGCAGCAGCCCCCCGGCCACGGGCGTGGCGCGCACGTTCGCGGTCAGGTCCGGAAGGTCCAGGTTTTCCGCCGCGTAACGTCGGCCATAGCGATCCAGGTGGGCGCGAATGAAGTCGGGGCCAAATTCGGGATGGAACTGGGTCGAAAACACATTGCGGCCGATGCGGATCATCTGGTGTTCGTCCAGGTCCGAGCGCGCCAGTACGGCCGAGCCGGGCGGCGGCTGCAACACGGTCTGGGCATGCAGCATCTGGGCGGGAAACGTGCCGGGCAGGCCGGCCAGCAACTTGTCGCCCGAGGCCGGCGGCAGCAGCTCGACGGTTTGCGTGCCGACTTCGCGGCCGGCCGGGTTGTAGCCCACCTTGCCGCCCAGCGCATAAGCCAGCAACTGGTGGCCGTAGCACACGCCGAACATGGGCAGCTCGGCGGCGGCGGCCTCGCGCAGCCAGGCGGCCGTGTCTTCGCTCCAGGGTTCCTTATCGGTAACCATGGCGGGCGATCCGGTGATCAGCGCGGCGCGATAGCGCGCCGGCGATTGTGGGCGCTGGCCTTCGTGCACGGCAACGATTTCAACCGCGTCGGCCGTCAGGCCGGCGGCCTGGGTCAGTTGTTCGGCATAGCCGCCGAACTGGCTTTTAAGCGTGTCGTCCGGATCGCCGGTATGCAGAATCAGGACGGGTAGGGCGGAAGGTGTTGCAGCGGTCATGGATCGATGTGCTTGAAAAGGCGGACGCGGGCCATCCGGGTGGGATCGTCGCGTCAGGCGCACATCATAATCCAGCGCCGCCGGGACCGAGGCCAACGGGCTTTCCCGTTACGTCCCGGAAATACGTACAATCCGCTCACGAATCATCCTTTCAGGCGACGTTAAGACTATGTGGATCTGGCTGGGACTGGCCGCGCTGGCCCTTATCGGGGAGTTGGCGACGGGTACTTTCTATTTGCTGCTGGTGGCCCTGGGGCTGGCGGCGGCCGGCGCTGCCGCGTGGCTTGGCACTGGGCTTGAATGGCAATTGGTGGCGTGCGGCGTGGTCTTGATGCTGGGCCTGTTGGCGCTGCGCAAGACGCGCGTGCTGAAAAAGCGCGAGGTCAATTCGGCGCGCAACGCCGACGTGAACCTGGACATCGGCCAGACGGTTTCCGTGGAATCGTGGTCCGAACAGCGCACGGCGCGTGTCTGGTATCGCGGCGCCCACTGGCAGGCCGAGCTGGCCCCAGGGCACGCGCCCCACGCCGGAGAACACACCATTACCGAACTGCGTGGCTCGACCCTGGTGCTCAAGCCTACGGGTGCGCCGGGTTCAACCAGGTAAGACCGGCTCGCGCCTCGCGCGGCCCGCAGCAGGCGTCGGGGGCTTGTTGTCCGACGCCATCGCATTAACTCAGAAGAGGTTTCAATCATGATCGATACATCCACTATCGTCCTGCTCGTCGTCGTCGCGCTGGCGATCCTGATCGTCATCAAGTCGATCGCCATCGTGCCGCAACAGCACGCCTGGGTGGTCGAACGCCTGGGCAAGTTCGACCGTGTCTTGTCGCCGGGTGCCGGTTTTGTCATCCCCTTCATCGAACGCGTGTCCTACAAGCATTCGCTAAAGGAAATACCGCTGGACGTGCCCAGCCAGGTCTGCATCACGCGTGACAACACGCAGCTGCAAGTGGACGGCGTGCTGTATTTCCAGGTGACCGACCCGATGCGCGCATCGTATGGTTCGTCGAACTATATTTCGGCCATCACGCAGCTGGCGCAGACCACCTTGCGCTCGGTCATCGGCAAGATGGAACTGGACCGCACGTTCGAAGAACGCGATTCGATCAACAGCAACATCGTGTCGTCGCTGGACGAAGCCGCACTGAACTGGGGCGTGAAGGTACTGCGCTACGAGATCAAGGATTTGACGCCGCCCAACGAAATCCTGCGTTCGATGCAGGCGCAGATCACCGCCGAACGTGAAAAGCGCGCGCTGATCGCGGCCTCGGAAGGCCGCCGCCAGGAACAGATCAACATCGCCACCGGCGAACGTGAAGCCGCCATTGCCCGCTCCGAAGGCGAGAAGCAGGCACAGATCAACCAGGCCCAGGGCGAGGCCGCCGCGGTGCTGGCCATTGCCGAAGCCACCGCCAAGGCCATTACCCAAGTGGCCGATGCCGTGCGTCAGCCGGGCGGCATGGAAGCGGTGAACCTGAAGGTGGCCGAGCGCTACGTCGAGGCATTCGCCAACGTGGCCAAGGAAGGCAACACGCTGATCCTGCCGGCCAACATGTCCGACGTGGGCGGCATGATCGCCTCGGCCATGACCATCGTGAAGTCCACGCGCAACACCTGATACCGCGCCTAGCGGCGCGCCGCCCATGATCGCTCCCGTTAATTTGCTTCTGATAGCAGCACTGGCGGGGGTGCTATCGCTCTGCGTGCTGGGGTCGCTGGCTCGCAGCGGCATGGCCGGCATCCGCGAAACCATACGCGCCAACTTGCTTACGCTGTTGGCGTTTTTTACGTTTGCGCTTCAGAACACATCGGCGCCCTGGCTGGTGTCGGTTGTGGTGCCCAACGCGGCCGTGGGCCTGGCGCTGTTTTCCTATTACTCGGGCGTGCGGCGCTTGCTGGGGCTTAGCGTGCCCAAGCACCTGATGACGCTGGCATGCCTGGTGGCGCTGGTGGTGTTGCTGGCCTATACGTATGTGGACTGGCGCATCGGCCCGCGCATCGTGGCGATGTCGCTGCTGCAAATGGGCTTTCTGATTGCGGTGGCGGTCACCGTCCAGCGCAACATGCCGGTGCATCGTTCGCGCTACAGCTATCGCTTCGTGTGGACCGTGGCGCTGATCTCGGCCGCCGTCTGTGCGTTGCGGGCCGCGATCTACGCGCTGGACCTGGCGCTGCCCGAATCCTTGACGGAGCCGAACGTCTGGAACATCGCCTTCCTGACGCTGGGCGTGCTGATCATGCCGTGCCTGACGCTGGGCACCATCATGATCATCCACGACCGCATGCTGGCCGACCGCGAGCAAGAGGCCAACACCGATTTCCTGACGGGTCTGATGTCGCGCAAGGCGTGGTGGTTGCAGGCCGAACGCTATTGCGCGCAGGCGCTGCGCACGCGGCGTCCGCTGACCCTGCTGCTATTGGATATCGACCATTTCAAGCGCATCAACGACACGCATGGCCATGTGGCGGGCGATGCCGTGCTGCGCCATTTTGGCCTGCTGGCCACCGCCACCTTGCGCACGGGCGACCATGTCGGGCGCGTGGGCGGTGAGGAGTTCGGGGTGTTGTTTCCGGATATGCGCGGCGACGCCGTGCTGGATGTGGCGGCGCGCTTGCTCGATTCCGTGCGGCGCACGCCTTGCGCGCATGGCGGCAGCACCATTTCGTACACGTTCAGCGCGGGCGTGGCCGAATGGGTGCCCGGCGAAAACCTGCAAGTGTTTTTCGAACGCGCCGACCGCAAGCTCTATGCCGCCAAGGCGGCGGGGCGCAACCGCATCGTGGGGCCGGCCGAGCAGGCAGAGCGCCTGGTCATGCCGGCCGCGGCCTGAATCAATCGTCTTTGTCTTTGCGGGGTGCGCGCGTGTCGTGCTTCATGATGCGTTCTTTCTCGCGCTGCCAGTCTTTTTCGCGGGCGGTGTCGCGCTTGTCGAACAGCTTCTTGCCCCGGCCCAGCGCGAAGTCCAGCTTGATGCGGCCATTCTTGTAGTGCAGGTTCAGCGGCACCAGCGTGTAGCCGCGCTGCTCGACCTTGCCGATCAGCTTGCTGATTTCTTCGGCCTTGAGCAGCAGCTTGCGCGTGCGCATGGCATCGGGGTGGATGTGGGTGGACGCCGTGGGCAGCGGGCTGACGTGCATGCCCAGCAGGTACAGTTCACCATCGCGTACGATGACGTAGCTTTCCTTGAGCTGCACGCGGCCGTCGCGAATCGCTTTGACTTCCCAGCCTTGCAGGACAAGGCCGGCTTCATAGCGGTCTTCGATGAAATAGTCGTGCGTGGCCTTGCGGTTGTCGATAATGCTCATAACGCCTTTTTGCGCATAACGCCTTTTTTGCTCATAACGGCAATTTGCGGGCTGCAAAGCGCCACATTAGGCTCATGTTGCGCGGTGCCGGTAAAATCTTGCCATTCTAGCCATTTGCGATAGTCGATGCACAAAGTACAACGATCCGTCCTGGTGCCTTACAGCGCCGCCCAGATGTTCGACCTGGTTGCCGACGTGGAGAAGTACCCCGAGTTCATGCCGTGGTGCGGCGGGGCCGAGGTGCAAAGCCGCGACGAACATGGCATGCAGGCCTCTATCCTGATCAGTTTCGCGGGCATGAAGCAGCGCTTCACCACGCGCAATACCCACGTCTATCCCGACCGGATCGACCTGGAACTGGTGGATGGCCCGTTCTCCAGCCTGGTCGGGCACTGGGAATTCCAGGCGCTGGCCGAAGATGCCTGCAAAGTCCTGTTCACCATGGAATACGCGTTTTCGAACCGCGCGCTGGAAATGGTGGTGGGGCCGGTATTCAACCGCATTGCCACCAGCTTTATTGATTCCTTCACCAAGCGGGCGCAGGCCAAATATGGCGAATGAGCCGTCTGAGGCGGCGTTGCTGAACGTCAGCGTTTGCTATGCCTTGCCCGGCCACGTGTGGCTGCGCGAACTGCGTCTGCCTGACGGTGCCACGGTAGCGGACGCGCTGGCGGCCAGTGGGTTTGCGCAGGCCTTTCCGGTGGTGCAGCCCTGGGAACGCGGGGTGGGCGTGTTTGGCCGCGCCGCCGAACCGCAATCCCGGCTGGCCGAGGGCGACCGCGTCGAAATCTACCGGGGCCTGAGCTTCGACCCCAAGGAATCGCGCCGCCGCCGCGCCGAACACCGTCGGACCAAGACGGCCAAGAACGGCCGGGTTCGGCCCGCGGGCTTGCTGTAGGCCGCTTTCTGTAGGCCGCTTTGTGCAGGCCGCCTTGTGCAGGCCACCTTCCGCAGGCTGCTCTCGGGGCAGGCCGGCGCCGCCGGACATTGTCACCAACAAGACAAATACCGCCCCGGCATCCGGCGTAACATAAACGCGGTTTCATATTTACGTTTACGTTAACGTCATGCCAGAATCCATCTTGCCACGGCGATGGGCGGGCGTTCACGAGACGACCCGCAACGCCAACAGACAATACCGACACCAACAGGAGACAGGCTGTGGACTTGGAACTGACCGACGAGCAGCGCGCGTTTGCGCAAGCCGCCCGCGACTACGCCGAGGGCGAACTGGCCCCTCACGCCGCGCGCTGGGACGCTGAAGGCATTTTTCCGCGCGAGGCCTTCGCCCGGGCGGGCGAAATGGGCTTTTGCGCCATCTACGCCAGCGAAGAAATTGGCGGCCTGGGCCTGCCGCGCCTGGACGCCACCCTGGTGTTCGAGGAAATGGCCGCCGTGGACCCGTCCACGACTGCGTTCCTGACGATACACAACATGGCCACCTGGATGGTCGGAAAATGGGGCCAGTCCGCCCTGCGGGAGGCTTGGGGCCCGCTCTTGGCCAGCGGCCAGAAACTGGCTTCTTACTGCCTGACCGAACCGGGCGCCGGGTCGGACGCCGCGTCCCTGTCCACGCGCGCGCAGCGCCAGGGTGATGACTACGTGCTGAACGGCGCCAAGGCGTTCATTTCGGGCGGGGGCGACACGGACCTGCTGGTCGTCATGGCACGCACGGGCGGCGAGGGGGCGGGCGGTATCAGCGCGTTTGCCGTGCCCGCCGACAGCCCGGGCATCAGCTACGGCCGCAAAGAAGAAAAAATGGGTTGGAACAGCCAGTCCACCCGCCCCATCACTTTTGAAAACGTCCGCGTGCCGGCCGCCAACCTGCTGGGCCAGGAAGGCGAAGGCTTCAAGATCGCCATGAAGGGCCTGGACGGCGGGCGCATCAATATTGGCACTTGCTCGGTGGGCGCGGCCCAGGGCGCGCTGGACGCGGCCCGCCGCTACATGGACGAACGCCGGCAGTTCAACCGCCGCCTGGCGGAATTCCAGGCGCTGCAGTTCAAGCTGGCGGACATGGCCACCCACCTGGTGGCGGCACGCCAGATGGTGCGGCTGGCGGCCTGCAAGCTGGACGGCGGCGCGCCGGACGCGGCCACCTATTGCGCCATGGCCAAGCGCTTCGCTACCGACATGGGCTTCCAGATCTGCCTGGACGCGCAACAGATTCATGGCGGTTACGGATACTTGAAGGACTATCCCTTGGAGCGTCTGGTGCGCGATACTCGCGTTCATCAGATTCTGGAGGGCACCAACGAGATCATGCGCGTGATCATTGCCCGCCAATTGTTGGAAAAAGGAGCCGACATAAGATGAATGCACCGGTGTTGTTCGAAGAAAGAAGCGCGGCGAACGGCATGCGGTTCGGGATTGCGACGCTGAACGCGCCGCAAACCCTGAACGGCCTGTCGCTGGAAATGGTGGACTTGCTGGCAGAGCGCCTGGACCAATGGGCGCGCGATCCGGGCGTGGCCCTGGTGGTCTTGCAAGGCGCGGGCGAAAAGGCTTTCTGCGCGGGCGGCGACCTGCACGGCCTGTACCGCAGCATGACCGAAAACGCGGGTAAAAGCGGCTGGAGCAACGCCTACGCGCGCCGCTTCTTCGAGCACGAATATCGGCTGGACTACCGCATTCACACGTATCCGAAACCCGTGCTGTGCTGGGGCCACGGCATCGTCATGGGCGGCGGCATCGGCCTGATGATGGGCGCCAGCCATCGCGTTGTCAGCGAAAGTTCGCGCCTGGCGATGCCGGAAGTCTCGATCGGCCTGTTCCCGGACGTGGGCGGCAGCTGGCTGTTGAACCGCATGCCGGGCCGCATCGGCCTGTTCCTGGCGCTGACCGGCGCGCAGATGAACACGGCGGACGCGTTCTTTGCGGGCCTGGCGGACTTCCGCCTGAATCACGCCGACTGGCCGCGCTTGCTGGCGTCGCTGGAAGAACAGCCGTGGGCGGGCAAGCCGGCCGGCGCCTCGGACGAGGCCATGGCGCCGCGCTCCATCAACGACGGCCTGCTGCGCCGCGCGCTCACCGCGCTGGAACCGCAAACGCCGCTGGAACCCGGCCACCTGCGCCAGCATTCGTTCCTGATCAACAACCTGTGCACGGGCAACCGGCTGGACGAGATCTACGAAGAACTGGCGCTGCTGAAAGACCATGAAGACCCCTGGCTGGCGCGCGCCGCGACGACCATGCTGGCCGGTTCCCCCGGTTCGGTGCGCCTGGCCTTCGCCTTGCAGCAGCGCATGCGCCTGCGCTCGCTGGACGACGTGTTCCGCGCCGAATACATCGCGGCGCTGGCGTGCACGGCCCATGGTGATTTTGCCGAGGGCATCCGCGCCTTGCTGATCGACAAGGACAAGAAGCCGCGCTGGAACCCCGCAGTGATCGACGTCGCAACCGACGCCTGGGTGCAAAAGTTTTTCGAGGAACCCTGGCGCGAGGGCGAGCCGCATCCCTTGGCCGACCTGGGACAGGAAGGGCGCTGATTGCCTCGGCCGGCCCGTACGCGCGGGTCGGTGTGCCGCGCATACCCCGCCGAGGAACCTGCGCGTAGCCTCGCGTACCCGCGTATCCCGATAGACGAGCCGCGCCCGTCATGCAGGTCACGATGAATCCATACCTAAAGCAAGAACAACAGCAATAGCAATAGCAATAGCAATAGCAAGCCATAGCCATAGCACCAGGAGACAAAACATCATGAGCAGTATCGCGTTTATCGGTTTGGGCAACATGGGCGCGCCCATGGCATTGAATCTGATCAAGGCCGGACATAGCCTGACGGTCTTTGACCTGGTGCCGGCAGCGGTGAAGCTGCTGACCGATGCCGGCGCCAGCGCCGCGGCATCGGCGGCGGAAGCGGTCAAGGGCGCGGACGTCGTCGTGACCATGCTGCCCGCCAGCAAGCACGTCGAAGGGCTGTACCTGGATCAAGACCTGCTGGGCAAGATTTCGGCCAGCGCGCTGGTCATCGATTGCAGCACCATCGCGCCGGACACGGCGCGCAAGGTGGCGCAGGCCGCCGAGGCGCGTGGCATTGCCATGATCGACGCGCCGGTCTCCGGCGGCACGGCGGGCGCGGCGGCGGGCACGCTGACGTTCATTGTGGGCGGCCCCGCGGCCGCCCTGGAACGCGCCCGGCCCGTGCTGGAAAAAATGGGCAAGAACATCTTTCATGCCGGCCCCGGCGGCGCGGGCCAGGTGGCCAAGATCTGCAACAACATGCTGCTCGGCATCCTGATGGCTGGTACGTCCGAGGCCCTGGCGCTGGGCGTGGCCAACGGGCTGGACCCCAAGGTGCTGTCGGACATCATCGCCAAGAGCTCGGGCCGCAACTGGGCGACCGAACTCTACAACCCGTGGCCGGGCGTGATGGACCATGCGCCCGCGTCCAAGGGGTACGCCGGCGGTTTCGGCGTGGACCTGATGCTGAAGGACCTGGGCCTGGCCGCCGAGGCCGCGCTGTCCACGCGCGCCTCAATCCCGCTGGGCGAACTGGCCCGCAACCTGTATTCGCTGCATAGCGCGGGCGGCTCGGGCAAGCTGGATTTCTCCAGCATCGTCAACCTGGTCAAGCGCGAGCAAGACTGACATGGCCGCGCCGCAAGCGTCGGCTGATCCCGCCGCGCGGGTCAAGGCCAGCTTCGACCAGCAGACCGTCATGCGGCTGCTGGGCGCGCGGCTGGATGTGGTGGAGCCGGGCAGGGTGGACATCGGGCTGCCTTACCGGGCCGACCTTTGCCAGCAAAACGGCTTTCTGCACGCCGGCATTTCCACCACAATTGCCGACAGCGCGGGCGGTTACGCCGCCTACACGCTGTTTGGCCCGGGTGAAGACGTACTGACCTCGGAGTTCAAGATGAACTTCCTGGCGCCCGCCAAGGGCGACCGCTACGTGGCCAGCGGCCGCGTGGTCAAGCCGGGCAAACGTCTGTCGATCTGCCAGGTGGAAGTACATGCCTACGAAGGTGAGCAAGCCACGCTTTGCGTGATAGGCTTGCTCACCGCGGTGCGCGTGACACCGCGATGACTCCGGCGCGCCACGCGCCTGGCCCTTTCATGGGGCAGGTGCGTGTCGCGCTTGTCACGCGTTGCATGGGTACCGGGTAATGCCAGCCAAAGAACATCACCGAATTTTCCGCAGCAACTGGCTGCGTGCCGCCGTGCTGGGCGCCAATGACGGCATCGTGTCTACCGCCAGCCTGATCACCGGGGTGGCCGCCGCGCAGGCCTCGCATGGCGCAATCCTGACGTCGGGCCTGGCGGGGCTGGTGGCTGGCGCCTTATCGATGGCGGCCGGCGAATACGTGTCCGTCCGGTCACAGGCCGACACCGAAGCGGCGGACCTGCGGATGGAACAGCGCTCGCTGAAGGGCAACTCGGAAGAAGAGCTTGCCGAACTGATCGATATCTATGTAGACCGGGGCTTGACCCGGCAGCTGGCGACGCAGGTGGCGCGGCAACTGACCCGCCATGACGCGCTGGACGCGCATGCGCGCGATGAACTAGGCATTTCCGTTCATAACCGCGCGCGGCCCGTGCAGGCGGCTGTGGCGTCCGCCGCGTCGTTCGCGGGCGGCGCGGCGCTGCCTTTGGTCGTGGCCGTGGTGGCGCCGGTGCCGCAACTGATCGGCTGGGTAATCGGCGCGTCGGTGCTCTGTCTGGCCGGCTTGGGCACGCTGGCCGCGCAGGCGGGCGGGGCGCCCAAGGGGCCCGCCGCGCTACGCGTGACGCTGTTGGGCGCTTTTGCAATGGCGGCAACGGCAGGCGTCGGCGCGCTGTTCGGGGTGGCGGTCTGACGTTATGTGGGACGGCGGTTTGACGTTATGTGGGACACGCGGCGGCGCAAAGCAGGCCCGCGTCCGGTTGCCACGGCGCTAAGCGCGCCCGCGTCCGCTTGCCACGGCGTATTGCAGCAACGCGCCGCCGGCCCTGGCGCGCGTCCGCGTCCGCCTTAACGCGTCCGCCTTAACTTACGGCGTAATGGAATACGGCAGCGGCCCAACCGTGATGCGCGGGCCGTCCTCGGCGCCCAGGCGCAGGTCCCCCTGGGGCAGCGCGGCAAGCGTGGTTTCGAACAGCACTGAAGCCACGCCGGCTTCGCTGGCGGCATCCACGACGCGGCCGATGGGCTCGCCCGGCTGGGTGGCGTCGAACACGTCCACGCCGGCCAGCGCCGCGCTTTGCCCGCCCGCTTGCTCGCCGGCCTGATCAATGGTGCCGTACGCCATGCGCCGCTTCACGGTGCCACGGTAATGGCTGCGCGCCACCACTTCCTGGCCCGGGTAACAGCCCTTGGTGAAGCTCACGCCCTGAACCAGCTCCAGGTTGACGGTCTGCGGGATGAATACGTCCTGCGTCGCCGAGGCAATCCACGGAATGCCCGCGGCAAGATCAGCCACCTGCCAATGCGTAGCGGGCGCCAGGCTTAGCGCGCCGGCCAATGCCGAAGACTGGGCCAGTTGTTCGTCCGAAGCAATCCACCACCAGCGCAGGCGGGTATCGGCCGACGGGGCGGCGATCCAGGTGCCCGACGGCAGGTCCACGCGCTGCCACGGCGCTCGCGGCAGGGCGCCAGTTACGGCTTCCAGGGCGGCAGCTTGTTCGGTGGTGGCCTGCACACCCGCCACGTTCAAGGCGGTTGCGGCCAGCTTGACCTTGGCGCGCAGCACGAACATGGACAGGCGCTTGAGCAACGCTTCGGAAAGGTCGCGGCGGACCAGCCCATACAGTTGCGGGGCGTCGTCGGCGCCGGGGGCGGCGCGCCACATGACCAGGGTGGCCAGAAGGCGGCCCTTGGCCGTGCAGTAGCCCGCCAGGCGGGCGGTGTCCAGCGGCAGGCCGGTAACGTCTTGCGTCAGTTGGCCGTGCAGGAAAGGAAGTGCGTCGGCGCCGGACGCGCTGAAGACCAGAAAATCATCCAGCGGCGCGCACGGAGCGGACGGGGCACCCGTCGCGCAACCTTCGGCGCTGGCAGGAATCGAAGAATAGAAAGCGTGCATGGCGGCGGTGTGATCACGTCATCAAAGTGCAGATGATAGCCGCCTTCACCGCGTCATTGGCCCCTTGCCCACGCCGCGCAAAGGGCCGCCCCGTAACGTCTGGCCCCGGTTTTGCCACGACAGGTCCGCGCGATCCATTAAACTTCTGGGACTTATGAAGAAGCGACTCCGTTTTTACGTCTTGTGGTCATTCCTGCTGATCGTGATCGCCGCCGCCGCAGCGGTTGGCGCCGCCTGGAGCTGGATGCATCGACCCATGCATCTACCCGCCGACAGAATCGACTTTGTGGTGGACCCGGGCAGTAGCCCGCGCACGGTCGCGCGCGCGCTGAACGCCGTGGGCGTGCCCATCTGGGAGCCCGGTTTTGTCTGGATGGCGCGCCTGTCCGAGCAGGACAAACTGCTGAAGGCCGGCGGCTATCAGGCCATCAATGGCGACTCGCCCTGGCAACTGCTGGAACGCATGGCGCGGGGCGACATGACCCAGCGCCAGATCACCTTTCTTGAGGGCTGGACGTTCCGCCAGATCCGCCAGGCGCTGCGCGAGCACCCCGACGTCAAGCAGACGCTGGGCGAAGTCAGCGACGAAGAGTTGATGACGCGCCTGGGTTCCGATATCAAGCACCCCGAAGGGCTGTTCTTTCCCGACACCTACATCTTTACCCCGGGCAGCACCGACTACGACCTGCTGCGCCGTTCCTATCAGGAAGGCCAGCGCATTTTGCAGGACACCTGGGCCAAGCGGCAGGCGGACCTGCCCGTGGCCACGCCTTACGAGGCCCTGGTGCTGGCGTCCATCATCGAAAAGGAAACGGGGCACGGGCCGGACCGCCGCCGTGTGTCCGGCGTGTTCACCAACCGCCTGAAGATCGGCATGCTGTTGCAAACCGACCCCACTGTGATCTACGGCATGGGCGACGCCTACCAGGGCCGTATCCGCAAGCGTGATTTGCAGACCGATACGCCGTGGAATACCTACACGCGACCCGGCCTGCCGCCCACGCCCATCGCGGCGGCGGGCAGGGCGGCGCTGCTGGCGGCGGTGCAGCCCGAGCAACACAAGTATCTGTTCTTCGTGTCGCGCGGCAATGGCACCAGCGAATTTTCCGAGAACCTGTCCGGCCACAATCGCAACGTGTCGCGCTACATCCTGGGCCAGGGCGCCCGCCCGACCCCGACCCCGACCCCGACGCCTACGCCGAGCCCCGCGTTGACGCCCGCGACCCCCCCGGCCACCGCGCCCGTCACCGTGCCGGACGGCCCCGGCGCGGCGACGGACTCCGAAACCGACACACCTGAAGGACAAGACCAATGACCTCTCGCGGACGCTTCATTACGCTGGAGGGCGTGGACGGCGCCGGCAAAAGCACGCATACCGACTGGATCGCGGACTTCCTGCGCAGCCAGGGGCTGGACGTGGTCTCCACGCGCGAGCCGGGCGGCACGCCCCTGGGCGAAAAGCTGCGCGCGCTGGTACTGACCGATCAGATGAGCCTGGATACCGAAACCCTGCTGATGTTCGCGGCGCGCTGCGAACATGTGCGGCAAGTCATCGAACCGGCGCTGGCGCGTGGCGCCTGGGTGGTGTGCGACCGCTATACCGACGCCACTTACGCCTACCAGGGCGGCGGCCGCGAGTTGGGCGCCGAGCGGGTCGCCGTGCTGGAACAATGGATGCACGCGGGCCAACCCGATCGCACCTGGCTGTTCGACGTTCCCCTGGAAGTGGCGCGCGCCCGGCTGGCCGATGCGCGCGAGCCCGACCGCTTCGAACGCGAAGGCGCTGCCTTCTTCGAGCGCACCCGGCAGGCGTATCACGCCCGCGCCCAGGCTAACCCCGACCGCATCCACATCATCGACTCCACCCAGTCCATCGCGCAGATCCGCACGGAACTGGAAGCCGGGCTGCGGGCGTTGCTGGCCGCGACGACATGAGCGCGCCCCAGTTCCTGCCGTGGCAAATGGAGACGGCGCGTGCCTGGCTGGGCAACCGCGACCGCTTTGCGCACGCCTGGCTGGTGCACGGCCTGGCCGGCATCGGCAAGCTGGATTTCGCGATTGCCGCCGCTGCCAGCCTGCTGTGCGAAACCCCCGATAACGGCCTGGCCTGCGGCCACTGCGCCGCCTGTGCCTGGTTTGCCAGCGGCAACCACCCCGATCTGCGCCGCATCCGCCCCGAAGCCGTGGCCGTGGAAGAGGGCGCGGACGCCGCCGAGCCTGCCGAGGACGCCGAACCGACTTCGGGCGCGGCCAAGCGAGCCCCGTCCAAGGAAATTCGCATCGACCAGATCCGGTCGCTGGAGTCCTGGTTCAACACCGCCACGCACCGGGGCGGATGGCGCGTGGCGCTGCTGTACCCGGCGCACGCGCTGAACGTTGTGTCTTCCAACGCCTTGCTCAAGGTGCTGGAAGAACCGCCTCCCCATACCGTTTTCCTGCTGGTTGCCGATGCGCCTGACCGCCTGCTGCCCACGCTGGTATCGCGCTGCCGGCGCTTGCCCTTGCCGGCGCCCGACCCCGATACCGCGCTGCAATGGCTGCGTGCGCAGAACGTAGAGCCGGCGCGGGAATGGCTGGCGGCCGCGGGCGGCGCGCCGCTGGCTGCGTTGCGGCTGGCGCAGGCGGGCGATACGCCTTGCCCGCCTTGGCTGTCGCAACTGATCAACCCCTTGGCGCAGGGGCAGGCGCCCGATGTCGGCACGATGGCCGAAACGCTGGAAAAGGTGCCGGCCACGGAATGGATCGACGCCTTGCAGCGCCTGTATACGGATCTGATGCTGGCCAGCGCCGGCGCGCCCGTGCGGTACTTTCCGGCGTTGGGCGCGGGCGTGGCCAAGGTGGCCGCGCGCATGAACACGGCCCGCGTGGCCGAGGCGGCGCGCTGGCTGACGCGGCAGCGCGCGCTGGCCACCCACCCGCTGAACGCCAAGCTTTTCGCGCACGCCACCCTGCAACGCGTGGTGCTATCCTGCCAGGCGTAAGTCCCTGATTCAGCGGCGCTTTGCCTGTCGCGATTTCCTTTCGCAGCGGCCGCGCCGCGATCACTTTATGTAGTCACATCATGTACGTCGATTCGCACTGTCATTTGAATTTTCCTGAACTGGCCGCCGATCTGCCAGCCATTCTTGAGCGCATGGCCGCCAACCAGGTCAGCCACGCGCTGGTCGTCAGCGTCAACATGCCCGAATGGCCCGGCCTGATGTCGCTGGTGGAACCCCAGCCCAACCTGTGGGCCTCGGTGGGCGTGCACCCCGATTACGAAGACACGCCCGATCCGTCGCCCGAAGAGCTGGCGCGCTTGTCGCGACACCCCAAGGTGGTGGCCATCGGCGAAACCGGGCTGGATTACTACCGTTTGTCCGAACCGCTGGATTGGCAGCGCGAACGCTTTCGCCGGCATATCCGCGCCGCGCGCGACACCGGCTTGCCGCTGATCGTGCACACGCGCTCATCCGCCGAAGACACGGTGCGCATGCTCAAGGAAGAAAAGGCAGCCGAGGTGGGCGGCGTGATGCACTGTTTCACCGAAACCTGGGAAGTGGCCCAGGCCGCGCTGGACCAGAATTTCTACATTTCGTTGTCGGGCATCGTCACGTTCAAAAACGCGCAGATCGTGCACGAAGTGGCCAGCAAGGTGCCGCTGGACCGCCTGCTGATCGAAACCGATTCCCCGTACCTGGCGCCGGTGCCGTATCGCGGCAAGCTGAATGACCCGTCCAAGGTGATCCACGTGGCCGAAAAGATTGCGGACCTGCGAGGCATCCCGGTGGCCGACGTGGCGCGGGCGTCCACGGAGAACTTCTTCAAGCTGTTCGGCAAGATCAAGAAGTAAGCAGTAAGAAGTAAGCAGTAAGCAGGAAGCAGTAAACAGTAAGGGCGGTGCGCAAAGACATACCGTTCAAAGACATACCGTTCAAAGACATACGGTTTGAATGCACACCATCGGCCAGGCCAGAAACCCGGCCTTCAGGCCGCCGCCCACCTAACCCTCGTTCCTTTCCATCCAGGATAGCCATGACCGCCCGCACACCGACTTTCCGCCCAGTCCTGTCGCAATGCCGAGGCGCGCTGTTGGCGCTGGCCATCGCCTTCGGTGCCTGCGCGGCCCCCGTGGCCGACGCCGCCAACCCGGGCGATTGGTGGGTGTACGTGGCCAACGATTACCCGGACGACGTCAAGGACCTGCTGGCGCAGGGGGCCGACCCCAATGTGCGCTACCAAAACGGGCAACCCGCCCTGATGCGCGCGGTGGTCGACGGCGCCTGGAAGGTGTTTGACGTGATTGCGGCCGACAAGCGCACGGACGTGAACGCCGAGAATCCGGCCGGCGAAACGCCGCTGATGTACCTGGCCATTGCCGGCCAGACCGAACGCGCCAAAAAGCTGATCGCCCGGGGCGCCCAGGTCAATCGGCTGGGCTGGACGCCGCTGCACTACGCCGCGTCCAAGGGGCAGATGGAAATGGCGCGCATGCTGCTGGGCAAGAAAGCCATGGTGAACGCGCCAGCGCCGGGCGGTGAAACGCCCCTGATGATGGCGGCGTTGGGCGGCAACCGAGAAATGGTCGATCTGCTGATCAAGGCGGGGGCGGACGTCACCACGCGCGACCTGAAGAGCCAAAGCGCTGCTGACTGGGCGCGCAACGGCAAGTCGGCGGCGGTGGCGACGTACCTGACCACGAAGGTGGCCCAGGCGGACGAGGCCAAGCGCGCGCGCCGCGCGGCCAGCCCCGCGCCGGTAGAGGCCGATGCCGCGACGGGCGCGGATGCCGCCGCGCAGGGTAGCGCGCAAGGTGCCGCGCAGCCGGCTGGGGAAACGTCTGGCGCGTCGATGGGCGTTGCGCCGGGCGCCGCGCCGGCGGCCGGGGCTCCGGCACCCGCTGGCAGTGCCTCGGCCCCGGCCGCCGCACCCAGCGTGGGCGGGGTGTCCGGCGTCAAGCTGAACAACTACGACACCCCTGCCGCACCGTAAACAGGCAGGACGCAGGGCGCCCAGCCATCGCAATGCGCTGTTGCCCCTTTCCCCCCTGATAGGGACACATCAAAAAGACCGCATTGCGGTCTTTTTTTTCGTACTTATCTGGGGTTTTCCCTGCTTATTCTCATTCTTCGGGAAAAAATCAAATAAGAACCACCATGAATTGATAATCTCGGCTCCTTATTGGCGGGAGCAGAGTGGATGTCGGAACCATCGGTAGGGCCGGGCGCGGATCGTGTCCTGTACGTGTTGGCCACGCTGGCCCGGCACGATGGCCCGTTGACGATCGCCGCGCTGGCCGACAAAACCGGGCTGGCCCAAAGTACGCTGTATCGCCAGGTTGCCTTGCTCAAGCGCTGGGGCTTTGTGGCCGAGCACGAGGGCGAATACGGCCCGGGGCCGCTCTGCGTTCAACTGGCGTGGGGCTTTGACCAGTCTTCCTTTTTGATACACGAAGCGCAGCCCGACATGGCGACGCTGGCTGCCGCATCCGGCGAGACCATCGGTTTGCTGGTCGCCGTGAAGGATCAGGCCGTGTGCCTGGACATGATCGAAAGCCAGCACCCGCTGCGCTGTTCGTTCACCAAGGGACGCGGCCTGCCATTGGCGCGCGGCGCATCCGCCAAGTCATTGTTGGCCTTCATGCCGCTGGGCCGTCTGCAAGCCGCCTTGGCCTATCTGGCCGACGAAGCCGGGGTGGACCCGTCCCGCCTGGAAGACGAGCTGGAACGGATACGCGGGCAGGGCTATGCCGTCACCGATAGCGAAGTGGATGCCGGCGTGTGGGGCGTAAGCGTCCCGATATTCCAGCGGCCCAATCAGGCCGTGGCCTCCATCACCTTGATGGCGCCGTCCACGCGCGCGGCGCAACGGCCCGACGCGCTGATCGCCATGACCGTGGCTGCGGCGCGCCGCATTTCCGACCGCCTGAAGGTCCACTAAAGAGCCTCTGACCGAGCGCTGCCGCCCGATCCCAATCGAATATGTCGTTGCACTGTCGCCCCAGCCGTTTCGTTTAGCCGTCCCCTTGGCCGCCTGCTCCGCCGCATCCGCGGGCCGGCCCTTTTAGCCGCCTGTTCCGCCGCATCCCTCTAGCCGTACTCACCGCCGTACCCATTCGCATAGGACTCACCATGACTACTCGCCGCACATTGTTGACCGCCGCCCTGACGCTGGGCCTTGCCTGGAGCGCCGGCGCGGCGCATGCCCAGGAAACCATCCGCGCCGTTACCGACGCCACGTTCCCGCCGATGGAGTTCGTCAAGGACGGCAAGCGCACCGGCTTTGACATCGAGCTGGTCGAAGCGCTGGCCGGCGCCATGGGCAAGAAGGTCGAGTGGATCGACATCGATTTCAAGGGCCTGATCCCCGCCTTGCAAGCCGGCCGTGCCGACATCGCCGTGTCCGCCATCTACATCACGCCCGAGCGCAGCAAGGTGGTGGACTTCACCGACCCGTACTACGCCGGCGGCCTGGTCGTGCTGACCAAGACTGATAGCCCCATCAAGACGCTCAAGGACCTGGACGGCCGCAAGGTGTCGGTGCAGGTGGGCACGAAGTCGGTCAACTACCTGAAAGAGCACCTGCCGGCCGTGCAGCGCGTGGAAGTCGAGAAGAACCAGGAAATGTTCAACCTGGTGCAGATCGGCCGCGCCGACGCCGCCGTGACGGGCAAGCCCGCCGCCAAGCTGTTCGCCCAAAGCACCTCCGGCCTGACCGTGCTGGACGACCAGGTGACGACCGAGGACTACGGCATCGCCGTGCCCAAGAGCAAGCCCGAGCTGACCCGTGATTTGAACGCCGCCCTGAAAAAGCTGAAGGCGGACGGCAGCTACCAGGCCATCGTGAACAAGTGGTTCGAGGCGCCCAAGAAATGAACCTGGAATTCGCCCCCGTCTTCGCCGACTTCGACAGCCTGATGCGGGGCGCGGTGGTTACCGTGGAGGTAACCGCCGGCGCCTTGCTGCTGGGCTGTGTCATGGGCCTGTTGGTCGGCGTCGGCCGGCTCAACCCCAAGCGCTACGTCATCTACAACCTGTGCAGCGTTTATCTGCTGTTCTTTCGCGGTACGCCGTTGCTGGTGCAGCTGTTTATCTGGTTCTTTGGTCTGCCGCAGTTTGGCGTGACCTTGCCCGCGTTCGCTTGCGGCGTGCTGGGCCTGGGCATGTATTCGGGCGCCTACGTGTCGGAAATCGTGCGCGGCGCCATTCAGTCGGTGGACCGTGGCCAGACTGAGGCCGCGCGTTCGCTGGGCATGTCGTCCGGCCAGGCCATGCGCATCATCATCCTGCCGCAGGCGGTCGTGCGCATGATTCCGCCGCTGGGCAACGAGTTCATCGCGCTGATCAAGAATTCGGCGCTGGTGTCGCTGCTGACCATTCACGACCTGATGCACGAAGGGCAGAAGATCATCAGCGTGTCGTATCGGTCGCTGGAGACCTATCTGGTGGTGGCCTTGATCTACCTGGTGCTGACCACCGCCGCCATGTTGATTTTGCGCAGGGTTGAAAAGCACCTGCGCGCCGGAGGGATGGTGCAATGAACCCGCTAGGCAATCCGCAGGAAATGATCCGCATCCGCGGCCTGGAAAAATCCTACGGCGAGCATGCCGTGCTCAAGGGTATCGACTTTGACGTGCTGCCGTCGCAGGTAGTCGTGGTGATCGGCCCCAGCGGGTCGGGCAAAAGCACGCTGCTGCGTTGCTGCAACGGCCTGGAGGTGGCCGAGGCGGGCACCGTGGACATCTGCGGCCAGACCTTGCTGGACCACGGCACGCTGCTGCCCGAGGCCGCGCTGAACCAGCTGCGCATGCAGGTGGGCATGGTGTTCCAGAGCTTCAACCTGTTTCCGCACCTGTCCGTGCTGGATAACGTTACCGTGGGGCCGCGCACGCTGCGGGGCATGGGGCGCGACCAGGCCAATGCGCTGGCCGAAGACCTGCTGAAAAAGGTGGGGCTGGTGCAGAAAATGGCGGCCATGCCGGCCAGCCTGTCGGGTGGGCAGAAGCAGCGCGTGGCCATTGCGCGCGCGCTGGCCATGCAGCCTAAGGTCATGTTGTTCGACGAGCCGACCTCGGCGCTAGACCCCGAACTGGTGGGCGAAGTGCTGCAGGTGATGAAACTGCTGGCGCGTGAAGGCATGACCATGATGGTCGTCACGCACGAAATGGGTTTCGCGCGCGATGTGGCCGACGTGGTGGCGGTGATGGATGGCGGGGTGATCCTGGAATCCGGCCCGCCCGAAGTGATCTTTACTGAACCGCGCGAGGCTCGCACCCGTGAATTCCTGCAAGCGGTATTGAGTCAGGGGACGGCGGCATGAGCGCGGCACAGCTGGATCAGAACGTGTGGAAGGCGCGCGACGACAGCGCCGAAGAGGGCGACACGCGTCGCTTGGCGCACATCGTTCAGGCGGAAGCCGGCCAGGCAAACAAGGGCGAACCCGTCCTGCTGGGGTTTGCTTGCGACGCGGGCGTGGCGCGTAACCAGGGGCGTGTCGGCGCGGCCGAAGGGCCGGCGGGCATCCGCAAATTCCTGGCCGGCTTGCCGGCGCATGGGCTTGCCCGGCTGCTGGATGGCGGCGATGTGGTGTGCCAGGGCGATGCGCTGGAAGACGCGCAAGAACGCCTGGGCCTGCGCGTGGCGGAACTGCTGGGGCAGGGCGCCCGCCCGTTGGTGTTGGGCGGCGGGCATGAAATTGCCTGGGGCACTTTCCAGGGTTTGGCGCGTTGGCTGCAAGCCCGTGGCGACACCGAACCCGTGCTGGTCCTGAACCTGGATGCGCACTTCGACCTGCGTACCGGCCGCCCGGGAAGTTCCGGCACGCCCTTTGACCAGATCGCGCGCTACTGCGAAGCCGAGGGGCGGGCGCTGCAATATGCCTGCCTGGGCGTCTCGCGGCTGGCGAACACGCCGGCGTTGTACGCCCGTGCCGCCGAGGTGGGGGCCGTGTGGGTAGAAGACCGCGACATGCAGGAGCGCCATCTGGAAGCTCGGCTGGCCAACGTGGACGCGTTGCTCGCGCGCGCGCGCCACGTGTACCTGACCATCGACCTGGACGTGTTGCCGGCGGCGGCGATGCCCGGCGTGTCCGCGCCCGCGCCTTACGGGGTGCCGATGGCCGTTGTTGAGGAAATCGTGCTGCGCGTGAAGGCCAGCGGCAAGCTGCGGGTGGCCGACATGGCTGAGTACAGCCCGCGCTTTGACGTGGACGGCCATGGCGCGCGCGCGGCGGCGCGATTGGCCTGGCAGCTGATGGCGCCGTGAAGAGGTGCGCGGTGAAAGGGGGGCAGTCCTGAACGGGGCTGCCCCTTTTTTCATCGCTGTTCCGGTAACGCCCGGCCGGCGCGGCTTGCGGTTGACCGAGGCTGGACGCGTGCGCGTTCGCGGCTTAGGATAGGTCAGTTTTCGAGCCGGGCTCGTGACCCGTACGGTATCCGCCACAGCTATGCGTCCCCATTAAAAATATTTAGGTTTTAAATAGGGACGCTATAGTTTTCGTGGATAAAATGGCGCAACTTTGTCAGGAGATCATGCTCATGTCTCACACTCCCACCCATGCCTTGCCGTCTTATCTGAATGCCGATGACCTCGGCCCCTGGGGTAATTACCTGCAACAAGTCGACCGGGTCACCCCGTACCTCGGCACCTTGGGTCGGTGGGTCGAGACGCTGAAGCGTCCCAAGCGCGCCTTGATCGTCGATGTGCCGATCGAACTCGATAACGGCACCATCGCGCACTTTGAAGGCTATCGCGTGCAGCACAACGTGTCGCGCGGCCCGGGCAAGGGCGGTGTGCGTTTCCACCAAGACGTGACGCTCTCCGAAGTGATGGCATTGGCCGCATGGATGTCGGTCAAGAACGCCGCCGTGAACCTGCCTTATGGCGGCGCCAAGGGTGGCATCCGCGTTGACCCGCGCACGTTGTCGCAATCCGAACTGGAACGCATGACGCGCCGCTACACCAGCGAAATCGGCGTCATCATCGGGCCGTCCAAAGACATTCCCGCCCCCGACGTCGGCACCAACGCCCAGGCCATGGCGTGGATGATGGACACCTATTCCATGAACGAAGGCGCCACCGCCACGGGCGTGGTCACCGGCAAGCCGA
Organism: Achromobacter sp. B7; assembly: GCF_003600685.1. Classification (NCBI taxonomy): domain Bacteria; kingdom Pseudomonadati; phylum Pseudomonadota; class Betaproteobacteria; order Burkholderiales; family Alcaligenaceae; genus Achromobacter; species Achromobacter sp. B7. Next base: position 2,428,788 of record NZ_CP032084.1, read on the forward strand.
TCGCGCTGGGCGGCAGCCTGGGCCGTGTCGAAGCCACCGGCCGTGGTGTGTTCGTGGTGGCGTGCGAAGCCGCTCGCGACCTGAACATCGACGTGTCCAAGGCGCGCGTGGTCGTGCAAGGCTTTGGCAACGTGGGCGGCACCGCTGCCCGTCTGTTCCATGAAGCCGGCGCCAAGGTCATTGCCGCCCAGGATCACACCGGTACCGTGCACAACCCCGCCGGTCTGGACGTCCACAAGCTGCTGTCGCACGTGTCGCAACATGGCGGCGTGGGCGGCTTCTCGGGTGGTCAGGCGCTGGACAAGGACGAGTTCTGGACGCTGGAAACCGAATTCCTGATCCCGGCCGCACTGGAAAGCCAGATTACCGCCGACAACGCCGCCAAGGTGCGCGCCAAGGTCGTGGTGGAAGGCGCCAACGGCCCCACCACCCCGGAAGCGGACGACATCCTGTTCGAACACGGCGTGTATGTGGTGCCGGACGTGCTGGCCAACGCCGGCGGCGTGACGGTGTCGTACTTTGAATGGGTGCAGGACTTCTCCAGCTTCTTCTGGAGCGAAGAAGAGATCAACCAGCGCCTGGAACGCATCATGCGCGAAGCCTATAGCGCGGTGTCGCAGGTGGCCAAGGAACACAAGGTAACGCTGCGCACCGCCGCGTTCATCGTGGCTTGCACGCGCATCCTGCAAGCGCGCCAGGTGCGCGGCCTGTATCCGTGATGACTGAATCGGCGTGGCGTCATTGACGCGGCGCCGAGGAGGCCGAGGCAGACAAAAAGAGAAATCGCCCCGCAAGGGGCGATTTCCATTGGGGCATGGCCGGCGCAATCTGAATAGAATGTGCCGGAGCTGGAGCCCAAGCTCAAAGCCGAGCCCCGACCCAGACCAAGGTCCACGCCAAGGTCCAGGCCTATACCCGAGCTGAGCCCGTACCCAGGCCGGTCGCGGCCGCCGCCGCTCATCGACACTTCCCCCTTTCGCCACCCGGAGACCTTCATGACTCAAGCCCTGCCGTCCACGACACTGACCGTGGACCCCGCCTGGATCGACGCGTATGGCCATTTGAACGCCGCGCACTATGTCGGCATCTTCGATCGTGTGGGCTTTGAGCTGCTGGGGCAGGTGGGCGTGGGGCTGGACTACACCGAGGCCACGCGCTGCGGCATCTACACCATGAACGTGCACGTGGCCTATCTGCGCGAAGTGCTGGCCGGTGACCCGCTGATGCTGCGCGTGCGCTTGCTGGAATCGGATAACAAGCGGGTGCTCTGCCTGATGGAACTGACCCAGACCCGCGACGGCTACCTGGCCGCCACCATGGAGCAGCTGTCCTTGCATGTGGACCTGAACACGCGTCGCGCCACGCCGTTCCCGCCCGAGTTGGAACAACGCCTGGCCCGCGCCGTAAGCCAACACGCGGCCGAGCCACTGCCGCCGGGCTACCGCCGCCTGCTGCCGCTGAAAGGTCCGCGTTAAGGGACGAAGCGACGCTTGAGTCGACGCCCAAACCCAGGTCGAAACTGCGCCGAAACAACACTCCAACCCGCGCCGAACCACGCTCGGTGATGCCGTGATTGCATTGCCAGTGCGCCCTTCATAACATGCTCTGGTGACGTGCTCGTGGCCGCACCGGCATTCTTTCCGGTTGTGGAGCGCTGACCACAGTGGGGCTTTTTTTTCGCGAATCGGGGCCACTAGCCGTACCGCATCATTTTCTGACACATAGCGTCCCTAGAATTCGTTCCTGCCATGCGCCATGCGCCGCTTGCCCAGCAAGCCGGCACGCGGCCTGGGTATGTTCAATCAAAGGGAATATGTAATGAAAAAGACTCTGCTCGCAACCGCGCTCCTGGCCGCCGTCACCGGCGTGGCCCAAGCGGAAACCTCGGTAACGCTGTATGGCCTGATCGACACCGGTATCGGCTACCAGCGCATCAAGGGCGACGGTTATCACGAATCCAAGGTCGGCATGGTTAACGGCGTGTCGAGCGGCTCGCGTTGGGGCCTGCGTGGCGCCGAAGACCTGGGCGATGGCCTGTCTGCCGTGTTCACGCTGGAAAGCGGCTTCAATTCGGGCAACGGCCAATCCGGCCAAAGCGGTCGCCTGTTCGGCCGCCAAGCCACCGTCGGCCTGAAGGCCGATTCGTGGGGCCTGCTGGAATTCGGCCGCCAGACCAACATCGCATCCAAGTACCTGGCCTCGATCGACCCGTTCTCGGGCAGCTATGGCCAAGCTAACGTGGGCGTGGCCTTCAGCGCCGCCAACACCGTCCGCTACGACAACATGGTCCAGTATTCGACCCCGTCGTTCAGCGGCTTCCAGTTTGGCGTGGGCTACTCGTTCAACGCGTCCGACACGACCGCCGCCCAAACCGGCTTCAAGACTGCTGACAACACGCGCGCCATCACGACCGGCCTGCGTTACGTGAACGGCCCGCTGAACGTCGCCGCCACGTACGACCAACTGAACCCGGCCAACCAGCTGGGCACGGATGCCACGCCCAAGTCCTGGTCCATCGCCGCCGCCTACGACTTCGAAGTCGTCAAGCTGGCCTTGGGCTTTGGCCAGACGCGCGACGGCTGGTTCACCGGCCAAAGCATCAACTCGTTCGGCAGCGGCAGCCCCACGGCCAGCAGCTTCGGCACCAACGTTGCCGTGTCCGGCTTCAAGGCCAATTCGTACCTGGTCGGCCTGACCGTGCCGTTGGGCGCCAGCAGCATCCTGGCGTCGTGGCAGCGTGCCGACCCGAACGGCAACCCGCTGACCGCCGGCAACGATTCGACGATGAACGTCTACAGCATCGGCTACACGTACAACCTGTCCAAGCGCACCAACCTGTACGCGCTGGGTTCGTACGCGACCGACTTCGCGTTTGTTGACGGCGTCAAGAGCACCGTCGGCATCGTGGGCGTGCGCCACCGCTTCTAAGCCATCGCGGCAGGCCGGCGACGCGCGCGCGACGCGCGCCGCCGGCCCGTTCTTGCCGCGGTTGCATTGAGCGGACTGGGCGTCTTACCCGGCCACAGACGCGAAAAAAGCGGCCACCTCCCTAGCTCCACTCTCAGTCCGCTCACCCGAACCTCGGCCTGCACAAGGCCTTGCGCCGCGCTGAGCACGCATCCTTGACCGGCATTGGGCCATGCGCCCGTTGCCGGTCTTGGCATTGGCCTATGACGTGGGCAGCAGTTCCGGCTTCAGGATGCCGCGCAGGTCGGCATAAGGGATGCTTAGTTCCGGTTCGCCGTGCGAGTAGGGCGCAATCGAATAGGCGTCGTATTTGACGACGATGCCGTCGCGCGTCAACGCAAAGTTGTCGCTTTCCTGGAAGGGCCACATCTTGTTGTAGGCGGCCGGATCGCGCTTGGCGTCGGGGTTGCCCGTCAGCCATTTGGCATGCGCGCGCTGCAAGGCCGCAACGTATTCCGCGCGCCGGCCTGGGATCAACGCTTCATCCAGACTCATGACGCGGCCGCGCGAACGCTCCCAGTTCAAATACTGCGTGGCCGGAATGCCGTGCGCGGCGCCGGTCAAAAATTGCTCGGTGTGCAATTCAATCGCCACGATGTCGCCCACCGTGTCTTTCACCGACGCCTTGAAATACGTGGCGTCGCGGGCGCGCGCGGTCGACCAGAAGTATTGGGTGTATTCCGACAGCGTGTTGTAGGGGCCACGCCGATTGGCATCGGTGCCGGTCATGTAGGCCAGCACGTGGTCCACCAACGCCGTCAATTTGGGTATGCCCGGAAACGCCACGCTGTCGATTTCAATGCGCGGGCAGTCGCCTTCGCAGCCCGGTTTGTTCGACGCCCATTTGATCCGCTCGGTGGACAGGTCGCCCACTTTTTCCGGGGTGGTCGAAGCGGGCGCGGCCAGGGTGATGTTGGCAGGCGGCGTGCTGCCGCAGCCGGCCAGCGCCAACAAGGCCGCGCCCAGGATCAGACCGCTTATCCCGCCTGGCGGCGTGAATGTGCGACGCATTGAACTACCTCCACAAAATCAAGATCTTGCCGTCAAGGCACCACGCCCGTCCACTCGGGCGTCGAGAACTTTTCATCGGCTTGCTGCTGGGCGCGCGCCAGCGTGTCGCTGCCGATTTGCCCCGGAGTCAGACGATGCATGCCGGCAAAAGTTTCCAGCATGCGCTCGATGATGACTTCGCGCGCCAGACCGGTCTGCGTGCGCAGCGGGTCCACGCGTTTCTTCGCGCTGGTGGTGCCTTTGTCGGACAGTTTCTCGCGGCCAATGCGCAAGACCTCGACCATTTTATCGGCGTCGATGTCGTACGACATGGTCACGTGGTGCAGCACCGCGCCCGCACGTCGGGCTTGCGCCGCGCCGCCAATCTTGCCGATGTCGGACGCGATGTCGTTCAGGGGTTGATACCAGGCCTTGATGCCCAGGCCCTGTAACGCCGTCAAAACCCAGGCGTCCAGGAATGCATAGGATTCCTGGAAGCTCATGCCGTGCACCAGGGCTTGCGGCGCGCTTAGCGAATAGGTAATGGAGTTGCCCGGTTCGATGAACATCGCACCGCCACCGCTGACGCGGCGCACGACTTCAATGCCGTGGCGCTTGGCGCCGTCGGGGTCCACTTCGTTTTTCAGCGATTGGAAACGGCCGATAACGACGGCGGGCGCCGCCCATTCCCAGATGCGCAGCGTGGGCGGGCGCTGGCCCGCGCCCACTTCATCGGTAATGACGGCGTCCAGCGCCATGTGCAGCGACGGCGCCTGCGGGCCTTCGTGGATCAATTGCCAGTCGTAATCGTTCCAGTCGGTGCGCGTCATGCAAGCGCCCTCCGCAGCACCACGGCCACGGCTTCGGCCGAAAAGCCGAACAGTTCGGCATCGGCGGGCAGGGCGGATTGCACCGCCACCGCCAATTCCAGTTCGCCGGCATCGGCCGGCATGCCGTTCAAGCCGCTGTTGATGGCTTCCAGCGCTTCGGGCGGCTCTAGAAAGAAGTCGCCGCTGATGCGTACGTTGGCCAGGCGGCCGTCGCGCACTTCCAGATCCGCGACAACCAATTTGCCGCCGGGGACTTTGTATTCGCCATGCATGGGCGCTCCTTGCGAAATCAATGAACAAAAACTACAGGTTCAGCTTCATGCCGTCGTGGCTGGCCGTAAAGCCCAGGCTTTCGTAGAACCGGCGCGCATCGGGGCGCGCGCGGTCGGTCGTCAGCTGGACCAGGCCGCAGCCCTGGGCGCGGCACTGGTCGATGGCCCATTCGAACATGGCCCGACCCAGACCCTGGCCGCGCGCCGACGAGGCGATGCGCACGCTTTCGATCTGGCCGCGCCACAGGCCCAACCGCGACAAGCCGGGTATGAACGATAACTGCAAACAGCCGACCAGGTGTGGACCTTGCTCAACCACGGCAAGGAACTGGTTGGAATCCTGCGCGATGGCGGCGAAGGCAGCCGTGTAGCGCGGGTTCAGCGGCACCGAGGCGTCTTCGCGCTTGGCGCCCAGCTCATCGTCGGCCAACAGGGCCACGATGTGCGGCAGGTCTTCCTGGCGCGCGCGGCGAAAGACCAATTGCGGATCGGACATCGCAGGGCTCCTGGCTAGCGGGCAAGGTTCTGCGCGGTCTGGCCGAACAGAATGCGGCGCGATTCCTCATCGCTGATGGAGGGCGTGGTATTGACGCTGTCGGCCAACGCGTACGCGCGCTGCGTGGCGGGGCGTTGCGCGATGGCGTTGAACCAGCGTTGCAGATGCGGGAAGTCGTTCAGGTCCTGACCCTGCTTGGCATGCGGCACGATCCACGGGTAGGCCGCCATATCGGCGATGGAGTAGTCGCCCGCCACGAATTCGCGGTCGGCCAGACGCTTGTTCAGCACGCCGTACAAGCGGTTGGTTTCCTTGACGTAGCGGTCGATGGCGTAGGGGATGCGCTCTTGCGCGTAGCCCGAGAAGTGATGATTCTGGCCGGCCATGGGGCCAAGGCCGCCCATTTGCCAGAACAGCCATTGCGACACTTCCGCGCGGCCGCGCAGGTCGGCCGGCAGGAACTGCCCGGTCTTTTCGGCCAGATACAGCAGGATGGCGCCCGACTCGAACAGCGACAAGGGCGCGCCGCCGTCGGCCGGTTGCTGGTCGACGATGGCAGGGATGCGGTTGTTGGGCGCGATGGCCAAAAATTCGGGTTTGAACTGATCGCCGCGGCTGATGTTCACCGGGTGGATCTTGTAGGGCAGGCCGGTTTCTTCAAGGAACAGCGTGATCTTGTGGCCGTTGGGGGTGGTCCAGTAATAGAGATCGATCATGGGGTGCGTCCTGGGAATCAAGGCGCCGCCGGCCGTGCCGGCGGGTGGAAGGCCATGATAGCGGCAGGCATTGTCGCCGGCCCCGAATAACCGGGGCCGGGGGCGGGTTTCTTGGCGGCCCCCAAACCCCGCGCCTTACACCACCCGGTGGGACCCGCCCGGCAGCCGCCACGTCCAGTTCAGGCTGACGCCGGCGGCGGCCACGAAGATCATCGCCACGCCCACCACCTGCATGGGTTCCATGCGTTGGCCATAGACGACCAGGTCCAGCAGGATGGCCACGGCGGGGTAGATGAAGCTGAGCGCGGCGGTGGACGTGGTCGGCAGCTTCTGGATGGCCGAATACATCAGGATGTACATCAGGCACGTATGCACCAACCCCAGCGCCACCAGATAGCCCCATTGCAGCGGCGCGGTCGGGACGGCGCTGAAATCCGCCATCGGCAGCAGCATCACGGCGCCCAGCGTCACCTGAACCAGCGCCAGCACCTGCGGCGGCACGCCCTTCAAGCGCTTGACGATGACCGCCGTCACGCCATACAGCGCGGCCGCGCCCAGGCCCAGCAGCAGGCCCGACAGATAGGCCTGGCCGCCCGCGTGCGTGTCCGTCAGGCGCAGCACCAGCAGCAGGCCGGCAAACGCCACGACGGACCACGCCAGCTTGCCGCGTGACGGGCGTTCGCCCAGGAACAGCACGCCCAGCCCGATCAAAAAGAAGGGCTGCACGTTGTAGACCGCGGTGGCCAGGGAAATGGACGCCAGCCGGTAGGCCGAGAACAGCAAGACCCAATTCATGACCAGCGCGGCGCCGGCCACCAGCGCCAGGAACAGCGTCTTGCGCGTGAACAGGCCGGGCTTGAGCAGGCCGCGCGACCAGCAATAGATGAACAGCGCCATGGCCCCGAACAGGCAGCGAAAGAAAACGACGTTCCAGGCGCTTTGACCGGATTCCAGGACAAACACGCCCAGGGTGCCGGATAAGGTCATGGCGGCGGCCATTTGCGCCAGGCCAAGGCGTTCTGATGCGGGGGTCATGAGGGGGTCTCCATCGGCCGTCTGGCCACGTTCTTGATGGAGAAATTATCCCAGGCGCATCGATGCGGTTATATGATGAATGCGTGGCGCTTTCATCCGCCAACCTTCATTTAGGTGAAATTTATGCAGAACGACCTAAAAAACGAAAACCCGGTACTGGATGGTATTGATCGCCGCCTGGTGCAGACCCTGGCGGCCAACGCGCGGACCACCACGGCCGACCTGGCTCGGCAGGTAGGCATGTCGGCGCCTAGCGTGGCGGACCGGCTGCGGCGCCTGGAGGAATCCGGCGTCATCCGCGCCTACACGCTGGATGTGGACCCGGTGGCGCTGGGCTACACGCTGGAAGCCATCGTGCGCATCCGGCCGCTGCCGGGTCAGCTGCGTCACGTGGAAGGCTTGATCGAGGAAATCCCGGAATTCGTCGAGTGCGACAAGGTCACGGGCGACGACTGCTTTATCGCCCGTGTGGTGCTGCGGTCGATCTCGCATCTGGACGGCATCCTGGAACGCGTGACGGAGTTCGCCGAAACCAACACCGCCATCGTCAAGGCGCATACGGTGCGCCGCCGCCTGCCGCCGTTGCGCTAAGGGCGTCGTCCCAGCCGAGTAGTCCTAGCCGCCTACTCCCAGCCCTTACACCGGGGCCGACAACGCCCGCGCCACGTCGTCCTTCAAACCCGCCGGCGTGTCGGTGGGCGCGTAGCGCTTGATGACCTGGCCATCGCGGCCCACCAGGAATTTGGTGAAATTCCACTTGATGCCTTCGGTGCCGAAGACGCCGGGCTTTTCGCCCTTGAGCCAGCGGTACAGCGGATGGGCGTCGGCCCCATTGACGTCGATCTTGGCAAACAGCGGAAAGCTGATGTCGTACTGCGTGGCGCAGAAATTACGGATCTCGGCTTCGTCGCCCGGTTCCTGGTGACCGAATTGGTCGCACGGAAAGCCCAACACCGTGAAGCCGTCGTCACGGAACGAACGGTACAGCTCTTCCAGCCCCGCGTATTGCGGCGTGAAGCCGCACTTGGACGCCACATTGACGACCAGCAGCACGCGGCCGCGATACGTGTCCAGGGATTGATCCACCCCGTGAATATCGCGGGCGGTGAAATCGAAAATCGTGCTCATGCGGGCTCCTGTGTCGGGCGTTGCGACGCGGGCGCGTCGGTGCGCCAATTGGCTCGTGGAGTGTAGCGCCGCGTGCGCACGCCGGGGTATCAGACCAATCCGATATCCACGGGGGCCACACCCGGGAATACCTGCGCCAGGCGGGCTTTGTCCAGCCCGTACAAGCGCGCGAACAGGCCCGCGAAAACGGCGCGGTATTCGTTCAGAACAGGGTAGTCGCGGTCCTGGAACAGGGTGTCGTGGCGGACAGGGACCTGGCGTCCGGCAATCCGGCCACCGCGCACGTTGCCGCCCATCACCCAATAGACGGTGCCGTGACCGTGGTCCGTGCCCTTGTTGCCGTTTTCGCGAAACGTGCGGCCAAACTCGCTGATGACCACGACGGTGGTCTGGCCCCAGGCCGGCCCCATCGCGTCGGCATAGGCCGCCAGCGCGCGCCCCAACTGCCCCAGCCGGCCGGCCAAGGCACCCGTGGCGGCGCCCTGGCCGACGTGCGTGTCCCAGCCGCCCACATCCACAAACCCGACGTTGTAGCGGTCGGTCATGAAGCGGGCGATGCGGCGGATTTCCTTTTCCAACTTGTCGGTCGACACGGCGTTGCCGTTCGCGGCCTGCATTTCGGCGTCCAGTTCCTGCCGGGTGGCGCCCATGACGCGCTGGCCTTCGTCCACGGCCGCGTGCAGGTCCGTGTCGCGGTACATCGCGGCAATGGCGCGGTTGTCGGCGTCGCTCAAGCGGGATTTTCTGTTCGCTCCGCCCAGGTCCACGTTGGGCACGCGGGCATCGCCACGCAAAATTTGCGGCACATCGGACGTGAACGCGGCGGGGTGCGAACCGTTGGCGCCCAGGGCCAACGTCAAGCGGTTCAGAAACCCGGATCGGTAGTTGCCATCCTTGCGGGCGCCTTGGCCCAGCTCGATGCTGTTCTGCGTTTCGAAGTGGCTGCGGGTCAGGTCCTCGGTGCCGGCAAACGGGACAAAAGCCAGCTGTTTGTTGCGGTAGAACGGCAGCAGGCTATCGGCCAGCGCCGGGTGCAGGCCCCAGCCATCGGCCAGCGGCAGGGCGGCGCCATCGCCTGAGCCGGGCCGGGCGATGGCAATGCTGGGGCGCGACTCGTAATAGAAGTCGCTGGACGTGGGCACCAGCAGGCTGGCGGCGTCGTACGCGCCGCGCATGAAGACGACCAGCAGGCGGTTGCCCGACGCGGCGGGCGCCGCATACAAGCGGCTGCCGCCCAGCAGCAGCGGGGCGGTGGCCATCATTTGAAGCAAGCGGCGGCGGTCCATCGCGTTCTCCTAGCGGCGCATGAATTCTGGCGAGGCCAGCAGGTAGGTATTGGCATCCACGGGTTTTCGGGCCTGGCCCACGGCCTGGCGCGTTGCGGGCGACAGGACGCGCAACAGATCCGGGTTGGCATCCAGCAGCGGCGTCGCCTTGGGCAGCGCGACCGGCTCCGGGGCCTCTGTCGTGCGATAAAACGGCTGCGGTGCGGCGGCAATGGCGCGCGCAATTTCAAACCGTTGTGTCATCTGCCCCGAACCCGCCCAGTCAGATTGCGACATCGGATAGCCGTCGGGCGTGGGGCGTTGGTACATGCCCTGGCCCATCTGTTGCAGCATCGACAACACCGCCTTGGGATTGCGGATGGGCGGCATGTCGGCATAGGTCAATCGCAAAGCAGAAAACACGTAATGCACCGGGTCCTTGAACACGCCGGTCTTCAAGGACTTGGCGAACTCCGGCGAGGCGATCATCGTTTGCAGCGTTGCCGCGATGTCGCCATCTTGGGCCTGAAAGGTTTTGGCCATGCGCGCCACCAACGCGGGCGGCGGCGATTCCCCCACGAAGTACGCGGCCAGTTTGGTGCTGACAAAGCGCGCCGTGGACGGGTGGCGCGCCAGCAGGTCGATGGCTTGATCGACTTCGTCCAGGCCGCCGCCGCGAATGGTGTGGCCCAGGAACACCTTGTCGCCGCTATCGTGGCGCGCGGGGTTGAACAAAAACAGCCCCTGTTGGACCAGCCCGGCGCGCAATTCGGGTTTGACCTTGGGTGGCTTGTCGCTGTTATGCACGCCCAGGCCGGTCAGGATGCGCGCCAGTTCCTGCACGTCTTTTTGCGTATAGCCGCCACCCACGCCCAGTGTGTGCAGCTCCATGATTTCGCGCGCATAGTTCTCGTTGATGTGCCCCGCCACATTGCGCGTGTTGTCCAGGTACACCAGCATGGCGGGCGACCTGACGGTGGCGCGCAGCATGTCGCGGAATTTGCCCAGCGCGTGTGGGCGAATGGCTTGCTCTTCGTATTGCGGCAGATACGTGCCCACGTCGCCTTTGCCCGCGAACACATTGAAGTGGTTCATCCAGAACCATGTCATCTGTTCCTGCAAGGGGGCGGGCGAATACAGCGCGCGCCACACGGCGCGGCTGGCGGCGTCCTGGGCGCGCTGCCGCGATATCGCGCGTGCGTCGCGCTGCGCTTGCAGCTTGGCCTGGGGATCCAGATCGCGCGCGTCTTGTCGCAGCTTGCGCTGCCGCGCCTGGGCGTCCTGTTCGGTTTCCTGGTTGATGGGCAGTGCATCGATGGCCGACTGCACCTCGGCGGGCAACCGCGCCTGGGCGTCCGGGTGCAACTGCGCATGCACGTAGCGCTGCGCGCCCATCTCGCGGATGCGAGCCAGCTCGGCGGGCGTGGCGCCCCAAGTGATGCGGTTGACCAGGGCGGCTTCATACGCGCGGGTGTCTTCTTGCGGGGCAGTGGCCGCGGCAGGGGAAGCAGCCGCCGCTGCCACGCTCGCCAGCGCCAGGCACAGCATTGGCACGACGTTGGTCAGCAGCATTCGTGATCGCATCATGAAGCAAGACCCTGAAAGGGCAATAAGCGGTGTGACAGGATAATCCTCCGAACATTCCCGCGCCGGGCAGTCCTGAAACGCGCGGAAACCGCAATTTTCAGTTCGCTGCCGACCCGGCGCGGGCTGGGGCCATTGCGGCGCTTGGCGGCACGTCGTCCTATCATGGCCGCTTGCAGTCAATAACGCTGCACAAGACGATGCACAAGACGAAAGCAGGAGCACGCCGATGGAAGGAATGATCGAACGCCTGGAGGCGATGTTGGCCAAGGGCACCGACAATATGTTGCTGCGATTTTCGCTGGGCAAGGCCTATGCCGAACAAGACAGCTTTGAAAAAGCCGAAACCCATTTGCGCGCGGCGTTGGCGTTCGACCCCGCGTATTCCGTCGCTTGGAAATGGCTGGGCAAGGCTTGCCTGGGGCGGGGCGACGTAGAACAGGCGCGCGCAGCGTGGGACCGGGGCGTGGCGGCCGCCCAGGCGCGCGGCGACAAGCAGGTCGAAAAGGAATTGCAGGTCTTCATCAAGCGCCTGGACAAGCAGGCGGCGGCGGGTTCGTGATCCGCCGCGCGCCGCGCTTGATCGCATTCACCCCACCGCCGGCAAATTCCCAAACGCTTCCAACGCACGCAAGCGGCTTTGCGCCAGGTCGACGATCGGCATCGGATAGCCCGCCGCCGCACGTTCCATCGGGCTGGGGTCGTGGATGGCCTTGTCGTCCAGGTCGGCCAGTTCGGGCAGCCATTCGCGCAGGAACACGCCGCGCGGATCGAAGCGGCGCGATTGCGATAGCGGGTTGAAGACGCGGAAGTACGGCACGGCGTCGGCGCCCGTTGACGCGCTCCATTGCCAGCCGCCGTTGTTGGCGGCCAGGTCGCCATCCACCAGCTGCGACATGAACCACGCTTCGCCCAGCCGCCAGTCGATCAACAGGTTTTTCGACAGGAACATGGCGGTGACCATGCGCAGCCGGTTGTGCATCCAGCCCAGCGCCAGCAATTGGCGCATGGCCGCGTCCACGATCGGAATACCGGTCCGGCCTTGCTGCCACGCTTGCAGGTCATCCGGCGCGTCCCGCCACGGCACGGCGGCGGTCTCCGGCTTCATCGGCTGATGCATGGACAGCGAGGGGTAGGCAGCCAGCAGATGCTGATAGAACTCGCGCCACAGCAGTTCGTTGATCCATGTCGCCGCGCCCGCCTTGCCGCTATCGAGCTCGCCGTGATTGGACGCCAGCGCCGCGCGCAGCGCCTGGCCGGGCGACAGTACGCCTGCCGCCAGATAAGGCGACAAGCAACTGGTGGCGGGCAAGGACGGAAAATCGCGTTCGTCCTTATAGGCGTCGATGATGCCGTCGGTGAAGGCGTCCAGCCGGTCTCCCGCGGCAGTTTCGCCGGCGGGCCATAGCGTGCGCACCGCGTCACTGGGCGCGGCGAAGCCGTCGAAGGCGTCCGGCAGCGGGTCGGCCGTCCAATCGGGCGGGGTTTGCGGGCGTGGGGCGGGCACCGCTACCACCGGCGCCGTGCGCAGCCGTTCGCGGCAGGTGCGCGCATAGGGCGTGTACACGCGATAACAATCGCCCTTGCCGGTGGTAACCGTGCCGGGCCGCAGCAGGGTCGCGCCGTGATGCAGCGTCCAATCCACGCCGATGCCGTCCAGCGCGGCGGCCACGGCGGCGTCGCGGCGGCGTTCGTTGATCGCCCATTCGGTGTTGGCGTGCACTTGGGAAATGCCGTGCGCCTGGCAGAAATCAGCAATCGCCTGGGGCGCGTTGCTCCAGTCCGACACCGTCAGCAGCTTCAGCGGAATGCCGCGTTCGCCCAGATCGCGCGACAGGTCACGCAGGTTGCGCAACCAGAAATCCACCTTGGCCGGCGCGTCGCCATGCTGGCGCCACTGTTCGGGCGCGGCCAGGAACAGCGCGGTCACCGTTCCGTTTTCACGGGCAGCCGCCAGCGCGGGGTTGTCGTGCATGCGCAGGTCGGTGCGCAGCCAGAGCAGCGTATTCATGGAGGGCGATCCCAGGCAAAAAGTGGGCGAAGGGCGATGCCCTGCGTCGAGGCTGGCATTCTATATTGGCCCGGCGCATGGAAGACGATGTAAAAACTACGAGTAGATGTGACGGCGCGGCGTGACGGAATCCGGCGTCGCCAGCCGGCATTGCACACGGCATGCGGGATGCGCCGTTCGCCCGGGCAGCGGGGGAGGCCGGGCGGCGTCCGGGCACAGGCGGCAAACCGGTTCAGACGACGTGTAGCGGTCAAACCATGAAACACGCTGGCGCGAGGTTTGTATTGACGCGCCTGGGCCGCCGCCATGTAATCGATTCAACGACTGAAAAAAAGTTGAACGCTATGGGAAATCTGATGGACCTTCGCCCGTCCTTTCTACGGGGACGCACATCCGCCGCCACGACATCGCGCGACGTCCTGCAAAAGTTGTGGCGTTCTTTCGATTTACCCGACGAATCCCTCGACCACGTGATGCTGACGGGCGCCGAACCGGTGTTGCCGTCTTCGTTCGCTGTGGGGACGGCCGCGCAAGCCAGCATGGCCGCCGCAGCGCTGGCAGCGGCTGAACTCTGGTATCTGCGAGGCGGCTCGCGCCAGCAGGTCAGCGTAGACATGCTGCACGCGGCGCAGGAATGCCGCAGCCACTTCACCATCAACGGCGTCACGCCCAATATCTGGGACCCGATCAGCGGCGTCTACCAGTGCGGTGACGGGGGCTGGGTGCGCATCCATGCCAACTTTGCGCACCATCGAGACGGCGCGTTGGCCCTGTTGGGCTGTCCCGTCGGAGAGGGCACTACGCGCGACGCGGTCCAGGCGGCGTTGAGCCGCTGGAAAGCGCTGGACTTTGAACAGGTGGCCGCCGACGCGGGCCTGGTGGTTGCCGCGATGCGCAGCTTTGACGAATGGGACCGCCATCCGCAGGGCCAGGCCGTGGCGGCGCAACCCTTGATGACCATTGAGCGCATCGGCGATGCCGACCCGCGTCCCTTGCCCAAGTATGGGCACGACGCCCGGCCGCTGAAAGACATTCGCGTGCTGGACCTGACGCGCATCATCGCCGGCCCCGTGTGTGGCCGGGCGCTGGCGGCTTATGGCGCCGACGTGATGCTGGTGAACTCGCCGCAGTTGCCCAACATCGACAACATCATCGACACCAGCCGGGGCAAGCTCTCGGTGCTGGCTGACCTGGACACGGCCGACGGCCGCATCGCGCTGGGCAACCTGCTGCGCAGCGCCCACGTGTTTGTACAGGGCTATCGGCCGGGCGGGATGGCGGCGCTGGGCTTCGGGCCGGAAGACGCCGCGCGTATCCGCCCGGGCATCGTGTATGTGTCGCTATCGGCCTATGGCAACGTGGGCCCGTGGGCCAACCGCCGGGGCTTCGATTCGCTCGTGCAGACCGCCACGGGCTTCAACCACGCCGAAGCGCAGGCAGCTGGCCAGGAAGCGCCCAAGCCCCTGCCGATGCAGATTCTTGACCATGCCTCGGGCTACCTGATGGCGTTTGGCGCGCAGGTGGCGTTGGCGCGCCAAGCAACGGAAGGCGGCAGCTGGCACGTGCGCGTGTCGCTGGCGCAGACGGCGCATTGGTTGCGCGGGATGGGCAGGGTGGAAGGCGGGCTGGACTGCCGCATGCCGGACTTTGACGGTTTGCTGGAAACGGAGGCGTCGGGCTTTGGCGAGCTGGTAGCCCTGCGTCATGGCGCGCGCTTTTCGGAAACGCCCGCCCGTTGGACCCGCCCGTCAAGTCCGCCGGGCACGCATCCGACCGTGTGGCCGTTTAACACGTAGGACGTTCCGCGCTGATGGCCGGAAAATAACGAAGGCGCCGTTTGGCGCCTTTTTTTCTGGCTTGCGGAAGTCGCCTCTTACTTGGTTTTTTCCTGCTTGGCCTTCCAGTCGCGCAGCGCGCGCATGGTGTTCGTCACGTGCGACTCGGGGTTCATGTCGGTGAATTCGTACAGGATTTTGCCCTGCGGCGAAATCACGTAGGAAATCCGCTGTGCGTATTCCGGGCGCTTGTCGTGCACGGCGTCATACGACTTCATGATCTTGCCATCGGCATCCGCCGCCACGGCGAACTTGCCACGGCATTCACTGACCGAGAATTTGTTCAGCGTGTCGATGTTGTCCGTCGATACGCCAATGACGGTGGCGCCCAGCGACTTGTATTCGTCGGTGGCTTCGGCAAAGTTGTGCGCTTCGATGGTGCAGCCCTGCGTGAAGGCGGCGGGAAAGAAATACAGGACGACCGGGCCTTGCTTTAGCGCGTCGTTCAACTTGAACGTGAAGACCTTGCCGCCCAGCGAGGCGTCGGTGCTGAAGTCGGGCGCGGGCGCCCCGACGTTCAAGGCGGCGTGGGCGGATGCGGCGGCCAGCAGGCCGCAGAGCATCAGGCTAGAAACAAGGCGCTTCATGGAAGTCTCCAATAATCAATCGTTGGGCGCGCGGCGGTGGGCGGCAAGTGGCCTACTGTAGTCCGCGCGCGGCCCAGGGTCCAGTTCAGTCACGGTTAGGGCCACCGCCTCGGCCGCCGCCATCGCCGCCACCGCCCGGCTGCCGCTGCGGCTGTTCACGCGCCTGCTGTTGCCGCGCCTGCTGCTGTTCGCGGCCTTGTTGTTGGCGAGCTTGTTGCTGCTGCTGCTCACGCGCCTGTTGTTCACGCGCCTGCTGCTGACGGCCTTGCTGCTGTTCACGGGCCTGCTGCTGGCGGGCTTGTTGCTGCTGTTGGTCGCGGGCCTGCTGCTGGCGGGCCTGTTGTTGCTGTTGCTGCTGCTGTTCGCGCGCCTGTTGCTGGCGCACTTGTTGTTGTTCGCGATCTTGCTGCTGCTGGCGCTGCTGTTGATCGCGCTGCTGCTGATTCCGCTGCTGCTGATCGCGCTGTTGAATCTGCTGCTGAACCCGCTCTACATCCCGCTGCTGCACGTCTCGCTGCTGGCGGTCGCGTTGCTGTTGGTCCCGCTGCTGCTGATCCCGCTGCTGCTGATCCCCTTGCGGATTTCGCTGTTGAATCTGCTGCTGAACCCGCTCTACATCCCGCTGCTGCACGTCTCGCTGCTGGCGATCGCGTTGCTGTTGGTCTCGCTGCTGCTGATCCCGTTGCGAATTTCGCTGTTGAATCTGTTGCTGGACCCGCTCTACATCCCGCTGCTGCACATCCCGTTGCGCCTGCGTCCCGACCACGGTCTGGCCCGGGCCTCGGCCGTGGTCCGGCCGATTCGGATTCCCGCGATTCGGGTCGGGGCGGTTGTTGTCGCCGCCCGGTCGCCCACCCTGTGGCCCGCGACCGTTATCGGGGTGATCCACAAACGCCTGCGGCGGGCGGCCCTTGTTGTGGTCGTAGAACTGCGCGCGGTTATTGCCCGCTTCGCGCACGTAGTTGCGCTGTATGTCGGTCGGCGGCGCATGGCGGTCGTTGCGGGCGGCCAGCTCGCGCGGGTCCGCCGCGCGCCGGATGCCGTTCGGCCCGCCGTGATAACTGACGCGGCGGTTGTCGATGTTGTTGACGACCACGGTGTGGTTGTAGACGTTGGTGACCCGCGTGACGTTTACGTTCGTCACCGAGCGGTTGTAGTAGAAGCGGTCGCGCTTCCAGTAACCGCCCACATAGCCCAGCCCGACATAGCCGAAGCCATAGTTGATGCCGCCATAGAATCCCACGTGGGGGCCCCAGTAACCGGGGCTCCATATGTACAGCCCATTGGAGAACCCCCAGTATCCGGGCGTCCACAAGGCGCCGTTATAGGGCGCCAGCACCCAGGCGCCGGGCACCCAGAAAAATCCGTAGCGGTTGCGGCTCCAGTAGCCTGGCACCCACAGATAGCCGTCGGCCGGGGCAGGCGGCTGCACATACTGGGGCAAGGGCGGCGGCGGTTCCGGGCTGCGGTCCACCAGCGCAAGATTCGCGGATGCCGGGTCGCCGCCATCGTAGTCAGGAGCGGCGGGCGCTCCCGGCGGGGGCGGCGGGGCGTCGTAGGTTTGCGCCACGGCGGCGCTGCCCGTCGCCAGCAAGGACACGGCAAGAGCGATATGGGCGGCGGCAGGCCGCAGGCGGGAAATCCGGGCTAGGGGCGTCATGGCAGTTCCTTCAGGACGCGTCGACGGCGACGGTCAATAACCGCGGTAGTAGTAATGCGGCGCGGGATACGCCGGGTAGTAATAGTGCGGCGTGTAATACACCGGCGCGGGGCGATAGTACGCCGGGCGGGCCGGCACCACGACGCATCCGGTCAGCGTGCTGGCGATCACCATCATCAACAAAAGGCGCTTCTTCATGTTCTTGACTCCCTACCTGCGCCAGGCGTGTCATACGCCCTTGGTGCGCTGGTAAGGATTAGGCCATACCGGATGGCAGTCGTTCGCCTCTTGTAATCGATCCGAAACAGCTTTCGCGTGACCGATGTTTGCGCCTGCGTGACGGCGCATGTCGTTGGTATCAAACGTTGCGGAAAAAAGAACGGGGCCGCCATGGC
Organism: Achromobacter sp. B7; assembly: GCF_003600685.1. Lineage (NCBI taxonomy): Bacteria > Pseudomonadati > Pseudomonadota > Betaproteobacteria > Burkholderiales > Alcaligenaceae > Achromobacter > Achromobacter sp. B7. The sequence goes on from NZ_CP032084.1 coordinate 2,446,559, forward strand.
GACCCCGTTTTGCGTCACGCCGCGTCACGCCGCGTAACGGCGATGGCGGCAGTGGAGGCGATCAGTTCCAGCGTCCGCCGTTGCCGGCCAGGCTGAAACGGCCGGCGCCCATGAAGGCCAGCGCCAGCGCGGTGAACAGGAACATGCCTTGCAGTTCCAGTGCCCAGCCGCCATTGTTCGTCATGCTGCTGAGCTGCCCGGTGTGCGCCAGCAAGATGGCAACCACCATATTGATGGCGATGATCAGGCCACCCAGGCGCGTGTACACGCCAACGATGAGCAGAACGGGCGCGATGATCTCGCCCACGTAGACGCCATAGGCAAGAAAGCCCGGCAGGCCGTGCGAAGACAGCATGCCGCTGATGCCGGTAACGCCATTGCCCATCAGTTTGGACAAGCCGTGCAGCAGAATCAGAATGCCCAAAGCCAGGCGCAGGATCAGCTTGCCGGTATCGTCGGACTTGATCATGGTGAATTTCTCTTGTGATGGTTAAAGGAGGACAAGGCTACGTTGGAACCCACCGCGAACCATTGGTTCCAAGCCCACACCGCCGCGCATCCGACGGGGCGGCTGCGTCAAGCGGCGCCATTATGGCAAATGCCCTGCAAAATCATCAAGCTTTCGTCACGTCCTGGCGGTAATTGCTGGCGGTACCACCGGGCGTATCGAACCCTGCCAATAATCAGAATTCCTCAAGAAAGCGCATACGGAAGCGCCGGCCCTTGATGTTGCTGTTGGACACGCGCGAAAACGCCTGCTTGGCAATCTGGCGGTCCAGCGCCACGTAGGCGTTGAATTCCGTGATGTTGATCTTGCCCACCTGTTCAAACGTCAGCCCGCCGTCGCCGGTCAGGGCGCCCAGCAGGTCGCCCGGGCGCAACTTGTCTTTCTTGCCGCCCTGGATGCACAGCGTGACCATGGGCGCACGCAAGGGGCGGTCGGCCTTGGGTTTCAGCGATTTGATGTCGCCCCACTTCAAGGGCGAGCCCTGGTATTGCTCAACCAGGTTGGCCCAGCGCATCTCGTCGGGCGAACACAGGCTTAGCGCCAAACCTTTCTGATCGCCCCGGCCGCTGCGGCCGATGCGGTGCACGTGCACTTCGGTGTCCTTGGTGACGTCCACGTTGATGACGGCGCCCAGGTTCTGGATGTCCAGGCCACGGGCCGCCACGTCGGTCGCCACCAGCACGGCGCAGCTCTGGTTGGCGAACTGGATCAGGATCTCGTCGCGTTCGCGCTGTTCCAGGTCGCCATTGAGCGCCTGTGCGCTGATGCCGTCGGCTTGCAGGCGTTCCACCAGATCGTGGCTGCGGACCTTGGTGTTGCAGAACGCCAGCGTGGACACGGGGCGGTAATGCGCCAACAGGCGGGCCACGGCGTCCAGGCGGTCTTTTTCGTCGATTTCAAAGAAGATCTGTTCGATGCGGCTGGCGTCGTGCTGCGCCTCGACCTTGACCTCGGCGGGGTTGCGCAGAAACCGCGCGCTGAGCTTGCGGATGTTGTCGGGGTAGGTGGCCGAGAACAGCAGCGTCTGGCGCTTGGTGGGGCAGTGCGAGGCAATGGCCACGATGTCGTCGTAGAAGCCCATGTCGACCATGCGGTCGGCTTCGTCCAGCACCAGCGTGGTCAGGCCGGCCAGGTCCAGGCTGCCGCGTTCCAGATGGTCCTGGATACGGCCGGGCGTGCCCACCACCAGATGCGCGCCGCGCGCCAGCGATTCGGCTTGGGGGCGGGCAGGGGCGCCGCCGCACAGCGTCAAGATCTTCACGTTGGGAATCAGGCGCGCCAGGCGGCGCAGTTCCTGGGCAACCTGGTCGGCCAATTCGCGGGTGGGGCACACCAGCAACGCTTGCGGCGCCAGGCGGGTGGGGTCCAGCTTTTGCAGCACGCCCAGGCCAAACGCCGCGGTCTTGCCGCTGCCGGTCTTGGCTTGCGCGATGATGTCGCGGCCTTCCAGGATCAGCGGCAGGCTTTGCGCCTGGATAGGCGTCATTTGCTCAAACCCCAGGCTTTGCAGGTTATCAAGCAGGGCGGGCAGAAGGGGAAGGGTAGAAAAGGGCGTGTTGGTCACAATAGGGCGGTTCGCAAAAACCGCGAAAAAACGAAGTCGACCGACAGTGTAAGCCCTGGAGTGGGCGGACCCTAGCCCGCAGCCCTGGCCCTGGCCACAGCCCCAGCCCCACAGCCCCAGCCCCACAGCCCCAGCCCCACAGCCCCACAGCCCAGTCCAGCCCAGTCCAGCCCAGCCCAACCCAGTCCAGCCCAGCCCAACCGAGCCCAGCCCAGCCCCAGCCCCAGCCCAGCCGCCCGCTGTGCCGCTAGCCCCGCCGCTACCCTTCAGCGTCGTAGGTGCCGGCCAGCGCGCGGGCGGCCTCTTGCATGCGGGGCAGCCAGCCGCGCGCCCCGTCGATGGACAAGCGGGCCACCGGCGCGTGCAGCGCCACGGCGGCGATCACCCGCGAGCCACGCAGGATCGGCACGGCCATGCAGACGATGCCCAGCAGGAATTCCTCGCGGTCAAAGCTGGCGCCTTCCTTCTTGATGGCCCGCAACTCGTTTTCCAGCGCGCCCACCTCGCACAACGTGTTCGGCGTGTAACGCGGCAGGGGCGCGGCGGCCAGCAGGCGCGCGCGCGCCTCGCGCCGCATGTGCGCCAGAAACAGCTTGCCGCTGGCCGAACAATGCAGCGGCACGCGCGAGCCCGTTTGCAGGTTCACCCGCAGCGGCCAGGCGGTTTCCACGCGGTCCAGGTAAATGACTTCGTCGCCATCCAGCATGGTGCAGTTACAGGTTTCGCCGATTTCGTCGACCAGGCTGTCCAGGATGCGATGGCGTTCACCGCGCAAGGGGGAATTAAGCAGCGTCTCGCGGGCCAGGGCGCTAAGCCGGGGGCCGCTGACATAGCTTTTGCCGGCGGGTTCGCGCAGCAGCATCCCGGCGTCGACCAGCCGCGTCAGGATGCGCAGCACCGAGGGCTTGGGCAGGCCCGTCGCGTCGGTCAGGGCCGCCAGCGACACCGGCGCGTCGGACCGGGCTACCTGTTCCAAGAGGGTCAGCGCGCGCAGCGCGGCAGAGGATTCGTCTTTCATCTTTCAATATTTGAAGATTCAGCTGCCAGGGCGCCATCGTCGTACGGATTTTGCAGAAAATGGAACGCAGTGGGATGGGAAACGCGGGATTTCTCCGGCAGTATCGATTCACCCCGGCCACGATGCAAGCACGATGCGGGCAACCGCCCCGCGTGCCACCTCCCACAGCGCCGGCCTGCCAGGAGACACACCATGAGCAGCAAGCAACACATGACCCCCAGTGAAGCGTTCGTTGAAACGTTGGTCGCGCAGGGCGTCAAGGACGTATTCGGCATTGTGGGTTCGGCCTTCATGGACGCGCTGGACTTGTTCCCCGCCGCCGGCATCCGCTTCGTGCCGACCGTGCACGAGCAGGGCGCCGCCCACATGGCCGACGGCTATTCGCGCGTGACCGGCCGCCACGGCGTGTGCATCGCCCAGAACGGGCCGGGCATCACCAACTTCGTCACCGGCGTGGCGGCGGCGTACTGGGCGCACAGCCCCGTCGTGGCGATCACCCCCGAAACCGGCACGGCCGGCATGGGCCTGGGCGGTTTTCAGGAAACCGAGCAGCTGCCCATTTTTTCGCGCATCACCAAGTACCAGGCGCACGTGAACCGGCCGGATCGCATGGCGGAATTCACCGCCAAGGCCTTTGACAACGCGATGGCCGAACGCGGCCCGACGCAGCTGAACATCCCGCGCGATTATTTCTACGGCGAGATCGATGTGGCCATCCCCGAACCGCGCCGCGTGCGCCGGGGGCCGGGCGCCGAAGAAGACCTGGAAGCGGCGGCGCGGCTGCTGGCCGAGGCCAAATTCCCGGTCATCGTGGCGGGCGGCGGCGTGCTGTTTTCCGAGGGCCAGGCGGAATGCGTCGCCTTGGCCGAACTGCTGGGCGCGCCGGTCGTTACCAGCTATCTGCACAACGACGCCTTTCCCGCGAGCCACCCGCTGTGGTGCGGCCCGCTGGGCTATCAAGGGGCCAAGGCCGGCATGAAGCTGCTGTCGCAAGCCGACGTCGTGCTGGCGCTGGGCACGCGGCTGGGGCCGTTCGGCACCTTGCCGCAGCACGGCCTGGACTACTGGCCGCAGGGCGCGCGCATCATTCAGGTGGATGCCGACCACCGCATGCTGGGGCTGGTGCGGCCCGTGTCGGTCGGCATCTGCGGCGACGCCAGGCCCGCCGCCGCCGCGCTGACCGAAAAGCTGAAGTCGCGTGACGTCGCTTGCGTGCGCACCAAGGCCGCGCGCGGTGACGACATCGCCTCGCAAAAGGCCGCCTGGGAAGCCGAGCTGGATGGCTGGTCGCACGAACGCGACGACTGGAGCCTGGACATCATCGAACAAGGCGGCGGCCGCATGCACCCACGGCGCATGCTGCGCGAGCTGGAACGCGCGATGCCCAAGCATGTCATGGTGTCCACCGACATCGGCAACATCTGCTCGGTGTCCAACAGCTATCTGCGCTTTGACGAGCCGAACTCCATGCTGGCCGCCATGAGCTTCGGCAACTGCGGCTACGCGCTGCCCGCGTTGATCGGCGCCAAGCTGGGCCGCCCGGACCGCCCGGCCGTGGCCTATGTGGGCGACGGCGCGTGGTGCATGAGCTTTCAGGAATTGCTGACCTGCGTGCGCGAAAAGATCCCGGTCACGGCCGTGGTGTTCCACAACGGCCAGTGGGGCGCGGAAAAGAAAAACCAGGTGGACTTCTATGGCCGCCGCTTCGTGGGCAGCAATCTGCTGAACCCGAATTTTTCCGAGCTGGCGCGCGCCATGGGCGCCGAGGGCATCCGCGTCGAACACGCGGACCAGGTGGGCGCGGCGTTGCAGGCGGCGTGCCAGGCGCAGTCCGAAGGCAAGACCACGGTGCTGGAAATGATGGTCAGCCAAGAGCTGGGCGATCCGTTCCGACGCGACGCGCTGAAGCAGCCCGTGCGCTTTCTGGACAAGTACAAGCGCTACGTCAACCAGCCGTTCCAGGCGGGCGAGGTGCCGTTGCCGATCGATCCGGTTGGGCGTTAGGGCCAGCCGCCGCCAGAGACCAGGAGCCCGCCGTATGGCTAGCGATCAATTGTTCGCGCCGCTGCGCGATGCCGCGCTGTCGGCGGGCCGCTTGCGCACGGCGGTGGCGTACCCCATGTCGGCCTCCAGTCTGGATGCCGCCGTGCAGGCGCAGCGCGCCGGCCATATCGAGCCCGTGCTGGTGGGGCCGGCGCGCAAGCTGCTTGACCGCTTGGCACAGGCGGGCTTGCGGCCGGGCGACTTCGACATCGTCGACACACCGGATGACGAATGCCTGGCCGCGCAGACGGCGGCGGGGCTGGCGCGCGACGGCGCCGTGCAGATGTTGATGAAGGGCAGCCTGCATACCGAACACTTCATGGCCGCCGTGGTGTCGCGCGAATCCGGTTTGCGCACGAGCCGGCGCGTCAGCCATGCCTTTGTGATGGGCGTTGCCGCCTACGCCAAGCTGTTCATCCTGACGGACGCGGCGGTCAACATCGCGCCCACGCTGATGGAAAAGGCCGACATCGCGCAAAACGCCATCGACCTGGCGCAAGCGCTGGGCATCGGCCGGCCCAAGGTGGCGGTGTTGTGCGCCACGGAATCCGTCAACCCCGCCATGCCCGCCACGCTGGACGCGGCGGCCCTGTCCAAGATGGCCGACCGCCAGCAGATACGTGGCGGCGACATCGATGGCCCGCTGGCGTTCGACAACGCCATTTCGCGACAGGCGGCGCACGAAAAGGGCATTGTGTCGCGCGTGGCGGGCGACGCCGACATCCTGCTGGCGCCCGACATCGAAGCGGGCAACATGCTCTACAAGGAGCTGACCTGGCTGGCCGGCGCGGACACCGCCGGGCTGGTACTGGGCACGCGCGTGCCGGTGCTGCTGACCAGCCGGTCCGACTCCGTGCAGGCGCGCGTCAACAGCTGCGCCATCGCGGTGCTGCACGCCCGTGCCTTGCTGGCAGCACGCGACGCTTGAACCCGGAAAATTCTGGTGCAAGCGATTTGCCGCGTCTGGTTCTAGACCCTGCCACCCCCGCCACGTACCTTGAGTCCAGACGCCCGCGCGCGCTTTGCGACGGGTATTTCGACACAGGGAGCAGGCAATGCCAAACACCGTCACCGCCGACATGCTGGCCGAATTCGCGGCCGCCTGGAACCGCCACGATATCGACGCGCTGATGCGCTTCATGACGCAAGACTGCGTGTTCGAGACCGTCGGCGGACCGGACGCCTGCGGCAGCCGGCACACGGGGGCGGAAGCCGTCCGCACGGCCTTCGCGGCGGCCTGGAAGAACTTCCCGGATGCGCAATGGAACAACGGCCGGCATTGGGTGGCGGGCGATCGTGGCGTGTCGGAATGCACGTTCACGGGAACGGCGGCCGACGGCACGCGCGTCGAGGCCGACATGGTCGATATCTTCACCTTTCAAGACGGCAAGATCCGCGTGAAGAACGCGTTCCGCAAGCAGCGGCCCGCCTTGCCCGCCCGGGCGTGAGACGCGCATGGATACCCAAATGTCCTTCGACACTACGCGCCCGGCCCCGGCCGCCGCCGCACGCGTGAACGCCTACAACCCCACGTACGACCCGCTGGTGTCGCCACCCGGCCAGGGGCAGGACTACGCGCCCACCTACTGGGTCGCCACCGCGGGCGCACCGCCCGAAGACGATGGCCCCATCCAGGGCGACGTGGATGCCGATGTGGTGATTGTGGGTTCCGGCTTCACGGGCCTGTCCGCCGCGCTGACGCTGGCGCGCGACTTCGGCGTGCGCGCGCTGATGCTGGACGCCAACCGCGCGGTGTGGGGCTGCACCAGCCGCAATGGCGGGCAGGGGCAGAATGCCTCCGGGCGTCTGTACCGGTCGCAATGGATCGGCCGCTGGGGCATGGATACCGCCAAGCGCCTGGACGCCGAAATCCGCGAAGGGTTCGAATACTGGAAAAGCCTCGTGGCCCAGGTCGATTGCGACGCGCAGCCCGGCGGGCATCTGTACACCGCGCATCGGCAGAAGAAGATGGCGTTCCTGGCGAACGAGGCGCGCGTCATGCGCGAGGTGTTTGGCTACGACGCTCGCATGCTCAGCCAGGGCGAGTTGCGTGAACGCTATGTGCACGATCACGAGGCCGTCGGAGCCATGCACGAGCCCGACGGCGTGGGCGTGCATCCCTTGAAGCTGGCGTATGGCTATTTACGCCAGGCGCGCGCGCTGGGCGTGCGCGTGCATCCGTCCAGCCCGGTGCTGGGCTGGCGCCGCGACAATGGCGCCATCGCCCTGCAAACCCCGGCGGGTGTAGTGCGTGCGCGCCGCGTGGCGTTTGCCACCGGCGGCTACACGGCGCAGGGCGTCAACCCGCTGCTGGACAATCGCATCATGCCGGTGCTGTCCAATTCCATGGTGACGCGTGTGCTCTCGGACGCTGAGCGCGCGGCCGCCGGCCTGAAAAGCACCGTGTTCATCACCGACACCCGCACCTTGCGTTTCTATTACCGCCTGCTGCCCGACGGCCGCATGCAGATCGGCAGCCGTAGCGCCTTGCGCGGCGCCGACGCCCAGCACCCGCGTCACCTGGCCTTGCTGCGCGAGGGGCTGGCGCGCAAGTTTCCGTCGCTGCGTGATGTCGAGGTGGCGTATTCGTGGTGGGGTTGGGTCGACGTCAGCCACGACATGATGCCGCGCGTAACGCAGCCCGACCCGTCCCAGCCCGTGTACTACGCCTTTGGCTACGGCGGCAACGGGGTGGCGTTCTCGGCCCAGGCCGGCAAGCGGCTGGCCCAGCGGATGATGGGCCAGGACGGCGCGCCCTGGAACCTGCCCATCTACGATTCACCGCTGCCCGGGCACCTGTTCGCCCCGTTCAGGCGGCTGGGGCAGGGGCTGCTGTATCGCTGGTATCACCTGCGGGACGAGCATCTGTAGCGTGCACAGGTGTCGTGCATCGGTGGCGGGCCCCCGTAGCGTGCCACCTGAACCGCGTGCCGAACGCGCCCCGCGCCTACGCCGCCGCCCGCAGCCGATACCGGCGCACCACCTGCGCCAGTTTTGCGATGCCCGGTTCGATCAGTTCGGGCCGTATCGACGTGAATCCCACGCGCAGGAAGTTGCGGGGCGCGTCGGCCCCGTTCATGAAAAAGACGTCGCCCGGTTCCACCACCACGCCCTCGGCCAGCGCCGCCTCGGACAGCTGCGCCGCGTTCAGCCAGGGTGGGCCTTGCAGCCAGCACGACGACGACCCCGTGATGGGCGTGGGCGTGAAGTCCGGCAGGTGCCGGGCCAGCGCGTGCGCCAGTTCCGCGCCGCGCCGTTGATACGCTTGCGACTGTTTGCGCAGCAGCGAATGGTGATGGCCCAGCGAAATGAATAGCGAAAACGCGCGCTGGATGTACGCGGACGGGTGCCGCAGCATAAGCCGGCGCAGCGCGCGCAGTTCGCGGGTCAGCTCGCGCGGGGCAACGATATAGCCGATGCGCAGGCCTGGCGCGAACGACTTCGCCAGGCTGCCGACATAGATCACCCGCCCGTCACGGTCCTGGCTTTTCAGCGCCGGAATCGCGCCTTCGCCCCAGCGGCTTTCGCTTTCGAAGTCGTCTTCGATAATCATGCTGTCGGCCTGTCGCGCCAAGGCCAGCAGGGTTTCGCGGCGTTCCATCGACAGCGTGACGGTGGTGGGGCATTGATGCCCCGGCGTCACAAACACATAGTCGCAGCCCAGCAGATGCGTGCCCGTGCACAGCCCGCCTTCGTCCACCGGCATCGGCAGCAAGTGGCGCGTATGGCTGGCAAAGATGTTGCGGGCGTCGGGGTAGCCGGGGTCTTCCATGCCGACCACGGTGTCTTCGTTGACCAGCAGGTCCGCCAGCAGATACAGCGCGTGCTGCGCACCCACGGTGATCACGATTTCTTCGGCATCCGCCCACACGCCCCGGCGCGGCAATACCTGCGTGCGGATCTGTTCGATCAGCGCGGGGTCGTCGTGCGTGATCAGGTCGGGCGCCCAGCTGCGGATGTCCAGTACCGACAGCGCCTTGATGCAGCATTCGCGCCATTCGGCGGTGGGAAACAGGTCTGCGTCGAACTGGCCGTACACAAACGGGTAGGGCTGCTTCTGCCAGTCTTGCGGCTTGGTGATATTGCGCTGTTGCGATGGCCGAAAGCGCAAGCGCTCGTCCCAGCGCACGCGTTGCGGGGCCTCAACGTCCAGCATGGCGGCGGTCGGGTCGGGCACCGACCCCGAATGCCCCTGCATCACCGAATCGCAAACGAAATGGCCGCTACGTTGGCGCGACACCAGATACCCTTCGCTGACCAGCTGCTGGTACGCAAAAACCACCGTGTTGCGCGCAATGCAAAGCTGGTCGGCCAACTGGCGGCTGGACGGCACCGGCATGCCGGGCGGCAGGTGCCCGCTAAGAATGGCCGACACCAGCATCTGGCGCACGCGGCCTTGCAGGCTGAGGTTGGGCGCGCTTTCCCGTTCGAACAGGCGTTCCCACATCACAGGCTTTTGCATCGCGGCCTGGCTGGACATGACGGCTCCTTGTGATGGCGGCGCGGGGCCTCAAGGCAAGGGCCGCCGCGCGATCCGGTAGGTAGGATAGAGGACGCCCCTTTGGGGCGGAATGGGGGATTGCCCTGCCGGGCGAGTGCAGCGGCCGGGCAGGGCAATCGGGGCCGCGCCATCAGCCCGCCACATCGGCCCGCGCGGCTAGATGCGTCCCTTCCAGGGGATGGCAAATTTCTCCACATACCGCACCAGCAGATCGAAGGCGAAGGCGAATACGCCGATCACGATGATGCCCATGATGACGATGTCGCTGGCCAGAAACTGCGCGGCGTTCAGCACCATGAAGCCCAGGCCCCGGTCCGCTGCCACCATTTCAGCGGCCACCAGCGTGGTCCACCCCACGCCGATGCCGATGCGCAGGCCCGTGAAAATCTCGGGCATGGCCGCCTTCAGGATCACGTGCCACACGATCTGCATCGGCGTGCCGCCCATGGCGTAGGCCGCATGGATCTGTTCGATGGATACCGACCGCACCCCGGCGCGCGCCGCGATCGCCATGGGTGCAAAGATCGCCAGATAAATCAGCAGGATCTTCGGAAATTCCCCGATGCCGAACCAGATGATGATCAGCGGCAGGTACGCCAACGGCGGCAGGGGGCGGTAGAACTCGATGGGTGGGTCGAAAATGCCGCGCGCGTAGCGGTTGACACCCATCAGGATGCCGACCGGCACCGCCGTGATGCAGGCCAGGAAAAATGCCGAGAACACACGTGTCAGGCTGGCCATGGCGTGTTCGGCCAAGGTGGAATTGGCCACGCCGTCGGTCATGGCCGACACGAACTTGTCGTACACGGCAAAGGGCGACGGCAGGAACAGCGGCTTGACCCAGCCGGTGCTGGTCACCAGGAACCACAGCGCCACCAGCGCAATGCTGGTGATCAGGCTGATGTGGCCGCTGTAGCCCGCGCCGGGGGCGCCATAGACCTTGCCGGGGGCGGCCGGCTTGCGGCCCCCGCGCGGTTCACGCATGGGCCGGCTCGCGGGCGGGCTCGTGGGCGGCAAGCTCGTCGCCGTAGATGATGCCAAGGACTTGCTCGCGCATGGCGATGAAGTCGGGGCTGGATTTGATGCGGCGGCCATCGCGGGTCTCCAGGTAGCGCCGGTTGAAGTCCGGCGTGAAGGTGTGCGTGATGCGCCCCGGGCGCGGCGACATGACGATGAGCCGCGATCCCAGGAACAGCGCCTCTTCCACGCTATGGGTAATGAAGAAGAACATCTTGTTGGTCTGGCGCCAGATATCCAGCAGCAGTTCCTGGATGGTTTCACGCGTCAGCGCGTCCAGCGCCGCCATGGGTTCGTCCATCAGCAGCATGGCGGGGTCGCAGGTCAGCGCGCGCGCAATGCCCACGCGCTGCTGCATGCCGCCGGACAGCTGGTAGATCATGTGACGGTGAAAGTCCTGCAAGCCCACCAATTCCAGGTTGCGGCGCGCGCGGGCGCGCCGCGTTTCCTTGTCCACGCCTTGCAGCTTCAGGCCGAATTCCGTGTTCTCCAGCACGTTCAGCCAAGGCAGCAGGGCGTGCTTCTGGAACACCACGCCCCGGTCGGCGCCCGGGCCAATGATGGGCCGCCCGCCTAGCGTGATCTGCCCTTCGGTAGGGGACAGAAAGCCGGCAAGCAGGCTAAGCAAGGTGGTCTTGCCGCAGCCCGACGCGCCCAGCGCCACGACGAACTCGCCGGGCTCGATGGTCAGGTTGACGTCTTGCAGCGCGATGACCGGCCCGCTGTCGTGCAAGCCGGGATAAGTGACGCTGACATGGTCCGCGCGCAGCGCCTGGGCGGCGGGCAGGGTCGGGTGGTTCATGCGGATTCCCCTTGTAACGGGACGCCCGCGTCTAGGCGGGCGTCCTTTCCGAAGACAGCCGGGCTACCTACTTGGCCGCCGCCTTCGCGTACTGGTCGGTCACGTGCGGGCTGTAGTCGGTCAGCGCCCGGTCGATCTGCTTCTGGTCCTTCAGGAACTTGGCGCTGGCGTCCAGCGCGCGCACCGCGCCGGATTCCTTGCCGCCACCCAGCCATGTCGGCGACGCCTGCTCTTGCGCGGTCGGGAACACCAGCAGCTTGAGCGCGCCGATGATGTCGTCCGGCTTGCCGCCGATCAGCCGCACGATGCCTTTGACCTGCGGCGAATCGGCCGTCCACTTGGCGCCGTTGGCCTGGTAGTCGGCATAGGACTTGGCCAGCACGCCGGTGAAGGCGGCCATGAACTTCGGGTTCTTCGCGGCCCAGGCGCGGTCCACGACGATGCCGTCGAACGTAGGCACGCTGGCGCGGCCGATGGCTTCGGAATCGGCAATCACTTTGCCGGTCTTTTCAATTTCGGTCAGCGCGGGCGGCCAGACGTAGGCGGCGTCGATGTCGCCGCGCTGCCAGGCGGCCACGATCTGTGGCGGCTGCATGTTCAGGATTCGCACGTCGCGCGGGTTGATCTTCCATACCTGGTCCAGGCCCACCAACAGGTGAAAGTGCGACGTCGATACAAACGGCGTCGCCACCCGCTTGCCCTTCAAATCAGCCGTGCTGTTGATGCCCGAGCCGTTACGCGCCACCAGTGCTTCGGACTTGCCGATGTTGTCCAGGATCCAGAACAGTTGCAGGTCCACGCCGCGCGTGGCGGCCGATGTGATGCCGGTCGACCCCAGCACCCCCACCGGCACATTGCCCGAGGCCAGCGCCGTCGAAATATCCCCACCGGACGTGAACTGCCGCCAGTCGACCTGGTACCCGGCTTCTTTTAATGCGGCATCGAAACTGCCATCGGCAATGGACGACAAAAACGGGCCCACGATCTGTTGATAGCCCACCACCAGCTTGGTCTGGGCGTAAGCGGGCGCGGCCACCAGCGCAGCGGCAAGGCCGGCCAGGGTGCAGCGGCGGATGAGGCGGTAAATCGCGTTCATGGTGATCTCCGAAAGAGAGTGGGCCGCGCCCCGACGCGACCGGCTTTGTGCCGGTGCGGCCTGGTGCCAGTTTGCCCGGATAGGGCCAGAACGCTAGGTCCAGATGGGCGGTTCAGTAGGTGCCAAAGCGGCGACCCGAGCCGCGCGCGGGCGGGATGTGCCCATGGTGGTTCCCGGCATCGTCCAGCGGCTATCGGCCAAATGCCCGAGGCCCGCGCCAGCGCTCGTCGATAGCACCAAAGCATCGCTTTCGCGGTGACGGAAATGTCATTCATTTGTTAACGATTTGTCGGAGGCGCTGGGATACATTCGTTTCGTCCGACCCAGCGGGCGCGGTGGACACCCCAGGCCCTCAGTCCCCGCTGGCGCGCGTTGCTGCCCCGGGGTCATGAATTCCTTCGAGGTCGTATGTTCACTCACTTGAAAGTCCGCAGCTGTCTGGGCATTTTGCTTGCGCTGTTCTTCACCGGCATGCTGGTCGCCAACGGCGCGGCCTGGCTGGACACACGCTCCAGCAACGCCAAGCTGGGCCAGGTCAACGAAGCCTATTCAATGCGCGTCGTGCCCGTCTACGAGGCCTACACCCTGATGCTGCGCGCGCGCCTGGCGATGGACGCCGCGATGATCAACCGGCAGGTCGGCCGCATCACGGAAAGCGATGCCGACGCCGCGCGTGCCGAAGACCTGTGGCGGCGCTCGCGCGAGCGGTTCGATGCGTTCGCCAGCGAGGTGCGCGCGCCCGCGTTGCAGGAAAAAGCGGCCCCGGTGGCGGCCGCGTTCAAGCTTTACGACTCGTTGGCCGCCGAACAGTTCGAATCCATGCGCGGCCAGGACGCCCGGGCGTTCGCCTTGCAGATGGACGCGGTGCAGGGCGCCCACCTGGCGTTCGACCACGAAGTGGCCGGCTATCTGCGCTATGTCGACGCCCAGACCAACGGCTTTGTCGAAGCCGCCGCCACCCAGCACGTGCGCGCCAATACGCTGATCGCGGCGCTGCTTGCCGTGGCCGTGTTGCTCAGTATCGGCGCGGCGCTGTTTGTCAGCCGCTCGGTGTTACGCCCCTTGCTGCGCGCCGGCGCGCATTTTCAAAGCATCGCCGACGGCAATCTGACCAACCCGATCGAGATCAAATCGCACAATGAAATGGGTCAACTTTTTCTTGGCCTGCAACGCATGCAGGCCAGCCTGGCCAAGACGGTCGCCGCCGTCCGCCAAAGCGTGCACCAGATCAGCCACGGAACGCGCGACATCGCCGAAGGCAATGTGCTGCTGTCGTCGCGTACCGAACAGCAAGCCGCTACCTTGGAAGAAACGGCGCTGTCGATGGGCCGGCTGGCGGTAACCGTCAAGGAAAACGCCGACAACGCGCTGCGCGCCAACCAGCTGGCGGAAGGCGCGTCGCAGGTGGCGGGGCGGGGCGCGGCGGTGGTGGCCGACGTGGTCGGCACCATGCAGGACATCAGCGCCAGTTCGGCCAAGATCACGCACATCGTGTCGGTCATCGACGGCATTGCGTTTCAAACCAACATCCTGGCGCTGAACGCGGCCGTGGAAGCGGCGCGCGCGGGGGACCAGGGCAAGGGGTTTGCCGTGGTGGCCGGTGAAGTGCGGGCGCTGGCGCAACGCAGCGCGCTGGCCGCGCGCGAGATCAAGCAGCTGATCGCCGACTCGGCCGGCCGGGTGCAGGCGGGCGCGCAGCAGGTGGCGCTGGCCGGCGAAACGATGCGCGAAATCGAAAGCGCCGTGCACCGGGTGACCGACATCATGGGTGAAATTGCCGCGGCATCCAGCGAGCAGGCCCAAGGCATCGACCAGGTGAACCTGGCCGTGTCCAGCATGGACGAGGCCACGCAACAGAACGCGGCGCTGGTCGAGCAGGCCGCCGCATCGGCGCGCGCGCTGCGCGACCAGGCCGAAGGTCTGGCGCAAACCGTCGCCGTCTTCACCGTATCGCCGCGCGTGGTCATCGACATGCCCGATGCGCGTGTGTCGAATGCATCCACGGCAAACCAGACGAACCCGGCCCGGGCGGGGGCGCCGCGCAAGCGCGTGGCGTTGCAGCGCCCGGCATCGGCGCCCGCGCCGGCGGGCCTGGGTGCGGCCGTGCAGGACGATTGGCAGGTGTTCTGACGAAGCGGCGCCGGAAGGAGGATCTGGCGCCCGCCCGGTAGTATCCGCTGGCCGGTTCCGTGGGGATAGGCCAGCGGTCGATCAACGCTACGCACGTGCGCAAAGCCGGGCAGCCGGTCGGCCGCGTGCCCTCACGACAAGAAGAAAACAATGAGCGATTTCGACATGGTGATACGCGGTTCGCTGGTCAACGCCGATAGCATTCTGGAAGACGGCTGGTTGGGGATCATGGACGGCAAGATCGCGGCAATGGGCAGCCACAGCCCGCCGGCCGCGCGGGATTTGGTGGACGCGCGCGGCTTGTGGGTGCTACCGGGCGCCGTCGACAGCCGTACATATATCGGCGGTTGGGCCGATGGTTGCGGCATCCGCCGCGCCTCCCGGGCGGCAGCCGCGGGCGGCGTGACCACGCTGGTGGACATGCCTTACGAACACGCCGAGGTGGTCGCCAGCCGCGCGCAGCTGGATGCGATGGTCTCGCGCATCGGGCGTGAGGCGCATGTGGACGTGGCGGTGGCGGGCACCGTCAACACCCAGCACGGCCTGGATGCCGCTGACGCTCTGGCCAGCGGTGGTGTGTGCGCCTTTTCCATTCCCACGTTCGAGCACGAACGCAACCGCTTTGCCCATCACGAAAGCGATTTATTGCAGGCTTTTCAGGGCATTGCGCGCTTCGGCCTGGCGTGCAGCATGCACAACCACGCGCGGCTGACGGCCAGCCGTAACGCGCGGCGCTTGCTGGATGCCGGCCGGGCGGGCCGGGAAGTGCTGGCCCGCGCCAACCTGCCCCTGATCGAAGGCTTGACCACGCGCCTGCTGTGCCGCGTCGGCGCGGCGGCCGGGGTGCGCATGCAGGCGGCGGATGTGTGGTCCGAAGAAGGCTATGCCATGTGCGCCCGCTACCGCCAGGCCGGGCACTGGGTCACCATCGAGACTAGCCTGCGCAGCCTGGTCATGAGCACCGAAGATGCGATGCAGCAGTTTGGCGGATCAGCCGACGACTACCCCTTGCTGCGTCCCAGTGTCGAGGTCGACGCCCTGTGGCGGCGGCTGGCCACCGACATGTGCACCTTCGTGTCCAGCGGATACCAGGCGCGCGGCGACGACGCCGGTGATGACTCGGCCCCCACGGTGGACTACGGGCCCGACCTGCTTTTGCCCGCGCTGTGGTCCGGCTGCGAATCGCGCGGCCTGTCGCCCACGCTCGTGGTCCGACTGCTGTCGCAAAAGCCCGCCGAACATTTCCTGCTGGACGACCGCAAGGGCTCGTTCGATATCGGCAAGGACGCGGACTTCGTCGTGCTGGCGCCCGGGCGGTCGGCGGCGCAGCCTGAGCAGGCGTTCGGCCGGCCCTACACCGTGCATGTGTTTGGCACGTGGCGCCGTGGCGAACTGGTGTATGACGGCAGCCAGGTGCAAGGCGAACCGGGCAAGGGCCGTTACCTGCGGCCGCGCGCCACGGTCCGCGAGGAGCGTGGCGCGATGATGATGTGACGCATGAGCCGATGCGCGCCGGGCGTGAGCGCGGCGCGCATTAATCAGTAGGGCGGGTCGCGTTGTTCCAGGACGTAGCCCAGGCCCCAGACGGTGTGCAGCAGGCGCGAACTGAAGGGGTCGTCCATTTTCATGCGCAGCCTGCGCACGGCCACGTCGATGGCGTTGGTGCCACGGTCAAAGTTGATGCCCCACACGTGCGCCGCCAGGTTCATGCGCGACTGCACTTCGCCATGCTTGCGCATCAGCCGTTCAAGCAACGCGAATTCAATCGCGGTCAGCCGGATGCGTTGGCCTTCGCGCAAGGCCTTGCGGCTTAGCAGTTGCAGTTCAAGATCGCCCACGCGCAAGACGTGTTGCGTGCTGGGCTCGTCGGCCGGTGAGGATCGCCGGTTGATCGCCTTCATGCGCGCGACCAGCTCGCAGGTGGCATAGGGCTTGGCCAGGTAGTCGTCCGCGCCTTCGCTCAAGCCTTGCACGCGGGCTTGCAGTTCGTCGCGCGCCGAGACTATCAGCACCGGCACATTGCTTTCCTTGCGCAGTTCCCGCAGCACGGTGAAACCGTCCATCACGGGTAGCTGCACATCAAGCAGGATCAGGTCATACGGAAATGTTTTTGCAATGCGTAGGCCGCTTACTCCATCGGTGGCAATGTGGACGATCTGGCCTTGCTCGGCAAGCGTATGGCTCAGTGCTTCCGCCGAGGTCTTGTCATTGTCGATTACGAGGACTTTCATGGGTTGCTGCATCGAATGGACGCCGCTGGCTTGCGGGGCCGCGCCAAGGCGCGAACCTGCAAATTGGCGGTCTTGTGCAAACGGACTGGCGCAACGATTGCAGCGATGAAGCGTGCACGCCAGGCGACCCGTCATGCTGACGGCTAATAACGCTCTTGTGAATTGGAAGAGTCTTAAAAATGCCCCGACCGGCAGGCCGGTCGGGGTAAAGCTGCTGCGAACGGTGTGTCAGATCGGGGGGGGGAAGGCGACGACACCGTTTTTTGCTGCGACGACTGCAACTTCAAACAACAACTAGACATCTCACGACGTTCGCTTTCGGAGGCTGTGGCGGCTCCGATGGCTAGGCCGCGGTTCGCAGCGTAATGATTGTGAGGGGGCTGCGAATGACTTCAATGTAGAACGCGTCGGCGCCCTCCGTTCGCTTGAAAACGGAGGCTTGCGGTGGGGATTTGGGGCGTTTCAATTGCCCGTGATACGCCGGTCGATTCCGCCAATTCAGGCGGATATCCGGGCGGGTGCGCGCAGACGCTGCAAAACGAGGCGATGGGCGCGAAATGCCATCGCGCAATCCACCGAGCAAGGACGTCGGCGGGTGCTATCTCCGCGGATTCAATGCCAAGTGAAACGGGCGGTGCAGCCAGCTTGGCCGCACCGCCCGTTGTGGCGTGCTGGAACGATCAGCGGATCAGGCTGAGGAATTCGGCGCGGGTCGACGGGTTGTCATGAAATTCGCCCAGCATCACGGACGTGACCATGGACGAATTCTGCTTTTCAACGCCGCGCATCATCATGCACATGTGCTGCGCTTCGATCACCACGGCCACGCCGGCCGCGCCGGTCACCTTCTGCACGGCCTCGGCCACCTGGCGGCTGAGGTTTTCCTGGATCTGCAAGCGGCGCGCGTACATTTCAACGATGCGGGCCACCTTGGACAGGCCCAGCACCTTGCCCGCCGGCAGATACGCCACGTGCGCCTTGCCGATGAAGGGCAGCATGTGGTGTTCACACAGCGAATACAGTTCGATGTTCTTGACCAGGACAATTTCGCGCGTATCGGACGTGAACAGCGCGCCGTTCACGATTTCGTCCAGGTTCTGCGCGTAGCCCCGGCACAGGTGGCGCATGGCCTTGGCCGCGCGGGCGGGCGTATCGGCCAGCCCTTCGCGGCTTGGGTCTTCCCCTAGCGCTTCGAGAATGGCGGTGTAGTTCTTTTCCAATGACATGGGGGACTCCAGGGGCAACACGTTCATCGTGGCATTGTCGCGTGCCGCGTCGGCGACGCGGGAATGCAGGCAAGTCTACCGCAGCGCGCGCTTGCAATCATGGGTAACCCCACGCCATGGGCGGTTCATAGGTGGGTCAGGGCAAGGTAAAAGCCGCATTCATGCGACGCCCGGCCCAGCCTTCGGTACGCTCGTCAAACCCCCCGGTTTTCCACCGCGTACTTGATCAGTTCGGCCTGCCCGTCGATACCCAGCTTGCGCTTGATGTTCAAGCGGTGCGTTTCCACGGTGCGCACCGACAGGCCCAGCGCGTGCGCGATCTGCTTGTTGGCCTGGCCGGTGGCGATGTGGCGAAGCACGTCGCGTTCCCGTTGCGTCAGCAGGGTGGCCGGTGCGCTGGCCTGCGACAAACGCACCGCGACGGACGCGCTGAAATAGCTGCGGCCTTCCATCACGGCGCTGATCGCCGTCACGATTTCCTCGGCCGGCTCATCCTTGAGCAGATAGCCGCGCGCCCCGGCCTTGACCGCCTGCACCATGTATTCCGGGTTGTCGTGCATGGTCAGCACCAGGACGGCAATCTGCGGATAGCGTTCGTGCAGCTGCGCCGTCAGTTCCAGCCCGCCGCCGCCCGGCATGTTCAGGTCCATCAGCGCCAGGTGGGGCAGGGTGTCGCCAAGCGGGGCTTCGGCCTGGCACGCGGCCAGGAATGCCAGCGCGGCGGCGGCGTTGCCGGCTTCGCCCACGACCTGAAGACGGGGCACGGTTTCCAGCCGCAACCGCAGGCCGTCGCGTACCAGCGGGTGGTCGTCAACCAGCAACAGTCGAATGGCGTCGGGCGTGGAATTCATGCGGGGCTCGTTGAAGGGGGAGGTGCGGTCGGGGGAGGGGCGGTCGGGGGAAGGGCGGCCGGGGGCAGCGGCAGCCAGGCCTGCAAGGTGGTGCCTTGCTGGCTGGAATGAAAACTCAGGTTGCCCGACAGCGCGTTCAGGCGTTCGCGCATATTGCGCAGCCCGATGCCGCGTCGCGGGTCTTCCTGCACCTGTGCATAGTCAAAACCGCGCCCATCGTCGGTGATGGTCAGGCGCAGATCGTGCGCCGAATAGGCCAGCGTCATGTCGGCGCGCGTGGCGCGGGCATGGCGGATCACGTTGGTCAGCGCTTCCTGCGTCACGCGGAACAGCGCGGTGGCGTAGGCGTCCGGCAGCTTCACAGGCTGGCCGGTGGTGGACAGGCGCACGGCCAGCGGCGGCGCGCCGTCCGTGCTGGGAATGGCGAATTCCCTGCCCAGATGTTCCAGCGCGGCGGGCAGGCCCAGGTCGTCCAGCAGGGTGGGGCGCAGGTTATGCGAAATGCGCCGCACTTCGCCCACCGCCGTGTTCAGCCGGTCCAGCGCGCCGCCCAGCGGCTTGTCGATATGGGCATGGGCCTGGGGTTCGGCCGGCGGCGCCTGCCGTAATCTTTCCCGGGCGGCTTCCACCGATAGCTTGATGGACACGAGCACCTGGCTGATGCCGTCATGCAGCTCGCGCGACAGGCGCGCGCGCTCGTCCTCCTGCGACCGCACCACCTGTTGGGCCATCAGGCGCAGCTTGGCGTCGGACTGCCGGTGGTCGCTGATGTTCAGCGCCAACCCACAGGCCGCCACAAACAGGATCGACACCACGGCAATGCCCGCCACCCAGGCGAACATGCTGCGGATGTTGGCCTGCGCGGCGGCATCGATACGCACCAGGGCCTGCTCCACGTCATCCAGATAGATGCCGGTGCCCAGCATCCAGCCCCAGCGGTCCAGCACGACCACATAGCCCAGCTTTTCCACGGTCTGGTGCGTGGACGGCTTTTCCCACAGGTAATGCACCACCTCGCCTTGCTGCCCGCCCTGGCGCGCGGCCGCCAACAGGTTCTGGATGACGGCTTGCCCGCGCGTGTCGCGCAGGTTCCAGAGGTCTTGCCCCACCAGCTCGGGCTGGCGCGGGTGCATCAGGTTCTTGCCTTGCAGGTCGTAGACGAAGAAATAGCCATCGTGGCCGAACTCCATCTGCGCCAGCAGTTCCAGCGCTTTCTGGCGTGTGGCTTCGTCGTCGCCCGTGGCCTGCAACGGCGCCACGGCGCTGTAGGCCAGGCTGACATAGTGGCGCAACTCGCTTTCCTTGCTGGCCAGCCAGGCGCTTTCCACCACCTGCTTTTCGCGCTGGGCCAGCTGCAAGCCCTGCACGTAGACGGCCACGGTGATGGCGGCCAAGGCCACCAGCAACGGCACCGCTGCCAGCAGCAGGATCTTCAAGCGCAGCTTCATGGGAATTCTGTCTAAGGGGTGATTGGTGCGCCGCCGCATTGGGGCGGCCTGACGGAGGATGTTGATTAACAGCGAGGATTCACCGGATTCCGCCATTTTATGTTGCGGCGCATTGCGTAGTAATACGTACCCGGATTGCGTAGTTCCGCGCTTGTTGGCGGGGGGGCAAAACGAAATACTAACGCCCGCGTCCAGCAGGACGCAGCGCGGGCGCTTGCGCACCCGCCACCCCACAACAATGAGTCTGCCTTCCGCGAGACGAAAAAAGCGTTTCACGCCACAAGCATGGCGGGAGGCAAGAGGAGCACTTATGCAAACCAGCAGTAAGGGACTGGGTCAGCACCTGGTCTGGCTGGCGGTTGCGGTACTGGGCGCGTTTGCGCTGGGCACCGTGGCGCTGGCCAGAGGAGAGACCATCAACGCGCTTTGGGTGGTAATTGCCGCCGTCTGCGTCTACCTGATCGCATACCGCTACTACAGCCGCTTCATCGCAAAGAACGTGTTCCAGCTGGATGCCTCGCGCATGACGCCGGCCTGGAAGTACAACGACGGCCTGGACTACGTGCCTACTAATAAGCACGTGCTGTTCGGCCACCACTTTGCCGCCATTGCCGGCGCCGGCCCCTTGGTGGGCCCGGTGCTGGCCGCGCAGATGGGTTATCTGCCGGGCATGCTGTGGATTCTGGCGGGCGTGGTGTTCGCCGGCGCCGTGCAGGACTTCACCATCCTGTTCATCTCGACCCGCCGCGACGGCCGTTCACTGGGTGACCTGGTCAAGTCCGAGCTGGGCAAGATCCCCGGCGTGATCGCGCTGTTTGGCGCGTTCATGATCATGGTCATCATCCTGGCCGTGCTGGCGCTGATCGTGGTGAAGGCGTTGACGCATTCGCCGTGGGGCACCTTCACGGTAGCCGCCACCATCCCCATCGCGCTGTTCATGGGCGTGTACCTGCGCTACATCCGCCCGGGCAAGATCGGCGAGGTCTCCATCATCGGCTTCGTCGGTCTGATGGCCGCCATCACCTTCGGTCAGGACGTGGCCGCCCACCCGGTGATCGGCCCCATGTTCGATTTCGACGGCAAGGGCCTGACCTGGATCCTGATCGTCTACGGCTTCATCGCCGCCGTGCTGCCCGTGTGGCTGCTGCTGGCCCCGCGCGACTACCTGTCCACCTTCCTGAAGATCGGCACGATTCTTGGCCTGGCGATCGGCATCGTGGTCGTGGCGCCGGAACTGAAGATGCCCGCGCTGACGCAGTTCGTGGACGGCACCGGCCCGGTCTGGTCGGGCAACCTGTTCCCGTTCCTGTTCATCACCATCGCCTGCGGCGCGGTGTCGGGCTTTCATGCGCTGATCGCCTCGGGCACCACGCCCAAGCTCATCGAAAACGAAATGCAGGCCCGCTACATCGGCTACGGCGGCATGCTGATGGAATCCTTCGTGGCCATCATGGCGCTGGTTGCGGCTTGCGTGATCGAGCCGGGCATCTACTACGCCATGAACAGTCCGGCCGCCGTCATCGGCACCACGCCAGACCAGGTTGCACAAGTGGTCTCCAGCTGGGGCTTCGTGGTCACGCCGCAAGACCTCATCCAGACCGCCAAGGACGTCGGCGAAAGCACCATCATTTCGCGCGCGGGCGGGGCGCCCACGCTGGCCGTCGGCATGGCGCACATTCTGCATCAGGCCATTGGCGGCCCGGGCATGATGGCGTTCTGGTACCACTTTGCCATCCTGTTCGAAGCGCTGTTCATCCTGACCGCCGTCGACGCGGGCACGCGCGCCGGCCGCTTCATGCTGCAAGACTTGCTGGGCACTTTCGCGCCTTCGCTCAAGCGCACCGATTCGCTGCCCGCCAACCTGATCGCCACCGGCTTGTGCGTGGCGGCCTGGGGCTACTTCCTGTACCAGGGCGTGGTCGATCCGCTGGGCGGCATCAACACCTTGTGGCCGCTGTTCGGCATCGCCAACCAGATGCTGGCCGCCATTGCGCTGACGCTGGGCACCGTGGTGCTGTTCAAGATGAAGCGCGACCGCTACGCCTGGGTCACGATCCTGCCCACGCTGTGGTTGCTGGCGTGCACGCTGACCGCCGGCTGGCAGAAGCTGTTCCATGCCGATCCGCGCGTCAGCTTCCTGGCCCACGCCAACAAGTACAACGCCGCCATCGCGCAAGGCAATGTGCTGGCACCCGCGCATTCGCTCAAGGAAATGTCGCGGGTCGTGGTCAACGACTACATCAACGCCGGCCTGTGCGCGATCTTCATGTTCGTGGTGATCAGCATCGTGGTGTTCGGTGTGAAGTCGGTGCAGCGCGCCCGCGCCGAGAACAAGCCGACGTCCCGCGAGACGCCGTACGAAGCGTTGCCGGCCGCCGCCGGCGCCGACTGACCCCCAACGGAGACGCCGCATGCTGTTCAGCAACATGACCTCGGCAGCCGGCGCCGCCGGCCGCTACCTGGGCCAAACGCTACGGTTGATGGTCGGCGTGCCCGACTACGAAACCTATGTCGAGCACATGCGGCGCACCCACCCGGACCAGGAGCCGATGACCTACGAAGCCTTCTTCCGCGAACGCCAGGACGCGCGATACGGCGGCAAGAAGCGAATCGGCTGCTGCTGAGGTTGAGTGAACACAATTAAAACAAGCCCCCGTGTGGGGCTTGTTTATTTTGGGGTGGCGGTGGAAGGCAGGGGATGCCCGACAAGCTGCGGGGTCATTCAACGACCCGAACCTGGGCGCGAATTTCCACCTAGGTACACCGCCAGCCGCGCCTGATAGGCGAAAGAATCGGCATTTGAACTCATCGTTAACTCCGCACTCTGTTCAGGGTGTAAAGCACGTCGCGCCATTCCGCAGTATCCAGCGCCGCAAAAGAATCCAGTAGCCGAGCCTTGCCGGCCACCGCCTCTTGAATGCACTGCTGAATACGTGGGTGCGTTTCCAGATGCGGGTGCACCATCAGATGCTTCAAGGCAAAGGTCACGCGGTCCGAGGCGTTGCGCAGCCCCAGCGCATGGGTGCGCCGTAGATGCGACAAGACCTTGGCAGCCGCGTGCGTGGCGGGGCCGGGCTTGTCCTGCATTAAGGGCGCCAGCGCGCGCGCGTCGGCTGGCATCGGCTGATCGGCCAGCCGCTTCCACGCGGTCAACACGTTGCCCACCAGCGGCGCCAGGTGCTGCGCGTTCATGTCCGCCGTGTCGAAAATCGGCGTCGGCGTGTTGTTGTGGCTGCGCAGCTGCAACAAGCGGCCCGCGCTGTTCGGCACGATCCACTGCGTGATGGGGTTCAACCACGAGCCCATGCGCTCGCGCAAACTGACGGCCAACAACTCCAGCCGCAACGGTTCGAATAGGGGTATGACGCGCTGCGCATCCTGATCGGGCACCAGGCAGCGCTGCGCCAGGTCCTCGGCCAATACAGCCAAAGGCGAAGGGCTGTTCAGCCAACCGCACACCATGCGCTTGCCGCCGATGGGCTCGGCCAGCGCGGTGTTGACCGTCAGGCGCAGCACGTCCCGATCGAACCGCTGGCCCGCTTCAGCCAACGTGATCAGCTTGGGACAGGCGGACGTGTCGTGTGCCAGGTCCGCACGCAAAACGGGCGCGATAGCCTCCGCTGCAAACCGCGCCAGCAGCTTGTCGGGATGCAAGGGGCTATCGTCGGCGCGATCAGCCTGGGGATCGATCAACAGATAAAAGCCCTGGTCGGCGTTTCGGGACCGGGCAAGCAAAGCCGCAAACGATGTCATCGTGGCGGCATCCGGCAAGAAGCCGGACAGCGGCAAAGTGCGTGCGTAGGCATAGCGTTGTCCTGGTTGCGCGGCGCGGCCACTAGGGCAGGGCGCCTTTCAAAAAGAAGTGCTGCCAGGGCTAATGCAATATCCATGCCATGCGCGGCGCCGGCACAAAAGCCTCAACGCTATCAATAGCTTACGAACGTATCGTGTGTGGCAGTCAGCGTGGTGCAATGCCTGCGATTTGAAATTGACGGGGTTTTTAACGAGAACCGAGCCAGTTTTGGCCCGATAAAAACTAAGCGCCGCCTTATCAACGACTTACGGCGGGCCATATTTGGCTCGATCGAGCCAAATATGGCCCGACAGGTATCGCTTAAGCCCAAACGCGCGGGGCCCGGCTGCCGGGCAAGACTGGCCCGGCGCGCATCCCCGGTCAGGACAGTTCCAGCGCCCGTGCGCCTACCGCGCCGCCTATTCGTCCGACCGCCATGATTTCCGGCGTGACTTGCGCGGTTTGGGCACCACCCCCAAACGCGGGTCGCGCGCCAGTGACAGCGCCGCCAGATGTGAGGCCAGCGCCTCAAACGCATCATTCGACTGCGGTAGATACAGCCACTTGCCCAGCACGGGGTGCGGCAACAGGCTCGGCATCTCTTCGCACAGCGCCGCATGACGCTCGCGCGAAGTGCATACCATGACGCCATTCCAAGGCTCATCACGGTCGGCCACCACCAAATACAGCGCGCCATCCAGATACGCGGCATCGCAGCCAAACATCTTCCGTCGTTGATAATTGGCGTCGCGCCCCAGCGGCTCTAGCACCCACAGCAGCGAATTCTGGCGCGCAGCAAGCTGCTTTTTGGGCGGGGCAAAGAGGTCTGACGATGTAGGCATGGTGGCAAGTTTATGCCGATCACGCGCGCCGTTCATCCTGGATTTTCATTTAGACTTTTGCGGCTGGCTGTGGCCCGCGAGACCTGGCATACGCTGCAACGTCATCCTTAGTCCCTAGCTAATAAGCGCACCGATCAATGTCTGAACACCACCAATTCATTTGCCCGCGCGACTTTCATTTGCCACCGCCGGATTGGCGCGCGCTGCAAGCGCAACTGCTGAAAGGCGGTTATGTGCTGGAACCGCGAGGCAAGCAAATGCCGTATCGCGCCATTTCCAACCTGGTATTCGGGCTGGCCGGCTTGAACGAAGGCTCTTATCAAAATCCGGAAGGCGTTTGGTCAACCGGCGCACTGGTGGCGCGCTACATACAGGCCGGCTATCTGCCCGCCGACCTGCCAATTCGGTACGACGACACCTTGGAAGAAACACTGGCCCTGTTGGCGCAACACGGCATTACCCCCGATCCGCTTTTCGAAGACTACGAAAGCAGCGACTGGCACAGCCCGCAATACTGCCTGGGCCCGGCCGCGCGTCCGTACCTAGGCGCCGACACCCGCGCCGCCCATGACCAGGACCCACGAAATTTCCCGCTGATGCTGCTGGCGTTTGATGGCCCGAATCCGAGCGTTGCCGTCGGTGAAAACCTGTCGGAGCCCTGCCTGCCCGGATCGAATCAACCGCTGGGAGCCATGCCGCCGTTTGATTCGCACGTGGATTTTATCGGCGCAGCGTACAAGGACCCGGCCGCGAAATGGCATTGCGAACAAAACGGCATCGATTATCGAATTCTGGAGCTCGACTGGCGCTACAGCTTGGCAATGGGTTTTCGGATGGTACGCATGGAAGGGCTGGCCGAAGAAGACGCGCATGGCATCGCAGAGTTGATCGGTGATCTTACGGGCCAGGCAATGGTGTGGAGCCACCGGCATTTGTGAGGGCGGGCAGGGTGGCATCACCCATCTTGTGATAAAGGTGTCAGGCAGCATTTCCAGAAGTGTTATTTGCCGTCTGAATCCATTGAAAAGTTCAAGGTAGCTTAATGATAAAAAGTTCTGCACTCTTCGCTTTATCGACCGCGCTCTTGGCGGGATGCGGTCCAAACAAAATCATTGTGGATCTGCCTTCGCCGCAGGGCCAATACCACGTAGAAGTTCGCAAATGCGCTGAGCCCGGCGCCATGTCATCGACTTCGCAAACCCAGGTCTCGGTCCTGAAGTCCGGCGTATCAGAAAACTGCCAGTCTGCGGTGAATGCGTTGGCGCAGTTCCAGTCGTATGCGCCCGACGATCAACTGCAACTGGAATGGTTGTCGGAGGCGGAGCTTCGGGCATGGCATCCCGGATTTGATCCAAAGTCCGGGCCGCGTTCCGCTTCGTATAAGGCGGACAACCCGGTCAAAGTGATATTTGCGCCGGCCAAGTGATTTACACCGCAATGTCGTCGCGCGGCGTCCATGGGGTGCCGCCGTTCGCGGGCCTGCGCGCTACGTCAGCAACGCCAACACGTCAACCAGCGACAGCACGGTGGTGCGCGACGCGAACGCGGTGGAAAACAGGTGCTCGTGCACAATCGAATCCGGGTCGTAGCAGCAGTCTTTGACGGTAAACAATCGGTAGTCTGCGTCGCTGGCATGCGCAATCGACGACAGCATCACGCCAGTGGACGCAATGCCCACCATCAGCAGCGTATCGATGCCTTGTGCCGATAGCCGCAATTCAAGGTCCGTACCAAAAAACACGCTGGCGCGATGCGCGATGATGATCGGCTCGTCGGGCTGCCGGCCCAATTCAGGGGAAATCTGGTCGCCGGTGAAAAGGCCAAGTTGCTTGATGCCTCGCCCGTTCTTGTTTAGCGGACTGACTTCGGGATAGCCCGGACTGAACCGAATCTGGCCGAAATAGATTTTGATCCCTTGCCGCCGTGCCGCGTCGCAAAGCGCGCGCGTATTCGCTAGCAAGGTGGGCGCGACAGAAGGGAACAGGTTGATGATGTCGGTCTGATAATGCATGACCAACAACGCGCTGCGGGCGGGCACGAGGGTGTCTAGGATGCTCATGGGCGGGGGCTCCACAAGGCGGGCAGTTTCACCGCGGCATACCGCTTCGGTAGTGGCGTCATCGATATCAGGTTCCGGACGGGACTGTATTTTTTAGCACGAGGCGACGGAAACAAGGCAGCTAGACAGTTTACAAATGTCCAGCTAAAAAAGTGTCGGACCGCGTTATTCAGACAGCTTTAGCGGTTGTGCAAGTGAGTTGACTTGGACGCCAAGCTAGGTGCGAATTTCGGCGCGGTCACTGGCGCGGAACCCGGTATCAAGGTTTCCATCTTTCTATCTAGGCGCACTACGCGACTCCGCGTCGATTTGCGCCGGCCACCGGACTTTAGGCGCAAGACGCAGCGCAAGGTTGTAGGGCGGCACTTGGTCTGGATCGTTGAACGTCTCGACGGGAGGCAATGCGTCGGGTCCGTGCTGCATGTAGGCACGGACGTAATCCCAGGAGCTACCCTCATCCTGGCCCACGCTTAGGGGGAAGCGATCAATGACCTGGTTCGTGCCGGGTTTGACGATGGCGATGGATACGCCCCACGTGAAGATCAGACCGCCTTGCGCGGTGGCGCCGCGTTGGCGCCAGACTTCGGCGCGCAGATGCTGCCAGGGGTAGACCTTTGTGGTGACGTGCCATCGCGACCAAGGTTTCCACCAAATATGGTGGAAGCTATTTACGTAGACATTTCGACGAAGGCGATTAAACCGAATCGGCTCGTCGCTCGGTGTGGATATGTCTATGCGAACAGTCAATGCCGTTATCCAAAGCGCCATTAGAAAACAGGGGATATCCATAAGAAAATATGACAGATCCGGTTTTCTTATCAGCAGAAAGGGTATCGCGAAGAACATCCAGATGAATGGGAAGATGGCCAGGAAAAGCAAAAGTCCACGCATGGTATTGCGCCGGCTCAATTCGAGGTAGATTCCGTTCATTGAGTTAACGACCGGTATCGGAGTGTTCCGCTTGGGCGACGCTGCTGAATCATCCGGCAATTGCAGATCCCGCACCCGCCCGCGATATGGCTTGTCCAGAGCAGGAGTGCTGTGATTAGGGCTTCTTTGCTGCGATGTCAATTCTGGCCTCTCTCGGAAAAAGGGTTCGCGATTGTGCAAGCCAGTTGATCCTCTCTGCGATTACGAACAAACGTCGCGTTAATTCTGTGACTGGACCGCTACGATCAAGGCGAATTTGGGCGCCGCGACGGGCGCGGGCATTGATATCGGGATTTTCATCGTTCTAGCTAGATCCACTACGCGACTCCGCATCCATTTGAGCCGGCCACCTGACTTTAGGCGCAAGACGCAGCGCAAGGTTGTAGGGCGGCACTTCGTCCGGATCGTTGAACGTCTCCACGGGAGGCAATGCGTCGGGCCCGTGCTGCATGTAGGCACGAACGTAATCCCACGAGCTGCCCTCATCCTGGCCCACGCTTAGGGGGAAGCGATCAATGACCTGGTTCGTGCCGGGTTTGACGACGGCGATGGATACGCCCCACGTGAAGATCAAACCGCCTTGCGCGGTGGCGCCGCGTTGGCGCCAGGCTTCGGCGCGAAGATCGTCCCAGTTGTAGGCGCGGGTTGTGACGTACCAGCGGGCGAAGGGGTTCCACAATATGTAGTGGAAGCTGTAGACGTAGACCTTGCGGCGCAAGCGATTGAAGCGGATGGGTTCGTCACGGGGAATAGCAGTGTCAATGCGAACGCAGAAGAATATAAGGATCACATCCACGAGAAACGTCCCTATCGGCGTGACGGGACTGCCACTCCCAACGGTCCACCAAGCATGTAGGCGGGGTACAGAATCCGCCAGTAAAAAAAAGCCAAAACCCGATATGAAAAGCATCAGGCCGCGCATCTTCGTAGAGCGACGAGATATCTCCAGGAAAGCTCCATCCAACGCGTTAATGACTGGCTGAGAATGAGATCGAACTTCAGAGGTAAATTCTTCAGCGGGCTGCGGCAAGTCGCGCTGCCATCCTGCGCACGTTTGATTCAAAGCTGGGAATTTTCTAGTCACTTGGGTGCGGCCTGGGTCGAGTGTATCTTTGGGAACAAATTGTCGGATCTGCGCGTTGACGGCTCGATAAAGGCCCTTTTTGCTTTCTACCCTGGTCCACTACGCGACTCCGCATCCATTTGAGCCGGCCACCTGACTTTAGGCGCAAGACGCAGCGCAAGGTTGTAGGGCGGCACTTCGTCCGGATCGTTGAACGTGTCGACGGGAGGCAATGCGTCGGGTCCGTGCTGCATGTAGGCACGGACGTAATCCCACGAGCTGCCCTCGTCTTGCCCGACGCTTAACGGAAAGCGATCAATGACTTGGTTCGTGCCGGGTTTGACGACGGCGATGGATACACCCCACGTGAAGATCAAGCCGCCTTGCCCGGTGGCGCCGCGTTGGCTCCAGACTTCGGCGCGCAGATGCTGCCAGGGGTAGACCTTTGTGGTGACGTGCCATCGCGACCAAGGTTTCCACCAAATATGGTGGAAGCTATTTACGTAAACATTTCGACGAAGGCGATTAAACCGAATCGGCTCGTCGCTCGGCGTGGATATGTCTATGCGAACAGTCAATGCCGTTATCCAAAGCGCCATTAGAAAACAGGGGATATCCATAAGAAAATATGACAGATCCGGTTTTCTTATCAGCAGAAGGGGTATCGCGAAGAACATCCAGATGAATGGGAAGATGGCCAGGAAAAGCAAAAGTCCACGCATGGTATTGCGCCGGCTCAATTCGAGGTAGATTCCGTTCATTGAGTTAACGACCGGTATCGGAGTGTTCCGCTTGGGCGACGCTGCTGAATCATCCGGCAATTGCAGATCCCGCACCCACCCGCGATATGGCTTGTCCAGAGCAGGAGTGCTGTGATTAGGGCTTCTTTGCTGCGATGTCAATTCTGGCCTCTCTCGGAAAAAGGGTTCGCGATTGTGCAAGCCACTCGATCCTTTCTGTGTGTACTAACGAATGGCGACAGCGGTGAGTTCCGCATAGGCTTCCGGGTCAGCGATATCTGGCCAGTATTTGATTTTCAATGTCGCGTATTCGATCTCCGTCTCACCGATGTCCAACAATAGCGAATCTGCGATTCTTGGATCGGCACTTGTGGGTCGGCGTATTGAGCCGTCGTCGAGTTGATAGCCCGGACGCCTTGGGATAGCAGTTGTTGCCGCGATAGCCGCGGAATTCTGCTGTTCGGCGATTACGATTTGCTCAGGTGAATGGCGCTTCACCGCCAGGTACATGGCATAGCCCGACCGTCCGGGAATCCAGCTGGGGAGTTCGACGGAGTATGAGAGGACAGTCCCCCATTGCATGCCAGCGCCTATCGCGGGGGCAATCGATAGTCGCGGCGCAAAAGAAAATTCGAAATCCGTCACCACGCCCAATAGGGCAGCATTCAGAGCTCCGATTGCGATTTCTTTGTCTGCAATGGCCGCACTGGTTTTCTCAATCTCTACACTTTCGCTTGAGTATGGGGGGATGCTGTACAGCGTTCTAGCCGTGTTCCACCAAATCGAAGGCGTTTCATCATGGTTCCCAAAATAGCAGCGGCGCACCCATTGTTCGATTGAATTCGACTGGTTTTTTTTAGCTTCCACCGATATGGCATAGGCCACCATACCGAGCGCAATTGCTAAACCTAGAGGTCCAAGAAGCGAAGTCGCACCAAGGGATGCGGCAGTTCCCCCAAGTAGGCCAGCCGCAATAGAGATAGCTGCCGCACGAAAGAAGAGTTTGCTTGCCGATGCATCTCCCGACGCATGCGCGCGCCAAGACGCCAGTCCTAACTGCACCCCCTCAACCACACCCGACAGAGCACTTGTCACGCCGCCAAAGCGAATCATCCCTTTGCCCAGCGTCAACGCATTCACCGCGCGTACTTCAGCGACAGCGGCTTTCTCCATCGCCCGGGCCACGCTTCTTATTCCCAACCCCGTCGCTTCAATGCTGACGCCCACCACCCCCACTGCGCTTGCCGCCACGCCCGCCATGGCTTCTGGGTATTTGTCTCCCATCACGCGCTCCAGGTCTTGCAGGCTTCTTGCCAGCCCATCTTGCTGAAAGAACAACGCGCCCATGGACAACGCCAAATCCAAGTTCGCCATCCCGCGTATTCCAACAAAGGCGGTATGCGCCCGTAGCTTTGCATCCGCAGCAGTGGTCCGTAGTTGCCCGGCTATTGCATGTGCCTTCGGTTCCAGGCCGCCAATGCCCACCACCACGCTGCGCCAACCGCCTTCCAGGGTCTCCGCCGTGGCGTTGGACATTGCAGTTAGCTTATTTTTCAGTCCTTCAGCGGTATCCGCCACCCAGAACGTGGCTTTGAATATGTGGTTCTGTGCCGGACCCGGCAGGGTCAGCATGCCGCTGAATATCAGCGCGCGAGCCTTCTTGCCGGTTTCCTTTGCGGCCTTGTCGTATTCCTGGCGCATCTGTTGGGTGAGTAATTCCTGATACTCGCCCAGCGTCAGTTCGATCTGAACGCGCAGCATTTGGACGCGCTCGCATAGCAGCAGGGCGGCTTGATGCACGGTGGCGGCCACGGGTAAAAGCTGTTCTTGCCCCCGTGCGTCCATCGTCAACATCGCGTTGATCATCGCGCCTTGCAGTTGGCCCACCGCGTCTTTCACGCTGCTGCGTAGGTACATCTCGCCTTCTTGCGAGGCCATCACGTCTTTGATTGCGGCATACAGCTTGCCGGAATCATTGGCCTTGAAGCCTTCCGTAAAAGTGGGACGCAGGCCTTCAAGCAGGCGTGCGTTCTTGGCTAGTAGCGCCTGGTACAGAATGCTGTCGGGGTTTTCCAGCAAGGCCTTCCACAGCTGCTGCGTGGGACCAAGATCGGCGCCATCAACGGGGGGCGCTTCGCTGGGGCCGCCGTCCAGGCAGGCCGCCACCATCTTGGTGTACGCCGCTGCCGAGTGCGGATCGGTAGCCGAGTAGTCGTATCGCGCGATGCGCAGCCAGGCCAGGGATTGCAGCCATGCGACATAGCGGGCCGCCATCGTATCTATCAGTCCTTGCCTGCGCTGCCATTCCTTATCGTGCATGTCCTGAAACTGCTTGCGACGCGGCTCGCTGTAGCGTTGTTCCAGGCGTTCGTGATACTCAGCCGTGATGCGCCTGGCTGCGATCTCCGTTTCGCGTGGGACATCCACCGGCGGCAAGTGGGAACGCGTGCCCAGCACCGGATGGTCATTATGTTGTCGGCGGTATTCGGTCTGTTTTTCGACTTCCTGTACCGCTTGGGTGTGTGCCCAGGTCTTCTCCAACTCTCTGATCTGCACCAGCGCCGCCGATGTAAACAGCAGATACTGCCGTTCGGCATTGCCCGCCCATGCGAGCCGGTCGTTAATCAGCAAATGGCGTTGTTGATTGAATTCCAACACCGCGCCCACCGGATCGGGCAACGCCAATACCGGCACACCTTGCGGCAGGCCTTGCGTCTTTGCGATGTCGTCGACGTAATCATTTATCGGCACAAACCTGGGGGTACGTGTACGCACCGCATGCCGGCTGCCGAAATCCTCGCCGTCGTAACGGTATTCCCACACGCGATCGGTCAGAAACCCATCGGCGAATTTCAACCCGTGCAATACCGTTTGGGGCGTTTCTCGCAACGTCGTCAGATCCACTTTCAAGAACCGCGCGGATGGCGCCGTCTGCGCCTTGTAGGCATCCAACACCGGCTCAGGCCACCGATCTTGCGAGAACGCGATCCACGCTTCCTTGTAGGCCTTGGTGTCGACGTGTATGAACGAAGCGCGCACGTCGTGCCCTACACCCGTGCAAGCCTTGGACAAGGGGCGGGGAGTGCCCTCCGGTATTCGGTACGGGTCATATTGGCGCATGTGCCCGTCGGCGGTGACTTGGTACGCGTGCCAGATTTCCTGATCCAGCAGCACATACACAAACCCTTCGCGCAGTAGGCGATAGTTGCCCGGCTGCATATCGATGCGTACGCGGTCTTGTTCGGGATCGAAGGG
The DNA here is from genome assembly GCF_003600685.1 of Achromobacter sp. B7. Lineage (NCBI taxonomy): Bacteria > Pseudomonadati > Pseudomonadota > Betaproteobacteria > Burkholderiales > Alcaligenaceae > Achromobacter > Achromobacter sp. B7. The sequence continues at coordinate 2,479,676 of NZ_CP032084.1, forward strand.
GGACGACGGCGACGAAGATGTCCGAGACGGCGAGGATCTTGGCGGCAATGGCGCATCGCGCAGCAACAAGATCGGCATTCCGCTGCGCTCGCAAGCGCGGCAAGTACCTGCTGGCACCGCCATCGTTTCCAACACCGCCAGCCGAGCCTGGTGGGCGAAAGAGCTTGCATGCGAACTCATCATCAACTCCGAGATCAATTCGGCGTGTAAAGCACGTCACGCCATTCAGTAGCGCCCAGCGTCGTAAATGAATCGACCCGGCGCTTTCAAAACGAAGTGCTGTGAGGACTAATGCAATATCCGTGCCATGCCGACAGAGAAAAGTAAAACCGTCAACGCTATCAATGACTTATGGGCTATTTTCGCGACGCCGCCCGCGCTGCGTTGCGCCAATCACCCGGAATTGCCGGAATTTCCAACGCAAAACGGGCCATATCTGGCCCGTTTAAAAATTAGCAGTGCTTTATCAATGAGTTATAGCGGGTCAAATTTGGCTTGATCGGGCCAAATGTGGCCCAGCGGGTTTGCTCCGCCCAGAACGAGGCAGACAAGATCGCCGTGCCGATAAACACCCGCCTTAGATACCCGCGAACCGTTCCGCCAACGCATCGCAATGCCGCACCAAGATCGCCGCGTCCACGCCGACCGCCGTAAACAAACTCCCTGCCTCGATATAGCGCCGCGCCAGCGCCTCATCGCCCGTCAACACGCCCGGCGCCTTGCCTGCCGCGCGTACCCGCCGAATGGCGCGTTCCACTTCGGCCACCACCTTCGGATGCTGCGGCTCGCCGGGATATCCCAAGCTGGCAGCCAGATCCGCGGGGCCGATAAACACCCCATCGACGCCATCCACTGCAATGATGGCGTCTAGGTTCTCCAGCGCTTCGCCCGTCTCGGCCTGCACTAGCAAACACAATTCCTCTTCGCAACGGCGCATATAGTCCGCCACACGCCCATACCGCGTTGCGCGCATCGTGCCGCTAACGCCCCGCACGCCGCGCGGCGCATAACGCATACCCGCCACCGCGCTTTGCGCCTCGTCCGCGTTCTGCATATACGGCAGCAACAAGGTCTGCGCGCCGATATCCAGATACTGTTTGATCTGCACCTTGTCATTCCAAGACGGGCGCACCACCGGATGGCTCTTATACGCGCCAGCCGCCTGCAACTGCGCCATTACCGTCGGCAGCACCACGGGCGTGTGCTCGGTATCCAGCAGCAGCCAATCAAAGCCGCTGGCCGCGACCAGTTCGGTACTGTTCGCATTCCCAAGCGTGACCCACAGCCCGGTTTGATGACGCTGTTCACGCAGCGCGCGTTTAAACGTATTGATGGGGAGTTCCATGCGCGCCGCCTTATGAGAAGTGCACCGAGATGCTGCCCAGCTTGCCGTAGTCCGCATGCAGCGTATCGCCGCGTTTGACCGCAACGGTGCGTGTGAAGGACCCCGCCAGCACGATGTGCCCGGCTTCCAGCCCGGCGTCGTGCTGCGCAAGCTTGTTCGCCAACCACGCAATACCCAACGCCGGATGCCCCAGCACCGCCGCCGACACACCCGATTCTTCGATCACGCCATTTTTCAGCAGTAGGGCGCCGACCCAGCGCAGATCAATATCCATCGGCCGCACCGGCCGGCCGCCCAGCACGATGCCGGCGCACGCGGCGTTATCAGCAATGTTGTCCACAATGCGGCGCGGGTATTTACTGCGGCCGTCGATCAGTTCCAGCGCCGGCACCACGTAATCCGTAGCATCCAGCACGTCGAACAGGCTCACATCCGGGCCTCGCAAGGGCTTGCCCAGCACGAAAGCCAGCTCGACTTCCACGCGCGGCACGATCAGCTTGTCGGTGGGAATGGTCTGCCCATCTTGAAAGAACATCGTGTCCAGCAAATGGCCGTAGTCCGGCTCGTCGATACCGACGGTGCTTTGCATCGCCTTGGACGTCAGGCCGATCTTGTGGCCGCGCAGCTTGGCGCCGTCGGCAATCTTCTGGTCGATATTGCGTTGCTGGATGGCATACGCATCGGCAATCTCAATACCGGGGAACGCCTTGTCAAGCTGCGTGGTGGGCACGCCGCTGCGCTCGGCTTCAAGCAGCAGGCTGGCGGCGCGGGCGCGGTCTTCGTCGTTAAGCATGGAAGGCTCCTGATCAGTGCGCGGCGACTTCGTCGGCCACGGGGTTGGACAACACGCCGATGCCGGCCACTTCGACTTCAACCACATCGCCCGGCTTCAAAAAGCGCGGCGGCGTGAAGCGCACGCCCGCGCCAATCGGTGTGCCGGTCGAGATCACATCGCCGGGTTGCAGCGTGGTCCAGATGGAGATGTAGCGGATCAGTTCCGCGAATGGAAACATCAGGTTGTCGGTGGCGTCTTGCTGGCGCAGTTCGCCGTTCACGCGCGTGGTCACCGTCAACGGCGCGGTGGGATCGAACTCGTCGGCCGTTACTATCCACGGCCCCATGGACCCGCTCGCGTCAAAGTTCTTGCCCTGCGTTACGTTGAACTTGCCGTGCTTGATCCAGTCGCGCACCGTGCCTTCGTTCAGGCAGGTCAGGCCCGCGACGTGGCTCCAGGCGTCTTCGGCGGCAATGCGGCGGCCGGCCTTGCCGATGATGATGGCGATCTCGCCTTCGTAATCCAGTTGCTCGGATTCCGGGGGGCGAAGCAAGGGTTCGCCATGGCCCACGAACGAACCCGGAAAGCGCGGGAACACGCTGGGGTAGGCGGGCGGCGCGCTGCCGTCTTTATATTCTTCGTTGCGCTTGCCGTAGTTCACGCCGACGCAGATGATTTTTTCTGGCGAAGGAATCGGCGGCAACAGCCGCACTTCGTTCAGCTTGTGCGTGGCGGGAAGCGAGTCCGCCAATTCGGCCAGCGCGGGCAGGGCATCGGCTTCCAGCGCAGCGCGCAGGCTGTCATAACCATGGCCATGTTGATCCAAGGCCACGATCTGGTCCTGGCCGCGCAACGCACCAAAGTGCGTGCGGCCTTCATGCGTATAAGTCAGCAGTTTCATTCGTCGAATCCAAACAAGCGAGCGGGGTTGTCCACCAGGATTTTCTTAAGCGTCGCGGCGTCGCCCGCATAACGCGCCAACTGGTCCACCAACTGGCCCTCGTCGGGCGTGGGCTTGGTGGAGACGGGATGTGGCCAGTCGCTGCCCCACATCACGCGGTCGGGGTTGGCGGCGATCAGCGCTTGCGCAAGCGGCGTCACATCGTCCCAAGGGGGACCGCTGCGTGAGATCTTTTCCGTCAACGACAACATCACCCAGAAGTTGCCGCGAGGTAGCAACGATTCCAGCAACTGCCGAGTCGGGTCCGCCGCGCCCGCAGTGGGATCGGCGCGCCCCATGTGATCCAGCAGCACCGGAATATCCAACCGTTCAAACTGCGCCGCCTGCGCCATCATGCCGTCGGGCTCTGGCTGGAACTTGGCGTACCAACCCAGTTCACGAATGCGCGCAATGGCGCGGTCAAACACGGCGGGCGCCATGCTGATGCCCAAGCCCTGCCGCGTAAAACGCGCCCCGCGCACGCCCGCATCGTGCAGCTTCTGAATGTAGGCGTCGTCACGCTCGGCCAGCACCACCGCATTCGCGCAACCGCGATACGACGGGCCGGCGGCGGCCAGGCCGTCCAGCACCACCTGGTGATCCGCCCCGTAGGTGGTGGCCTGCACGATCACGCCGCGCTCGATGCCCAGCAGGCGGTGCAGGCCCAGCGCGGTCTCGATGGTGGCGCTGGGCATCTCGTACGCCGCGCCGGGGCGAACCGGGTAACGGTCTGCGGAGCCGAATACGTGAAACTGGCTATCGCAGGCCTTAGGCGGTAGCCGGGTAGCGGGCGCAGTGGGGCGGGGATTAAAGGGTTGGTACTGCGAGGGGGAATATTGCGGGGCTTGATGCTTCGATGCTGAATTCTGCACGGCTTGATTCTGCGAACTTTGGCTTTGATTCATTTGGCCCTGAGTCATTTGGCTTTGAGTCATCGTCTGTCTCCCTTACCCGATCACGGCCACAAAATCGCATTCGATCAGCTTGTCGCCATCCAGATCCGCCTGCATCGTGTGCCGCGCCGGGCGGTTCTCCGCATCCGGAAACGCTTGCAGCCACACCGCATTCAGCGCCGCGCGCTGGCTGCGGTCGCGCATCCACACCGTCATCTTCGCGATGTGATCCAGCGAGCCGCCGCCCGCTTCCACAATGCGCCGCACGTGGTCGAACATCAGTTCGCACTGGCGCTCCAACGTCGCGCCGTACGCGCCCGTGGCGGGGTCGGTGCCTTGGATGCTGCCCGAATACAGCATGGGCCCAATCCGGCACGCGGCCGGAATGGGGTTCTTGTGGCTGAAGCCTTCGGCGTAAATGCTGCGTCTGCTCATGGCGGGTTCCGTTTGGAAAGAAGAGGGTGGGGCGGCATCGCGGCCATGACCAGGCAAGGCCGCGATGCGTTCGGTTTTCTGGGCGTGGCTGCTGGCGGGTCAGGCCAGGCTGCGGTCCGGCGGCGGTGGTCTGCCCTTAGTTCGCCGTGATGCCCGCACGCTTGATGATCGGCGTCCAGCGCGCGTCTTCCGCTGCCAGATAGCGCGTGAATTCCTCGGGCGAGCTGCCGCGCGCCTCGGCGCCCAGCTCATCAAAACGCTGAATGATCGTCGGCTGCGCCAGAATCTTGGTCAGCGCCTCGCTCAAGCGCTTCTGCACATCCGGCGGCGTGCCCTTCGGCGCAAGCAGCCCGGTAAACGTGGCCGCCTCCATGCCCTGCACACCCGCTTCCGCAAACGTCGGCACGTCCGGCATCGACGGCACGCGCTTGGCCGTCGTCACCGCCAAGGCGCGCAAGCGGCCTTCCTTCACATACGGCAGCGCCACCGAAATCTGATCAAAGTTGAAATCCACCTGCCCGCCCAACAGATCGGTCGTGGCCGGCGCGTTGCCCTTGTACTGCGCCGTCGTCCAACGCGCGCCCGTCAACGACTGCAACAGCTCGCTGACCAGATGATTCGTGGTCCCCGCACCCGGAGACGCCATGTTCAGCTTGCCCGGCTCCTTCTTCGCCAGCGCCAGCAACTCAGCCAGCGTCTTCGCCGGCAAGCTCGGCTTCACCTGCAACACCAGCGGCGTGTACGACACCGAACTGATCGGCGCAAAGTCCCGATCCCACTTGTACGCATCCCGCTTGAAAATCAGCGGCGAGAACAGCAGCGGCCCGTTCGCCGCCATGAACAAGGTGTAGCCATCGGGCTCGGACCGCGCCACCTGCTCACCGGCAATCATCCCGCCCGCACCCGGCTTGTTCTCGACAATAAACGGCTGCCCAAACGCCGCCTGCAAACCCGGCGCAATCAGCCGCGCCGCCACATCCACATTGCCGCCCGGCGGATAGGGCACCACGATCTTCACGGGTTTCTCGGGCCACGCGGCGTGCGCCATGGAAGTCAGAACGGTCAGCGCCACCGTGGCGCAGGCGCGAAGCGCATTGCGATGCATGGTTTGTCTCCTGGTCGTGTCATCACGTTTTGTTTGTTGTGTTTGACGACACTCTAGAAATTCCCGCGCCGCTGAACAATCCGAATTTCAAGAAAAGTTCCGGATGTTGGACTCTTTTGGCAGGTTGTATTGCGGACAGCTTTTGGCATGACCGCGTTTCGCCGCAGAATTACCCTGGGCGCCTATTGCGCACGCGGTTTTATTCATTGTTGAATGTTCAATATCCGGACTACGGAGCCAGACCCACCATGCACTTTCCCGCCAGCGACCTGAACCCCGAGCAAACCTACCGCCTGATGAGCGGCATCGTCGTGCCCCGGCCCATCGCCTGGATCAGCAGCGTCAACGCCCACGGCGGCGTCAACCTGGCGCCGTTCAGCTGCTACACCTTCGTCTCAAACAAACCCCCCATGATCGGCGTCAACATCGGCCGCAAAGCCGGCAAACGCAAAGACACCGCCGAGAACATCCTGGCCAACCGCCACTTCGTCGTCAACGTCGCCGACGAAACCTTGCTTGATCCCCTGCACGACAGCGCCCAAGAACACCCGCCCGAAGTCAGCGAAGTCGACGTGCTGGGTTTAAGCGTACTTCCCGGCGCCGTTATCGCAACGCCCAGACTTGCCGCCGCGCCCATCAGCCTGGAATGCCGCTTTCATAGCGTCACCCCGTTTGGCGACACCGGCGCGGAGTTCTTCGTGGGCGAAGTGGTGATGTTCCATATACGCGATGGCCTGCTGCAAGACGGCAAGATCGATTCGGCATTACTACGCCCCATCTGCCGCATCGGCGGCCCCAACTACGCATCGCTAGGCCCCATCGTCACCAAGCGCGGTATTCAGCAGACGCCCAAATCCATTATCAAACCGGAGGCCACGTGAGCGAATCAGAAGATAAAAGCGCATCCGGCGCGCAGACCGTACGCAGAGCCTTGGCGCTGCTGCGGCTAATTGCGTGCGGACAAGAGCGGGGGGTAAGGCTGGTGGATCTGGAACGCATGTCCGGCTTGAATCGGCCCACCGTGCATCGCCTGCTGAAGACGCTGGTGCAAGAGGGCGCGGTTGAACAGGATGCAGAAACGCGACGGTATTTGATCGGGCAAGAGATCAGTTTGCTGGGGCTTGCCAGGACGCGGCGCTTTCCGCTGCTGACGCTGGCGGACCCGTATATGAGCGAGCTGGCCGATCAGGTGGGGGATACGGTGTTTTTGAGTATTCGACATGGGCACGATTCGATATGTATTGGGCGGCGGACGGGCAGGCATCCGATACAGGTGCTGTCGATTGAGGTGGGGGTTAGACGGCCGTTGGGCGTGGGAGTGTCGGGGGTGGCGTTGTTGGCGAGTTTGGGAAGGGAGGAGAGCGTGGAGTTGGTGCGGGGGAATGCGGCCAGGCTGGAGGTAATGGGGGAGCGGGTGGAGGATGTGATTGCGCGGGTTGAAGTGGCGAGAAGGGAGGGGATTGCGCATGCGGCGGCCGGGCTGATGCCGGGGACTAGCGCGGTGGCGGTGCCGGTGTTGACGGAGGGAGGGGTGGCGCTGGGGGCGATTACGGTGACGGCGATGGCGGAGAGGTTGGGGGTGGAGAGGTTTGGGATGGTGGTGGAGAGGATGAAGGCGGCGGCGGGGGGGATTGCGGGGAGGTGGGGGCGGGTGGAGGGGAAATGAGAGGAAAGCTTGGAGGGTATTGAGGCCCTCGCGTCGGGACATTCACATTAAGAAAAGAGCGAGCGCAAGCATCAGATCGATATCTGCTTATGTATGGCCGCCTGCATGGAGCCTTAGATCTGCCGTAGATCAAAGTTAGTAACTAAGGTAACATTTAGAATCTTTGGCCGACCTTGGCCCCTGAAGTCTTGCTTCAGGGTAACGCGATCAGCATCGATTCGTTAAGCCAAGTTGTCATTTGCGGTTTGCTTGTGCATCAGCTTTGGCAAGGTCGGCGGGCATCACACCGCAAGAGCAGCCCAAGCACGGGACAGCACAATCCGCATCATCGGTCGGGACTCGGAGGAACGCGCGCATAAGCGCTTTCCGAGATAGAGAGTTTCTATCCTGCAACCTTAGAACGAGATGTTGATGTTCCGTATCACTATCGCAGCAGCAGTTGTCCTCTCCCTCGGCGCTTGCACGACCGTCAAGCACGCACCGATCTCCCAAGATTCCCTGAGCAAGCTGGAAGGAAAATCCATCGTTTCCTCCCGCTACGGCCAGCCCGACTTCACTGCCTTTACCGCTGGCAAGGCTGCATTCGCGATGCTTGGCGCTGCCGCCATGGTCACGGAGGGCAATACCATCGTGAAAGAAAACGGCATCGAAGATCCAGCGATTGCGATCTCTGCCGGACTGCAAAGCAAGCTAGCCAGCTTGAAGAACACGACGGCTGTGAATGCATCTGGCGTGGCCGCTAAAGATGATGTCGCAACGGTAGTCGCCGCCAGTCCAGGCGGCGATTATGTTTTGGACGTGAAGACGCTGACGTGGATGTTCAATTACTACCCGACGGATTGGGCGCATTACCGGGTCAGCTATACGGCAAGGTTGCGGCTGATTGATGCGGCGACGAAGACTGTCGTGGCCGAATCGGCCTGCGCAGGGGTGCAGGGGGATGACAAGAACCCGCCGACGAAGGATCAGTTGCTGGAGAACGGGGCTGGGATGTTGAAGGGATATTTGGCGAAGGCGGGAGAGGCTTGCACGGAGGTGCTGGCTCGGGAGGTTTTGAAACTTTAAAAGTTCTCAGGGCAGAATATCCCTTGAGTCGATAAGCTGACTGCCTTGCCTTTCTGTGCGGGACCCGAATCTAAATTGAGTGCGCCAACGAATCTCCCAATTCTATCGGCCCAAGTTAGGAACTCTCTTTAATTTATATTAAAAAACTTAAGCTAGAAGGTTTTTAGAAGAGGTTTTGATTCGCATTACGGCAGATGCAAATAAAAAAACTCGTAACTCATAAGTTCTTATCTTCTTAATGGCGTCGAGCCGGAATTTAGCTTCGGATAATACGAAATTTGAAATAAATTGGATTGTATATGGAACAAAAAAAAGTTTTTATATCTTATAGCTGGGATTCGGATGAGCACCAACAGTGGGTCTCGAAACTGGCTGAAGAGCTTGAGCGATTGCACGATTTCCACGTAGTCTGGGATGGATATGACTTGGATTCGTTTATTGATAAGAATCTATTTATGGAGGAGTCTGTTGCGCAAGCTGACTTTACAATTGTAGTGGCGACAGAAAATTATTTTAAGAAGGCAAATGGTCGAGAGGGGGGGGTGGGAATAGAAACTTATCTAAATAGTGCAAGGCATTGGGCAAGTCTGCTGGAAACCAAGCGAACTAATAGTATTGTGGTGTTGAGAGAAAAGGATAGTACACCTACATACTTAGCGGGCCATTTTTATGTTGACTTCACCGATGACTGCGCCTTTCCTCATAGCATCTCGACGTTGATCAGTAAGTTGAAGGAAAAGCCGAAATACAAACGTCCTGCAAAGCAAGCAACTGCGAGTGACCTAAAAGTTTATCAGCTGACGAAAGCAGCAGACATTATCGGAATAGGTGCCAGAAATAGAAAATGTCTAATCACAGAACAGGAAGGGACCGATTTCTCTTCCTCCAATCGAATAAAATTCGAGCTTTGGGAAACTAAAACTCCAACAACGGTACATATTTTGGCATTGCACAATAATGTCAATATCTCTCAGACGTTGGGCAGGGCCGCAGAACTCATTGTGCAGAGAGATATAAACATCTCCAACCTTACCATTCTCCGACCAAAAGAAAAGAGAAAAAATACAGTTTCGATAGATAAACTTTTGGCGGAGAAGAGTTCTGCGCTCGCTCAGCGAAAATTAAATCTTACTGAGTTGACTTATGATGAATATGTGTGGAGCTATTGTATAGACGAGAGCTTTAAATCAGTGCAGCCTCCAGATGCTATCGATTTCTATACGACTCAGGAGCTGAAATCGGACGAAAACGTGTACGAGTCGGCCGTCGATCATCTATTGACGGAGCTTATGAACGAAACGGGTTGTTCGCCACAGCTGGTGATAGGAGGTGGGGGAATTGGTAAAACGTCCCTATCACTATCTCTGGCCAAAGCCCTTATAACCCAGCACAGCAATAACGTCCTAACAATACTGATTCGTTCAGAAGATATTCGGAAGTATGTAGAGTCCACTAACGCAATGCCTCCCGAGATTGTAGATATTTATGATGTCTATGTATTGCAGGCTAAGCACTTAAAGCACACAAACTTATTCGACAAAAAAACTTTTGATCTTTCCATTGTTAGCGGAAATATTGCAATTATTATTGATGGCTTGGATGAGCTGACTTCAATATTCAAAGAGAGTTTTAACCTTCGTTCATTTCTTGACTCTATATCTTCGCACCATACGGAATTGGGGTACGGGCGAGTACTGTTGACGACACGCGATACGACTCTAATCAAGAGAAATGATCTCGATAGATTGGGCTTTAAGAGTTATGAGCTTCTCGGTTTTAAGGAAAAAAATTGCACAAAATATCTGAGAAGGAGGTTTGCAGCGTTTGGGGATATGGAGGATATTTGCTCGAAAATAATGAGAAAGGTGAATTCCAGTCTTTTTCAGTCCGAAAACAGAATTGTTCCATTTTTTGTGGACGTAATCGCCAATATTTTTGAGGAAAGTTTAGAGGAAAGTGGCGATTCGCCCGGGTTCGAGTTGAATCTTTCCTTGACGCCGTATCCATCCTTAAATGAAATAACTGACCACATTATTTATTCCATATTTGAAAGAGAGAAGGTTCGCCATGGGTTTAATATTGAGCCGTCGGACTATGTGGAACTGTTCGCTTTCTTAAACCAGGAGCACGGGGAGTGCTGGGAATTTTCAAAGGTTCAAGAAGCCGTCGATGGGTTTTATGGCGATAATGGGAAGGGATTGGCAGATTTGATTAAGAAGCATCCTTTAATAAAGGCGGGAGACAGGGATGCAAAGTTCAAGTATGATTTTTTGCATTCATACCTAAATTCAATTAAATTGCTTCAGGGTTTAACTGATATCGAGTTTGGAGCCAGTTTTGCCCGAAGTCTGGCGCGTCCCAGTATTGAATCTACAGAGATCAGGGATATAGTTAAGTTCTTTAAAACAAGGAGGCCGGAGTTTTCTGAGACGGCCGAGAAGTTGATTGAAAATTACAAATTTGTATTGAAAGGTCAGTTGTCTCCAATTGATAGGGGTGTCTATATTGGGGCTATAGAGAATATCCTTCTGTTGATTTTTTTAATTAAAAATTCGACAAAGGAAACTTTTACTCAAGATGTAAAATCTATTTATAAGTCGAAAGAAGGAGCTATCGAGGGGTTGTACATCAAGGGTGATTTGCCAGCTTTTGATTTTTCAAATACTAATGTAATCAATAGCAGGTTTAAGAATTATCCAAAATTTTTGGCCTCCGATTTTGATTCCTCAAGTTTTATATACACCGAGTTTATAGGTTGTCACAACGATGTCTATCGAAATTCAAACCTCTTGAAGGGTAAGATAGATCAAGCTACGTGCAGTATTGGAGATTTGGCGGAATCACTGGCTATGCTGAGCCAGGCCTCGGATATTAGCGATAGGATGTTGGTGGACGAAGCCATCCAATTTCTCTCTAGTTTCTATAGGAATAGTGGATTTAGGGATAATAATAAAGTTCATATTCGGTTTTCGAACAGAATCTTGGGTCTAAAGGCGAGGGCGTTTCAGAAGCTTCTGGCTGCTGGTTACCTAACCATTAGCGCGGAGAAGGAGGTGGATACGTTCTATGCGATTGGGGATGGCTTCAAGTCGAGTGTTAGAAAGTTCATAAATGATGGATATAAAGATGCGAAAATGAAGAAGTTCTTGCTTTTCATCTCCGCGTAGACGAAGTTAAGAGGGCAGGCCTCCTCGTGCGGCCATGTGCTTCTAGATTGCAGAGTGCGTTCTTTACCGAGGGTCGAATGATATCCATTCCGCGTGATTTAAATTACACACATCTGCTCGAGGTGGTTGAGTCGATACCTGGCGCGATCGCGAATGAATTTTCTGTGCCATCTCGATTTCTGGACGGCGGACGGTTCGCAATGAGCGGAATGCTAATACAGTGTCTCGCGAAATGGTCCCGACATAGCTCTACACGCCAACTGAAGATTGTAGGAACGCCTTCTAGTACAGTACTAACGAAACTAGCATTAGAGCCGCACGGTTGTGCGGCCTTGTACTTTGCGGCAAGCGCAGTCGGAGCATTAGATTTCTCTGCGTCGTCACCCGCACTTCGTAAGTACCTTATTCCGACTCTTATGGCGATGCAGTCATCGAGATTTCGCGACACTAACGGGAGTAGAGGCGCACATCTATGTTGTTTTCAGGGCGCCGCAAACGAATTTCTGCTTCCTCTTTATAGCCAACGAGAGGCTGCGACGCTGCGCAAGTCGGATGATTTTCAGACGCTGACGCGGCAGATGATTGAGTCATTCGAGCCCTTAGCCCTGCGTGGTATTTCGGACGAGAAGTTAGAGTACCTCAGCACTCTCATTGAGGAGCTTTTCGCTAATACTCACGATCACGCTAGATTCGATGAGAGCGGACTTGCCTTTCCTTCTGGAAATATCCGGGGGATATTTATGCGAACATTCGAATACCGGGCTAGGAAAACTGAATCCGGGGACGATAGCGGCCCCCTGAGCCGGTACCTTGCTTGGTCTTCAATGCAAAAAAAAGGTCGTCCTCCGTCCGCGGAAGAGAACCTGAGACGGTTCGAGAAGATGAGGCCTCGTCGGGAGTCTACTATTACACCACTCGTGGCGACACGTATGCTCGAGGTGACCGTCTACGATACGGGTCCTGGGCTCGCCAAAAGGTGGGCTGCTCAGCATGTATCTCCAGCCGATCTGCATGTTATTTCAATCGATCAGGAGCTCGATTACGTCAAAGCGTGTTTTGAGATGCACGCGACTACAAAGCAATCTCGGGGATTTGGCCAAGGGCTTAACTCCTCGCTTGAAGCATTAAAAGCACTGGGCGCATTTCTTTCATTACGTACTGGCCGCCTCTTTTTGCATCAAGACTTCTCTAAGCCTGATACCACGAAGTTCTTACCCGAGCCGTGGCATTTGGAGCGTCCTCAGCTTCCTACAATACCCGGAGCGTCATATACGATAGCGATTCCTTTGTCGCGGGGACGATAATGAGCGTCCTGTTTTCGTATGATTGGGAGCACCCATCCGGAGCAACGTTTGAGGTGATCTTCAAGCACCCAGGGACATCGTCCGTCGCCGACTTTGCCACGGCATTAAACGAAGCGGCGCAAGGAGTCCTCTATCCAGACGGCGTCTTGGTCGTCTGCTTGCAAAGCGACAGTGCTGAAGCACTCGCGATGCTTTCTACGGCGAAGATTCGACAAAGCGTTTATCGATTCAGGGGCAAGACCAGCTTGCATCTCGTGGTCGTCGATATAACATGCCGGCCAGTACAGGTAATCGGGATGGAATCCTCTGTATCGACAAAGAGCTTGTGTACCTTGGACCACTTGCTAGACGTATTTCCGAGTATTCTATCTCGTGGCATAGAAACAGTTTTTGCTGACGGAAGGGCGGTCGTTCGGGCTCCTTCGGGATTCGAGTTTGTAAAACCCTCAGGCGAAAAATCCAGCCATTTCTTGAGGACTGAAGAGGCGCTATCGACAAGCGCGTCTGTTGATTTCTTGGCGTTCGCATTGTTGTCAAGAATGAGCATTGAGCATTTGAAGGTTATTTTTGTTGACTCTATGGCCATTTCGGCGATTGCTTATTCGCTCCGGGAAATGCTCTACAAATTAAATAGGGGAAGCCCGCAGATTATTAGTTTCCATTCGCACGGTGGAATTCATAATATCGAGATTCCGCCTCATAAGACCTTTTTTTGCATTATTTCTGCATCGTCCTCTATGTCTTTGCAGCGAAGATGGGTTTCGCACACACATTGCAGGAATGACGACGTCGTGACGCTATTGACGTTTCAGGATGCACGAGATGCCGAAACGGCTTTGTGCAGGCTTCCGCGTCCATCCTCCTGGAAAGACGGTACCAACCCCGTGGACGGAGTTCGGCCTCTTCGTATATACGGCGAACGATTTCATCCGGAGCAGATTCTTCCTAAAAAGATTACGTTGGCGCTAAAGGCCCATCGCTGCGAAAAGGCGGCAAAATTTGCAGAGGATTTCTGCGATCGACCTATTCTCTCAATTAACGGGTTGGACGAACAGGGACAGCGCCGCGCCCATCTCATTCGCGGTCGTATGCTAAATGAATCACCGCCGTTCATAGCTTGGCTTCACAAGCAGCTGCGAGCCAATGTTCCAGTATCCGTACAGGGCATCGTGTTTCAGGATGACTCCGCTAGTAGAGAGATGGCTGAAATGTGCGCGACCTACCTTGCGGAGATGTCGATTTCTTTACCCTGGGGCGTGCGCTCTAGCTCTAATCTCGACTTGGCGATCGAATCGCTCCATCCTGAACGAGCGCTTCTAGTTGTAGCAGCAGTGATCAGCAAAGGTTCTCTCCTGCTTGGCGTCTCCCGCGATTTGCGTGCAGCCCATACTGGAGCCAAGACGTATCTCGCCGGAATTCAAATCTGTGAATCCAGCTCCGATGCATCATTTTTGAAGCGCAATTTGACGCAAACCAAAGATAATACTTGTTTCTTTGATTGCCATCACACTCTGGCTATCGGTGCTGCTCTTCAACGATCATTCCGGGACGAGGAGGATGCTATTCGAGTCCGAGACGCGCGTGCTGATGCGCTTGAATATCGGTGGAATCCTCGCCGACAAGGTGGGCTGGTGGAAGATGCTCTGCTACCTAGCCTTGTAGTTGGAGATCATCGGTTGAGGCTTCGGCCGGACTTCGCTTTCTGGAGGTGCCCCTATACCGAGGGCGCTCAGCATGCGCCAATGGTGCTAGTCACAATAGGTGCGATTCTGCAGCGGGCGAGAACAGAGGAATTCGCGTCCGACGATCAGCGCTTATCTTCAGATGCGTTCCAGCAGGTCGTGCTCGACCCCCAAAATTTCAATCGATACAATGACGGGATTATCCAAGCCGCTATCTTGCGGCAAGCCTACCCTTCCGAACTTGACTATTCGTCAATGCCGACAGAAAGCCGGTACATGGTATTGCTTCTGAAGAAAATGTTTACGTCTCGAACAAAGCAGCAGGGGGAGGCTATCTCTGAATTTGCGTTCGCTCTTGGTACGGAAAGACTTAAGTTGCAGCCGGCTGACTATGACGAACTATCGGGTTGGGTGTTGGCCACTGTTTCGGGACAAGCGGGTGATCGAGAACTCATAAGCCTGCTTAGACCCAAAGAGCTTGTCCCACAAAAAGGATCAAACGAGTTTTGACCTGTACCCACGTGCCCTGATGGATGAGGCGCGTCGGTTGTATACGTTTACCTTCTGA